>NZ_JBIVVC010000009.1:196456-304505 GCF_044757485.1 Streptomyces sp. NPDC091272
CGCGATCAGCCACGACGCGCCCGCGCGAAGGGAACGTCGCGAGAGGGGGCACGCGAAGGGGTGTGCTCCGCGCGAGGGGCCGCCCCCTTGCCCACCCGTCCCGCCCCCGGGGGGCGGCCCCGCTGCCCAAGGGAGCTGGGGGCGGGGAGCGTGAGAGAGCGACAGGAAGGGCGGCCCCGCTGCCCAAGAGGGCTGGGGCTGGGAGCGTGAGAGCGCGTTAGGAAGGGCGGCCCGCCGCCCAAGGGGCTGGGAAGCTCGCCTCACCAGCACCCAAGGTCGAAGTCGCGCACCAAGCGGCCCGCCCTCTTTGCCGCCGACGGTCCCCACTGGCTGAAAATGCTTGCGCTCAGGAGCCGTTCGGTCGCGGACCGTGACCCCAGAAATGCAGGAACTTGACCCGCTCGCCGCGGTCGACCTGCGCCGCGAGCTCTTCGATCACCCCCATGCATGCGAGTGTGTCATCCGCCACTGACACTCCGTACGGAATTTCCGCGCCAACTCGACACACGGTCGACCGAATTCGTCGCGTAACCAAAAGGCAACAACGGAATCACTTGTTGGCCGCGTACCGCTCTGTCAGGATCGGCAATCAAATCAAGCTGGAGCTACGCCGTCCTCCGTATGACGGGGTGAACGGCGGAGGAGAGCGTCATGGGCAACCGCTTCCAGGTGCGGGACCGCTTCGAAGGCGGCGCACAGTACATCGGCGGGCAGTTGCGGCCCGGTACGTCGGGTCGTACTCACACGGTCGTGAACCCCGCCACCGGCGAGGGGGTCTACACGTACGAGCTGGCCGGAAGAGACGACGTGGACGCCGCGGTGGCCGCGGCCAAGGCGGCTTTTCCCGGCTGGTCGGGGGCCACCCCCGGCGAGCGCTCCGACGCGATGCACAAGTTCGCGGCCGTACTCGCCGAGCAGGCCGAGGACTTCGCGTACGCCGAGTCGCTCCAGTGCGGCAAGCCGATCAAGCTGTCCCGGGAGTTCGACGTACCCGGCACGATCGACAACGTCGCCTTCTTCGCGGGCGCGGCCCGGCATCTGGAGGGCAGGTCCGCGGGTGAGTACGACGGCGACCACACCTCGTACGTCCGCCGCGAGGCGATCGGTGTGGTGGGCTCGATCGCGCCCTGGAACTACCCGCTCCAGATGGCCGCGTGGAAGGTCCTGCCGGCCATCGCCGCGGGCAACACCATCGTGCTGAAGCCCGCCGAGACGACCCCGTTCACCTCGATCATGTTCGCGCAGGCCGCGAAGGAGGCCGGGCTGCCCGACGGTGTCGTCAACATCGTCACCGGCGCGGGCAAGGACGCGGGCGAGCACCTGGTCGGCCACCCGGACGTCGCCATGACCTCCTTCACCGGCTCCACCCCGGTCGGCAAGCGGGTCGCCGAGATCGCCACCTCGACGGTCAAGCGACTGCACCTGGAGCTGGGCGGCAAGGCCCCGTTCGTCGTGTTCGACGACGCGGACCTGGAGGCTGCGGTCAACGGCGCGGTCGCCGGCGCCCTCATCAACACCGGCCAGGACTGCACCGCCGCCACCCGCGCCTACGTCCAGCGCCCGCTGTACGACGCCTTCGTCAGCGGCGTCGCCGAATTGATGGAGTCCGTGCGCCTCGGTGACCCGTTCGAGGAGACCACCGACCTCGGCCCGCTGATCAGCCTCGCCCAGCGCGAGCGCGTCGCCGCCGTCGTCGACCGGGCGCGTGCGTACGCCCGGGTCGTCACCGGCGGCGAGGCACCCGGCGGTGACCTCAAGGACGGCGCCTACTACCGCCCCACCCTGATCGCCGACGCACCCCAGGACAGCGAGGTCGTCCAGGACGAGATCTTCGGACCGGTCCTGGTGGTACTGCCCTTCGACAGCGACGACGAGGGCATCGCGCTGGCCAACGACACCCCGTACGGCCTGGCCGCCTCCGCCTGGACGCGCGACGTGTTCCGCGCGAACCGCGCCACCCGCGAGATCAAGGCCGGCTGTGTGTGGGTCAACGACCACATCCCGATCCTCAGCGAGATGCCGCACGGCGGCTACAAGGCCAGCGGCTTCGGCAAGGACATGTCCGCGTACTCCTTCGAGGAGTACACCCAGGTCAAGCACGTGATGTTCGACAACACCGCGGTGGCCCGCAAGGACTGGCACCGCACGATCTTCGGGGACCGATAGAGAGTCCGCCTCACCGCGGCAACCCACCCGAAAGGGCACTTGCGCATGGAGAAGTTCCAGAACGGGTCACCTTCCGCAGCGGGCAGCACGGACGCCGTGGCGGGCAGCACGGACGCCGTGGAGCGGGCCGTGCGGCGCAGCGTCACGAGCGGACGGGGCGCACTCACCCGCCGTTCGCTGATGCGCGCCGCGGGCGGCGGCGCCCTCGCCCTCGGCGGCGTCGGAGCACTGAGTGCCTGTGGCATTCCGGCCGCGGGCGGCAAGGACAAGGCGGCGGGGGTCTCCGACGACTTCTCGGCCGAGGAGAAGCGGGTCGTCTTCTCCAACTGGACCGAATACATGGACGTCGGTGAGAACGACAAGGGCTATCCGACCCTCGAAGCCTTCACCAGGCGCACCGGGATATCCGTCAAGTACACGGCGGACATCAACGACAACAACGAGTTCTTCGGCAAGATCCAGCAGCAGTTGCAGAACGGCCAGGACATCGGCCGTGACCTGATCTGTGTCACCGACTGGCTGGCCGCCCGGATGATCAGGCTCGGCTGGGTGCAGAAGCTGGACCCCGCCCACCTGCCGCACGCGTACGCCAACCTCAGCGCCCAGTTCCGCAGCCCCTCCTGGGACCCCGGGCGGGCCTACTCGTACCCGTGGACCGGCATCTCCACGGTCATCGCCTACAACGAGAAGGCGACCGGCGGCCGCAAGGTCGACTCCATAGCCCAGTTGCTGGACGATCCCAAGCTGAAGGGGAAGGTCGGCTTCCTCTCGGAGATGCGCGACACCGTCGGGATGACGCTGCTCGACCTCGGCAAGGACCCGGCGGACTTCACCGACGACGACTACGCGGCGGCCGTCGCCCGGCTGCAGAAGGGCGTCGACAGCAAGCAGATCCGCCGCTTCACCGGCAACGACTACACCGCCGACCTGGAGAAGGGCGACCTGGCGGCCTGCGTCGCCTGGGCCGGGGACGTCGTCCAGCTCCAGGCGGACAACCCGAGCGTCAAGTTCGCGATTCCCGAGGCCGGTTACATCTCCTCGTCGGACAACCTGCTGGTCCCCGCGAGGGCGCGGCACAAGACCAACGCCGAGAAGCTGATCGACCACTACTACCAACCGGGGCCCGCGGCGCAGCTCGCCGCGTACATCAACTACGTCTGCCCCGTCGAAGGCGTCCGCGAGGAACTCGCCAAGATCGACGAGGCACTGGCCGCCTCCCCGCTGATCCTGCCGGACAAGGAGATGGCGGCCAAGGCGCATCAGTTCCGCACGCTGACCGAGGCGCAGGAGAAGGCGTACGAGGAGAAGTTCGCCAAGCTCATCGGCGCGTAGGCACTCGGCGCGTAGACACTCGGCGCGTAGACACTCGGCCGGTAGGCACTTGGCGCGTAGGCGCGCCGGCCTCTCGGCGCGACGGGCCGGCCGTACGTGCGCCACCGCTCACCTCACCGCGTACACGTCCGTCACGCCCCCGCACCCTGCCCCCCCCGCAATCCCTGCCGCACCCCGACTCCCCCCTGGGACCGCAACCCATGACTCAGAAGACCGAAGGCGGCGACGTCCGCCTCGCCGGGATCAGCAAGACCTACGGCTCCTTCACCGCCGTGCACCCGCTCGACCTGACCGTCCCGCAGGGCTCCTTCTTCGCCCTGCTCGGCGCGTCAGGATGCGGCAAGACGACGACGCTGCGGATGATCGCCGGCCTGGAGGACCCCTCCACCGGCACCGTCTCGCTGGGCCCCACCGACGTCACGCACCTGCCGCCGTACAAGCGCCCGGTGAACACCGTCTTCCAGAGCTACGCGCTCTTCCCGCACCTCGACATCACCGAGAACATCGCCTTCGGGCTGCGCAGGCGCGGCATCAAGTCGGTCAAGAAGCAGGTCGACGACATGCTGGAGCTGGTCCAGCTCGGCCAGTTCGCCAAGCGCAAGCCGCACCAGCTCTCCGGCGGCCAGCAGCAGCGCGTCGCCGTCGCCCGCGCCCTGATCAACCACCCCCAGGTGCTGCTCCTCGACGAGCCGCTGGGTGCCCTGGACCTCAAGCTGCGCCGTCAGATGCAGCTGGAGCTCAAGCGCATCCAGACCGAGGTCGGCATCACCTTCGTGCACGTCACCCACGACCAGGAGGAGGCCATGACGATGGCCGACCAGGTCGCGGTCATGAACGGCGGCCGGGTCGAGCAACTGGGCGCCCCCGCCGACCTGTACGAGAACCCGCGGACCACCTTCGTCGCCAACTTCCTGGGCACCTCCAACCTCATCGAGGCCCAGGTGGCCTCGACCGCCGCCGACGTCATCACCGTGACCTGCGGCGACTCCAGGCTGAAGGTGCCGGGCGAGCGATGTCAGGCGCAGACCGCCACCGGCGACAAGCTCCTGGTGGGTGTGCGCCCGGAGAAGGTGTCGATCACCCACGCGGACAACGCGGGCACGGTTGCGGACGGCCGCAACCGCATCACCGGGCGCATCCTCGCCTCCAGCTTCATCGGCGTCTCCACCCAGTTCGTCGTGGACAGTCCGACCTGCGCGGACTTCGAGGTGTACGTGCAGAACGTCGAGCGCGACGTGCGGCTGGTGCCCGGCACCGAGGTCGTCCTGCACTGGAACCCGGAGCACACCTTCGGGCTCGACGCCGGCCAGGCCATCGACGCGGGCGTGCAGTCGGTGGAGGACGCCTCGTGACCGTCGCCGAAGCGCCCGTGAAAACGGCCGAGGTGCCTCCGGTGCACAAGGCGTCGACGCGCAAGCGCCTCGTCCCGTACTGGCTGCTGCTGCCCGGCATCCTGTGGCTCGTCGTCTTCTTCGCGCTGCCGCTGGTCTACCAGGCCTCGACCTCCGTCCAGCAGGGATCGCTGGAGGCGGGCTTCAAGGTCACCTGGCACTTCCAGACCTACTGGGACGCCCTCACCGAGTACTGGCCGCAGTTCATCCGCTCGCTGCTGTACGCCGGCACCGCCACCGTCCTGTGCCTGCTGCTCGGCTACCCGCTCGCCTATCTCATCGCCTTCAAGGCGGGGCGCTGGCGCAACCTGGTCCTCGTACTGGTCATCGCGCCTTTCTTCACCAGTTTCCTGATCCGCACCCTCGCCTGGAAGACGATCCTGGCGGACGGCGGGCCGGTCGTCGACGTGCTCAACACGCTGCACGTCCTGGACGTGACGAGCTGGCTCGGCTGGACCGAGGGCGGCCGGCTGCTGGCCACCCCCCTCGCGGTGGTCTGCGGTCTGACGTACAACTTCCTGCCCTTCATGATCCTGCCGCTCTACACCTCGCTGGAGCGGATCGACGGCAGGCTGCACGAGGCGGCGGGGGACCTGTACGCCACCCCGGCGACGACCTTCCGGAAGGTGACCTTCCCGCTGTCCATGCCGGGAGTCGTCTCCGGCACGCTGCTGACCTTCATCCCGGCGGCCGGTGACTACGTCAACGCGGAACTCCTCGGCTCGACCGACACCAAGATGGTCGGCTCGGTCATCCAGTCGCAGTTCCTGCGGGTGCTCGACTATCCGACGGCCGCCGCGCTGTCCTTCATCCTGATGGCGATCGTGCTGATCATGGTCACCGTCTACATGCGCAAGTCCGGGACGGAGGACCTCGTCTGATGGCGGCTCTCAAGTGGTTGCGGCGCAATCTCGTGGTCATCGCGGGGCTGCTGACCCTCGCGTACATGATCCTGCCGAACGTCGTCGTGATGGTGTTCTCGTTCAACAAGCCGAACGGGCGCTTCAACTACGCCTGGCAGCAGTTCTCCACGGAGGCCTGGCAGGACCCGTGCGGCGTCGCCGACCTGTGCGGCTCGCTCTCCCTCTCGCTCCAGCTCGCCGCCTGGGCGACGCTGGGGGCGACCGTGCTCGGGACCATGATCGCCTTCGCGCTGGTCCGCTACCGCTTCCGGGCACGCGGCGCGATCAACTCGCTGATCTTCCTGCCGATGGCGATGCCCGAGGTCGTGATGGCCGCCTCGCTGCTGACGCTGTTCCTCAACATGGGCGCCCCGCTCGGCTTCTGGACCGTGCTCATCGCCCACATCATGTTCTGCCTCAGCTTCGTCGTGACCGCGGTCAAGGCACGCGTCATGTCGATGGACCCGAGGCTGGAGGAAGCGGCCCGCGACCTGTACGCGGGCCCCGTCCAGACCTTCGTACGGGTCACCCTGCCGATCGCCGCCCCCGGCATCGCGGCCGGTGCGCTGCTCGCCTTCTCGCTGTCGTTCGACGACTTCATCATCACGAACTTCAACGCGGGCTCGACCGTCACCTTCCCGATGTTCGTGTGGGGCTCCGCACAGCGGGGCACACCCGTACAAATTAACGTCATCGGTACGGCGATGTTCGTCATCGCCGTGCTGGTGGTCCTCGGCGGTCAGCTCGTCGCGAGCCGCCGCAAGAGCGCAAGCCCCAAGTAGACCCAGCAGTTCCTTGAAGGAGTTGGAAACCATGGCCCCGGTAGCCATGCGTAGTGCCGCACAATCCCTTTCCGGCGCGAAGCCGCTCTCGTACTGGCTGGACGACCCCGCCAGGCCCGCCGCCGAGCAGTCCCTCACCGGGGACGAACGCTGCGACCTGCTGGTCGTCGGCGGCGGGTACAGCGGGCTGTGGACCGCGCTGATCGCCAAGGAGCGCGACCCGCAGCGCGACGTCGTGCTCATCGAGGCCAACGAGGTGGGCTGGGCCGCCTCCGGCCGCAACGGCGGGTTCTGCGCCGCCTCGCTCACCCACGGCCTCGGCAACGGCATCGCCCGCTGGCCCGACGAGATCAAGAAGCTCGAAGAGCTCGGCGAGCGCAATCTCGACGCCATCGAGGCGGCCGTCGGCAAGTACGGCATCGACTGCGCCTTCGAGCGCAGCGGCGAGATCGACGTCGCCACCGAACCGCACCAGCTCGAAGAGCTCCAGGAGATGTACGAGGAGGCCGCAAAGCTCGGTCTCGCCGACCACATGGAGCTCCTGGACGCGGACGCGATGCGCGCCCAGGTCGATTCGCCCACGTTCATCGGCGGCCTCTGGGACCGGCGCGGCGTGGCCATGCTCAACCCGGCGAAGCTGGCCTGGGGCCTCAAGCGGGCGTGCCTGGAGCTGGGGGTGCGCGTCTACGAGAACACCAAGGCCACCCAGCTCGCGTCGGACGCGGGCGGCACGGCGGTCCGCACCTCGTACGGCCGGATCTTCGCCCGCCGGGTGGCGCTCGGTACCAACGTCTTTCCCTCGCTGGTGAAGCGGTTGCGCGCGTTCACGGTGCCGGTCTACGACTACGCGCTGATGACCGAGCCGCTCAGCGAGGAGCAGCTCGCCTCCATCGGCGGCTGGACGAGCAGGGCCGGGCTCGGGGACAGCGCCAACCAGTTCCACTACTTCCGGATCTCCGAGGACAACCGGATCCTGTGGGGCGGCTACGACGCCGTCTACCACTTCGGCGGCAAGCTGAGCGGCGAGCTGGACTCCCGCCCGGAGACCTTCCTCAAACTGGCCGAGCACTTCTTCACCTGCTTCCCGCAGCTCGCGGGCCTGCGCTTCACCCATGCGTGGGGCGGCGCCATCGACACCTGCACCCGTTTCTCCGCCTTCTTCGGCACGGCGCACGCGGGCAAGGTGGCCTACGCGGCCGGCTACACGGGGCTCGGGGTGGGCGCCACCCGCTTCGGCGCCGAGGTGATGCTCGATCTCCTCGACGGGAGGAAGACCGAACGCACCGAGCTGGAGATGGTGCGCAGCAAGCCGCTGCCGTTCCCGCCCGAGCCGGTCGCCTGGGCGGGCATCGAGATCACCAAGCGCTCGATGGCCCGCGCCGACGACAACGGCGGCAGGCGCAACCTGTGGCTGAAGGCCATGGACAAGGTGGGCCTGGGCTTCGACAGCTGAGCCGGCCGCGGTGGTCCGCGGTGCGTGCGGTGCGCGCGCCACGTGCGGTGGGGCGGTGTGCGCGGAGTGCTGGTGCGCCCCCGGTCGAGCCGGGGGCGCACCACCGCGCTCTTTGTGTGACCCGCCGCGCCGCAGAAAGACGGCGGAACCCGCGTCATGATCGAGCTCCGGCTCCCTCTCCTCCGTGTACGCACTGTGCACAGGTAACGGAGAAGGAGGCCGAGCACGATGGCTGGCTCGGAAGCGAAGACCGCGGTGGAGTGGCTGGTCTCGGTGGCCCCGGACCCCGACGCGTGCCGGTGGGAGTGGGAACGCAACCCCTTGGGCGTCGCGTTGCTGCCGGCGGGCCGCCGCTGGGACGTGCTGATCCTGCCGGGCGCACTCGGCTCGCCCGCCCTCGACATCCTGTCCCGGCTGGTCGACCGGCCCGGCCCGGTGCTGGCCGACCTCGGCGACTCCCGGCTGGGGTTCTTCGTGCCGGCGGGCACGGCCGCCCGCTGGCTGGGCACGGGGGTACGGGGCGCGGGGCACGGCACCTGGATCGTGGTGCCCTACCCGGGCCGGGCGCCCGCCGGCGGCGTCCGCTGGCTGGTCGCCCCGGACGGCCACGGCACCCTCACCGACCCGGCGCTCCTGGAGCTCGCGATGCACGAGGCGGCGAGCCGGGCGGGGGGCGGCCGGCGAAACGGCCTCGACGGCTGAGCCATCCGGTGGGCGCCAGCAGCAGGACGGCCAGGCACCAACTGGCGAGCACGTCCAACGGCCAGTGGTAGCCGCGCAGTACGAGGCCGACACCGGTCACGACGGTGAGCGCGAGCGCGACGGGCGCCGGCCATCGGCCGCGTACACAGAGGTGCAGCAGGAGCGCGGCACCGCAGTACGCGACGGCCGCTGTCGCCGCGTGCCCGGACGGGAAGAAGCCGGTGTCCGCGGGGTCCACCGGGGACTCCCTGGCGACCAGCGCCTTCAGCGGTACCACCACGGCCGGGACCGCCGCCGTCGCCAGGGCGACGCTGAGCACCGGCAGCCGCAGGCCGCGCCACAGCGCGTACCCGAGCGCCATGGCCAGGACCGGGAGCGCGACCTGCGTGTTGCCCAGGTCGGCGAGGAACTCGGTGAGCGGGCGCGGCCCGCGGCCGACGAGGTGCTGGTCCAGACGTGTGTCGGCGCGCAGCAGGGGGCCCCGCACCACCACCTGCCAGGTGATCAGCGCGAACAGCAGCGCGCCGGTGAGAACCGCACACCACAAGGCCGACCGCCCCGGAGCAGGGGGGGAGGCTCCGGGGCGGTCGGCGGGACCGGCGGGGCGGCTGCCCCGGGGGGTGTGGGGCGCGCCGCTGTCCGATCGTTGAGGATTTCCGGAACCAGAGGCTCCGGGGGTGGTGTGCGCGAAGGCACGGCCAGGGAGGTGCTGGGGAAGCTCAACCCTGGACTCGCCCGCAGTCCCCTGCGGGCGGGGTGTTTCTCTCATCTGCCAGGAACCGTACGACAGGAAGAAGGGGACCGACAGCGGGAGTACGATCCCGCCATCGGCCCCCCACACGTTCTTCACAGGGACATGATCGCCCAGATCCCGGCTGATGCGACCGGAGCCCGGCGAACGCGCTCAGATCCCGGCGGACGCGCTCAGATCCCGGCGCACGCGCTCAGATCCCGGCGAACGCCGCCTCAAGGATGTCCAGGCCCTCGTTCAGCAGGTCCTCGCCGATCACCAGCGGCGGCAGGAAGCGCAGCACGTTGCCGTAGGTGCCGCAGGTCAGGACCAGCAGGCCCTCCTGGTGGCAGGCCTTGGCGAGGGCCGCGGTGGCCGCCGCGTCCGGGGTCTTGGCGCCGTCCTTCGTACCGGACTCGACCAGCTCGATGGCGATCATGCCGCCACGGCCGCGGACGTCGCCGATGACGTCGAACTTCTCCTGCATCGCGGTGAGGCGGCCCTTCATGACCTCCTCGATGCGCTTGGCCCTCGCGTTGAGGTCCAGCTCCTTCATCGTCTCGATGGAGCCGAGCGCGGCCGCGCAGGCCACCGGGTTGCCGCCGTAGGTGCCGCCGAGGCCGCCCGAGTGCGGGGCGTCCATGATCTCGGCGCGGCCCGTCACGGCGGCGAGCGGCAGGCCGCCCGCGATGCCCTTGGCGGTGGTGATCAGGTCGGGGACGACACCCTCGTCCTCGCACGCGAACCACTGGCCGGTGCGGCAGAAGCCGGACTGGATCTCGTCGGCGACGAAGACGATGCCGTTGTCGGTCGCGAACTTCGAGATCGCCGGCAGGAAGCCCTTGGCCGGCTCGATGAAGCCGCCCTCGCCGAGGACCGGCTCGATGATGATCGCGGCGACGTTCTCCGCACCGATCTGCTTGTTGATCATGTCGATGGCCTGGGCGGACGCCTCGGCGCCCGCGTTCTCGGCGCCGGTCGGCCAGCGGTAGCCGTAGGCCACCGGGACGCGGTAGATCTCCGGGGCGAACGGACCGAAGCCGTGCTTGTACGGCATGTTCTTGGCGGTCAGCGCCATCGTCAGGTTGGTACGGCCGTGGTAGCCGTGGTCGAAGACAACGACGGCCTGGCGCTTGGTGTACGCACGGGCGATCTTGACGGCGTTCTCGACGGCCTCGGCGCCGGAGTTGAACAGCGCCGACTTCTTGGCGTGGTCGCCGGGCGTCAGCTCGGCGAGCTGCTCGCAGACCTCGACGTAGCCCTCGTACGGCGTGACCATGAAACAGGTGTGGGTGAAGTCCTGGAGCTGGGCGGTCGCCCGGCGGACCACGGCCTCGGCGGACGCGCCGACCGAGGTCACGGCGATGCCGGAACCGAAGTCGATCAGACGGTTGCCGTCGACGTCCTCGACGATGCCGCCGCCCGCGCGGGTCGTGAACACGGGAAGCACGGACCCCACCCCACCGGCGACCGTGGCGCTGCGGCGGGCCTGAAGCTCCTGCGACTTCGGGCCGGGAATGGCGGTGACGACGCGGCGCTCCTGCGGAACTGCGCTCATGAGGGGCTCCTCGGGAAGGGGGTGGGGTGAAACGGGACGCTCCGGTACTTCCGTCCTTTCGCAGGCTAGGGGCGGCGGGACGCGGTGGGCATGTTCCGTCTCGGAGAAGTACGGGGGGTGTGTTGTCCGGTACGGACATAGCGGGCTCGGGGGTTCGGGAGCCCGGAACCGGGGGACCGGCCACTAGATTGGGCCGCTGTACGCAGTGGCGAGCTGGTTCGTGGGGACGAGGGGCAGCACATGAACACCGGTGACAGGCACGACGCCCGCTCCACCCGCGCGGGTGCGGTGCCCCGGCCGGCCGGTCCGCCGCCCGCCCATCTGCCACCCGTGCCGGCCGCCGCCCCGCCGCTCTCCCGGGTGGAGGACTGGCTGACCACGCCCCGCCCCGAGGCGGCGCCCGGAATCTGGCGGTACGGGCACGTGCCGCGCCCGGAGCGGCCCCACGAGGAGGCGGTCAGCGACCGCTCGCTGATGGTCGGCGCGGTCATCTCGCTGCTCTCCGGGCTGTTGATCTGGTCGCTCTGGTGGAACAACTACATCCCGTACTGGCTGGTCCCCATGAAGCTCGTCACGCCGAGCGAGTGGTGGAACGCGGGGATGTTCGGCGGCCCCCGCACCCCGGACGCCTACGAGGGCGTCGCCGTGTACACCGGGCTCTTCGGAGCGGCCCTCGTCTACTGGTTCGGCAGGCTCGGCAACTGGGCCGAGGTCTTCCGCCGCTTCGTCCGCAGCCGCGAACAGCCCTTCCGCGGGCTGTCCGCCGCCGGCCTCGCCGCCCTCGTCCAGGTCCTCACCTGGACCGGCACACTGCCCGTCGTCGACCCGGTGATGATCCTGCTGCCGGACGCCTGGCTCGGCGGTGGCGGAAACCGCTACGTCGCGGCGATCGTCGTCTACGCCGTCTACGCGCTGATCGTGCTCGCCCTGCTCTGGCCCTTCGCCCGGATGGGTGACTGGACGGGCGCGCTGCGCCGCAGGCCCGCGCCGAGCGCCGCCGCCGAGCCCGTGCACCCCGCCGCCGACCCCGCCCGCTGGCCCGAACTGCGGGCGGCGGGGGAGCAGGAGGCCGCCGACCTCCTCACCGGCGAGGTGCGCGGCGGGCGGATGAACGACCTCGACCTGGTACGGATCCGGCACGCCTGGGACCTGGCGGGCGACGACCCGCAGCGGCGCGCGCTGTTCACCGCCACCGTCCTGCGTGACGGCGCCGCCGCCTTCACCCACCCCTCCGGCGCCCGCGACCTGCCGCGCCGCTCCGCCACCCACGACCTGCTCGACGCACAGGTAAGGATCGGTACGTACGTCGACGACGAACCCAACCCGTACGCACGTAGGGGAGCGGGCACCGCCCTGGAGCCCGCGGTCCTCGCCACCTCCCTGCTCGCCGTCGGCCCGCCGGGCGCGGGCAAGACACGGCACCTGACCGCCCCCGTCGTCGAGTCCCTCGCCCTCCAGGCCCTCGCCGGGAAGTGCGGCGTGATCACCGTCTGCGCCGCGGGGACGCCCCTCGCGGGACTCGACGACGAGGCGTACGACGTCGTGGTCAAGCTCGGCGACCGGGGCTCCGTCCACGACCTCGACCTGTACGGCGGTACCGGCGACGCCGAGGCGGCCTCCACCGTCCTGGCCGAGGCGCTCGTCGGCGACCTCGACACCGTCGACACCGGGCGCGCGGCGACCGCGCTCGCCCAGCTGGTGGGCCCCTACCGCGCGGTGCACGGCCGCTTCCCCGCCGTTCCCGAGCTGTACGAACTCCTGCGCGCGGACCCCGCGGCGCTCCAGCGCCTCGCCGCGCAGCTGGACGCGGCAGGTGCCGACGCGATGCTGCGCGACCTCTCCTCCCGGGTCCGCCAGTCGGGCAGCGCCTCCGACCCCTGCGCTGCGCTCGCCGACCGGCTCGCCCTCCTCGACCGGCCCGCCTTCGCCGACTTCTTCGACACCTCGGCCACCGCCCGCCCCTTCTCGCTGCGCGCCCTCCAGCACCACCCCATGCGGGTCCGGGTCGAGCTGCCCGAACCCGGGCACACCGAGGCGTCCCGGGTCCTGGCCCGGCTGGTGCTGGCCCAGTTCCTGGCGGCCGTCACCGCCCGCGCCGACCGGTCGCTGTTCAGCTGTCTGGTCCTCGACGACGCGACGGGCACGCTCACCGCGGGGACGGTGCGCGGCATCAGCCGGCTCCGCGCCGCCAACGCCGGCGTCGTGCTGGGACTGCGTACCGTCGACGACGTCCCCGAGGCGCTGCACATCCCGCTGCTCGGCGCGGTCGGCTGCCACATGGCGTTCTCGGGGGTCACCACCTGGGACGGCCGCCGTTTCACCGAGGCGTGGGGCACCGAGTGGGTGGAGACCACCGAGGTCGCCCAGCACACCGTCTTCGCCAACCAGCCGCTGACCCGGGCCGTTCACTGGCTGCGCAAGCTCGTCACCGGCAAGGCGGTGGTCACCAGCGCCGTCACCGTCAAGAAGGTGGAACGCGAGCGCTGGTCCGCATCGGAGCTGGCCCGCGGGGTACCCGCAGGACACGCGGTCCTGTCGCTCACCTCGGTGCACGGAGGGCACGCCCCGCCGCTCCTCGTGGACCTGCGGGACTGACCCGGCGGCCCCGCGCGACCGAGCCCGTCCGGCCGGTGCGACGCTCCCCTTACGTACGCCCTGGCAGAATTGGCAGTGCCGTTCATACGGGACGGCACATTTCCCTTGAGAAGGTCCCGTCCTCGATGCCGCCCACGCTCGCCTCCCTCGTCCACCACTCCGCGCTCAAGCTCGTCGTGCGCGCGGGAGAGGACCGGCTGGAGACCCCGGTGCGCTGGGCGCACGTCAGCGAACTCGCCGACCCCGTCCCGTACATGGAGGGCGGCGAACTCCTCCTCATCACGGCGATGAAACTCGACGCCGAGAACCCGGAGGCCATGCGGCAGTACGTGCGCAGGCTGGCCGGCGCGGGGGTTGTCGGGCTCGGCTTCGCGGTCGGCGTCTCCTACGAGGACATCCCGCACGCGCTGCTCGCCGCCGCGAAGGAGGAGGGGCTTCCGCTCCTCGAAGTGCCGCGCCGCACCCCTTTCCTCGCCATCTCCAAGGCGGTGTCCGCCGCGATCGCCGCCGACCAGTACCGCGCCGTCACGGCGGGCTTCGAGGCCCAGCGCGAACTGACGAAGGCCGCGCTGACCGGCCCCGCGGAGGTGGTGGCCCGCCTCGCCTCGCACGTCAAGGGGTGGGCCGCGGTGTACGACACCTCCGGTGCGGTGGTCGCCGCGGCGCCCGACTGGGCGGCCAGGCGCGCCACCCGGCTCGTACCCGACGTGGAAAGGCTGCGGGAGCGTCCCGCACCGGCCAGTGCGGTGGTGGCGGGCCCGGCCGACGGCGGCGGCAGCGAGGACCGGGTCGAGCTCCAGTCCCTGGGCGCGGGCCGGCGAGCGCGCGGCACGCTCGCCGTGGGCACGGCGGCGCCGCTGGGCACCGCCGAGCGCTACGCCGTCCACTCGGCGATCGCGCTCCTCACCCTGACCACCGAGCGGACCCGGGCGCTCCAGGCCGCCGAGACGCGGCTGGGGGCGGCAGTCCTGCGGATGCTGCTGGCCGGTGAGCCCGACCACGCCCGCGCGGTCGCGGGCGACCTGTACGGCGGGCTGCTCGACGCGCCCTTCCGCGTACTGATCGCCGAGGCGGCCGGCGAGGGGGCGGACGCGGCCGAGCCCCTCCAGGCCCTCGTCGACGCGCTGGAGTCTGCGGCGGCGCGGGCGGGCGAGGTCATCCTGGTCGTTCCCGCGGGCGGACGCGTGGTGATCCTGGCCGCCGACGGCGGTGAGTCGGTCGCCGCGTGCGCGCTCCACACGGCGGTACGGCGCGGGGACGCGGCGCGGCCGATGGAACCGGCGGACGAGGGCGAACTCGTCGTCGGCCTGTCGGCGCCGGCGGGGCCGATCGCGGCGGCCACCGCCTTCAAACAGGCCGAACAGGCGCTTTCGGTGGCCCGGCGAAGGGGCCGCGCGCTCGTCGAGCACGAGGAACTGGCCACGGGCTCGGTGCTGCCGCTGCTCGCGGACGACGCGGTGCGGGCCTTCGCGGACGGAATGCTGCGGGCCCTGCACGACCATGACGCGACCGGGCGGGGCGACCTGGTGGCGTCACTGCGCGCCTGGCTCTCCCGGCACGGCCAGTGGGACGCGGCGGCGGCCCAACTCGGCGTCCACCGGCACACGCTGCGCTACCGGATGCGGAGGGTCGAGGAGATCCTGGGCCGCTCCTTGGACGACCCGGACGTCCGGATGGAACTGTGGCTGGCGCTCAAGGCGACTTCTACTGGGGCGTAGGGCGGGGCGGGGGGCTGCCGGGGGGTGGGCGGCACGGGTCGGCCCCTCGTGCCTGGCCCACCCCGGCCGCCTCGGGCAGCGGGGCCGCCCCCTTCCCCTTCCTACCCCAGCCCTCTGGGGCAGCAGGGCCGCCGCCTTTCCCCCACCAACTCCAGCCTCCTCGGGCAGTGGGGCTGTCCCTTCTTCACACCCCACCCTCACCCCCAGCCTCCTTGGGCAGCGGGGCCGCCCCCCGGGGGCGGGACGGGTGGGCAAGGGGGCGGCCCCTCGCGCGGAGCGCACCCTTTCGCGTGCCCCCTTGCCGGTGCGTTTCCTTCGCGCGGGTGCGTCGTGGCTGGTCGCGCAGTTCCCCGCGCCCCTGGGTGGTGCCCTCTGGGCGTGGGTGTGGCCGTGCGGGTGCGTCGTGGCTGGTCGCGCAGTTCCCCGCGCCCCTGGGAGGTGCCCTCTGGGCGTGGGTGTGGCCGTGCGGGTGCGTCGTGGTTGCTCGCGCAGTTCCCCGCGCCCCTGAAGGGCGCCCCCCCGGGCGTGGGGTGGGCCGTGCGGGCGCGTCGTGGCTGGGCGCGTAGTTCCCCGCGCCCCTGAGGGGCGCGGGGCCTGCCGGATCGGCAGGGGGTGGGGCGGGCAATGCTCCATCCCGGACAAACGACGCCCGGCGTCGTCGCCCCTACCGTGGGTCGCGTACCTGTACCCGTACCCACATTCCTCGGAAGGGCCGGACCTCCTATGACTTCCACCCACGCCTTCTGGCTCGCCGGCCGCCAGGCCACCGGTGACAGCACCTTCGACGTCACGTCCCCCTGGGACGGCCGCACGGTCGGTACCGTCTCCGTCCCCACCGACGCCCAGGTCGAAGAAGCCGTCGCCGCCGCGTACGCCGTCAAGGACGAGTTCGCGGCGACCCCCGCGCACGTCCGCGCCGCCGCCCTCAACCACATCGCCGACCGCCTCGTCGAGCGCACCGAGGAAATCGGCCAGCTGATCTCCGCCGAGAACGGCAAGCCCGTCAAGTGGGCCCGTGGCGAGGTCGGCCGCGCCGTCTCCGTGTTCCGGTTCGCGGCCGAGGAGGCCCGCAGGTTCAACGGCGGCGAGGCCCAGCGCCTCGACACCGACGCCGGCGGTGTCGGCCGGCTCGCCCTGACCCGTCGCTTCAACCGCGGCGTCGTCCTCGGCATCGCCCCGTTCAACTTCCCGCTCAACCTCTGCGCCCACAAGGTCGCCCCCGCGATCGCCGTCGGCGCGCCGATCATCCTCAAGCCGGCCCCCGCCACCCCCCTCTCCGGCCTGATCCTCGGCGAGCTGCTCGCCGAGACCGACCTGCCGGCCGGTTCCTGGTCCGTCCTGCCGGTCGCGAACGACAAGATGCCCGCCCTGGTCCAGGACGAGCGCCTGCCGGTCATCTCCTTCACCGGCTCCGACAAGGTCGGTTACGCGATCATGGACTCGGTGCCGCGCAAGCACTGCACCCTTGAGCTCGGCGGCAACGGCGCGGCCGTCGTCCTCGGTGACTTCTCCGACGAGAAGGACCTCGACTGGGCCGCGACCCGCATCGCGACCTTCTCCAACTACCAGGGCGGCCAGTCCTGCATCTCCGTGCAGCGGGTGATCGCGGACGCGTCCGTGTACGACCGCCTGGTCCCGAAGATCGTCGCGGCCGTCGAGGCGCAGGTGACCGGCGACCCGTCCGACGCCGCCACCGACGTCGGCCCGCTCGTCAGCGAGGACGCCGCCAAGCGGGTCGAGTCCTGGGTCGACGAGGCCGTCAAGGCCGGTGCCGAGCTGCTGACCGGCGGCAGCCGTGACGGCGCCAGCTACGCGCCGACCGTCCTCGCCGCCCTCCCGGCCGATGTCACCCTCGCCGGCGAGGAGGTCTTCGGCCCGGTGCTCTCCGTGCAGAAGGTGAACGGTGAGAAGGAGGCCTTCGAGGCGGTCAACTCCTCCAAGTACGGCCTCCAGGCAGGCCTGTTCACCCATGACATCCAGGCCGCCTTCCGCGGCCACCGCGCCCTGGAGGTCGGCGGCGTGATCGTCGGCGACGTCCCCTCGTACCGCGCGGACCAGATGCCGTACGGCGGCGTGAAGCAGTCCGGTGTGGGCCGCGAGGGCGTCCGCTACGCCATGGACGACTACACGTACGAGCGTGTGATGGTCCTGACGGGCATCGACCTCTAGCCGAGCGGCGCAAGGGGAGGCCAGTAGGCTCGTCAGCACCATGACGAGCAGCTCACCGGCCTCCCCCTCGGCCTCCCGTCCGGCCTCTCCGGAGCCCGCGGAGCCCCCGGCGCAGATCCTCCCGCCGCCCCCGGTGTCCGTGACGCCCTCCGCCGCCGCGGCGTCCCGGTCCCTCGGTGCCAAGGCCGACAAGGACACCGTCCGCCGGCACAACCTCAGCCTCGTGCTGCGCGCCGTGCACGACGAGGGCGAGATCACCCGGGCCCAGGTCGCCGCCCGCGTCGGCCTCACCCGCGCCGCCGTCTCCTCCCTCGTCGAGCAGCTCCTGGAGGGCGGCTTCCTCGCCGAGTCGGGCAAGACCTTCAGCGGACAGGCCGGCCGCCCCGGCACCGTCCTCCAGGTCGCCCGTACCGGCGCCGCCGGACTCGGCATCGAGATCAACATCGACTACGTGACCGTCTGCGCCGTCGACCTCGGCGGCAGCGACCGGGTCCGTCTCACCGAGCACCTCGACAACCGCGGCACCCCGCCCGCCGACGTCTTCCGCCGGGTCGCCCGCATCGCCGCACGCGCCACCGAGTCGGCGGCGGAACAGCAACTCCGTCTGGTGGGTGTCCAGTTGGCACTCCCGGGCCTGGTCTCCGGCGGAACGGTCCGGCACGCCCCCAACCTCGGCTGGAGCCGCGTCGCCGTCGAGGGCCTCTTCGCGCAAGCCCTCGCGGCCCTGCGCCCCGACCTCGGCCCGCTGCCCGTCAGCGCCGACAACGAGGCCAACCTCGCGGCCCTCGCGGAGCTCTGGTTCGGCGGACACCGCGCGGACCGCTCCTTCCTCTACCTCAGCGGCGAGGTCGGCGTGGGCGGTGCGCTCGTACTCGGCGGCCAACTCCTGCACGGTGCACACGGGTTCGCGGGGGAGATCGGACACGCGGTGGCGCACGCGGACGGGCCGACCTGCCGGTGCGGCGCCCGCGGCTGCCTGGAGCAGTACGCGGGCCAGCTCGCCCTGCTGCGCAACGCGGGCCTGGACGAGAACGCGGGCGTGCCGGGGGTGGCGGAACTGGAGCGAAGGGCCGCCGCCGGGGACGAGCCCGCCCTCGCCGCCCTGCGCACGGCGGGCGAGAAACTGGGCCTCGTGCTCTCCGGGGCGGTCAACCTGATCGACCCTGAGGCGGTCGTGCTCGGCGGCATCTACCGCGGCCTCGCGCCCTGGCTGCTCCCCGCCGTGGACCGCGAGCTGTCGCAGCGGGTGGTTTCCGGCCTGTGGGCGGCCGGATCTCCCCGGCTGCGGGCGTCCTCCCTCTCGGGCGACGCCGCACGAGGCGCCGCCGCGCTGGTGGTCCGCGCCGTCCTCGCCGACCCGGCCGGCTACCCGGCACCCCGCTAGACACCCGAGTGGGGCGGGCGGGGAGCTCCCCGCCCGCCCGCGGCCAACCGCTACCGCACCGCGAGCAGGTGCTCCATCGCCAACTGGTCCAGCCGCTCGAACGCCATCGACCGCTCAGCCGCCGCGGTCACGTCGAACTCCTCGTACGCACCCTTGTCCGCGAGGAGTTCCGCCAGGCCCTCGCCCGCCGTGGGCTGCGCGAGTTGGTCCAGCCGGGAGTCGAGCAGCGCCTGCTGGACCGCCGGGTCCGCCCGGAAGGCCGCCGCGCGGTCCTTGAGGATCAGGTAGTTGCGCATGCAGCCGGCCGCCGACTCCCACACGCCGTCGATCCCGTCCGTGCGCACGGGCTTGAAGTCGAAGTGCCGCGGGCCCTCGTAACCCGCCGTCTCCAGGAGATCGACCAGCCAGAACGCCTGGCGCAGGTCGCCCGCGCCGAAGCGGAAGTCCTGGTCGTACTTGATGCCGGTCTGGCCGTTCAGGTCGATGTGGAAGAGCTTGCCCGCCCACAGGGCCTGCGCGATGCCGTGCGGGAAGTTGAGCCCGGCCATCTGCTCGTGGCCCGTCTCCGGGTTGACGCCGACCAGTTCGGGGCGCTCCAGGCGCTCGATGAACGCGAGCGCGTGGCCGATGGTCGGCAGCAGGATGTCGCCGCGCGGCTCGTTGGGCTTGGGCTCGATGGCGAAGCGCAGGTCGTAGCCCTTCTCGACGACGTACTCGCCCAGCAGGTCGAAGGCCTCCTTCATCCGGTCGAGCGCCACCCGGACGTCCTTGGCGCCGCCGGACTCCGCGCCCTCCCGGCCGCCCCACGCGACGTAGGTGGTCGCGCCGAGCTCGACGGCCAGATCGATGTTGCGGATGGTCTTGCGCAGCGCGAAACGGCGCACGTCGCGGTCGTTGGCGGTGAAGCCGCCGTCCTTGAAGACGGGGTGCGTGAAGAGGTTGGTGGTCGCCATCGGCACCTTCATGCCGGTCGCGTCCAGCGCCTGCCGGAACCGCTTGACGATGGCGTCCCGCTCGCTGTCCTTCGCCCCGAACGGGATCAGGTCGTCGTCGTGGAACGTCACCCCGTGCGCGCCGAGATCGGCCAGCCTGCGCACCGACTCGACCGGGTCCAGGGCGGGCCTGGTGGCGTCACCGAAGGGGTCACGGCCCTGCCAGCCGACGGTCCACAGTCCGAAGGTGAACCTGTCGTCGGGGGTGGGGGAGTAGCGGTCCGCCATGGCCGGCACCTCTGTCCTCGCTCGATTTGTTTTCTGGCATTACTAATACTGCACGAGTTGACCGGTGCTGACCAGGACCGAGTACCGCACACCACCCGCCGACCGGATTTGTTCTCGGTACGATCAAAAGCCGTCCCCTCTGTGGAACGGTCCCGTGAACAGGTTCCGTGGAGCGGCCCCGTGAAACAGGCTCCGAGGAGCGGACCCGCAGTCCCCGCGAACAGAGAGATCAGCGATGGCATCCAGTGCGCACCCTCCCGTCGTCATCGGCGTGGACAGCTCCACCCAGTCCACGAAGGCCGCCGTCGTCGACCGCGAGACCGGCCGCATCCTGGGCACCGGCCGCGCCCCGCACACCGTCACCGGCGCCGACGGGGCCCGCGAGAGCGACCCCGGGCAGTGGTGGCACGCCCTCGCCGAAGCCGTGTCCGCCGGGCTCAAGGAGGCGGGCGTACGGGCCGCGGACGTCACCGCGATCGCCGTCGCGGGCCAGCAGCACGGCCTGGTTTCCCTGGACGCGGCAGGCCGTCCGGTCCGCCCCGCCGTCCTGTGGAACGACACCAGGTCAGCCCCGCAGGCCGCCGCACTCACCGAGGTGTACGGCGCCGACGGGTGGCTGGCCCGTACCGGATCGGTGCCCGTCGCCTCCATCACCGCGACCACCTGGCAGTGGCTGCGGGAGAGTGAGCCGTCCGCCGCCTCCGCCACGGCCGCCCTGCGCCTTCCGCACGACTACCTCACCGAACGCCTCGCGGGCGTCGCCGTCACCGACCCTGGCGACGCCTCGGGCACCGGCTGGTACTCCACGGCCACCGGCTCGTACGACCGGGAGATCCTCCAACTCCTGCACATCGAGGAGGAGATGCTGCCGGAGGTCGCGCGCACCGGCGCCACCCGCGCCGGCGCCCTCACCGCCGCGGCGGCAACCGCGCTCGGCCTGCCCGCCGGCATCGCCGTCGCCGCGGGAACCGGCGACAACATGGCCGCCGCCGTCGGCCTCGGCCTCGGCACCGAGGGGCTCCTCGACCACCCGGTCGTCTCGCTCGGCACCTCGGGCACCGTCTTCGCCGCCACCCGCGCCCGCCCCGCCAGCCCCGGCATCAACGGGTTCGCCGCGGCCGACGGCGCGTACCTCCCGCTGGGCTGCACCCTCAACTGCACCCTCGCCGTCGACAAGGTCGCCGAGCTGCTGCGGCTCGACCGCGAGGACGCAGTCCCCGGTGGCGCCGCCGTGCTCCTCCCCTACCTCGACGGCGAACGCACCCCCGACCTCCCGGCCGCCGCCGGCCTGCTGACCGGTCTGCGGCACGCCACCACCGCCCAGCAACTCCTGGGCGCCGCCTACGAGGGCGCCGCCTTCACCGTGCTCCGCGCCCTCGACGAACTCCTCGCCGCGTGCGGCGCCGACCCGCACGCCCCCGGTGCCGCGACGCGTCCGCTGCGGCTCATCGGCGGCGGTGCCAAGGGCCGTACGTGGGTGGAGACCGTGCGCCGCCTCTCCGGCCGGCCCGTGCTGCTGCCCGCCGCGACCGAACTGGTCGCCCTGGGCGCCGCCGCACTGGCCGCAGGCGCCGTCACCGAGGCGGACCCGGTCGCCGTCGCCACCTCCTGGGGTGCTGCCGAGGCCGTGGAACTGCCACCGGTGGAAAGGGACTTGGCCGCCTGGAACCGTATCGAGGACGTACTCGGGGAGCACCTGCTGGCCCCGGCGGCCCGCCGCGGTGCGAAGCTGGAGCCATGATTCCTCTCGTGCTGGTCGTTCTCCTGGTGGCCGCCGTCGGCGGGTGCGTGTGCGTGGTGTGGGCCGAGCGCGGCGGCCCCCGCTGGGCCCGCGCGGTCGCGGCCCTGACGCTGGGCGCGGGGCGCATGCTGCGCGGCGCCGGGAAGAACGACCGGAGGCGGTCCGTCGGCGGGTCGGGCGACGGCGCCGAATAGCGCGGTGCTGCGGGTCCGCCCCACCCCGCGTGCCTGAGGCACCGGCAGCCGTCGCCGCGCGAGGGCTGGTAGCGATGGGCAGGATGAGGTAGATACGAGTGGGTAGAACCGGTCGGTAGCCGTACCGGCCCATTGCGGCGGTACGGCGTCGTCCGGGTCCTTGATCCCGACTCGCGGCGAGGTGAGCCTCATGTCCGCACCACACGCATCCGACGCACCGCACGGCCCGAAGACCGACGTCACCGGCCCCAAAGTTTCCGAACGTGAGGCCCGGCAGGTCGCCGAGGCGGCCCGAGAGCAGGACTGGCGCAAGCCCAGCTTCGCCAAGGAGCTCTTCCTCGGCCGTTTCCGCCTCGACCTCATCCACCCGCACCCGATGCCGCCGACCGAGGACAGCGAGCGCGGCGAGGCCTTCCTCGCCGAGCTCCGGACGTTCTGCGAGAGCAGGATCGACGGCGCGCGGATCGAGCGCGAGGCCCGTATCCCCGACGAGACGGTGCGCGGGCTCAAGGAACTCGGCGCGCTCGGCATGAAGATCGACCGCAAGTACGGCGGCCTGGGACTCACCCAGGTGTACTACAACAAGGCGCTCGCCCTGGTCGGCTCCGCCAGCCCCGCGATCGGCGCGCTGCTCTCCGCCCATCAGTCCATCGGCGTACCGCAGCCGCTCAAGTTGTTCGGCACCCAGGAGCAGAGGGACACCTTCCTGCCGCGTCTCGCCCGCACCGACATCTCCGCGTTCCTGCTCACCGAGCCGGACGTGGGCTCGGACCCGGCCCGCCTGGCGACCTCCGCGGTGCCGGACGGCGACGACGCGTACATCCTCGACGGCGTGAAGCTGTGGACCACCAACGGGGTCGTCGCCGACCTCCTCGTCGTGATGGCCCGCGTCCCGAGGACCGAACGCGGCAAGGGCGGCATCACCGCGTTCGTCGTCGAGGCGGACTCGCCGGGCGTCACCGTCGAGCACCGCAACACCTTCATGGGCCTGCGCGGTTTGGAGAACGGCGTCACCCGCTTCCACCAGGTGCGCGTCCCGGCGGCCAACCGGATCGGTCCTGAGGGGGCCGGGCTCAAGATCGCGCTCACCACGCTCAACACCGGGCGGCTCTCCCTGCCCGCCATGTGCGTCGGCGCGGGCAAGTGGTGCCTGAAGATCGCCCGCGAGTGGTCGGCGGTGCGCGAGCAGTGGGGCAAGCCGGTCGCGCACCACGAGGCGGTCGGGGCGAAGATCTCCTTCATCGCCGCCACCACCTTCGCCCTCGAAGCCGTGCTCGACCTGTCCTCGCAGATGGCCGACGAGGACCGCAACGACATCCGGATCGAGGCGGCGCTCGCCAAGCTGTACGGGTCCGAGATGGCGTGGCTGATGGCCGACGAGCTGGTGCAGATCAGGGGCGGGCGCGGCTTCGAGACCGCCGACTCCCTGGCCGCCCGCGGCGAACGCGCAGTACCGGCCGAGCAGATCCTCCGCGACCTGCGCATCAACCGGATCTTCGAGGGCTCCACCGAGATCATGCATCTGCTGATCGCCCGCGAGGCGGTCGATGCCCACCTCAAGGTGGCAGGGGACCTGATCGACCCCGACAAGACCCTCGGTGACAAGGCTCGGGCAGGCGCACAGGCCACCGGCTTCTACGCGCGCTGGCTGCCCAAGCTGGTCACCGGACCGGGGCAACTGCCGCGCAGTTACGGCGAGTTCCACCCGGCCGGCCACCCCGACCTGTCCGGGCACCTGCGTTACGTCGAGCGCACCTCCCGCAAACTGGCCCGCTCCACCTTCTACGCGATGTCCCGCTGGCAGGGCCGGATGGAGACCAAGCAGGGCTTCCTCGGCCGGATCGTCGACATCGGCGCCGAACTGTTCGCCATGAGCGCGGCCTGCGTACGGGCGGAACTCCTGCGCTCCACCGAGGAGTACGGCCGCGAGGCGTACCAGCTCGCCGACGCCTTCTGCCACCAGTCCCGCATCCGTACCGAGGAACTCCTGGGCAGGCTCTGGAGCAACACCGACGACCTCGACCGCAAGGTCGTCAAGGGCGTCCTCTCCGGCACCTACACCTGGCTGGAACAGGGCATCGTCGACCCCAGCGGTGACGGACCGTGGATCGCCGACGCGACACCGGGCCCGGCCAAGGAGGACAACGTGCACCGCCCGATCCGCTGACGCCCCCCGGAGCACGCCGGTCCCGGAACCGCTGACAGCGCGACTTCCCGTGCCCCACGATGAGCACATGAACAAGGGGTACGGGAAGAAGCACTCGGCGCTGCGAACGATCCTGGCGGTGGTGTCCTGCACCGCCGCCCTGACGGCATGCGGCGGCCCCGCCGAGCCCGCCGCCGGCGCCGACGGCAAGCCGGGCGCCGCTCCCGCGCCCCTGTCCCAGGCCGCCCTCACCGCGCGCGCCCTCGCTCCCGGCGCCGCGGTCGGCCCGTACCGCACCGGTGAATTCACCGTCTCCGGGGGCCCGTTGAGCGACGACTACACCGCCGCTCCGGCCTTCTGCCAGCCCCTCGTCGGGGTGCGCGCGACCCGCGGCGGTCCCACCGCCCAGGTCCACCGCCGGCTCACCGACCCGGCGAAACCCCAGGGCGCCGACGTCGCCGTGCAGTTGCGCAGCTACGCGCCGGGGCGGGCGGCCGTCGTGCTGGCCGACCTGCGCGCCGCGGGGCGCAGGTGCGCCGGCGGGTTCGCCGAGCTGCGCGGGGGGCCGGCCAGGGGGACGTACACCGCGGTGGGGAGTGTGCCCGCCCCGCCGGGGATCGGCGACGAGGCGCAGGCGTTCCGGCTCACGCTGCTGGACGGCGAGGGCGGCACCCCGTCGTACGAATACCTCACCGTCGTGCGGTCCGGGGCGAGTGTGCTCTCCTTCCGGGCGCAGGCCCTCCAGGACGGGGACCTCGGCGGTGTGCCGAGGGAGATCGTGGACGCGCAGTGGGAGAAATTCAGCTGACGGACACCGGGAAGGGGGAATCGGCCGGCTTCCTGTTCCTCCCGGCGGCCGGGGCAGGCCAGGAAGGCGGCGCGGGCCCGGGAGACCGCCAGGACGACGGCCACCTGCGGTTCCGTGCCCCCGGCACGGACACCGGGCACGCCGTTGTCGCCCGCCGCCCCGCCGCCGGGGGCGCCGGCGCCGCACAACGAGCGGGGGCGCGCTGTCCACAGGCCTCCGCGCGCGGGACACAATGGGGGGATGACCGACAGTCCAGCCCCTCTCGCCGACCCGCACCTCCGCTACGGAGCCGTGACCGAAGGCCCGCGCGACGTCGTGGTCCTCGGCTCCACCGGGTCGATCGGCACCCAGGCCATCGACCTGGTGCTGCGCAACCCCGACCGCTTCCGGATCACCGCGCTGTCCGCGGCCGGCTCCCAGGTGGACCTGCTCGCCGACCAGGCGCGGCAGCTGAAGGTCCGCACCGTGGCGGTGGCCCGCGAGGAGGCCGTGCCCGCCCTGCGCGAGGCACTGCGCGCGAGGTACGGCACGGAGCCGCTCCCGGAGGTCCTGGCCGGCCCCGACGCCGCCACCGACCTCGCCGCGTCCGACTGTCACACCGTTCTCAACGGCATCACCGGTTCCATCGGTCTCGCGCCCACGCTCGCCGCCCTGGAAGCGGGCCGCACCCTGGCGCTCGCGAACAAGGAATCGCTGATCGTCGGCGGCCCCCTGGTCAAGGCGCTCGCGAAGCCCGGCCAGATCATCCCGGTCGACTCCGAGCACGCCGCGCTCTTCCAGGCGCTGGCCGGCGGCAAGCGCAGCGACGTGCGCAAGCTGGTCGTCACCGCCTCCGGCGGCCCCTTCCGCGGCCGTACGAGGGCCGAGCTGGCGCACGTGACTCGCGAGGACGCCCTCGCCCACCCCACCTGGGCGATGGGCCCCGTGATCACCGTCAACTCCGCGACCCTCGTCAACAAGGGCCTGGAGGTCATCGAGGCGCACCTCCTCTACGACATCCCCTTCGAGCGCATCGAGGTGGTCGTCCACCCGCAGTCCTACGTGCACTCCATGGTGGAGTTCGTGGACGGCTCCACCCTCGCCCAGGCCACCCCGCCCGACATGCGAGGCCCGATCGCGCTCGGTATCGGCTGGCCCGAACGGGTACCCGACGCGGCCCCCGCCTTCGACTGGACCAAGGCGTCCACCTGGGAGTTCTTCCCGCTGGACACCGAGGCCTTCCCCTCCGTGGGACTCGCCCGTCAGGTCGGAACGCTCGCGGGCACGGCCCCGGCGGTGTTCAATGCCGCGAACGAGGAATGCGTGGACGCGTTCCTCGCGGGACGGCTGCCGTTCACAGGAATCGTGGATACGGTCGCCGAGGTGGTCGCCGAACACGGCAAGCCGGTGTCGGGAACCTCCCTGACGGTCGCGGACGTCCTGGAAGCAGAATCCTGGGCGCGCACCCGCGCCCGCGAACTGGCACGCAAGAAGTCGGCGAGCGTCACGACCGCCCGCCCGGCGCAGACAGCAGAGACGGCGGAGGCCCGCGCATGACGTCCATCCTGTTGACGGTCCTCGGGATAGTCATCTTCTTCGTCGGGCTGCTCATCTCCATCGCCCTGCACGAACTCGGGCACCTCTCGTTCGCCAAGCTGTTCGGCGTCCGGGTGCCCCAGTACATGGTCGGCTTCGGCCCCACCGTCTGGTCGAGGAAGCGGGGCGAGACCGAGTACGGCATCAAGGCCATCCCGCTCGGCGGCTACATCCGGATGATCGGCATGTTCCCGCCCGGCGCCGACGGCCGGATAGAGGCCCGCTCCACCTCGCCGTGGCGCGGCATGATCGAGGACGCCCGCTCGGCGGCGTACGAGGAACTCCAGCCGGGCGACGAGTCGCGGCTGCTCTACACGCGCAAGCCGTGGAAGCGCTTCGTCGTGATGTTCGCCGGCCCCTTCATGAACCTGATCGTCGCGTTCGTGCTCTTCCTCGGCGTGTTCATGGTGATCGGGCAGAACAAGCAGACCACCACCGTCGACAACGTCGTGCCGTGCGTGGTCTCGCAGAGCGAGAACCGCGAGTGCAGGGCCGCCGACCCGCCGTCGCCCGCCCAGGCGGCCGGGCTCCGCAAGGGCGACAAGATCGTCGCCTTCCAGGGCAGGGCCGTGCCCGACTGGGCGGCCCTCTCCGACCGCATCCGAGAGTCCAAGGGCCAGGTCAGCATCACCGTCGAGCGCGACGGCGCGCAGAAGGTCCTCACCACCAAGGTGCTGACCAACAAGGTCCTGGCCAAGGACTCCGACGGCAACCCGATCAAGGACCAGTACGTCGAGGCCGGCTACCTCGGCTTCGGCCCCTCCGCCGCCGTCACCCCGCTCACCTTCGGCGAGTCCATCGACCAGATGGGCACCATGTTCAAGTCCGGCGTGGACTCCCTCGTCGCGCTGCCCTCCAAGGTCCCCGACCTGTGGAACGCGGCGTTCAACGGGGAGGAGCGCAAGGCCGACTCCCCGATGGGCGTCGTCGGAGCGGCCCGCGTCGGCGGCGAGATCATGGGGCTGGGCCTGCCCACCGACACCACCATCGGCTTCATGCTGACGCTCGTGGCGGGCTTCAACCTCTCGCTCTTCCTGTTCAACATGCTGCCGCTGCTCCCGCTGGACGGCGGGCACATGGCGGGAGCCCTGTGGGAGTCGCTGCGCCGGAACCTGGCCAAGGTCTTCAAGCGGCCAGACCCGGGCCCCTTCGACGTCGCGAAGCTCATGCCGGTCGCGTACGTCGTCGCGGGCCTGTTCATCTGCTTCACGGCACTGGTGCTGATTGCGGACGTGGTGAATCCCGTCCGTATCTCCTGACCCGTCGGTGCCCCCCGGAAACCGGCGCCCCACGGGGGCGCCGGTTTCTGCTCTCCAATGAGTGGATTTGTCGACGGGGTGTATTCCGGTCTTTCCCGGTGACGTACGCTCGAAGACCGACAGACCGGAGCCCGCCGATCGTCCCGGGACCTAGATCCACACTTGGGGTTGCACAGCAGATGACTGCAATTTCTCTCGGAATGCCCGCCGTTCCGACGAAGCTCGCCGACCGGAGGGTCAGCCGCAAGATCCAGGTCGGTACCGTCGCGGTCGGCGGGGACGCACCCGTGTCGGTGCAGTCGATGACGACCACCCGTACGTCCGACATCGGCGCGACGCTCCAGCAGATCGCCGAACTCACCGCGTCCGGCTGCCAGATCGTCCGTGTCGCCTGCCCGACGCAGGACGACGCCGACGCCCTCGCCACGATCGCGCGCAAGTCGCAGATCCCGGTGATCGCCGACATCCACTTCCAGCCGAAGTACGTCTTCGCCGCCATCGACGCGGGCTGCGCGGCGGTCCGGGTCAACCCCGGCAACATCAAGCAGTTCGACGACAAGGTGAAGGAGATCGCGCACGCGGCGCGCGACACCGGCACCCCGATCCGGATCGGCGTCAACGCGGGCTCCCTCGACGCCCGGCTGCTGAAGAAGTACGGCAAGGCCACCCCGGAGGCCCTCGTCGAGTCCGCCCTGTGGGAGGCCTCCCTCTTCGAGGAGCACGGCTTCGGCGACATCAAGATCTCGGTCAAGCACAACGACCCGGTCGTGATGGTCAACGCCTACCGCCAGCTCGCCGCCCAGTGCGACTACCCGCTGCACCTCGGCGTCACCGAGGCGGGCCCGGCCTTCCAGGGCACCATCAAGTCCGCCGTCGCCTTCGGCGCGCTGCTCTCCGAGGGCATCGGCGACACCATCCGCGTCTCCCTCTCGGCCCCGCCGGTCGAGGAGATCAAGGTCGGCCTGCAGATCCTGGAGTCCCTCAACCTCAAGCCGCGCCGCCTGGAGATCGTCTCCTGCCCGTCCTGCGGGCGTGCCCAGGTGGACGTCTACAAGCTCGCCGAGGAGGTCACGGCCGGGCTCGAAGGCATGGAGGTGCCGCTGCGCGTCGCCGTCATGGGCTGTGTCGTCAACGGCCCCGGCGAGGCCCGCGAGGCCGACCTCGGCGTCGCCTCGGGCAACGGCAAGGGCCAGATCTTCGTCAAGGGCGAGGTCATCAAGACCGTCCCCGAGTCGAAGATCGTCGAGACCCTCATCGAAGAGGCGATGAAGATCGCCGAGCAGATGGAGCGCGACGGCATCGCCTCCGGCGAGCCCGAGGTCTCCGTCAGCTGACCCGTACGCCCGCCGGGTCGGCTCTCCGTCCCGCCCGGCGAGCCGGAGGTCTGCGCCGGCTGACCCGTACGCCCGCCGTACGTGGCCGTGCTCTGCGCCGGCCGGCCCGCCCCCGCTGTCCGAAACCCCGTCTCCGGCCCAACCGTCGCAGGCGGGGTCCTTCGATCCGGCTGGGCGCTTTCGAACGCGCCGGGTACAGTTCGGAGATCAGCGATCCGTACGGTGAGGCCCTCTACGTGTTGACGACGACCAACTGCCGCGTCCTCGCCCCCGGCGATCTGGGCGAGGCCCTCGCCCTGCTGGAGAGCGAGCCCGTCAACAACGCGTTCGTCGCCTCCCGGGTACAGGTCGCCGGGCTCGACCCCTGGCGCCTCGGCGGCGAGATGTGGGGCTGGTACGAGGACGGCAAGCTGCGCAGCCTGTGTTACTCGGGAGCCAACCTCGTCCCGATCTGCGCCACCCCCGACGCCGTCCGCGCCTTCGCCGAACGCGCCCGCCGCACCGGTCGCCGCTGCTCCTCCATCGTCGGCCCCGCCGAGGCCACCGCCCAGCTCTGGCGGCTCCTCGAACCGGGCTGGGGCCCCGCCCGCGACGTCCGGACCAACCAGCCGGTGATGGTCACGCAGACGCTCCCGCCCGACATCACGCCCGACCCGCTCGTCCGCCGGATCCGCAAGGACGAGATGGAGACGATCATGCCGGCGTGCGTGGCGATGTTCACCGAGGAGGTCGGCGTCTCCCCGATGGCGGGCGACGGCGGCCTGCTCTACCAGGCCCGCGTCGCCGAACTGGTCGCCGCGGGCCGCTCGTTCGCCAGGACGGAGAACGGCAAGGTCGTCTTCAAGGCCGAGATCGGCGCCGCCACCCCCGCCGCCTGCCAGATCCAGGGCGTCTGGGTCGCACCCGAACACCGGGGGCGCGGTCTCTCCGTCACCGGCATGGCCGCCGTGCTGCGCTACGCGCTCGCCGACGTCGCCCCCGTCGTCAGCCTCTACGTCAACGACTTCAACGCCCCGGCGCGGGCGTCGTACCGGCGGGTGGGCTTTCGCGAGGTCGGCGCGTTCATGAGCGTCCTGTTCTGAGAACGGTGCGGCTAGGGTTCGCCCATGACGGATGACGTACGGGTCGGCCCCCTGGACCTCGCCGCGCACGTGGACGAGGCGCTCGCCGTGCAGGCGCTCGCCTTCGGTCTCGGCCCGGACGAGGTGGGCGTACGGCGCCACATCGTCCTGCGGCACGTGACCAACCCGGGCGCGCGCGCACTGGGCGCGACCACGCGTGAGGGCCGGCTGGCCGGCTTCGTGTACGGGATGCCGAACGACCGCACCCACTGGTGGTCGACGGTCGTCGAGCCGTATCTGCACCGCACCGGACAGGACGGGTGGCTCGACCACTCCTTCGTCATCACGGAGCTGCACGTCCATCCGGACTTCCAGGCCAGGGGCATCGGCCGCGCCCTGATCACCGCGATCACCGACACCGCGTCCGAACCGCGCTCGATCCTCTCCGCGATCGACATCGAGAGCCCGGCACGGCGTCTCTACCGCTCGCTCGGCTATGTCGACCTGGCCCAGCAGGTGCTCTTCCCGAGCGCGCCGAGGCCGTACGCCGTGATGGGGGCACCGCTGCCGCTGGCGCGCAAGGCGTAGGGGCCCGGGGTGGGCGGCGAAGAACCGATTTCCGCCCGCCCCCACCCCCCGGCTAACCTCCTGACATCACCCTTCCGAGCAGGAGTTCACCATGGCCCAGGTCCAGCGCATGTCCCGTTTGATGGTCAAGACATTGCGTGACGACCCGGCGGACGCAGAGACCCTCAGCCACAAGCTGCTGGTCCGCGCCGGATACGTGCGCCGCAACGCCGCCGGCATCTGGACCTGGCTGCCCCTCGGCAAGAAGGTCCTGGACAACATCTCGCGCGTGGTGCGCGAGGAGATGGACGCCATCGGCGCCCAGGAGGTGCTGCTCCCCGCCCTCCTGCCCAAGGAGGCGTACGAGGCCTCCGGCCGCTGGGAGGAGTACGGCGACCTCCTCTTCCGCCTCAAGGACCGCAAGGGCGCCGACTACCTCCTGGGCCCCACCCACGAGGAGATCTTCACCCAGACGGTCAAGGACCAGTGCACGTCCTACAAGGACCTGCCGGTGATGCTCTACCAGATCCAGACCAAGTACCGCGACGAGGCCCGTCCCCGTTCCGGTGTGCTGCGCGGCCGTGAGTTCCAGATGAAGGACTCGTACTCCTTCGACACGACGGACGAGGGTCTGGCGGAGTCGTACCGCCTGCACCGCGAGGCGTACATCAAGATCTTCAACCGGCTCGGCCTGGACCACCGCATCGTGTCCGCCGTATCCGGCGCCATGGGCGGCTCGGCCTCGGAGGAGTTCCTGGCCCCGGCCGCCGCCGGTGAGGACACCTTCGCCGACTGCCCGAAGTGCGACTACGCCGCGAACACCGAGGCCGTCACCTTCGAGCTCAAGGCGGTCGACGGCTCGGCCCTCCCCGCCGCCGAGGACATCGACACCCCCGACACCCCCACCATCGAGACCCTCGCCGCCCAGCTCGGCGTCGACGCCTCCGCGACCCTGAAGAACCTCCTGGTCAAGGTGGACGGCGAGATCGTCGCCGTCGGCGTCCCCGGCGACCGCGAGGTCGACCTCGGCAAGCTGGGCGAGCACCTCGCCCCGGCCCTCGTCGAACTGGTCACCGCCGAGGACTTCGAGGGCCGCGACGACCTCGTACGGGGCTACGTCGGCCCGCAGGGCCTGGCCAAGGTCCGCTACATCGCCGACCCCCGCGTCGCCCCCGGCACCGCCTGGATCACCGGCGCCAACAAGGTCGACACCCACGCCAAGAACGTCGTCGCGGGACGCGACTTCGAGGTGGACGACTACCTCGACGTGGTCGTCGTCGAAGAGGGCGACCCGTGCCCCCGCTGTGGCACCGGCCTCAAGCTGGACCGCGCCATCGAGATCGGCCACATCTTCCAGCTCGGCCGCAAGTACGCCGACACGTTCTCCCTGGACGTGCTGGGCCAGCAGGGCAAGCCGGTCCGCGTGACCATGGGTTCGTACGGCATCGGCGTCTCCCGCGCCGTGGCGGCCCTCGCCGAGCAGTCCGCCGACGACAAGGGCCTTTGCTGGCCCGCCGAGATCGCCCCGGCCGACGTGCACGTCGTCGCGGCGGGCAAGGCGCTCCAGACGGAGCTGGCCGTCGAGGTCGCCGAGAAGCTCGGACAGGCCGGGCTGCGCGTGCTGGTCGACGAGCGCCCCGGCGTCTCGCCCGGCGTGAAGTTCACCGACTCCGAGCTGATCGGCGTCCCGAAGATCCTCGTCGCGGGCCGCAGGGCCGCCGACGGCGTCCTGGAGCTGAAGGACCGCCGCACCGGGGAGCGCGAGGAGCTGACGGTGGACGAGGCGATCGCCCGCCTGACGGCCTGACGGCCTGATACGTACGGTTCGAGCGCCGGGCCCCGTACTCCTTCGCGGAGTACGGGGCCCAGCCCCTGCCGGGGAGCCGGGGCGGTTGAGTGCCCGCAGGTGCGTCGTGGCTGCTCGCGCAGTTCCCCGCGCCCCTGAAGGGGCGCAGTTTCCCGCGCCCCTGAAGGCGGCCCCGGGCCGCCCCGGGGAGCCGGCTACAGCCAGCTGGCGAACTCCAGGAGCATCTCGCCGTCCTGCTTGCGCCCCGCCGCCATCGCCCGTACCCCCGACTCGACCGCGCGGAACAGCGTCCAGCCGTGCAGCCGCGCCCGGTCCACGTCCAGGGAGTCGGCGAGGCGGTTGACCCGGCGCCGGGTGGCGGGGGAGCCCGCCGCGGTCGCGATCTGGTCGTCGATACGGTCCCTGACCAGTCGCGCCAGGTCGTACGCGCGCTCGCCCACCAGCGGATCGGGGCCGACCGCCAGCCACGGCGCGCGGTCGCCGCCGAGCACCTTGCCCTGCCGGAAGTTGCCGTGCAGCAGGAGGAGTTCGGAGCCCGAGGCCACCAGCTCGTCCCGCGCCGCGAGGGCCGCGTCGACCAGCGGGGCCAGCTCGGCGGGAGCCTCCCGCATGGCCGCCGTCTGCCGCGCGGTACGCGCCTCGGCGGTCTCGAAGGGGTGGTCCGCCGCCGGCTCGACCCACAGCTTCCGTACCACCCCCGCCGCCTCCAGCAGCGCCTTCGCCTCCGGGAGCGAGCGCAGCGACACCTCGCAGTGCAGCCGCTCCAGCAGCAGCGCCCCGTCCTCGGCGGCCGGGTCCTCGGCGAGCTGCACCGCGCCCCAGCCGTTCCAGTGGGCCAGGGCCGCCCGCTCCCGCTCCGGGTGGGCGGCCGAGGGGGCGAGCTTGAGCGCGCCCTGGGCGCCGTCGGGGCGGCGCACCAGCACCACCATGCTGCTCCGGCCGCCCGGCGCCTGCACCCGCTCGACCGTCAACTCCCGGGCAGCCACGGCCTCCTGGGCCAGCGCCGGCACCCGCCCCAGCCAGTCGGCGGCAGCCGCTTCCCCCTGCGCCTCGCCCAGAGCCTTCACCAGACGCCCAGACGGTTCGAAAGCCATAGGTGGGGTGTTCTCCTTCGATTCGTAAGGCTCACACGCCTTCGCGTACCGAAGTGGTCAGTTCGGCGAGCCCAGGAAAGGCTACGCTCCTGCCCCGCCAGCGGACGGCCCGCACCGCCGCCTCGCGCAGCGCCCCGGCCGCCTCCCGCCGCAACGGCCCCTCCACGGCGCGCACCAGGTCGGCGTAGACCCCGGCCACCCGGTCCTCCAGGACGGCGGCGAGCTGCGCCGCGGTCGCCGGGTCCGGCACCGGGAACGGCAGCGCGTACGCGGCCTCCGCGACCGCGGGCCTGCTGCCCAGGTCGTGCACCGTGCGGGCCAGTGCGTCGCGCCTCGCGCGGTGCGCGTCGTACGCCTCGCGGGCCTCGCCGCGCCGGTCGGCGCCGATCCGGCCGCCCACCACCCCGTAGCCGTAGACCGCCGCGTGCTCGGCGGCGAGTGCGGCCTGCACCGCGGTCAGCGTCACTTCCGGTCCCCGTCCGTCAGCAGGTACACGTGCACGGCGCCCGCGGCGGCCACCGAGGCCAGCAGCCTGGCCAGCTCCGGGGTGGCCCGGACCACCGCGGCCAGGTGGGTGTCCGAGGCCCGCTGCGCCGCGTCGGCCAGGTCCCGTACCGCCGCGTCCCGCTCGGCCGGCACGGTCACCGGCGCGGTCCCGGGCGCGGCCCGGCCCGTGCCGCGCAGCACCTTCGCCTGCCGGGCGACCTCGGCGCGCAGCGGTGCCAGCCGGTCGGCCTCGCCGGGGTGCTTCTTCAGCACGGCGTCGTAGTGGGCCAGCAGGTCGTTGCTCGTACGCGCCGCGCCCTGACGCAGGCGCAGCGCCGCCTGCCGCAGGACCGGGCTGTGCTCCGTACCCAAGGAGCCGGCCGAGCTGTCGCCGTCCGAGCAGCCGGCCAGCAGGCCCGCCGCGGCGGCCCCGCTCCAGGCCAGCGCACGTCTGCGAGTGGTGGGCGTGCGCACTGTGTCCGTCTCCCTCGGTTCCCGGGTGATCACCGCAGGCGAGCGTACCCGCGCCGGGTCCGGGACGGACGGCAACACCCCTTCGGACCGGATACCCTTTGACCTGACACAGACGAAACAGACAACAGCACACGCGGCCGAGGAGTCACCCGGATGAGCACCACCCAGAGCGACAGGCTGCGCGAACTGCTGGAACCGCTGGTCGCCGCGAAGGACCTGGATCTGGAAGAGATCGAGGTGTCCCGGGCAGGCCGGCGCCGCATGCTGCGGATCGTCGTGGACTCCGAACAGGGCGTCGAGCTCGACGCGTGCGCCGAGGTCAGCCGCGCCATCTCGGAGAAGCTCGACGAGAGCGACGCGATGGGCGACGAGGAGTACGTCCTCGAAGTGAGCTCCCCGGGCGCGGACCGCCCGCTCTCGGCCCACCGCCACTACGTACGGGCCACCGGCCGCCTCGCGAAGCTGACGCTGGGCGACGGCGCCGAGCTCGTCGCGCGGATCCTCGCCGTGGACGAGGACGGGCTGGACCTGGAAGTGCCGGGTGTGAAGGGGCGCAGGCCCACCGCCCGCCGGGTGGAATTCGCCGACATCGCCAAGGCGCGGGTCGAGGTCGAGTTCAACCGCAAGGACAGAGACGCAGAAGCAGACGCAGACGTGAACGACGAGAACGACGAGAAGGAAGAGGAGGCGTAGCCGTGGACATCGACATGAGCGCCCTGCGGGGTCTGGTACGGGAGAAGGAGATCTCCTTCGAGGTACTGGTCGAGGCGATCGAGCAGGCGCTCCTCATCGCCTACCACCGCACCGAGGGCAGTTTCCGCCGGGCCCGCGTGAAGCTCGACCGCGAGAGCGGCTCGATCACCGTGTGGGCGAAGGAGGACCCGGCGGACCTGGAGGAGGGCCAGGAGCCGAAGGAGTTCGACGACACCCCCGACGACTTCGGCCGGATCGCCGCCAGCACCGCCAAGCAGGTCATCCTGCAGCGGCTGCGGGACGCCGAGGACGACCAGACCTTCGGCGAGTACGCCGGCATCGAGGGCGACGTCGTCGTCGGTGTGGTCCAGCAGGGCAAGGACCCGAAGAACGTGCTGGTCGACATCGGCAAGCTGGAGGCCATCCTGCCGGTGCAGGAGCAGGTCCCCGGCGAGGAGTACACGCACGGCCTGCGCCTGCGCACCTTCGTCGTCCGCGTCGCCAAGGGGGTGCGCGGTCCGTCCGTGACCCTCTCGCGCACGCACCCCAACCTGGTGAAGAAGCTGTTCGCGCTGGAGGTCCCGGAGATCGCCGACGGGTCGGTGACCATCGAGGCCATCGCCCGCGAGGCCGGCCACCGCACCAAGATCGCGGTCCGCTCCACGCGCTCGGGCATCAACCCCAAGGGCGCCTGCATCGGCCCGATGGGCAGCCGTGTGCGCAATGTCATGGCGGAGCTGCACGGCGAGAAGATCGACATCGTCGACTGGTCCGACGACCCGGCCGAGATGGTCGCCAACGCGCTGTCCCCGGCCCGGGTCTCCAAGGTCGAGGTCGTCGACATGTCGACCCGCTCGGCCCGGGTGACCGTGCCGGACTACCAGCTCTCGCTCGCCATCGGCAAGGAGGGCCAGAACGCCCGCCTGGCCGCCCGCCTCACCGGTTGGCGCATCGACATCCGCCCCGACACCGAGGAGCTCGGCGAGGGCGAGGAGCCGGGTGAGTACCGCCGTGACAGCGGTGAGGCCCGGGAGCGCGGGAACGACCGCGGCTGAGCGGGCCGCAGGTGATGGTGTGTGCCCGGGTGAGACCCGGGCCACATCGGTTTTTGGACCAACGGGTGTTCGATTCTTGCCCCAAAGGGGTGAGGTCGGTGCGGGGAGGTAGACTTAGCCGTGTCTGGCCAAACGCATACCAACGCATGCCCTGAGCGAACCTGTGTGGGTTGCCGGGAGCGAGCGGCCAAGAGCGATCTGCTGCGCATCGTGGTGGTCGAGGGTGAATGTGTCCCCGATCCTCGCGGTACGCTGCCCGGCCGGGGTGCTTACGTACACCCCGCCTCTGCCTGTTACGCCCTGGCGGTCCGCCGCCGGGCGTTTCCCCGGGCCTTTCGGGGCCAGGGTCCGTTCGACACCGCGCCACTGGAGAAATACGTGGCGCGGTACGCGGAGCAGGCGACACCGTAAGACGTAACAAACGAACGGCACGGGTCCCCGTGCGGTCAGGTACCTCGCGAGTTGGAAGTAGGTCGAGATTGCGATGAGCACTCGATGAGTACGCGATGAGTACGCCCATGAAGTAGCGACGGTCCGGCGTTCAACCCGGACCTAAAAGGAGCGAAGTGGCTAAGGTCCGGGTATACGAACTCGCCAAGGAGTTCGGTGTTGAGAGCAAGGTCGTCATGGCCAAGCTCCAAGAACTTGGTGAATTCGTCCGTTCGGCGTCCTCGACGATCGAGGCGCCGGTTGTACGCAAGTTGACTGACGCACTGCAGGGTCCCGGCGGCAACGCCGGCAAGTCCGCAGCAAAGCCCGGCGCGCCCCGCAAGGCGACGCCGGCCAGGCCCGCGGCACCGTCCGCGGCGACCCCGGCACCGGCGGCGGGCCCCCGCCCCGGCGCCCCCAAGCCCGGCGCACCGGCCCCCAAGCCGGCCGCCGCCGAGGCACCCAAGAGCGAGCCCACGGCCCCCGCCGCGACCCCGGCCCCGGCCGCCGGTCCGCGTCCGGGCCCCAAGCCCGCGGCGGCCAAGCCGGCCCCGGTCACCCCGGTGCCGCAGGCCGACTTCTCCGCGCCCCCCGCGCCGGCCCAGAACGCTGCCCCGGCAGCGCCCCCGGCCGCGCGTCCCGCAGGCGCCACCCCCGGCCCGCGTCCGGCCCGTCCGGCCCCGGCCCAGCGTGACGGCGGCCAGCAGGGCGGCCAGCGCGACAACCGTGGCGGCGAGCGCGGCGGCGACCGCCCCGCACGTCCGGCCGGCCAGGGCGCCCCGCGCCCCGGAGGTGCCCGTCCCTCGGGTCCCCGTCCCGGCAACAACCCCTTCACCTCCGGCGGTTCCACCGGCATGGCGCGCCCGCAGGCGCCCCGTCCCGGTGGCGCTCCCCGGCCCGGCGGTGCCGGTGCTCCCGGTGGCGCCCCGCGCCCGCAGGGCGGCCCCGGCGGCGCTCCGCGTCCGCAGGGCGGCCAGGGCGGCGCAGGCCGTCCGAGCCCCGGTGGCATGCCCCGCCCGCAGGGTGGCGCACGTCCCAACGCCGGTGGCCCCGGCGGTGCTCCCAGCGGTAACCGCCCGAACCCGGGCATGATGCCGCAGCGTCCGGCTGCCGGTCCCCGTCCTGGTGGCGGTCCCGGTGGCGGCGGTCGCGGTCCGGGTGGCGGCGCAGGCCGTCCGGGTGGCGGCGGCGGTCGTCCCGGTGGCGGCGGCGGCTTCGCCGGTCGTCCCGGTGGTGGCGGCGGCGGCTTCGCCGGCCGTCCGGCCGGTCCCGGTGGCGGTGGCGGCGGTTTCGCCGGTCGTCCCGGTGGCGGCGGCGGTCGTCCCGGCTTCGCCGGTCGTCCGGGTGGTCCCAACGCACGTGGTGGCACGCAGGGCGCCTTCGGCCGCCCCGGCGGTCCCGCGCGTCGCGGTCGCAAGTCGAAGCGTCAGAGGCGCCAGGAGTACGAGGCCATGCAGGCCCCGTCCGTGGGCGGCGTGATGCTGCCCCGCGGCAACGGACAGACCGTCCGCCTGTCGCGCGGTGCCTCGCTCACCGACTTCGCCGAGAAGATCAACGCCAACCCGGCGTCGCTCGTCGGCGTGATGATGAACCTCGGCGAGATGGTCACTGCCACGCAGTCCGTCTCCGACGAAACGCTCAAGCTGCTCGCGGACGAGATGAACTTCATCCTCGAGATCGTCAGCCCGGAGGAGGAGGACCGAGAGCTTCTCGAGTCCTTCGACATCGAGTTCGGCGAGGACGAGGGCGGCGAGGACATGCTCGTCTCCCGTCCGCCGGTCGTGACCGTCATGGGTCACGTCGACCACGGCAAGACCCGCCTCCTGGACGCGATCCGCAAGACGAACGTCGTTGCGGGCGAGGCCGGTGGCATCACGCAGCACATCGGTGCGTACCAGGTCGCCACCGAGGTCAACGGTGAAGAGCGCGCCATCACCTTCATCGACACCCCCGGTCACGAGGCGTTCACCGCCATGCGTGCCCGTGGTGCGAAGTCCACCGACATCGCGATCCTCGTGGTCGCGGCCAACGACGGTGTGATGCCGCAGACGATCGAGGCGCTCAACCACGCCAAGGCCGCCGGTGTCCCGATCGTCGTCGCGGTCAACAAGATCGACGTCGAGGGTGCCGACCCGACCAAGGTGCGCGGTCAGCTCACCGAGTTCGGTCTGGTGGCCGAGGAGTACGGCGGCGACACGATGTTCGTCGACATCTCCGCCCGTCAGAGCCTCAACATCGAGGCCCTGCTGGAGGCCGTGGTCCTCACGGCCGACGCTTCGCTCGACCTCCGGGCGAACGCGGAGATGGACGCACAGGGCATCGCGATCGAGGCCCACCTCGACAAGGGCCGTGGTGCTGTCGCCACCGTCCTCGTCCAGCGCGGAACGCTGCGCGTCGGCGACACGATGGTCGCGGGCGACGCTTACGGCCGTGTGCGCGCCATGCTCGACGACAACGGCAACAACGTGCAGGAAGCGGGTCCCTCGACCCCCGTCCTGGTGCTGGGTCTCACCAACGTCCCCGGCGCCGGCGACAACTTCCTCGTCGTCGAGGAGGACCGCACGGCCCGGCAGATCGCCGAGAAGCGTGCCGCCCGCGAGCGGAACGCGGCGTTCGCCCGCCGTGGCGTCAGGTTCTCCCTGGAGAACCTGGACGAGGCCCTCAAGGCCGGTCTCGTGCAGGACCTCAACATCATCATCAAGGGTGACGCGTCCGGTTCGGTGGAGGCCCTCGAGTCCTCGCTGCTCCAGCTCGACGTCTCCGACGAGGTCGACATCCGCGTCCTGCACCGTGGTGTGGGTGCGGTCACCGAGTCCGACATCGACCTGGCGACGGGTTCCGACGCCATCGTCATCGGATTCAACGTCCGTGCGGCCGGCCGTGCTCAGCAGATGGCCGAGCGCGAGGGCGTCGACGTCCGCTACTACTCGGTGATCTACCAGGCCATCGAGGAGATCGAAGCAGCGCTCAAGGGCATGCTCAAGCCGGAGTACGAGGAGGTCGAGCTCGGTACCGCGGAGATCCGCGAGATCTTCCGCTCGTCCAAGCTCGGCAACATCGCGGGTGTGCTCATCCGCTCCGGCGAGGTCAAGCGCAACACCAAGGCGCGCCTCGTCCGCGACGGCAAGGTCATCGCCGAGGACCTCAACATCCAGGGTCTGCGCCGCTTCAAGGACGACGTCACCGAGATCCGCGAAGGGTTCGAGGGCGGTATCAACCTCGGCAACTTCAACGACATCAGGGTCGACGACGTCATCGCGACGTACGAGATGCGGGAGAAGCCGCGCGGCTGACAGCTGCGCAGCGACACCGTGCACCTGGGGCTGAGCCCCTGATGGACAGTGGTCGGGGCCGCTCGGCGGAGATTATTTCCGTCGAGCGGCCCCGGCCGTTGCGTGTACGGTTCTGGTGTCCCTGCCAAGCAGTGGCAGCGGCACATGAACCCGAACCGGCGGGACATCCGGACACACATGTATGTGGGGACCCTGTCCTTCGACCTCCTGCTCGGCGACGTACGGTCGCTGAAGGAGAAACGCTCCGTGGTGCGGCCGATCATCGCCGAACTGCACCGCAAGTTCGCGGTCAGCGTGGCGGAGGTGGGGAACATGGACCTGCACCGCAGGGCCGAGATCGGACTCGCGGTGGTGTCCGGCGACACGGGGCACATTGACGACGTACTCAGCCGGTGCGAGCGCATGGTCGCCGCCAGGCCAGAGGTGGAGCTGCTGTCGGTACGGCGGCGGCTGCACAGTGACGAAGACTGAGCAAGAACACACAAGGAGAAGGACCAGTGGCCGACAACGCTCGGGCGAAGAAGCTGGCGGACCTCATTCAGCAGGTCGTCGCCGAGAAGCTCCTGCGCGGGGTCAAGGACCCGCGTCTGGGGACGCACGTGACGATCACGGACACCCGCGTCACCGGTGACCTGCGGGAGGCCACGGTCTTCTACACGGTGTACGGCGACGACGAGGACCGTGCCAACGCGGCGGCGGGGCTGCAGAGCGCCAAGGGCGTCCTGCGCTCGGCGGTCGGGCAGGCGGCGGGCACCAAGTTCACGCCGACCCTGACCTTCGTGGCGGACGCGCTCCCGGAGAACGCCAAGACGATCGAGGACCTCCTCGACAAGGCGCGGGCCACCGACGCCAAGGTGCGCGAGACCTCTTCCGGCGCGAAGTTCGCCGGCGAGGCCGACCCGTACAAGAAGCCCGGTGACGACGACGAGGACGACGCCGCCGTATGAGCAATGCTCCAACGAAGACGCCGGACGGCCTTGTCATCGTCGACAAGCCGTCCGGCTTCACTTCGCACGACGTCGTCGCCAAGATGCGCGGGATCGCCAGGACCCGCCGGGTCGGCCACGCCGGCACGCTCGACCCGATGGCGACGGGGGTCCTGGTCCTCGGCGTCGAGAAGGCGACCAAGCTGCTCGGCCACCTCGCGCTGACCGAGAAGGAGTACCTGGGCACCGTCCGGCTCGGCCAGGACACCGTCACGGACGACGCCGAGGGCGACATCATCAGCTCCACCGACGCCTCGGCGGTGACCCGCGAGGGCATCGACGCGGGCGTCGCCGCGCTGTCCGGCGCGATCATGCAGGTGCCGTCCAAGGTCAGCGCCATCAAGATCGACGGCAAGCGTTCGTACAAGCGGGCCCGCGAGGGCGAGGACTTCGAGATCCCGGCGCGTCCGGTGACCGTCTCCTCCTTCCAGGTGTACGACGTGCGCCCGGCGGTCGCCGAGGACGGCACGCCCGTGGTGGACCTGGTGGTCTCCGTGGTCTGCTCGTCCGGCACCTACATCCGCGCCCTCGCGCGCGACCTGGGCGCGGGCCTGGGCGTCGGCGGCCACCTCACCGCGCTGCGCCGCACCCGGGTGGGCCCCTACGGACTGGACGCGGCGCGCACCCTGGACAAGCACCAGGAGGAACTGGCCGTGATGCCGATCGCGGACGCGGCGGCGGCGGCCTTCCCGCGCTGGGACGTCGACGAGAGGCGGGCCGCTCTGATCATGAACGGCGTCCGCATCGAGATGCCGGCGCACGAGCGCAGCCCGGTGGCCGTCTACGGACCCGACGGGCGCTTCCTGGCGCTGGTCGAGGACCAGCGCGGCAAGGCCAAGAGCCTGGCCGTCTTCGGCTGACCGGGTACCCCCCCCGGCGGGGGCGCTCGGAGTGAATACGGGGAGTGACAGGGGGCGCTTTCGTCAGGCGTTCTTCTGCGGCTGATCATCCTCTGCCTACGGTCGTGGGCAGGGGGTGATCTTCCATGGCGGCGGACGACGGGACCCGGCCCGGGGCGGGAGCCGCCGACGGCACGGGTGCCGGCGCCCGCGCCGCGGCGCCCGCCCCGCCGGTCGTCCTGGTGCGGATCTGCGACCTGGCCGGCCGGGTGCGCGGCACCGGCTTCGTCGCCGACGACCTGGGCACGGTGGTCACCAGCCACGAGTGCGTCGACGGGCTGACCCGGCTGGCCCTGCACGCCCCCGGGGGCGGGACCTGTCTTGCCGGAGCCGACGCCATCACCCCGCTGCCGGAGTCCGGCCTCGCGCTCGTACGCACCGAGGGGCTCGGCGTGCCCCCGCTGCCGGTGACCGGGCGGACCCGGATCGCGGCCGGGACGTACGTTCGGCTGGCCGCCGGCGGGTGGCGGGAGGGACGGGTGCTGGGGGCGGCGCCCGTGACGTACACGGCGACCGACCGCTACCACCTCCTGGACGCCGCCATGGAACTGGCGACGGGAACGGCCGGGAGCGACGCGCTGCGCCTCGGCGGCGGCGCGGCCGGGGGGCCGGTGCTGGACGCGCAGAGCGGGGCGGTACTGGCGGTGCTCGCCACCGCGCTGCTTCCCCGGACGCTCCGTCCCGCCGAGCCGGGGGACGCGCCCCGGGCGCCCCGCGCGGCCGGTTACGCGGTGCCGCTCACCGACGCCGGGAACGCTCCGGGAAGCCCCTTGCGGGAGCTGCTGCGGCGGAACGCCGCGTGCGTGCCCGCGTACGGGGAGGACCTGAACCTGGCGGGGGCCCTCCAGCTCACCGCCACGTCGCTGGGGTCCGCCGGTGGGCCGGACAGCTGGCAGGACCCGGTCGAACGCGGCGCGCTGGTGCGGGAGTTCGCGCGGTTCACGGACCCCGCGCAGCCGGCGGGCGGCGCCGCGGTGCTCGCCCTGGTGGGCGCGCCGGGGACCGGCAGGACCACCGAGCTCACCGCGCTGGCCGCACGGCGGGCACGCGGGGCCGCGCCCGCGCCGACGGTGTGGCTGCGCGGGGCCGATCTGCGGGACGCCGACACCTCGGTGGCGGACGCGGTGGGCCGGGCGCTGGGCCGCGCGGGGCGGATCGTCGCCGCGTCGGGGGCCCTCGGCGACATGGGCGCGGCCACGCCGGAGCGGGTGGCGCGCCTGGCCCGGGACGCCGGCCGCCCCCTGCTCGTACTCCTGGACGGGCCGGAGGAGATGCCGCCCCGGCTCGCCCACCGGCTCCGGCAGTGGACGGCGGGGACGGCTGCCTGGCTGCGGGCGTGCGGCGCGCGGCTGGTGGTCGCGTGCAGGCCGGAGCACTGGGAGCAGGCCGGAGCGCTCTACCCGCCGGAAATCCTGTATCCGGCGCGGACCGAGCGGCTGCCCCCGGCAGTGCTCATCGGCGATCTGGACGGGACGGAGGCGGCCTGCGCCCGGGAGCGTTACGGCATCGAGGACGGGGCCCTCGCCGAGATGGACGCCCGGCATCCGCTGACGCTGCGGCTGCTCGCCGAGGTCCGGGCCGCGCTGCCTGCCGGCGGCGCCCCGGGCTGCCCCACCCGGGAGGAGGTGTTCGAGGCACACCTGGGACTCGTCTGTCTGCGGATCGCGGTACGGGTGGCTGCCGCCGGACGCCCGGCCCCGCGGGGCAGCGCGGTGCGGCGGCTGGCGGCCGAGGTCTCGGGCCGGGTGCACGAGGCGGCGCGGCGCTGCCTGGGCCCCGGCCAGGGAGAGCTGGCCAGGGACGCCTTCGAGGAGATCTTCCCGTGGCGTACGGGCTGGGCGTCGGCGGTACTGACGGAGGGTGTGCTGGTACCGGCGGGAGCCGGCTACCGGTTCGCGCACGAGGAGGTGGCGGACTGGGTGCAGGGCGCGCACCTGGACCTGACGGAGGCGCTGGGGACGCTGGTGCACAAAGGGGCGGGGAGTTCGGCGGGCGCCTCGGGTGCCGCGCGGGTGCTGCCGGTGCCACGGCACCGGATCGGGCCGGTGATCGAGGCCGTGCTGCTGCTGGGACGCACCGCGGGAGCGGACGCGCTCGCGGTGCGGCTGCGCGGGCTGATCGCTGCGCTGGAGGAGCCGGCGGACGAGGAGGAGGACGCCGACGCCCTGTGGTGGGCCGCCCAGTTGCTCGCGGAGACCCTGCTGCGGGTGCCCGACGCCGACGCGTACGGCGCGGTGCTCCAGGAGCTGGCCGCCGCGGTCACGGCGCGTTCGCTGCGGGCGGGCGGGCCGTCGGGTCTCGGCGGTCTCGGCCGGTTCGGGCCCTGGTTCTGGGAGCGGGTCCGGGTCGGCCACGCCGAGCGGGTCGACCTGCTGCGGGTGCTCGTGCTCGCGGACGGGGCCCCGCGGCCCGCGCCCGCACCGGGCGGCGCGGGGCCCCGGTACCTCGACGCCCTGGTGCGCCTGCTCGTCGCCGACGTGCGCCGCACGCAGGTGCTGCTGTGCGGCTGGTTCACGGACGGGCGGGTGCTGCCGGGGGAGGCCGGGCTCACCGTCGCCGAGGTCGCCCAGGCCGTGCTGCACACCCACCGGGCGCTCGCCGTCGACGACCTCGTGGAGACCCTGGCGCAGGCGGGGCACGCCCGAGCTGACGAGTTGCTGCATGTGCTCGCCGCCGACGAGCCGGCCGCACTGTGCCGCGCCGTCGACCGCTGGGCGCACGACACGAGGGCCGAGCGTCGGGTGGCCGCCGCCTCCTACGGATGCGTGGTGGCCAGGAGCGCGACGCGGGACGCGGACCGGGAACTGCTGCGCTTCGCCGCGCTCGCGCTGCTGGCCAGGCCGGAGGACGTGAGCCTGCACGGGGCGGCGCTGGCACTTCTCGTACGGGATCCGGCGTCGCGGTCGCGGTTCCTGCCGCGCGCCCTGGCCGCGTTCGTCGTCGGGGAACCGCGGGTGCCTGCCGACGCGCTCGTCGCCGCGGCGAGCACCCACCCGGAGCCCGTCCTGGCGGCGCTCGGTACCGCACTGCACGCCGCCGACCCCCGGGGCGGCGAGGTGGTGCGCGCACTGGCGCAGGTGCACCCGCCCGGCCCCGCCGGCCGCGCGGCCGCACTCGTCGACGGCTACGCGGCGCGGTGCCCGGCAGGCGCGGACCACGTGGCGGCCTTCGCCGGCATCCGGCTGGAGAGCGGTCCCGAGGCGCGGGCCGCACTGCGTGCTCAGGTGTGCGGGATGTTGCGGGAGGGCCCGTGGCAGCTGCGGGCGGCGCTGGCGCCGGTGCTCGCGGCGCCGGGGACCGCGGAGTCAGGCGCGCTGCGCGCCGAGCTCCTCGACGTACTCCTGGCCGGGGAGGAGGCACGGGCACGCGCTACGGGGGAGGGGCCCGCCGTGCTGGAGGCGGTGCTCACGGCCGTCGCGCACGGGGCGAGGGGCCGGGCGGGCGAGCGGACCGCGGAGCTGGTGCGACGGGTCGCCCACCTGCTCGTCCGTACGCCCGAAGGCGCCCTGTGCTTCGACCGGCGGCTCGTCGCCCTGGCACGTGAGATGCCCGGTTTCGCCCGGCTGCTCGGCGGGTGGCTGGCCGACGCGCCGGAGCAGTGGGCGGCCCTGGTCGGCCCCAGCTCGCGGCGGACGGTACGGACGCTGGCCGGGGCCGTCCCGCCCCGGCGGGAGGACGGGGGCACCGATGCGGGGCACCGGGCGTGGGCATGGCAGTCTTAGACCTGCGTAAGAGCAGGCTTCGGGGTCCGGCAGGGCCGCCGGGCAGCCCACATCACGTACCAGAGACGTACAAGGAGCGGTCACAGTGCAGCGCTGGCGCGGCTTGGAGGACATCCCCCAGGACTGGGGACGCAGCGTCGTCACCATCGGCTCCTACGACGGCGTGCACCGAGGGCATCAGCTGATCATCGGACGGGCGGTGGAGCGGGCCCGTGAGCTGGGCGTGCCGTCGGTCGTGGTGACCTTCGACCCGCACCCCAGCGAGGTCGTCCGCCCCGGCAGCCACCCGCCGCTGCTCGCACCGTACGACCGGCGCGCCGAGCTGATGGCGGAACTGGGCGTGGACGCGCTGCTGATCCTGCCGTTCACCGTGGAGTTCTCGAAGCTCTCGCCCGCCGAGTTCGTGGTGAAGGTGCTGGTCGACAAGTTGCACGCACGGCTCGTCGTGGAGGGGCCGAACTTCAGGTTCGGGCACAAGGCCGCGGGGAACGTCACCTTCCTCGCCGAGCTGGGCCCGACGTACGACTACGGCGTCGAGGTCGTCGACCTGTTCGTGAGCGGCACGGCCGGCGGCGGCGAACCGTTCTCCTCCACCCTCACCCGGCGCCTCGTCGCAGAGGGCGACATGACCGGCGCCGCCGAGATCCTGGGCCGTCCGCACCGCGTGGAGGGCGTGGTCGTACGCGGCGAGCAGCGCGGCCGCGAGCTGGGCTACCCGACGGCCAACGTGGAGACCCTGCCGCACACCGCGATCCCCGCCGACGGGGTGTACGCGGGCTGGCTGACCGCCGACGGCGAGCGGATGCCCGCGGCGATCTCGGTGGGCACCAACCCGCAGTTCGAGGGCAAGAAGCGGACGGTGGAGGCGTATGCCATCGACCGGGTGGGTCTGGATCTGTACGGGCTGCACGTGGCCGTGGAATTCCTGGCGTACGTGCGTGGGATGGCGAAGTTCGAGTCGATCGACGCGCTGCTCGAAGCGATCGCGGACGACGTGAAGCAGTCGCGGTCCCTGACCGCGGACGCGGACGCGTAGGTAGAAGGGGGCCGGTGGCGAACACCGGCCTGGGAGGGATCCGGTGGCGAACACCGGCCTGGGAGGGATCCGGTGGCGCACCGACCCGGGAGGGGCCGGTGGTGAACACCGGCCCCTCCCGCGCACTCAGCCCGTGTGCACCTCAAGTGCCGTGCGCACCGCGGACTCCAGCGCCCCCTCGATCCAGGCCGGTTTGACCGACGTGTGGCAGCCCGCGAAGTGCAGTCTGCCCTCGGCCGCCGGGATGTCGGGGAACAGCTCCGTGTGCTGGCCGGGCAGCAGCACGGACGCCTCCCCGTACGCATACGGGTCCCGCATCCACGACTGCGTCCTGCCGACCCCCGTGTAGAACACCTCGATCCGCTGCCCGTACACGTCCTGCACCCCGCCCAGCGCCCGCGGGTAGCGCTCCTCGTCGTCGAAGGAGTCCCACTTCAAAGCGTCGTCCGCCCAGCTGTAAGAGGCCAGCAGCACTCCGCCCGCGCTGCCCGGCACCGGGTGCGAAGGCTCGAACATGAACCGGTTGGGGTTGTCGGACATCGACCCGCCGCCGATCACCTGCGCCGCCTCCGGCTGGTCGGGCATGTTCGCCCGGTGCGCCGCGTAGTGCACCCGCTGGCTCTGCGAGATGTGCCCCTTCGGCACGGAGGGGTGCGCACCGAGCAGCGAGCCGTCCGCGGGCGCCCCGCCGCGCCGGTAGGCCTCGTACAGACCGGGTCGGACCGCCTCCAGCTCACGCTTCCAGTCCGCCTCGGAGAATTCCCACCAGCGGCGCGAGAATTCGAGCAGCACCTTGGTCGCCGAGTCGTAGTGCACCTCGGTGACCGTGCGCCGCTTCCGGTACGAGAGGGCGGGCGTGAAGGTGACGTGGCGCAGCCCGCTGAACGGCACGGTGAGGATCACCTCGTCGCCGCGGAAGGTCTCCCGCACCACCTCCGCGCCGTCCCGGCCCTCCGAGACGGTGTGCACGCTGACACCCCGCCCGCCGTGCTCGACCCGCACCGCGCGCCGGTCGAGCCGTACCGCCTCGCGCACATGGGCGTAGAGCGCGTCGGCGAACGTCGCGGTGCCGCCGGGCAGTTCGTAGAACGCGGTGTCCGGGCTGATCAGCGCCGCCGACAGGAAGCTGTGCAGGAAGGCGAGGTGCAGCCGGGACGTCATGTTCTCGACCGTGCCGATCAGGTCGATCGTCGCGTCGTCGAGCCCCGCCTCCTCGGTCAGGTACCGGTACATCGACCAGTGGCCGTACCTCTCCAGCACCGTCGCCCAGCCCTCGACCAGCTCCTCGCCGCTCCTGCCGTCGATCAGCTCACGGGCGGGCGCGAGCGCGGCGCGCACGATGTCCGCCGCGGGCACGTTCTCGTACTGCGCGGGGACGCCGAAGGACCGGTTCACCTCGCGGGGGTCGGCGCGGTAGTCGGCCCGGCGCGCCCGGACGCCGTTGACCAGGATCCAGGTGCGCAGCGCGGGCTTGCCCGAGGCGTCCACGTCGGTGAGGTGGAAGCGGCGCCGCCGCAGCCCGAGGGAGTCCATCAGCCCGGTGACCAGGGGATGACTGCCGGGGATGCGCATCGCGCCGGCCTCGGCGTACTGCTGGGGGTCGGCGAAGGGCTGGGCGGCCTGTTCGTGGCCGCCGGTGCGGAAGGTCTTGATCCGGCCGCCCACCCGGTTGCCGTTCGCCTCGATGACGGTGACCTTGTGCCCGGCCTGGAGGAGGAGGTGTGCAGCGGTCATCCCGGCCGGTCCCGCGCCGACGACCAGCACCTTCTTGGGGGCGCGGCGGCTGCGCGGCAGGCCGTCGCCGAACAGGATCCGACCGTAGCCGGGGACCAGGGGCTGGTTGTCGCCGTCGAGTACGAGGATGGCGCGGGCCACCGCGAGGCAGACGTCACGGGGCGCGCCGCCCCCTTCGGCGGCCCGGCCGGCCCGGGTGGGCCGCGGCGCGGGCAAGGAGGGCGGGGTTGCGGGAGCGGCGAGCGCGGTGCCGGGCAGCGCGACGGCTGCGGCGCCGGTCGCGGCGATGACCGTACGCCGCGAAGGCCGTGCGTTTTCAGGGGCTTCGTAAGGGGTGGGTGTCATTTGGCCTACGTTCGGGCCCGGCGGGTCCCACGGGGACGGAAACACTCGAACGAGGGGATCGGTTCACCCGTTCCGCCCAGCGCCCGGAGGCGCTCTCCACATGCGGAAGCGGGGCGGCTGCGGCAACGTGGTCAGCGATCCGTACCCGCGGCGAAGCGGTCGGAGATCCGTACCCCTGTGAAAGGCAGAACCCGTGACTGACAACGAGAGCACTTTCGACAAGCTCAAGGGCAAGGCCAAGGAGATGGGCGGCAAGGCCACCGGCAACGACCGGCTGGAGGCCGAGGGCAAGGCCGACCAGGCCAAGGGCAAGGCCCAGGAGATGGGCAACAAGGCCAAGGACAAGGCCGAGGGCATCAAGGACTCGTTCAGCCGCGGGGACGACGACAAGCGCTGACGCCCCGCGTGCGGTGACGGAGCGGGCCCGGGTGCACCCGGGCCCGCTCCGGCGTTCCGCGCCCGCCCCCTACGGGGCCCGCTCCGGCGCTCTGCCGGGAATGGGCTACGGCTGCTCGGTGGCCGTCGCCCAGTGGCAGGCGACCTGCGCGGTGTCGCTCCCCGCGGGCAGTACCGGCAGCGCTTCGGTCCTGCACCTGTCCGCCACCCCCGCCGCTTCGGCCCGGCCGGATGCGAGTACCTGGCAGCGGGCGTGGAAGCGGCAGCCGGACGGGATGCGGGACGGGTCCGGCGGCTCGCCGGTGAGGACGACGGGCGCCCCCGCCGCCTCCGGAAGAACCGACAACAGCGCCTGGGTGTAGGGGTGTCGCGGCGAGGTCAGGACGTCCTCGACCGGTCCGCTCTCCACGATCCGGCCCAGGTACATGACCGCCACCCGGTCCGCGATGTTCCAGGCCAGGCCGAGGTCGTGAGTGACGACGAGGGCCGACAGGCCCAGTTCGTCGCGGAGTTGCAGGAGCAGCGCGAGGATCTCACCGCGCACCGACGCGTCGAGGGAGGCCACCGGCTCGTCGGCGACGATGAGTTCGGGACCCAGCACCAGCGCCCCCGCGATCACGACGCGCTGGCGCTGGCCGCCGGAGAGCTCGTGCGGGTAACGCAGGAAGAACCGCTCGGGCGGGCGCAGGCCGGCCCGGGACAGTGCCTCGGCGACGGCGGCGCGCTCGTCCCCGTCGAAGCCGTGGATACGCAGACCCTCGGCGACGGCGTCGTACACGGTGTGCCGGGGGTTGAGCGAACCGCTGGGGTCCTGGAGGACGAGCTGGACGCGCTTGCGGTACGCCTTGAGCGCGCGCGAGCGGTAGTCGAGGGCGGCCCCCCCGAAGGCGACCTCGCCTGAGGTCGGCCTGGCGAGACCCAGCAGGGTGCGGGCCAGGGTGGTCTTGCCGCAGCCCGACTCGCCGACCAGGGCGAGGATCTCGCCGGGCGCCAGCGCGAGGTCGACGCCGTCCACCGCCCGGGCGGGAGGGGCGCCGCGGCGGCCGGGGAAGGTGAGGCGCAGGTCGCGGGCCAGGAGGAGGGGCGCGGCGGGCGCGGTGGAGGCTTCGGCGGTGGTCATGGACGCTCGGTCCCTTCCTCGGGGCGGGCAGGGGCCGCGGTCGGGGGCGGGGCAGGAGGGATGTCCCCGCCCGGGGACTGGGCAGGGGGCACGACATCGCCCGCGGACCGGGCAGGAGGCATGACCCCGCCCGGGGGCTGGGCAGGGGGCACGACCTCGCCCGGGGGCGTGGTCCGGTCGGCGGCCGGGGGCCCGGGCGGGGCGGTGGTCCCCACCGGCCCGGGCGGGGCGGTGGTCCCCACGTGCACGCATGCCGCCCGGTGGGACGGCCCCGCGGCCCGCAGCGGCTGGTCGTCCGTGGTGCAGGAGGCCAGTGACACCGCGCACCGGGGATGGAACGTGCAGCCGGACGGCAGACCTGCCGGGTCCGGCGGGTCACCGGGCAGTCCGCGCGGCGCCCGCCGGGACGCCAGGTCGCCGACGCGGGGGAAGGCGGCGGACAGGGCGCGCCCGTAGGGGTGCTGGGCCCGGGTGAGGACGTCCCCCGCCGGGCCCTCCTCCACCACCCGCCCGGCGTACATCACGGCCAGCCGGTCGCAGGTGTCCGCGAGCACCGCGAGGTCGTGGCTGATCATCAGCAAGGAGATGTTCTGGTCGGCCACCAACCGCTCGATCAGGCGCAGGATCTGGGCCTGGATCATGACGTCGAGCGCGGTCGTCGGCTCGTCGGCGACGATCAGGTGCGGGTCGCAGGCCAGTGACATGGCGATCATCACGCGCTGGCGCTGACCGCCGGAGAGCTCGTGCGGATACGCGTCCGCGCGGGCGGCGGGCAACCCGACCTGTTCGAGGAGCGCACCCGCGCGCCTGCGGGCCGCGGCCGGGGTGGCCTGCCGGTGGGTCAGAACGGGTTCGGCGATCTGGTCACCGATGCGGTGCACCGCGTTGAGCGAGTGCATCGCCCCCTGGAAGACGATCGAGGCGCCCGCCCAGCGGACCGCCCGCAGCCGGCCCCACTTCATGGTGAGGACGTCCTCACCGTCCAGCAGGATCTCCCCGGTCAGCTTCGCGCTCGCCGGCAGCAGCCGCAGCAGCGCCAGCGCGAGGGTCGACTTGCCGCAGCCGGACTCGCCGGCGACACCGAGCTTCTGCCCGGCCGCGAGGGTGAGGTCAACGCCCCGTACCGCATGGACGTCCTGGCCGTAGGTGACGTGCAGGTTCCGCAGTTCCAGCACCGGTGCCGTGGTCGGCGTGCCCGGGGAGCCGGGCGGTTTCACGGTCTTCAACGGGACGCCCCCAGCTTCGGGTTGAGCACGGACTCCACGGCCCGGCCGCACAACGTGAACGCGAGGGCGACCAGGGCGATGGCGAGGCCGGGCGGCGCCAGGTACCACCAGTGGCCCGAGGACACCGCGCCCGCCTCCCGTGCGTCCTGGAGCATTCCGCCCCACGAGACCACGTCGGGGTCCCCGAGGCCGAGGAACGCGAGCGTGGCCTCGGTGAGGATCGCGCTGGAGATGCCGAGGGTGGTCTGGGCGAGCACGAGCGGCATGACGTTGGGCAGCACGTGCCGGGTCATGACATGGCCGTGGCCGCCGCCGAGCGCCCTGGCACGTTCGATGTACGGGCGGGACTCGACGGCGAGGGTCTGCGCCCGCACCAGCCGGGCGGTCGTCGGCCAGGAGGTGACGCCGATCGCCAGCACCACCGTCCAGATGCTGTGCGAGAGCACGGTCGCCAGGACGATCGCCAGCACCAGGGACGGCATCACCAGGAACCAGTCGGTGACCCGCATCATGACGGTGGCGAACCAGCCGCCGAAGTGCCCCGCGAGGATCCCGACCAGGGTGCCGATGGCGACGGACAGGGCCGCCGCCATCAGCCCGACGGCCAGCGAGACCCGCGCCCCGTACAGCAGCAGCCCGAGCAGGGAGCGGCCGAACTGGTCGGTGCCGAGGGGGAACCGGCCGCTCGGGGATTCGAGGGCGTCGCCGGGTGCGTTCGTCACGTTCTGCACGTCGGAGCCGACGAGGAGCGGGGCGGCCAGGGCGAGCACCGCGATCAGGGCGAGCCCGGCCAGGCCGATCAGCCCGGCGCGCCCGGCCCGGTACTGCTTCCAGAACCGGGCGGCGGACTCGCGCCGGCGGGTTCGCGCGAGGGACTTCGCCGTGGCGGTGCGTACGGGCGTGGCTTCGGTTTCGGCGGTCATCGGCCCACCCGGGGATCGAGCAGCGGATACAGCAGGTCGGCGAGCAGGTTCATCAGGATCATCGCCCCCGCGAAGACCACGAACAGCCCCTGTACGAGCGGCAGGTCGGGCACGCTGAGGGCCTGGTAGAAGAGGCCGCCGAGGCCGGGCCAGGAGAAGACCGTCTCGACGAGGATGGAACCGGCAGCCACATGGCCCAGGTTGATGAAGATCATGGTGACGGTCGGCAGCAGGGCGTTCGGCACGGCGTGCCTGCGGCGTACGAGCGAGTCCCGCAGGCCCTTCGCGCGCGCGGTCGTCAGGTAGTCGCTGCCCATCTCGTCGAGCAGTGAGGAGCGCATCACCAGGAGCGTCTGCGCGTAACCGACCGCGACCAGGGTGAGGACGGGCAGCACCATGTGGTGGGCGACGTCCAGGACGTGGGCGAACCCCGTCTCTTCGCCCGACTCCATGCCGCCGGTCGGGAACATGCCAGGGATCGGCCCGACGCCCACCGAGAACACGATGATCAGCAGCAGCCCGAGCCAGAACGCCGGGATCGACCAGAGGGTGAGCGCCACGCCGGTGTTCAGCCGGTCACCGAGCCCGCCGTGCCGCCATGCGGAGCGGGTACCCAGCCACAGCCCGAGCGCCGAGTAGACCAGGACCGCGACACCGGTCAGCAGCAGCGTCGCTGGGAACTTCTCCGCGACGAGCTCACCGACGGGCGCGTGGAACTGGTAGGAGGTGCCGAGGTCTCCCGAGAGCGCCTTGCCGCAGTAGTCGGTGAACTGCTGCCACATCGGCTGGTCGAGGCCGAACTGCCTGCGCAGTGCCGCCAGTTGTTCCTCGGTGACCTGGCGGCCGTGCGTCATCTTCCGTACTGGGTCGCCGGGGATGATCCGGAACAGGAAGAAGCTGGTGACCAGCACCGCGAAGAGCGAGACGGCGGCGCCACCCAGCTTCCCCGCGACGAACAGCAGATAGGCGGTCCTCGGCCCTGCGGCGCGCGCGAGGGCGCGGCGCGGCGGCCCGGACCTCACCGGGCCGCCGTCGGGCTCCCGCACCACGGCGGGGGTGCTTGCGGTGCTCATGGTGGGGTGGGGTCCTCCGGATTGTTCGCGGAACTCGGTGGCTTCGCCGCGGCCGTCGAAGGCCCGCTATTCGCGGTCCTCGGCGGTGGAGCGGCGGCGCACGGCGGTGACGACGGCGATACCGGCCACCATCAGGACGCCGATGCCGAAGACGATCCAGACGGCGGGCGAGCTGCCGCCGTCCTCCCCCTCGGAGCCTGCGGTGGCCGCCACGGGCTCCGCCGACCACCAGCTCCAATATCCGTCCTGGCCCCAGATGTTGCCCGCCTGCTGCGGCATCGTCAGGATGGACTTGATCTGGTCGGTGCGGTAGGCCTCCACCGCGTTCGGGTAGACCATCACGTTCATGAACCCGGTGTCGTACAGCCGCGACTGCATCCGCTTGACGAGGTCGGCGCGCTTGGCCTTGTCGTACTCGACGGTCTGCTTGCCGTAGAGGTCGTCGAACTGCTTGTCGCAGATGAAGTTGTCGGTCTGGCCGCTGACGTCGGGCGAGCTGGGCAGTACGCCGCAGGTGTGGATCGACAGGACGTAGTCGGGGTCGGGGTTGACCGAGTACCCGTCGAAGGCCAGGTCGTAATTGCCCTTCTGCCAGGGGTCGGTGACATCGTCGAGGCACTCGACCTTCAGACCGACGCCGAGCTCTCCCCACCACTCCTGGAGGTACTTGCCGATCGCCTTGTCATTGGGGTCGATGGCGTGGCACAGGATGCGGAAGTCGAGCGGCTTGCCGTCCTTGCCGACGCGCTTGCCGGCCGCGTTCTTCTTGTAACCGGCGTCGTCGAGGGTCTTGGCGGCCGCTGCCGGATCGTAATTGATCTTCTGCTGGGCGGTCGGCTGCCAGTGGTAGTCGGCGAAGCGCGGCGGGATGTAGCCCTGCCCCTCGACGGCGTGCCCCTGGTAGACCTTGTCGACGATCGTCTTGCGGTCGACGGCCTGGAAAAGCGCCTTGCGGACGGCCGGATCGAGCAGCGCGGGGTGCCCGTCGCCGAACTTCCGCCCGGACTTGTCCTTGGCGCCCGGGTTGGTGGCCAGGGCGAAGAAGCGGCGGCCCGGCGCGTCGTTCACCTTGATGTCCGGCTCGGACTTGAGGGACGCGGCCTGCGCGGGGGTCAGGTTCTGTACGAAGCCGACCTCACCGCGGCGCAGGGCGGCGACCGCCGCGTCACCGTCCTTGTAGTACTTCAGGGTCAGCTCCTCGAACTTCGGGGCGCCGCGCCAGAAGTCCTTGTTGGCCTTGAGCTTCACGTACTGGTCGGTCTTGTACTCGGTGATGATGTACGGCCCGTTGCCGACGATCGGGAACTTGTCGTCGTTGTTGAACTTCGAGAAGTCGCCGACCTTCTCCCAGATGTGCTGGGGCACGATCGGCACGTCCAGCGCCGTCATCGTCGCCTGCGGCTTCTTCAGCTCGACGACGAGGGTCTCGGGGTCGGGCGCGGTGACCTTCTTGAAGTTGGCGGTGAAGCTGCCGTTGGCGGTGGCGGCGCCCTCGTCCGTCATCATCTTGTTGAAGGTCCACGCCGCGTCCTTGGCGGTCGCCTGCTGCCCGTCGGACCACTTGGAGTTCTTGCGGATCTTGTACGTCCACGTGAGCTTGTCCGGGGAGGACTTCCACTCGGTGGCGAGGGCGGGGACGGTGTGCGCGTCCTTGACGTCGTAGTTCGTCAGATAGTCGTAGACGAGGCGCAGCAGGGTCGTGCTGGAGAGCCGGGTGGCCAGGAACGGGCTGAGTGAGTCGACGCTCTGGGCGATGGCGACGGTGAGGTTCTGGCCGTCGGCCGCGGCCCGGGTCCCCAGCTGGTTCTTGACCTGGGACACGGGCGCGGCCTGGGCCGCCGAGGCGGCCGGACTCAGCGGGCTGGCGGCGCCGGCCAGCAGGGCGAAGGCCGCGGCGCCGGTCGCAAACAGACGGCGCGCGGGGCGGCGGCGCGTGCGGCGACTGCGGGCTCGGGGGGTGGAGCCGTCGACGGAACCGCCGACGGAACCGCTGACGGAACCGTCGACGGATCTGCCGGCGGCGCTGTAGCCGGCGCCGTTCGTGGGGCCGTTCGTAGTGCCCTGTGTGTCCATGGACAGAGACCTCGCGTCGTCACTTGCGCGTCACTTGCTCGTACGTGCCCGGGAAGCGGGTGGATCATGGGCCGGGCAGAGTGGTGTGGCGAAGGTCTACCAGCGCCCTTCCGGACATGTCAACGGCAGGCAGGCGCACCGCCATCGGGCCGTCAAGTGCCGTTTGCGCTGCGGGAATACGTGACGGGCTGGCGGGGCGCACGTGTTCGAGCACGCGCGAAGGGCCCGCCCCGCGGCCATGTCACGGGGACATGGAACTCACGGAACGGGCCCTCATTGGTCTCGACCTCTGAAGCCCTACTGCTAGGGGGCTGGCGGGGCCGAAGGAGGCTGCTGCGGCGGCCAGTTGGCGGGGGGCAGGGGGGCGGCCTGGGGTGGCGCCTGCGGATCCTCGGGAGGAGCGGACTGGACCACTGGTTGGCCGGGCAGGGGCTGCGCCTGGTGCTGTGCTTGGGGTTGTCCGGTGAACTGAACTTGCGAGAAGGCGGGTTGGCCCGGGATGCCGTGGGTGGGTGCGGGTGCGGGTGCGGGTGCGGCATGCCCGTGGGGGGCCGGAGCCGGAGCCGTTGCGGGCGGTTGCTGGGGCCAGCCGCCGGGGGACTGGGGCGGCTGGGGCTGCGGGTAGGGCTGAGGTTGGCCCTGAACGGGGGCCGGTCCCTGGCCATGCCCCTGCTGCTCGTGTGCCGGACCCTGCGGGTGGGGCAATTGGCCTGGCTGCGCCGCCGGTTCGCCAGGCTGGGGCTGCTGCCAGGGTGCGCCGGGCTGCCCGCCCTGGTGAGGCTGTTGGGGCGCGTACGGCTGACCGGGGCCACCTTGAGGTGCGGCGGGGGAGCCTGGGTGCTGCGGGGCGTACTGGAATCCGGGCTGACCCTGTTGGCCGGGGTGGCCGGGCTGCTGGCCGGGATGGCCGGGATGGCTCTGCTGGCCGGGCTGGTCTTGCTGGCCGGGGTGGCCGGGCTGGCCTTGCTGGCCATGCTGCTGGGGTGCGTACGGCTGTTGGTACTGCCCGGGAGTGTGCGGCTGTCCGGGGAACTGCTGCCCGGGTGCGTGCTGCTGACCGGGGATCTGCTGCCCGGGGACGTGCTGCCCCGGGAACTGACCTGGCCCCTGGTGCTGGCCCTGGGCCGGTCCCTGAGCCTGCCCCTGGCCCGGACCCTGTCCGTGGCCCGGCATCGGCGGAGCCTGGTGCGGCGGCGGGTTGCCGTTCGCCGTCCACAGACCCTGCACCTGCTGTGCCCGTACGAAGTCCTCCGCGACCAGCGACGAGAGGTGGAAGTACGCCTCCCGCGTCTTGGGCCGCATCATGTCGAGGTCGACCTCCGCGCCCGCCGACAGGTGCTCGTCGAACGGCACCACGACCACGCCCCGGCAGCGCGTCTCGAAGTGCTGCACGATGTCGTCGACCTTCACCATCTTGCCGGTCTCGCGCACGCCGGAGATGACGGTCAGCGAACGCTGCACCAACTCCGCGTACCCGTGTGCCGACAGCCAGTCCAGCGTCGTCGAGGCACTGCTCGCGCCGTCCACCGAGGGCGTCGAGATGATGATCAACTGGTCGGCGAGGTCGAGCACCCCGCGCATCGCGCTGTAGAGCAGCCCGGTGCCTGAGTCGGTGAGGATGATCGGGTACTGCTTGCCGAGCACGTCGATCGCGCGCCGGTAGTCCTCGTCGTTGAAGGCCGTGGAGACGGCCGGGTCGACGTCGTTGGCGATGATCTCCAGGCCGGACGGCGCCTGCGAGGTGAACCGCCGGATGTCCATGTAGCTGTTGAGGTACGGGATCGCCTGCACGAGGTCGCGGATCGTCGCCCCGGTCTCGCGCCGTACGCGGCGGCCGAGCGTACCGGCGTCCGGGTTGGCGTCGATGGCCAGGATCTTGTCCTGCCGCTCGGTGGCGAGGGTCGCGCCGAGGGCGGTCGTCGTCGTGGTCTTGCCGACGCCGCCCTTGAGGGAGATCACGGCGATGCGGTAGCAGGACAGGACGGGGGTCCGGATGAGTTCGAGCTTGCGCAGCCGCTCGGCCTCCTCCTTCTTCCCGCCGAACTTGAAACGGGACCCGGCGGACGGGTTGCGGCTGCTCTTGGGCTTCTGCTTGTTGTTGCGCAGCAGCCGCTCGGAGGACAGCTCGACGGCGGCGGTGTACCCGAGGGGAGCCCCGGGGTGCGAGGCCTGCCGCTGGTCGTGCGTGACGGGAGAGGGCCAGGCCGCGCCGGACCGGGGATCGACGGGGGCGGCGGGCGCGGCGGGAGCTTCCGGCTGGGGCTGTGCGTGCGGCTGCGGCTGCGGTTGGGGTTGGGGCTGTGCGTGCGCCTGTGCCTGTGCCTGCGCCTGTGCCTGTGCCTGCGGTTGTGCGTGCGGCTGCGGTTGTGCCTGGGGGTACTGGTGCTGCTGCGGTACGGGCTGGTGGGCCGGGCCGTCGGGAGCGGGGGGCGCGGGGGGCGCGGAGTGCGCGGTGGGCTGCGGGAATCCGTAACCGCCGTCCTGGGGGAGCTCGGGAGCCGAAGGCTGCGGTGCCGGTGGTGCCGGAGCCGGTGCCGGCGTCGGGAGCGGTGCCGCGGCGGGCTGCGGGAATCCGTAACCCGGCTGCTGCGGGACGGCGTGGCCGGTCTGAGCTGCCTGGGGCTGGGGCTGCGGCTGCGGCTGCGGCGGAAAACCGTAGCCGTTCTGCGGGGCGGGTGCCGAGTCCTGCGGGAATCCGGGGGAGCCCTGCGCCTGCTGGCCGGAACTCTCGCTCGACGGCGCGGGCGCGGACCAGGGTGCCGACGGGGCCACGGGCTGCGCGGGCCACTGCGGGGCGGTCGAGGGCGCGGCGGGCTGGAAGGAAGGTGGCAGCGGCGGCAGGCTGCCCTGCGCAGGTGCCGGGGGAGCCCAGGACTGGGGCGCAGGTGCGGCGGCACCGGCGGGCGGGGTGTCTTGGGGCTCGTCGGCAGGGGAGGCGGCCGGCGTGTCCGAGGGGTTGTCCTCGGGGACGGCGTCGCTCAGGGTGCCGGTGTCAGTGACGGGCGAATCGTTGCGGAAGTCGCCAGGGACGGAATCGTTCGGCGCATACCCCTCCGCCCCGAAGTTGTCCTGCGCGAAGCTGCTCGGTACGGAGTCGCTGGGCTCGTCCTCGTCACGGCCTGGGGCCGCGTCCGCTGCCGTGTCGACGGTGGCGTCGGGGTCTCCGATAGTTGATGGAACGTCAAAAGCGTTGCTGGCGACGCTCGTTGCGGTGCTGGGGGCGGCGACATCGACATCGGGCGCAGCCGCGTCAATTGCGGCATCGTCAGCAGTGACAGCGGCAGGAGTGTCGTCGGACACGGATGCCGTCGCGAGCACGTCCCCGTCCTTGTCCGCGCCGGTGATGTGGGGCTCCGCGCCCGGCTGCGTATCGGACCCACTTGCAGATCCACTTCCGGATCCACTTCCGGTTCCGGCCGCCGACGCGTCCTGCGCCGCAGGGCCGTCGCCCGTGCCGCCGTATGCCCCGGCGTCAGTCCCCGTCCCGGCGGCGTCCGCAGCCGCGGCAGCTTCCTCGGCCGCCGCGAGTGCCGCGAACTCCCGCTTCAGCGCGGCGGGGGAGAAGCGCATGGTCGCCCCGCTCTCCAGATCCCCGCCCCCGAACGCCCCCGGCTCCTCACCCCGAACGTCGAAGTCAGCCGCAGCAGGCGCCGTCGGCTCGCCAGGTGCCGCCGGCACCACAGGTGAAGCCCCCGCAGTCTCCGGAGCCCCCGCAGTCTCCGAAGCCCCCACAGTCTCCGGAGCCCCCGCAGTCCCAGCAACCTCAGAAGCGCCCGGAGCGTCCGGAGCCCCCGAGTCCCCAGGGTGGCCCTCCGCACCGGCCGCGGTGCCCGAGGCGCCCGGAGAGCCCGCGTTCTGCGTGTACCAAGCCGGCGGCGTGTAGTCGATCGTGAACTCGCCCGTCTGGTCGGCCTCCGCGTCCGGCGACTCATCGGCGGGCGCGCTGACGGGCACGTTCCAGCCCTCGCGGATGTCGTCCCGCTCGCTGTTCACATTGCCTCCTGCTGTGGTCGAGCACCCTGGTGCCGTGCGTGGTGGGTGGGGTGACCGCTTCCGTCGTCCGATCCGCTCGGCGCTTCCCCGTGTTCTGCCGGGGCGGCCGGCGCACCCTGCCTGCTGCTCGCAGGCCCGCCTGTCGCGCCCGTGCGTCAGCCTAGTCGTCAGCAGTGCCCGTACGGCAGGCCTGCTCACCCGACGAACCGGGCCTCGGGGGACACTTGACGCCCACAAGTGACCTCGCGGCGCCACTCCGTAACGGCCAAAACGGTCACAACTCGACATCTCCGTACGGAATGCGAGCGACCCGTCCCGCCGACCGCACGCTTGCCAACAATCAGGTGTCACCAGCTGTGGCATGTGTCATGGCAGCACGCACAGACTCTGCACAAGCAGACTCCGCGCACAGCTGCGTCGATGCTCGCCGATGCCCACTTCCCCCGCCCCCCCGTACCCCCGTCCCCGTACCCCCACAGCGAAAAGCGGCCACCCGGCAGGTATGCCCGGCGACCGCTCCTCACCGCGGTGCACGCCCGTGGGGCCCGCGCACCCGCCACGGCTACGTCAGGTCGAACTCACCGTCCCGCGCCCCCAGCACGAAGGCCGTCCACTCCGCCTCGGTGTACCGGAGCACGGTCTCCGGGTCCGCCGACGACCGCATCGCCACGGCACCCTCGGGCAGGTACGCGATCTCCACGCGCTCCTCGGCGTCCTCGGTGCCCGGCGCGCCGAGCCACTCCACGTCCGAGATGTCGAGGGCGTAGAGCGCGTCCTTCTCCTGCTGCGTTCCCATTTGTCCGGGTGTCCCTTCACTTCCAGCGGCCGGCCCAACAGCCAACGGCCGCTCTCGCAGCAGCCGTTCGCTCCCCTGCCATGGTGCCCGATGCGTCAGCGGGGGGTTCCCTCTTCGCTGCGATCGTGCTAGCCGGATCGCGCTCGCCGGGCCCCGCAGAACCCGGCCCTCAGTCCATCCGGCGGGCGGGGCCGAGCAGGGTCCCCTCTACGGGGGTGGGCATCGTCGCGACCCAGTGCCGTTCGCGGCCCGCGCACCACAGGGTGACGCCGTCGCCGAGGCCGGGCAGCGCGGCGACCTCCTCGGGCGTCAGTCCCAGCAGCCCGCCGATCTGCTGCGCCTCGTCCGGCGACACCCGCTGTACGCCCACGAGCGCGGAGTTGCGGATCAGCCGGGGCGCCACCGGGCTGAGGTACGGCAGCAGGGTGAGCACCGACTGCCAGGGCGACGACACGATCCGTCCGCGCGGCGGCCGCATCCCGCAGTCCCGCACGACCAGCACGGGCGAACCCGGCGTCGCACCGCTCGGCGGCACCCGCCCCACGTCGTGCAGGGTGACGCTGTTCGCGTCCGGCCCGCCGCCCGCCGCCTGCGCGAGCTGGGTCCACGCCTGGGTGCGGCCGGTCTCGACACTCACCCGCGCCCCCGTGCCCGCGGTGCGCAGAGCCACCGCCTGCGCCGTCCAGAGACCGCCGATGAGCAGGATCTCGTACGGGGCGGGGCGGTGCAGCCCGAGTATCCGGGCGTGACCGCCCGTGTCGCTGCCGAGCAGGATGCCGTCGTCACCGACGGGCAGGGCGAGTGCGCCCAGGTCCTCCGTGGCGATGCTGTGCCCGGGGTGGCGCGGGCCGCGCAGCCCGCGCGGTACGAGATCCCTGACCCGGGGCCCCGCCCCGCTGCGGCCCCTCACTCGGCACCGCCCAGCGGCAGTGTGGCCAGTACGCCCGGCAGCTGCTCCCGGTCCAGGCGTACCAGGCCGAGCTTCGCGGAGCCCGCCATGCGCTCCAACTCCTTCCGTACGGACACCAGTTGGGTGTCGGAGTCGCCGGTCACCCGGACGTGCCCGGTGACCGTGGAGGAGCCCCGGTGCGGACCGCGCCGCACGGTCAGGCTGACGGTGGTCGCGTACGAGGGGACCTCGGCCAGCGCGGAGACCAGTCGCGGCAACGGCGTCGCGGCCCTGCCCAGCTCCGGCCAGCGGCCCACCGCGTACGTGGTGTGCAGGCGGTCGTCGCAGCTCCAGACCCGGGACGTCTCGGAGGTCCGCCGGGCGGTGTCCGTCCCCGCACCCCCGCCGGGGCCGGTGGGCCCGCCGGCCCTGACGCAGGCGGTCGTGGCCATCGCGGAGTTCAGCTCCTCCTGGTCGAGCACCACGGCCCGGAAGCCCGCCCCGGTGACGCGGCTCGCCACGTGGTCGGCGACCCGCACCAGGCAACGCTGGGCGCCTGCCACCCCGCCACCGCGGGCCTCGACGGCCTCGTGGGCGCGTTCGGGGTCGAGCTTCAGCGCGATCCAGGTCATCCGCAGCGCGGGCGCGGGAGTCTGCTGCTGGAGTTCGGCGTGCGAGACCCGGGCCGCCGACCGCTCGGGCAGATGCGGGGCCGGAGCGGCCCGTACCTGCTGGAGCAGCTGGGCCGACGCCAGCTCGATGTCGTCCACCGCGAGACAGTCGCCCAACAGCGCCAACGGCAGCGCACGCGCGCCGGACGCGGGCCGCAGCGCCTCGCCGCTCGCCTCGACGCGGACGACGGCGGTGAGGAACGTACCGTCGCCGATCATGCCGACGGTGCGGCGGTCCCGGTCCACGTAGGTGTACGGACCGAACCCGGGCACGTTCTCCGCGACCGGCACCAGCGCGGGGTCCAGGGCGGGATCGAGCCGAGCGCCGCCCGACCGCCCGCGGGCCCGCAGCGCGAGTACCGCGGCGAGCCAGTCCAGCACCGCGCGCCCCCGGCGGCGTACCACCGCGGACAACAGCAGCAGCACGGCCACCACCGCGCCGAGAACCATCCAGCTGCCGCCGGCCAGCCAGCCGAGACCGGCCGCGGCCACCGCGAGCTCCACGAGGACGAGCTGCCGCAGCGGCAGCGAGGCCGGCCGGCCGGTCCGGGAGAGCGGTCGCAGACCGGCCTTCGCCGGTGGATCGGCGGGCCGGGAAACGGCCGCCGGGCCGGGGGTGACAGAACCCTGCCGGTCCGGGTTGTTCGATTCGTTGCTACGTTGCCGACGGGAAGAGTTACGTCGGTTTCCGGATGGTTGCGGTGTGTTCCGCCCCCCGCGTTCGCGCGTTGTCGTCGCCACCGCAGCCTTCCCGTCGGTTCTACAACCGGCCACCCCGTGTCAGGGGTTGACCGGTCGATCACAGTACCGGAGCAGCGGGATGCGAACACCGGCAGGCATAGTGAGGGGCAGCAGGACAGCAGGACCCGCCCGGAGGAGCGCGGTGCACCCGGGGACCTGTGCGGCCCAGCGGGGAGAGGGAACAGCGGACAGATGGCATCACGTCGGGACGAACTCAACGCCTACACATTTGCGAAGAGGAGATTGATTGCGCAGTTTCTCCAGCCCAGTTCGACGGGTTCGGAAGAAGGTGCGCCCCGGCCGTTGCGGGCGGTGATTCCGGGCGCGATCGTGGGTGTGGTGATCCTCGCGGGGTTCGGCGCCTGGGGCATGTTCAAGCCGGTCGCGCCCAAGGAATGGGACAAGCCGGGCGAGAACGTGATCATTGCCAGCAAGTCGACCACCCGCTATGTGGTGTTGAGCACCGACGGCAAGACCCAGCTGCACCCGGTCCTGAACATGTCCTCCGCCCGGCTGCTCCTCGACCCGAGCAAGGGCAAGGTCGTCAACATCGACGAGAAGGTGCTGGACAGCGGGAAGATCCCGCACGGCGCGACGCTCGGGATACCGTACGGCCCCGACCGGCTGCCGGAGGCGAAGGAAGCGGGTGGCGCGAAGCGCTGGGCGGTCTGCGAGCAGCAGGGCGAGGGCGGCCGGGCCATCCAGAAGGCGGCGTTCGTCCTCGCCGAGCGCGAGGCCGCGAAGACCGACAGCCGCGAGCGCCTGACCGGCGGCGACCTGCTGTACGTCGAGGGGCCAGGACCGGCCCGTACCCGCTACCTGGTGGACGCGGGCGGCACCGCGTACCCGGTGGCCAAGGAAGAACTGCTGCTGCGCCAGTTGGTCGGGCACGGGCGCGTCCCGCAGCGCGTGTCGGCGGGCTGGCTGGCGACCCTGCACAAGGGGGACGCGATCGGCTTCCCCCGTATCGCCGCCTCGGACGGAGTGCCCAACACCCCGGCGGGCGCGCCTGGCAGCCTGCGGCCCGAGCAGAACAAGGTGGGCATGGTACTGCGGGCCACCGACGGCACCAGGTCCCAGCAGTACGTGGTCCTCAGGGGCCGGGTCGCCCCGGTGTCCGACTTCACCGCGAAGCTCCTGATCAACAGCCGCCAGCTGATCTCGCTCGGCCAGGCGGGCCGCCCGACGGCGGTGAGCGCGGCGGCGATCGAGCCGGGCGCGGCCTTCGGCCAGGACCGCCGGTGGCCACAGGCGGCGCCGAAGCCGGTGAACGACCCGGCGACAGGCTCGGCGACGCCCGCCGGCTCGGCACAGTCCGCCGGCTCTCCTGGGCCCGCCGGCTCTGCGCGGTCCGCCGACCCTGCGTCCCCTGCGTCGCAGTCCACCGGTTCCTCGGCCCCCCGCAACACCGTGTGCAACGTACTGCGTTCCGTGGACAGTGCGACCGGTGCCACCACGCTCAGCACCTGGGCGGGCCCGGCGTTCCCCGCGCCGCTGCCGGCCGGGGCGAGCAGTGCGTACGTCACGCCCGGCTCCGGCCAGCTGTTCCGCCAGTTCCAGGGCTCCACCACCGGCACCGGCTTCGTCTTCCTGGTCACCGACACGGGACTCCGGTACGCGATGCAGTCCAACGGCGACAGCGCGACGGGCGACCCGGAGGGCGGCATCGGCTCCGGTACGAAGGAGGAGCAGGAGGCGCGCAGGCAGGAGGCGGCCCAGGCGCAGACCCGCCTCGGCTACAAGGACGTACAGCCCGCCCCGATACCGCTCGCCTGGTCGGAGTTCCTGCCGACCGGACCGCGTCTGTCGACGGGCGCGGCGCGCCAGCCGCAGGGTTCGTGAGGAGCGGCGCGCAGATGACCCGTCACCAACTCCCCCCTCTCGTACGGCTGCTGACGGCCGCATCGGCCACGGCAGTGCCGCTCCTCGGTCTGCTCGCGGTGTCCGCGCCGCCCGCGACGGCGGCCCCGGCGGCCGGTGAGGACACCGGGGATCAGTGCCAGTACCCGGCGAAGCCGTACGAGGGGCGCCCCTGGGCCCTCCAGCGGGTCCTGCTCGACGAACTGTGGAAGCAGTCCACCGGGAAAGGCGTCCGGGTCGCCGTCATCGACAGCGGCGTCGACGTGAAGAACAAGCAGCTGACCCCGGCCGTGGACACCCGCAGCGGCCTCAACGCGCTGCCCAAGGGCATCAAGGACGAGCAGGGCACGCCGATCGAGCGCGGCAAGGAGGACGGCACCACGGACACGGTCGGCCACGGCACCAAGGTGGCGGGCATCATCGCCGCACGCCCGCTGCGCGGCACCGGCTTCGTCGGCCTCGCCCCGGACGCCACGATCATCCCGATCCAGCAGAACGACGCCGAGGGCCACGGCGACGCGGTGACCCTGGCCACCGCCATCGACCACGCGGTCGCGAGCCGGGCGAAGGTCATCAACATCTCGCAGGACACGGCGAACGCGACAAGGCCGACACCGGTGCTGGAACGCGCGGTCGAGCGGGCGCTCACCAGGGGCATCGTGATCGTCGCCTCCGCGGGCAACGACGGCCTGGGCGGCAACGTCAAGCAGACCTACCCCGCCTCCTACCCGGGCGTCCTGGCCGTCGCCGCGTCCGACCGCAACAACGAACGGGCGGCGTTCTCCCAGTCCGGCGAGTTCGTCGGGGTCGCGGCGCCGGGGGTGGACATGGTCTCGACGGTCCCCGGCGGCGGCCACTGCGCGGACAACGGCACGAGCTTCTCCGCCCCGTACGTGGCGGGGGTCGCGGCCCTGATCCGCAGCAAGCACCCGGACTGGACCCGCCAGCAGGTGGTCACCCAGATCCAGCAGACCGCGGAGCGCGCGGTCCCGGCCCACGACCGACTGGTGGGCTGGGGAGTGGTCGACCCGGTCCGCGCACTGACCGAGGACGAGCACACGCCACCCCCGGCGCCGGTTGCGGGCGGAGGTCTGACGGGCGTGCACGCCCCGACCGCCGCCGAACTCCCGGTGGGGGAGACCCCCCAGGAGCGCGACGCCCGCCTGGGCACGTACGTGATGGTGGGGGGCGGTGTGCTGGTCGCGGCGATCGCGGGTGCGGCCGTGGCGGTACGGGACGGCCGCCGACGGAGCCGCGCGACGACCGTGGTCACTCCCCACGGTGGTGCGCGGTCGCAGTAGCGAACAACATCACCTCAAGTCGGGATGTGGGGGACAAGTACCCACCAACGTCCCACAAGCGCTTGCGGTGTTGTCCATCACGCGCCTGATAACGGGGTTGGCTGTGCCGGAGATCTGGATAGAGTGGTTCCCCTGTGACGGATGGGACTCGCCAGCACTGCGATCGCAACCGGTAGGGACAGAGCAAACGGGGACGGGGAAGGTAATTCATCGTGGGCGATGACGGAAGCGATCTGTCGAAGGGCGTGGGGGCGCTTCGGCGTTTCCAGAGCAGGGTGAACGTCCTGCTGAACGACCTTGAGGGCGGAGACGCGGGCCGCACGAAGATCGCGGCACAGCGGGTGTCGAGGGCGTCGCTGAGCGGGGGCAACGCGGCATTCGCGGAGGCGGACGGGCTGTACGCGCAGTACAACCGCGTGCACCAGCAACTCACGTCGCTCTCCAAGACGTTGGGGTACCAGATCGAGGCGCTGAGCATTGGTGTGCACGCGTCGGAGGTCGGTTACGACAATGTGGAGGAGGAGGTGCGGCAGAGGTATGCGGGGATACAGGCGCGGCTTACCGAGGAGCAGCTGGCACAGGAGCGCCGAGACCTGGCCTATGAGCGCGAGCAACGTCAGCGGGAAGCGCGCCTCCACCAGCCTGGCCCACAGGGGCCCTCCACGGCCCCCAAGACGGAGTACTGACCATGGCTGAAGAGAACCCGCAGACCTCTGCCGAAAAGGCGCAGCTCGCGCAGGACCGCGCGGAAGTCCGGGAGCAGCTCGGCTCGACCGAGAACCTCGAAGCGGTCGCGAAGATGAGAACGATGTTCGCCCCGCCGGAGACCTGGGACGACCCTCCTCCCGTCCCTCTCGTGCAGACGCTGAGCCGTCCGGGGCACGGGGCTCGGACCAGCTTCGAGGCCCACGACCTCAACGCCATGATCGACCTGGTCGAGAACGCGAATCCGGCCGAGCTGGCGGCGGCAGGAGAGGCCCTCTGGGCGGCCAGGACCGCGCTCAAGGATGCGGCCAAGGAGCTCAGCGACTACGTCGGAAGCGTGGATTGGCACGGTGAAGGCGGAACCCGTTTCCGTACCTTCGGCAAGGGACTTGCCGCGCACGCCGGCCTCCTGGGCGACTTCGCCCACACGGCCGGTACGCAGATCATGGTCGCGAGCACCGGTCTGACCTCCGTGCACAAGGCGATGCCACCGAGGGACAGCCGGCTGGACCAGCGCAAGCCGGACGATGTGCCGTTGGTGAGCCGCGTCGAGGGCAACCCGGCGTACGACGCGGCGCTGAAGGTGGAGAAGGACCGCCAGGAGGCCATCAACCAGATGAACCGCCTGTCGTCGTTCTACATGGTCTCCGAGCAGAACCTCGCGATGGAGGACCCGCCGCAGTTCGACCAGGTTCTGAAGGCGAACGTACCGCCGCCCAGTGGTGGCGGCGACGGGTCTCTCGGAGAGGCGCGGGGCGGGCCCGGAACCCTTGGCAACTCCGGACCGGTCGCGCCCGCCGACACGACCCGCCCCGGCGAGGTCGCGCACCCGGAAGCCGGACGCGCGGACGCCGTGGGTAACGCCCGGGTGCCGGGCGACACCGACCGTCCCGTCGGCTCGGTCGGGGCGGTTTCCCCCGCACCGGTCAACGACCCGTCGATGCAACTCGCCCAGACCGCGGCGCCGCCGGCTCCTGCGCCGGTCGCTACTCCTACGACCGTCCCGACGTCAGCCCAGGCCCCGACGGTGGGCAATACGCCACCCATGGCTCCGGGTTACGCACCTCCGGCGCAGGGCGGCGTGAAGCGTGCGCCGGGCATCTCCGGTATGCCCGCGGGTCGACCGGGCGCTCCCGGGCAGGCGCCGTTGGGCCGCGCAGGAGGCCCCGGCCAGTCCGCGATGGGAAGGCCCGGTGCCCCCGGTCAGGCACCGATGGGCCGCGGAAGCGCGCAGGGCCAGGCCCCGATGGGCCGTGCTGGCGCCCCCGGGCAGCCGCCCATGGGCCGCGCGGGCCGCACCGACGGAATCACCGGCGGCAACCCCCAGCGCACCGCGCCCGGTTCCACCGGCTCCCGCATCCCGCGCGGCACGGTCGTCGGCGGCGAGTCAGGTATGGCAGGTCGCACCTCGGCGGGCCGCGTCCCCGCGGGCGGAGCAATAGGCGCCAACCCGGCGGGCAGCAGGGCCAACCGGCCCACCGGCCGCCCCGCCTCCAGCACGAACGGAGTGGTGGGTACGCCCCGGAACGGTGCGGCAGCCCCCGCCAGGCCCGGGACCGGCGGCTTCACCCAGGGCGGAGCCGGACTCGTACGAGGCCCGGCAGGCCCGCGCGACCCGAACGAGCGCGACGACGAGCACGGTTCGGAGCGGCCCGACTACCTGACCGAGGACGAAGAGACCTGGACAGCCGGCCGCCGCAGTGCCGTACCGCCGGTGATCGGCTGAGTTCCACCACGTCCGACCGAGTAAGACCCAGCACAGCGAAAGGCCCGGAAGCCAGGATGACGGCAGGAACCAGCCAGCCCCGAAGGCGCCGGCAGCGCAGGCAATGCGTGCTCGCGGCAGCGATGGTGTGCAGTATCGGCCTCGCTGCCGCGGCTCCGGCGGCGGTCGCTGCCGAGGCCTCGCCTGAGCAGTGGTACCTGGGCCCGATGAAGGCCGAGGAGATGTGGAAGGTCTCCACCGGCAAGGGCATCAAGGTCGCTGTCATCGACTCCGGGGTGCACGCGTCCACACCGTCCCTTAAGGGGCAGGTGCTCCCTGGCAAGCACTTCACCAGGGAAGGCGCGGACACCCAGACCGACGACACCAACGGTCAGGGGACCACGACGGCGGAGCTCATCGCCGGAACGGGCAAGGGTGGGGGCATCCGAGGACTCGCGCCGGGAGCGAAGATCATTCCGTTCAAGGTTGCCCTCCACAAGCACGATGCCCTCCCCGAAATCATGGAAGATTCCCTGTACCAGGCGGTGAGGGCTGCTGCGGACAGCGACGCACAAATCATCAACATTTCTGTGGGTAGCGAGTGGCCGATCCAATTGGGCAGGTTCGGCGAGACGGATGCCTTCAAATATGCCGCTTCCAAAGGCAAGTTGGTGTTCGCCGGGACCGGTGACAACGCCAAGCAAGGGAACAAACCCCAGTACCCCGCCAAGAACCTTGAGGTTGTCGGGGTGTCCTCGACCGACCGCAACGGTCAGGTGAACAACTACTCGCAGCACGGGGATGAGGTCGATCTCGCGGCTCCGGGTGCCGAGATCCCTCGTTGGTGCGATGCGAAGTTCGAGCGGTACTGCTCCGGCGGTGGGTTCGTTTCCGCTGCGGCCCTGGCGTCCGCCTCCGCTGCCCTGATCTGGTCCAAGCACCCGTCGTGGAGCGCGAATCAGGTGCTGCGTGTCATGTACGACACGGCAGGCCGAAGCTGGAAAACGGGATCGCGAAGCGTCTACCTGGGCCACGGCAGCATTCGCCCGCGGGCGCATCTCGTCGATGGCAAGGGTGATCCAGGTGCCCCCGACCGGGACTTCGTCGCGTATGAGGTTGAGCCCAACCCCCCTGCCGCCACCAAGCCGCCTGCAAAGTCCCGTAGCAAGGACTCCCCGGCCCTCGCCTCCTCCTCCCAGGACGCCGGCTCCGGCCCCTCCCCCCTCCTCATCGGGGGAATCGTCACAGCCGTGCTCGTCCTCGCCGCAGGCGCCTTCGCGGTGGTCCGCAAGCGCCGCACCACCTGACCAACGGCCGCTCATCGCAACACCTCCACCCACGCGCAACCGAAAGGAAGTCATCTCATGCCGCTCGACCAGCAGAAGCTTGACGATGCCTCACTCACCAAGCTCCAGACGCGTCTGACCCACGGCTTCGACGGGGTCAAGGGAACGCTGCACAAGCTGAACGCCACGCTCGACAACCTCGAAGGCCAGTGGCGCGGTATCGGCGCCGGCGCGTTCAACCAGAAGCAGTCCGAGATCAACCAGCGGATCGTGGAGATCGGCAAACTGCTCCTGAAGTTCCAGGAGGGCATCGAGGCAGCCCGGACCATCACCGGCAACACCGAGGACGAGGTCCTTCAGGCGATGCGAGGCGTCGACGTGGTGGGCGGCTACCAGGGCGACGCGAGGGTTGAGGCCAACACCTCGAACCTCAACAAGTTCTGAGGGCCGGCCCCGCCCCCTCTCCACCCGCACAACTCCCTTCCCACCACACCACTCCGGAGCACCCCATGGCACCGCAGGAACCCGGCTCGATGATCGTCACCTACAGCGCGCTGGACCGTGCCGCCGAGGACGTCCAGCGGCAGGCGAAGCGTCTGGAAACGGAACTCAAGGCCATCCAGACCGAGGTCAAGAGCGTTTCCCAGCTGTGGGCGGGTAAGGCCCACACGGCGTACGAGACCGCTCAGCGCGACTGGGACAACCAGGCGCAGGGCATCCACGACAACCTGACCAAGATCTCGCAGCAGATAGCGCAGGCCGTCCTCGCGTACAAGGCCGCCGACAACAAGGCCGCGAGCAACTTCTAGCCGCTCGACGAAACGCACGACTCGGGGTGGGCACACGCGGGAGGCGCCCACCCCGGGGCGCGCAGATCAACTGGGCAGATACACCCAGGACCTGACCCCCCTGTGCGGGGGCGCAGCCTCGCCCACTCCCCACTCCCCGCCCCAGTCGTTCACGACCTCCGCGAGCAGCCACAGCGCCCGCCTGCGCCGTACGAAACACAACGACGCGGCGTCCACCTCCGCGTGCGCCGGATGCTGGTCCCACACCACCAGCCGCAGACACTCCTCGCGCCACCGCAGTGAGATGTACAGCTCGGCGCCGCTGGTCAAACCGCTGGCCACGGCGACGAGTTCAGTCACGGCGAGCGCGGTAACGACCCCGTACCGCTCCATCCCGTGCACCCGCAGCGCACCGGCCACGGCATTCCGTACGATGCCCGCACTGCGCGGCTCACCGGGAACGGTGAGACTCAGCGCGAGCACGCCTCTTTCCTCGTACGACGATGGTTCTTCAAGGGCAACGGGGCAGAGCGAGGTGACCGTCATGGCTGAACTCCCTTGTTCACTACGGTTACTGGGGCGCTGTCCGGCCCGCCGGCGAGTAGTGGCCTGTCTCCCTGGCACGAGCCCGCCCCTCCCAGGGAAGAAGCTTCCGGGCAGGCTCGCGCGATGCACTTCCAACTCGTGTGCGTAGTCGGTGCGTTACTCAAAGTAGAGCACACGAGGCACCTGTGCCCAAGCTAAAGGGGGCAATTGCCGATCTATCTGGACTGGCACACCTGTACAGCGGCAGACTGATCGCAACGTCCGCCCGAAAGGGGCAGCATGCCAACGCGACCCACACCGTCGGAGCGACAACTGCGCCTCGGGGCCGAGCTCCGCAAGATGCGCACTGCCGCGGGTGCGACCACCGAGTACGCCGCGGGGCTGCTCGGTCTCGACCGCACGAAGGTCTCCAACATGGAGTCCGGAGTACGTCCGATCGCCCCGGAGCGGGTGCGCACGCTGGCTAGCAACTACGAGTGCGCGGATGCCGAGTACGTCGACGCGCTTGCCGAGATGGCGGCACGGCGCGGACGCGGGTGGTGGGACAAGTACCGGGGAGAACTGCCCCAAGGGCTACTGGACATCGCCGAGGTGGAGTGGCACGCGCACGCGTTGAGCACCGTCCAGACCGTGCACGTTCCGGGTCTGTTGCACACCGAGGAGTACGCTCGTGCGGTCTTCGACTCGGTGCTTCCGCCCCTGTCCCGCCTGGAGGTCGAACTCCGCGTGGCGCATCGGATGCAGCGCCGCCAGGTACTGGTGCGCGAGCCGCCGATGCCGTACGTCGGGTACGTCCATGAGGCCGCGCTGCGGATGAGGTTCGGAGGTCGACAGGTGATGCGCGAGCAGCTGAAGCATCTGTGCGGGATGTCCGAACGCGACAACATCACTCTGCGCGTGCTCCCGGCCGAGGCCGGTGCCTTTCCCGGAGCGGGCCATGCTCTGCTCTACGTGCACGGTGTCGTGCCCCTGCTGGACACCGTGCAGCTCGATTCGGCGCACGGCCCCGAGTTCATGCACTCGGAGGCTCAGCTCCGCAAATATCAGTCGCACTTGGACTGGATGGCCAAGGCGACCCTGCGCGCCGATGAATCGCGGGACTTCATGCATGCCATCGCCAGCCAACTCTGAGGAGAACCCACCGTGACCGGCATCCACTGGGAAGCCCCCTTCTGCGGCGAGGGCAACAACTGCTTTCGCATAGGCACCGACAACGCCGGCAACGGCTACATCGCTCTCCTCGGCCAGGAGGACACCCCCCTCGCCGATACCCAGGAAGCCCTGCGCAACCTCATCCGCGACATCAAGGCGGGCAAGGCCGACCACCTCCTCTGAGTCCCTGGAGTCTCTACGCAAACAGCATCTGGTCGCGTATGGAGATCCCTGGAAACACCTGAATGTGCATCTCGCCGATCTGCTCTTCCAGTTTGAACTGGGCCACCAGCCCGGCAGAACCAGGTGCGTTGGTGATGCGTAGGTGTGTAGCCCCTTCCCGGAAGACATCAAGGAGTTCCCGGCCGTCGGAGTCTGTCCAACGAATTCGGATCGACTGCCCCAGAGGATCGAAGGAGAGCACCAGCGTCTCCCTTTTTTCGTCATAAAGCGTGACCTGGTGCACGTTGCCTTCGATAACTACCGGCCACTCACCGAAGGTGTCAAGGAATTCTTGCTGTTCCGGAGTAGTGAATTCGTTGTACATTACGTTCCCGTCGTACGCGTAGCGGACGGTGCCGGCGGGCAACGCCGACCATCTCCTCTGACTACCGAGAGGGTTACATCTCCTTGCCCTGGCTCCTGGGAGATGCAACCCCCGAATCCGAGATAGGTGGTTGGGAGGGTCCCCCTGGCGTTGTGGTACATCCTCCGTGCATGCAGTCAACATGAGAAGCGCAATCGAAGAGGAATAACCGATACGCGCGTACCGTCGACCAACCTGATTCATCCAGCTATCCCCTTTTCGATGTCTTCGATACCGTCCTTGCCCCGTGCGTACGCATTCGCTAGTTCCGATTGCAGACTCCCGAGTTCGGATCGGTTCATTCCACCGCTCTCCCGGGCATAGTGGCTAGCAGTGTCCCAGAGCCCAGCCGTCCCTATGGTTTCGATGCTTTTGGGCGCCCTGAGCCATCCGGGCAGTAGCTTTTTTCTCGTTCTCCTGGAGGTACTCGAGATGTCCGGCACAGATTCAGCTACCCGGCGCCGGACGAAGCTCCACCGCGAAGGTCGAGTAGGTCCGTGGCCGTGCGCCCGGCGACCCCGCCTTGCGGGACGGCAGAAGAGCGTGCCTACCGCCCCTCCACCCCCACCACCCCCGTCTGCACCAACGGCTTCCCCCGCCTCCGTGAGACGAAGACTCCCCGGCCCGTCGGCATCGGGCGTGGGCGGACGCCCTGGAGGACGTCGCCCTCGTTCGGGTCGCCGGACAGGACCATTCCCTGGGCGCCCAGTTCCTGCATGCGCTGCATGAAGGGTTCGTACGCGGCGCGGCTCGCGCCCGCCGTGTTGCGGGCGATGACGAAGCGGACGCCCACGTCGCGGGCGAACGGGAGGAGTTCCGCCAGGCGGCCCAGCGGGTTGCCGCTCGACGTGGCGACCAGGTCCCAGTCGTCGACGATCACGTACACGTTCGGTCCCTGCCACCAACTGCGGTCGCGCAGCTGCTGCGCGGTCACGTCCGCGGGGGGTGTGCGGCGCTTCATCAGGCCTTCCAGCGCGTCCACATGGTGCTCCATGTTGTTGGACATGGGGACGTACTCGGCCAGGTGGGCGGGCGGCGTGACGTCGAGCAGGCCGCGACGGTTGTCGATGACGAAGAACTGGCACTCGGAGGGATCGTGACGTTCCGTCAGTTGTTGGATGAACAGGCGCAGCAGGTTCGTCTTGCCGGTCTCGCTCTCACCGAAGACGAGGAAGAACGGGTCCTGGTCGAAGTCGACGAACACCGGCTCCAGCAGGTTCTCGTCGATGCCGAAGGCGACGCCGCGGCCCGGGTGCGCGTTGCCGTGCGGGAGGGAGGACAGGGGCAGTTCGCGGGGCAGCAGACGCACGGCGGGAGCGCCGGGGCCCGTCCAGTGCCGGGCGACCTCCCGGTTCATGGCCGTCGACGCGTCGGAGAGCTCGCTGTCCGAGTTGATGCCGTCGATGCGCGGCACCGCCGCCATGAAGTGCAGCTTCTCCGGGGCGATGCCACGCCCCGGCACCCCGGCCGGCACGTTCACCGCCACCTTGCGGTCGATCTCGGAGTCCATCACGTCGCCGAGCCGCAGCTCCAGGCGGTTCATCAGGAGGTCCTTGAGGTTGGCGCGCACCTCCATCGCGCGGGACGCGGTGAGGACCAGGTGGATGCCGTAGCCGAGACCGCGCGCGGCGATCTCCAGGACCAGCTGCTCCAACGCCTCGTACTCGGTACGGAAGTTGCCCCAGCCGTCCAGGATCAGGAAGACGTCGCCCCAGGGCTGGTCGGCGGACGATATCTCGCCGCGCGCCCGCATCCTGCGGTACGTGGCGATGGAGTCGATGCCCGACGAGCGGAAGTACTCCTCACGGCGCGCCATGATCCCGTACACCTCGGAGACCGTACGACGGACCTTCTCCGGGTCGAGCCGGGAGGCTATCCCGCCGACGTGCGGCAGTCCGGCGACCGCGGAGAGCCCGCCGCCGCCGAAGTCGAGTCCGTAGAACTGGACCTCCTGCGGGGTGTGGGTGAGGGCGAAGGCCGTGACGAGGGTCCGCAGGAGCGTCGACTTGCCCGACTGCGGGCCGCCGACGATCTGCATGTGGCCCGCCGCCCCGGAGAAGTCCCGGTAGAGCGTGTCGCGCCGCTGCTCGAACGGCTTGTCCAGCACGCCGAGCGGGACGACGAGACGTCCGGCGCCCTCGTAGCCCGGCTGCGTCAGCCCGCGCCCGGGTACCCCCGCGAGACCGGGCAGCAGTTCGTCGAGGGCCGGCGGATTGTCCAGCGGCGGCAGCCACACCCGGTGCGCCTCGGCGCCACGCCCTTCGAGCCGGCGCACGATCACGTCCAGCACGGTGTCGGCGAGCGCGTCGTCCTGCGCGGGTCCGGCCCCGCCGGTACGGGAACCCGTCGCGGCAGGCGCGAGATAGCGCACCGGGACCGGGGCCGCGGTGAACAGCGCCGGTGCCCGGTCCACCCGGAGCGTCCCGCCCACGGCAGGCCGCTCGGCGCCGGTGCGGTAGACCCCGGACACGTACGCCGCCTTGAAACGGACCATCTCGTCCGTGCCGAACTTCAGATAGCCCGAGCCGGGCACGTTGGGGAGCTGGTAGGCGTCCGGAACGCCGAGGGCCGCCCGCGACTCGGCCGCCGAGAAGGTACGCAGACCGACCCGGTAGGAGAGGTAGGTCTCCAGGCCGCGCAGCCTGCCCTCCTCCAGGCGCTGCGAGGCGAGCAGGAGGTGGACGCCGAGCGAGCGGCCGATGCGGCCGATCTGCACGAACATCTCGATGAAGTCCGGCATCGCGGTGAGCAGCTCGCTGAACTCGTCGATGACCAGGACGAGGGAGGGGATCGGCTGGAGCGGGGCGCCGGCCGCACGCGCCTTCTCGTAGTCGTGGATGTTCGCGTAGTTGCCCGCGTCGCGCAGCATCTCCTGGCGGCGGTTGAGCTCACCGCGGATCGAGTCGCCCATCCGGTCGACCAGCGTCAGGTCGTCGGCCAGGTTGGTGATCACCGCGGCGACGTGCGGCATCTGCGACATCCCGGCGAACGTCGCCCCGCCCTTGAAGTCCGCGAGCACGAAGTTGAGGGTCTCGGACGAGTGCGTGACGGCGAGGCCGAGCACGAGCGTGCGCAGCAGCTCCGACTTTCCGGAGCCTGTCGCTCCGACACACAGACCGTGCGGGCCCATGCCCTCCTGCGCCGCCTCCTTGAGGTCGAGCATCACGGGTGAGCCGTCCTCGCCGACCCCGATCGGCACCCGCAGCCGCTCCGCCTGCGAACGTGCCCGCCAGGTCCGCGCGACATCCACCGACGCGGCGTCGCCCAGCCCCAGCAGGTCCGTGAACTCCAGATTGGCGAGCAGCGGCTCGTCGTCGTCCCCGCCGGACGCCATCCGCAGCGGCGCCAGCTGCCGGGCCAGCGCCTCGGCCGCCTCCCGGCTCAGACCGTCGGGCACACCGTCGTAGACCATGCCGTGCCCGGACTCCAGCCGCAGTGCGTCCGGCCGTACGACGACGGAGAGGCCGCCCCGCGCACCGGTCATCTCACCCGGTACGACCTCGACGACGGTGACGCCCTGGAGCCCCTCGGGCGAGGCGAGCCGCGACATCGGCGGCACCGACAGACCGTCGATCACCACGACGAGGTGCGGCTCCTCCAGCAGCGGCTGCCCGCCCGGCTGGAACCTGGGCCTGCCGTCGAGCCGTCCCGCCAGCAGGTCCTCCAGCTCCTGGACGCCGGTGGTGACCAGCCGGCGACTGCCCGCACCGTCGCCGTCGCCCGGCGCCTGGGCGTGCGGCAGCCACTTCGCCCACTCCCACTCGGGGGCGTGCCGCCGGTCGGTGGCGACGGCGATCACCAGGTCCTCGGGGGAGTGCAGCGCGGCGAGCGAACCCACCACCGCGCGCGCGGTGGACCGTACGCCCTCCGGGTCGCCGCTCACCGTCAGGTGGTAGAACGCCCGCAGCGAGACCGCCATGGGCAGCCCGTCGAGGGTGCTGTGCACGTTCAGGAACTGCTGCATCGCCCCGGCGGTGAGCGGTTCCAGCTCGTCGACGGGCGCGGTCTCCGGCGGAACCAGGGGGGTGGCGAGCTGCTGGCTGCCGAGGCCCACCCGCACCTGGCCGAAGTCGGGGTCGGACGGCCGCCGCTCCCAGACCCGGCTGCCCTCGGCGACCAGCGCCCACAGCTGCTCGGGGGAGGGGTGCAGGTAGTACTGCGCGTCACGCTGGAGCCGTGCGGTCTCCAGGACCGTACGGCGGGTCCTGGTGAGGTACTTCAGGTAGTCGCGCCGCATGTCGGCGAGCTCGCCCTGGGTGCCGCGCCGGTAGCGCACCAGCATCGCCACCGCCATGCCGACGGTCGCAGCGACCATCACCATGCCCATGATCTTCATGATCGGATTCGGTGTCATGAAGAAGAAGACCACCGACCCGCCCATGCCCAGCATGGGGAGGATCTGCATCAGCGCGCCCTCTTGCTGACCGCGCGGCAATTCCGGCGGCGGTTGCAAATGCACCTGCTCGCCGGGAATTTCGGATGGCAGCGCACGAGGCGGGCGCTTGACGACTATCTGGCTCACAACTCCCCAATTCCCCTACCGGACCGGAGTCGTTCCTCCTGGCAGCTCATGACGGACGACTCTGCCCGCCGGGATCCTAACTTGCACACCGGTGGCCGGGGCGGCGGTAGGGTGGCGCCCGGCAAGTACGCACCCGCGAACAGCGGGAGCAAACAGTGTGGTTGAGGACAAGTGGGCAATCGTCGGTCGATCCTCCACCGTTGACGGTCATTTCGGACACCTGGCGTGCAAGTGGGCGCAATGGGTGTGCGGGTGGTGTGTGCGAGTGTGCACGGAGGGTGTGTGGCGGGCGTGCGTGGCGGGGGGTGCGTGCGGTGATGCGTGGCCGACGCGTCGTCGGCTGCCGGTCGTCCCGTCCGCCGGACCGCGGTACACCGGCGGTGGTCGTCCCATCCACCGGAGCGCGACCGGTATCGCCACCGCGTGCGGCCGGTACGTCAGCGGAGTGCGGCCGACGCGTCAGCGCGTGCGGCCCGTACGTCACCGGCGTACGGCCGGCACGTCACCGGCGTGCGCCGACCGGGGCGTGTCCACCGGAGTCGTCGCCCACGGCGACGGGCGCGCACGGGCGGGCCCGGCCGGCCACATCGTGAAGAACCTGCGACGGGAGCAGAAGTTGAGTACGACGGTCTCAGCGCCGACGGCCACAGGCGGCCACCCGGGCGCCGCGAACGGCAGGTCGGCCCCCGCGGTCACCGCCACAGCGGTGAGCGGCACCGGCTTCTGCCGCGTCACGGTCGTCGCCCCCGACGGCCGCGTCGACGTGGCGCTGCCCGACGACCTCCCCGTCGCCGACCTCCACCCCGAGATACTCAGGCTGTCCGGCCAGAGTCCCGCCGCGAGCGCGCCCGTCGGCTACCACCTGGTCCGCCGGGACGGCACCGTTCTGGACGGCGCCCGCACCCTGGCCGCGCAGCGCATCCTCGACGGCGAGCTCCTCTCGCTGCGCCCCTTCTCGGAATCCCTTCCGCCGGCCGTCTTCGACGACGTCTCCGATGCCGTGGCCACCGCGGTGGCCCGCGACCGCACCCTGTGGAACGACCGGCTGACGCGCGGCGCGGGCCTGTTCGGCGGCGCGGTGCTCCTGGTGCTCCTCGCCTTCGTCCTGTGGAACGCCGACCCCCGCCACGACATGCACGGCCTGCCCGGCATCCTGGCCGCCGTCACCGGCACCCTCCTGCTGGCCCTGGCATGTGTACGGGCGCGGGTGTACGACGACCGCGCGTCGGCCGTCGCACTGGGCACCGGCGCGCTCGTGCACGCGGCGGTCGCGGGGGCCGGGCTGCTGCCGCTCGCCGCGGGGCAGGGCATCGGCCGGCTCCAGTTCCTGCTCGGCTGCGCCACGGTCCTGATCGCCGCGGTCGTGCTGGTGATCGTCTCCCCGTACGGCGACGGCCCCTTCGTCGCGTTCGCCGTGGCCTCCGCGCTCGGCCTGCTCGTCACCTTCACCGCGATCCTGACCGACCTGAAGCCGGTGGAGACGGCCGCGATTCTGCCACCGCTCGCGGTCGGCGCGCTCGCCTTCCTGCCCGGTCTCTCCACCCGGTTCGCCCGCCTCCCCATCGGCTTCGAACCGCCCCGCACCACCGTCGGCGACTACAGCACCGGCGCCGAGCCGGCAGCCCCGCAGGGCCCCGTCGACGCCGACCGGATCGCCGCCCAGGCCCGCCGCGGCCATGAACTCCTCGTCGGCCTGGTGGGCGGCTTCGCCCTCGCCACCGCGGGCGCCGCAGCCGTGCTCGGCTTCTCCGGCGACACCTGGGCGCAGGCACTCGCGTTCGCGACCGGACTGGCGATGGTGATGCGCGCGCACCTCTTCCGGTACACGGCGCAGGTCGGCTGCGCGCTGGCCGCGGGCCTCGCGGCGCTGGTCCTCCTCGGGCTCGGCCTCTGCCTGAACCCGCCGCAGACCCTGATCCTCAAAGCCCTCGCGGGTGACTCCACGGGCCTCGACATCCGTACGATCTGGCTGACCGCGGCGATCGCGGCGACGGCCGCACTGATCACGGCGACGGGCCTGATCGTCTCGGGGAAGGGCGTCACCCCGTTCTGGGGCCGCTTCCTGGAGATCGCCGAGACGTGCGTGCTGCTCACCCTGCTGCCGCTGTGCCTGGCGGTCTTCGACGTCTACCACTCGATCCGGGCCCTGACTTCTTGAGGGGGCGGGCGGGGGAGGAGGCGGTGGTCGAGGCGGCCGGATCGCCTCCGCCGCGCCCATGCCTCACCCCCGCCGCGCCCATGCCTCACCCCGCCTCGTCCCCGCCCGTCGGCGTCAGTCCATCCTGCGTGCCGGTCCTGCCAGGGCGCTCTCGCCGCCGACGGCCGTGGTCGTGACCCACTGCCTCTCCCGCCCCGCACACCACAGGGTGACGCCGTCGCCGAGGCCCGGCAGGGCGTCCGCCTCCTCCTGCGTCAGCGCCAGCAACCGACCGAGCTGCTGCACCTCGTCGGGCGACACCCGTTGTACGCCGACGAGCGCGGAGTCCCGGACCAGCCGGGGGGCGACCGGGCTGAGGTAGGGCAGCAGCGTCAGCACCGACTGCCATGCGGCAGGCACCACCCGCCCACGGGGCGGCCGCATCCCGCAGTCGCGTACGACCAGCACCGGCCGCCCCTCGCCGGCCCCGAGCACAGGCACCCGCCCCACATCGAACAGCGCGAACGTCCCCGCGTGGCTGGGCCTGCCGGTCCCTGCGTGGCTGGGTCCGTTGGGCGTGCCGGTCCCTGCATGGCTGGGCCCGCTGGATCTACCGGTCCCCGCGTGGCTGGGTCCGCTGGGCCTGCCGGTCCCCGCGTCGCCCTGTCCGCGGGGCCTGCCGGCGCCCGCGTCGACCCCGTTGGCGGTGTCCGCCCGCGCTCCCATCCGCTCCCACGCGTGCGCCCGCGCCGTCTCGACCGCCACGTGGATGCCCGCCGCCTCCGCCCGTAACGCCAGGATCTGGGCCGTCCACAGCCCGCCGATCAGCGTGATGTCGTACGGGACGGACCGATGCAGCCCGAGCAGCAGGGCCCGCCCCCCGGCGTCGTGCCCGACCGTCACACCGTCGTCCTCGACGAGGACGCTGCCACCGTCGCCGGGCACCACTACGTCGTCCCCGACGAGCACGCTGCCACCGTCGCCGGGCACCACCATCTCGTCCCCGACCAGTGCGCTGCCGTCGCCCCCGCCCGCCAGGGATGACGCGCCCTCCGCGTGCGCCCCGGCCCGCGTCCGTCGCCGAGTCCCGATCAGGCTCCTCACCGCGTACCCCCCAGCGGCAGCGTCGCGAGCACGCCCGTCAGCTGCTCCCGGTCCAGTCGTACGATCCCCACGCGTGCGGCCCGTGCGGAAGCTTCCAACTCGCGGCATGACACGTCGAGTTCGCGCTCGTCGGCGCAGCTCACCCGAACGTGTCCCGACACCTGCACCGCCCGCCCGCCGGCGCGGCGCCGCACCGTCAGCCCGACAGTCGCCGAACGGCAGTCCTGCGCGGTGGCGGTGGCCAACCGCCGCGCGCCCTCCGCCCCGCCCGTGACCGCATAGGCCGTGTGCACGAGCCCGCCCCCGTGCCACGCCCGCACGGACTCGCCACCGGACCGGGCGCCCTCCCCGTCGGCGCCGCCATGTCCACGCGCGGCACCTTGCGCGGAGCAACCCGCGGCCAGAGCAGCCGAGTTGATGCCCTCTTGATCCAGTACCACCGCCCGCAGACCCGCCCCCGTGATTCTGCTCGCCACGTGGTCCGCGGCCCGCACCAGGCACCGCTGCGCCCCACCGAACCCGCCCCCACGGGCCGCCGCGGCCTCTACGCACAGGCCGGGCTCCAGCCGCAGCGCCACCCAGGTCAGCCGCAGCGAGGGCGCCACCCCGGCGGAGGCGGAGGACCCCTGCCCCCGCGCCTGGCCCACCCGCCGCACCTGCTGCACCAACTGTGCCGAGGCGAGCGCGATCCCGTCCACCTCCAGCGCGTCCGCCAGCAGGGACAGCGGCAACTCCCGCCCCCCGCCCGCCGGCCGCAACCCCGCGTCGCCCGTCTCGACCCGTACCACCGCCGTCAGAAACGTCCCGTCACCCACCATGCCGACGATCCGCCGCCCCCGGTCCTCGTACGGGTGGGCCCGCAGGTCGTGCACCCCCAGCAGGTCGTAAGCGGAATCCGGCCGACGGGTCCGTACCCGCAGTGCGACGGCCTTCGCGAGCCAGGCCCAGGCCGTCCGCCCGCGGCGCCCCGGCACAGCCAGCGCAAGCCCGGCGGCACCCAGTGCAAGGGCCGTCGGCGACCACCACGGCGAGCGGCCCGCCATCCCGAGCACCGCAACCGCGAGTGATAGCTCGCAGAGCACCAACTCCCGTACTCCGAAAGCCCTGTTGTGCCCGTGCACCCTCGCTCCGATCGCTGTCCCGCGTTCCAGGGCCGTAACCCCCACCGACGTGCGGGAGTTGACGGAGAGTTCACCCTATCCGAGCTGTGAGTGACGGAGGTTCACGTTCGGAACGGGGCCCTGCGGCTACGACCGGGGAGAGTGCGGCGGCCCGATGGCATCACGACGAGACGAGCTCAACGCGTACACCTTCGCGAAACGGAGGCTGGTCGCACAGTTCCTGCGGCCCAGCCCGACCGGCTCGGAGGAAGGTGCCCCGCGGCCGATGCGCGCGGTCCTGCCGGGGCTGCTCGTCGGCGCGGTGGTGCTCGCGGTCTTCGGAGCCTGGGGGATGTTCAGGCCGACCGCGCCCCGCGACTGGGCCAAGACACGTACGAACATCATCGTCGCCGGCGGGTCCACCGCCCGTTACGTGGTGCTGGAGGCCGACGGGGTGCGCAAGCTGCACCCGGTGCTGAACATGGCCTCCGCCCGTCTCCTCATCGACGTGAGCCAGGGCGGCGTCGTCAAGGTCGACGACCGGATCCTGGACGAGAAAGGGCCCCCACGCGGCGCCACCCTGGGCATCCCGTACGCCCCGGACCGGCTGCCCGAGCCCGACGCGGCGGTGGCGCCCAAGAGCTGGGCCGTGTGCGAGCGGCCCGGCCGGGGCGGTGGCGGGGGCGTGCAGCGGGCCGTGTTCGTCCTTTCCGGCAAGGACCGGGACGCGCTCGAAAGCCCGAACCGGCTGCGCGGGGACCAGATCCTGTACGTCGAGGGCCCGGGGCATGTGCGGTACGTGGTGGACGCGGCGGGCACCGCGTACCGGCTCGGCAGCGACCCGGCGCTCCTCACCCAGGTGGTCGGACCTGGCAGGGTGCCGCAGCAGGTGTCGGACCGCTGGCTGGCCACCCTGCCCAAGGCAGGCCCGATCACCTCTCCTCTTCCCGGGGGAAAACTCGCAGCCCCCACCCCCGAGCCACGCGTCCAGGCCCCCCTCAACAGAGTGGGGACGGTCCTGGTGACCGGGGTCGCCGGCAACCGCCACCAGCACTATCTGGTGCTGCCCGACCGGATCGCCCCCGTCACCGACCTCATGGCGAAACTCATCACCAACAGCGCGAACCGCACGCTCCGAGCCCTCCACCCCGGCGGCCGCCCGCACCCCGCCAGCGCCGGCTTCGCGCCCGGCGCGCCCTACCTCCCGCCCGGCGGGGCGAAATGGCCTGCGAGTACGTCCGGAGCCGTCAACTCCCCGAGTGCCGCCCCCGGCAGCCGGAACACCGTGTGCAGCCTCCTGGGCGCGGTCGATCCCACCACCGGCCGGATCACGTTGCGAACCTGGGCGGGCACCGGCTTCCCCAAACCGCTGCCGACCGCTGCCGACCCCGTGTACGTCACCGCGGGATCCGGCCAGTACTTCCGGCAGTTCAAGGGCGCCCAGCCCCGCACCGGCACGGACTACCTGCTCACCGACACCGGCCTGCGCCACGCCATGCAGAGCAACGGGGACACCGCGAGGGGAACGGTACGAGCGACGGGCGGCGCGGCCGAACGCCCCAAGTCCGCAGCGGAACTCCTCGGTTACGGGGAAAAACGTCCGGCCCCCGTCCCGGCCGCATGGGCCGACCTGCTGCCGAAGGGGCCCCGGCTGTCCACCGGGGCGGCGCAGCAGCCGCAGGGCTCATGAGGGGCGAGGGCGCGCGCGGCCTGCTCCGCTGCGCCGCGACCTTCGCACTCGTCACCCTGTGCGCCCCCGCCGCCCGGGCTGAGGGCGACCCGACGCGTGACACCGCGCCGTGCGCCTTCGGTGGCAAGCCGTACGCGGGCACGCCCTGGCCCCTCCAGCGCGTCCTGCTCGACGAGCTGTGGGAGGAGGTCACCGGGGCCGGGGTCACCGTGGCGGTCGTCGACACCGGGGTGGACGCCAACCACCCGCAGCTCAGGGGCGCGGTGAACACGGCCGCGGGAAGCAACTTCGTCACGGGGAACGGCAGGCGGGGGACCGGCACCGCCGACCCCGTCGGCCACGGCACCAAGGTCGCGGGCATCATCGCGGCCCGCCCGCACCCCGGCACCGGCTTCGTGGGCCTGGCCCCCGGCGCCACCATCCTCCCGATCGTGACGCACGACGCCGAGGGCAGGGGCGACACCAAGGCGCTGGCGCAGGCCGTCCGGTACGCGGTCAAGCAGGGCGCCGATGTCATCAACATCTCGCAGGACCAGGTGGACGCGGGACAGCCGTCCGACGATCTGCGCGGGGCGATCGCGTACGCACTCCGCTACGGCCGGGTGGTCGTCGCCTCCGCGGGCAACGACGGTCTCGGCGGCGCCGTGAGGTCCACCTACCCGGCCTCCCACCGCGGGGTGCTCGCCGTCGCCTCGTCCGACCGCAACAACGAGCGCGCGTACTTCTCCCAGTCCGGCGACTTCGTCGGCATCGCAGCCCCCGGCACCGACATCGTCTCCACGGTGCCCGGCGGCGGCCACTGCACGGACAGCGGTACGAGCTTCTCCGCGCCGTACGTCGCAGCCGTCGCGGCCCTCCTCAAGGACAAGTACCCGAGGTGGAGCGCGGAGCAGATCGTCACCCAGCTCCAACAGACCGCGGAGCGCTCGGTCCCCGGCCACGACCGGCTCGTCGGCTGGGGAGTGGTCGACCCGGTCCGTGCCCTCACCGAGAAGGGCGGCCCGGCCCCGGGCGCCGAGCCGTCCGCGGACAACGGCCCGCCGCGTGCGGGCGCGGTACTGCTTCCGCCGCTCATGCACGGCGAAACCGCGCAGGAACGCGATACGCGCAGGGCCACGTACGCTCTGGCCGCCACGGCCGCGGCCGTGGCGACGATGACGGGCGCCGCGGTGGCGCTGCGCGACGCGGGACGGCGCAGACGGCGGGGCGGGTCGTCGTCGGGCCCGCGGGAGCACGGGTCGACGTAGCCATCGGGAGCGCCCAGGAGCCCGGCCCGCAGCGGCACGCAGGACGTACGGCGGGGGCCGCCGGCCTGACGCCACCCGCCGAACGGGTGTCGGAAGCCCGGCCCCCGCGCCCCGCAACGCCGGGCAACCACCCTTCCTGACCAGCGACTTGACCGAACGGGCGGCGCCGTTCCGGTGGCACGCTCAAGTGATTGACAGCAGTGCGCAGCGATCCGAACCGCACACTCCCCGCACACGACCTCCCCGCACACGACGCAGACGAAGGAGCACCGTGCTCGACGCAGGCGCCCCGGCCGCCGGCAGCAGCGACCTGGAACGCGGGATGAGCGCGCTGAGGCAGCTGCGCGCCCGCGTGCACGCCATACTGACCGCCTTCGAGGACGGCGCGGCCGGGCAGCGGAAGGTCGCGGCGCACACCCTCTCCCGCGCCGACCTGGGCGCACCCGGCATCCCCTTCCCGGAGGCCGACCACCTGCACGCGCAGTACCTACGCGTGCACAGCGGCCTGGTGAAGCTCTCCCGCTCCCTCACCGAGCAGATCGACTGCCTCAGCATCGCCGTGCACGGCGCGGAGATCGGTTTCGACAACCTGGAGGAGGACCTCCGCCTGCGCTTCTGGTCCGTCCGCTCCCGTACGGAACACGGGGCGGACAGCCGTGGGAGCGACGGATGAGCCGCTTCGAGTCGTACCGCCTCAACACGATGGCCGACCTCGTCGAGGCCGGAAACCCGCAGGCCCTCGCCGGCGCCGGGGAGGCGCTCGGGGAAGCCGGGTCGGCGTTCCACGAGGCCTCACGAGAGCTGCGCGGCCACCTCGGCGAGGTGAACTGGAAGGGCGAGGCGCACTCCGAGTTCCGCAGGTTCGGCGGACGCCTGGCGGACCACGCGCAGGACCTGGGGGAGTACGCGGACTTCGTCGCCCGCCGGCTCACGGAGGCCGCGACCGGCCTGACCTCGGTACAGAACGCCATGCCGCCGAGGGACGCGACCGGGGGAGCGGCGCCTTCGGAGCCCGACCGCCAGGAAGCCGTCAACCAGCTCAACCGGCTGACCTCGTACTACGCGACCACGGGCGCACATCTGGCGGCAGCGGAACCGCCGTGGTTCGACGAGATCCTGTTCGCGGACGTCCCACGGCCGCAGGCTCACGGCGCGACGGCGGAGACCGTGTACCTCGGGGGGCCCGGTGGGTCCGGTGGGTCCGGTGGGTCCGGTGCGTCCGGTGCGTCCGGTGCGGCGGGGGCCGACGCCGCTCGTTGGGATGCGCGGGGGGCAGGTGCAGGTGCAGGTGCAGGTGCTGGTGGTGGCCAGGTCGGCCCGGGCGTGGACCGGCTCGGGGCAGGACACTCCGCGACGGAACCGCGCAGCGCGTTGCCGGCCGCGCCCGGTTCGTCTCCCGCGCCGTCCGCCATGGAACTGAACAGCGTGGCATCCGGCGCTCCCACCGCGTCGCCGTCGTCGCACACGGCGGCCCCGCCCGTCCACCCCGCGCCCTCGCCGGGCGTCGCCGCCGTGCCGGCCATGGGCGCCGCTCCCGTACCTCCCGTGCCCGGAATCGTCGGGGGGATCGCGGGGAGTTCGTCGTCCCGGCCGGCTCCCGCGAGGGCGGTTCCCGGGTTCGGCCCGGCCCCGGCAGCGACGGGCCGTCCCGGATTCGCCCCCGTGACGTCCACCGCCTCCTCGGCGCACACGTACGGGGTTGTCGGCGGGGTTGTCGGCGGGGTGGTCGGCGGCACCCCCAGCGCGGTCCCGCCAATGTCCCCGGGCTCGTCCCCGACCGTACGGACGAATGCGAGCACCGCCTCCGCCCGAGGCTTCACCCCGGGCGGTACCGGGCTGGTACGTCCGGGCGCGCCGCCCCTGCCGCCTGCGCCTGCGCCGCACCGGGCTCCCGCGTCACGCATGTCCTCCCGCCCCCAGCCAGGGCAGCAGTCGTCGCAGGACGGCCGCCCCACGGAGGACCTGGAGACCTGGACGGCAGACCAACGCGCCCCCGTACCCCCGGTCGTCAACCATCAGCCCCACTGAGGAGGCCCCACCCATGGCAGTCCAGAAGGTCAACGACGTAGCCCTCGGCAAGCTCCAGACGGAACTCACCAGGAACTTCGACAGCGTCAGGGGCCAGCTCCAGCGCCTGCACGCCACGATCGACGGCCTGGAGGGCCAGTGGCAGGGCATCGGAGCGGGCGCGTTCAACACGAAGCAGGCCCAGATCAACCAGAACATGGTCCGCATCGGAAAGCTCCTCCTGAAGTTCCAGGAAGCGATCGCGGCGGCGCGGACGATCTCCGGCAACACGGAGGACGAGGTGCTCGCGGCGATGAGGGGCATCGACGTCACCCCCGGCCACCAGGGTTCGGCACCTTCCCCGCAGCCGACCACCCCGCCTTCGGCACTCAGCGGCTACTGACCCCGCTCCTCCTGCCGCACCCACCTTCACCCATCTCCATCGCCACCTCCACCTCACCGGAACGGGAACTCCGATGCCTTACAACGACGGCTCCATGCTGGTCACCTATGCCGCCCTGGACGAGGCAGCACGCACGATCAAGGCCCAGGCGGACAAGCTCGACGAGAGTCTGGAGGCGATCAAGACGAAGATCGGGTCGGTCTCCCAGCTCTGGTCGGGCGAGGCCAGGGAGGCCTACAACATGGCCCAGGCGGACTGGGACCGCGAGGCCAAGTCCATCCACATGTCCCTCCTCCAGATCTCCCGCGCGGTCCAGGACGCGGCACCGGCGTACCGGGCGGGGGACAGGAGGGCGGCGCAGGGGTTCATGTAGGTGGGGTGGGTGGCGCCGGCGAGATGGCCGGAGCCGCCTCCGTCCGCCTAGGAGCCGGCGCCGGGAGAGTTGCAGTCCGGCATTCTCCCGGTTGCCCGCGCGTAACTGGTCAGGAGTGCTTCCATCCCGGCTTCGTTCTTCGGGTCTGGATCCAATGTGTACATGCTGACGAAGAGTTGCCCTTTGGTGCTGCGCCACTCCTTGGCGGGGTTCGGGCAGAGGACCTTGCTCACCCCACCCTCCTCCGAGAACGAGTAGGTGCGGTCCGCGGCGATGTGCTCGCTCACGTCGATCTGCCAGCCGCTCGCGGAGACATCAGCGATTTCCGTCCCCGGGCTCCTCCACTGGGATTCCATCGACAGGACCCTTTTGTGGTCGACCAGGACATTGCAGCGGCGCTGACCGATCACCCCCGAGTCGGCCCGGACAACTTCCAGCTGCTTGCCTCCGGGGAGGAAAGGTGCGAGCAGCTTCGGGTGGACGGGAGTGCCGCACAGTTGACGTGGTGCGGCGTAGTCCCTGTCTGATTCGGCTACGCCGCATGCGGCCGCCAAGATGCTCAGCGATGCTGTGGCAGCGAGCAACGGGATCGACCGGGAAATGACGCTCTTGTGCATGGGCCAGCTTTCAGGGTGCGATTTCCGTAGTGAGATCGTCAGCCATCCTCGAAGTGTTCTCCTCCGCACGGTTGAAGCCCTCGTCCGCCCCTGCGTAGGCCCAGTCCGCAGGGGCGGAAATGTGACTGGTCCGGTGTCGCTCCGCAGCCATGGTTGCGGCTCTCTGCGCGACTTCGATGGCGGCATCGCGATCTCTACCCCAGATGTCCCCGGCCTCCCTGCCGGAAGCCTTCAGTTCCTCGGACTCGATCTGCTGGCCCACGTACTCGATCACCATGCCCGTGACAGCGGAGGCCCCGCCGCCGGCCAGAGCGCCACCGATCGGGGAGGCGATGAACGTGACTCCCGCCCCCGTGACGATTCCGGCCGCGCCGGAGATTGCCGCCTTGTTGTTGCTCAGCGCGTCGCTGAAATCCTTGTCGGTTTCTCGGGAAGATCCGAGAACTGCCTCCTGGCACCCTCTGGTCAATGTGCCACTGATCTCCGCCGTTCTCAGCGAGATGTCGGTGACAGTTTTCTCCGCCGTGTGCGGGTAGCGAAGCCCTTCGGGCGTGTCCGGGTTCAGGTGGTAGTCCATCAGACTGCCCATGTAGATCTTGTGGCCGTACTGCATTTGTGCGTAGCCCTCGGGTGTCTGCCCGAGCTGCAGAAGGAAGCGCGTTACTTGCGGATGCTCCATCGTGGCCGCCGCGCCCGTCACGGGGAACAACCTGTCCGTATTGCCGAACCTGTCATCCGCAATCGCCCGATTGATGTCCGGCAGATAATCAACCGCAATCCGCCCCACGCTGTCCCCCATGTACCCCCGATCCGTAACCCGCTTCCCGTCCTCCGAGATCGAACTCACCAGGGACTCCATGACCCGCACCTGACCCGGCGTATGGGCGATGATCCGATCGCCCGCCGGTTCCCCCGCCGGCCTTCCCGTGGCTGCCGCCTCCAACGCGTGGGCCATGAAGTCCGGGCCCGCGAAGCTCTCCGTGCCGTCCGTGTGGTGGGTGATGGGCCACTGGCGTTCCTCGAAGAGGTACTCGAAGTTGCTGAGGGTCCGGCGGCCCTCCTTGCCGTCGCCGTCCGTGTCCTCGGTGAACTCGTGGTCCTCCGCCGGGGTGAGAAACGTTCCGTTGAAGAACTGCGTCGCCGCCTCCGGACTCTTCGACAGCGCCTGCATGAACCCGGTCATCGGATCGTGTCCCGCGTCCGTGCCGCTCCGGTTCAGCGGGAGGGAGTCATCCCAGATGTCCTCGGCCGCCGCACGCCCGTTCTCGCCCAACTCCTTCTCCACCCGGACGAGTTCCGTTCCGTAACTCTTCAGGAACTCGTTGTCGTACTCGCCCCAGCGCAGCAGGTTGCTCATGACCTGGAAACCCAGGGCCTCCCGGCGTCCCGCCGAGACCGGTTCGTCGCCCAGGGCGACCATGCTGCGCTCCCACTGCCGCATCTGCGGGCTGTCGGACCGGGTCGCCTCCGCCAGCGTGAGCCCCAGGTACTTCTGCAGCTCGTGGTCCTCTTCGAACCGTGCCCTGTCCGCCCAGAAGTCCAGGGTTCCCCGCGCACCCACCTGGGTCGCGAACCGTTCGGCGAAGAGCGGGTGCGACGCGTACCGCTTCAGGCCGGCCAGCAGAGCCGCCCGCTGCGCAGGGGCGAGCGCGCGCCCCTCGCCCATGAGGGAGGCCATCGCGTCGGCCTGCTTCAGCGCCCCCGCCGCCGTGTCCCGGTCCCGGTAGGAGGGCCCGCCCGCGAACCCCAGCCGGGCCTGCGCCACCAGCGCCCGCAGCACCCGGTCCGCCGTGCTGTCGCTCTCGGTCGCCGCGTTGAGAATGCGCTGCAGCTCGTCCCGCAGCGCGGTGACGTCCCGCGCGGACCTCTCCTCGCGCGCCGCCCGCGCGGCCTCGCTCTCGCTGGGCCTGCAAGGCGCGTTCGGCCGTACCGAGAACCCGCCGTCCGCCGTCCCCACCACCGCGAGCTGCTTGCCCTGCCCCCGTTCGATCGCCCTCGTCAGGTCGTTCCGGTGCTTCACCAGTTCGTCGCGCGTGTCGCGCAGAACGTTGTGGATGCTGCTCGCCTGCGCCCGCGCGTCGGTGAACTCCCCGGCGGTCTTGGCGACGAATTCCCTGGTGACGTCCGCGTTCACGCCCGCCCAGTCGGCCTGCCGCGCCCGCGCTCCCAGACCTTGCCCGGCGTCCTTTTCCAGAGCCTTCAGCCGCGTGACCACCACGCTCCAGTCACGTACCGCCTCTGTCAGCGACGTGAAGTTCGCGTGCCGCAACGCCTCCAGTCTCATCGTCGCCGCTCGGATTCCTCGTCGAACGCGGCAGAGAGCTCCTTGATGCCGCTCACGGTCCGCGACACGAAGTGTTCGTCCCCTCGGTGCGCCTTCTGCGTGAAATCGAGGTGGTTGGAGATGTGCGCGCACGCGTCGACGAGTGAGCGCACCTGCTGCCCCCACCGCTCCTGGACCTGGTGCAGCGCGCCGCCGAGTGCGAACCCCTGCCCCGACAGGTCCCCCGCGGCGGTCGCCGTACCCGCCACCGGCCCGCGGCCCTCCTTCGCCAGCCGCTGGAAGAGCTTGAACGCGAAGTCCCCGATGTGCGCCAGATCCTGCTGGGTGACCTTCAGATCGCCCTGCCCCCGGCCACCCGGGCCTCCACCCGGGCCCCCGCCCGGAGGCTTGCCCGGCAGCGAGTTCAGCCGCATCTCCGTGCCCGCGCCCGCCGCCCCCTGAGCGGACCGCCGCTCCGCGACCTCCTCCTTCAACCGGTCCCACTCGTCCCACACCGTCCCCGCACCTGCCCTTCCACCCGACCGTCGCCCCTCACCGCGCCGTGAACCGCGGCGCCGCTCACCCCGCTCACCCCGCCCACCCCGTCTGCACCAACGAAGTCCCCCGCCTCCGGGACACCATCAGCCCCCGACCCGCCGGCATCGTCCGCGGCCGTACGCCACCGAAGACATCCCCCTCGTTCGGGTCGCCCGACAGCACGATCCCCTGCGCCCCCAGCTCGACCATGCGCTGCAGGAACGGTTCGTACGCCGCCCGGCTCGCCCCCGCCGTGCTCCGCGCCACGATGAACCGCACCCCCACGTCCCGTGCGAACGGCAGGAGTTCGGCCAGCGGCGCCAGCGGATTGCCGCTCGACGTCGACACCAGGTCGTAGTCGTCGACCACCACGAACACGGTCGGCCCCTGCCACCAGCTCCGCTCCCGCAGCTCACGTGCGGTGACGTCCGCCGCCGGGGCCCGCCGCCGCATCAGTTCCACCAGCGCCTCCACGTGGTGGTCCATGGAGTGCGACATGGGCACGTACTCGGCGAGGTGCGACGGCGGCGTCACATCGAGCAGACCGCGCCGGTTGTCGATGACGAACAGCTTGCAGTCCTCGCCCGGGTACCGCTCGACCAGCTGCCCGATCAGCAGCCGCAGCAGATTCGTCCTGCCGGACTCGCCCTCCCCGAACACCAGGAAGAACGGATCCCGCTCGAAGTCGACGAACACCGGCTCCAGCCGGTCCTCGTCGATCCCGAAGGCCACCCCCTCGGCGGGGCGCGCGCCTCCCGACGGCAGCTCCCGGGCCGCCAACTCCCGTGGGAGCAGGCGTACCTCGGGCGCCCCGGCCACACCCGACCACCGCTGCGAGACCTCCCGTACCAGCGCCGCCGTCGCCCCGGCGAGCCCGTCCCCCGAACGCACCCCGTCACCCCGCGGCAGAGCCGCCATGAAGTGCAGCTTCTCCGGGGTCAGGCCCCGGCCCGCCGCCCCGGCCGGTACCTGGGCCGCGGCCCGCCGGTCCACCTCGGAGTCCATGACGTCGCCCAGACGCAGCTCCAGCCGGTTCATCAGCAGGTCCTTGAGGTGCGCCCGTACCTCCGTCGCACGGGAAGCGGTCAGTACGACATGGACGCCGTAGCCGAGCCCCCGGGCCGCGATGTCGACCACGACAGGCTCCAACGCCTCATGGTCGTTACGGAAGTTGCCCCAGCCGTCGACCACCAGGAACACATCACCCCACGGCTGCCCGGCGGCCGGACCCTCTCCCCGCGCGCGCATCGCCCGGTACGTGGCGACGGAGTCCACCCCCGCCCGGCGGAAGTACTCCTCCCGCTCGGCCAGCACGCCGTACACCTCCGCGACCGTACGGCGCACCCGCTCGGGATCGAGCCGGGAGGCGACCCCGCCGACATGCGGCAGACCGGCCACCGCGGACAGCCCGCCACCGCCGAAGTCCAAGCCGTAGAACTGCACGTCGCGCGGCGAGTGCGTGCAGGCGAAGGCGGCCACGAGGGTCCGCAGCAGCGTGGACTTCCCGGACTGCGGCCCGCCGACGATCTGCATGTGCCCGGCCGCCCCGGAGAAGTCCCGCCACAGTGTGTCCCGCCGCTGCTCGTACGGCTTGTCGACGATTCCCAGCGGCACGGAGAGCAACCCCCCTGCCCCACCTGCTGTTTCACCCGTTGCTCCCACCAACTCGTCCAGCGTCGGCGGGCTGTCCAGCGGCGGCAGCCACACCCGGTGCGCCGCGGGGCCGTGCCCCTCCAGCCGCCGTACGACCACATCCAGTACGGAGTCGGCCAGTGCCTCGTCCTCGACGGCCGCCCGCGCACCGGGCACCTCCGCCACTGCGGCCGACCCCGCGCCTTCCCCCGCCGTCGGACGGCGCACCGCTACCGGGCCCGCCGTGAACAGCGCGGGCCGCCGGTCCACCGCCCGCACGCCCGCCCCGGTGGCGCTCTCCCGCGCCTCCTGCGGACTGCGGTAAGGCCCCGACACGTACGCGGCCTTGAACCGCACCATGTCGTCCGTGCCGGACTTCAGGTACCCCGACCCCGGCACGTTGGGCAGCTGGTACGCGTCCGGCACCCCCAGAGCGGCCCGCGACTCGGCCGCGGAGAACGTCCGCAACCCCACCCGGTACGACAGATACGTCTCCAGCCCCCGCAGCCGCCCCTCCTCCAACCGCTGCGAGGCCAGCAGCAGATGGACGCCCAGCGACCGGCCGATCCGCCCGATCTGTACGAACATCTCGATGAAGTCCGGCATCGCCGTCAACAGCTCGCTGAACTCGTCGATCACCAGGACGAGTGACGGGATCGGCCGCAGCGGCACCCCGCCCGCCGAGGCTCCCGCCGCCCGCGCCCGCTCGTAGTCGTGGACGTTCGCGTAGTTGCCCGAGTCCCGCAGCAGCTCCTGGCGCCGGTTGAGCTCGCCCCTGATCGAGTCGCCCATCCGGTCGACCAGCGACAGGTCGTCGGCCAGGTTGGTGATCACTGCGGCGACGTGCGGCAACCGCGCCATCCCGGCGAAGGTCGCCCCGCCCTTGAAGTCCGCCAGGACGAAGTTCAGGGTCTGTGACGAGTGGGTGACCGCCAGCCCCAGCACCAGCGTCCGCAGCAGTTCGGACTTGCCGGAACCGGTCGCCCCCACGCACAGACCGTGCGGACCCATGCCCTCCTGCGCGGCCTCCTTCAGGTCGAGGGTGACGGGCGCACCGTCCTCACCCACCCCGATCGGCACCCGCAGCCGGTCCCCAGGTGCCCTCGTCCGCCAGACCCGGTCCACCGCCACCCCGGCAGCGTCCCCGAGGTCCAGCAGGTCCGTGAACTCCGGCCCCGTCAGCAGCGGTTCACCCCCGTCGCCGCCCGAGGCCGCCCGTAACGGCGCGAGCTGCCTGGCGAGCGCCTCGGCCCCCGCCCGGCTCAGCCCGTCGGCCAGCCCCTCGTAGACGGCCCCGCGCCCCGACTCCAGCCTCAGCGTCCCGTCCCGGACGACGACCGACAGCCCGCCGCGCGCCTCCTCCACGCCCAGCTCACCCGGGATCACCTCGATCACGGTCACCCCCTGCAGACCGTCCGCGCCGGCCAGCAGCGACCCCGCCGGAACCGTCACCCCGTCGAGTACGACCACGACATGCGGCCGGTCCGTCAGCGGCGGCCCGTCCGCCCGGAACCGGGGCCGCCCCTCCAGCAGCCCCCCGGGCAGGTCGCCGAGCAGCGCCTCCAACTCGGCGACGCCGTCGGTGATCAGCCGCCGGGTCCCGGCCCCGTCGGGCTCCCCGTGCGCCTCCTGCGCGTGCGGCAGCCACTTCACCCACTCCCACTGCGCCGCACACCGCGCAGCGGCGGCCACGGAGACCACCAGCTCACCGGGGGAGTGCAGGGCAGCCAGCGCACCGACCACCGCACGCACCGAAGCCCGCACGCCTTCCTCGTCGCCGCTGACCGTCAAGTGGTAGAAGGCGCGCAGCGACAGAGCCATCGGCAACTGCTCCACGGTGCTGTGCGTGGCCAGGAACCGACGCAGCGCGCCCGCCGTCAGCGGCTCCAGCTCCTCGACCGGGGCCGTCTCGGGTGCCACCAGGGGAGTGGCGAGCGCCTGGGGGCCAAGCCCCACCCGCACCTGCGCGAAGTCCGGGTCGCCCGGCCGCCGCTCCCACACCCGGCTGCCCTCGGCGACCAGCGCCCACAGCTGCTCGGGCGAAGGGTGCAGGTAGTACTGGACGTCGCGCTGCGTGCGGGCGGTCTTCCGTACGGCCCGTCGCACCTGTGCCAGATGGCGCAGATAGTCCCGGCGCAGATCGGCCAGCTGCCCCTGGGTGCCGCGCCGGTGGCGTACGAACATGGCAACGGCCATGGCCACGGTCGACACGACCATCAGCCCGCCCATCACCTGCATGATCGTGTTCTTCCCCAGGAAGAGGAAGACGACGGAGCCACCCATCCCCAGCATCGGCAGGAGCTGCATCAACACGCCCTCCTGCTGCCCGCGAGGCAGCTCGGGAGGTGGTTGCAGCCGCACTTGCTCCGCGGGGACAGCGGGTGGCAGGTCCCGCGGCGGACGCTTCACGACGATCTGGCTCACGATCCCCAATTCCCGTACCGAACAGGCGTGTTAGTGCCTCGCCCGATCACCCGCGGGCCCGTCCGCCGGGGATCCTACTGTCGCCCCGCCGCCTCCGCGCACCACTCACCACCGCTCACACACCTGTGCACAAGCGAACAGGATTCGCACATTCCGGCGGTTGCCCCTCGTCCCGCGCACCCTTCACGCCGCTCCGGCGTTTGACCGTCCGGACCGGCCCCGCGCGCGGTCGAACCCCGGCCGGGGCGGGTGCGGTGAGGACCGGCCCGCGTGCGCTCGCTCCCGGCTGGAGCGGACGCCGTTCGGCGGGTGCCCTGCGGACCGGCCCGGCTGGTGGCGCCTCGGCCATGGCCAGGCGGCGTCCGGACCGGACCCGTGTGCGCTTGCTCGGATGGGGCGACCGCCGTCCGGACCGGCGCGCGGGCGCTCGCTCGGATGGGGGTGACCGCCGTCCGGACCGGCCCCGTGCCTGGCCGCCCGGACCGGGGGCGACCGCCGTCGGGCCGGTGCAGCTTGTGGCCACCCCCGGCCCGGGGCGGGCCCCCCCCGGGCCCGCCCCGCCTGGAGCGACCGCCGTCCAGGACCGGCCCCGCGTGCGCTCGCCCCCGCCCGGAGCGGACGCCGTCCGGCGGGGCGCGGACCCGTGGAGGCCGTGCTCGGGCCGCCACCCCGATCCCTCGAAGGAGTGCAGAACGTGACCGTCGCCACCCCCCGCACCACCCCCCTCCCCGCCCCGCGCCGGAGAACCGCCACCCCCACCCCGTCCCCCACCGGCTTCTGCCGCTTCACCATCACCGCCCCCGACAGCCGCGTCGACGTGGCCCTCCCCGACGACCTCCCCCTCGCCGACCTGCACCCCGAGATCCTCCGGCTCTGCGCCCAGCGCCCCACCCCGCACGCCCCCGTCGGCCACCACCTCGTACGCCGCGACGGCAGCGTCCTGGACAGCGCCCGTACCCTGGCCGACCAGCGCGTCCTGGACGGCGAGATCCTGGCCCTGCGCCCCTTCGCGGAATCCCTCGCGCCACCCGTCTTCGACGACGTGTCCGACGCGGTCGCCTCCGCGGTGGCCCGCGACCGCAGCCTCTGGGACGACCGGCTCACCCGCACCACCGGGCTGTTCGCCGCCTCCGCCCTCCTCACCCTCCTCGCCTTCTGCCTCTGGAACGCGGCCCCCGGCCACCAGACCCGCGGCCTTCCCGGCGTCCTCGCGGGAATCGCGGCCGTACTCCTGCTGTCCCTCGCCGCCGTACGGACCCGGGTGTACGAGGACCAGGGCTCGGCCGTCGCCCTCGGCGCCGCTGCCCTTGCCCACGCGGCCGTCGCCGGCACGGCGCTCGTACCGCCGGATCCCGGCGAGGGCCCCGGCCGCGTCCACCTCCTGACGGCCTGCGCCGCCGTCCTCCTCGCCTCCGTACTCCTGGTCCTCGTCGCACCTCCCACCCGCGACGCGGTACGCGGCCCCCGTGCCGCCACCGCCGCAGGCAATTCCCCGGGCGGCGGCCTCGGCAGCTCCGGCCGCGTTCCGCAAACCGGTGCGGACGCCGCCATCCACGCCTCAGCCGGCGCGTCCCTCACCCCCGCCTCCCCGACCGACGCCCCCTTCCTCGCCACCGCCGTGGCCTCCGGCGCCGGCCTCCTCCTCACCTTCCTCGCGACCCTCGCCGACCTGGCGCCCGTCAAGGCCGCCGCCCTCGGCGCCCCGCTCCTGGTCGCAGCCCTCGCCTTCCTGCCCGGCCTCGCCGCCCGGTTCGCCCGCCTCCCCGTCGGCTTCGCCCCGCCCCCCACCGCGGTCGGCGGCCACGACCCGGAGCCCGCCACCTCCCAGTCCCACGCCCACTCGGACCCGGACACCGACGCCCACCGCGTCGCCACCCGCGTCCGGCGCGGCCACGAACTGCTGACCGGCCTGCTCGGCGGCTGCGCCCTGCTCGCCGTCGGCTGCGCCTCGGTCCTCTCCTTCTCCGGCGGCGTACGCGCACAGGCACTCGCGTTCGCCCTCGGTCTCGCCCTGCTGCTACGGGCCCACCTCTTCCGGCACACCGCCCAGGCCGCGTGCGTCCTCGCCGCCGGCCTGGCCGCCCTCCTGCTGCTCGGCCTCGGCCTGGCCCTCCACCCGCCGCACACCGCCGGGGCCTCTCCCGACCTGCGTACGCTCGTCATCGCGGCGGTCACCGCCGCCACGGCGGCCGTCGTCGCCGCGATCGCGTTGATCGTCCCGAACAAAGGGGTCACCCCCTTCTGGGGCCGCTTCCTGGAACTGGCCGAGGCCGGCGTCCTGCTCACCCCGGTCCCGCTGTGCCTGGCCGTCTTCGACGCCTACCACGCGCTGCGCTCGGCCCCGATGTAGTGCGCCGCCCGCTGAAACCGCCTGGTACTCTGACCTACGGCCGTTTGTGTACGCGCCCATCGGAGTCTCCCCGGAGCTCTGGGGGCTGCGCCCAGCGGATCCCCGCCTCCCGAGTAACGGAAGCTCCCCTGAGAACGAGACCAGGGGCACTCGGTGGCAGTCACTTAACACGAGGAGCACGCATGGCGCTCGACGCCGCTGTCAAGAAGCAGATCATGAGCGAGTTCGGCCAGAAGGAGGGCGACACCGGCTCTCCCGAGGTCCAGGTCGCCATGCTTTCCCGTCGGATCTCGGACCTGACCGAGCACCTGAAGACGCACAAGCACGACCACCACTCCCGCCGGGGTCTGCTGATCCTGGTCGGCCAGCGTCGTCGCCTGCTCCAGTACCTCGCCAAGAAGGACATCCAGCGCTTCCGTGCGCTGGTCGACCGTCTCGGCATCCGCCGCGGTGCGGCCGGCGGCGCCAAGTAGGACGCCACGAAGGGAGCGGTTCCCGACCACTGGGGCCGCTCCCTTTGCCGTACGTACGAAGCCCGCTTGCGAGCTTGTACGTGCACGACGTACCGGACCCCATTTAGTCTGGTAACGCGCAACACCCGCCGCGCCGGTCCGGCTCGGCACAAGCACGGGTTTGCTGCACCCGTACGGCGCAGCACCACGTGTAGGACGTACGACGCAGGAAACAAACGAAGAGCGAGAAGCGCGACGCGTCCAGCCCGCCGGTCCTCGGTAGTGGCGCCCGGAGAAACACGACCCCGGGAGCTTCGATCGAAGACCGGCCGCTAACCACGACGGAGCGCGCGCTTCTCCGACACCGTCCCTCGCCACACGGGCGCAGGAGACGAAAGACGCTAAGTATCGGAGAAAACGCTAGTGGAGAACGAGACCCACTACGCCGAGGCCGTCATTGACAACGGCACTTTCGGCACCCGCACCATCCGCTTCGAGACGGGCCGTCTGGCCAAGCAGGCCGCCGGCTCCGCCGTCGCGTACCTGGACGACGACACCATGGTGCTGTCGGCCACGACCGCGTCGAAGCGCCCCAAGGACCAGCTCGACTTCTTCCCCCTCACGGTGGACGTCGAAGAGCGCATGTACGCCGCCGGCAAGATCCCCGGCAGCTTCTTCCGCCGTGAGGGCCGGCCCTCCGAGGACGCGATCCTCACCTGCCGCCTGATCGACCGGCCGCTGCGCCCCTCCTTCAAGAAGGGCCTGCGCAACGAGATCCAGATCGTCGAGACGATCATGGCGCTCAACCCCGACCACCTGTACGACGTGGTCGCGATCAACGCCGCGTCCTGCTCCACGATCCTGGCGGGCCTGCCCTTCTCGGGTCCGATCGGCGCCACCCGCGTCGCCCTGATCAAGGGCCAGTGGGTCGCGTTCCCGACGCACACCGAGCTTGAGGACGCCGTCTTCGACATGGTCGTCGCCGGTCGCGTCCTGGAGGACGGCGACGTCGCGATCATGATGGTCGAGGCCGAGGCCACCGAGAAGACCATCCAGCTCGTCAAGGACGGCGCCGAGGCTCCCACCGAGGAGATCGTCGCGGCCGGCCTCGAAGCGGCGAAGCCCTTCATCAAGAACCTCTGCAAGGCCCAGTCGGACCTCGCGGGCAAGGCTGCCAAGCCCACCGGCGAGTTCCCGGTCTTCCTCGACTACCAGGAAGACGTCCTGGAGGCCCTCACCAAGGCCGTCAGGCCGGAGCTCTCCAAGGCGCTCACCATCGCGGGCAAGCAGGAGCGCGAGGCCGAGCTGGACCGCATCAAGGAGATCGCCGCCGAGAAGCTCCTCCCGGCCTTCGAGGGCCGCGAGAAGGAGATCTCCGGTGCCTACCGCGCGCTGACGAAGAAGCTCGTCCGCGAGCGCGTCATCAAGGACAAGGTCCGCATCGACGGCCGCGGCGTCACGGACATCCGTACGCTGGCCGCCGAGGTCGAGGCCATCCCGCGCGTGCACGGCTCCGCCCTGTTCGAGCGTGGCGAGACCCAGATCCTGGGCGTCACCACCCTCAACATGCTGCGCATGGAGCAGATGCTGGACACCCTCTCCCCGGTGACCCGCAAGCGCTACATGCACAACTACAACTTCCCGCCGTACTCCGTCGGTGAGACGGGCCGCGTCGGCTCCCCCAAGCGCCGCGAGATCGGCCACGGCGCGCTCGCCGAGCGCGCGATCGTGCCGGTCCTGCCGACGCGCGAGGAGTTCCCCTACGCGATCCGCCAGGTCTCCGAGGCGCTGGGCTCCAACGGCTCCACCTCGATGGGCTCGGTCTGCGCCTCCACCATGTCGCTGCTGAACGCCGGTGTGCCGCTCAAGGCCCCCGTCGCCGGTATCGCCATGGGCCTCATCTCCGAGGAGATCGACGGCAAGACGCACTACGTCGCGCTGACCGACATCCTCGGCGCCGAGGACGCGTTCGGCGACATGGACTTCAAGGTCGCCGGTACGAAGACCTTCGTCACCGCGCTCCAGCTCGACACCAAGCTCGACGGCATCCCCGCCTCGGTCCTGGCCGCCGCGCTGAAGCAGGCCCGTGACGCACGTCTGCACATCCTCGACGTGATGAACGAGGCGATCGACGTTCCGGACGAGATGTCCCCGAACGCGCCGCGCATCATCACCGTCAAGATCCCGGTGGACAAGATCGGTGAGGTCATCGGCCCCAAGGGCAAGATGATCAACCAGATCCAGGAGGACACCGGCGCCGACATCACGATCGAGGACGACGGCACCATCTACATCGGTGCCGCCGACGGACCGGCCGCCGAGGCCGCCCGCGCCACGATCAACGGCATCGCCAACCCGACCATGCCGGAGGTCGGCGAGCGCTACCTGGGTACGGTCGTCAAGACCACCACCTTCGGTGCGTTCGTGTCGCTCATGCCGGGCAAGGACGGCCTGCTGCACATCTCGCAGATCCGCAAGCTCGCCGGTGGCAAGCGCGTGGAGAACGTCGAGGACGTGCTCGCGGTCGGCTCCAAGGTGCAGGTCGAGATCGCCGAGATCGACTCCCGCGGCAAGCTCTCCCTGATCCCGGTCATCGAGGGTGAAGAGAACGACGAAACGAAGGACGACGCCTAAAAGTGACGTCCCGTAGTTCCGTGACGACGGCCCGCACCTCTTCGGAGGGGCGGGCCGTCGCCCGTACCCAAACGCTTCTCAAGGGCGAGCACGGCATCGGCACCGTCCGCAGAACCACCCTCCCCGGCGGCCTGCGCATCGTCACCGAAACCCTCCCCTCCGTACGCTCCGCCACCTTCGGGATCTGGGTGAACGTCGGCTCGCGCGACGAGACACCCTCGCTGAACGGCGCGACGCACTACCTCGAACACCTCCTCTTCAAGGGCACCGCCAGGCGCAGCGCCCTCGACATCTCCTCCGCGATCGACGCGGTCGGCGGCGAGATGAACGCCTTCACGGCGAAGGAGTACACCTGCTACTACGCGCGGGTCCTCGACACCGACCTCCCGCTGGCGATCGACACGGTCTGCGACATGCTGACCGGCTCGCTGATCCGCCAGGAGGACGTGGACGCCGAACGCGGCGTGATCCTCGAAGAGATCGCGATGACCGAGGACGACCCGGGCGACTGCGTGCACGACCTGTTCGCGCACACCATGCTCGGCGACACCCCGCTCGGCCGCCCGGTCCTGGGCACCGTCGACACCATCAACGCACTCGACGCCAACCGCATCCGGCGCTTCTACAAGAAGCACTACGACCCCACCCACCTGGTGGTGGCCGCCGCGGGCAACGTCGACCACGCCACGGTCGTACGCCAGGTCCGCCGCGCCTTCGAGAAGGCCGGCGCCCTCGGCAGCCCGGACGCGGCCCCGGTGGCCCCGCGGGCCGGTTCCCGTACGCTCCGCACCTCGGGCCGCGTCGAGCTGCTGAACCGCAAGACCGAGCAGGCGCACGTCGTCCTCGGCATGCCGGGCCTGGCCCGCAACGACGACCGCCGCTGGGCGCTCGGCGTGCTCAACACCGCGCTGGGCGGTGGCATGTCCTCGCGGCTCTTCCAGGAGGTCCGCGAGAAGCGCGGCCTGGCCTACAGCGTGTACTCGTACACCTCCGGGTTCGCCGACTGCGGCCTGTTCGGCGTGTACGCGGGCTGTCGGCCGAGCCAGGTGCACGACGTACTGAAGATCTGCCGCGACGAACTCGACAAGGTGGCGGCCGACGGCCTCACCGACGACGAGATCCGCCGCGCGGTCGGTCAGCTCTCCGGCTCCACGGTCCTGGGCCTGGAGGACACCGGCGCGCTGATGAACCGCATCGGCAAGAGCGAGCTGGCCTGGGGCGAGCACATGTCGGTCACCGACATGCTCACCCGCATCTCCGAGGTCACCCCGGACGAGGTACGGGAGGTCGCCCGCGACATCCTGGGACAGCGCCCTTCCCTCTCGGTGATCGGCCCGCTCAAGGACAAGCAGGCCGCCCGCCTCGACGAAGCGGTCGCGTAACCCTCCTTCTAAGGAAGAGCAACATGAGCAAGCTGCGCGTGGCGGTCCTCGGTGCCAAGGGCCGCATCGGCTCCGAGGCGGTACGAGCCGTGGAATCGGCCGAGGACCTGGAGCTGGTCGCCGCCCTCGGCCGGGGCGACTCGCTGGACACCCTCACGGAGTCCGGCGCCCAGGTCGTCGTCGAGCTGACCACCCCCGACTCGGTGATGGACAACCTCGAATTCTGTGTACGGCACGGGATGCACGCCGTCGTCGGCACCACCGGCTGGACCGAGGACCGCCTCGCGCAGCTGAACGCCTGGCTGGCCGATTCCCCCGCCACCGGTGTGCTCATCGCGCCGAACTTCTCCATCGGGGCGGTCCTCAGCATGAAGTTCGCGCAGATCGCCGCGCCGTACTTCGAGTCGGTCGAGGTCATCGAACTGCACCACCCGCACAAGGCGGACGCCCCCTCGGGCACCGCCGGCCGCACCGCCCAGCTGATCGCGGCGGCCCGCGCGCAGGCGGGCAGCGCCGCCATGCCGGACGACACCAAGACAGCCCTGGACGGGGCGCGCGGCGCGGACGTCGACGGCGTGCGGGTCCACTCGGTCCGCCTGAGCGGGCTCCTCGCCCATCAGGAGATCCTCCTCGGCGGCGAGGGCGAGACCCTCACCGTCCGTCACGACTCCCTGCACCACAGCAGCTTCATGCCGGGCATCCTGCTCGGCGCCCGCCGCGTGGTCAGCACTCCCGGCCTCACCTTCGGCCTGGAACACTTCCTCGACCTGAACTGACGATTCCCACCGGCGGGGCACCCACAGCCATGCGCGCAAAGATCACCTACTTCATCACGGCAGCCGTCCTGGTCGTCTTCTTCGTCCTGGTCGGCGGCCGTGCCGTCGCGATGATGCAGCTGGGAACGCCGCTCGGCATCGGCTTCGGCGTGGCCGCGCTGATCATCCCGCTCATCGGCGTCTGGTTCCTCTGGAAGAACACCGAGTTCGTCCGCAGGGCCAACAAGCTGGCGGCCGAGCTCGACGCCGAAGGAGCGCTCCCCGTCGACGAGTTGCGGCGCACCCCGGCCGGCCGCATCGACCGTGACTCGGCGGACGAGGTGTTCGCCAGGCGCCGCGAGGAGACCGAGGACGCCCCGGACGACTGGCGCTCCTGGTTCCGGCTCGCCATCGCCTACCAGGACGCCCGCGACACCCCGCGCGCCCGCAAGGCGATGCAGCGCGCCATCGCCCTGCACGACGGCAGGTCACTGCCGCTCTAGGGCCTCTCACCCGGATCGTGCCGTACGAGCAAGGGCCTGGCCCCGGATCTCTCCGGGGCCGGGCCCTTGCTGCCGTACTGCGGGGCGTACCTACGACGTCCGGTACTCGTCGCCCCAGACCTCGATCGTGTCCGCCGCCCGGTCGAACGCCTCGACCCGCGACAGGAAGTCCGCACTGTGGTCGGTGAGCAGCGGCGGCAGCTGCGTCCCGCCGTGCCGCTCCATGACCAGTGCCTGGCCCTGGACGGTCCTGGGGAGCCCGAGCCAGCGCACCGGCTGCTGCACGGTCCTGATGTTCGAGGTCTGGCTCCAGGGCACCGTGACGGTGCTGAGGAACCCGACCCGTCGCAGACCGGCCCGGCTGACCCACACGCCGAGCCGCAGGATGCGCAGCGCGCAGGCGACGACGACCGCGCCGAAGCCGAACACGATGAGCGCACTGCCCGTCTGGGCGGCGAACGCGATGATCATCGCCGACAGCAGGACGAAGGACGCCAGCAACAGCAGCAACGCCGCCGCCCCGACCCGGTAGGGGCCTGGCCGGTACGGTCGCCGCCACAGGTCGTGGTCGTCGTACGGCAGCGCAATGTCGTCCGCGCCTGCTTCAAAAGCGCGGTCGGCCGTCAGGAAAGGCAGGGGCACGACTGGTCCTCACTCACAAGCACGCTCGATTGGGCTGTGCCCGGTGAGGCTACCCAGCGGACTCCCGCCGGGCCAGCTCAGGGGGGCCGGAAGAGTTCTGACGGGCTGTGAGGTCCGTGGGACGGGTGAGGTCAGCGCCCCTGGGAGGCCTCGGACTGCTGGGCCTTGCCAGGCGCGTGACCGGGATCGAGCGCGGGGAGCCCCAGGAGAAGTGAACCGACCAACCCCGCGACCACGGTCAGACCGACCAGCGACCGGTGAAGGAGCTGAGCGGTGCTCGGGCGCTCCGGAGGGGGCGGGGTGACGTTACTGCGGAAGCGGTCGGCCTCGGCCACGAAGGCGAACGGGACGGCTTCTCGCCGGCGAAACATGAGTGTCGCTCCTTCTGCTCATCAGAATCGAATGCGTCTGTGATGCCTTGCACAGGCACCTCTACAGAGACAGACGTACGAACCTGCCACTTGGTGCCCGATTTCCCGGAATTATTCGAAGAATGTCCTGACGGGTCGTCCGGAATTCGGAGCCCCTTCCGGCCCGTAGAGTGGACGCCGCCCAGAGCGACGCAAGTGGAAGGACCCGCCGGTGACCGTGACCCCGGACAGCACTACCGAGGAGACCCAGAAGCCCAGCTTCCGCAGTGAAGTCACTGTCGAGCTGGTCAAGCACGCCGCACAGGACTCGGACGTCCTGTGGGCGGCCCGTGTCTCGACGGCCGGCGAACAGTCCCTGGAGGAGCTCACCAAGGACCCCGAGCGCTCCAAGGGGCTCATCAACTACCTGATGCGCGACCGGCACGGCAGCCCGTTCGAGCACAACTCGATGACCTTCTTCATCAGTGCCCCGATCTTCGTGTTCCGCGAGTTCATGCGGCACCGCGTGGGCTGGTCGTACAACGAGGAATCGGGCCGCTACCGCCGTCTGGACCCGGTCTTCTACATTCCCGGCGCCGAGCGCAAGCTCGTCCAGGAGGGCCGCCCCGGCAAGTACGAGTTCGTCCCGGGCACCGAGGCCCAGCAGGAGCTCACCGCCCGCGTCATGGAGGACTCCTACCGCCGGTCCTACGAGGCGTACCAGGAGATGCTCGCCGCCGGCGTCGCCCGCGAGGTCGCCCGCGCGACCCTGCCGGTCGGCCTGTACTCCTCGATGTACGCCACCTGCAACGCGCGCTCGCTGATGCACTTCCTCGGCCTGCGCACGCAGCACGAGCTCGCCAAGGTCCCGTCCTTCCCGCAGCGCGAGATCGAGATGGTCGGCGAGCAGATGGAGGCCCGGTGGGCCGAGCTCATGCCGTTGACCCACGCGGCCTTCAACAAGAACGGCCGCGTCGCTCCGTGACCGCATGCGGGCACAGATGTACGGATGGGCCGCACGAGGTGTCCGTATTGCGGCGTTTCGAGAAGTTCATCTAGGCTGATCAAACGGACCCGGCACTGCTTGAACCCCCGAGCAGGCAGTGCCGGTGTCCTTTTCCCCCCGCCCACCGGTCCCCCCGAGGGGACACCCCGCGCTGAGCAGCGAGTAGCGTGTTACCCATGGCTCCGATCTCCACTCCGCAGACCCCCTTCGGGCGGGTCCTCACCGCCATGGTCACGCCCTTCACGGCGGACGGCGCACTCGATCTCGACGGCGCACAGCGGCTCGCCACCCATCTGGTGGACGCAGGCAACGACGGTCTTGTCGTCAACGGCACCACCGGCGAGTCCCCGACCACCAGCGACGCGGAGAAAAACGACCTGGTACGGGCGGTACTGGAAGCGGTCGGCGACCGCGCCCACGTCGTCGCGGGGGTCGGCACCAACGAGACCCGCCACAGCCTGGAGCTGGCCCGCGCGGCCGAGCAGATCGGCGTCCACGGCCTCCTCGCCGTGACGCCGTACTACAACAAGCCCCCGCAGGAGGGCCTGCTCCAGCACTTCACGGCCATCGCCGACTCCACCGGCCTCCCGGTGATGCTGTACGACATCCCCGGCCGCAGCGGCGTCCCGATCAACACCGAGACGCTCGTCCGGCTCGCCGAGCACCCCCGGATCGTCGCCAACAAGGACGCCAAGGGCGACCTCGGCCGCGCCAGCTGGGCCATCGCCCGCTCCGGTCTCGCCTGGTACTCCGGCGACGACATGCTCAACCTGCCGCTGCTCTCGGTCGGCGCCTGCGGTTTCGTCTCCGTCGTGGGACATGTGGTCACCCCGGAGCTGCGCGCCCTGCTGGACGCCTTCCTCAGCGGCGACGTACAGAAGGCGACCGAGCTGCACCAGAGGCTCCTGCCGGTCTTCACCGGCATGTTCCGCACCCAGGGCGTCATGACCACGAAGGCCGCCCTCGCCCTTCAGGGCCTGCCCGCCGGACCGCTGCGACTGCCGATGGTCGAGCTCTCGGCCGACGAGACCCACCAGCTCAAGATCGACCTCGCTGCCGGCGGGGTACAGCTTTAAACACAGGCTTCTTTGCACAAAGACTTCACAACTGAACAAGCTCCACCGAGCAGGACCGGTTACACCCCACAGACACAGTCAGTGCACGACACGACATGCACGCCACGATCCCCAGGGGCCCGTGGCGTGTGTGGTAAGGAGAGTCTTTTGAGTCATCCGCACCCTGAACTTGGCGCCCCGCCGAAGCTCGCGAAGGGTGGCCTGCGCGTCACCCCGCTGGGCGGGCTCGGCGAGATCGGCCGCAACATGACGGTCTTCGAGTTCGACGGCCGTCTGCTGGTCGTCGACTGCGGAGTGCTCTTCCCGGAGGAGGAGCAGCCCGGCATCGACCTGATCCTGCCGGACTTCACGTCCATCAAGGACCGCCTCGACGACATCGAGGGCATCGTCCTCACGCACGGCCACGAGGACCACATCGGAGGAGTTCCCTACCTCCTGCGCCTCAAGCCCGACATCCCGCTGATCGGCTCGAAGCTGACCCTCGCGCTGATCGAGGCGAAGCTCCAGGAGCACCGGATCCGTCCGTACACGCTGGAGGTCGCCGAGGGTGATCGCGAGCGCCTCGGCCCGTTCGAGTGCGAGTTCGTCGCGGTCAACCACTCCATCCCGGACGCGCTGGCGGTAGCCATCCGCACCCCCGCCGGCATGGTCGTGTGCACCGGCGACTTCAAGATGGACCAGCTGCCGCTGGACGGTCGCCTCACCGACCTGCACGCCTTCGCGCGTCTGAGCGAGGAGGGCATCGACCTTCTCCTCTCGGACTCCACGAACGCCGAGGTCCCGGGCTTCGTACCGCCCGAGCGCGACATCTCCAACGTGCTGCGCAACGTCTTCGCGAGCGCCGAGAAGCGCATCATCGTCGCGAGCTTCGCCAGCCATGTGCACCGCATCCAGCAGATCCTGGACGCCGCCCACGAGTACGGCCGCCGGGTCGCCTTCGTCGGCCGCTCGATGGTCCGCAACATGGGCATTGCGCGCGACCTCGGTTACCTGAAGGTCCCCGGTGGCCTGGTCGTCGACGTCAAGACCCTCGACGACCTCCCCGACGAGGAAGTCGTGCTGGTCTGCACCGGTTCGCAGGGCGAGCCCATGGCCGCCCTCTCCCGGATGGCCAACCGCGACCACCAGATCCGGATCGTCCCCGGTGACACGGTCATCCTGGCCTCGTCCCTCATCCCGGGCAACGAGAACGCGGTCTACCGCGTCATCAACGGCCTGACCCGCTGGGGCGCCAACGTCGTCCACAAGGGCAACGCCAAGGTGCACGTCTCGGGCCACGCCTCGGCCGGCGAGCTGTTGTACTTCTACAACATCTGCAAGCCGAAGAACCTGATGCCGGTCCACGGCGAATGGCGCCACCTGCGCGCCAACGCGGAGCTGGGCGCGCTCACGGGTGTCCGCAAGGACCACATCGTCATCGCCGAGGACGGCGTCGTCGTCGACCTGGTCGACGGCCGAGCCAAGATCGTCGGGAAGGTCCAGGCCGGTTACGTCTACGTGGACGGCCTCTCGGTCGGCGACGTGACGGAGACCCACCTCAAGGACCGCCGCATCCTCGGTGACGAGGGCTTCATCTCGGTGTTCGTGGTGGTCGACAGCTCCACCGGCAAGATCGTCGGCGGGCCGACCTTCCACGCCCGGGGCTCCGGCATCGACGACGCCGCCTTCAACGCGGTCACCCCGAAGATCGAGGAAGCGCTCATGCGCTCCGCGGCCGACGGAGTGATGGAGGCCCACCAGATCCAGCAGCTCATCCGCCGCTCGGTGGGCAAGTGGGTGTCCGACACCTACCGCCGCAGGCCGATGATCCTGCCGGTCGTCGTAGAGGTCTGATCGAGGTCCTGTACCTCATCTTCCGGAGCGGGGCACCTCGATTTGCATCGAGGCGCTCCGCTCCAGTACGTTTACGTCTCCACCCCACCGGGAAGCAGCACACGTCCGCGTGTCTGCGTCACCCGGCCGGGAGATGGAAATTCCGACTCAGAACTTCTGATAAAGTCGGAACCGCCGGAAAGGGAAAACGCGAAAGCGAAGAACCTGGAAAGCGAGTGGGACCGAGGAAATTGGCACTGGAAACAGTCTGATAGAGTCGGAAACGCAACAACACAAAAGAAACAAAGAAACACCGAACGAAAACGTCCGGAGGAAAGCCCGCAGGGGTGAGTACGAAGGA
>NZ_JBIVVC010000010.1:0-289959 GCF_044757485.1 Streptomyces sp. NPDC091272
ACCGGGACTCGGCGCCAGCTTTCAGTGACAACCCGGCGTCCCGAGTTCAGCACACCAGACAAACCTCAAGCCACACACGCTGAACCATCACTGAAAACAGAACACCGAACCACTAAAAAACCAACGCCGAGCATCAGAGAGGCTGACGACCATCGAGCGCGAATCTGGCGATCTCCGTGTTCTCGATCAGTAAGCGCACCCGCGCCCGGCCGTAAGCAACCAGCCGGTCGACTGGCGGCGCACCGGGGCCGAGCGGCGGTGGCCCGGACAGTACCCGCTCCTGCAAGCCTCGCTCGATCTCATCGAGCAGCGCCTGGAAGATCCCCGCCCGAGTGCCGAAGCGCCGAAATACGGTGCCTTTGCCCAGGCCCGACCGCTCGGCCAGGGCATCCATCGTCAGCTGGTCGGGGCCGGACTCGGCCAGCATTTGGCGGGCAGTGGCCAGGAGGTGGGCGCGATTGCGGGCCGCGTCCGCCCGCTCCGGCCGCGGCGCTCGCTCGGATGTTCCGACTGTCCTGGTCCGGGGCGGCCCTGGGCGATAGGGATGACCGGTCCGCGCTCCGGCTTGTCGGGGCGGGCCGCCTCAGCCTTCGTCGCTCTCCGGGTCCCAGTCGAGGAGCCGGACCTTCGCGACCGTCCGCACATGGCGGCGCATGGCCGCGGCGGCCCCCCGGCCGTTGCCTGCTTCGATCATCTCGAGGATGACCTTGTGCTGCGCGAACGACTTGGAGGGGCGGCCCCGTTGGCGCAGTGACTCGTGGCGGGACTCCGTGATCTGCTCGGCGATCGAGCGCATGAAGTCCGCGAGGAGCGTGCTGCGGGCTGCTGCCGTCACGGCGGCGTGGAAGCGGCGATCGCCTTCGACGCCGTGCTCGCCTCGCTCGATCTCCTGCGCCATGAAGTCGAGGGCCTCGCGGATTGCGGCGAGGTCCGCGTCCATGCGGCGTTCTGCGGCGAGTTCGGCGAGCTTGGTCTCCATGGCTTCGCGCGCTTCGAGTACGTCGGGGAGCCGGCGCCGGCGCTCCACGAGCTGCTCTACGGGCTCGGCGACGTCGAGGCTGTCGCCGACGAGGTAGGTGCCGCCGCCGTGGCGCACTTCGACGAGCCCTTGGACTTCGAGGACGACGATGCCCTGCTTGACCGAGGCGCGGGAGATGCCGAGGCGCTGGGCGAGTTCACGCTCGGGCGGGAGACGGTCGCCGGACTTGAGGCCGGACTCGGTTGCGTAGGTGCGCAGGCGGTCGATGACCTGCTCGTACAGGCGCGTGCGCCCCATGGGGCGCAGTGCTTCGGACATGGCCCACCCCCTCCCGTGGATATCCGCAGCGTAGCAGCGGAGTTGGACAAGTGGCTGAGCCAATTTGCGCGCACCCCCTTGACGAGGAGGGGCGCGCCCCCGACTCTGTGGGACACCCAATCGACCAAGTGGCTAAGCCACTTGGCCAATCCTGCACCCGGGGAGCCCCCGATGTCCGCGGAACTGATCTCGATCCTTGTCCTCGTGGTGGTCTTCGTGATCGCCACCACCCGTTCGATCAACATGGGGGCGCTGGCTTTCGCCGCAGCATTCGGCGTCGGTGAACTCGTCGCCGACCTCGACGCGGACGGCATCTTCGCCGGATTCCCGGGCGACCTCTTCGTCGTCCTGGTCGGCATCACGTATCTCTTTGCCATCGCCCGAGCCAACGGCACGACCGACTGGCTGGTGCATGCCTCCATCCGCTTGGTCGGCGGGAGAATCGCGCTGATCCCCTGGGTGATGTTCGTGATCACCGGCGCCCTCACGGCGATCGGCGCCGTCAGCCCGGCTGCGGTCGCGATCGTCGCGCCGATCGCGCTCAGCTTCGCCGCGCGCTACGGCATCAGCCCGCTCCTCATGGGCGCGATGGTGGTCCACGGCGCGCAGGGCGGTGGGTTCTCGCCCATCAGCATCTACGGCTCGATCGTCAACGGAATCGTCGAGCGTGAGAACCTCCCAGGTAATGAAGTCGCCCTTTTCCTCGCTTCTTTGGTGGCGAATCTGATCATCGCGGCCGTCGTCTTCGTCCTGTTCGGCGGCCTGAAGCTGGCCCGCCACCGCGCCGACGCCGGCAGCACCGGCGACGACAGCGACAAGGGGGCGACCGCGGAGTCCGGCGCGGCTTCGGAGTCCGGCGAGGAGACCCGCCTCACCGCGCCCCGAATCGCCACCCTCATCGCCCTGGTCGCCCTGGTCGTCGCCGTGCTCGGCTTCGACCTCGATGCCGGTCTCACCGCCGTCACCCTCGCCGTCGCACTCAGTGCCATCTGGCCGACGACCAGCCGCAAGGCCGTCGGCGAGATCGCCTGGCCGACGGTGCTCCTCATCTGCGGTGTCATCACGTACGTAGGCGTCATGGAAGAAATGGGCACCATCACGTGGGCGGGCGAGGGCGTCGGCGACATCGGCATACCTCTGCTCGCGGCGCTCCTGCTCTGCTACGTCGGCGCCATCGTCTCGGCCTTCGCCTCCTCCGTCGGCATCATGGGCGCCCTGATCCCGCTGGCCGTCCCGTTCCTCGCGCAGGGCGAGATCGGTGCCGTCGGAATGATCGCCGCGCTGGCCGTGTCGGCAACGGTCGTGGACGTCAGCCCCTTCTCCACGAACGGCGCCCTCGTGCTGGCGGCCGCGCCGGATGTCGACCGCGAGCGGTTCTTCCGGCAGTTGATGATCTACGGCGGCGTCATCGTCGCCGTGGTCCCCGCCATCGTCTGGCTGGTCCTGGTGGTCCCCGGATTCGGGTGACATGCCCGAGGAAGCCCTGCCCGCGGCCCATGGAGCCGCCCGCCGGCCGATGGTCGGCGGGCGCTTCGCGCGCCTGAGTTCCATGAATCGGAGTACGACACGTGAGTCACCGGACCACGCCCCTGTTCCCCGCCCTAGCCGAAGGATCGTCCCGGCCGGCCCTGACCTTCGGCGAGCGCACGCTCTCGTACAAGGAACTGGCCGAGTCGGCCGGCTCGCTGGCCGCACTGCTCGGCCCGGCTCCCCGAGTCGCCGTCTGGGCGACACCGACCCTGGAGACGGCGATCGGCGTGGTGGCGGCACTGCTCGCCGGCATCCCTGCCATCCCGATCAACCCCAGGGTCGGCGAGCGGGAGCTCGCCCACATCGTCAGCGACAGCGAGCCGTCGCTGGTCCTGGCCACGCAGGGTGACAAACTGCCGCTCGCGCTAGCCGAGTTGGTCCGGATCGACATCAAGGCCACGGCCACCACGGGCTACGGGCGCACTTGGCCCGAACCCGCACCCGACCATCCGGCCCTGATCGTCTACACCTCCGGCACCACCGGACCGCCCAAGGGCGCCATCCTGCCTCGTCGAGCACTGTCCAGCACCCTGGACGCCCTTCAGGACGCCTGGCAGTGGACCTCGCGGGACGTCCTCGTCCACGGGCTTCCCCTTTTCCACGTCCACGGACTGATCCTCGGCATCCTCGGCCCGCTGCGGCGCGGCGGATCGGTGCGCCACCTGGGCCGGTTCAGCACGGACGGGGTGACCAGGGAGCTGAGCGCCGGGGCCACGATGCTCTTCGGCGTACCCACGATGTATCACCGGATCGCCGAGCAACTGCCGGAAGATCCCGCACTGGCCAAGGCGCTGGCGGGAGCGCGGCTGCTCGTATCGGGGTCCGCCGCGCTACAGGCCCGCGACCACGAACGGATCCGGACCGCGACCGGGCGGGCGGTGATCGAGCGGTACGGAATGACGGAAACGCTGATGAACACCAGCGTCCGCGCGGACGGCGAACCCCGGGCGGCCACGGTCGGCGTACCGCTGCGCGGCGTCGACCTGCGCCTGGTCGACGAGAACGGCCGCGAACTCCTGGACGGCCCCGATCAGGTGGGTGAGATCCAGGTACGCGGCCCGAACCTCTTCCTCGAATACCTCAACCGGCCGGACGCCACCGCCGCCGCCTTCACCGACGACGGCTTCTTCCGTACGGGCGACATGGCGGTACGAGACCCGGACGGCTACGTACGGATCGTGGGCCGCAAGGCCACCGACCTCATCAAGAGCGGCGGCTACAAGATCGGCGCGGGAGAGATCGAGAACGTCCTCATGGAGCACCCGGCCGTACGCGACGCCGCGGTGACGGGTGAGCCCGACCCCGACCTGGGCGAGCGAATCGTGGCGTGGATCGTGCCCGGCGATTGCGAACAGCCGCCCACGGAAAAGGAACTGGCGGACCATGTGGCGACTCAGCTCGCCCCGCACAAGCGCCCGCGCACCGTCCACTACCTCGCCGAGCTGCCGCGCAACGACATGGGCAAGCTCATGAAGAGGGCCCTCCATGCCTGAGCCCAGCCCTGGGCCCCGCCGGCCCTCCGCTTCCCCCACGCCGTCCAGCCCCCGCCTCACCGCCCGCCAAGCCATCGCGCTCCTGACCACCGACTTCATCGAACTCCCCACACCTGATGGCAAGTACGAGAGCGACGGCCCTCTCAACTGGCAGGGCTACGGCGCTTCAGTCGCCCGCGCCATCGAACGCACCGGCGAGCAGGAGTCCGTGGTCTGCGGACGGGCCGTGATCGGCGGGACCCCAGCGGTGGTCATCTCGTTCGAGTTCGGCTTCCTCGGCGGCTCGCTCGGCACCCGCACCGGTGACCTCATCGAGGCCGCCCATGCGCACGCCCGCTCCCACCGCCTCCCCGTGGTCGCCCTGATCGCGACCGGCGGCAGCCGGATGCAGGAGGGGATACTCGCGCTCACCCAACTCCAACGCGTGGCACAGCAGTCGGCTCTTACGGCTTCAGTGGGCCTGCCGCAGCTGGCCGTCCTGCGGGATCCGACGACGGGCGGAGGCTGGGCGACCCTCGGCGCCGGCGCCGACATGATCGTGGCGCTGCCCGGCGCCCAGGTCGGGTTCGCCGGGTCGCGGGTGCGGCCGGCCGACGCGGATCCGGCCGCGTACACGGCCGAGGCGCAGTTCGCGTCCGGGCATGTGGACGCGGTCGTCCGGGCCGAGGACCTGCGCGCGGATGTGTCGCTACGACTGCGGTTGCTGACCTCGGCCGGGTCCGCCCTGCCCGCCCCCGTACCGGCCGCGCAGGGCGACACAACGCTCCCGGATTCCGGCTGGGACGCGGTCGAGGCGGCCCGCAGCCCCAGGCGCCCCCGGGCGCACGCCTACTTGGACGCGTACTTCACCGAGCGCACCACCGTCTCGGGCGACCGATGCGGCGGCCGCGACCCCGGCATGCTGTGCGGCTTCGGGCTGCACGGCGGGCGAACGATCGCGTACGCCGCACAGTGCGGCACCGCTACCCGCCCCTCCGGCTACCGCACCGCGGCCCGTCTCATCCGCCTCGCCGACCGGCTCGGCATTCCGGTCCTGACCCTCGTGGACACCCCGGGCGCCGCCAACGACGCGGCGGCGGAGGCGGCCGGCGCGGGCCCCGCCATCGCCGAACTCTTCACAGCCGTCGCCACGGCCCGCGTCCCCGTGACGACGCTGCTGATCGGCGAGGGCGGCTCGGGCGGGGCCCTCGCGCTCGCGGCACCCGACAACACCTGGGCCACCCCATCCAGCTACTTCTCCGTCATCGCACCCGAGCTCGCCACCGCGATCCTCAAACGCCCGGCCTCCGACCTACGGGCGACGGCGAACGAGCTGCGACTCAAGCCACAGGACTTGACGGACCTCGGTGTCGCACGAGGAATCGTTGGCGGATGACATCCCAGGACCAATTCACCCGAACAAGGGTATTTCGCGAGACGCGGCAACGCGGGCGGGGGGGGGGGGGGGCCCCCCCCGGGGGGGGCGGGGGGGGGGGGGGCGGGGGCCCCCCGCCCCCCCGGGGGGGCCCCCCCCCCCCGCCCCCCCCGCGCCCCCGCGGGGGGGCCGCCCCCCCCCCCGCCGCCCTGACCTGCTCCGCCGGTAACAACCCTCAGCGGTAGACGGGTCGTTGACCTCGGCGAGCTCGGCGAGCTCGGCGACCTGGTCGTAGCGCAGCCCGCCGACGCCGTTACGGGCGATCAGCTCGGCCGCCGCCTCAAGAATCCGGCGCCGCACCCTGGCGGTGCGCCCACCCGGACGGCGGGCCGGTTCTTGCATAGGTCCGTTCTCGAACACGGTCGTCGGCAGCTTAGACGGTGTCCTTATCCCGGCGTCGAGAGTTCGGCCACAAGGCGGCGGCACGCAGGACACACCTGATGAGACGCTGTTCGCGGCGATCACCTACGTGCTGGTCAGCGGGTGTTCCTGGCGGGCCTTGCCTCCGTGCTTCGGGGTGTCGAAGTCGACGGTGCACCGCCGGTTCATGATCTGGTCGAGAGCCGGTGTCTGGGGCCGCCTTCACGAAGCGGTGGTGCACCGCCTCGATGACGCCGGCCTCATCGACGTCTCCCGTGTGGCAAAAAAGGGGGCGAACACAAAGGTCCGAGCCCCGTGGACCGGGGCAGGCCAGGTTCCAAGATGCACGTCCTGTCGGACGCGAACGGACTGCCCCTGGTCGTCGGCATCTCCGCCGCGAACGTCCACGACAGCCTCGCCCTGAAGCCCCATGGTCGCCGCTCACCAAACGCGACACGACCCCCACCGCGGCCGGTACTTCAAGCCCCAGCGACTGCACGCGGACAAAGCCTACGACGTTCCCCACCTGCGGAAATGGTTATGGGGCAAGCACATCGGCGTCCGCATCGCACGCAAAGGCATCGAGTCCAGCGAACGACTCGGCCGACGCAGGTGGGTGATCGAGCGGACCATGTCGTGGCTGACCGGCTACCGGCGGCTCAGCCCACGCTACGAACGCCAGCCCGCCAACTACCTGGCCTTTCTCGGACTTGCCGCGGCCCTCTGCTGCTACAAACGGCTCGTCCGACTCACCACATAGGACACCGTCTTAACCTGGTCAGGACGGCATCCAGTGATCCCCCGTTATAGGGGCGTCTGTGAGAGGTGGGCGCCCAGCCGGAACCGCCCGGCTGGGCCCGCCGACGGTGTAATCCGACCAGCTGCTCCCGCAGCGCTAGATCGGCGGTGACCAAGACCGCCTTCAGCTGGTTCATGGCCTGGGTGCGCGAGGCCGATTCCGGTGGAGCGGCTCACCTTCATTGACGTACGCAATCTCCAGGGCGGCGACGGCGACCTCGTCCCCCGAGGCTGGTTCATTGCCGCACTCGACGGAGCGGGCAGACCGGTTCTCCTCGCCGCCGCCTCTCACAGCTTACGAACATCATCAGCGCGTTGGGCGCTGCACGTGCTCCGGCGGACGATCAGGGGGGGGATATCTGAGGCTGCATCCAGCTCGGGCGGTTCGTTGGGTTCGTGGCGTTTACCGGACCACCGTCTTCATCGCAGGCCGTTCTCGTCCTTCATCACGCCTCAAGAGGTTGTGTAGGCGGGCAATGCCGAGCATGGCGTGGTGAACGCCATCGCACTTGAGGCGGCAATCACGCAGGATCTTCCAGCGCTGGGGAGGCATGCGGGGCGACGAGAAGTCGGTCAGTAAGAAGCCGGGGGCGTGATGCTGCCCCCGGCCTCTTTACCTGGTCCTCAGGATAATTCCGGCGCCAATTACGGGCGCACAGCAGAGCACTATGACAACCCGGTTCACATCCAGGACGCTCATGGTCAAGGCTGCCAAGCAGCCGGCACCGATCAGCCAGTACGCCCTGTGAGGTGAGGTCACTTCTTCTTGTTCTTCCGTCCGAAGTAGATGAAGATTATGGCGAGTGCCAGGACGGAGACGCCAACCACTATGGGACGTCCGCCTTCAGGAATCCACCATCCAGCACCTTCGGAGCTCAGTAGGTACATTTCGGGGATACCTTTCATTGGCCTCAGTCTGTGTATCTGGAGAGAAGTAGATCATGACCAGGCTGCGACGGTTTTTTCTTCAGCGAAGGATCCGGCAGCCTCGCCAAGGCCCATGCAGGGCACTGCGGCGACTCCGGCTGCTACAGGTCCGAAGGCTGCCCCTGTGCCCCCAATGCATGCAGCCTCTACAGACTTGCTCACGGCGAGGCCAAAGCCAACCCCCGCTACCTTTCCCCAGTCCCCGTCAAGCCCCGCGTTCCACATCTTTCCGACGGTGGCAATATCGTTGGAGACAGAGACGGACTTGGTGAGGCCGTCCACGATCCCGCCGAAGCTCAGCGTCCCGTTCGGGTCGATGCGGTTGACGGGGTCCCCCTCGGCGTAGAGATACGGGTTCTTCTCCTGGCCGGAGGGATCCGGTGAGGTGAAGCGGCCGATGCGGGGGTCGTAGTACCGGGCCTTGAGGTGGTACAGGCCGGTGGGGTCCTGGTAGCCGCCGGCGAACCGGTAGGGCTGGGGGACCTTTTCGGTGAAGGTGCCGTCGACGCCGCGGGGGCTGTAGCGGTACTCGTTCACCTTGGCGCCGGTCTCGTCCGCGAGCGCGAGGACGGAGCCGAGTGCGTCGGTGAGGTAGTAGTACGACTTGCCCCCGGTCGTCATGGAGTTCAGGGTGCCCCCGGGCTCCCGGTTGAATCCCATGTCCCCGGTCGGGTCGGTCTTGCCGGAAAGGCCGAGCGGGCCGTTGTGCATGGTGGTGTCGCCGTAGTAGAGGCGCTCGGACTGGTCCGTGGAACCGTAGGTGCCTGAGTAGGTCTTGCCCGCGACCGTCAGCGAGGTCTGCTGCGAGTGGTCCGACCAGACACCGCCGGTGCGGGCCCGCTCGGCACCGCTGGCGCCATCGGTCTCGTTGCCCGACTTGTCGTAGCCCCACCCGGCGGTCGAGCCGGCGCGGGAGATGATCTGGGAAGCGTCGTTGTAGGTCAGGGCGATACCGGACGGGCAGCCCTTGGCCGAGCCCTGCGAGGTGAGGTTGCCGACCGCGTCGTAGCAGTACTGGTAAGACGCGGCGAGCGTGGTGCCCTTCATCTCCGTGGCGTAGGAGAAGCGGCCCGCGCTGTCGTACTCGTAGGTCTTCTTCAGCCCCATCACCCCGTCCGTGACGGTGCGGATCTTCGTGCCGTCCTTGAGCGACGTGCCGGAACCGTAGGAATACGTGTACGAGGTGTTGGTCAGTGTCCCCTTCGGTGAGGTCGCCTTGATCACCTTCGGACGGCCGGACTCGTCCAGGGTGGACTCCTGGACCGTACCTCCGGGGTAAGTGGTTTTCGTGCGCTTGTCGTTGGAGTTGTACGTGTACGTCGTAGCCTTGCCCGCCGGGTCCTTCAGCGTGGTCAGGCGGTTGGCGGCGTCGTAGGTGTAGTCGGTCAGGCCCGCCGGGTCCTTGTACGTGTCGACGTTGCCCGCAGCCGTATACGTCAGTTCGGTTTGTGAACCGTTCTGCAGGGTGCGGATCGTCTCGCGGGAGAGCGGGTCGAATTCGTACTTCATGACGCCGGTGTCATCAGTGCGCTGTGAGAGGTTGCCGTCACCGTCGTAGACGTAGGACACCGTGGTGGAGGTCGAGGAAACTTTGGTGATGCGGTCGCGGCTGTCGTAGGTGAAGACTGCCTTCACCCCGCGTCCGTCCAGCGAGGTTTCGACCCGGCCCAGCGCGTCGTAGGTGTTCGTGGTCTTGCCGAGTGGCGCGGGCGGGGTCACCTCGATCAGGTTGCCCTCGGCGTCGTACTTGAACTTGGTGACCTTGCCCCGAGCGTCGGTGGCGGTGCAGCGCTGGCCCTCGAAGCCTCCGCAGTTGGGGGTCGCCTTGTTGTAGGTGAACTTCTGCGTGCCGCCGCCAGTGCCCGAGATGGCTACCGACTCGGTGTTGCCTGCCGCGTCGTAGGTGTACGAGGACTTCTCGCCGTCGGCGTTCGTCTGGCTGTTCGGCAGGTCGCGGCCGGCGACGGTGTTGTACTTGTCGACCGCCGCTGTTGCACCCGTCGGCAGCTTGGCCGAGGTGGCGTTGTTGCGGGCGTCCCATCCGTACTCGGTCTCGTTGCCCGGGGTTGCACCCACTCCCATGGCGTCCGTGGCCGTCTGGACGTTGTGGTTCGCGTCGTAGGAGGAGGAGCGGTTGTGGCCGAGGGCGTCGATGGTCTTGGTGACGCCGCCGTCCTTGTCCAACTCGTAGGTGGTGGTGTGCGCTTCGGGGTCGGTGACCTTCGTCTTCCCGGCCTCGTAGGCATAGGTGTAGGTGGGGCCGGTGTGGCCGGTGCCGTTGAAGGCGGTGGCGCGCTGCATCGAGGTGACGCGGTTCTGGGCGTCGTAGCCGAAGTTGGTCACCCGCCCGTCCGGGGTGGTGATCCGCGTCAGGCGGCGGGAGGAGTCGTACTCGAAGGATGTGGCCCCGTTCGTGGTGTCCGTGGTCTTCACCAGGTCGCCGGCCGCGTTGAGGTCGAAGACTGCAGTGCGGCCGGTGTGGTCCTTGGCCTGCCACTGCGAGGCATCGGTCTTCACGAGATCGATGGACCGGCCGGAGCGGGTCTCCGTGAGTTTGAAACCCTTGTGCTCGGCACCTTCGTCATGCTGGGTAACGGTGATGGTGCCGTTGTTGCTGTCGGTCACCTTGGTGAGGGTGCCGTACTGGTTGTAGGTGTCCTTGGACCCCGACTTGCGGTTCGTCAGTGTGTAGGTGCCGTCCGCGTTCTTCTTCAAGTCCTGCGAGTAGCCGGCCGGCGTCATGTATGTGCCGTCGGACTTCTTCGCGAAGCGCACCGAGGCACCGGTGGCGTTGTAGAGGACGAACTCGGAGTCGGATATCTGCGCGTAGCGCTCATATCCCTGCCACCAGCGCTGGGAGACCTTGCCCCACGGGGCGTCCATCGAGTTGTACGTCCGCGACAGCTGCAGGCCCTGGCCGACGCCCGCGACGTCGAAGTCGGTGCCGGCAAGCATCAGGTTGCCGGTCGAGTAGTTGACTCGTGCGACCAGTGAGTCGGTGATGCGAAAGTCGGAGATCTTGTGCCACGGCACCGCCCCCTGCCCCTTGGGGACTTCGGCGGCCAGCGGTGCGGCTGAGGCGGACGGGGCGGCGAAGCGGGCCTTCTGCCCGGACTCCGCGCGTGCCTCCTGTGCCTTGCGCCAGGCCGCGCGCTCCTTGGACGGTGCTGCCTCAGCGACCGGGGCCACCGGGTCCGTCACGCCCACCTTCACCGGAGGGACAGGCAGCTTCCCGCTGTCCTTGCCCCACACCGAGTCCGCGGGCACCGGCGGCGGGTCCACTGGATCAGCCATCGCGGACGGCAGAGCACCGGCCCCCAGCGCCAGGACCGCGAGAGCCACAGTCAATGAGCGTCTTGCCCGGAATTGGGCATGGTTGTGCGTCAACTTCCCCCCAGGGAATATGTGTTCCGAGACGGCCAGAACGGCCACCGGTCACACACACCTTCACACACAAGATCCGCAAACTTCCTGGCACTACCCCCAAACAATTCAAACATGTGTGCGCCATGCACTGTTTCTTCCGTACCGGGGAGACGCTGCGCGGCGATAGCGCGCCGGGCCATCTGACCAGCACCTGAGCCCTGCCCCGTAGTCCACCGCCGCGCCTCGCCGACAAGCCTGGAACGATTCCCTGCGTTGAAGGCGACTTCACCCACTACACACAGACGCAAATAGCTTCTTCTCGAACTTGGTTTCAGCTTCACGGTGCGGGTACCTGCGCTGAGCGCCGCGCGCCGCCTGCCGCAAACCCTGTCGGCACAGCCGGCCCGTTGAACGGCACTGGGCGAGCGAGCGCGGTACCACTCACCTCTTGAAGGTGTGCACCTTGAAGATCAAGGCGCCCCGTGCGGCCCACCGGAACATGCTGTTCTCCACAATGGCCTGCGCCGCACTGGCAGCTGGCCTCACGGGGTGCTCCGACGTTTCCTCCGACGAGAAGAAGTCCCCCGCCACGGAGAAGCAGGCGTCCCAGGGTAAGAGTGCCGACCAGATAAGTACCCACTACCTGCCCGCCGACTCGTGAACCACCCGGCCCCCGCCTCGGCGGGGGCCTTCCACTGCCCGACCCGCCGAATCGTCCAGCGGCACAGGCGTCGACGTGGAGGCCAACCGGGACCTGACCAGAGCGCTCAACCAGCGCGGCTGAGAGGTTCTGTCGGCTTCGACTCGTGCATACGGCCTGCCCGACAAATGGCGCCACGAGCGCCGACAGCCAGTGCCCATAACAGGAGAGGAAGAGCAGCGACCCGTTCCATGCCGCCCATGCCGAGGCCGAGGTAGTGGTGGGAGAGAAACAGTCCGAAGGCGGTGATCGCTGTGACTCCCAGCAGGCTGGTGCCCCACCGCAGGGGGGTCGGTACGTGTTCTGCCAGGGCGAACCCCGCCGTGGCGAGACCAATGTTGCCCGCTGCCATGATGAGGAGGGCGCCCAGGACATGTTGGTTCTCATTGACGTCCGCAGGTGCCAACCCGGCCAGCACGAATCCCACGGCGGCACATACGAGAAGCAGGCGGGCCATGGCAGCGGCCCGTCCTCTGCGCCACAGGACACCACGGGTCAGGGCGACGCCAACAACAAGCAGCACTCCCAGGACGACGAACGAAGCATTCATCAGGCTGTGCTCGGGGGAACAGATATACCGCGGCTCAGGATCTGGCTGCAGAGCGCAGTGAGCGTTGCCTAAATCGCTGATGTTGTTCCCCGCCCAGCTATACGGTCTGGCCCAAGCCGACTCGGCAATCCAGTTGATGACGAAGAACTGCACCACGCCCACGATCCATGCCGAGTAACCGATCCGGACTCTCACTTGTCCACCTTCCGTCACGCGAATCACGTGCGGACAGCCGATCATGCGGGGCCGGACCCAGGCACTCCGACGAGCCCCCGGAGCAGGGTGGGGCAGGCCCTACTGCGGCGGGGGAATAGGAGTTCGCGGAACGAGGCTCACGACTCCGCTCATCGAGCTTCGTCGCAAGCAGCGTCATACATGTTGCACGCGATATGGTCGCTCAAACCAGCGCTGAGCTGCACAAAGTCGTTCCCGCTCGCCTCGCGCCACACGATCACCCCCCAGAGAACGCGGCAAAAGGGCGCTCTGGTGAGCTGCCGCGCGGCCGTCGGCCCTCATGGCCAGGAATACGCCAAGCGTCGTGCTACACAGCGAGCGTGGCGGGCAGGACGAGGACGGCGTGGTCGTCGTCGATGTGCATCTCGACGGATCGACCGGGTACGTACCCGTGGACCGGGCACCTGGCAGGCGGGCCCTGATCAGTCACCACGGATGGGACGGAAGAGTCATGTCACACATGCTGTTTTTCGCCAAGGGAGCGGGTCAGGGCTCTCCCCCCTTCTGGATCATCGCCATCGTTTTGATCGTCATCGTGGGAGCGGCATTTCTGGTGGCCAAGGCGCGCAGGCGATAGAGCGCGATACTCAAGGCGTCCAGCTCCAGTGGCCATCGGTCCAACTTCGATGCCAAAGGCCATCGAGACGTACGCCACAACCCGGCTCAGCTGACTGGGCGCCGGGCTGTCACAGGGGGGCCAGCCCGGAAAGCAGTCGGTCTGTATCGAAGCCCAACCAGATCCTGCACTGCGAAGTCCAGTCCCACTGTCCCACTGACACCTCCCGTGGCAGAACAACTGGCCGGCGCCGGGCCCGGGGCGTGGCCCACCAGCTCCCCGCCGGTACGACGCCATGACTACAAGCTCAGAAGCATTGGGTGCACCGGCGTTCAAGGGCTTCGGCTGCTGGGACCGGCCGTGGATCGTCCGGACCTGGTCACACCAGTGACTGGCGGGACCCGTCAGCGTATAAACTGCAGAGCCGACAACTCCCTTTGTCGGAGGTGCACTTGTCGCCGCGATCGACCGGCTCCGCAGCTCATTGGCGCAGGTCATCCGCGAGGGTGCCGGAATTTCCGGGGGGACGCATGGGGAACGACCTGCACAACCTGAACGCCGTGCTGGACGCACTTGCCCCGGCCGTGATCGGCCTGCCACCGGGAGGTACTGCCTGGCAGGACACGAAATTCACGGCGGGCGCGCCAGTGGTGGAAATCGTCGGCGACCGTGCGTCCGGCAAGACTGCTTTGATCGACGCCCTGTACGCGGGCTACCACGCGGCGGTGCCCACCGCTCGCGTCGACCTCGCCAAGGCCCCGTACTCCGCCACCGACCCGGTCGATCAGGACTGGCTGGACGTGGTCAATGCATCGCCCGTGACCCACCTGCTCTTCACCCTTTCCTACGAGTTGCACAAGACGCACGGCGGCAGGGTGATCGAGTTCCCCCGGCTCGCGCCCGCGCTGCTCGTCCTCACTGCCTGGCGGCCGGACGCGCCGGCTGAGGCGGAGCCGGGTGAGGACGAGAGCACGGGGGGCGCACCGACCCGGGCCCGGCCCGGTGTCCCGCCGTCCGGTCTCGAGGTCTGGCCCGCCCGCCTGACCGCAGCGGAAGGCGCCCTGCGCCGGCTGCTCGGCACAGGCACTCCCCCTCCCGAGCCGCAGCAGGGTGGGCCGCTCGATGTCTGGCTCGGGGCCCTGCCCGGCATCGTCGCCGGGTTCGTCCCCGGCGTGCCCGGGTTGGAGAACATCCTGCAGGCCGGCATCACCACCCTGCGCGAGCGAAGACCTGCCGCCGCCGAGTGGGAGTGGTGGCGCGAGCGCCTCGCCAAGGTCAACGGCGACGGTGTGCAGCGGCTCTTCTCCCTCGTCCGGGACTTCCGGGCGGGCGGGGCGCTCCGTACCGCTGTGGAGGCCCACCTGGTTGCCGCGCTGCTGGCCGACATAGACGGCGCGTACGGTTTCTGGGCCAGACGCAACAGACACCCCCCACTCCTGCTGCTCGACAACGTGGACGAGGTGCTGCGTGCCCGGTTTCTCGATCCCCTCGTCCGCGAGTACGGGGCGCTGAGGACCGTCGCGCACGGGCGACGGCGGCGCGGCGGCGTCATGCTGCCCGCGGTGTTCGTCACCTCCTTGGGCGACGGACGCTTCTCGCACGGCAAGCGCCTACTCCCGGCCTCCGACTCCGAGCCGTGGACCAAGCCGGAACTCTGTCCTCCCACGACATGGCTGTTGCGCCTGGGTGTGCCACGGGTGACCCGCCCCGAGATACAGCGGATGCTCAGTGGCGGCGGCGGGCCCGCAGGTCTGTCCCAAGTGGTCGAGCGGCTCAGCGGCGGGCGCACCGGCTGCGCCCTGCTGATCGCGCGTGCGGCGGCCGAGTGGCACAGCCGGGTGCACCAGCCGGAAAGGGCCGGGCCCGGGGGCCTGCTCGACCTGCCCGCGCCGGACGCCGGCGAACTGCCCCTCGGCGCCCGGCTGTTGGAGATGCTGCTGCCCGACCCGCGCGTGCGCGCCGAGTTGATCAGCCTCGGACCGGTCCTGGACGAGGAGGCGGCGGCACGGCTGGTGCTGCCCTCCGCGCCCGGTGCCATCGGAGCGCTGCGGGTACGTGAACTGCGGGACAACACCCTTGCCCTCGCACACTGGGATCATCGCCCCTGGCCGCCTGGCATGCAGGGCACGGTCGGCCCTACTCCGTTGGTTTCCGACCGCGCCCTGCGTGCGCTGCTGCTGGCCGCACTGCGGACCCGCCCCAAGGAGGACGCCCGGGACACCTCGTACCCCTGGGACCGGGTGCACAGCAGACTCGCGCACCACTACGACGCGGCCGATCTCCAGGCCGAAGACTCTGTACGGCACGTTCCCCGCCACCTCCACCACGCGCTCGCCCGCGGCCAGCTCGACACGCTCGTCGTACGGGCGATGCACCACCGCTACCGCAGGTTCCCTGCCGCCGAGTGGCTGCGTGACCTCAACCTGGTGGCGGCGGCCCCCCAGGCGCGCGAGGACCAGCACGCCGCCCCCGCCGGCCCACCGCCGGTCTGCCCCGACTGCCAAGGGGACTCGGCCGGCCTCGCCGTCGCCCGAGCTGTGCACACGGCGATACGCGAACTGCTGCGGACAGTGTGGCGGCTCTCGGACCCGCTCGCCCAGCCGCCTACCGGGTACAAGCACCCGGATGCCGACGCGGTCGGCCGAGCGCTCACGACGCTCTGTACCTACTACGAGATCCACCACGTACGGCCGGTCGCCACTTCCCTCCCGAACGCGTTCGTCGACGCCCTCGCCCGGGACGGCTGGCAGCACGCCCTGATCACCGGAGTCCAGGCACCCGACCTCCCCGTCGCGGGAAGATAGAAGGTGGTCGTGAAGCCCTTTGAGGCTGTCACCGAGCGGTACGCGAGACAGAGCCCGGCCGTGCGGAAACTCTTCTGGGTGGTGCTGGTGCTTCTGCTGGCGGCCGGTGCGACCGTGACCGTGCCGCGGCTGCTGCCCAACTCCTCTTGCGGCGTGGGTGTGGAGAAGCGGGGCGATGACGTGGAGTGCACCGGCGTCACCGACGGCGCATATCACTTCATCCCCGAGATCGGCCCGGTCTCCGACCGCATCAAGGCGGAGAACGACCGTGTCACCGGGAGCGGCGCACCCTATTCCACCATCGCGCTGATGATCCCGATGACACCCACGGAACAGGACACGGCGGCCCGCACCCAGCTCCTGCGAGAGGTCCAGGGCGCCTATCTCGCACAGTTCCGGGCCAATCAGGAAGGGGAACTCGAACCGCCCATACGGCTGGTGCTCGCCAACCCGGGCCGGGAGATGACCCGGCGCACGGAGGTCACCGACCAGCTGGCCGCCATGTCTGCCTCGGACCGGGACCGTCTGCGGGCCGTCTTCGGGTTCAATGTCAGCACCACACAGACCGAGGAGACCATCCGCCGGCTCACCGAGGTTCACCGCATCGCGGTCGTCGGCGGTCCGATCACCGCGGACAGTATCGCCAACACCAAGGCGGAACCGGACAAGTACCCGGGACTGGCGAAGATCGTCCCGTCCAACAGCGACCAGGCCCGGGCTCTCACCCACTACCTCAAGGTCAAACCGGCCGAAACCTTCCTGGTGGAGGACACCCGCGCCGACGACCTCTACGCCCGATCCCTGCGCGCGGCCTTCCGCACGGAAACCAAGGGCACCCCGTTCGCCCCCGAGGAATACCGGGCCGACCAGGCAACTCCCAACGACTTCGCCCAGATGGTCAACAACCTCTGCAACTCCCGTGCCACCACCGTCTACTTCTCCGGCCGCCCGCCCGCCCTCACGCAATTGGTGCGAGCCCTGGGCAAGCGTGGCTGCCCGGAAAAACGCTACCGGGTCGTCACCGTCTCCGGCGCCTCCACGCTCGCCCTCGACCCGAAGATGCCCTGGGAGGCGTTCACCTTCGGGGCCGGCCTCTCCGTCGAGTACGCGACCATCACCCACCAGGACGCGTGGACCGCCAGACCGCCCGCGACCGGCGGCTCCAGCACCGACTACAAGGCCCTCGAACGTCTCGTCACCGACCCCAGGCAGAGGGACGCGGTGGGCGACATCGGCCCGACCGGTCTCGCCGACGGCCGTACGATCACCACACACGACTCCGCCCTCACCGCGATCGCCGCCATCCGCAACCGGGTGGTCGGGAAAGGCCGGGTGCCCGACCAGAAGTCGATTCCGGCCGCCTGGCCGCGCCTGCACGGTCAGGCGATGGTGCGCGGGGCATCGGGCTGGATCTGCCTCAACAGCTACGGCACGCCGTACAACAAGGCCGTCGCCATAGTGAAGCTGTTACCTGCCGAGGGCCACCACATCCAGTTCGTGCGCCTGGCCTGGCCGGACGGCGCCCCGCCGAAGAAGGAGTGCACGGCGAAGGGCGACTGATGTCGAGCGGGCCTGGGAGCGGTTCGTGATCACGCGAGAGACCGCGGCCCTCGCTTGGCCGGACGGGCATGGCCGAGTGGCAGAACCGGCCCCTGGACGCGTTCCGGTTCGCCTTCCGCCACGTAGCCGTTCACCCGTTCCGCCCGTAAGCGTTCCGCACGTAAGCCGTCTGCCGCGCTCAGGAAAGTTGTCACCTGGTCGGCGGACATGAGAGCACCCATCGCGGTTAACAGATCAGCCATGAAGCGTTTCGGGGCGGTGGCCCTCCTGGTTCTGTGTGCGGCCGTGGCCGTGATGACGGCGGTCCTCCTGACGCCCTGGTGGTGGTTCGCAGCCGCGCCATTGGCCGTCGCCGCTCTGGTAGGGATCTACGACTTGACGCAACCGCGTCACTCGGTGCTGCGCAACTACCCCGTGCTTGGGCACGCGCGTTTCCTCCTGGAGGCGATCCGGCCCGAGCTCCAGCAGTACTTCGTGGAGCGCAGCTTCGACGGGCGCCCGTACGACCGGGACACCCGCAACATCGTCTACGAGCGGGCCAAGGGCGTGGACGCCGAGGAGCCCTTCGGCAGCGAGCGGGACATGTACAGCCGCGGTTACGAGTTCCTGGTGCCGTCCATGCGTCCGGTCGAGCCGCCCAAGAGCGCGCCCCGGGTGCGGGTCGGCGGGCCGGACTGCACACAGCCCTACGACATGGCGCTCCTGAACGTCTCCGCCATGAGTTTCGGGTCGCTGTCCGCCAATGCGATCCTCGCGCTCAACACGGGTGCCGCCCGCGGCGGCTTTGCCCATGACACCGGTGAGGGCGGGCTCTCCGAGTACCACCTCCGGCCCGGGGGCGACATCATTTGGGAAATCGGCACCGGCTACTTCGGCTGCCGTACGAAGGACGGGGACTTCGATCCCGAGCAGTTCCGCCAGAAGGCGGCACACGACGCGGTGAAGTGCGTCTCACTCAAACTGTCGCAGGGGGCAAAGCCCGGAATCGGCGGCGTGCTTCCCGGCGGCAAGGTCAACGCCGAGATCGCCCGGGTGCGGGGCGTTCCGCAGGGAGAGACCGTCATCTCGCCGCCCTACCACCGGGTGTTCTCCACCCCGCGGGAGCTGGTGCGGTTCGTGGCGCGGATGCGGGAGCTCGCGGATGGCAAACCAGTCGGCCTCAAGCTCTGCCCGGGATCGCGCGTGCAGTTCCTCGCCGTCTGCAAGGCGATGCTCGCCGAGAACATCACTCCGGACTTCATCGTCGTGGACGGCGCCGAGGGCGGCACCGGCGCGGCTCCCTTGGAGTTCGCCGACAACCTCGGCATGCCCCTGACCGAGGGTTTGATCACCGTGCACAACGCCCTGGTGGGTACCGGCCTGCGGGACCGTATCCGGATCGGCGCGAGCGGCAAGGTGGCCGCCGGTTCCGACATCGTCAAACGCCTGGCCATGGGCGCCGACTGGACGAACGCCGCCCGCGCCATGATGTTCGCCGTCGGGTGCATCCAGGCCCAGCGGTGCCACACCAACCGCTGTCCCACCGGCGTCACGACGCAGGACCCGCGCCGCGCCCGCGCGCTGGTCGTCGCCGACAAGTCCGAGCGGGTCCACCGCTTCCAGGAGGCGACCGTTTCCAGCGCGTTGCAGATCATGGCTGCCATGGGTGTGACGGACCCTGCTGATCTCAGCCCGCGCCTGGTGCGTCGGCGCGCCACTGACGCCGACGACTTCCGCTCGTACGCGGAGCTGTACGAATGGCTGGCCCCCGGCGCACTGACCGATAACCCACCACCCGCCTGGGCGTCGGACTGGAAGGCCGCGAACCCGGACACCTTTACGTTCTGATCCTTCTGGCCCCCTCGACCCCGGCGGCCCTCCAGTCCGCCTGGCCGGGTCGGTGAGACAACCGCCCCCTCCCCGACGCAGCGAGGACGCCTCCCCGTCGCCCGCAGAGCGTCCTTGCTCACGGAAAGGAACAACCCCCATGACCCGCACTGTCGGACAACTCTTCGCGGACACCCTTGAGGACCTCGGCGTCCAGCACGTCTTCGGCGTCGTCGGAGACGCACTCAATCCGCTGACCGACGCGATCAGATCCTCGAAGTCGCTCTCCTGGGTCGGCTGCCGGCACGAGGAAGCGGCCGCCTTCGCCGCCGGCGCGCAGTCGCAGCTCACCGATACGATCGGTGTGTGCATGGGCACGGTGGGGCCAGGCGCCGTCCACCTCCTCAACGGTTTGTACGACGCGGCCAAGAGCGGCACCCCGGTGCTGGCAGTCGCCGGACAGATCCCGCTGTCCGAGATCGGCACCGACTACTTCCAAGAGGTCGACAACGATCTGTTGTTCAAGGATGTGGCGGTCTTCAGGGCCACCGTCACTTCGCCCGAACAGCTGCCCGCTCTGCTGGAGGTCGCCGTCCGCACGGCAATCGGACGCCGCGGTGTGGCAGTCCTGAGTGTGCCTGGCGACATCGGCGGGCAGAAGCTTCCCGCCGACCGGCCTCTGCGGCTGTCCCTCGTCGGCTCAGGCAACCGCCCCGACGACCCGGCCCTTGACGAGGCCTCGACGCTGCTCAACGACGGCGGCAACGTCACGCTGCTGGTAGGACGCGGCGCGCGCGAGTCCCGCGAGGACGTGCTGGCCCTCGCCGAACGGCTCGCGGCGCCAATGGTCCTCACGCTCAAGGCGAAGGAGGGGTTCGAGGGCGCGAACCCCTATCAGGTCGGCCAGACCGGGCTCATCGGCAACCCGGCCGCCGCCTGGGCGATGGACCACGCCGAAACGCTGCTGCTACTCGGTACCGACTTTCCCTATCGCGACTGGTACCCGGAGGGCAAAAAGGTAGTCCAGGTCGACCGGGTGGCCGAGCACATCGGACGCCGCGTGCCGGTGGACGTCGGACTCGCCGCGGATGTCGGGCCCACCGTGCGGGGGCTGCTGGAGCGGCTCGACAGCCGCAAGGACCAGGACCACCTGGAGTCGGCCCGCAAGAAGTTCCTGCACTGGCAGGAGGGACAGCGTCGGCTGGCCGAACCGGAGCACGACCGGGGGCTGCTGGGGCGGGTGCGCTCTGCGTTTGACAACAATTCCCACCTGGTACGGCCGGAGGCGCTTGCCGCCGCCATCGACCGTGCGGCGGCGGAAGACGCCGTGTTCACCTCGGACACCGGGATGGCGACGGTCTGGCTTGCGCGGTTCGTGGAGATGCGGGGTGCGCGCAGGCTGCTGGGCTCGTACAACCTCGGCTCGATGGCCAACGCCATGCCCCAGGCGATCGGCGCCCAGCTGGTGGACCGGGACCGTCAGGTGGTGGCGTTCTGCGGTGACGGCGGGCTCTCGATGCTGCTCGGGGATCTCATGACGATCCGCTCCGAGCGGCTGCCGGTCAAGCTCGTCGTCTTCGACAACCAGCGGCTGGGAATGGTGAAGTTGGAACAGGAGCAGGCGGGTCTGCCCGAGTTCGGCACGGTCCTGGACAACCCCGACTTCGCCGCCGTGGCGCAGGCGCTCGGAATCACCGGCATCCGCGTCACGCGCGCCGAGGACCTCGCCGACGGAGTACGACGCGCGTTCGAGGAGCCCGGCCCCGTGCTCCTCGACGTGCTCACCAATCCGGACGAGATCGCCGTGCCGGCCAAGCCGACGGTCCAGCAAGGTTGGGGATTCGCCATCGCCAAGGTGCGGGAGAATCTGCGCAGCGCGGGCAGTTGAGCAGCTACCAGGAAGCAGTCCCGCCGCGGCGCGGTCGGACCGGCACGGTCGCGAGCGGTCAGTGATCGACTGCGGCGGCGTCCGGCGTCCAGGAGAGCGGAGTGATGCTCATCGTCAAGCCCTTCGGGCAGAGACCCTTACCCAATCGGACCAGGGCGGGACGGTGAGGCATGACGGCGACAGCGCGCCGCCCGGGCCCCGGGCCCGGGGCCCTTCGCTCCGGACAGCCACCGGAGCGACGGACCAGTCGCTGTCGCAACCTGATCCTCGTGCGAGGCCGCGCCCCACATCCCGCCCCGACCGCGCCCTGTCCGAGGTCGCCTGCCTCCCGGCTGGGGCGGTCTGTTCGCCGCGACACGGCACCAAGACCCGCCCGTGCGATGTGGCACTCCGAGACACGACACACGTGGCGTGACGGCGGGAACCCGCATGCGCGCGTATCAATGAGGTACCGGTGGGAGGTGCCGGGTGCTCGTCCCCTCGCCAACTCCCCACAGCGGTCCCTTCGTCGGGTTCCTTGAGGCGAGCGCGTTCCTATGGGCGCGCACTACGTCCTGACGAATACCGTGGCCGGCGGCCGCCTCGCCGTGGCGGGCTGTCCTACCGCTGCCTGACGGCAGCACCCACCTCGTCGCCACCCGCGGCCTCGACGCGGCACCTGCCACGCCCTGGCCGCCACAGCCGTAGCCGCTCACACGGGCCCAGGGCCTCGCAGACCAGTGAAGCCGGTTGCCGACCGCCCAGCCTCGACCGACAGGCACGGTCCAGCAGACCGCCCGGGCCGCCGCGGCATGCGCTCCGCAACGGCCTGACCTCGCATCAAGCCCCGAATGACCTCCAGAGCGCACCGCTGAGCGGCAACCGCCTTTGCGTGCGTACGACTTGAAAGCCAGTGGCGAAGACGTCTGAGTGGCCCCATTCATTCCCATTTGTTGATCACGATCAGACATCGCTTCAGGTCAGCTGTTGGAGCAGTTCCTGATCACACGTTCAATAAGGCGGTCAATATGTGAGCAACCTGTGCGCATCGTGCGGGTTGAACGGAGGCATTGTGAAAAGCAGTTGGGGGCGGAAGATACCGCCTCTCGCATCCATCAACAGGACACGGCAGGTCAGACGGGTCGCCGTCGGCCTGACTACCGTCCTGCTGGCGCAGACGGCCCTGGTGTCGCTCGACAATGGTGCGGCCTTCGCCCTCGAACAGCCGACCTCGGTGAGGCCTGCCACTGGTACGCCGACCATGGGCACACCCACGGGTGCCGGCGCCGTCGATGCGCCCGGTGCAGGGAAGGCGGCGTCCACCGCCGACTCGGTGGCGGCCGGCCTGTTGATGGCCCGGCTGCAGAAGCGCAGGATCGAGGTGCTCTCGGAGCGTACGGCGACGACGACCACCTACGCACTGCCCAGCGGTGAACTGGAGACCTCGCTGTACGCCGGACCCGTCCGCGCACAGGTGAACGGCCGCTGGCAGGACATCGACACCGCGCTGGTGGACTCCGGGCCCTCGCTGAAGCCCAAGGTCGCCGCCGCCGAGGTGCAGTTGTCCGACGGCGGCGACAAGTCCCTGGCAACGGTGGCACGAGGCGGCCGGTCCTTCGGCATGCAATGGTCCACGCCCCTTCCCGCACCCAAGGTGAAGGACGGCACCGCCTCATACGCCCTGGGCGGTGGTGAGACGCTCACCGTGACGGCACTCTCCCAGGGCTTCTCGCAGAGCGTCGTCCTGGACAAGGCGCCGACCACGGCCCCCGTGTACCGCATGCCCCTCAAGCTGGGCGGCGGACTGAAGCTCTCCAAGGCCGGCACCGGCCGCCTGCTCCTCAAGGACGGCACGGGCAAGCTCGTGGCCGAGGCCCCGGCACCCATGATGTGGGACTCCTCGGTCAACCCGGCGTCCGGCGAGTCCAGACACCTGGCACAGGTGGCCACCACGATCGAGACGGCCGCCGACGGCACCCAGACCCTCGTGCTGAAGCCCGACGCCGGTTACTTCAAGAAGCAGCTCACCTATCCGGTGACCGTCGATCCGACGTCCACCCTCGCGGCGTCCACGGACACCTGGGTGGCGACCAACTACCCGGACTCGCAGGTGTCCTCCACCGAGCTGAAGTCGGGTACCTACGACGGGGGCACCACGAAGGCCCGCTCGTACCTCAAGTTCGACGTGAACGCGCTCAAGGGCAAGCACGTCACGGACAGCAGGCTGACGCTGTACTCGTACTACTCCGCGACCTGCGGCACGACCGGAGCGGGCACCCAGGTCCGGCGGGTCACCTCCGCATGGGACTCCTCGGCCCTCACCTGGGGAGCCCAGCCGACCACGGCGACCGAGGGCGCGGTGACCAACAAGGCCGCGCTGGGATACAACTCCACCTGCCCGGCCGGAAATATGGCCTTCGACGTCGACGCCATCGTGCAGGCGTGGGCCGCCGGTTCCGCCAACCACGGGTTCCGGGTGGCCGGAGCGAGCGAGACCGACTCGACGACGTGGCGCCGGTTCCGTTCGGCCAACTACGTGTCCGGTGACGGGTCCACCGAACCGCACCTGACGGTCACATACAACTCCTACCCGGCCGTGCCCACCGGCGTGTCGGTGCTCCCCTCCGCGGTGAACAGCTACAACGGCAAGCGTTATGTCACCTCGCGCACTCCCCTGCTGTCGGCCGACGTGAAGGACCTCGACGGCTCGAAGGCCAAGGCACAGTTCGAGGTCACGGCGGACCCCGCCTACGCGGACACCACCTACACGTACACCGCCACGTCCGCCGAGGTCTCCTCCGGAAGCACGGCGAAGCTCACCGTGCCCACGGCCAACGCCTTCCCCGACGGTGCCCACCTGCGCTACCGGGCCCGCGCCCACGACGGCATCGACTACGGCCCGTGGACCGGGTACAGCACGTTCGTCATGAACACCATCAAGCCCACCGCGCCCAAGGTGACCTGCGAGACGTACGAGGAGAACGGCTGGACCGCCAAGGCCGCCGAGCCCGTCTCCTGCACCCTCGACACCACCTCGGCGGACGGGGCCGGCTACTGGTGGGGTCTCGACGATCCGGCCGTGCCGCACAAGCTGCTCGACACCACCAACGGCACCGGTGGCGACGCGGCGACCTTCGCCGTCAACCCCGCCGACGGCTGGCACACCCTCTACGCCAAGACCGTCGACTCCGGCGGCAACCTCTCGACCACCGCCACCACCTACCAGTTCGGCGTAGGTGAGGACGGGGCGGCCGTACTGTCGCCCGCCGACGGCGCGGAAACCGCCCGCCGGCTCACCCTGGCGGCCAGAGGACTGACCTCCTACACGGGCGTCACCTGGGAATACCGACGCGGCGAGGAGGACACCTGGCGCACGGTTCCCGTCGCCGACGTCACCGCCTCCGGCGCGGCGGTCACCGCGTGGCCGGTGAAGGTGACCGGTGGCACCGCCACTCCCCTGGTCTGGAACGTGGTGTCCACCCTCGCGGAGGACGGTGGCATCGAACTGCGCGCCCGGTTCACCAACGGCACCACCAACGGCCACACGCAGACCACCGAGGTCACCCTGGACCGGGACGCGGGCAACGCGCCCACCGACAGCGTCGGCACCGGGGAAGTCAACCTGCTCACCGGCGACTTCACGCTGACCGAGCCGGACGCATCGGCGTACTCCGTGCAGGTGCAGCGCACCTTCTCCTCGCGCACCAACGGCAAGGACACCGAGGGCCAGGCCGAGATCTTCGGTCCCGGCTGGACGTCGTCGGTCAAGGGGGAGGAGAGCGGCTCGTTCACTCAGCTGCGCAAGACCTCGGACACCTCGGTGGAGATCCTCGAAGCCGACGGCTCCACCATCGCGTTCACCGCGGCCGCACAGGGCCGTTGGGCGCCGCAGCCGGGATACGAGTCCCTCGTGCTCACCGGCACGCTCACCGGCGCGTCGTTCACGCTGACGGACACCGGCAAGGCCGACGTGTCCGTGTTCACGAAGGCCAACTCCGCCGCCACCACGTGGCCGCTGGCGTCCAGCGCCTCCGCGGTGGACGACACCCAGCTCACCTTCGTCTCCGAGACGGTCGGCGACGCCGGACACCAGCTGGCCCGCCCCAAGTACGTGATCTCGCCCAACGAGGCGATCGCGGCCGCACAGTGCCAGGCCGACCCGGCCCGGCGCGGCTGCCGCGTCGTCGAGTTCGTCTACGCCGACCGCACCACCGCCGCCGGCGGCGCCCTGGGCGACCGGCAGGGACAGGTGCAGTCCGTGCGTCTGTGGGCCACCGCCCCGGGAGCGACCGCGTCCACGCCGGAGGTCGTGTCCCGGTACGCCTACGACGCCAAGGGCCTGCTCCGCGAGGTGTGGGACCCGAGGATCGGCACCGAGCTCAAGACCTCCTACGGCTACGACGCGGACGGCCTGGTCACCACCCTCACCGAGGGCGGCCAGCTGCCGTGGACCTTCACCTACGGCAGGGCTGGCTCGGCGCTGACCGCCGGTTCGGGCATGCTCCTCAAGGTGTCCCGTCCCGGCCTTGCCGAAGGCTCGGCCACGACCACGTCCGGCACCGCCGCGACCACGGTCGTCTACGACGTGCCGCTCGCCACCGACCGGGCGCCGTACCGGATGGACGAGGCCACCGTGGCGGCCTGGGGACAGGACGACGCGCCCACCGACGCCACCGCCCTCTTTCCTCCCGGGTCGGCCCCGGCCTCCAGCACAGGCTCCGACCTCGCGTCGGGTGACTACGCCGCGGCGACCGTCACCTATCTCAACGCCGACGGCGAGGAGACCAACACCGCCTCGCCAGGCGGCTCGATCACCACGACCGAGTACGACGCGCACGGCAACACGGTGTCCGAACTGAGCGCGCGCAACAGGGAGATCGCGCTGCGCGCCGACGACGACACCGCCGCCGCCCTCGGACTGGCCGACCTGTCGGGCGTCGAGCGCGCCGAACGTCTCTCCACCACCTCGGTGTACTCGCCCGACGGCACGCGGCTGGTACACGAGTACGGCCCGCTGCATCTCGTGACCCTGGTCAAGGAACTCGCCGGCGCCACCGCAGAAGCCACGTTGCCGGCCGGCTCGGTGATCCCCGCCCGTTCGCACAACAGCTACGTCTATGACGAGAACCGGCCCGCGGACGCCGCGGTGTCGGGTCAGGTGACCACCACCGCCTCCGGCGCAACCGTCGAGGGCTACGCCAAGGACGCGGACCTCCAGACCGCCTCCGTCAGCTACGACTGGAAGACCGGCCAGGTGCTGTCCGGCAAGGACGGTGCCACGGGCGGCAGCGGCGCCACCGCGGTGGCCCGTACGACGTACGACGCCAAGGGCCGGGTGGAGAGCACCCGCACCGCCGCGTCCGGCGGCTCCGACGCCGGCACCCTGCGGTACACCTACTACACCGCCGACGGAACCGGTGACTGCGCCGGTCGGCCCGAGTGGGCGGGCATGCTCTGCCGCACCGCTCCCGCCGCCTCCGTGACCGGAGGGGGGAGCAACCCCAAGGAACTTCTCACCACCCGCCTCACCTACGACCGTTCGGGCCAGCTGGCCACGAAGACCGAGATCGCAGGCACCGTTACCCGCGTCACCACGGTCGTGCGGGACGACGCGGGCCGCACCGTCAAGATGTCGGTCACCGGCGGTGTCGGCGAGGCAGTGGCGGACACCACCCTCACCTACGACAAGGCCACCGGACAGCAGGCCACCCGGGCCTCCGGCGGTCAGACCGTCTCCTACACCTATGACGCGCTGGGACGTCCGACCTCCTACGACGACGGCGCCGGCAATGTGACAACCACCGCGTACGACCTCCTCGACAGGCCGGTGAAGGTCACCGACTCCGCCCCGTCGACCACGTCCTACGCCTATGACGGGGCAGGGCGGGTCAAGAAGATCACCGACTCCGTCGCGGGCGTCCTCGGCGCCACCTACGACGCGGACGGAAAACTCGCCACCGAGTCACTCCCCGGCGGTTACACGCTCAAGGTCACGACCGACACGGCAGGCAAGGAGACCGGCAAGGAGTACACCGACCAGGCCGGAATCCCGGTCCTCTCGGACGTGGCGGGCACCACCGTCAACGGCGAGCAGGCGCAGCACACCCAGACCGACGGCGCCACCACCGAGAGCGCCTTCACCTACGACGGCACCGGACGCTTGATCACCGCCACCGACACCACAGCAGGAGGCTGCACCACCCGCACCTACACCCTCGACGCGAACAGCAACCGCACCGCCCTGGCCACCGCGTCGGACGACTGCGACAGCGCCACCGACGACGCCACCCGCACCACGGTCACCTCCGCCTTCGACAGCGGCGACCGCCTGACCGCCTCCGGCATCGAGTACGACGCCTTCGGCCGCACCACGGCCAACGGCGCCACCGCGCTGACGTACTACGCCAACGACCTGGTCCGCAGCGAGAGCACCGACAACCGGCGCACCGTACGCTCCCTGGACGCGGCCGGACGGCTTGCCCGCTCCACCGAGCAGGTCAAGCAGGAGGACGGCACCTGGGCCGCCGGCGAGAGCCTCACCAGTCACTTCGCCGACGACGAGGACAGCCCAACCTGGACCGCGTCGTCCAAGGGGACGCTCACCCGTTCCGTCACCGGCCCGGGCGGGCGGCTGTCCGCCCTCACCTCGGGCACGGGGGACACGGTCCTGCAACTCTCGAACCTGCACGGCGACGTCTCCGTGCAACTTCCGCTGAGCCAGGCCGCCGCCCCCGTGGTGCAGCGGTACGACGAGTACGGCAAGCCCCTCGACGGGACCTCCTCCGCCTCCTACGGCTGGCTGGGTTCCTACCAGCGGGACAGCGGCACTTCCAGCGGTCTCGTCCTCATGGGCGTGCGCCTGTACGACCCCGCCTCGGGCCGGTTCCTGTCCGTAGATCCCGTCCAGGGCGGCAACGACAACAGCTACGAGTACTGCCGCGGCAACCCTGTCTCCTGCCTCGACCTGAGCGGAGAGTACTCGTACGGGTCCTCCTACGGTCTCGGCTACTTCTACAGCTCGGCCAAAACCGTCTTCAAGTGGATGCGCAATCACTTCTGGGTCTTCCCGCTGACCGGCTGCGGTTCCACCCTCAACAAGGGCGAACGCTGCAACCTGGCCTACGGCAAGGGCCCGGTCCGGGTCACGAAGATCTACTCGACGGGCTGGAAGTTCAAGTCCCTCAAGGGTCACGTGGAGGGCAAGGACAAGAACATCAAGTTCTGGCTCGGCAAGAAGTACGGCAGGCTCCAGCTCAACGTGAAGGCCTGGGGCCCCAACAACACCTGGTGCAACCGGAACAAGCCGTGCTCCAAGGCGAACAACGTCTTCGCCAAGGTGATGTGGGCCCTGTTCGCCAGCAACATCAGCTGGTACGCACCGCGCTGGTAGGAATCTGAAGGAGAATCGGATGAGAAGGTCCGCGGACACCCCACCGGCCCGTATCGCCCAAGCGGTGGCCCTGATCGGGCTGGCGTTCCTGCCGGGGCTCTTCGCGGCGCTCCCGCTCGTGTTCAACGGCGCCCAGCACGTTCTGGGCGCCGGGGGACACGCGACGATGCCCGAGGGCACGACGGCCTCGCTGGGCTGGGGCCTCACTCTTCTGGGCGCGGCCGCCCTGCCCTTCGTCGCCGCGCCGGTGGCCCTCGTCACCGCCCGGGTCAGGCACCTGCCCCGTGACAGAACGGTTCGCGTCTGCGCGACGGCGGTTTGCGGTTGCGGCCTGCTGTCCTGCCTGATGGCAGCCGTGTCGGCGGCAGTCTGACGACCGGGGCGACCTCAGGGCTGAGGGCCGGGAACTCTGTTCCCGGCCCTCAGCCGTTTCGACGGTCGTCCCCCACCTGGCTTCGGGGTTACGGAACGCATCGCGCCAGGAACGCGTCGCGCCAGTCTGCGCGGCAGGATCCGAGTCCTCGGCGTTCGAAAGGCTGGTAGGGCGACCCCGTCGACGACCAGGAAGCCCTGCCGCAGGTGGGAGCCGAGTCTGCTGGTCAACCGCCCGGCCGCTTGGGCGGCTTTGAAATTGCGGGTCGGCAGGGCCACAGCCGTCGGATCGCTGTCGGTGTTTGCCGGTCATGCGCTCACTCGTCTGGACTGTCGCGGTAGTGGCAGGGACCGCAGTCACGGCCGGCCCCTGCGCTACTGCATCGCGGCGACGGACACCGACTGCGGATCTCCGCCCGCCACCCGTTTGGTCCGGCGGGTCTTCCTCGCGGTGGCCCACAGGGAGTGCTGTCAACAAGGTTGTGGCGGACATTCACATGCCGGTGTGCAGGATGTTGTAGGCCTGTCTGAGGAAGCCTGCTGCTCGCGTGGCGTTGGTGTTGGCGAGGGCGGCGATGGCGGTTTTGGTGTGGGGGGCGAAGCCGATGAAGGTGGTGAAGCCGCGGGTGGCGCCGGCGTGGGTGATGACAGGTTGGTTCTTGACCTGGTTTCGGTACCAGATCAGGCAGATCTGGCCGCTGCTGCGTGGGAGGCGCAGCTGTGCTTCTTGCACGGTGCACAGTGCGGCGGGCAAAGGTGAGTTGTCAGGTTCGATGTGTGCGTGGAGGTAGCGCAGCAGGTCGTTGGCGGTGGAGCGCAGTGCGCCGGCGGCGGGGAGGGCGGGGCACTGCCATGGGGGCATGGGGCGGCCGGTGTTGTAGCCGACCGCCTGGGGGCTGTCGCTGCGGCAGTGGGTGGCGGGCAGCCCCAGAGGCTGGCAGACGCGCTCGTCGAGGAGGCGTGGGTAGGGCGTGGCGGTGGTATGGGCCATAGCCCGGCCGAGGAGGGCGGCTCCGTAGTTGGAATACCCGAAGTGCGTGCCGGGCGGGTGGGTGAGTCTGGTGTGGTGCACGGAGCGTGCAAGATCCTCGTCGGTGTAGGGCAGGTAGGGGTTGGTGAGGAGGTGGGGAAGGGCCTTGCGTAGGAGGCCGGGGGGCAGGGCGGGCAGGCCGGAGGTGTGGGTGGCCAGATGCAGGGGGGCGACACGGTCGGCGCCCGGGCCGTGCAGACGAAGTTCTCGTGGGAGGTAGCTGTTGAGGGGTGCGCGGGGGTCGATGTCGCCGCGCGCGGTGAGCTCGGCCAGCAGCAGGGCGGTGAAGGTCTTGGTGATCGAGCCCATCTCGTAGACCGTGTCCGCCGTGGTGGGCGGTCCGGTGCGCGACTGGTGGCCGTGGCAGAAGACCTGCGAGTGCCCGTCGCGCAGGACGGCGAGCGTGACGCTGGTGGCGCCCGGGGTTGCTTCGGCCAGGGCGGCGAGGTCGGATGCGCTCACTGGGGTACGGGCGAGGAGCCCAGGGCTCGGGCGAGGGTGAGAGTGCCGGCGCACACGGCGACCACGGCGGTATGTTCGTGGTTCTTGAACGCCAGGTCGACGTCGTCCTCGACGGGGTCGTTGTCCCGGGGGGTGAGGCCGTCCGGGTGCTGGGCGGCAAGCAGCGGTTCCCACGCATCGGCTAGACACTGCGGGTCACCGATACACGTGTCGACGAGGAGGAGTTCACCCGCCAGGTCCCACTGTCCCAACTCGGTCCACACATCGACCCATACCGGGAGCCACTGGCGTAGGTAGGTGCGCATGGGTTCGGGCAGCCCGCCTGGCATGGCCCCCCAGTCGGTCAGGTGGAACACGGTGTGGGTGACGTCGTAGGCGGTGTTGACGTCCAAGGCCCACGGTTCCGGGGTGGCACCCAGCCAGGTCGCGGAGGCCAACGCCGCCCAGTCCGAACTCGGACCGACGCCCAGCACGCGGCGGGCGTTGGCGATCGCCAGTCGCCGGTTGGGGACGCTTTCCGCGACGTGGGGCGAGCGCAACCTGGCGCTGGAGCTCAGCAGCTCGTCCATCTGCCGGTGCCGCAGGCCCGCGACGACGAAGGAGTGGTAGACCTCCAGCGGGTCGCTGAGCATCATGTGACGCAGCTGGCGCTCGTACAGGAAGTCGCCCCGGCCCAGCTGGTTCCAGCAGAACTCGATCATACGGCGTGCGATCTCGGTGTCCTGAGTCCCGGCCACCCCCTCACGCAGGACGAGCGACGCCGCGAGGGCGCACTCGCTGAGAGGCTTGCAGGTCTCATCGGGGTCGTCGCTCATGTCGGCTGAGACGTCCGCCGAGAAGTGGCCGCGGCCCTCCGCATGAGCGGCGTCGAGCCAGCCCAAAGCCTTGGAGGACCACACCTGCACCGCACCGAGAAGACCGGAGTCATGCATCGCCATGTCTCCCCGTCTCTTTGACGGAGAGCTCGCCTGGCACGGCGAATGAACCTCTGGGGGGCTGACGCACCTGATCCTCGACCCGCCCACTACCGCCCTCGACCCCGAAGAGCTCTGCCTGGCAGCAACCGCCGAGCTGAGCCGACGATTAGCGCGGTTCTACACCCCCTCGGAACCCAGGGCCCCCCTTTACCGGCGCTTCTGTCTCCGTCGGGACCGCGACTGGCCTGTCTCGAAGTCGGGTGCGAGCTTGTGGCAAGATCGCGGGATGCTGCGACTCACCGATTTCATTATCGACTGCCCGGACACGATGGAGCTGGCGGCTTTCTACTCCGAGGTGACGGGCCGTCCGATCAAGGAAGGCAGCTCCGAGGACTGGGCCGGCATCCAGTTCGGCGAGATCGAGCTGGCTTTCATCCGGGTGGACGACTATCGCGCTCCGCAGTGGCCCGACAGCGAGCACCCCAAGCAGTTCCACCTCGACTTCGAAGTGGACGAGTTCGAGTCCGAGCAGCTGCGCGTCCTCGACCTCGGCGCGACGCTGAGGCAGGACTTCATCGGCCCCAACGGCTATGGCTGGCAGGTCTACATCGACCCGATCGGCCATCCCTTCTGTCTGTGCCGCAACAAGGGCGTCATCTGGACCGACCAGGGCCCGATCTGGCCCGAGCGCGACTAATGAGGTTCCGGTCGTGGAGAAGAGCGAAGTCACGATCAAGCTCACCCCCGACGAGGCCCTGATCCTCTCGGACTGGCTGGAGCGGGTACAGATGACAGATTTCAGTCGCCTGGTCGACGATCCGGCCGCATGGGCCCCGATCCACAAGATCGCGGGAACACTGGACAAAGCGCTCCCTGGAAATTTCGCCGCCGACTATGCCGAACGTCTGGAAGCGGCTCGGCATCGTCTCCGGCCGGCCACGGGCAACCTTGCCGAAGAGCAAGACGGCTGAGCTGTCCTTGCCCACCACCAGCGCGCTTCCGTGAAAGCCATGTCGTTTGAGAACGCCGGCCCGCGGCGTTCTCAAACGACATGGCAACCCAGCAGGTCAGCGGCCCATGATCTGTCAGCTGCACTGCGACAGGACAGGCGAGTTGTCCTCAGCCGCAGTCGTTCCTGTCGATCCTCAGGGAACGGGTCTGGCCGTTGAGGTTGTAACCGCACAGGTCAGGCGGAACCGCCGCTGCGCGTCACGCACCCCACCGCCCGCCGTAGCTGCGCTTCTCGTACACCCAGGCCGTGCGCTCCGAGTTGTTGCGCACCGAGCTGCCCCGGTCACGGATCGAGGAGGGGAGGTCCTTGACGCTGCCCTCCACCGCCCGCTTCACCCACGGCTGCCCCCCCCGAAGTTGATCTCCGGATAGATACAGACGTAGCCGTCCGGGCAATCGATCTCCGCCACCACGGAAGCGGCACGGCCGTGGGGAGAGGCATCGGCGCCGGGAGCAGCCAGCAGGAATGGGACCAGAGCAACTGCAGCCGTCACAGCGGTGCGCACACAAGGAGTCGTCATACCCCCAGCAGTAGCTCCGAACAGGCACCCCCCACCACACCCCGGACCGTCGGCCACCCCTGAGGGAAGCCCGGGGCGGCTCATTCGGGCGGCCGGCTTCTGGAATGTTCTCCCGGAAGATCTCGTCGAGCTGGTCGTCCGACAGGAGACGGGCGGGCCCTGTGGCCCGCTGCGTCACTCATCGCGAGGCTCCTCACGCACCACGGCAAGCAGCGCGGGCATGTCCCGCAGGATCTCCGCGATCCGCTCCCGGCCGTCGGCAGTCAGGACGTCACGCTCGATGAGCGGCGGAGCGCGCTGCGCGCGCCAGGCCCGCGCGGTCTGTGGGTCGTCGGCAGCACCGATGCGGCCGCTGTGTGCGGCAATCACCGCGTTGAGCACGGCGTGCACCCTTTTCGTAGTCATCCATCTCAGCGGCGGTCCACCGCGGCGCCCGCCCGCCGTTCGACATGGTCTTCTTTCCCGCCCTTGATCGTTTTCGGTGTGCCAACTCGCCGTCTCGCGAAGCGCGTTGTTCCTAGACTCGCGTGGACAAGCTGCTCGTAGTGCACGCCCTTCTTCGCCCCAGGGAGAACCACATGTCGCTGCGTCCGAGCGTCTGGCACAAGAGCACCTACGGCGGCGATTTCCAAGATGCCTGCGTCGAGGCTTGCGCAGCAGCGGACGGTACCGGGGTGCAGGTCCAGGATTCCAAGGACCGCGGGCTGGGACCGCTCACGATTTCGCGTGCAGCATGGTCGACCTTCCTGGTCAGCCCGTACACCGAGGCAGGCCGCTGAGCGGTACATACGTGAAGAACCCGGGGAAGACCGCCCGGTGCACGGCGGCCATGTGTCGGCCTGTCGAATTGGTGTTCTCTTTTCCGGGAGTGCGGGGCTACGGTCAGTGGACGCAAGATCGACAAATCAACAAGGGGGGATCTCGTGCGTGCTGCCTCTGGCCTGCCCGGACGTCCGCCGGGTATCTACGAGGACGCCGCCGGCCTGACCGCGCGTCAGCGCAGTGTCCTGGCCTGTCTCCTGGACTCGGTACGCACGCGCGGCTACCCGCCCACTCTGCGCGAGATCGGCCCGAGGGTGCACCTGGCGTCCCCCAGCTCCGTGGCGCACCAGATGCTGGCTCTGGAGCGCAAAGGCTTCTTGCACCGTGACCCGAACCGGCCCCGTGCCTATGCGCTGACCCCGCGCGCCCAGAAGCTGGCCGACAGCCACCCGGTGCCCGCCCCGTCCGACGTCTACCTGACGGCACGAGCCGATCAGGCCGAGCGGGACGCCCGTGGCCGATGTACCCCTCCTCGGCCGGGTCTCCGCGAGGTGTCGCGGCATCAGCATCGTCACGTAGGTGGTCGCGGAACTGGCGAACCGCACCGGCCGTACCGGGTCGATGGGAACCAGGTCCGTGGGTCCCAGTACGGCGGTGCTGCCGCCCTGCTCGGCACGTACGTGCCCTCGTTTCACCACCTCGACCTGCCAGAGCCCGCTGTCCTGGGCACGTGCGGAGTGGGCCTTGCGGAAGCATTCGCCCTCCGGGGTCACCAGCTCGGTAAGGCGCAAGGGGCCCAGGTCACGGCTCACCACAGTGGCAGGGAGATCCTCGCCCGTGTGCCGGTCACCGCGCAGCCGCGGCAAGTCACTGCGTTCCAGCGCCTCCAGGAAGCCGTCGGCGCTCCTCATTCCGGTCATTCCGAGCCCGGTTTGCGCGGCGCTGCCCAGTCGCGTCTCGTCACCGTCCATCGATGCAGTGTTCCGTCTCCACCGCTGGCGTGCGGCGCTCGCAGCAGGCTGCTCGGCACCGGGTCTCGCGTCCATGGGCCCGCCCCGCGGGGCGGGCCCATGAGGCCCCACGCGGGGCGGGAGAGACAGTCCGTGCCCGGGGCCGCCCCTCAGTGGGCCGATCCGCCGTACTCGGCGTGCCGGCCGAGCAGTACGTAGCGGGGCTCGTCGTCGAGTGGAGGCGGCAGGACAGTTCTGCGTATCTCCGCCCGAGCCTCCGCGAGTAGACGCAGGAACTCTTCGTCAGTCATGACGCTCACCAGATTTCGCTTGTCACCTGTGATTCGGTGCGGTCGGCTTCCGGGATTGGTTACCCCGGGGACAGAAGGCACATAGCAGGGGAAGCCGGGTGTTGCGCGGATCGGGGGTCCACACGCAAGTGGCTCAGTCGGTCCGCATCACTGCAACTCGCCGCACGTCCGCGACGGCGACGGCGAGTGCGAGGAGCACGAACGCGAGCGCCGTGAGCAGCCCGAGTTGCAGGGCCCGCCCCCAGTCGTCGTGATTGGCGACATGGGCGAAGAACACGGCGCCGACCATCGCGATGCCCGCCGCCGACCCGATGCGCTGACCGGTCTGCAGGACGCCGCTGGCCGAACCGCCCAGGGACACCGGCACCTTGGACAGCGTCAGCGTGGTGTTCGGCGAGATCACGAGCCCGGAGCCGACTCCGGCCAACAGCAGCGGCACGGCCGCCACCAGGGCCACGGAGCGTCCCGGCACGAACTGCACCACCGCCATCGTGCCCATCAGCCCGAGCGCGACCCCGACCAGTCCGTACGCCACCAGGCGCCGCCCGTGCCTGACCACGAGCCGCCCACCCGCCGCCGCGGCGCCCGCCGACCCGACCGCCACCGGGGTGGCGGCCAGGCCGGCCTGAAGTGCGCTGAGGTCGTGCCCGTTCTGCAGGAACAGCGTGTAGACGAAGAACAGCGTCGTGAACCCGGAGAAGTACGCCAGGCCGAGCAGCGCGCCCAGTGAGAAGGACCGCAGCTCGAACAGTCGCAGATCGATCAGCGGTGCGCGGCCCCGCGCAGACTGTCGCGATGCTCGCCGCTCCCACCCCCAGAAGCCCGCGAGCAGCGCCACCCCGGCGGGAATCAGCAGCCACTTGCCCCGCCCGGCCCACTGCTGCTCCTGCACCAGGGGCAGCATGATCGCGACGACCCCGGTGCCGAGCAGTACCACACCGACCAGGTCGAAGCCGGTCCGCCCGCGCCCGGAGCGCTCGGTACGGGGCAGCAGCCGCAGGGCCGCCGCGAACGCGGCCACCCCGATCGGCAGGTTCACGAAGAACACCGCGCGCCACCCGTGCTCCGCCCCGAAGCCCCCGATGAGCAGCCCGCCGACGAGCGGTCCGACCGCCGTCGAGATTCCCACGACGCTGCCGAGCCGCCCGAACGCGCGTGCCCGTAACGGCCCCTGGAACATCTGCTGGATCAGCCCCGACACCTGCGGCGACACCATGCCCGCGGCGGCACCCTGCAAGAGCCGGGACACGACGAGCCAGGTGGCCCCGGGCGCGAGTCCGCACGCCACGGAGGCCAGCGTGAACAGTGCGAGCCCACCCAGAAACATCTCCCGCCGCCCGTACAGGTCCCCCAGGCGCCCCGCCGGCACCAGCACGAGTCCGAACGCCAGCGCATAGCCGGACACCACCCACGACAGCTCCGCCTCCGCGGCGCCGAGGGCACGCTCGATGGAGGGCAGCGCCACGTTGACGATCGATGTGTCGAGCAGCGTCATGAACCCGGCGGTCAGCAGGACCCCGAGCGCCCTCCCACTCCTCTGATCTGCGGCACTGCCCGCGGAGACACGCGCCGTGGAGGTGTCCGTGCTGTCCATCCGCCCACGCTAGGCAGCACCGGCCGGCCCCGGCGGGCCGGAGAGCCCATCTGGAGTACGCCGGTGCGAGCTCCCGCCCGACGGTGCCTGATGGTGAAGGGAGAGCCCCCACAGGCATGGCCACGGACGCGACAGCCACATGCGGACGTGACGAAGAACGTACGGAGACGGAGACGGACACGTGCTCGACGACCTCGCCCCCGAAGAACGGCCCGTCGCACCGGAGGAACGCCTCGTCGCTTCCGAGGAGCACCGCCCCGCCCCCGAGGAGCACCGCGAAGAACCGCTGGCCGAACACCGGACCCTGGAACCCGTCGTCCGTGACTGGCCCACCCAGAACATCCAGGGCCCCGACTTCGACCCGGTCCTGATCGAGCTGATGCGCGAAGGCCCGCTCACCCGCATCAAGCTGCCGTACGGCGAGGGCTGGGCCTGGCTCGTGACCCGCTACGAGGACGTACGCGCCGTGACGAACGACGCCCGCTTCGTCCGTGGCCCCGTCCCCGGACGGCAGATCACCCGCCTCGCCCCGCACTTCAAACCCCGGCCAGGCGCCCTCGCCTTCGCCGACCCGCCCGACCACAACCGGCTGCGCCGCGTGGTCGCGCCCGCCTTCACGGCGCGTGGTGTGGCGCGGCTGCGCGCCGGGGCGCAGGAGACCCTCGACGCCCTGGTGGACACCTTCGTACGGGGCGGCGCACCGGCGGATCTCACGGCCCGCGTCCTCGAACCGTTCCCCATCGCGGTGCACTGCGAGGTCATGGGCGTACCCGAGGCCGACCGCCCGCGCCTGCACCGGCTGACCCAGGAGATCGTGTTCCCGTCACGCGACGCGACGGTCACGGGTCGAGCGAAGGACGAGCTGTACGGCTGGCTCGCCGACGAGCTCCGTACCCGTCGCAACCTCCGTCCCGCCCCCGACGCCGAGCCCGCCGCCGATGCCGAGCCCGCCGCCGACATCCTGTCGCTCCTGGCCGCCGGGGTGGACCGCGGCGATCTGACGGAGGAGGAGGCCATCGGCGTCGCGGGCCCGCTGCAGATCGGCGGCGAGGCCGTCACCAACAACACCGGCCAGATGTTCTTCCTGCTCCTCACCCACCCCCACCTCCTCCACCGCGTGCGGACCGACCCCGCGATCCGCCCCCGGGCCATCGACGAACTGCTCCGCCACATCTCGCACCGCAGTTCGGTCGGCCTCGCCCGCATCGCCACGGAGGACGTGGAACTGTGCGGCCGACGCATCAGGAAGGGCGACCCGGTCTACGTCTCGTACCTGGCGGCCAACCGCGATCCGGCCGTCTTCCCGGACCCCGAACGCATCGACTTCGACCGCATGGACAACCCGCACGTCGCCTTCGGCCACGGCACTCACTACTGCACCGGCGGCCCGCTCGCCCGCCTCCAGATCGACCTCCTCCTCAACACCCTCCTCGACCGCATCCCCACCCTGCGCCTCGCGAGCGCCCCGGACACGATCCCCTGGCGCCGCAACGCCCTGATCCGCGGTCCCGAGGCGCTGCCGGTCGCGTGGTGAGGCGACGCCGTACGGATGGCGGGCGGAGCGGTCGTCGTCGGACATGATTCCCACGCGCGCAAGATCCACAGATCGGCGAGGGTGTCCAGCGACAGGCGTGCGGTTGGGGCTCGCTTCCGACACCCAGGTGTACAGGGGCCCGGCCAGAACCCTCCGATCCACACCGGCGGCCGGGGCTGCTGCACGGCCGCCGAGTTGGCCACCTGCCGCGCGAGTTGCTGCGGCCGCTTTCGAGCCGCCGGGGTGAGCAGTGCCCCAGCCGGTGCAGGACCCACCGGGCCGGCTGGGTCAGGCCGAGAACCCCGAGCGCGATGCGGGTGTTCTGGACGACGGCCCGGCCGGCCGCGTTGGCCCAGTACCCGATGGGCTGGCCGATGAGGCCGGCGTCGTCGTGGGCGGGAGCGAAGGAGGCCGAGGTGCTGCTCGAAGAGGTCATGGGGACAACGCAGAAACTCAACCATGCTTGAGGTCAAGCGCCTTGGGGGGCGAATCACGGCTGAACAGCCGACAGAGGGCCGCTGCTGCCGCGGCGCCGCGGTAGACGTGACCGCGGTCGCATCCGGTCGGGACGGCGTGGCGTCGGCGGAGCCGGGGTCGCTCGGGGTGTAGAGCTACTCGGCGCGGCAGCCCTGCGCTGGCTCCCGAAGGGTGCGCCCGACGCCTCAGCCGGTCCCGCGTCCCCCTCCGCCTGAATCTTCCGCGACTCTGGGTCCACCGTCAGGCCGACGCCGCTCTACGTCAGTCTTGTCCCCCGGATCGGACCGGCCCCCTGTCTGGCGACGGTGCTGGTAGGAGATGACCCTGCTTCGGCCACGTATGTACGTATGAAGCGGGCGCGGTGCGCCAAGACAGGTATCCGGTCCCGACATGTCGCCCTGCCTGCCACCACTACAACCACTGAGCTGATCGGCACCCTCGCCGGCCTGTCCGGCGATCGGCAGGTGCACGGCATCCTGCTCCAGCATCCTTGCGGCCCCCACATTGACGAGCGCGCGGCGTTCGAGGCTATTGCACCGGAGAAGGACGTCGACGGGGTCACGATGCATTCCTTCGCCGCGATGAGCTTTGGCCTTCCGGGCTTCGTCTCCTGCACTCCGGGAGGAATCATGCGACTGCTGGTGGCGTACGACGTCGACCTCGGCACACACGCCGTCGTCGTGGGGCGCAGCACAATTCGCGGCAAGCCGGCGGGGATGCTCCTGCTCGCCAAGGACGCAACGGTGACCTACTGCCACTCCCCCACGGCAGACCTACCGGCGATCGTCCGGGAGGCAGACGTGCTGGTGGCGGCCGTGGGACGGCCCCGGTTGATCCGTGGTCAGGACATCAAGCCCGGAGCGGTGGTGCTCGATGCCGGATACAACCCGGGCAACGTCGGCGACGTGGAGTTCAACAGTGCTCTGACCCGCGCCCGTCTGATCACACCGGTACCGGGCGGCGTCGGGCCGATGACCATCGCCGTCCTCCTTGCACAAACCGTGGACGCCGCCGCGAACCAGCTCGGACTCCCGCAGTGAACTCCTGAACATCGCCCGATCGTAGATCAGAGCGCCTCCCACATCCGCGAACAACTGACGACGCAGCTCGTGGACAAGGCCACGCTGACAGACGATCTACTCCACAGGCTGCCGCGTACGACCAGCACGAGCACCCCGAGAACCGATCACACCAGCTCTTTGACCTGCAACTTCAAGGCGGCGCAGGCTCACTCAACTGAACTGCATGCACTGCGCACTGCTGGTGCTACGCACTACGGGTACAGCGGTGTTGCGTACTGCTCGCGGCCTGGAAAGTCACCGCGCCGGTGACCTGGGAAGCGTCACCGCTTCTCCGGCAGCCAGCCCCGTCACCCGTCCTGCGTCTGCTCTGGCTCAGAACCCCACTGCCGGACTTCCCGGTGCGCGCGCCCCCAGTCGGCGCCTTCACCAGGGGTACTGCACTTGCACTGCTGGGTACTGCCCCTACGGGTACTGCTCCCGGGTGCACCGCGGGATCTACCGGGTGGTGGCTCCTGATCACTGCGGGCCCTCTGGTGATGCCCTGGGCCTGGCAACCTCCTCCTGAGGTACCCGGTGGCAGTGAGCGCCGGGGTCTGGGGCACACGGAGCCCACCAGTACGGCGGGCTCCCCGCCCGCGCCTCTGTGGAGAACGACATGAAGCCCTGCCCAGCCCAGCCCAGCCCAGCCCAGCCCAGAAGAGACTGGTCCCCCGCGAGTGGGTCGCAACGTGCTCCACCAGCGTTTCGGCTCAAAAGCGGAATTCCGGCTCGTCAATGCTGAGGCGAACCTGTTGACCGACCGTCTTGAGTACCTCTACACCAGCCACTTGGTGACGATGGAGAGAGTTATTCGGCCTCTCGTGGACGCACTCTCCTCGGCGGGATTGATCCGGCCGGTGCCCTGGCGCAGCTTGTTCCTTGTGTTCACTGCTGGAGGAACCGCCAAGTTCAGCAATGAAGCCCTTGCCCGCCTGGTGGATCCCGGACACGTCGAGGCATCCGTGGACGTGGAGACGCATGCCGACTTCGTGGCGGACCTCGTCATCGCCGGGCTGTGCGTACCCGGCTGACCGAGGGACGACCTGATCCAGACGCAGCACAGGAAGTCTCGCCCGCACACGTGGCGAGCCGAACCCGCAACGGGGCGGTCCGGCTCCCTGTTGGCGGGCCGGGACTCGTGTGAGCCGTTGAGCGGCAAGCGCTGCCACTCATCTGCGGGAGCGGGGCGGGGCTTGGTTTGTGCGGTAGAGGTCGATGGCGAGGGCGACGGCGGCGCGGGTGGCGGGATGGGGGTCCTGTCGGCGCCAGATGAGGTGAACGGGGACGGGCTCGGCGTCACGTAGGGGGCGGTAGGTGATGCCGGAGGGGCGGTACTGGGCTGCGGTGGCTTGTGGGGTGACGCCGACGCAGCGGCCGGAGGCGATGGCGGCGAGCCAGTCGTCGATGTCATGGACGTGTTCGCCGGCGGGCCGTTCGGGCTCGGGCCACAGATTCAGGGTGGTGGTGCCGGTGCGGCGGTCGAGGGCGAGGGTGCGGGTGGCGACTTCGGCCAGGCGGATGCTGCGTCGGCGGGCCCAGGGGTCGTCGGAGGCGAGGGCCAGGTAGCGGTCCTCGTGGCCGACGAAGGCGTGGGACCAGGGTGTGAGGTCGAGGGCGCTGCGAATGACCGCGAGGTCGCACAGTCCTTCGGCAAGCCCTCCGGTTGAGGAGTTGTGGCGGACGAGCCTCAGCTCGATGTCGGGGTGGTCGTGGTGCCAGCGGCGCTGGAACTCGGTGGTGTGGCGCCCGAAGGCCGACCAGGCGTGACCGATGTGCAGGCGGCTGTGGCCGGAGGCGGCCTCGGCGACGAGTTCGTCCGCGCCGGCCAGCAGCAGACGGGCTCGGGCGAGGACCTGCGCCCCCGCCACGGTGGGTTCGACCGTGCGACTGGTGCGGTGCAGCAGCCGCACTCCCAAGGTCTTCTCCAGGGCGAGCAGGGTGCGGGAGACCGCGGCCTGGGAGACGCCCAGCTCCAGGGCCGCGTCCGTGAAGCTGCCGGTGTCGACGATGGCGACCAGGCAGCGCAGGTGCTTCAGCTCCAGCCCCGCACCACGTTCTCCGCGTGTGTCCATACGCTCAGCGTATCGATAGTCGGCTGGATGCATTTTGCGTATCGTGCGCGGAGGCGCACGGTGACGCGATGAAGACCTCACAGGACCTCACCGTCGACGCGGATGCACCGGGTCCGGGCGGGAGCCGCTCACTGACCGGCTCGCTCTCGGTGCGGCGCGGTTTCGCCCTCCTCGCCTTCGTCGGGATCGCCTGGGGTACCACCGGCGCGGCCGTGGAGGTCATTTACCGGACCAGCGACCTGGGGCCCATGGCCATCTCGTTCTGGCGTTTCCTGGCCGGAGCGGTGCTGCTGCTGCCGGTCTGGGCCCTGCGCCCGGTCCGCAAGGCGCCCCGCGCGTCGCAGCCTGCCGGGCGGCGTGTGTTGCTGCTGGGGGGCACCGGAGTGGGGCTGGCCGTCTTCCAGACCGCCTACTTCGCCGCCGTGCGGGACACCGGCCTGGCGGTGGGCACCATCGTCACGCTCGGCGCCGCACCGGTGTTCACGGCCGCCGGCGGGCGCCTGTTCCTGGGCGAGCGCGTCGGCCGCACCGGGGCACTGGCCGTCGCCGGTGCGCTGGCCGGACTGACCGTGCTCGTGCTGGGCAACCAGCCCGGTGTCGTCCGCCTCGCGGGCGTGGCGATGGCGCTGCTGTCCGCCGCCGGTTACGCCGTCTCCAACCTGCTGGGCCGATGGACCGGACGTCACGGCACCGGCGAGGACGCCCTCACCCTTACCCTGTGGTCCTTTCTCATCGGCGCAGCCGTGATGCTGCCGCCGGCCTTTCACGAGGGCCTTCTCCCCCAGGGCGGGAACCTCGCCCGGGCGGCGCTGCTGATGCTGTACATCTCCGCTGTCACCACGGCGCTCGCCTACCCGCTGTACTTCGCCGGCGTCGCCGTCCTCAGGGCCGCCACCGCGTCGGTGATGATGCTCCTCGAACCGGTCAGCGCCGCCGTCCTGGCCGTGCTGTTCCTTGACGAACGACTCACGGTGGCCACCGTCGCGGGCACGGTGATCCTGCTCGGGGCCATTGCCGCCCTCGCTCTTGCGGAAGCGCGGACGGAGGAGGAGACCGTTCCTCCGCCGATGTCCACCTAGAGACCACCTCCCTTGGCGAGTCTGCGGTAGCAGATGAGGGTGCAGGCGATGCCGGTGAAGGCCAGGAAGTGATCGCCGCCGGCGGAGCAGGTGGGACACGACAACGGCGCGGCCGGGGTTCCGGCCGCGCCGCCGTCGAGCTGTGGTCAGCCCCCGGGGGAGCCCCCGGGTCAGTGGAGCTTGCTGACGGCGGTCTTCGTCGTGGTGCGGAAGGCGGTCAGCGGGGCGTCCGCGAGGTCGCCCATCTGGCCCCAGCGGACGAGGGTGACGGTGCGGCCGTCGCGGCCGACGGAGAACAGGTGGATGTCGGAGATGCCGATCTGCGGGTCGGCGGTGTCCAGGCTGTAGACCCAGGCGCCCTCCTCGACGGCGAGCTTGCCGTGGGAGGCGCTGACGGCCTGCAGGCCCGGGTTCTGCTGCTCCAGCAGGGGGCCGCAGCCGGCGAGGGCCCCGCGGAGTGTGTCGACCAGCTTCACGGCGTCGGCCTCGGTACGGGCGACGGTGGTGACCTGGACGCCGTTGGTGTCGAGCTCGGTGCTGAACTCGCGGTAGCGGGTGTTCTGCGCCGGGATCTTGTACGGGGCGCAGAGGACGCCGCCGTTCTCCGGGACGCCGGTGAAGACCTGGGTGGCGGACCACGGCGTCGACGACGGCGGCATCTGGGATGCGGCGAGGAAGGCGGGCTGGGCAGCGGCCTGCGCCGGGGCTGTGGCGAGGGCCGCGAGGCCAAGTGCGGCAGCGGCTGCGGTGGCGCGTGCGGTGCGGAGCTTGTTCATGGTGGTGGATCCCCCGTCGGGTCGTTCGTTCGGTCAGTGCTCAACCAGCGTGGGGCCGGCGCCCGCCGGCTGCAACGATCATGCGCCCACCAGCCGTCCCGGAACCATTCCACCCCCGCTGACGTGCAAGGACGTGAAGGATGGGATGCAGGGTCGAGGGGGATGGAATGCCGAAGGATGCCGCCGTCGAGGAGTTCGCGGGGCTCGTGCGCGCGCTGAAGGCGCGGGACGGGAGGAGTTACGAGGCGCTGGGCCGGCGGCTGAGCGTCAGCGCGTCCACCCTCCACCGCTACTGCTCGGGCGCGACCGTCCCGGAGGAGTTCGCCGTGGTCGACCGCCTCGCCCTGTTGTGCGGGGCGGACGGGGAGGAACGGCGGGCCCTGGAGGCGGCCTGGACGGAGGCGGACCGCGCCCGCCGCCGTGCGGCCTCGCCCGCGCCTGTGCCGGCCGTGTCGGCCGCGCCGGAATCGAACCCGGAACCGTCCGCGCCGGAACCGGACCCCGGCCCCGCACCGGACCCGACCACACCGGACCCGACCGCACCGGACCCGTCCGCCGCGGATCCGTCCGCCCCGGGCCCGTCCGCCCCGGACCCGTCCGCCCCGGACCCGTCCGCACCGGATCCGTCCGCCCCGGACCCGACCGTGCCGGAGGCGCCCCGCGCCCGCCCTCGTCGTGGCGCCCCCGCTCCCCTCCTCGTCGCCGCTGCCGTCGGCCTCGTCGTGCTCGCCCTCGCCGCCGCCCTGCTCGGCCACCCCACCCGTACGGCTTCCGCCCCCGCTCCCGCTTCCACCGCTCCGGGGCGGACCGCGGCTCCCCTCCCCTTCACCTGGAGCATCGGTTCCCAGCTCTGGGAGGGCGGCTGCGGGCACACCTACCTCGTGGACCGGGGCCCCCGAGCGGTCGCCCCGCCGCCGGTCGCGGCCGACTCCGGGGCGTGGGCCGGGACGCACGGTGCCGTGCACGGCGGGGAGGCGCTGGTGCGGATCACGGTCCAGGGCCGGTCACCGTCCGACGCCGTCGTCCTCCATGCCCTGCACGTGCGCGTGGTCGACCGCGCCGCGCCGCTGCCGTGGAACGCGTACCGGATGGACAACGGCTGTGGCGGCGCCGTCACCCCGCGCCACTTCGCCGTGGACCTCGACCGGCCGCGCCCGCTCGCGAGGCCCGTCGACGGCCTTGACGCCTCCGGCGCCGAGGTCCGGAAGATCCCGGCCGTCTCCTTTCCGTACAAGGTCACCTCCTCCGACCCCGAGGAGCTGCTGGTCTCCGCGCGGACGGCGGGCTGCGACTGCCGCTGGTACCTGGAGCTGGAGTGGAGCGCCGGCGGCCGTACGGGGACGGTGCGGATCACGGACGACGGGAAGCCGTTCCGCACGAGCGGGACCAGGGGGAGGCCGGCGTACGTGCACGACTCCGCCGAAGGGCGCTGGATCACAGACTCGGACTCCGGACAGACCGGGTGACCAATGCGTAACTTCGACTGACATACGCCGAACAAGCGCTTTAGACGGTGTCCCGCTACTTCGGACGAACCGGCGGAAGGCAACGTCGGTGGGACTGAGAGACTCTGATCCGTGCTGATCAGGGGATACGGCTTCGGGCCGATGATCGAGGGTGAGCGGCTGCTTGAACGCGCCGGGTTCTGGTCCAATCACCTTCTGGCCATGTGCCGGTTCGTCTCGGGTGAGGCCCGGCCGGCCCCCGAGTGGTTCGGTGACGACGGCGCGGACACCGACGCCCTGGCCGAGGTTCTTCTGGACGACCAGGCCTGGCCGACGTTCCGCATCCCGTTCGAAAGCGGCAGCGCTTTCGTCGTGTACCGGAACCTCGTGGGTGACTTCGGGATCGACTACCTGCTGACCCGAGCGGGCCGGCCTCGGGCAGAGGAGCTGGCCAGCTTTGACGGCGACTGGAACGGGCCGGGCTTGTCCTGGCGCGCCATGGTGCACATCGCCGAGACGCCCGACCTGGCCGCCGTCGGCGTGCACGACACCGCGGCACGACTCCTGCTTCTGTTGCCGTTGCTCGCCGACGACGAGTTGCCGCCGGATGCACCGGCACGGGTGAACGCCGCTCTGACTGCCGTCGGAGCACCCGACGACTGTGCTCAGGACACGGCTGACCATCTCCTTGGGAACGGAAGGCCTGGAGCGGGGCGCCGTGGGGGCGGCGCCGATTCTCCGCTGAGCGGTCCGGGCAGGCTCTGCCCGGCGGATCAAGACGGCACAGGCTCCAGGGCATGCACAGCACCCTGACGGAGCACGCCCGGTGTCTCTACGGAGACGAGTACCGACCTACGAAGTGCGACGGCGACCACCACGAGCACTACTTCGTCGAAGAGCTGACCTTCGCCGATGCAGAGTCGATCCTCGCCATGCTGTCAGACCAACCCATGGCACATCCCTGCCCAGTAATGCTCCAGTAACGGCCTCCTCCTAGCGTCACGGAAAAGTCCGCTCCCCCACCCCCGGTGCCCGGGGCGGTGGGGGGCGACCCCGTACCGGCCATGGAGGAGCACTCCCATGTACCTGCCCCGATCCTCGTGGCGCACAACTGCCACGTGGGCGGCGGCCGCCGCAATCACCGCGGCTGTCCTCACCGGGCCTGCCCCTGCCTCCGCGCAGCCCAACAGCGCTGACGTGTCCCGGCCCGGCAGTGCCTCCGGCGACGTCCAGGTCGACCCCGCCGTTCTCGACACCGTCAAGACAGGCAAGGAGTCAACCTTCTTCGTCACGCTGAAGAAGCAGGCGGATCTCTCCGCCGCGCGTGCGAAGCCCACCCACGAGGACAAGGCGAAGTCGGCCTTCGGCTCGCTGCGCAAGGAGGCGGGCCGCAGCCAGGCATCGATCCGGTCCTACCTGGACAGGGCCAAGGTCGGCTACGAGCCGTTCTGGATTGCCAACGCCATCAAGGTGACGGGCGACGAGCAGCTGGTCGCCGAGCTCGCCGCACGCGGCGATGTGGAGAGCATCCGCCAGGAGCGCACCTACCAGCTCGACGAGGTGGAGCAGCAGGCGGTCGCCGGCCCGTCGCTCGACACCGGCGCCGCCCCCGAATGGGGTATCAAGGCCGTCAAGGCCGATCAGGTCTGGTCCCAGTACGACGACCGCGGCGAGAGCATCGTCATCGCGAACATCGACTCGGGCGTGCAGTACGACCACCCGGCTCTCGTGGACAACTACCGGGGCAACCTGGGCGACGGCACGTTCAGCCACGACTACAACTGGTACGACCCGACCGGCGAGTGCGGCCCCTCCGGGAGCCCGTGCGACAACAACGGTCACGGCACGCACACCATGGGCACCATGGTCGGCGCCGACGGTGTCGGTGTCAGTACTCCAGTTCGTCAGCGGGCAGTACGAGGAGGCGCACGCCTCGGCGTGCACCGCGCAGAAGTCCGCCGACGCCATTGCCGGCAGCGGACGGCGCGGGCTGCTGGCCCGGGCGCTGGGGCTCCAGGCCACGTCGCTGGGGCTGGCCGGACGACTGGCCGAGGCACGGCCCGCGGCCGATCTGGCGCTGCCGCACGCGGAGGCGTACGGCGATCAGGAACTGCTCGTCAACATCCTCTCGGTGCTCCGGGAGCACGCCCGCCGCTCGGGCCGTCTCGCCGAGGCGGCCTCGACGGGGCAGCGGGCGCTGCGGCTTGCGGAGCACGCGGGCGACCCGACGGCCGTCGCCTTCGAGCGCGCCAACCTGGCCGAGCTGCACCTGCTGCTCATGGAGTTCGACGCGGCACGGGAACATGCGGAGGCGGCGGTGCGGGACACGGGCGAGCGTGACGAGTGGTGCACCCCGTACACGCTCGCCGCACTGGCCCGGGTGCGCGTCAGAACCGGTGAGCCGGGTAGCTCCCAACTGCTGGCGCGGGCCGCGGAGGTGGCCGCGGCACAAGCGGACCGGCAGGCGATGCACGAGGTACGCACCGCACAGGCCGAGCTGCTGATACGTGAGGGCCGTCCCGAGGAGACATTGCCCCTGCTTGCCGACGGCACGGGCCCGGGCGCCGCCCATCTGAGGGCGTGGGCGGAGCTCCTGTCGGGCCACCCGGACCTGGCGGCACACCGGGCTGCCGCGGAGACGGGCCCGCGCGGAACGCACCGGCGAACGCCTCGCGGAGACGGAGGCCCGCGCGGTGCACGCCGCCGCACTCATGGCCCTGGGGCGGGAACGGGAAGCCGGGGAGGAGTTCGACAGATCCGCAGCCCTCTGCGCCGAACTCCCCTACCCGGCAGGCGCACTCAGGGTCGCGCAGGCCCGCGCTCTGCGCTTCGGCTCATGGCGGCTTCTGCCCGGCGAGCGGCTTCTACCCGGCACAGACACCTTCGGGCCCTGTCCGCAGCCGGAGAACATCGGGCCGGCCGTGGAACCGTAACCGGCGTAACTCACCTCGCTTCCTCCAGGAGCGCGCGGCGCGTTGCAGCGCCGTTACTCCGTGGCGTCCGTGGTGGAGGCGAAATTGAGAGGAGGCGCCCCTGTCGCGTGAGGCTCGGGGCTCACCCTGACGAGAGACAGGAGGCACCATGCTGGAAGCCCTGGTGAGCGGGGCACTGGAGGGACTGGTCGCGAAGGGGCTGCTCACCCGGACTGCCGGAGAACCCGCCCAGCTCATCGCGTCCCCGCCGGACATCGCCGGGGAGGTTCTGCTGCTGCGCCGTATGCAGGAATTCCATCTGGCCCGGGCTGCCATGGGACGATTGTCCGCCGAGTACCACAGCAGCGGCACAGCAGATACGGCGCCTGAACCGCGTCGGCACCTGGAAGCCATGACCCTGCCCCACTGCCATCCCGCCCCCTCCTCCCGGAACGGAATTCTCTCGCCATGACCACCTTCCGCCTCAGCCAGGCCGTCGCCGACGCCTTCCCGGACACCCTCATCGCCATCGTCACCGCCACCGGGTTGCGCGGCCGCGAACCGTGGCCTGCCACCGCCGCAGCCCAGGAAGACCTGGAGCGGCAGCTCGCCGCCGGCGCCTGGGCTCCCGCCGACGAGAGCGACCCGCGGATCGAGGCTTGGCACACCGCCTACCGCTCCTTCGGCACGAACCCCCGCCGCATCCGCCCCAGCGTCGACGCCCTCGGCCGCCGCCTGGCCAAGAAGGGTTCCCTGCCCCGGATCAACCCGGCCGTCGACTCGTACAACGCCGTCTCCGTCCGCCACGGGCTGCCCGCCGGGGCGTTCGACCTCGACCGCGTCACCGGCGATGTCGAGATCCGCCACGCCGACGGCAGCGAGAGCTTCACCCCGCTCGGCGAACCCGACACGATCGAGAAGCCCAAAGCCGGGGAGATCATCTACACCGATACCACCGACGTCCTCACCCGCCACTGGAACCACCGCGACGCCCACCGCACCCGCGTCACCGAAGACTCCACCCACGTCTCCTTCATCCTCGAAACCCTCCACGCCACCCGCGACGGCCACCTTCTCAAGGCCGCTGCCGGCGAACTGCAGGACCTGCTCACCGCGCACTCCGCCGGGAGCACCGTCGGCCACCTCAGCCCCGCAGACCGGCAGGTCACCATCTGAGTGGTCACGTCGTGACCGGGCGGGGGCGGGCGGGGGCGCTGCACTGTTCGGGCTGTTGCAGGAGTTTCGCGAGACAGCGGCCCACCGATCCGCGGAAGCCCTCGTGGAGTTCTACGCAACTTGCCGGAACTCGCCGCCCCGGCCCCCGACTGCCTCGGCATGGGCACGGGGCCGGGCCTGCGCCCCTGGATGCACGTCCCGCCCGAATCGACCGCCTCCCTGGACGTGCTCAGGGCGCCCCGCGTCTTCCGCCCCTCGACCGGAAGGTCCTCGTCACCGGCTTCTCGCAGGGAGCATCCGCCGCCCTCGGACTCGGCAGGGCATTGCAGGCGGGCGAGACCGGTACTTCCGGCTCGGCGCGGCGGCGGGCGGTCTGATTCGGCAACCCGTCAACCGTTCGCTCGGACGGGGAGTTCGGTGATACCGAGGGCGAAGTCGACGTTTCCCACCCCGTGGTTGGCGAGGCCCACCGAGACGACGCCCAGTCCTTCCAGCCAGTGCGCCATTTTCAGGGCGCCGACGTCCAACGGTCGCATTCCGAGGCTCTCGATGAAGGCCTCCACACTTGCCTTGGCCTGCGCACTGTCGCCGGCCAGGAAGACATCGGGCCGGCCTTGCTCCAGGACATGACGGAAGACGGTGTTGAACGCCTTCACCACGCCGGCGCCGGCTGGCGCCACCTTGGCGACCTGCTCCGCGACTGAGGTCTCCTCGCGATGGGCCAGACCGTCGAACGTGGAGTTGAAGGGATTGCTGATGTCGACGATGACCTTGCCCGCGAGAGCGTCTGCGTACTCGACGACGACCGGCACGACGCCGTCGTACAGCAGGGCCACGATGACGATGTCCCCGGCCGGTGCGGTGCCCCACTCTCCCGTCCTGGTGCCACCCCCGAGTGACTTGGCCAGTTCAGTGGCCTTGGAACGATCGCGGCCCATGACCTCGACGGTGTGGCCGCCGGCCATCGCCCGAGCACCGATGGTGCGGGCCATGTCGCCGGTGCCGATGATGCTGATGATGCTCATGAGATGTCCTGCCCTGGTAGTGGGTGGTCGGTTCAGATGGCCGTGGTGCCACCGTCGGCGACCAGTTCCGTGCCGTTGACGTAGCTGGAGTCGTCGGAGGCGAGGAAGAGGGCGGCGGTGGCGATCTCGTCCGGGCGGCCCATCTGGCCGCGGGGGATGAGGGACTCGAACTGGCGCTTGGTGGCCTCGTCGAAGAGTTCTACCTGCTTGGCCGTGGCGACCTGGCCGGGGGTCAGGACGTTGACGCGGATGCGGCGGTCCTTGAGTTCGTTGAGCCAGATTCGGGCCCACGCCTGCTGGACGGCCTTGCTGCCGGCGTAGACGCTCCACCCGGGGAAGGCGCCGAGCGAGGCGTTGGAGCCGGTCATGAGGATGGAGCCGCCGTCGTTGAGGAGCGGGAGGGCCTTCTGAACGGTGAACAGAGTGCCGCGGGCGTTGAGCCCGAACCAGGTGTCGAACTGGGCCTCGGTGATCTCGCCGAGGGGGGCGGGCTCACCTCCGCCGGCGCTGGCCCACAGCACGTCGAGGCTCCCCTTCTCCCGCTTGACGGTGTCGTACAGGCGGTCCAGGTCATCCAGGTTGGCCGCGTCGCCCCGGACCCCGGTGACGTTGCGGCCGATCTGCCGCACGGCCTCGTCCAGGGCGTCCTGGCGGCGGCCGGTGACGAAGACGTACGCCCCCTCGTCGACGAAGAGCTTCGCGCCGGCCAGCGCCATGCCGGTGGTGCCGCCGGTGATCACCGCGACCTTGCCGTCGAGCTTTCCCATGGTCGTTCCCTTGCTCGGTGGTGCCGTATGTCTCTGCCGGGACAGCTAAGTACACCGCCCTGTGTGCTTACGGTAGCGAGCAAGCACGCGAGGAGCAAGCTATGTACACCGGTCGGTACCAAACTGCGGTAGATTGGAGCCATGAAAGAGCTGGAGAAAGGCCCCACGGGCCGTCGCCGCGGCCGGGGCGCCCGCGAGCGCATCATCAGTGCGTCCCAGCAGCTGTTCCGCGAGCAAGGCATCGGTCGCACCGGCATGGACCAGCTGTGCGCGGCGGCCCAGGTGTCCAAGCGCACCGCCTACCAGCACTTCACCGGCAAGGACGAGCTCGTCGCCGAGTACCTGCGCCGGTTCGACCCCTCCGTGCTCTCCGGCGTGTTCGACCGCACCGACCTCACGCCTCGTGAACGGCTCCTCGCCGCCTTCGACATCTCCCCCGGCACCCCTCTGTGCCCTTACATCGCCACAGCCGTCGAACTTCACGACCCGCAGCACCCGGCATCCCGGTACGCGCGTGACTACAAGAAGGCCGTCGCCGCGCGGCTCGCTGACACCGCCCGCGAAGCCGGCGCCGCCGACCCCGAACAGCTCGGCGAGCAGCTCGCGCTGCTCATCGACGGCGCCGCGGCACGCACCCGGGTCGTCGACGCCGACGCCTTCCCCACCGCCGCCGCCATCGCCGCCGTCCTCATCGACACCGCCATCCCCGCCGCGGCCGGCGATGACCGGCGGCGGGAGGACGTGTCGGGTTAGCGCGGCGCTCCACGGCCGGCGAGTCCGCGCGGTAGGGCCTCGGACCGGGACAGCGACCATGCGCTGACCACCTCACGGACCTGGCTGATGGTTTACCGCCGCGGTTCGGAGCCGCGGCCCGGTGGGCGGAGCCCCGCGGGCTCTCTCGGCTGCGCAGGTTCCGCCCCGAGCCGCGTCGTGACGGGGAGGGGCCCCGCCCGTAGTGATGGGGCGGGGCCCCGCGGGCTCCCTCGACCGCACAGGTTCTGCCCCAGGCGGGCGTCCGCGCCGCAGGTGCGGCGGCCGCCCGCGGAAACCCTTCCGACCTGCCGGGGCCGGTCAGGCCTCGGCAGTCATGTGGCTTTCCGCCCATTCGGCGAAGGTGGTGAGGGGGATACCGAAAGCCTGCGCGTACTGCGGGCGGGCCGGCTGACCCATCACATTGATCAGGTCCTGCCCCGCGCCCATCGCCGGCATCCCGGCGGCGAACGCCTCCTCCTGGGTCATGTCGGGCGCGGTCAGTTCCTTGCCCAGGACGCGGGAGAGAGTCTCCGCGATGTCCGTCATCGTCAGACAGTCGCTCGCCAGCTCCAGCTCGACCTCGTGGAACCGTTCCGGGTCGCCGAAAGCCGCGCTCGCGGCCCTGCCGATGTCGTCGACGGCGACGAGCGACAACAGGGTGTGCGGCTTCAGGACGCTCACCAGTCCGCCCTCCACCCCGCGAGGGAACAGATAGGCCGCGGACGGAAGGAAGTTGCTCATGAAGAATCCCGGCTTGATGAGCGTCCAGTGCCTGAAGCCGGCCTCGCGGACCCGGTCCTGGATTCCGGTCTTGGTCGCGTAATAGGGCTCCATCGCGGCCCAGCGTCCCTCAGCCCAGCCGGGGGCCCGGGTGTGCCGCCCCGCGCCCGAGACGGACGTGTGCACGAACTGCTGGACGCCCGCGGCCAGGGAACCCTCGATCAGGTTGGCGGCCTGGGCCATCTCACCTTCGAAGGGGCGATCGTTCATCTCGGGCATCTGTACCGAGAAGACGGCCCGCGCCCCCTCTGCCGCCCGCGTCACCGAGCCGCGGTCGTGCAGGTCCCCGGTGACCAGTTGCACGCCGAGCGCCTCGACCGCCCTTGCGCGGTCGGTCCCGGGGTCGCGGACCAGCGCCCGGACAGGGATGCCCGCCGCGAGCAGGGCGCGAGCGGTGGCGCCACCCTGTTGGCCGGTGGCGCCGGAGACCAGTACCGGTGCGGACTCTGTCGTCATGGGTGCTCCTCGGTAGTGTCGTCCACTTAAACGGCGGGGCCCGCCACTTAGCTTCCGCTACGATACGGAGGGCCCCGCCACTTAGCAATCCGGAGGTTTACGCCATGGCCGCCCGACGTGCGGACGCCCGGCGCAACTACGCGCGAATCCTCGCCGCGGCCGTGGAAGAGGTCGCCCTGCACGGGGCTGACGCCTCTCTTGAGCAGATCGCCCGCACCGCAGAGGTCGGTTCGGCCACCGTGCGGCGCCACTTCCCGAGCCGACCGGCACTCCTTGAGGCGGTCTTCCACGAGCGGATCGAAACGCTCGACGTCCGCGCACGCGAGCTCCTGGACACCTCCGACGCACGAGCGGCCCTGCTGGAGTGGCTGACCGACCTCACGGTGTACGCCGCATCCGCCCGCGGCCTCGCCGCCGCACTCACCGGCGGCGCTGCGGACGTTCACCACGCGGCACACGACAACGCCTGCACGAAGAGGCTCGCGCAGGCCGGCGGCCCCCTGCTGGCCCGCGCCGCGGAGGAGAACGCCGTGGCACCGGGCGTCAGCATCGGCGACCTGCTCACCCTGGTGGCGGGCATCGCCCTGGCCACCGAACACCACCCGGGCCCCGTCGGCGAGGCGCAGCGGCTCCTGGGTCTGGCCGTCCAAGGGCTCAGCCCCCGTGGACCCGGCACCGCGCGGGGTGCGGGGAACCACGACGGCGCCAGGGCCTGGGAACAGGCGGAGTGAGAGGGCGTGCAGTGATGCGTATCGGCGAGCTCGCCAAGGCTGAACACACGGGAGAACCGGGGGCCTGTTACCGACGACGACACCCTGGCTGACGTTCGCTCCTGCGGCTTTGCCATCACCCCGCCCGGAGGTCACCCGAGCGAACTGATGCCCGAAGGCTTCCGGCCGAAGTGGGACCTCCCGCCGGTGATGCCCCTGATGCCGTTCTCCACCACCCCCGAGGAAGCGGCCGCCTTCGTCCCCCAACTCCTTGCCCGAGGATCCGACTTCATCAAGTTCATGATCGACGACGGCAGCGTGGAGGGGCACCCCGGACTGCCCTCGCTCGACCAGGCCACCGTGAACGCCGGCGTGGCCGAGGCCAAGGGGTACGGGGCCCTCACCGTGGCCCACGCGCTGACCGTGGAGGCCACCAGGATGGCCGCCGAAGCCGGCATCGACGGCGTCACCCACGTGTTCATGGACCAGCCACACACCACCGAGATCATCAGCCTCATCAAGGACGCAGGCATGTTCGTCATTCCCTGCATCAGCCTCAACGCCTCGATGATGGGAATCACCGGCAGCGAACTCGCCGACGACCCCCGGGTCGCAGCCCGCCTCGACAGCGGGTGGGACCAGACCCTGCGCTCCAGCTACAACCGCTACCCGCAGGGCAAGCTCAATGACGTGTACGACACCGTGCGCGCTCTGGACGCCGCCGGCATCGACGTGCTGGCCGGCACCGACGTCTCCATGCCCGAGACGTTCTTCGGTGGCCTGGCACACGGAGCGAGCCTGCACCACGAACTGCAATACCTCGTGGCAGCCGGCCTCACACCCTCGCGGGCCCTGCGCGCGGCCACGGCTACCACAGCCCGCCGCTTCCGCCTCAGTGACCGGGGCCGCATCGCCGAGGGACTCCGCGCCGACCTCCTGCTGGTCGACGGCACCCGTGCCATCTGGCGCCGGGGCACCCGCCTGGCGGCCTGACCCCGCCGCCCGTCAAACGGCGCCGTGGGCCGTCGACCAACAGGTCGGCGGCCTCACGCATGCGAGCCTCCAACCGCGCGGTGACGCCTCACCTCCTGACCTCCTGCTGAGCCGCAGCCCGCCCCGGGCACCCCGACACACCGGCCGGGCCGCGGCCCGGCTCCCGCACCCCGTGAGCGCCGCTCCCTCACGCTCCCGTTCGCCCGGACGTCGCCGCTGACGCGGGCCGGGTGCTCTCCCGCACCATCAGCTCGAAGTCCGCGAAGTGCAGTACGGGCGAGGGGCCTTGTCCGTCTGCGTCGATGCCGCGCAGGAGCGCGTCGAGGGCCAACTCGGCGATGCCCTTCTTGTCGGGTGCGATCGTGGTCAGGGACGGCACGCTGAAGCGGGCCTCCTCCACGTCGTCGAAGCCGACCACGGCGAGATCGTCGGGGATCTTCAGGCCGTGCTCGTGGGCGGCGCGGAGCGCGCCCGCGGCGAGCTGGTCGTTGAAGCAGAAGAGCGCGTCCGGCGGGGCGTCGAGGGCGAGAAGCGTACGCACGGCGGCCGCGCCTGCGGGGCGGCTGAAGGCCGGGGTGTCCGGCACCAGGCGCGGATCGTGCGGGACTCCCGCGTCGTGCAGGGCGGTCAGGTAGCCGTACATGCGCTGGTCCGTCGTGGCGTAGACGGGCCCGGCCGGCCGGCCCACGGCCGCGATGCGCCGCCTGCCGAGGGACAGCAGGTGCTCGGTGGCCCTGCGGGCGGCTGCCGCGTTGTCGATCAGGACGTGGTCGACGGGGAGTTCGTACGACTGCTCACCGAGCAGCACGAGCGGTATGTGCCGCTCGCGGGCGGCGAGGGCCGCCTGGTCGAGGCCGAGGGGGCTCAGCAGTACGCCGTCGATGAGGGGGTCGCTCAGTCCGCAGGCGATGCGCAGCTCCTCCGCCGGGTCCCCCCGGGTGTCTTCGATGAGTACGGTGCGACCGCGCTTCTTTGCCGCAGTGATGACCTGCGCGGCGAGCTCGGCGAAGTAGGGCGCAGTGAGGTCGGGGACGGCGAAGGCGATGATGCCGCTGCGGCCGGTGCGCAAGTGCCGCGCGGAAGTGTTCGGTTGGTAGCCGAGTTCGGCGACGGCCCGGAGCACTCGTTCGCGGGTGTGGTCGCCGACCCGCCCCTGGCCGCGCACCACGTTCGAGGCGGTCTTGATGGATACTCCGGCGCGCTCCGCGACGTCCTTCAGCCGTGTGCCGACCATGGCGTTCCCCCTTCGTGCCCGACAGGAGCAGCGTACGGCACGGTCCCACGTTGAAGCATCCGGTGCGGGATCTCCTGTGCGGCGAAATGCGCAGGGCCGAACAACCAATTGCTTCCGGGGTGTTGACGGCAGGTTTCCGCGATGGGTACAACGTTGAACCACAACGCACCGGAGACATCAGCACCCGTGAGTTCACGACAGTCACGCCGGGTCTCGTTGTGCGGATTCATCGTGCTCTGTCTGCTTGTGGAGGACCCATGCCCATGCGGGATCGCGCAACGCCGTCGTCCAGAGTCGGCCCTTCGGCGGCCGGCCTCCCCGGCGGCCCCTCGCGCCGTCGTGTGCTGCGGGGCTCGCTCGCGGCCGGCGCGGGCGCCGCCACCACTCTGACCGTGGGAGGGTGCGGCAGTACGATCGCGCAGGGTTTCACCGGCGCCGCGCCCGCACCGTCGCGGCTCAACTTCTGGAATCCGTTCACCGGCGGCGACGGCGAGCGGATGCTCGCCATGCAGGACGCCTACCGGGCCTCGCACCGCTCGACCGACCTGAAGTCGGCCACGTTCCTGTGGGGCAACCCGTACTACACGAAGCTGACCCTCGCCACGCTCGGCGGCCGGCCCCCGCAAGTCGCCGTCGTACACCTGTCGAAGGTGCCCACACTCGCCGAGGCCGGTCTGCTCACCGAACTGCACGGCTCTGATCTGGCACGGCACGGGCTGACGGAGGACAGGTTCGACAAGCGGCCCTGGCAGCGGGCCCGGGCCGACGGCGCCCTGCACGCCGTACCGCTCGACACGCATCCGTTCGCCCTCTACTTCCGCACCGACATCGCCGCGAAGGCCGGACTGCTGGACGCGCGGGGCGAGTTGGTGGACCTGGACGGACCGGACGCGTTCATCGACGCGTTGCGCGCGGCGAAGGAGGTGACCGGTGCCTGGGGCGGATCCATCGCCTCGGTGAAGGACGCCTCGACCCAGTTCCGGCTCTTCTGGTCGCTGTACCGGCAGCTCGGCGGCGCCGACCTGGTCGCCGACCAGGGCAGGCGGGTGGTCATCGACACGGCCGCCGCGAGCGAGGCACTCGCCTACATGCGCCGCCTCACACAGGAGAAGGTGGTGCCCGCGAACGCCGACGGGCAGGGCGGCGCCATCACGCTGCTGACCACCGGCAAGGCCGGATTCCTGATGGACGGAGTCTGGCAGGTCCTCGCCGTCAAGTCGGCGCACGTGAAGTTCGACATGCGGCCCCTGCCACGCGTCTTCAAGGACGCCCCTTACGCCTGCGCCGCCGACTCGCACGCCCTGGTACTGCCGAAGGCGCCCTCCGCCGACGCCAGGCGCCTCGACCGCTCCCTCGGGTTCATCGCCTCGATGCTGCACTCCAGCATGCTGTGGGTGGAGGGCGGCCACGTGCCCGCGTGGCTGGAGACCCAGCAGTCCCGCGCGTACGAGGAGTTGTCTCCTCAGTCGCACTACGCCGCTGCCGCCGACGGCGCGGTCTACGACCCGGCCGCCTGGTACGGCGGTGCGGGCAGCATCCTGCAGACCGTCGTCGGCGACGCGGTGACCTCCGTGTTCAACGGTGCAACCAGTCCCACGGCGGGCGCCGCGCGGATACGCCGGGAACTACGCGAACTGGCGGCGCGCCCCGCACCCGTCTGACACGGACGGGCGCCCACCCGCGCTCGTCTGACACGGACCGGGCGCCCACCCGCGCTCGTCCGGCACGGACCAGGCGCCCACCCGCGCTCGTCCGGCACGGACCAGGCGCCCACCCGCGCTCGTCCGGGACGGACCGCTCGCCCGCCCGGGCCTGGTGGTGCATGGACGAGCACCGGCCCGCCCGCCCGGTAGTGACCGCGGGCCGCCACCTGCCGCTCGCCGGAGCCTGTCCCGGCCCCCGCCGGCCCGGTTTCGCCCCCGTACTCCCGCCCTTGGATTCCGTACGCCTTGACCGAAAGGCCGACCCGTGGCCACCACGACCGCCCCCTCCCCGACCTCGACGTCGTCCCGGCGTGAACGCCGTGCCGGCCCGGGGATGCTGCTGCCCTTCGCCCTCTTCTACCTGGTGTTCCTCGTGGGGCCGCTGCTCTACACCGTGGTCGCCGGGTTCTTCGACACGAGCCTGCTCAGGAGCGGCCTCGGCGACTTCGTGGGGCTCTCGAACTACTCGGCGGTGCTCGGTGACGCGGAGTTCTGGCGCACCCTGCGCAACACCCTGTGGTTCACCGTCCTGACGACGGTCCCGCTGGTGCTCCTGAGCCTGGTGCTGGCGCTGCTCGCCGACCGGTTCGTACGGGGCCGCTGGTTCTTCAGGTTCGCGTTCTTCGCTCCGTTCGTGCTGCCGTCCGCGGTCGTCTCGCTGCTCTTCATGTTCCTGTACGCGGACCAGGTCGGTCTGGCTCAGGAGGTGGTGACGTCGCTCGGAGCGGACACGCCGCCGTCCTGGCTCGGTGACCCCGACTGGGCGATGATCTCCATCGCGGCCGCCACGGTGTGGTGGACCATCGGCTTCAACTTCGTGCTGTACCTGGCCGCGCTCCAGGAAGTACCGCGCGAGGTCCACGAGGCGTCCGCCATCGACGGCGCCGGACCCTGGCAGCGCATCCGGCACATCGTCGTGCCGATGCTGGGCCGCACGACCACGCTGGTGACCGTGTTGCAGATCATCGCGTCGCTGAAGGTCTTCGACCAGATCTACATGATGACGGCCGGCGGCCCCGACGGCAGCACCCGCCCCTCGCTCCAGCTCATCTACGACTCGGGGTTCGTCGAGGGCCGCATCGGCTACGCCTCGACCGTGTCGTTGCTGCTGTTTCTGGTGATCCTGCTCGTCTCCCTCGTCTGGTTCGCCCTCGTACGCCGCGCCGAGAAGGAGAAGTGACCATGTCCGCGATCACCAGGGGCCCCGGTACGGGCCGCAGGGACACCGCCGCCGACGACCCCGGCACCGGCCGCCGCGACGCTCCCGCCGGGAAGCACCGGGGCCGGGACTCCGAGCAATTGTTCAACCGGGTGGCGCTCGGCGTGCTCATCGCCCTCGCGGTGCTGTGGCTGCTGCCGCTGGCCTGGGCGCTCGCCACCTCGATACGTCCGGCGCAGGAGGTCGTCACGAACCCGACCGGATGGTTCTCGGCGCACCCGACCCTGGCCGCGTACGGCGAGATCTTCGATGCGGGAAAGCTGCCGTACTGGTACGCCAACAGCTTCATCACCACCGTCCTCACCACGGTACTCACGGTGGTGATGGCGTCCCTGGCGGCGTTCGCCCTCGCCCACACCCGCTTCAGGATGCGCCGTGCCGCGTTCGCCCTGCTGCTCGCCGGAATCATGATCCCGGGACAGGTGCTGATGATCCCGCAGTTCCTCGCACTCCAGTCGGCGGGGATGCTGAACACCTACTGGGGCGTCATTCTCCCCCAAGTCCCCAACGTGGTAGCCGTGTTCGTCTTCAAGCAGTTCTTCGACGGGATTCCCCGCGAACTGATCGAAGCGGCGCGCGCGGACGGCGCGGGCTGGCTGCGCATCTACGGGCAGATCGTGATGCCCATCTCCCGTCCCGCAGTCTCCGCCGTCACGATCTTCGTGTTCGTCGGCGTCTGGAACAACTTCCTGTGGCCGCTGCTCGTGGTGACCGACCCCGAGATGATGACGCTGCCCGTCGGACTCACCTCCGTCCAGGACGTGTTCGGCGTCCCCTACGCCCAGCTCATGGCGTCCGCCGTGCTCGGCGCGATCCCGCTCCTCGCCGTCTTCGCGCTGTTCCAGCGCCGCATCGTCGAGGGCATCGCCGGAACCGGACTCAAGTAACCCCCTGCCCCTCTGACCTGGCCGCTTCTCTCGCCGAGAAGCGACCCCCCTCGCCACCGCACCACAACGAAAGGCACCACACCATGCCGCACATCGCACGGTTCGTCATCGACCCCGAGTTCAGCGTCGGCGACGTCGACCCGCGCCTGTACGGAACGTTCGTCGAGCACATGGGACGCTGCGTCTACACCGGCATCCACGACCCCGGGCACCCGACCGCCGACGCGGCCGGCTTCCGCGGTGACGTCGCGGACCTGGTACGCGAACTCGGCACCGGAATGGTGCGCTACCCCGGTGGCAACTTCGTCTCCGGCTACCACTGGGAAGACGGCGTGGGACCGCTCGCCGACCGGCCCCGCCGGCTCGACCTGGCCTGGCGCTCCATCGAGTCCAACCAGGTCGGTACCAACGAATTCCTCACCTGGGCAAAGGAGTTGGGGCTCGACACGATGATGGCCGTGAACCTGGGCACCCGCGGCATCGACGCGGCCCGCGCCCTGGTCGAGTACTGCAACCACCCCGGCGGCACCGCCTGGTCCGACCTGCGGATCAAGCACGGGGTGCGGGAGCCGCACGACGTGAAACTGTGGTGCCTGGGCAACGAGATGGACGGTCCCTGGCAGACCGGCCACAAGACGGCCACCGAGTACGGACGTCTCGCAGCCGAGGCCGGAAAGGCCATGCGTCAGGTCGACCCGTCCATCGAACTCGTCGCCTGTGGCAGCTCCTTCGAGAAGATGCCGACCTTCGGCACCTGGGAGCGCGAGGTGCTGGAGCAGACCTACGACGAGATCGACTACCTGTCCCTGCACGCCTATTACGAGGAGTTGGAGGGCGACCGCACCAGCTTCCTCGCCTCCGGCGCCGGCATGGACCGCTACATCCGCTCCGTCGTGTCCACCGCCGACCACGTGCGCGCCGTACGCCGCTCCAAGAAGCAGATCAAGCTGTCCTTCGACGAGTGGAACGTCTGGTACGCCGCCCGCTTCGTCGGCGAGCGCAACCTGGAGACCGCCGAGACGCCCCGCCTCATCGAGGACACCTACAGCGTCACCGACGCGGTCGTCGTCGGGTCCTTGCTCATCACCCTGCTGCGCAACGCGGACCGGGTGGCCATGGCCTGTCTCGCCCAGCTCGTCAACGTGATCGCCCCCATCCGCACCGAGCCCGGCGGTGCCAGCTGGCGCCAGACCACCTTCCACCCCTTCGCGCAGGCGGCCCGGTTCGCCCGCGGCCGGGTACTGCACAGCGTCGTCACCGGCCCGCGGATCGACACCGCGCAGTACGGCGACGTGTCCGCGCTGGACACGGTGGTGACGTACGACGAGGAAGCCGACACGTACACCGTCCTGGCCGTCAACCGCGGCCTGCACGAGCCGCTGCTCCTGCAGGCGGCGCTGCGCGGTGCCGCCGCCGGACACCGCGTCGAGGAACACCTGGTCCTCTGCGATCCGGACCCGGACGCGGTGAACACCGAGGCCCACCCCGAGCGCGTCGTCCCGCGCCGCGCGACCGGTGCCCAGATCACCGCCGAGGGCAATCTCCAGGCGGAACTGCCACCGGTTTCCTGGAACGTCATCCGCCTGGTGCCGAACACACCCTGCCCCGATTGAGGAGAGTTCCATGCCGACTGCACGTCGTCTCCACGCGCCACGGGCCTTGCGACCCGTGTTTCTGATCCCCTTCCTGCTCGCCCTGACCGCCGCCCTGTCCCTCACCCAGCTGCCGCCCGCTGCCCAGGCCGCGTCCGGTCGACTGCTCCAGAACAGCACCGGCCTGTACCCGCGGGCGGTCAAGCTCGCCCACAGCGGCTCCGCCAACGGCCGCATCCTCGCCTCCGTGGTCGCCTTCGAGGGGAACAACGGCATCGGCGCCCTCCACGAGAGCACCGACGACGGCGCGTCCTTCCGCCAGGTCGGCACTGTCCGCGACCCCGCTTCCGCGGACGGCAGGGGCCTGTGCTGCGCGACCCTCTACGAACTGCCCCGCAGCATCGGCAACCTGCCCGCCGGCACCCTCCTCTGGGCCAACTCGGCGGGGCAGGACACCCCCGGACGGCGCATGTCGATGCGCGTCTTCAAGAGCAACGACATCGGCCGCACCTGGAGCTATCTCTCCACCATCGCCACGGCCCCCGACGAGAAGGGCCTGTGGGAGCCCGAGTTCTCCGTCGACGCCTCGGGAGCGCTGGTGGCGTACTACTCCGACGAGACCGACGCCGGACACAGCCAGAAGCTGGTCGCCGCCCGCACCACCGACGGTCTGACCTGGACCGGCCACCACGACACCGTCGCCAGCACCCTCGCCTCCGACCGCCCCGGCATGCCCGTGGTGCGCAAGCTTCCCAACGGCACGTACTTCATGTCGTACGAGATCTGCGCAGCCGCCGGGCAGTACGTCTGCGTGACGCACTACCGCACCTCGAACGACGGCTTGAACTGGGGCGACCCCACCCACCTCGGCTTCCGGCCCGAGACCGCCGACGGCAAGTACTTCCGCCACGCGCCGAACCTGGCGTGGGCACCGCAGGCGGGCAACCCGCTCGGCAGGCTCGTCCTGATCGGACAGGTCATGTACAACAAGGACGGTTCGAAGGCAGCCGGCAGCGGACGGACCGTCTGGGTCAACAGCAAGGGCGGGAACGGTACCTGGACGGAGGTCCCCGCGCCGGTACGGGTCGACTCCACGACCGTCGACCACTGCCCCAACTACAGCTCCAGCCTGCTGCCCCTGGGCGACGGCTCCCGCCTGCTCCAGGTCGCGACGGACTGGGACGGCACGGTGTGCAAGCCGTACTACGCAACCGCCTCGCTCCCGGCAGCCTGAGTTCCTGCCGTCCGCGGCGCGCGGGAATCCCGTCCTGGCTGTACGCCGGGGCCGCGCCGGCCGGGCACGCTCGCCGCACCTGGCCGGACCTGTGGTGTCCCCGTCCGCCACGACGGGCCGAGTTCCCGGACGTCGTCCGGGAACTCGGCCGACGGCGTTCGCCACGCGAAGTTCCGCAAGGCGATGCGCACTCCGGTCCGCTGACAGGAGGCACGCCGGGTGGAGTTGTACGGGCCCGGTGGGGTGTGGGCCATCCTTGGCGGCGATGGCCCGGCCGGTGGACTCCTCGACGACGGGGCCAGGGCGGTGGCGGTGGCGGTGGCGCCCTATTCTCCGGCGCCCCGTGCGAAGGAGATTTCCACCCGACGGTTCTTCTTGCGGCCTTCCTCGGTGGAGTTGTCCGCGACGGGGTCGTCCTCGCTCTTGCCGACCGTCTCGTAGGAGGTCGCGGATGTGCCGAGTTGGGCGGCGAGTGCCTTACGCACTGCTTCGGCGCGCCGGGTGGAGAGCGCCTTGCCATGGGCGTAGGTCCCCAGGTTGTCGGTGAAGCCGTGGATGGTGATCTTCCGCGGGCTGTTCTGTCCGATCTCCCGCGCGGCTTCGGTGATCCGGGCGTCGGCGCGTGCGCCGAGGTTCGCGCTGTCCTTGGCGAAGAGGACCTCGGACTGGAGGGTCAGCTTGATGTTGTCGTTCGACTCCTCACGGCCGGAGTCGCCGGACAGGTCCGTGGATACCGAGAGGATGTCGACCACCACCGGCGGGGCCAGTTGTGCGCCCTTCTTCAGTTCCAGAACCTCGGCGTTCGGGTCGACGGGTACGGGCGGGGGCTGGTACGGGGGGCTCGGGGAGGGCTCGGCACGGGCCACAGGTGTGTGGTTCAGGCCGGGGAGGGTGGTCAGGCACACGGCGGTGAGGATGCAGGCCGCAAGCCGGGCAGCGAAGCGTGCCGTCGTCGCCGGCCTCACGGCGCGGCCGTGATCGTGACGGGGGCGGTACCGAAGGTCGGCATGGCGAAGTCAACCTCCGTCGTGCCCTGTGGCGGTGCCGGGAACTGGACGTAGACAGGGGCCTTGGCACCGGGCTGGAAGACGGTGTGGAACTGGTTGCACAGGCAGTTGCCCTGGGTGTCCCGCAGGGGGTAGTAGCGCTTCTTACCCTTGAGGTCAGCCAGCGATGCACCCGACGAGGAGTAGCCGTTCTTCAACGACAGATCGTTGCCGCCTGTCCACTGCATCGGGTTCAGCGCTTCCTTGCCGTCGTTGCGCATCTCGCCGCGGACGGTCACCACACCGCCCTCGTAGCGCTGCACGGAGTCGATGGTGAGCACCGCGCCGTTCGCGCCCTTCATCTCCAGACCCATGCTCTTCGGGCCCGCGGCCCCCGGTTTCTGCTCACCCGGCTGCCCGCCACCCGGCTCGTCGGCAGCCTTGGACCTACCTGCCGGCGCGCCGGCCGGATCACTGCCTCCGCACCCGCTCAGCGAAAGCGTTACGACCGCAATGAGTCCGAGAGCGGCTCCCTTCGCCCCAGCTTGCGCTGTGCCACGCCAACTCCGGTACCCACGGACGCTCTGATCCGCTACCTCACACACCATGCTTCCCCCTCGACCTCATCCACGGCAACCCGTTGCACAGTAGCCCATGCGAACCCCGAGCCCCGGGCCGTACCTGGGCACCGCACAGTCGGGAATCCTTCCGTCAAGTGCCCGGTGGGAGAACCTACTTGCACATGCCGTACCTGGGACAGAAATCACCGCGGCCCACATCAAGGCGATCGGGACCTTCGAGGCCGCCGGCAGCCCTCAGCCCTGATCGAGCGGATGGGAAACTGTCCGTTGCGCCCACCCTCCTCCCGCTACCAACTGCGCCGCCGCGCACCCCGGCTTACGCTCTGCCTGGTCCTGGAACAGGCGCACGAAGGACTTGGCGAAGCCCAACCGGGGGTATGCCGCAACAAGTGTGTCCGTGAAGGACGGGTCGAAGGCCTCCAGGCCCGTACCGGATACATCGGCGCTCGTCCCCACCTGCAACAGTCGGCTCTCCACATCCACTTCCGGGGCCACGTCGTCCCGCATATGGAGCACGATCAGCTCAGCCGCCCGGTCGCGTCGCTCAGCCGGCCAGCCGAGACCGGCCGTGAAGACCCGGGCCAGATGGCCACCAGCCTCTTCAAACGAGAGCGTGTGACTGTCGAAGGGCGGAACGAGCCCCAAGTCGTGCAGCAGCGCCGAGACGAAGAACAGCTCACGGTCGAAGTCGAGACCACGCGCCTGCGCCCAGGCCGCACCGAAGAAATATGACCGCACACAGTGGTGGTACAGCGCCTCGTCAGCGTATTCCTCACAAACCAGCCGCGCCGCCTCTGCCGCCAGCCCCACAGGTACGCGCATCCCTGCAACCTCGATCAGCATTCGCCCCACCCCTTTGCAACGAACATCATTGAGCTACGCGCACCATAACCAGGACTCCCCACCCGGTGAACGTTCGCGGTCAGAGCACAAGAGAGCCGGTTCCGTAGGTGAGGCGCCTGCACTGGGCTTACTCGTCCACGCCGACCACGTCGAGACCCCGAGGGGAGGCATGTCCGCCACCTGTACCTCCTCGCCGTCCGGTACGAAGCCCGCATGAGCCCGTCAAGGGCGCCCGCCCCGTTCGCCCACTATGTGCAATAGCCACGGATTGATATCGGCCCTCGTCGGGGCCCTTCGTCTCATCAACGCCGACGTGCGGGAACACCGCCCCGGGCACTCTTCCGCCCTGCGGAAGACGGAATGACCACCTGGCATATCGCGCTTCCAGCACCGGGATTTTGGCTCAGAAAATGGGCATTTCCGAATGCGCTCGCGGATGCGTGGCACCAGCCCTGCACCGCACCCGAGTCCTGAGGATGACCATGAGCACCACGGAGTTGGTGGGGGCCGAAGCCCAGAGCGGTCTGTACGCGCCAGGAGCCGATCACTACACCTCACCCCAGCGGCGCGACGCCGTGAAGCAACTCTGGGAGGAGCCGGTCACCTTCTCCATCCTGCAGAGCGCCCTGTCCCAGGTTCCCCGGGCCTCAGGGCTCAGCGTCATGGACATCGGGTGCGGTGCCGGAGAGGGGCTGCACCTGCTGAAGGCGTTGCGCGCCACACGTACGCTTCCTGACCTGCCGCACCTTACGTACCGGGGCCTCGACCTCGACCGGGGTCTGCTGGACCTGGCCGCACGGACCCACCACGACGAGGACGACGCGCAGTTCTGGCACGGCGACATCCGTACCGACATTCCTGACGATCCGTTCGACATCTACCTCTCGTGCGGAGTCCCCTACTCGCACCTGACGGCGGACGAGCTGCTGGCCACGCTGACCCGGCTGTTCTCCTCCGTGCGCCGCAACCGCACGCAGTCGGTGGTCGTGATCGACGTACTCGGCCGGTACTCCCTCGAATGGGCACCGCGGTGGAACGAGTCCCGCTGGCCCTACCGCATGAGCTTCTTCCACAGCGACCAGGCGGCCGACGAGGTCCTCATGACGTTCTGGGACGCGCACAGCCTGCGCAGCTGTGTGAGCCGTGCCGCCGGTGCGGCCGGCTGCGCGATCAGTCGGCAGAAACTTTTCGACCGGTCGGTGATGGTCGGCCGGCACACCGCCACCGGGCAGTTCAACCCCGGACTGGCTCCCTACCGCACGCTGATCAACCGTATGGAGGACGGGGAGACGGTCCCCCTCGGCGAGTTGCGGGCCCCGCGCATCCCGCACCACGCACCCGACGTGGTACGCGCCTTCTACAGCAGGTTCGCGACGCAGTGGAATTCCGTGCTCGACGCGGTCGCCGAGCAGTCGCGCGGCCTGCCCCCCGCTGTCGCCGGGCCCATGCTGGCCCGCGGGCTGCGCGCGGTGGAACACTCCCTCGCCTCGGGGCTGGGGACGGGCCACTCGCTGACCGCTGTCATCACACTCGACGGGACGAAGTGAGCATGCTGGACGTACTCGAACAGCGCACTCTGAGCGACATCACCGGGTGCGCCCACGACGTGGAAGCCGTCTCACCTCTGGGGTACGCGCGCTACGCCCACCACTACCCGGGCGACCTGCTGGACAGCATCCTGTCCGAGGCTCGGCGGCTGGCCGAGCACGAGTGGGAGGCGCGCAGCGCCGACCGCTACCTGGGGCTGCGGCACCTTCGCGCCGCACACCGTGCCATCCCCGCGGTCGAAACACTGATGCACGACTCCCGGCGCCTTCGGGCGCTCAGTGAACTGGCCGGCGTGGAACTCGAGCCGTACCCCATCACCCGCGCGGCGTCCCACATCAACTTCTACCGGCCCGGCGAGGTTCCCATCGACCACCACACCGACGGCGCAGCCATGGTGGAGCTCATACCCCTCCACACCAGCGGAAGTGCCCAGGGCGGCGCCACCCTGGTGCACCAGGGACCGCCGGAGGAAGGGCGCTGGCTGCTGGGCCAGGAGGGCGCCCTGCCCGCGGGCCGTCAGGCCGAGATCCCTCAGCGGGTCGGCCACGCGGTCCTGATGCAGGGGCGTCGGCTGCTGCACTCCGCCCAGGTCCTCGACGACGGAGAGCGCATCACCCTTGTCCTGGTGATGCGCTCCGCCGCGGAACCGTGGAAGGACGGCAACAGTCTCGCCCGGCTCCTCCTCGACGACCCGCTGGAGGCGGTGCACGACGAATGGCTGCGCGACCAGCAGTACCAGGCCCGTCTCCACCAGGGCGCGGGCAAGTGGTCCGTGCCGGCTGAACCCAGAAGTGATCCGTGACAGCCGATCGAGAACTGCCCAAGGAGTTTCGATGGTTTCCCCCGCTACCGCCCCAACACGTAGCCGCGATAACCACGGGTTTGGACCGTCTCAAGCGTTCACTGCACGTGCCGGCCCGTACCGCTTCCCCCTACCGTTTCACCGAACCGCGCTGGCGTTCCGCGCTGGTGGCCCACAGCGGTCCGGCGCCCGCCGTCACCGCCGCCATGAGCGACTTCGGCTACCGCACGGACGAGCTCCACGGCCGTGCCAACCTGCCGGACGACCTCGCCATGACCGGCCCCGTCCAGCTCCTCACACCCGAAGGAGCCGGGTTCCTGCGGGAAATCGTCCACGCCCTCAAACCGTGCGCCGTGCACAACGACTACGTCGTCTCCCACCGGCTGCGCGGAGTGGAGGCCCTCTCCCCCTTCGTGCACGACATGGTCCGCGACAGCTCCTTCCTGCGCAGGGCCTCGCACCTCGTCGGTGTCCCCCTCGTCCCGCATCCGATCCGCGACGCGGGAGTACAGATCAACTACTACGAGCCCTCCAGGACCACCGTCCAAGCAGCTCCCGTGGCCAAATGGCATCGCGACGGCATGAACTACGTCTTCACGATGACGCTCTCCGACCACGGGGAACACGAGGGCGGCGACTACATCTACTACCGCGGACACCCGGACGCCTTCGACCGCAGCCGCGAGGAGATCACCGCGGCGGGGCCCGACCATCCTCATGTACGCACCGCGCCGTTCCAGCACGTGGGGGACACCATGTTCACCCGGGGAAGCCGCGTCTACCACGCCGTCACACCGGTCACGCGGGGCCACCGGACCACTCTCGCGGTCTCGCTGTTCTGCCCGCTCCTGGGGGACCAGGACGAGAACCGCTTCTGGCACAGCGCCCCCGACGACGGCCTGCTGCGCACCGTGAGCAACTGGCGTGCTCTGCGCCAGGCGGTGCGCCGGCCGGCCACCTACTGCCGACGTGAGTCCATTCCCATCCTGCCGATGCCCCGCACCCGCTGACAGCACCGGGCCCTCAGCGGCTCTCCGTGGCCAGCCAGAGCGCGAGCCCGAACATCGCCAACCCTGTCAGTACATCGAGCACGCGGCGAGGTTGCCCCGTGCCACGCCCCGTCCTCTTCAACCAGGCACCCACCGCCGCATATCCGCAGGCACAGCAGAACTCCACGGCGATGTAAGCGGCGCCGAGAGCAACCAGCGGCAGGGCGATGCTCTCGGCGCCCCGAGGCAGGAACTGCGGCAGGAAGACCGCGAAGAGGATCAGCGCCTTCGGGTTGGAGGCCGCCACGAGGAACTCCTGCCGCGCCAAACGCCAGGGCGAACTCTGCGGTGCGGGCTGACCCTGCCCCGTCTCTTCCGAGGCCCCATGCCCCGGTGCACGGGGTGCGCCGGGGCCCGGCGGGCTGCTCCGCCAGGCGGTGAAGACCGTGTGCGCGCCGAGCCACGCCAGGTAGGCGACACCGCACCACTTCACGACGTTGAACACCAGGTCTGACGAGCTGAGCGCCGCACCCAGCCCGGCGGCCACAGCGAGCACCATCAGGGCGAACGCCGTGAACCGTCCGAGCGAGGCGCCAACCGACGACCGCAGCCCGTGGCGAAGTCCGTTGCGTAACGTCAGCAGTTGGTTCGCGCCCGGGGTGGCGGCCAGGAGCAGCGCCGAGGGCAGGAAGGTACCCCACGAAAGATCAGTAACCATGGGGTGCGTGTACCCACAATGCACTCTTGGTCAGCACAGGCCCGCCGCGCTGCATTTTCGGTCAGTAGGGCCCGCTTCGCGTGTTCACAGCCAACGGGGCACGGGTCAGGCGCGAACGTGCTCCGGCCGTCCATCCATCCATCCATCCATCGCAGTATCCGCCGCTCGTCGAACTGCGCGTGCTCGGCGCGCAGCAGACGACCGGAGCGCTCCGCCGCCGGGTGGGCGTCGGCCGCCTCCGGCGTGACCGCCACACGACGCATTCCGGCCCGCAACGCAGCCTCCACCCCCGGCGCGGATGATCTCCATGGACGATCCCGAAGCGACAGCCACCATGACTCCCGCCCCGTGCAGACTGCGGGCCAGACTGACAACCGCGGGGAACACCTGGACAGACCGTTCCACCCGGCGCAGATACATCTCGTTGCTGAGCACCAGCAACTCTTCCACGGAGGCGTGCAACCCCGTCCGTGCGACGACCGTTTCCCACATCTCACGCATTCCCACGCCCAGGAAACTGCGGTGGTCCGCCTCCGTGAACCCTTCGTGCCCGAAGTGCGCGAGCGTCTGCTGCTCCGCTGCCAGACCAGAGCAGCCGGCCGTAGTTGTTCGGACCGGCCGTGACCGGCAACGACTGGGAATGGACCGCCGAACAGCACCGGCTTCGTCACACCGACCCCGCCGTAACGGGGTCGGCCGTACTGCAGCCGAGCCTCACCGGCCCTAAGGAACCCCGCAGCATGTCGACCCCGCGGTCATCGCCGACATCACCCACTGGCTGAGCCGCCGCCAGGGACGAGCGTTCGCACCGCATGTGAGCCAGTGGTCGGCAGCCTCCGGGCGGGGCGCCAGGACACTGCCAGGGCACGATCGGGGCCCCCGATGGGCAACAGGCGGTGCCGGCGCCGCGGGCGGGATCGCGGCGCGCGTGATCGCCCGGCCTCGATGATGTCGCCGCCGAAGGTGAGGCGGTCGACGATGGCCGCGCAGAGGCGAGGGTCGGTGAACGTCCTTGTCCACCCAGAGGGACTCGTTAGAGGCTGTCACCGGCTGGAGCAGGACCTTCACCGATCCCAGGCCCTACGCGGTGATCGTGGACAGGCTCACCTCAACGCCTGCACCATCGAGACCACACCGAGTCACATCGCCTGGTCCGCTCAGAAGCCTAGAAGATTACGGCGACAGCGTGACACCCTTTGGCCAGTCGTCCAGGCGAAGCTCCTCTTGGTTCAAGCGAAGGCTGAGCTGGCTACCCAACTCGCGAAATCCCAGCGCCCGTGCGACTTTCCGGGAAGCCGTCGGGCGGGCACGCCACTGCGGGAGGAGACCCTCGGCGAGTGCCTGCACCACTGCCGCCGAAGCAACCTTGCGCGCCAACCCGCGGCCTCTTTCGCCTGGTGCGGTAAGTACGCACAGATGAGCCACTTGTGCGGGCCATGCCCGAAACCCCGCCGCGGCTACCACGTCCGCACCGTGGCGGACCACGAATGCAGCGGAGGTGATCTCGTCCATCCCGCTCTCACCGGCGTCCTCTGGCGGCACCGACTTCACGAACGTCATCAGGTCTTGATGGCCGGGAGCAATTCGTTCAACTGAACCGTCAGCCGGCACCAGGCGGAAGTCAGCCCGTGACACGTATCCCAAGACCGCCGGCCCCAGAACCTCACTCACAGGCAACACGGCTTGAATCGCTTCGGGAGACGTAAGTGAGCCGGTCGGCACTCTGGTCAGGATCCGACGCAGAACCTGCATAGCTCCGTCGGTCGGTGCCGTGACGATCGCCGAGTCACCCAGCACCACAATGCCGGCCCACGACGGCGGAGCCAACTGCGAGGCGGGCGACGTGACCACGTGCGTGCCCCCTGCCAAGGGAAACGACACTGGCAGGGCGGCCAGTGTTTCCCATACGCCCTGGGCCTGCTTCAGCAACGGATCAATAACCATCTGCCGATCCTGCCACCCCAAGATCACAGACACCTAGGGATACCGCTGGCGCCACAGCCACAAGACGCCTCAGGTGATCCCGTCGAAAGCCGTTTGCCGGGGCCATTTCAAGGCGTCCGGAAGCCCCGACGCCCCCATCAACTGGGGCCGCTCGCAGCCAACATGCTGGAGCCGCTGAACAACGTCACAACCAATGTAGCGGCGGATCATGCTGCCCAGAGCCTTGTGGCTGGGATGGTCGGTGCCGTCAACGGCGAAATAACACAGGCCGTGATCTGGGCCTCGATCCGGTTGAGCAAGGAGTTGTTGGTCAAGGTGTCAAGCGATCTCGACGTTGTTCGCCTCCGCCCAGGTGGCGACCTGTTTGCACCGCTTCGTGGTCAGGTACGGGGAGTAGCTGTCGCACACGATCGCGATGCGCACGTCCATCGTGTGCGTGACATCGGAAGCCTCGCCGCCGCCGAGCTTGCTCAGATCACTCGGGCCGTCAAACACCGTTTCCAACGGGTCAACTACTGGCCGGATCTGGTCGATGCTGCCTGGCCTGCACCGGCCTCACCATGGAAGCGCCGGGCACGGACGCAGGACCATGAGTGAGTCCTCCAGCATCGCCACCATGGCGAAGGGGAACCGGTCGAGTTCCTGGCAGAGTGCAACGTCGTCCGGATGGGCCCCTTGGCGCACCCCCTGAGCCAGCTCGGTGGCGGCACGCGACTCGCCGGCGCGACGGAGAAACTCGGACGCGTCCGTATCTGCCTCGGTGATCCTACGGGCGATGTACTGGGCGCACGCCAGATCCTCCTCGGCCTGGCCGTCCTCCCCGGTGACTACGAACGTAACACCGTCACACTCGCTAGCCCTCAAGTGCCGAGCCGTTGCCTCCGCCACCACGAAGCTGGCGCACAGCACCAGCTTCGCCTCCTTGACCGCGAGAACGCCGACCGTCCCGGCGGTGGTCTTCTGCACAACGGTCCGTCCGCCGAGGTCGGCAGACCGCAGTGTGCCTGGTGAGTTCACCATGTCGAACCCGGGAGCGAGAGGCCCGTCTTTGAGTGCCACCCAATCCGGATGACGAGCCTTGAGCTCCAGGGCTTCATCCAGCGACTCAGCGAGAACGATCTTCTCCGCCCCTCGGGCAAAGAGCCAGGCAGCCACTGTGAAGGCACGCATGACGTCGACCACGACCGCCACCGGCGGAGCTTCGGTCAACTCGGCTATGCCGAGGAAATGAGAGTCCATCCCGTCATGATCACGCATGCCCGACTCGGGCACTGACACGATCCCGGCGGCCACACGGTGCCCATCGCAGGGCCCCGGTGACAGACGGCGACGCGTGGACCGCAGGAGCGGCGGCGAGGCCGGTGATTACGGCCGTGGCGACTCGATAGGTTCATTGCCGCCCATGTGGTGCCCCTGTCAGGGGCCCTTTCCGGGGCGGGTCGGGGACCACTCAGGGGCGATCGGGTGCAGGGTGAAGACCGGACAGGGCCGGGTCAGGGAAGCCCGCTCAGGCCGTGCCGATCTCACCCGCCACACCGCTGCCGCTGAAGGGCGGACGTCGGCCCTCGACTCCCGAAGCCGTCCACAGCGGACACGACGGTGTCCCGTCCCGGATGGCGACGTAAACGACAACGGCGCCGCAGACGAGTCGTCTGCGGCGCCGACGCCGAGCGGTGTACGGGGGTGCGGAGGTGGCACGGCCGTAGGGGTAGGCATCGGCGGCGGGAGCCGTCAGCAGGAACGGGGCCGGAGCAACGGCAGCCGACACAGCGGCGCGCGCACGAAGAGTCCTCATACCCCCAGCAGTAGCTCCCGACAAACACCGCCCACCACACCCGGAGCCACCGGTCACCGTTGAGGGAGACCCGATCCGCTCCAGAGCAATCGTCAAGACCTGTGGATCAGTTGGTTTTCTGCCGTGCAGCTTGCTCAGCGGCGAGGAGGTCGGTGAGGCGCTGGACGGCGAAGGAGATCAGGGGCTGCACTGGGATGAGCCGGCAGGGGGCATCGCCGACCATGACCTCGGTGATGCCGGCTTGCTCCTCGAATTCGCGACCGATGGTGGGGAAGTAGGTGCCATTGTCGTTGCCGACGTCGAGAGTCTCGATCCATACGCGCTCGCCGTCCAGTTCCCGCGGGAAGCGGCGGACCTTGAGGCGGGGATTCGCGGTGAGGGACTCGGCGTGGTGCAGGAACAAGTTGCGGTCGTGGCCGACACCAACGAGGAGGATGTGGCCGCCGAGGTCGTGCAGGCGTCCGAACGGTGAGGTACGGCCGAGCGCGAATCCGAGCGTTTGCCGGCTCGTGATGTCGTTGGCCTGGGCACCCACGGCTGTCACGGATGCCTGTGGGTGGCTGCTGCGCGCACTCTCGGGCAGCAGCCGCACCGCCTCGGGGATGGCGCCCATGCTGGTGGTTTCCAGGTCGCAATGGAAGGTGGGTACCGCTGCGCGGCGTGCGATCACGTCAGGGTCAGGTATCCCGAGGTGGTCGGGGTCTGGGTCGGTGACCTGCCAGGTGAACGTGGGCACGACGAGTGTGCCGGTGGGCCCGAGCACCGTGCGCAGGCTCTCGACCACGGTGGCGGCCCCACCGTCCACACGACCGAGGCCGGCCAGGGACGCGTGCGTGATCACAGCCATGCCCTCTTCGAGGCCGAGTGCGCGCCATCCCTTCTCCAGATCGGCGGCAGTCAGCCCGCTGTTGTTCGGTGTGGTCGTGCGCATGCTGATGTTCTCCGTGGTGCCAGACGGTGCGTCGCACGAACGTAATACGAGTGTGGGACTGCTGCGCCGTGAGCTGCACCACTTTGTGCGATGTGGCCGTCCCGGGCCACGCGGATCTCGGGGCGCTCGACGAGCTGACCGCGTTCGAACCGGGCTCCGGCGCGGACGACCGCGACGAGGTGCGGCGCGTTCACGGCCCTCCGTCGCTGCTGTGCGGACTCGACAAGCTTGAGGACCATGGCCGGGGCGGCGGCCGCGCTGCCGGCACCCCGGGTGACTTTCGTCCGCAGCCGGACGGTCGCGAAGGTCGACTCAACCGGGTCTGTGGTGCGCAAGTGGATCCAGTGCTCGGCGGGGAAGCCGCAGAACGCCAAGAGCTCGTCGACGTCGTCGGTGAGCTTTTTGACGGCCTTGGGAAAGTTCGCGCCGTAGGTCTTCTCGAAGGAGACGACCGCCTTGAGTGCGTGGTCGCGGTCCTCGGCGTTGCAGATCTCCTGCAGGGCCTTCTTCGCGCCGGGCCGGGCGGACTTCGGCAGGGCGTTCGCAACGTTGGCGATCTTGTGAACCCAGCACCTCTGATGGCGAGCCGCGGGAAACACCTCGGCCAGGGCCTTCCAGAAGCCCAGGGCGCCGTCGCCCACCGCGAGGACGGGAACGCGCATGCCCCGGCGGGCACAGTCACGCAGCAGCTCCGCCCAGGAGTCCGCTGATTCGCGGTGGCCGTCACTCATGGCGACGAGCTCTTTGGTGCCATCCGCGCGCACGCCCATCACCACGAGCACGCACGACTTCAACTCGCTCAGACGGATGCGCAGGAGAATGCCGTCGGCCCATACGTACACGTAGTCGGCCCCGGACAGGTCGCGCTCACCGAACGCGGTGTGATCGGCCTGCCACTGCTGAGTCAGGCGCGTCACGGTCGCCGCCGAAAGGCCGGCTGTTGAGCCGAGAAACTGCTCCAGAGCGGGCACGAAATGGCCGGACGACAGGCCGAGCAGCTAGAGCAGCGGCAGCACCTCTCCGAATCTTCGGGAACTTCCTGGCCCAGGGCAGCAGGATCGTCGAGGCGACGCTTGCGCTCGTCACTCGCCGCGTCGACGCGCTTGTCGTTTACTCGTGGGCCTTCACCCCAAGCGCTCCGGCCGCGGGGGCGGCGCCCCCCTCTTCGGGTTCGCCGCCGCCCCCGCCGTGGGCGTCTTCTGCAGGGGCACGGGGTGTGCGGGAGGACTCCCCGGGCCTGGACCGGCAGTGGACGCGACGGGAGCCGCCTTCTCGGTGAGGTGGCTCCGGCCCTTCACAGTGGTCGGTTGACCGGCCCGGGGGCAGGGAGCCAGCAGGTGCTCGCAACCGCTGGCATCTCTGCTGGACGCGGGAGGAGAACACCTTGTCCGGAGCATAACCGTGCCCCCGACGGTGCGACAGGCGTGAACAAGCCGCAGTATCCGCACCTCCAGCAGGTGCATGTCTCACAGTCCGCGGAGGGGGGCTGGGCATGCAGGGCGCAGGGCCGGAGCGTTCCGGCAGCACGCCCTGGAAACGGCGGAAACGGCCGCGGGTGTGCCGCCGGGTGGTGTGATCAGCGGCGGGGGGCCGGGGGGAAGTCCTGGGGTGGATCGTTGTCGATGATCTGGGAGGCGAGGTCGGTGATGCGCAGTTGGTGGTGGCGTGCGTAGCTGCGCAGGGTGTCGAATGCGGCGTCGAGTTCGAGGTTGTGGCGTTCCGCGAGGATGCCCTTGGCCTGCTCGATGACGATGCGCGAGTGCAGGGCGTACTGGAGCTGGGCGCGCTCGACGTCGCCGCGGGCGATGGTGCGCTGCTGGAGGATGGCGATGGTGGCCACGTCGGAGAGGGCCTGGCCGACGGTGAGGTCCTGGGCGCTCAGGCGTTCGGGGCGGGTGCTGAAGAGGTTGAGGGCACCGATGACCTCCTCGCGCAGCCGCAGGGGCAGGGCGTGCGTGCGGACGAAGCCGCGCTCGCGGGCCCGCTGTGCGAAGGGTCCGAAGCCGGCGGTGGCTACGGGCGAGGTGAGGTCGATGTTCAGCTGGCCCCGTCCGGTGCGGTAGCAGGAGACGCAGGGGCCCTGCTCGTGCTGGAGTGCGAAGAGTTCCAGGAGCCGGGTGCGCTCGTCGGAGGCGGCGATCAGCTGGAGCTGGCCGAACTCGTCGACCAGCAGCACCCCCGCCGCGTCCACGTCGAGTAGCTCCACGCAGCGCGTGCTGAGCCGGTGCAGAAAATCGATCAGGTCGAAGTCGTGGGTCAGGGTGTCCACGGCTTCGACCAGGATGTCCATCACGCGTTGCTGGCTGCTCATCGCCGTCATCCCTCTGTCTGGGACGGAAGTGCCGTCCCCTCGTAAGTGTCCCGGAAATGCAATCGCCGCGTCACCACTTCATCGGCCACGTCCTCCAGCGGCCTCTCCCGCCGGTAGGCGTGGGCGCGCAGCAGGGCCAGTGCCTGGTCCAGCGGGAGGGACGCCTGCACACTGATCATGCCGGTGGCCTGATGGATCGCCGCCCGGTGCAGCCCACCCCCGGTGCCCTCCTGCTGCGTGAACGGATGGCCCGGGACCGCACCCCGGGGCAGTACCGCGGTGAGCGTGGCCGCCAGGATCAGCGCGTCGTCGGTCTGCGCCAGCGTCAGAGGACCCGGAGAGCTGCGCTGTGCGGTGAACACCCCGAGCGACGCCCCTCCGATCCGCAGCGGGAAGCAGAACACAGCCCGCACCCCCAGCTCCTGCACGGCCGGCAGCAGCAGCGGCCAACGCCCGGCCGGCACCGCGGCGAGGTCGGGAACCGGCACGAGGGAGCGGGAGCGCGCAGAGTCCGCCCCCGGGCCCTCACCGACCATGAACTGGAGGTCCTCCAGCAGGGAACTGGCCCCCGGGCTCGACCACACCCGCTCGAACCGGTCCGTGTCCGTGAGGACCGACACCGCGACCCCGTCCACTCCCAGAACCCGCGCGCACAGCAGCGGGTCCCCACCCACCAGCTCGCCGGAACCCGACGGGACCAGAGCGGCCAGTACAGCGGCCAGTTGCGCGTCCTGTCCCACCGTGTCACCGCTTCCCAGGCTGCCGATCGCCCCGCTCCCATCGAGCAGCCCGCACCACCAGCCTACCGGCCCAGCCCCAGACCTCACCCGGTAGCAGTCCGGCCGGCCCCGTCCGGAAGGCAACTGGCGGCATGATCAGTATCGGGTCATGTCAGAAGGAGTTCGCTTGCGCGGCTCGGTTAACGAGCTCGTGCACGGTAGTTGGCCCGGTGGCAGGCGGGGTTGCACAGATGTCGGATGATCTTGTGCCAGATGACCTGTGGGCATGTGTGGCCCCGCTACTGCCTCCGCGACTGCCGCGGCGCCTGAAATATCCCGGTCGCCTGCCGGTGGACGACCGGGCGGCCCTGCGTGGTGTCGTTTATGTGCTGCGCAAGGGCGTGAGCTGGGCGGATGTCTCCGCGGAGCGGGTCGGACGCAGCGGGGTGACGGCCTGGCGGCGGCTGCGGGACTGGACCGAAGCCGGTGTGTGGCCCCGCCTGCACGCGACCCTCCTGGCGGAACTGCGGGCAGCGGGTCTTCTGGACTTGGATGACGCAGCGGTCGACGGCTCACATGTCAGATCCCTCAAAGGGGGGTCTCACACCGGGCCTTCGCCAGTTGACCGTGCACGTCCGGGCAGCAAGCACCACGTGATCACCGACCGGCACGGCACCCCCCTGGCGGTCTCGCTGACCGGCGGAAACCGGCACGATGTCACCCAGTTGATGCCCCCTGCTGGACGTGATTCCCGCATCCGTGGAGTGCGCGGACGGCCCCGCCACCGACCGACCCAACTGTTCGCCGACCGCGGCCACGACTTCGACAAGTACCGCCGCCACCTCCGGGCACGGGGAATCACACCAAAGATCGCCCGGCGCGGGGCTTCGCACGGATCCGGCCTCGGCAAGACCCGCTGGGTGGTCTCCGGCCTCGGCAAGACCCGCTGGGGCGTCGAGGCCTGCCCGGAGTTTCCAGTTGCGCTTCTCCACTGGTGGCAACTGCAGGAGGCCGTCTTCAACGGCGCGAACCCGGGGCTGCCCGCCACTTTGCCCGCGTTCGCCTCAGGCTGTTGGGTCCCAGAGCCCGCCTGCTGTGCCGCGGGCGAGGTGCTCGGCGTACACGCCGACCTTCCAGGCGATGACGGATCGGCACTCCTCCAGCGCTTTGATCTGTGCGTCGACGCGGTGTTGATGGGCGTCGAGCAGACGCAGGCGATCCGCCTCGTTGCCCGGTCCGTGGCGGACCAGTTCCGCGAAGTGCTTGAGGTCAGTGAGTGGCATGCCCGATTCGCGGAGCTTGACGCAGATCAGCAGCCAGTCGACATCGAAGGAGGTGTAGCGTCGCCGGCCGCCCGATGTGCGCCGGACCGGGCCGACGAGCAGACCTTCGCGTTCGTAGAAGCGCAGAGCGTGCACGCTCAGTCCGGTCCGCTCGGCCACCTCACCGATGCCGACCGTCTGCACCGCAGCCTCGGCGCTCGTCATACCGCTCAACTCCCGGGCTTGATCTAGACCTCGCTCCAGATCGTAGCGTCAGCGTCATGACCCTTACCGATCAGCGGCCGCTCGGCTCATCTTTCTCAGCCGCCACCACCACCGACGACATCATGGCCAGCCGCGACCTCTCCGGCACGACCGCCGTCGTGACCGGGGGCTACTCCGGGCTCGGTCTGGAGACAACCCGGGCCCTGACGGCTGGCGGGGCGCGGGTCATCGTCCCCGCCCGCCGCCCCGACGTCGCCCGCGCCGCCCTCCGTGAGGTGCTGGGCTGTGAGGTCATCCCCATGGACCTGGCCGACCTCGACAGCGTCCGCGCAGCCACCCGTTACCTCAGAGATCGCCTCGACCGGATCGACCTCCTGATGGCCCTGGGTGGAGTCATGGCCACCCCGGAGCGACGCGTCGGGCCCGGTTGGGAAGTCCAGCTCACCACCAACCACTTCGGGCACTTCACACTCGTCTGCGAGCTCTACCCGCTCCTTGCCGCGGGCGGAGCGCGTGTCGTCGTCAACAGTTCCGCGGGACACACCCTGACCGGTATCCGCTGGCACGACCCGCACTTCCGCACCGGCTACGACAAGTGGCTGGCCTACGGACAGGCGAAGACCGCCAACTCCCTGTTCACCGTCCACCTCGATGCCCTCGGGCAGGGTGATGGGGTTCGGGCGTTCGCCGTTCACCCGGGCAAAATCATCACCGGTCTCCAGCGCGAGATGGCACTCCAGGAACAGATCGACCGCGGGTGGGTGGACGAGCACGGCAATGTGGTCGGTGCCGACTTCAAGACTCCCGCCCAGGGCCCCGCCACCGGCCTGTGGGCCGCCACCTCCTCACTCCTCGCCGGCCGTGGCGGGCTCTACCTGGAGGACTGTGACGTTGCCCGGGTTTCCGCCCCCGGCACCCCTATGGATGACGGCGGCGTTCGCGCGTACGCCGTCGACCCCCGCCAGGCATCCCGGCTCTGGGACCTCTCCCTGGCCGCAACCGGGTCCGCCCCGATCGCGCCCATCCCGGGCCGGCCCGCCCCGCGCTCCGCCGCCGGCGGCGGAGCGGTCTGGGCCAAGGGCCCGCCGCATTAAGCCCTGTTCGCCGCACATCCGGGCCATCGCAATCATGGCGTGCCACAGGGGCCCGGTCTCAACCCCCGCCATCGGACCGGGCCGGCAGGGGGCGCACCGGGCGCCGTCGTCGCGGTAGGCCCGCAGCGGCCGGCGCGGTGCCCACGAGCTGCGCGACACCCTCCGCCCGCCCGTACCGGCGGGGTGATACGGCGGCGGCACGACGCGGCCGCCCGGCAGAGGACCTACGGGTTCGGCGCCGGACAAATGCTCCTACGGGGTACGGCCGAGGTGGAACACGATGATCGTCAGGCGGCCGTCTTCGAACTCGTACATCACCCGGTAGCGTCCGACGTGGATGCGGCGGATGCCGACCCCGTGCCGAGGTGGGTCGGCCGTCCGGCAGGCGCGAGAATTCTGCTGTTCGCTTCATGTTCGTCAATACACAATGAGCCGCATGACAACGACACGTGTGATGACGCAGAAACAACTCGGCGCCTCCGACGTCCTGGAACTTGCCGAGATACCACTTCCCTCCCCGGGCCCCGGCGAGGTCCTGGTGCGGGTACGGGCCACCGGCATGAACCCCGCGGACTGGAAGGTCCGTGCCGGAAAGGTGGACTTCTTCGGCCCCCCGCCCTTCGTCCTGGGCCACGAGTTCAGTGGCACGGTCGAGCTCCGCGGCGAGGGAGCGACCAGGTTCGCGCTCGGGGAGGAGGTCTACGGCTGGACCACCCCGCCACACGGCAGCCACGCGGACCACGTGGTGGTGACAGAGGACCGCGTCGCGCCCAAGCCCCGCAGCCTCGACCACGTCGGCTCCGCCGCACTGCCCATCTCCGGCTTCACGGCCTACCAGGCTCTGGTCGCCCTAGCCGACGTACAGCCCGGTCAGCGGGTCCTGGTGCACGGCGCGGCCGGTGGCGTCGGCCACCTGGCAGTGCAGATCGCGAAGGCCCGCGGTGCGTACGTCATCGGCACGGTCCGCGCCTCCAAGCACGCCTACGTGCGCAGGCTCGGCGCCGACGAGTTGATCGACTACACGGCGCAGGATTTCTCCACTCTGCGGGACATCGACGCCGTGCTGGACACCATCAGCCATGAATACGGGCCGCGTTCACTCCCCACGCTCAAGCCGGGCGGGATCCTCGTCGACGTCGTCGGCGTCGGCGTGGACCGCACTGCGGTCATGGCCGAAGCCGCCCGACTCGGCGTCCGGTTCGTGGAGTTCTACCTGGAGCCCACCCCGGCCGTACTGGCCGCATTCGCCGAACTCATCGATGCTCACGGCATCCGTCCCACCGTTTCCGACACGTTCCCGCTGACCGACGCAGCCACGGCCCACAACCTCAGCGAGACCGGCCGCGTGCGAGGAAAGATCGTCCTGGTGCCTTGAAAGTCTGAAAGCGGTTCACATCTGGTGAAGCCGTCACGCAAAGCCGTCACGCAAAAAAGGGAAAGGCGGGCCGGGAAGGTAATCCCACCCGTGGCCATCCAAACCGGCGGCCACTCGGACACGGGACCGGGTGACCGCACCTTCCTGGCGGTTGGGGTTGCACCGGTCCCCGCCCTCACACAAGGCGGGGACCGGTCGCTGTATGCGTGGCCGGAGATCAGGGCTGGAGGATGAGCAGCCCGGGGAGGTCACCGGCGGTCACAGCGGCCTGGTCGATACACACACCTGTGTAGGCGCCGACGGCGGTGAACACCAGCTCGGGAAGACGCTCGCCGTGCTCCTCGTAGTAGGCCACCACCTCATCCGCACTGGCGTCGGGTATCGAGGGATACACAGCCCCGGCGGAGACGAGGGCCTGGTCGAGGGCGCTGCCCCGGCTTGTGGTGGTGCCGAAGCCGGTGCGGTATGCGCTTCCGTCGCCGGGGGCGTGGATGATCAGAGCCGGGGGGCGGAACCGGTTGAGCGTCAGACAGAGGATCTCTTCACCCTCACAAGGCAGCATCGACTCCACCTTGCCCTGGTAGCCCATGGACCAGGTGGCCATGCCCCAGCTCTCCAGCACATACGTCCATTCCCCGCATGTGCCGTACATGGCGGCGTTCACCGAGGGGATCGGCCGGCCGGGCACCACAGCCGGGGTGCGTAGCTCGGTGTAGAGGGTGCGCGTGTCCAGCTCGTGGAGGTCGGCGCCCAGGTTGATGAGGAACTCGTCCTGCTCCACTCCTCTGGCCAAGGTCAGGGAGATCCCGCCGCGCATGCCTCGCACGCTTGGGACGTCGGGGGTGTGGTGGTGTGCGCCTATCCACGCGATGCCGTCACTCATGGCGGTCACGCTAGCGGCCTGGGGCGGGCGACAAAGAGCGGGGTGAGAGTGCCGCGCGTAGGGCGCCGAGTCCGGCCGTGCGGAGGCGGGTGGTAGGGCGGTCGTGACGGCAGGCGGTGATCTCTGAGGTTTGTCCGGGACGACCCGCGGACCTAGGTGTTCACAGAAGCGGGTGGTGGTGTGACTGTCGGACCGGTTGGTCGTCGGTCGTCGGTCTGGTTGTGGGCAGGGGAGTCTCGTCCGTGGATCGTTCTCGGGCGAACTGTGGTTTTTGATCGAGCCGTTGCTGCCGGTTCCGAGGCCGAGGCCGAGGCTGAAGCCGGCCGGCCGCGTGTGCCGGACCGGCAGGCGTGTGCGGGACCCTCCTTGTGCTGCGTACCGGTATCCGGTGGGAGTACCTCCCGTAGGAACTGGGCTTCGGCTCGGGCATGACCTGCTGGCGTCGGCTCACAGCCTGGAACCAGGCGGTCGCCTGGGCCCAGTCCCACGTACTCCTGCTCGCGAAGCTGCGGGCGTACGTACTCCTGCTCGCGAAGCTGCGGGCGGCGAAGCGGATCGACTGGTCGAGGGCGGTCGTCGACTCCCGTCACGTCCGGGCCACTCGAAGGGGCCCAAAGCGGGCAGAGCCCGGTCGGCCGCGCCGGACCGGGCAGCAAGCACCACCACCTCCTCGTCGACGGCAGGGCATCCCGCTCGCCGTCTCGCTGACCGGCGGAAACCGCAACGACGTCACGCAGCTGAGTTCGCTGCCGAGGAAGAACCCTGCCGTTCCGGGGCCTGGTGCTGTGGACCAGCCTGGCCAATCAGGGGCGCTGCCCGCGCATGTGGCTCCCTCCTCCCCCAGAGCGTTCCCCGGCAGGGGGGAGTACTCGGGGGCCAGTGCCCGAGCCTCCAGGTCAGTGCGGTGAGCGGTGGCGGGGGTTAACACCACCGCGCACACTCGCCTCAACCGCACCCTCCATACACATGCCTGCCGGATTCTGCGACATCCCCATGCGGCGAATGATGGACATCGCAGGCCCAATACCTTTCGCAGTCCAAAGGAGCAGTCATGTCCCGCACCACCCCCAGCCGCAGGTCCTTGAACCGGGCTTTGTCGGCCCTCGCCCTGCTTGCTGTGGCTGGTGGCGCCGTTACGGCCTGTGGCGACAGCGACTCCGCTTCCCACCCCTCGGCCTCCTCCACTTCTCCAGCGGCCGGCCGACCGGCCGAGGCGAAGCTGCACATGATCGACAATGGCGGTCACCATCTGGCGTTCTACGTCAGGAAGGGCAGCGCCTCCACCATCGTCCTGGACTCGGGGGGCGGCGAGTACTCCACGCAGTGGAAGGACATCGCACCCAGGCTCCACGCGGCCACCGGCGCCACCGTCATCACCTACGACCGGGCCGGACTCGGCAAGAGCGACGTGGTGCCCGGCGCCTGGAAGGTCGCGGGCGCTGTCAGCGACCTCAAGGCGGGGCTCACACAGCTGGGCGTCACCAAGGACGTCACCCTGGTCTCCCACTCCCAGGCCGGAGAAATCGCGAACTACCTGGCCAAGGACAACCCGGGAATGCTCTCCGGCGCGGTCCTGGTGGACGCCAACCTCCCCCCGTTCTTCACCGACGAGGAAATCCCCCGGCTTGTGGCCGGCACCCAGCCCGAGGTCGACGCCGCGAAGAAGGACCCCGAGAGGCCCGCGAACCGCCAGCTCATCGCCACCGCAGAGGGCTTCGCCGAAGCACACCGGGCATTCCACAAGGTGGAGTGGCCGGACGCGGTACCGGCAACGGTCATGGTGTCGGAGAAGACTCCCTTCGCCGGATCTCCCGAGGACGCCCAACGCTGGCGTGACGCTGCTGCCTCCTTCGTGAAGCAGGCGCCCAACCGAAAGCTCATCACCGCCAAGGGCGCCTCCCACGAAGTGCCCACGGACCGCCCCGACCTCGTGCTCAAGGTGACCGAGGACATGTTCGACGCACAGCACTGACCCACGCACACCACACTTGATCATGCGTGAGTGGCGCGTTGATCACTTGGGGGTGCCATCGTTTTGCCGACGCCGTCTTCGGGGATGGAGCACGCGTCGGGTCCCGCATCGCAGTGAGGGCACGCGTTCCTGGTACGACTGCGGAGGGTTCTGCGCCCGCTGTTAGCCTGCCGTCCATGATCAAGGGCGGCTTGGCAGGTCGAATAGGCCGGATGGCGGGAGACAGCGGGCCGGAGCGCGTGCTGGTCGCTGCCAGTTTCGTCAACCGGGTCGGCAATGGTCTGTTCAACGCGGCGGCGGCGCTCTATTTCACCTTGGTCGTGGGCCTGCCCGCGGTGCAGGTCGGTGCCGCTCTCACCATCGCCGGAGTGCTCGGCCTGTGCGCGGGGATACCGGGCGGGCATCTCGCCGACCGGCGCGGCGCGCGCACCATCATGATGCTGGCCCTCACGGTCCAGGCGGTGTCGATGGCCGCCCTCGTCCTTGTCGAGAGCTGGGCCGCGCTCACGATCATCGCGACGGTCGACCAGATCGCCGCGGCGGCCGGCGGGGCGGCCTGGGGCGCTCTGGTGGTCCGGGTCGGGGGTGATCGCCCGGCCCTGTTCCGGGCCAAGCTACGCACCTTCGTCAACCTGGGCGTCGTCCTGGGAACGGTGGGTGCCGGGCTGGCGCTGGTCGCGGATACCCGCGGTGCCTACCTCACGCTGATCCTCGGCAACTCGGCAAGCTTCGCCCTGTGCGCGGCGCTTCTGCTCCTGCTCCTGCTGCCCCGCTATCCGGTGGTGGCAGCACCGCCGCAGCAGCGTCGCTGGCTCGCTTTCGCGGACCGCCCGTTCCTGACGTTCACCGCCCTCTACGGAGCCATGGGACTGCAGTACCCGGTGGTCTCCCTGCTCCTGCCGATCTGGATCTCCGAGCACACTGAGGCGCCGCGCTGGACGGTGGCCGCGCTGTTCGCCGTCAATTCCGCCTTCTGCGTTCTGATGCAGACCAGAATCGGCTCCCGTATCGAGACCCCGCACGACGGCGGCAGGGCGTTTCGCACCGCGGGGCTTCTCTTCCTTGTCAGCTGCCCGATGATGGCACTGGCGGCGTATGCCCCCGTCTGGGCGGCGGCGGGACTGGTCCTGGCAGCGATTTTCGTCCACAGCCTGGGAGAGGTCTGGGAGTCTTCGGCGGGCTTCGCCCTAGGCTTCGGCCTCGCCCCTGACCATGCCCAGGGTCAGTACCAAGGCGTCCTCGGCCTCGGCTTCAGCGCCGGCCAGGCTCTCGCCCCCGCGATCCTCACCACAGTGGTGCTCGGACTTGGCACGACCGGCTGGCTGCTGCTGGCGGTGTTCTTCGCGGCACTGGGCGCTGTCGGCCCGTCCCTTGCCCGCTGGGGCATGCGGACCCGGCCGCAGCCAGGCGTTGCCGCGGAAATGACGGGATGACCAGCGAGCAAGTGTCAGGAGCCTTCTCCCTCGTCGTCCTCCTCGCCCTCGTCCAGCTCCGGCGCGTCCGGGTCACGCAGCGGGCACAGACCGCCGGCGGCCGGGAGGCTTGCGGTGAGGCCATAGCGGCCAAGAGGGTTCAGGTTACGGTGCTTCAACGCGGAAAGCCGGGGCGACGTCCTCGTCGCACCGCCTCGCCAGCACCCGCGCACGAGCCGAAGAGCCTGCCATGCCAAGGCCGGCTGAACCCTAGCCAGGTTTGATGGTGGCGAGCTGCGCAAGAAGCAGGACCAGCCGATAGGCGTCGGCAAAGTCGGCGGCGGTGAAGTTGACTGTCCGGCCACCCGTACCGCGTGCGATCCCCGGCACGAGAGTCGCCAGGTCAATCATGAACGGCGCGGAAAGGTCAACTTCGACGTCGAGCGGTCCAGCAAGGGACAACGGTGAAACCTGGGCGCGGTGCGTAATGGCTTCGGCGGCCGCATGGCGCAGCTGCTCCCGAGCTTCCTCGGGGTGCAGGGCGACGGCAGCGCACTGACCGAGGGCTTGCTTGACTGCCACGGTGACGGCGGATGGGAGCAGATCTTGCAGTTCGGCGCAGGCGCTGTCATCACCGCCAAGAAGCACGACCGGTACGTTCAGATGCCCGGCCATGGCGGCATTGAGGCCGATCTCGCCCATGGAACGTCCAGCAACGCGCACGTCGAGGATGCCGTCGTTCATGGTGTGCGCCAGCACAGCCGGTCCACCGCCTGCGCGGGCGTGGTAGCCGACGAGCAGGACCGCGTCTGTCTGTTCGTCGAGTCCGCCGAGCATGCCCAGGGGCCGCGGCTTGCCACGGACCAGGTGCGCCCGTCGGTCGAGCTCTTCGGGCAGCAGGTTTACGGAAAGGGCCGTGCGCGTCGGCGACCCGTACCTCGGCCGTGGGTTCGGCAGACCCCTAAGCCGTAGTCGACAGCGTGCGGCGTGCGGCGTGCGGCGTGCGGCGTGCGGCGTCTGCGCGTACCTGGTGGAGCAGCCACAGAAGTACGCCGACAACATGGCGAGGCTCGCCCCGGCAACTGCCCGGGTGCCGCACCGCTCGCCACGGCGAGGTGCCGACTCCACAGATCCCGTTCGCCGGCGAGGAACAGCGCCAGGAGCAGCGCAGCGGCCAGAACGACCGCGCCTGCCATGTCCACTTGGGCGGAACGGCTTCGGGGGCTTCGGGCATGGAGCGCCACGCGGCCAGGAGGGCGACGGCGGCGGCGAATAGGCCGAGGCCGTAGGCGCTCGTATCCCGCCGAGCTCAGGGAGGGGACCAGCAGCTGCGCCTCGGAGTGTTCCCGGGCGGGTGCTCACCGGTTGGTCGCGGTCGTGCCGGGGAGGAAGTCGGCGAAGCGAGGCGCGCCGGGCTCGTGCGGCACGCGCGTGGCTCGTGCGGCGAAGCTGACGGCGTGATACCACCCGCACAGCAGAAGCAGATCGAGCAGCTGGAGCTCGTCGAAGACCGGCACGAGCCGTGCCCACAGTGTTTCATCGATGTCGGAACGCTCGTGCAGGGCGTCGACGGCGAGGATGAGCAGCCGTTCCCGCTCGGACGTCCAGCACTCGTCAACGGGCCCGCCGTGCACCAGGGATGCCGCCTGCTCGTGGGTGAGCCCGACCCGTTCGGCGAACGTCATCATGTGCACGCCCCACTCGTACTCGCAGCCGCACAGCGCGCACGTCCGGTCGATGGCGATCTCGCGTTCCCTCATGGTCAGGGTGAGCTGCCGGCCCAACTCGTAGCGCCCCCATCCGTGCATGGCGTCGGCCATGGGGAGGTTCTTGGCGAACATCCGGAACAGTCCGATCGGCGCCACGTCCCCGGGCATCATGCGCGCGAGCAGCGTGCCGGCCTGGTCGGCGTACGGCGGTTCCAGCAGGGCTATTCGCGACATCGGCGCTCCCGTCGAGTGTGTTTCGAAATCCGAAACATGCCGCGGATGCTAGTGTTTCGAATAACGAAACACAAGGAGGGTCATGCCGACACCGCGCCCAGGAACACCGGTTCGTGGATCGACGACCGGCCGTCCGATCATGGCCGCGATGGACCTCTTCGGCCGTCGGTGGGCACTGCGCGTTCTCTGGGAACTGCATACTGGTCCGCTCGGCGCCCGCACACTTCTGGCACGGTGCGAAGGGCTGTCATCCAGCGTCCTCTACCAGCGGCTTCGCGAACTCACGGCAAACGGGCTCATCGCCCCCTCAGCCGATGGCTACGAGCTCACTCCCCTGGGAACAGCACTCAGTCACGCCCTACAACCTCTCGACGAATGGGCGGTCACCTGGGCGCAGGCACAGGAGCAGAACGGTCAGGACCCTGCGGAGGCATGAAGGCGGATCCGGCGGTGAGCAAGGGAAGCGGACCGTAAGGCCCGACGCGTCGGGACTGCTGGCTCACTTGGGCGGAGCCGCGAACGTTACCCGCGGGGCATCGGGATGAGAACCGAGCGCCGCCGCCCAAACCCGGCAAGAAGGTCGGGTGAAGCCCGGCGGCACACTGCTTCTCCCCGTCTGCATTGGCCCGCCGTGCCCACCAGGTCAATCGGCAGTGGTTGCCCTTTATCCCCTTGACGTGCCTGGGCAAGCGCGTGCTTCAGGTGGCCGGCCACCTCTTCGGGCTCCTCCAGGGCAAGCGCGACTTCGAGGGGGAACCGGGACATCCCCGCCTGGCGCCAGGCCGGGTCAGGGTGCGGGAAGTCCAGTACGGTCCTGGTCGGCTGGACTGTTTCCGTACGGTGGCCCAGTTGCAGCGGCGCCAGGCTTCTGCCGCGGCGGCATGGGCACCGTGGAGCAGCTCGCCCGCAGCTACGACGAGGGCCCCGTGCGCCTCCCCTGCCCTCTCGCGGGCCGTGAGAGGGCAGGGGAGGCGAGGGCGGAGTGGTGGAGCGGTTCGCGCCGGCTCCGGAAGGCGACGGAGATGGCCACGAGCGTGCCCGCGCGCAGCGCCTGCCCGTCCGGTGGCCGCCGGGGACGTCAGGGTGGGGACCGCCCAGGTGGACCGGCTAGTTCGGCGGTGGGGCAGGGGTGGATCGGGCCGCATTCTGGTGCGTTCGCAAATGACGCCGCCGCCGTCGGAATGGTGCGCTCACGTCGTTGTGGCAGGGAGTGCGGCGAGGAATGCGCGTACGTGGTGGAGCCAGATCGCCCGGTCTGCCGGGTTCAAGACGTGGGCGGCGCCGGGCAGTTCGACCACCCGGGCGCCCGGGATGCCGGCCGCCAGACGGTACGAGCTCTCGGGCAGCACCAACCGGTCGCCGAGCGGCACCATCACCAGGGTGGGGGCGGACACCTTCGCCAGGTCGGCCCGGACGTCCACGCGCGACACCAGGTCGAAGTGGTCCAGCATGCCCGGCGGCATCGCGGTCAGAGTGTGGGCGACTGGTTCGTCAAGGGCGGCCGGGTCGAGGCCCGCCAGGTCCGCCGAGGACATGCAGGACATAAGCGCGAGCCGTGCCACGTCCTCCCACTGACCAGCAGCAGCCAAGGACTTGATCAGCTGAGCGGCGAGCGCCAGAACCGGGTCGGCGACAGCGAAGCCGGCGGTGAGGACGAGGGCCCGGACCCGGCCGGGGTGCCGGGTGGCGATCCGGACGGCCACGGCACTGCCGAGCGACTCCCCTAGGACGGCGAACGAGTCCTGGCCCGCCTCGACGGCGGCCGCGACCAGACGGTCGGCGAGGTCGTCCAGGGCCAGGGGTTCGACGGCTACGGCAGAGCCCCCGGCCCCGGGGTAGTGCGGGCCGACGAGGGTGTGGTCCTGGGCGAGGTCGTCGAGGACGAGGCCGAAGTTCCCCTCGATGCCGCCGCCGGCGCCGTGCGCGAGCAGAAGTGCGGGGCCGCACCCCTGCACAAGAACGTCGAGATGAGACGTGGGAAGCACGTGATCAGTGGTCATGGCGACGACGCTAAACTCCGACATCAGTGTCAGAGTCAAGTCGCGGCGCGGCCAGAGATCGGGAATGGGGCAAGCGGCATGCGCATGAAGGAAATGGTGCGGCGTACCGGGGTCCATGAGCGGCTGCTGCGCTACTACGAACAGCAAGGACTGCTGACGCCCGACAGGCTGCCCAGCGGCTACCGCCTCTACGGCGAGTCGGACGTCGAGACAGTGCGCCGCATTCGCTGTCTGCTGGCGGCCGGGCTTCCGACCGCTCTGATCGCCCAGGTCCTGCCGTGCATCCGGGCGGACGACGAGCACCTCGTGCCCACCTGCCCGGACCTGCTCGCCCAACTGCGCCGAGAGGGCGAGCGAATCACCCGCGCCATCGAAGGTCTACAGGCGTCGCGCGCGATCCTCGACACCATCATCACCGCCGCGCCCTCAGAGGTGCCGGGACACTGAAGGCTCCGCGACTGCCGCTGGCTCGCACCTGGTCGGCCACATCCCGGCCGAACCCGGCCCGCCGTGCCTCGCGCACTCCGGCCGGTTTGCCGTCCGGCAGGGCGAAGGTCTCCTGGTGCAGCTCCAGCAACCCGACCAGTGGGTGCCAGTACGTCTTGCATCCATGTGTGCGGGCGCGTACGTCAGTGCGGGCCCAGAGGCGGCGGAAGCCTTCGCCGCCCATCGACAGCTCGCCCACGAGCGAGGCTCAACGCCCGCTGACTTCTTCGCCGAATGACATCGCCCGGGGCCCACGGGGTCTCCGCCATCACGGACCGGTCGCGAGTTCGCAGGTTCCCCTTTCGTCCGCCAGGGTCTCAGGTCTTCTCGGGGTGGGGTGGGCGGCCGGCGCCCGCAGGCCTTCCAGGGCCTCGGCGGCGATGGGGGCATCCTCGGGGTCCGTGATGTGCTGCATTATCAGGCCGCCGACCAGGGCGTGTTGCACCGAGCCGACGGTGCGGACCGTCGCCTCGGAAAATCGGACTCGGGAGTGCCGGTGACCTTCCAATCGGGCAGCTCCTCGTCTGCGGTGTGGCATGACGAGTCCCGTGCCCAGATAGCCGCCGTCGGCGGTCGTGGTGGCCTTGCGCTCGGTGGCCTTGGCGCCGGATTCCGACCATGCCTTGCAGCGGCACAATCAACGGGAAACCGTCGGCCGACCATGACGGCCCATGCACGTGTCGGCGTCAATCACGACCTGCTGCGGATGCCGCCCGCTACTCCGCCGATGACCAGGGAGCGGAGCGCAAGTGGTCAACGCTGTGCCGGGCGCGACCCTCAGGCGGTCCGCCGGCCGCCTTTCCCACCGCGACCATGGAGACGATCACCCAGCCCGGGTTCGGGTTCAGCTCCTTGGTGAGCCCTTCCAGGTCGAAGGCCCGGAATTGGTGCGCGGCCAGCCCCATGGCCTGGGCCTGAACAGTCATGTGGGCGATGGCCTGGCCAAGGTCGTAGTCCGCGAACTCGGAGTAGAGCAGCTGCGTGTCATCGACGTGCCGGCGCGTCAGCGTGACGACGAGCAGGGCCGCATCCACCGCCCAGCGGGCCGAGCTCGGCGCAAGGTGAGGGAGCACCCGGTCGTGCTCCGGCTCACCTGGCCTGCCCGTGAAGAGGCCCCACGGCTGGGAGTTCCCCGCCGACGGCGCCCACCGCACGGCTTCCAGGAGCAGCCCGAGGGCGTGGTCGTCGACAACCGCCGACGGATCGAACCGGTAGGGGCTGAAACGCCCGGCAAGCAGCGGGTGTATGCCGCTGGGCGGCTCCTGAGAATGGTGCATGTTCCGCTGCAACCGGCGACCGCGAGAGCGTATTCCGGCCGCAGAAAAGCCATGGCCGTCGGCGCGCAGCCCTGTCTGAGGCATCTACCCACCGCTACCACCAGCACCACGCACCGGCGGCCGCGGACGACACGTCAATTGAAGGTCTTTCGGCGAGCTTTAGCCGCGCGCAGCACCGTCAATCCCCGAACGACAGCGGGCTGGGCGTCGCTGCCGCGGGGGACGCGGGCCGACAGGCACCGCCGTGGGGGGCGGAGCTCGATCCGGACCGCAAGGCCCGGGGCAGCGGGGCTGCTGCCTCAGCGCCTTTACCGAAAACCGTTGGGGGACGACACGGTCGTGGTGGCAGGGTGGGGGCATGCGCTCTGACGTCACTCTGCGGCGGCTCGATGAGGTTCTGCTTCAAGACCTGCTGGATGCGGCTGTGGTCGATGCGGACCCCGATGAGGTGATGCCTCCGGTGGCTGGAGCTGCTGGGTGGACCGGCGAGCGTCGGACGGCGTTCTTGCGCTTTCATCGGTCGAGGTCACTGTCGGCCGAGCCGGTGGAGAGCACCTACGCGATCGTCGTCGGGGATGCCGTGGTGGGGGCTGCACGGCTGTACCCCCTGGAAGGCCCCAGGCATGCGGTCGAGGCGGGAGTCTGGATCGGACGTTCCCACCGCGGCAGCGGCGTCGGCAGTGCGGTCCTCCGCCACCTACTGGTCCTCGCCCGCACCGACGGATTCGATTCCTTGTTCGTGAGCACGACGTCCGGCAACACTGCCGTCCAGCGACTGCTCGCGGCCATGGACGTCGACCTCGTCCGCGAAGGCGACTCAGTCACAGCGTGGGTGGACCTCGTGGCCGCCGGGCACGGCTGAGGTCCACATCCGTGCAGGCAGGTGATGCCTTCGGTGAGGCGACAGCAGCGCAACTGCCCACGTAGGCGTTTACCTTCAGGTCTTTCTGATCCGAGCGGAACCTACGCATCGGTGTGGAAATGCGCGTCGGCCGGCCGACATGCCCACGCTGGTGGGCAGTCCTGAGGAGGGAAGGCAGTGCCGTCACGACCAGTGGCCCTCCGTCCGGCCCACCGAGCACCCCTCAGAGGCTGGCCGTCAGTCCGGCCCCACCGAGCACCCCTCAGAAGCTGGCCGTCAGTCCAGCCCACCCGAGCGCACCCCTCAGGAGCAGTCCATGAGCACACAGACCCCGACGACCGCCCCGGCGGCCCCCGACCTCTCGATCGCCCGCCGTCGGAGCGCCGAGCTGGAGAGGCAGATCAAGGAGGAACCGGGCCGCTTCCGGGTGCTGACCGGTGACCGGCCCACCGGGCGGCTGCACCTGGGGCACTACTTCGGTACGCTCCAGGGCCGGGTACGCCTCCAGGACCAGGGCGTGCAAACCTTCGTGATCGTGGCCGACTACCAGGTGCTCACCGACCGGGACATCGCGGATCACCTCGTTGGTCACGTCGAGGACCTGGTGCTCGACTATCTGGCAGCCGGAATCGACCCCGCCTGCTCCACGATCTTCACGCACAGTGCGCTGCCTGCCCTCAACCAACTGCTGCTCCCCTTCCTGTCCTTGGTGTCAGTCGCGGAGCTGCGGCGCAACCCGACCGTCAAGGACGAGATCGCTCATTCGCGGCAGGCGTCCGTGAGCGGACTGATGTTCACCTATCCGGTGCACCAGGCCGCCGACATCCTGTTCTGCAAGGCCAACCTGGTGCCGGTCGGCCAGGACCAGCTTCCGCACCTGGAGGTCACCCGTACCGTCGCCCGCCGTTTCAACGAGCGGTACGGACAGGGGAGCGCGGTCTTTCCCGAGCCCGAGGCATTGCTGTCCGCGGCTCCTCTGCTGCTGGGAACCGACGGCACCAAGATGAGCAAGTCACGCGGCAACGCCCTCACCCTGTCCGCCACGGCGGACGAGACCGCACGCCTGATCAAGGGCGCGAAGACGGATGCGCTCCGGCACATCGGCTACGACCCCGAGGCGCGGCCCGAGGTAGCCAGCCTCGTCCTGCTCGCCGCCCTGTGCCAGGAACGTGACCCGCGGGACGTCGCGGAGGACATCGGCGACGGCGGCGCGGCGTTGCTGAAGAAGGTGGTCACCGAGTCGGTCAACGACTACTTCGCTCCGCTGCGGGCCCGCCGTACCGCACTCGCCGCGGAGCCCGGGTACGTACGGGAGGTACTGAAGGCCGGCAACGAACGCGCGAACGCCGTCGCCGAGGCCACCCTCGCCGAGGTCCGCGCCACGATGGGAATGACGTACTGACGACCGTCCCTCTCCTACGCGGGCCGGGCCCCCGTCCATCACACAGGAGCAGTCGGCAAGCGACCCGGGCGGGGCGGCCGGTTGGACCGGAGACGTTGATGCGCCCTTCCACCAAGGCCGACGGAGCGCACCAGGATCCGGTTCGTGCACCCCACCGTGGCCGAACAGACCGGGCCTCCTGAGTACAGCGACCTCCCCGGCCCGGGGGCCGGATCAGCTACGCGGCGCCGTCGATCTCGGCCCGCAGCTGGGCGGCGAGGGCTACGAGCATGTCTTTCTGCTCGCTCAACGGTCATGCCGTGTGTACGTGTACACGTACACGTACGCGTACGCGGGTGAAGACAGACCGGCTGTGACTCAACGGTTCGCGGGGACAAAGGGGCGGGTGGTGGCGGGGGTGCCCGTCTTGCACACGGCGTCGTCGGCGGGGTGGGTGCCGTGGACGAGGGCGGCGTCAACTGCGCTGTTCACGCACGTATTGGTGCCGTAGGAGCCGTGTCCGACTCCTTCACGCGTGAGCAGGACCGCAGAGTCCAGGGTTCGGGTCATGTTCTCGGCCCAGTGGTGGGGTGTGACGGGGTCCAGCCGGCCTGCGACCACCAGTACCGACGGCGCACCAGCGCCTGTGAGCGGCTTGGTGACGCGGTCGTTGTTCGGCGCGGGCCACCGGGCGCAGTTCAGGGCGGAGTAGGCGGCCCGGGTCCCGATCCGCTTGGCCTCGGTGACAGCCTTGGTGGCTGCGGCCCTGTGCGCGACGACGCCGACCGGGGTCTGCCAGTCGGCGCAGCGCACCGCGGTGTGGGCTTCGTACATCGCGGTGGGGACGGGGAAGGGAGACACCGTGACGCTGCTCCACAGGGTGTACAGGGGCGCGCCGTTTCCTTTCTGTGCGGCCAGCAGCGCCGAGGTGAGCAAGGGCCAGGTGTTCTGGTCGCCGGCCAGGGCCCGGGTGGCCTCAAGGGCCATGGCGCCGTCGAGTTGGCCGCCCGGTGCGGCGCCGGCGGCAGGTGCGATCCTCAGCGGCTTCGCTTCCAGCGTGTCGATAAGCGTGTCGAACGCCGTCTGCGGGTCGCCCGCTCCGAACGGGCACACTGCGGTCCCTTCGGTGCGGCAGGTCTTGAACCAGGCGTTGAGCGTCCGTTCGCTTGCCACGGCGACGTCGCTGAGGAAGGTGAGGGAGTTGCCGAACCACAAGTTGGTGTCGACGGGGGCGTCGAGCACCATTTGGCGGACGCGGTGAGGGAAGAGGGTGGCGTACATGGGGCCGACCACGGTGCCGTAGGACAAGCCGTAGTACGTGATTTTGTCCTCGCCGAGCGCGGAGCGGACCTGGTCGATGTCGCGGGCCACATTGTCGGTGGACAGGCTGGCGAGGAACTTTCTGCTCTGCTGTTTGACGCAGCCGTCGGTGAACGTGGCGGCATCGGTCAGCAACCGCGGCAGGGGTTTGCCCCCGGGGACGGCCGGGTTGAACGCGGTACCGGCGGCGTCGGCTCGCTGCTTGTCGGTAAGGCAGCGAACGGCCTGCGATCCGCCGACGCCGCGCGGGTCCACCGCGACGACGTCGAACCTGGCGAGCACCGCTGCCGAGAAGGCGCCAGGAGTGCCAGCTGTTCTGGGCAGATTACGCAGTGTCTCGGTGGCAGGAACCCCGGGCCCGCCCGGGTTGAAGATCAGGCTGCCGATGCGGTGTTCGGGATCGGTGGCCCGATGCCGCATGACCGCGAGCGGGATCTGCGCGCCATCGGGCTCGTTGTATTCCTGCGGCACCTTGAGAGTGGCGCATTCAAGGTTCTTCCCGCATGCACTCCAAGTGAGCGGACCCGGGGACGGGGCGGAGGCCGACGTGGCCACTGCGGACGTGCTGCGCGACCCCGGCGCGCCGGACGAACACCCGGTCAGGGCCATGAGGGCTGCTGCGAACGCTGCCCCGTACCGGGCGGTGGGCCTTGGCCTCAACTGGATCATGACCATCTTCCTTTCACCGTGCTCGGATCGTGCCCTGCGGCCGTGCCGTGCCGGTCACGCAAGAAGCCAGCCGCGCAAGAAGCCAGCCGCAGAGGACTGACGTGGTCGTCTCGTTCTCACTTCGGGCACCGAAGCGGGCCCGCCGTCCCTCCGCCGAATCCGGGCCGGGCGTGAGCTGACGCGATTGCCCGCCCAAAGGGCGGTAGTGGCAGCGTTGATGCCGTAGTTGCGCATCGCCACCTCGATGACGCCCCCGTCGACTGGGAAAACCGCGGGCAATCTCGACTCGGCCATGTGCCTGCGATCCAGGAGCAGATGCGCCCGGATCTTGCTGTTGTCCAACCGCGCCCAGTGCCGTACGTCCACGGCGTGCAGCCGGGCGTGCCCGCCTGTACCGGGAAACCGTGGCCAGAACAGGGAGCGCAGGGAGAGCTGCCACCAGCGGAACCGCTGCAGTTCCTGCCGTCTCTGCCGTCTCCCGGCTTGCGGCGCTTCGATGCCGCCCACCGCTTCCACGCCATGCTTCGCACTCCCCTTCGCACATCAACTGCAACACCACTAGTACAGCGTGTTAGAGCAAATCTAGCACACTGTGCTAGTACGGCGTGTTAGTGCGGTTAGGGTCCAGCCGTCGAGATTGATCATGATCCGGCTGGCGCCGGAGTGAGCGGATCGTGCGGGTGCCGGATACGAAATCGGCGGGGTGAGGGACGTCGTCGGCGTCCTGGAGGTCGGCGAAGTCGGCGTGCGCCTGGGCGATGGCATCGGGGTACACCGGCCTCGGGGACCAGAACAGCCATTGGCGCCAGGCACTTGTTCATGGCCTTGCGAGTCCAGCAAAGCTGAGCCCAAAAGCCGCCACAGCATGATCACGGTGCTCTGATCCCCTTGTTACCCCACTACCGCGACGGTCAGCCGAGATGCGACCGAAGGAGATAACAGGGCCCGCGACGGTGTGATCGCATCCGCGGATGTGTGGCTTGTTTCCGGCGGCTTCTTGCCAATTGCGCCGCGCACCTTGTCTGCGTGGACGCCGACTGTCATCGTCGGGACCTGCGCCGAGCATGACGACCTGGGCGAGGACAATCGGGGGTACGAGATGAAGGTTCTGACAGGAACGGCGTCGAGGCCAAGGACGTTCGTGCTGGGAATTCTCGTGGTGATCGCGAGCCTGCTGCAGTCTCCGACTGCGTCGGCGACCGATCCGGCAGACGCTCCACCCGGCTACGGCGGACCGTTCAGCTCTTGCGCGGGCCAAACGTGGAAAACCGTGACCCTGCGCAACGGCACCAGGGAACTCGGGTACATGCAGATCTGGTACTCCGGCAGCTACAAGGGCGGTACCTACTGTGCGAGCGCCGGCGAGGGGATCTCCGGTGCGCATCCCATGAAGATCGTCGTCCGCCGCGGTGACTGGCAGACTTCCTGGTACGACTCGGGCACCTACAACCAGTACGCCGGCTATATCGACGTGTACGGCGCAGCGACGAAGTGTGTCCACTTCACTGGCCAGGTCACGGTGAACGGGGTGAAGTACGAGCGGACTTGGCTGACCCCCGAATGCCTTTGACGCCACCTTCCTCCTGGAACGTTGTCGGGTCCTCGATTCCGACCTCGGTGAGCACGAGGTTCTGACGGCCGGTCGACTGCTGATACTTGGTACTGGGGGGCTCGCGTATGCAACTGCCGCGAGTATTGCTGCCAAACGCCGGTGCAGTCACCGTATTTGTCGGGGTGCCGCAGGTCATGGTCTGTGCTGGCAGCCCCTCGTGTTCTGGCCGTTGGTGGATAACCTGCGTTCATGATGCTGAACGTCCCCAGAGAGATCAAGCGTGTGACCAAGCAGGTCCTCATAGAGCTGAGTTCGAGGAGCGAGCGCCTCAACCTCGGTAGGGGACGCGAGCCTGGATGGCTGGATCAGTACCTGGCCGACGATGCGATGGGGTCCCTGCGAGCGATCCTTCTTGAGCGTCTCCCCAAGCCCTGTTACCGCTGCCTCATCCTGATCAAGCGGGCCGACCGGGAAGTCGAGCACTTCCTGCTCGACGTGCTGCCGGAGGATTTCGACCGGCTTGAGGACGTCGTCGGCGAGGATCTACTCAGGTTTACGCGCTGGGCGTTGTCCCAGATCCCGTTGAGTCCTCTTCCTGCGGAGTAGACGGTCCATTTCGGCCGTCCGCAGATCCAGGCAGTGCTCTGCGGGGGCCAGCCGGGTGGCGACCGCCAGTGGTCTCCGGCGGCGTATCGGCTCCAGGTGCCTCCGGTCTCGGACGCGAGCTTGGCTGTGGTGACCCGGTGATGGCCGGGAGCCTCGGCGACGGCCGGCACGGGCATTTCCAGAGCGTGTTGCCGGGTCGCGGCTGTGCGGCAATCCGTGGTCGGGATGCCGATGTCGTTGATGAGCGCGGTAAGAGCGTCTGGGTGCATCGGTTGTCCGATGTATGGCCGTGACAACCGGGCCCTGCAACTAACTTCGCCTCGACTTCGCGCCCATCCGATCCACCATCGCATGGCTCCGAACATCTGACTCGGTGCGACAGCGGCGATGATCAGTAAGTGACGTGACTGAGGGGCGCTGCGTCGACCGGTGCCGCAGGCTGGGACACGATCGTGTATAGGGGCGGAACCCTACGGACGGTGGCTTCGGTCTGCTCGTGGTCCCGTGTGAAGACGACGAGACGCAGTACCGCGAACCGCACGACACCGGCAAGTGCAGAGGCAGAGAGGTAGACGACCTGCTCAAGCACTACGTCGGGTCGGGTCACCAGTTGACTCAAGGCGACCATCGACATGCACGTCACCACATACGCGGCCGCTGCGGACCCGGCTGACTGCACATGCTGGCGCCAGGTGGCGCGCCCTCCCCTGCCGAAAGTGAAGCGAGAATGCATTTCGGTGGCAAGAAGCGTCGACACCACGGTAATCACGCAATTGGCAAGCAACCAAGGGATCCAGAGAGCGAGGGCCGTCACGGCGAAACTCGAAGCGATTCCCAACCCGCCTCCGCAGAAAACGAAGCGGCCGAACGAAACGAGGGCTGAGGGTGACGTCGATTGCCGACTCTGTCCTGTCTTCACGATCCGACCCTTTCAACCTCACCATATGAGGAGGACACCTTCCACCGTGCGAGACCCTCACACAGTTTCCACTTGCCCCTTATAGCTAACTGGTCATGCACTGGAGCAGGCAGGCGCCAAGCACCCTGTGCCCGTTCCCCGGCGGTAAGCCATGCGTCCATGCTCCGGGACAAACTTGACGGCTACCCCACACAGACCTTGAAGGTTTCATGACGGAAACGACGTCTCCCGCGATTTCGCGACGCAGACGCGCTGGTGAACCGCTGTCGGTTCGTTAGAGGTCACCAGCGCCGTCACGGCGGGAGGCGGCTCCGCGGCATTCTCGGGCTCTCGCGCGCAAGCTTCTATTACTGGCGCCGCCCCGCGGTAGCACGGGCGGCCCGGCAGGCCGCCGAATCCAGCATCGTGTCCTGGAGACGCAAGGTGCATACAAGGAATCCGTCTGCACCTACGGAGCCCTCAGGATCACCGCCGAGTTCCGTGACGAGGGCGGCCCGGCGGTCAACCACAAGCGAGCCGCGGGATTTATGCGCTCGGCCGTCACTTCACCGCTTTTACAATGAACACGAAGCACGGGGGCGACATCACATACCTGCCGGTCTTTGGATCGAAGACCCTCTATCTGTCGACCGCCATCGACCTCGTCGACGTCGGTCGGCCGACGTGGGCAATCGGCGATCACATGCGCACCGAGCTTGTCATCCCTTGGCGGCCGCCAAGCGACACCCGGTGTCGGCACTCCCACCTCAGTCAGCGGACTCCACTCACCTACGAGAACGACTTCCGCCCCGCGGCAACGACCCTGGCCCGACCGGCACAGATGTGACCAAATCCGGGGTCAAGCCCCGTGTTCTTGCGGAATCCACCGGGTGGGCTCCCTCACGCCGCAGCTCGGTATCAGCTTGTTGGACTGCCGCGGCCTGAGTCCGGTGAACGGACCTCTTCAGGGAGGCTCCGTCGCCGTGAGCAGAGCACGCCAGTCACGACCAAATCACTCCTTTCTGGCCGGCAGTTACGGGACGTCCTTCAAGGTGTTGGTCGGCGTTACTTGACGGCGAACCGTGGCCGCCCTGCCAGAGCGGCCACCAGCTCGGCAGCGCCCGCGAGGCCCGCTGCCTGGCGGGCCTGTGCGGTCTGGCCCGCCAGGTGGGAGTAGACGGTGATGCCCTCGACGCCTCGCAGCGGACTCCCCGCCGAAAGAGGCTCTTGCGTCACCACGTCGAGTTCCGCGCCCGCGATGCCGCCCGTCCGAACCGCGTCGGCGAGGGCCTGCTCGTCGACGACGGCTCCGCGTGCGGTGTTGATGAGTACGGCCGTTTCCTTCATCCGTGCGAAGGCGGAGGCGTCGAACAGCGTCCGGGTCCTGTCGGTCAGCGCGGTATGGATCGACACGTAGTCGGAGGTGGCCAGTAGTTCGTGGAAGGGAACGAACCGCACCGCAAGGTCACCGCGCAGGCTCTCCGGGACGCCCGTGGCGCACACCACGTCCATACCGAACGCCTGAGCCAGCGGTACGACGGCGCGAGCAGCGGCGCCGTAACCGACCAGGCCGAGTGTCGCCCCGCACAACTCACGGCCGTCCTCGCGCGGCCAACCTCCGGCGAGCACACCGGTGGCACTGTGGACCAGACGGCGTGCCGAGGCGAGAAGCAGGCCCAGCGTGTACTCGGCCACGGCGTTCGCGTTGATCCCGGGCAGGTTGCTCACACTGACACCGAGTCGCCCCGCTGCCTCGATGTCGATGGAGTCGTAGCCGACCCCTGTACGTACCACCACACGCAGTCGCGGAACGCGGGCGAGCACTTCTGCGGTCAGGGGCTCGTTCGCGACGAGCGCAGCATCGATCCCGGCCAGCGCGGACACGAGTTCCTCCGGATCGCGGCGTCCGACCATCGGGGCGTGGTGCGTCTGGAGACCGGCGGCGCGGAGGTATTGGTCCACCTCGTCGCCGGGGCGCAGATAGTCAGTGGTGATCAGGACACGCGGCACGTCTTCCACTTCCCTCATGCGGAGGTTTCGTTGATGCGGTGGCATCCGCGGCCGATCTGCCGAGCGACTGCCGATCCCAGCGCCTGTGTGGTCCCGGTCCCGCCGAGGTCGGGCGTGAGTACGTCCGGCTGCCGTTCCAGGACGGATTCGACGGCGGCGACGGTGGCCGCGGCGGCCGTCGTCTCGCCGAGGTGCTCCAGCATCATCGCTCCGCTCCAGATCTGTCCGACCGGGTTGGCGATGCCGAGTCCCGCGATGTCGGGGGCCGACCCGTGGACGGGTTCGAACAGACTCGGATGGTTCCGCTCAGGGTTGATGTTGGCACTCGGCGCTATCCCGATCGTGCCGGTGCAGGCCGGGCCCAGGTCGGAGAGGATGTCGCCGAACAGGTTGCTCGCGACCACGACGTCGTACCGGTCGGGCCGCAGCACGAACTTGGCCGCCAGGATGTCGATGTGGTCCTTGTCGGCGGTCACCCGCGGGTAGCGCAGCGCCATCTCGCTCGCCCGCTCGTCCCAGTAGGGCATGGATATGGAGATGCCGTTGCTCTTGGTTGCCCAGGTCAGATGCCTGCGCGGTCGTGCGTCGGCGAGTTCGAAGGCGTACCGCAGCACGCGGTCGACGCCGATGCGGGTCATGACGGTCTCCTGCAGCACGGTCTCGCGCTCGGTCCCCTCGAAGATCCGCCCACCGATGCTGGAGTACTCGCCCTCGGTGTTCTCTCGCACCACGTAGAAGTCGATGTCCCCCGGACCGTGGTCGCGCAGGGGACCGCGCACGCCGCGCAAGAGCCGTACGGGCCGCAGATTGACGTACTGGTCGAACCCGCGCCGGATCTGCAGGAGGCTTCCCCACAGGGACACGTGGTCGGGTACGACCTCGGGCCAGCCGACCGCGCCGAAGTAGATCGCGTCGAAGCCGCCCAGGATGTTGTGCCAGTCCTTCGGCATCATCTCCCCGTGGCGCAGCCAGTGGTCTGCGCTGGCGAAGCCGAACTCCTCCACGTCGAGGACGAAGTCGTACGCGTCGGCCGCGGCGCGCAGGCACCGCAGCCCTTCGGGAACGACTTCTTTGCCTATGCCGTCCCCGGGAACGGCGGCGATGCGGTAACGCTGTGGCACGGCTACTGCTCCTCGTCCTGGCCCATGTGGCTCTCCACTGTGGGCTTCGGGCGTGATCTGTGACAACCGCGCTCCGGGCAACTTATGCTTTCCCTAGGAGAAAGTCGGGCTGGACGGGGGAACTGTTGAAGATGTCCGTCGACGACCTGAGGTTCTTCCAGGTCGTGGCCGCCAGCGAGACGCTCACGGCGGCGGCCCGGGAACTTGACTGGTCGCTTCCGGTGGTCAGCAAGCGGCTGCGCGCACTCGAAAGCCGTCTCGACGTACGTCTCGTCCAGCGGGGCACGCGCCGGCTGGAGCTGACCTCGGAGGGCGCCCTGTACGCCAACGGACTCGACTCGATCCTCGACCGGCTGCGCGAGCTGGAGGACCTGGTAACGGAAAAGTCCGGGGACCTGCGTGGCGCCCTGCTCGTCCAGGCGACCCTGGGCCTCGGACGTGCGCATGTCGCCCCGCTGCTGGCGGAGTTCGCGGCGTCACATCCGCAACTCCAGGTGCAACTCGACACCTCCGCGTTGCCTCTGCGACCGCACCGGCGGAAGTTCGACGTGGCCGTTCACGTGGGAAGTCCGCCCGATTCCTCACTGCGGATGCGCCGGCTGGCGGAGAACCGGCGCGTGCCGTGCGCCGCGCCCTCCTACCTGGAGCGACGCGGCGCGCCCACAGACATCGAGGATCTGGCACGACACGACTGCATCGTGCTGCGCGAGAACGAGGGTGACTACGCGCTCTGGCGGTTCGGCGATGTCAGCGACCCGCGACATGTGCGGGTTCGCGGCCCGCTGTCGAGCAACGACGGAGACATCGTCACCAGTTGGGCCTTGGAGGGTCGTGGCGTGATCATGCGCTCGGAGTGGCACGTCCGCCCCCACATCGAGCGCGGGAACCTGGTCCGCGTACTGCCGCACATCCCGACGCCCGCGGCCGACATCTACGCCCTGCTCGAAGACGACGGACACGTTCCCCGACGGGTGAGTGAGCTGATCGAACACCTCGCGGCGCGTCTGCCGGGACGACTGGCCGCTGACCTGACGTAAGTGTCTCCTCAGCGAAAGCTCAGATTGCCTGAAGTGGGCGGTAGCTGCCGACAGCAGTACTCAACTGGTGGCAGCGGGCGTAAGCCCACCCGTCAGCCATGGTCCGGTGGAAGCGCTCGACGTTCCCATTCGTTCGTGGCCGGTACGGGCGTGTGCGCTTGGGCCGCAGTGACAGCGTCTCGCACGCCGAGCGATCCGGGGTGCGGGTACTCGTACCGTCGGAGCGGCTCCCCCGTCTCGCGATCAACGTGCGACAAACGATTCAACCGAGCGGCGGTGAGGGTGCGGTGCACGGTGGACGGGGCGATCGCGAGCCGCGCGGCAAGCTGAACTGGGCCTTCTCGCAACCTTATTCGCAGACTGATACAGCGCTTGGCCACCGGCTCGCTCGTCTTGTTCGGCGAGGTCCTCGGTCGCGAAGAGCGGTCGTGCATGGGCTCCCCGTTGCGGTGCCGGTGCCCCAGTGGAGAACCTGCGCCGCAAGGCGGTACAGGTTCTCCACTGGGGCTTCTGGTCAGACTCGGGCTCGTGCGGGCACCTCGCGGGCGAGCAGGAGTGCGACGGCGCCTAGGAGGGTGCCGGTGGCGCGGCGTTGCATGGCGGCCCAGCTCGGGCGCTGCTCGAGAAAGGTGGCGATGACGCCGGCGGCGATGACGATCAGCGCGTTGACGGTGAGGCTCACCGCGATCTGGATCGACCCGAGAGTCAGGCCCTGGACGGTCGGATGTCCGCGGGATGGGTCGATGAACTGCGGGATCAAGGTCAGGTACATGATGGCGGCCTTGGGGTTGAGCAGGTTCGTCACCAGCCCCATATGGAAGAGCCGGGCGGGGCTGTCACGGGGAATGTCACGGACCTCGAACACGCCTCGACCTCCGGTTCGTAGGGCCTGCCGGGCGAGGTGGGCCAGGTAGAGGACGCCGGCGGCTTTGAAGCCGATAAACAACCAGGGCACGGCCACGAACACGACCGCGAGGCCGAGGTTGGCCATCAGCATGTAGATGACGAATCCGACGCCGGTGCCGGCCAGGGAGATGAGTCCCGCTGCACGACCCTGGCTGATGCTGCGCGAGACGAGGTAGATCATGTTGGGCCCGGGGGTCAGGACCATGGCCAGCGCGGTGAGCGCCATCCCGAGGACGGGCGCCCCGGAGACGGGGGAGGACAGCGAGGTGAGGGGCATGTCCCCACCCTGATGTAATGACCTTATGCATCTCAACCCTTACGGCGAGTATGCCGTGCTCCTCGCCCGTTCCTTGGCCGACGACTGGCCTGACACTCAGGCCGGGATCGTGGAGCGGACTCGCGAGTTCGGCATGACGATGCCCTTTCCCGAGCGGCCCGACGACCACGTCCGCTGCCGGGCAGTGCTCGATGACTGGCTCCGGGTCGTCGACACCCATGATCCGGACGAACGGGCATCGATCCTCAATGAACAGATGGCCGCCGCGACTGCGTATCCACGCCTGACGAACCACAACGCCGAGGGCTGGCATCTGCACTATCGCGACGTCGACGACGACCTACCGCGAGTGCTGCACGCCGTGTTCAGCGTCGGCACTGCACTGCACCTGACAACGCGTGGCATGAACCGCCTGGGCCGGTGCGCCGCCCGCCCCTGCAGGAACGTTGTCGTCGACACCTCGCGGAACGGCACCCAGCGGTACTGCTCACCACGCTGCGGCAGCCGGGATGCTGTCCGTCGACACCGTGCTCGTCAGCACGAGCGGTAACCACTCGCGCTGCGACTGTTCCACTCGGCCATCCGACAGAACTTCCGCACCACAGCCCGGTACCAGGGTTGTGAAGGGGGTGGCGTCCTGACGGTGGTCTGCGCCGCCTCGCCCCCCGGAGCCGTCCACAAACGGCGAGATGAGTGGACAGCGGGCGGACCGTGCCCGACTGAGGTCACGGTCCGTCCGCCGGGTAATGCCCTTGAGCGTGCGAAGGGCCCTCGCCCGAGACCTCAGCTCACTCTGCGGATGTTCGCGCGCACCGACGCGATGTCCGGGTAACCGTTCACCGCCATGAGCAGATCGGCCTCGGCCAGCATCATCCGCAGGACGTGGACGAGTCCGCTGACGCCGCCGAGCGCGAGTCCATAGACGTAGGGGCGGCCGATGCCGACCATCGTCGCACCGAGACCGAGCGCCTTGACCACATCGGACCCGCTCCGCACACCCGAGTCGAACAGCACCGGCACCTGGTCGGCGCAGGCCTCCACCACCGCCGGCAGTACCTCGAGAGCACTGAGACCGCCGTTGGCCTGGCGTCCACCGTGGTTGGAGCAGTAGATGCCGTCCACGCCGGCGTCGACGGCTCGACGCGCGTCGTCCGGGTGGGAGATCCCCTTGAGGACGATCGGCAGGCCGGTCAGGGACCGCAACCACTCCAGGTCTGCCCAGGTCAGTGGATTACCAAATGTCTGCACCCAGGTGCGGACGGCCGACTGCGGATCGTCCTTCGACCCCGTGAGGCGCCGGAAGACCGGATCAGTGGTGTAGTTCTTCAGTACATGTCCGCGCAACTGCGGGAAATTGCCGCTCGCGAGGTCGCGGGGCCGCCAGCCTGGAATCCAGGTGTCCAGTGTGACCGCGATGCCGCGATAGCCCGCCCTCTCCGCGCGCTGGACCAGACTGGCCGCCAGATCACGGTCCTTGGGCGTGTAGAGCTGGAAGAAGCTCGCCGTCGAGCCCGCGTGGGTGATGACCTCTTCCAGCGGATCCTGCATGAGTGTCGAGAACATCGCGGGTACGCCGGTCCGGGCGGCGGCCTGCGCCACCGCCATGTCTCCGTGCTGATCGTCGGTCACCAGCCCGACCACACCCACCGGCGCCATGAAGACCGGGCTGGGAAAGGTCTGGCCCCATACCGTGACCGACATGTCCCGTTCACTGGCCCCGACCAGCATCCGCGGTACGAGTCCCCACTCGGAGAAGGACTCCACGTTGCGGCGCTGGGTCGCTTCGTCGCCGGCTCCCCCGGCGATGTAAGAATGCAAGGAGGACGACAGTGAAGCGGCTGCCTTCTGTTCCAGCGTCGCGTAGTCCATCGGATAACCCGAGATGTGCCCGCTCAGCGCATCGAGATAGATTTCGAGCTGGTAGTCGGCAAACTGGTCGGTCATGCCAATCCAATCGGAGCGTCAAGAAACCGCGACAGAGTGGCAACGTCTCGTCGTCACGGTTCCCTTTCCTGCTCCCGTCGACTTGGGGATGTCAGGGCAGTTCGAGATCGAGAAGGAAGGCGTACTGCTGGCCGGAATGCAGATCCCGCTCCTCGACGCCGCCCTGGGGGACAGGCCTCGGATAGGAGATCTTCAGAACCTTCAGCGTCGGGATCGGAAACAGCGACACCGTCTTCGCATCGATACCGTAGATCGAGGCGATGGAATCGGCACCCAAGGCCGCACTTCGTGAGTAACGTTCGTAATTCTCCTGGCTGTCGAACATCAGGTCAAGAGTGACCCAGAACGGGCCCGCGACCTTGGACCTGACATGACGACAGACCTCACTGACCTTAGGCATTGCTGACCGCCTTCACTGCCTGGCCCTCGGAGACGTCGAGCATCTCCATCCGGACGAGCTCCAATGGATCATCGACACTGACCACATGGTTCAGTTCGAACTGGTAGACAGCTCCCCGGTCGATGTCACCCGGCGTGAACGCCCACCCGTAGCTGGGGAGTTCCATGCCCATCCGAATGGGCATGTGGAAGAAGTACGGATTGCAGGCTTTCGCGATGTTGCTCGCCAGCGCCTGACTCTTGGCCGTGATGACACCCATCAGGCCGATTTCAAGCGGCACGGAGCCCTCGGGCGGGGCCATACCACTCACACCGTTCCAGCCGTACATACGCAGAGAGATATGAAACTCATCCTCCGCGAGACCGGTCGCCGACGTCGCACGCTGTTTCAGCGTGGTCAGCATCTTGTCGTGGAAGGTCTGAGGATCGGCCAGGACATCGGGATCGGCGATCCCGACGATCATGATCGTCTGAAAAAGGTTCCCCGAGGCGCCCTCCAGTTTCATCGTGTAGGGCTGCGGATTCCAGACAGAACCGGTGACCCGTACCTTCGACTCGGTGAGCTGGGTGTACTGACAGGCCGTCACATCGAGTTCGCCGCCGGGCTCGGTCAGCTTCCAGGGGTTCTTGTTCTCATAGAGCAGGTGCCCGGAGATGGTCTCGACCGTGGCCTTGACCTGCGGATCCACAGGCTCGACGTCGAAGCCGTCCGCGTGGATCTGGATCATCACACCCCGCTGCCCCGTATTGGCAGACGTCGCCTGACCGCCACACTCGGCGATCTTGCCCGCGTGCCAGCACGGGCCCGGGGAGGCACCCTTCCACAGCGGAAAAGCGGCGATGACCGCCGGGTCGGAAGCGCGTCCTCCGATGATGATGTCGGCACCCGCCTCCAGAGCCGCGAAATACGGCTCCGGTCCCATCAGGGCGACAATGTGCAGACAACTGTCGATCGTCGATTCGTCGAGGTCACCGAGCGGAGGAAGATTGGAGATCTTCTGCTCCGCGAGCTTCTGCTTGACGAGCTGCGGGGACTGCTCCGAGTAGAGAAGCGCAATCTTCAACGCGTATCCCTGTTCGCGCGCGATCTCCAGGGCGATGTCCCGCGTCCAGTCGACGTTCTTGTCGCCGCCGGCCTGACCGGCCGTACCGATCAGGATAGGGACACCCGCCACGCGCTGTGCGTGCATCAGAAGTTCCAGGTCCTTCTTGACGGATCCCCTGTCGTTCTTCGACACCCCCTTGGCGAGGTAGGCCGCACCGCTGTCCGTGGAACCGGCGTCCAGCGCGATGACGTCGGGGTTGCTCGCCAGGGCGTAGTCGATCTCCTCCGGGAAGATTCCCACACCCAGCGAACCCTGCGGCACGTAGACCTTGACTGATACAGGTTCAGACATCGTTGCCATGCTTCTGCTCCACATCTTCAACCGATTCTCATGCGCGTTCTTCGGATGTCTCGACGCGACGGAAGAGGGTCACTGTTTCAGCGGGTCAGTGCTGATTGGGCGGTACGGCGCTGCCCGTCTTGCCGACCAGGAAATCCAGGTCACAGCCGTCATGCGCCTGGTTCACGGTGTCGATGTAGAGCTTTGCGTAGCCGCGCGTCGTCTTCGGATCGGCGTCGCGCCGCACGCTGAGCCGCAGCTGCGCCTCCTCATCGGAGATGAGCAGTTCGAGCCTGCGTTCGGCCACGTCCAACTCGATCAGGTCACCGTTGCGGACCACGTCCAGCAGGCCCCCGGCCGCTGCCTCGGGCGACACATGGAGAACGACCGCTCCGAAGGACGTGCCGCTCATCCGCGCATCCGAGATGCGCACTATGTCTTTGACGCCCTGGGCCAGCAGTTTGGCCGGGATCGGCATCATCCCGAGTTCGGGCATCCCCGGAAAACCCTTGGGTCCGCAATTCTTCAGGACCATGATTGAATCCGCGTCGATGTCCAGGTCAGGATCGTCCACACGCTTGTTGAGGTCATCCTGGTTCTCGAACACCACGGCTCGCCCCTGGTGTTTGAGCAAACGCGGTTCGGCGGCCGACGGTTTGATGACGGCACCGTCCGGACACAGGTTGCCGCGGAGAACCGCAATTCCCGAATGCGACTTGAACGGCTCTGCCACGCTGTGAATCACCTCTCGGTTGTGGCACACGGCATCGGCGTTGCTCTCCGCGAGGGTCCTCCCGGACACGGTCAGCGCATCGCCCTCCAGCAGGCCCGCCTCACACAGGTCTCGTATGATCACCGGCAGTCCGCCGGCCTCGTGGAAGTCCTGCATCAGGTAGCTGCCCGACGGCTGGATGTTCAGCAGGGTCGGGATGTCCCTGCCGATCTGATGCCAGTCCTCGATACTCATCGGAACTTCCATACGCCGCGCCATCGCGGTCAGGTGAATCACGGCGTTGGTCGATCCCCCGATCGCTGCGTTGACCTTGATCGCATTCTCGAACGCCTCGCGGGTCATCACCTTGTCGAGCGTGAGGTTCTCGCGGACCAGGTCTACGCTGCGGCGCCCCACCATCCGCGCGAGTACCTTGCGCCGTGCGTCGACCGCCGGGATCGCGGCATTGTCAGGCAGCCCGATTCCCATCGCCTCGACCATCGATGCCATGGTCGACCCGGTACCCATCACGTTGCACACACCGACGGTGCGGTTGAGACAGCTCTCGGCCTCCTCCGCGTCCTGGGACGTCGCCCGGCCCGAGCGCAGGTCCGCCGAGAGGTTCCAGGCGTCCTTGATACCGAAGGACTTGCCGCGAAAACTCCCGTTGAGCATCGGTCCCGCCGACAGACCGATCGTCGGCAGGTTCACGCTGGCCGCGCCCATCAGCAGCCCGGGGGTCGTCTTGTCGCAGCCCATCATCAGCACGACACCGTCGAGCGGGTTCGCTCGCAGGGTCTCTTCGACATCCATGCTGCACAGGTTGCGCAACAGCATTGCGGTAGGGCGTGTCAGCGTCTCGCCCGTCGAGATGACGGGGAACTCCATCGGCACACCGCCGGCTTCGAGCACTCCCTCACGGACGTGCTGAGCCAATTCACGGAAATGAGAATTGCAGGACGTGAGCTCGGACCAGGTGTTGCAGATACCGATGATCGGCCGGCCGTCGAAGTGGTCCTTGGGCACGCCCCGGCTTCGCACCCAGCTCCGGTGTGTGAAGCCCTTGCCTCCCTGGCCGCCGAACCAGTCCTGTGACCGGAGTTCGGTTACGTTGTCGTCCTCGGACATCTTCTTCACTCCCAGCTTCCAGCTTCAGCGCTGCTGACCGTCTCGGAACACCTCAAGCTCGGGCAGATAACCGAGCGAGCCCTCTTCCAGCGTCGTACCGAAGGTGCGCGCGACACACGACTGAAGAACGTAGAGTCCGTGGACCAGAATGAGGTCGGTCACGCCCTCGGGCCCGAACTGATCGAACTGGCCCCAGTTCTCATCCGAGATCCGGTTGTGGTGGTAGAGGTCATCGACCGCGCTCACCACTGTCCTGTCGAACCCCTCCAGCGAGGCACTCTCGGGGCCTTCGGCGACGCCGAGCAGGTCTTTGTCAGTGACACCGAGCTTCAGGCACGCCTTGCGGTGCTGGGACCACAGATACTCGCTGTCGCAGAGCCAGACTGTCCGCATGGAGGCGAGCTGCCACACGCGGGCCGGCAGCGAGGTGTTGTCGATGGCTCGCTTACCGAACGGCGCCAACGCCCCCAGGAATACCGGGTAGTTGATCATTGCCTTCTGCAGCTTCGAAGTGGTCGGCTTGCCGCGCCGCCCCAGGCGGTTCGTCTGCTCGATCTGCTGCGGGTTCAGATCTGCGTAATCGGCCTCGAACACTCGCTTGGGAAGGACACGAAGAGGCGCAGGGATATCTCTGCCCACTGGGCGCACCACGTCGCGCTCGTCCTCCCACCCGGTGAGGCCTTCTTCCAGCTGCACGCCCATGCTGTTGACCGCGGCAGCCAGTGACACGAAGAAACCGTAGGTCGTTATCAGGTCCATGGCCGCATTCGGCCCCAACCTGTTGATCCGGTACCACTTCTCGTCCGACAGCCAATGAGTGTGGTGCAGTTCGTCGATCGCCTCGACGATATGCCGCTCCATGCTGTTCAGATAAACTCCCGCGCTGCCGTTCGCGACTTCGACCAGCTCGCCATCGGTCACATGAAGCGCCAGACACTGCTCACGAATGTGCGCCCAAAGATACTCACTGCCGCACAGCCACGCCGTACGCAACGAGGCCAGGCCGGCGAGACGCACTGGAAGCTCGCTGGTCAACGTGACGCGGGTGCCGATCCTGCCGAGGGAACGGGCGAACTCCGGATAATTCAGGAAGGTCCTCATCATGTCAGAGGTACCGCTCTCGCCGTACGGCCCCATTTTGATGCGGACAGCCTCCTGGCGTCCCAAGAGATTGTCCAGGTCCACCGGCAAAACACGTGTCGGGTATCGCGTCGTCATAGAAGTTTCCTCATCTGGTACGCCCCAGGAAAATGCCTAATTTCGCTGGCACAACAGTAGGCGACGGCAGCCGATGACGCTAATGCAAATAGCTGATCAAATTATGCGGATCAAACAAGATTGACCCTGCCACTGGAGATTCCTGAGGAAGTTACCTAAGTTGATCCGCCACACAGCCGCAGAGACGAGGCAGTGCCCCAAAATCGGAGGACGTAGAATGTTGACTCTATTGGGATTCTGCAGTATCAGCTTCTTCACCGTGCTGGTCATGACGAAGAGGCTGTCCGCTGTTGCTGCCCTGATCCTCGTCCCGGTAGTGTTCGGGATAATCGGCGGATTTGGCCCGGATCTGGGCGACATGATGGTTTCCGGTATTGTCGAAACCGCACCGACCGCGGTGATGCTCGTCTTCGCCCTGCTCTACTTCTTGGTCATGGTCGAATGCGGACTCTTCGAACCATTTGTTCGCAAGATCATTGCGGTGGTGGGCGACGATCCGATCAAAATCGTGATGGGCACCGCTGTCCTTGTCATGATCGTCGGTCTCGACGGCGACGGTGCCACAGCTGTGCTCATCACCGTCTCGTCGATGTACCCGATCTATCGCCGCATCGGGCTCAACCCTCTGATCATCGCCATGCTGCTCGGCATCATCTCTCCGATTCTCAATTGGATGCCCTGGGGCGGCCCGGCGGCGCGCACTGCGATCGCCCTCAAGATCGAGGTGGCAGACATCGTCGTCCCCATGCTGCCGGCGTTCTTCATCTCACTGGCGAGCACCCTCGTTTTCGCGTACTACCTCGGCCGTTCGGAAAAGCGCAGGCTGGCGGAAGAAGCGGTGCGGGCTACATCGGACGAGACCCCCGAGGCCGCAAGCACCGCCGAAGCCGCAACCATCCATGAACCCCGCAAGGTCATCGAGCCTCGGAACTTCTGGTTCAACCTTCCTCTCACGGTTGTTCTGATGGTCGGCCTGGCCGTCGACGTGGTTCCCCTGCCGGCGCTGGTCATGGCTGCGTTCGCACTGGCCGTCACAGTCAACTTCCCCAACCTGAGTCAGCAGCGAGAGCGGTTGCAGCCGCACAGTGGAACCGTCGTCATGCTGATCACTCTCATCCTGGCGGCCGGCGCGTTCACCGGCATTCTTGACGAGAGCGGCATGGTCGAAGCCATGTCCAACAACATCATCTCGATTGTCCCGGAAAGCTGGGGCGGCTTCTTCGCATTTGTCACGGCGGTCCTCTCCATGCCGCTGCTGATCATCATGTCCACCGACAGCTTCTTCCTTGGTGTTGTCCCGGTTCTCGGCGAAACTGCTGCAGCCTTCAGTGTTCCGCCGGAGGTGATAGCCCGAGCCTCTCTGATCGGCATGCCCTGCCACTCACTCAGCCCGCTGATAGCACCGATCTATTTCCTCGCCACGCTTCTGCGCACTGACATCGGCTCCTTGCAGCGGTTCGCCTGGCCGTGGAGCTTCGGGCTGAGTTTCATCGCCCTCATCGGTGCCACGCTCACCGGAGCAATCTACGCGGTCTAGCGGAGCGTGCCTTCGGTTGCATTAATCTCTTCCAATCATTTGCCTCAGCCGCAATCAGAGCGGTTGCAGACACAACTCAGGAGTTGTCGTTGCGATTCATCACTTACGTTTCCGGAAATGAAGAGGGTGTTGCGGTCCGATCCGCAAATGGCTACCGGGGCCGTCCCGTCTCAGAGCTCGGTGGTGATCTCCAGAGCTTCCTGCACGACGATCTCGCTCTTGCCGATCTGACGAACTCGCTGAGTACCGCGCCGGAATTCTCTCTGACCGACGTCCGGTTGCTCCCACCTGTCCCGCGTCCCGGAAAGATCCTTTGCATCGGATTGAACTACGTCGAACACTCCCAGGAGAGTGGCTTCGAGGCTCCGACCTATCCGGCCGTCTTTGCGCGATTCGCCAACAGCCTGATCGCACACGGCGATCCAATGGTGCGACCCACAGCATCAGACCTATTGGACTACGAATGTGAACTCGCCGTTGTTCTGGGGCGCGGCGGAAGACATATCAGCGAGGACCAGGCACTCGATCATGTCGCCGGTTACTCCCTGTTCAATGACGGGTCGGTCAGAGACTTTCAGATCAAGTCTCAGCAGTGGACGATGGGTAAGTCCTTCGACGGTACGGGCGGTTTCGGCCCTGAGCTCGTTACGCGTGACGAGCTACCGGCAGGCTGTGCCGGCCTTGGCATCAGGACAATTCTGAACGGCAAAGTAATGCAGGAGGCAAACACCAAGGACCTGATCTTCAACGTCGCCAGACTCGTGGCTCTCCTCTCCGCAGCCATGACGCTGAGCCCTGGAGACGTGATTGTCACCGGCACTCCCGGTGGCGTCGGCGCGTTGCGGGACCCGCAGGTCTGGATGAAGCCCGGGGATGAATGCACGATCGAGATCGACCAGCTCGGCTCCCTGACCAACACGGTCATCCAGGAGTCAACACCCTGAAGTCCCGTTGAGAGCTACGAGCGCCCCGCGTTCCGGGTCGCGGTGCGCACCGTCTGTAGTCGCCGATTGTGCTCGGTCGCTCAGCTCACTTGCGTCCACGCCGGAACAACAGGGTTGCGCAGTCGGACCCGTGGACCGACTGAGTACGGGACGGGCGGACAGTCCGCCGTCTCACACACGTTCTCTGACTTTTCCCCAGAACTGCTCAGCAGCAAGCACCTGTTTCCCTTTCGGCCGCCACAGCCGAATCTCGATACGAATGTCGTCTTCCGCCAGGCCCGCATGGACCAGACGGCCCGACGCAAGGTCGTCCGCAACGAGGCTGCGCGTTGTCCAGGCCGCCCCGCGACCGTCGCGCGCCATCGCGGTCAGGACACTGGCGAGCTGTGAGGTGAAGACCGGGTACCGAGGAGGGGTGCGTCCGGAGGTTCGCCGGACCGCGCTCAGGATGCGCCCCATTCCGGATTCTTCGGCGAACGCCAATTTCGGAGCCTCTGTCAGTTCGAATTGCTGGGCAAGGCCAGGAGACATGACAGGGATCAGAAAATCTTCTCCCAGGCAAATCGAGCGGAAGTCTGCGTCCATCGTGGTCGCCGCTGCTTCATGGTGATGACACAGCATAAATTGTGAACGCCCCTCGGCCATCAACCTCTCACAGGCGACCATGCTGCCTGCGGTCAGTTGCACGGTCGCGTCCGTAGGATCGCCCATCTCGATCTGACGGAACCAGAGAGGGAAGAACGTCATCGACAGGGCATGGGTCGATGCGAAACGCAGTGCGGTGGAACTGATCCTGGCGATCGTGCGGGCTTCGTCCCGCCCTACCCGAAGGTGGCGAACCGTCTCCTGTGCCGCGTCGCGAAAGCGTACCCCGGCCTCGGTCAGCTTGACCGTGTGCGTACTGCGATCAACAAGCGTGGCACCGACCCATTTCTCCAGCAACTGAATGTGCCGGCTAAAATTGGGCTGACTTACGGATCTTTTCTCGGCGGCACGTGAAAATCCGCCGTGGTCAACCAGGGCCAGGAAGTCTTCAAGCCATTCGGAATCCACAGAGCACCCTGCTCCCTTTCAGCACTGTTGCCATGGCTGCGAGAACTGCGCGGCCTAAAACAGACCCTGCTGCACGTCTCCTCAGAAGGTCTGGCCGGACCGCGGGGTCACGCTAGCTTCTGTCGAGTGGAGGTCAATCGGGCCGTGCAGCCGCTCGGCATCAGTCATGGAGTCGCCTGGGACAGGACCATTCTGACCGAGGAGAGGCTTGCCGCCCAGGCCACCCAGTCGCTCTCCCCTCTTGGAGCCGGACCACCTTCTGGCCCCGGATCGTCCGCACCGCAACCCAGACCGCAGGTCAGTGCGGTGCTCCCCACACCTATCAATACCGCCGAGCATACCCTTAAGCAACTTAATGAAGTAGCTTAAAGGTATGGACTCATGCGAGGTCGCTGACCTCACCGACGAACTCCAGCGCGCGGTCACCCGGATCTACCGTCGTGTGCAGGCCGAACTTCCGCACCGTCAGCTGCCCAACACGCAGCGATACGTACTCAGACACCTGATCAAGGACGGCCCGGCGACCGCCCGAGCGCTCAGCGACCGCGAACGGATCAGCCAGCCGGCGATGACCCAGACCATCAACGCACTGCAGGCGGCGGGCCTGGTGACCCGGAGCCCCGACCCCAGCGACGGCCGGAAGTTGCTGGTCTCGGCGACCGATGCCGCCCATGAGCTGAACAGCACGTCCCAACGCGTGAAGCACGCATGGCTCCACGAGCGGCTCTCCGAGCTCTCCGACGACGAGTTGCAGGCGCTGGACATCGCCAGACGAGTCTTCGACACGATGGCGGACTCGTGAGCGGCTGACCGAGCGAGGGTGCCGTGCTTGCGCAGGTACACCACAGATAACCAACGGGGTTTCTGCGCTGACGAGTTCAGACGTCGAACACCTCCCTCAGCGGCACCTGTGGTCAGGCCATGATGAGCGAACTCGCACATCTCCCCCGGCTGGATCCCGCGGTCGAGGAGGATTACATCCGGTCCGCTCCCGGCCTCGATCAGCGTCCGAAACTGCGCACCGTCGGCAGCCTGCACGACAACAGCGATGCCATGGGTCGACTCCTTGGCCGCGGCCATGGCCGCCCTCACAAGGGTCGGGCCGCCGGCAAGTACTGCGGTATTCATGAGTGGCCTTTCTTCTTCGAACGGCAGCCTTCCGTCGTCCGGTCGCAGACGTTCCGCAGTGTGGCCTCGCGGGTGTGCGAACACCTTCCGGGCCGGGACGGTCCTTGAGCGCGTCAGCTGTCGCGGGGAGCGTGGGGCAAGCGGATGGTGACGGTGGTCCCGACGCCCACTTCCGACTGCACATGTACCTGGCCGTGGTGTGCGTGCACGATGGCTTCCACGATGGCCAGGCCAAGCCCCGAGCCTCCGTAGGCACGGCTGCGGCTGGCCTCGGCGCGCCAGAAGCGTTCGAAGACGCGTGGCAGGTCCTGCGGGGAGATGCCAGGCCCGTTGTCGATGACGGACAGTTGTACGTCGTCCCGGTTGTGGACGAGTCGGACCAGTACGGCGGTGTGGGCGGGGGTGTGCTGGACGGCGTTGCCGACGAGGTTGTGGAGGGCCTGTTGCAGGCGATTGGCCTCGCCGACAACGGGAGCGGGGGGAGCGGGGTTCATGGTGATGTTGCGCTGCGGGTAGATGATCTGGGCATCCTCCACGACGCTCGCAGCCAGCGCGGTGAGGTCGAGGGCGTCCTGCTCGACCGGGCGGCCGGCGTCGAGGCGGGCGAGCAGGGCGAGGTCTTCGACGAGCAGGCGCATGCGGCCCACTTCGTTCTCGATGTGTTCGAGGGCTGTTTCCAGGCCCGGACCCGAGACGCCGCCCTGGCGGTGCAGGTCGAGCCAGCCGGAGATGGTGGACAGCGGGGTGCGCAGCTCGTGGGAGGTGTCGGCCGCGAGGGAGCGTACGGTCGCCTCCGCCCGTGCCTGCGCGTCGAAGGCCCGGTTGACGGCTTCGGCCAGCTGGTCGGCTTCGCTGCCGTTGCGTTTGGTCGGCAGCCGTTCCGTGAGATGGCCCTCGGCGATGGCGTCGGCGGTGCGCGCCATGCGGGCCAGCGGGCGCAGGCCCAGGCGCAGGACGAGGACGGCCAGTCCCAGCAGGAGCAGCAAAGCGGCTCCCACCAGGGCAAGTTGGCGTTGGATGAGGGCGCCTGTGGTGGCGTCGTCGACGGAGGTGTTGATGGTAAGGATGAGGGCGGCCGGCTTGACGAGGTCTTGGGCAGGGCCTCGGTCGACGACGAGCCCGGGACTGGCGATCCGGATGACGGCGAGGCTGTCCTGCTTGCCACGCCCGTCGTACCCGACGATGGTCCCGGTCGGCACGGTCGTGCTGAGCTCGGCGACCTGATGTGCTGCCGAGGCGGCGGAACCGGTGCGCAGCAGCACCTTGTTGTCCGCGTCCACGGCGACCAGGCCCATCGGGGGCCCCAGGAGACTGCCGAGCTGGTCGGCGTTGGCGGTCTGCGGGCCACGTTTGATGACCTCGGTCAAGCCATCGGCGCTGGTTCGGAGAGTCCGCTCGTAGCGTTTGTCCAGGTAGTCCTCCACGAGGATGGCGCTGATGACGGCGCTGGCCGTCAGACCGGATACGAGCAGGACGGCCAGGCCGGCGAGCAACCGAGAGCGAACACTGGAGAAGAACCAGGCACGTCGGCCGCGAAGTGTCACTTCTTACCCTGCTCTCGGAGGGTGTAGCCGACGCCGCGGACGGTGTGCAGCAGCGGGGTGTAGCCGTGGTCGATCTTGCGGCGGAGGTTGGAGACGAAGCGCTCGACCACGAGGGTGTCGCCGCCGAAGTCGTACTGCCAGACGGCTTCGAGGATCTGGGCGCGGGAGAGGACCTGGTCCTGGTGGCTCAGGAAGTAGCGCAGCAGGCGGTATTCGGTGGGTGAGAGTTCAACTGTGTGGCCTGCGCGGCGAACCTCGTGACGAAGATCGTCCATCGTAAGGTTCCCGCAGTTCAACGGTGCCGCCTCAGGGACAGAACTCCCACTGCGGGCCCGTCGGAGCAGTGCCTGCAGGCGGGCACCGACCTCGACCACGCTGAAGGGCTTGGTGACGTAGTCGTCCCCGCCCAGGCGCAGTCCCCGCACCCGGTCCTCGACCGCGTCACGTGCCGTGAGGAAGAGGACCGGTACGTCGATGGCGCGGGCGCGCAGCAGCTGGAGGATCTCGAAGCCGTCCGCCCCCGGGAGCATGACGTCCAGGACGATGACGTCGGGGAGTCGGCGGGCGACCTGTGCGAGGGCTTCGGTCAGGTCGCCCGCCACGTCGACCTCGAAGCCGGCGAAGCCGAGTGCCGAGATCAGCAGGCGCCTGATACCGGGGTCGTCATCGATCACCAGCACCCGGTCGGTGGCGCCCGGTGCGTCGACGGCGTTCATACGTACTCCTTGTACGGGCGGGGTGGGCAGCCCGACATCCACGGCTTCTGTCGGCGATGTGCTAAGTACGCACCAGTATCAGCGTAATGATTCATGGCGTCACACACCCACTGAGGTGGGAGTCTTGACGGGGACCTGCGGACCCGCGTCGGGTGCGTCGATCACTTCGACGTTCTCACCCTCGACGTCGAGATGGGGCAGGAGGCGGTCCAGGCGCCGGGGCAGCCACCAGGCGCGGTCGCCGAGCAGGGCCAGCACCGCCGGCACGAGGGTCATGCGGACCAGGAAGGCGTCCACCATGACGCCGAAGGCCAGGGCGAGCGCGATCGGCATGATGTCGGCGTTGTGCGAGAACAGGAAGCTGATGAAGACCGAGATCATGATGAGGGCGGCGGAGGTGACCACGCGGGCGGCATTGCGGCCTCCGGTGAGGATGGCGGCGTGGGCGTTGCGGTGGTGTACGTAGTCCTCTCGCATGGCGGACACGAGGAACACCTCGTAGTCCATGGCGAGGCCGAAGAGTACCGCCATGACGATGATGGGCATGAAGCTGGCCACCGGGCCCGTGCTTGCGACCCCCAGCAGTCCGGCCAGCCAGCCCCACTGGAAGACCGCCACGGTGGCTCCGAACGCGGTGCCGACCGAAAGCAGGAATCCGACGGTCGCCTTGATGGGGATGGCAACGGACCTGAACGCGATCATCAGCAGGAGTATGGAGAGTCCGACCACGACGATCGCGAAGGGGACGAGTGCGCCGCTGAGCTTTTCGGAGACGTCGATACTCACGGCGGTCAGTCCGGTGACGGCGACGTAACTGCCGCTCGACTCGGCCAGCGGCTTCATCTCGGTGCGCAGGTGCGACACCAGCTTGCTGGTCTCCTGAGTCCGCGGGCCGGTGTCAGGGATGATCTGGATGCGTGCGGCCGTCCTGTCCCCGGCGACATCGATACCGCTGATGTCCGCGATGCCCTTGACGTCCTGCAGTTCCTTCTCGACAGCGGAGGCCGTCGACCTGACAGTGGCCGCCTCGTCACCTTCGACCAGGATGACGAGCGGGCCGTTCGCCCCGGGTCCGAACGCGTCACTGACCATGTCGTATGCCTGGCGGCTCGACGTGTTGGTGGGGCTGTTGCCCTCGTCGGTGACGGCGAGCTTGAGCTGCAGAGCCGGAAGGGCCAGAGCGATGAGAGCCACGGTTCCGATCACCAGCGTCTTCACTGGCCGGCGCAGCACACCCGCGACCCAGCGCTCCCCCATGGGAGCCTGACCAGCGGATGCCGCTCCGCGGCCGCGGCCGCTACTCGTTCCAGGAATGACCTTGCGAAAGGTGCTGCCGAGTGGAGCGTAGACGTAGCCCAGCACGTGTATCGGACGGCTCAGCAAGCGGGGACGAAAACGCGACAGGCCCATGGACCGGCCCCTGCAACCGTGCGAGCGCTCACCGGCCACGTGCCGGTCACCCACGGGCGCACCATGCTTACGACCGCTCCTGGGCTTAGGGGTGAGCTTGCTACCGACCATGCCCAGCAGGACGGGCAGCAGCCCCAGCGCCAGGACGACGGCGACGGCGACGGCTCCCGCGGAGGCGAGTCCCATCGAGGTCAGCATCGGGACGCCGGCCACCGACAGGCCGGCCAGCGCGATGACCACCGTGGCGCCCGCGAACACCACTGCACTGCCCGCGGTCGCGTTGGCCTTGGCAATGGACTGCACAACCGGCATACCCGCAGCGAGCTGGGCCCGGTGACGCGAGACGATCAACAGGGCGTAGTCGATACCCACAGCGAGTCCCAGCATGATCGCCAGGGTCGGCGCGCTGTCGGTCACCCCGGCCACCGTGGCCGCGCTCGTCATGGCCGCCATGGTGGCGATGACGCCGAGGATGGCGGTGAGCAGCGGCAGCCCCGCGGCAAGCAGCGAACCAAAAGTGAGCACGAGAATGACCAGGGCCACACCCAGGCCCACCATCTCTGGCGGTCCGAAGGGCGATGTCGAGTACGCATAGGCGTCACCGCCGTAGGCCGCCTTGAAGCCTGCCCGCTCGGCCTGGCTCCCCGCCTTCTTGACCGCGTCAAGCGTGCCGACCGGCACGTCCTTGTCCTTCTTCGTGGTGAAGCTGATTTCCGCGACCGCGGTGCGCCCGTCCTTGGAGACCGTCCCGTCCTCGATCGGATCACTGACCTCCGTCACGCCGCGGACGTTTCCTGTCGCTGCCAACGTCGATGCCAGTGCCTTCCGCAGGGCGGGATCAGTCGCCTTCTGGCCGGAGGGGCTCTGGAACACGATCTGCGCGGACTGCACCTGCGGAGAGGGGAAATGGCGGTCCATCTTCGTCAGCGCGGTCTGCGCCGGCGACCCAGGGATGGAGCCACTGTCCTGGAAGGAGCCGGCGAGCGAAAACCCCAGGCCGATCACCGCGCAGAGCGCCACGAGCCATCCGACCAACATCGTTCGCCACCGTCGAGCGCCGAAAGCGCCCAGCCGGTACAAGAGCCTAGCCATGCCTGCATCCCTCATCGGTAGGTGGTGGAGATGCTGATCCTGCTCGGCGAACTTGACGGCAGCCCTACGGTGAACCTGACGGTTTCTTGATGATCGTCCTGCGGTCCCCTCAGGTTCGCAGCGGGCGCGTCCACCACAGCGTGGAGGTGCGCCAAGGACCGCTTCACGGCCTCCGCGCCGGCGTCGCCGCTCGTAACAGCCAAAGTGTCGGGCACCGCCGCAGAGCGCACCGCAGCGGTCTGGACACTTTCCCGCGGCAGCGGGCAACCCGGCCAGGCCCGTGTGCTGTTCGCGGGTAACGGGCGGCAGGCCATCACCGCCGCACTCGCGGTGCTGGTTCCCCGAGGGTGCCGTCTGGGCGTGGAGGAACTCACGTATCCGGTTCTCCGGTCCATCGCCGGCCGTCTGGGCATTACGGCGGTGCCGCTGGCCATGGACGGCCAGTGGGCTGCTCCCAGGAGCCGTGACCGCGGCGCACAGAAAGCACCGCTGTGTGCCGTATACGTGCAGCCGATTTCGCCCCCCTCTTCGTGACCATGGCGGCCCAGAGAAAAGCGGAACTCAGCACTGTGTTGCGGGAGTTGGATGCCAAGGCGGTTGAGGCGGTCATCACCGGTGGCCGGTCCCCGAAGCGGTATGGAGGTGCGGGCACCACTGCGGCAGCGCGGTCGACGGTTCAGGCCGCCCGTACCCACGTGTCCCGTGCCCGAGTCCTCGTCGCGGGGAGCGCCTCGTCGAGACTCGTCGAAACTCGTTGAGATCGGACTAGCGAACGGGGGCTGTCTCTCAGCCTTCTGTGCCGACGCCCTCGCGCATCGAGCCCTGCCGACGGGCGTTGCGTTCCCCGGGCACCATCTCTCGATCCGGGGGGAGTGCCCGCCCGGAGGGCGGGTGGAGGTCAGCCACGGGTCTTTTGCTCGGCGACCTCACCGGCGTAGGTGTTCATGGTCGTGCAGATCTCTTCGAGGAAGTGGGTGAAGGCGGCCAACTGCTGGGGCGGATAGGTATCGGCGAGGGCCGACATCCGCATGACGAGCGGGTCGAAGAAGCGGTCGACGAGGGCTTCCGCGCTGTCGGTGGAGTGAAGGGTCACCAGGCGTCGGTCGGCGCTGTCGCGGGCACGCCTGACGTGCCCGGCGGCTTCGAGGCGGTTGAGGAGGGAAGAGGTCGCGGCGGTGGTCAGTCCGATCCGCTGGCTGAGCTGTGTCTGGGTCAGCGGCCGGCCGCTGTCCTGGGCGCCGAGGATTTCGACGAGGGCGCTGGCGTCGGTGACGTGGAGCCCTGCCTGCGCGCCAAGCCGACGCCCCAGTTCGTTGAAGGCGATGCCATGGGCGCGCAGTCCCTCAAGGAGTCGGCTGTGTTCCGTCTGCGGACCCGGTGCGCTGCCGTCCATTCTGCCCTCTTCCTCAGCGGTCTCGATCACCCTCCGATCCTACGCCTATCTAACGGTTTGGCCCTGGAAAGATTTCACTGTCTACTAGTTCCACGCTGATACTGTTAGATCGTGGAACCAAATGAAGGGAAGGCCAGGGCTATGCAGAGCCAGGCAGTGGGGCCCCGCCAGTGGTGGGGCCTGGTCGGGATCGCACTCGGAGTCTCGATGATCGTGGTGGACACCACGATCGTGAACGTGATCACGCCGTCGGTGATCGACGACCTCAAGATCAATTCGACGCAGGCGCAATGGATCCAGGAGTCGTACGCGATAGTCTTCGCGGCGCTCCTGCTGATCTTCGGGCGCCTCGCGGACCTGCTCGGTGCCCGCCGGGTATTTGTGGTGGGGAGCGTCCTGTTCGGGGCGACGAGCCTGCTGGCGGGGCTCGCTTCCAGCGGTGAGGTCCTCATCCTCGCGCGGTTCCTGCAGGGAGCGGCCGGCGCGATGCTGTTGCCTACGTCGTTGTCACTCCTGAACCAGACCTTCACGGGCAAGGCCCGCGGGCAGGCGTTCGCGGTGTGGGGGTCGACGATCGGTGCGGCGACCGCAGTGGGTCCGGTCCTGGGCGGCTGGCTGTCGGAGCACGCGACCTGGCGGTGGGCCTTCGGGATCAACCTCCCGCTCGTGGCGGTGATCGTGGCTCTGACGCTTGCGTTCATCGCCCCCTCTCCGCGTACCAGCGGCCGGGTGGACGTGCCCGGCGCGGTGCTCTCCGCGCTGGGACTGGCGGCCATGGCCTTCGGCCTGGTCGAGGGGCGGACCTACGGCTGGGTGACCAGCACCGAGCCGTTCGACGTATTCGGACTGTCCTGGGACGGCGGGCTGTCGCCGGTCTTCGTGGCGCTCGCCACTGCGGTGATCCTGCTGGTCTGGTTCGTGCGACGGCAGGTGAACCTCAGCCGGTCCGAGGGTCGCGTCGAGCCGTTGATGAACACACGCCTGTTCTCGATCTCCTCCTTCCGTAACGGCAACATCGCCACCGTGATCATCGGGCTGGGTGAGTTCGGCATCATCGCGGTGCTGCCGCTGTGGCTGCAATTCACTCTCGACTACTCCGCCCTCCAGGCCGGTACGGCACTGCTGCCGCTCGCTCTGGGCAGCTTCTTCGCCAGCGGCATGAGCTTCGTCCTGGCCGAAAAGATGTCCGCGCTCGGCCTGGTCCGCATCGGTCTGGCCCTGGAAGCCGTGGCGCTGGCCGCGCTCGGCGTGGTCGCGGCCACCACGTCGGCACCCTGGTGGTCGATCGCGATCCCGCTGTTCGTCTACGGCATCGGCGTGGGCTTCGCGACGGCGCAGGTCACCAACGTCGTCCTCGCCGAAGTCCCCAACAGTGCCGCCGGTCAGGGGTCGGGCATCCAGTCCACCTTCCGCCAGGTCGGCTCCGCCCTCGGGATCGCGGTGCTGACCACAGTGTTCTTCTCCACGCTCAGCCAGCACGTGCGCTCCACGCTCACCGACGCACACATGTCCGCCGCACAAGCCAACCGGTACGCCGCAACCGTCACCGACAGCGCGGGCGCCGCCATCGCCCCGCTCGCGGCGAACCCTGCGACCGAGAGCGTCGCTCACGCCGCCCGCGAGGCCATGGCAAGCGGAGTCGCCCTGGGCTCCTACATCGCCGCGGGCCTCCTGGCCCTGGGCGTCCTCGCCACCCTGCTCATCCCCGCCCAGCGACCCCGGGCCACGAGCGAAGCCGAACCGGCCGAACAGCTCACCCACTGACACGTCACTGCCGCGGGGCCGGACGGCACGTCCCTCTCCAGCCCGGCGTCCGCCCGGCCCCGCGCTCCGCCCCGCGAAGGACACCGTGACCATGACCCCGGCCGACCCGTGCGGTGCCGCACAGCGGGTGATTCACATCGCAGGCACCCGCACACACAATCTCAAGAACATCAGCGTCGACATCCCCAAGCACGCACTCACCGTGTTCACCGGTGTCTCCCGCTCCGGTAAGAGCTCCCTGGTCTTCGGCACGATCGCCGCCGAGTCGCAACGCATGCTGAACGAGACCTACCCAGCTTTCGTCCAGGGCCTTCTGCCGCAGATGGAACGCCCGGACGTCGATGTCCTGGAAGGCGTCACCGCGGCGATCATCGTCAACCGCACGGGCAGCTCACGCTGGTCGGGGTCGACGCGGATTCGGTCACCGTCCCGGCAGCCCAGCTGGTCATGAGCGGGCGGGGCTTTCAGCGCCGCGGAAGCGGACCAAAGACTCTGCGGTGTCACCACCGCGACCTGTTTGAGTGGGAAGTCGTGCCCGTGATGTGTCGTAAACGATCAGCCCTGACCGTCTTCCCCGGGCGGGAGAAGGCCACCTCCGGCCAGAAAGTCAGCTTTTCATGCCTGCCCTTCCCCCAGACAGCCTGCTGAACGCCCGCCTCGTCGTGGATCTTTCGCCGGGTGCGGCGTGCGGTGGCCCGATCCTCGACGCGGACGCGCGGGCCTGTGCGCTGCTGGGCGACACAGCGGACGTGCTGCGGTCCTGTACCTTCGCCGACCTCGCCGTGCCCGACCAGGCGCAGGCCGCGATGCGGTTGCTGAGGGAGACCGCGTCGGCCACCGGCGCATCCGCGGCAGACGCCGTACCCACGCCGGAGGCGGTCACCAGGCGGCCCCTGGTACTCGGCGTGCGGGGTGAGCGGGTGCTGTGTGTGGTCACGGCGACCCGGGAACGGGCCGCCGACGGCCGGCTCGTCGCCACCGTCGAACTCACCCGCCCGGGACCCGGCTGGGAGAACTGGGCCGTACTGCACGCCGCGGCCGGTCTGCGCGGGCAGTCGGTGTGGGCGTACGACGAAGAGGCCGACCGGTTTCGGTGGATCTCCAACGACCTCGTGCACAGCCGCCACCACGCCGCGGGCCACCTTCCGCTGCAGACCGTCATGGATCAGCTGCACCCTGACGACGTGTCCGGGGTCGCCGAGGCGTTCTGGAAGCTGCGGCGCGGGGAGAGCGACTTGGTCGACATAAGCTTTCGTTACCCCGACGGCGAGGGCGGCTACCGGTGGCTCAGCTCGCTCTCCGGCATCATGCGGCTCGGTTTTGAGGGTCCGCGCCAGATCGTGGGGTCCACCGCGGACCACACGCACGCGGTGCGACGCAGGGAGGCCCTGGCGGAGGAGCACAGTCGGCAGAGCCGGCTGGTCCGTGAACTCGCGGCTGCTTTCATCGCGGCCAAGACGGAGGAGGAGCTCACCGAGGCGATCCTGCACAAGGTGGCGCCCGCGTTCGCCGGTACCGGAACCCTGCTGGCCTTCGTCGAGGAGGGACGCCGGCTGCGGGTCACCTTCGGGGACGGAATCGACCCCGCCATGGCCCACTCGCTGGACGGCATGGCGCTGGACGCGCCGAAACCGTTGGCCCACGCGATCCGGAAGAACCGCATGGAGGTCATCGACTCGCGGGCCGACTATCGAGCGGCATGGCCCCAGGCCCACCACCTGCTGGACGCGACGACGGCGGAGTCGTTCCTGATGGTTCCGTTCGCCGCCGAGGCGGACGTACCGCTGGGCGGTTGGGTCATCACGTACGACCGCCCGCACCGCACGACCGAACAGGAGCGGACGCTGCTGAACCTCACCGCGGAACTGGCCGGGCAGGCCTGGGCACGGATCCGGCTCAGCTCGGCGCGGGTGGAACTGGCCGGTGTGCTGCAACGCGACATGCTGCCCGCCGTGCTGCCGGCCACCGACGGCTACGAGATCGCGACCCGCTACCTGCCCGCCCACGAAGGGCTGGAGGTGGGTGGCGACTGGTACGACGTCATCGCCTTCCCGGACGGTTCGGTTGCCTGCATCATCGGCGACGTGCAGGGCCACAACATCCAGGCGGCGGCGCTGATGGGGCAGGTGCGCACGGCGATGCACGCGTACGCCTGGCAGGACCCCTCGCCCGACCGGGTGCTGCGCCGGACCAACGAACTGATGCTCCAGATGGGCACTCCCGGATTCGCCACCTGCCTGTACGTCCTGCTCGACCCCCAGGGACGCATCCGGTCGGCGCGCGCCGGTCACGTACCCCCCGTACGTCTCTCGGCGGGCGAGGCCTACACCGACGAGACGCCGGGAGCGCTGCCCCTGGGTGTCATGCAAGGCACGCGCTACCCGCTCTCCCGCGGTGTCCTGGCCGAGGGCGAAACCCTGGCCCTGTTCACCGACGGCGTGGTGGAGGGGCCCCAGCTCGGTGTGGACAGTGGCACGGCACTGGTCGCACGGGCCATGGAGGAGCTGCGGGGCCGGCCGGTCGAGGAGGTCGCCGACGCACTGATGAGCTGCGCGGTCTGCACCGAGCACCAGGACGACCGGGCGGTCCTGCTGGTCCGCCGTACGCAGCGGTCCCTTTGACGCCGCCGCGTGCCGGGGGGTGAGAAGAGGCGTCGGCGCGGAGTCGGAGAAAGGGGCGCAGCGCCTCCCGATGTCCGTCCCCAGCCCGGCCTGGTGGCGAGCGGGTTCGGCAGCCGTGGCGGAGTCCGGCCAGTAGGGCGAGGTACTGGGCGGCGTCCGCACGCGTCGGTCTACGTCAGGACGTCAGGACCGAGTGCGGGGCCCGGCCGGTGAGGGCGGAGGTCGCTGACGCGGACGCTCAGGCCGACGCCGCCCCCGGGCCGGTCCTGCCGGTCTCCGCGCTGCCCGGTGCGCGGGCATTGACCAGGACGAAGGCGGTCGCGGAAGCGGCGAGCATGATCAGGGCGGCCCAGCCGGTGGCCACCGTGAATCCGTGAACGACACCGGAGTTGACGATGTCGGTCTTCTCCTGCGGGGTCAGCCGGCCCGTCCGGGCCGCTCGGCTCAGGTGGGACGCCACGAAGGAGGCGGTGGCGGTGGTGGCGATCGTGTTGAGCAGCGCCGTGCCGACGGAACCGCCGATCTGCTGGGCGGTGTTGACGCTTGCGGAAGTGACGCCGGCGTCCTGCGGAGCCACGCCGGTGGTGGCCGTGGCCATGACCGGCATGAAGGTCAGTCCCAGCCCCAGACCCAGCAGCAGCATTCCTGGCAGGAGGTGTGCCGCGTAACTGGAGTGGGTGCCCAGGAAGGTGAGCGTGAACAGGCCTGCCGCACCGAGCAGGAGTCCGGGGCCCATGAGGAACCGCGGCGGTACACGGTTGAGGAGCCGGGCGGAAATCTGCGTCGATCCGATGATGATGGCCAGGGACATGGGCAGGAACGCGAAGCCGGTCTTCACCGGCGAGTAGCCGAGGATGTTCTGGAGGTAGTAGGTCATGAACAGGAACATCCCGAACATGCCGATGGTGGCCAGACCCATGGTGAGCATCGAGCCGCCCCTGTTGCGGTCCTTCACGATGTGCAGCGGAAGCAGGGGGTGCCGGGCCCGTGACTGCCACCAGGTGAACACCCCCAGCACCACAAGGCCTCCGAGGAGCAGCGTCAGCACCAACGGCGAGGTCCAGCCGCGCGACTCGGCTTCGCTGAGTGCGTAGACGACGGCAACGAGCCCGCCGCAGCCGAGGACCACCCCGGGGACGTCCAGGCTTGCCTCTCGGTGGCCTGCGGCGTCGTGGAGCAGGTAGAGCGCGCCGACGACTGCGACCACGGCGATGGGTACGTTGACGTACAGGCACCAGCGCCAGTCCAGGTACTCCGTGAGGATGCCGCCCAGCAGCAGGCCCAGGGCACCTCCGGCTCCCGCGATGGCGCCGTAGATGCCGAACGCCCTCGCGCGCTCCTTGCCGTCCGTGAAGGTCGTGGTGAGCAGTGACAGGGCGGACGGCGCGAGTACGGCTGCGAAGACGCCTTGCAGCGCCCGGGCCCCGAAGAGCATCGCGGGACCGGTGGCGGCCCCGCCGAGCGCCGATGCGGCGGCGAACCCCACCAGTCCGATGACGAACGTGCGCTTGCGCCCCACCAGGTCCGCGATCCGGCCGCCGAGGAGCAGCAGTCCGCCGAAGGCGAGGGTGTAGGCGGTGATGACCCACTGCCGGTTGCCGTTGGTGAGGCCCAGTTCGCGCTGGGCGGAGGGCAGGGCGATGTTCACGATGGTGGCGTCGAGTACGACCATCAGCTGAGCGAGCGCGATGACCGTCAGGGCCCACCAGCGGTGTGCGCCAGGGCCTCCGCCGGTGCTTGCAGGCTCACGCCGGACTGCGGAGGCTCCTGCTTCGTGGCTACTCACACCCCACACCACACCACGCCGGGGGTGATTCCGCCCGCGGAGATGTCCTTCCGGCACGAAGGGCCCCAGACCTCGCAGGGCTGGTACCAGGAGCTGATCCACCGGTGCTCGGGCGTCCGCGAAGGTGGAACTGGTTCAGGAGTCGATGCGTTCCCACCCGCGCCGGTCCGGGCGGGGTCCCAGCTGTCCCTGGTCCCGGCTGCGGTAGACGATGTAGGGGCGGAAGAGGTACTGGACCGGTGCGCTGAACATGTGGATCAGCCGGGTGAACGGGATCAACGCGATGAGCGTCAGCCCGATCACGACGTGGATCTGGTAGGTGAGCGGTACACCGTCCATGGCTGCCGCGTCGGGCTGCAGGACGAAGATGCTGCGCACCCAGGGCGCGATGGTCTCGCGGTAGTCGTAGCCGCTGCTCACCGAGGAGTTGGTGAGTTTCGCCCACATCCCCATCACGATCGCACCGAGCAGTACCAGGTACATGAGCTTGTCGTTGCGGGTGGTGGCCAGGAAGACCGGTCCGTTGGTGCGCCGGCGGTACAGGAGCAGGCCGATGCCCAGGACGGTCAGGACGCCCGCTGCGGTGCCGCCGAAGAGGGAGACCAGGTGGTAGTTGTGCTCGGAGAGTCCGGCCCACGCGGTCCAGGCTGTCGGCACGAACAGGCCCATGAGATGGCCGGCGAACACGAACAGGATGCCGTAGTGGAAGACCGGTGAGGCCACGCGGAGCAGTCTGGACTCGTAGAGCTGTGAGGAGCGCGTGGTCCAGCCGAACTTGTCGTAGCGGTAGCGCCAGACGGTGCCCGCGATCAGCAGTGCGATGACGACGTAGGGCAGGGCGCTCCACAGCAGGCGGTCCGCGATGCTCATGAGGGTTCTCCGGTCAGGACGGGCAGCAGGTCGAACTGTCCGTAGGGTTCCAGGCCGACGTCCTCACGCGGAGGACCGTTGCGGATCATGGCCATGGCAGCCGCACGGTCCCTGGGTGAGGGGCCGGGCAGGGTGGCGCACACCGCTTCGAGCAGTTTCACGTACGGGGTGTCGGCCTCGGTGAGGGCCAGCCGGAGAAGTTCCAGTCCCGGCCGGTGTTCGTGCAGGAGCTCCAGATGACCGGTGGCGGCGGCGAATTCGAGGACGGCGGGGAGGTAGTCCGGCAGTTCCTCGTCCGTGAATTCGAGTCCGTGCGCCCGGTAGACCTGTTTGAAACGCACGAGGGACATGCCGCGCCGGCGGGTGTCGCCGTCCGCCCACCAGCTGAGGTAGAGGCAGCGACGGTTCTTGAAGTCGAAGACCTGGACGTAGTGGGCGGCAAGCTCCTGCGGCGGTGTCGCGGCCGCGTGGGCGACGAAGTCGCGCAGGAGGGTGGCAGCCGGCACACGCAGGGGCGCCAGGGCGGCGTCCAGCATCGGCAGGTCCGCGCGGCGAGTCTCGTCCGGGTAGACGAGGCAGCGGGCGGCGGCCTGGTGCAGCAGGGCGGTTTCGCGACCGTCGTCCCGGCTCATCGGCTGGTCTCCTCGTCGTTGCCGGGCCGGTCGGTCCCGTCCGGGCGTTCCGGTCCGTCGGTGGCTTCGGGGTCCGTACGGGGGAAGAGGCCTGCGGGGCGCCCGTTGCCGTCCCAGTTGAGGAGGTTGACCCGGCCGCGCGTGCCCGAGGTGTCGGCGGACTCGTCGGCGCTCTGGCGGTCGCGCAGTGCGTGGAAGTTCTCGACGGCCACTGCGGGGACGGCGCCGGACGCCTCTCCGAAGGGGCCTGAGCCGCCCATGCCGGGGCCGTCCTCGAAGTCCAGGCTGCAGGTGTCCGGGACGGCGGACTCTTCGAGCCGCTTGGCGTCGCCCATGGCCGCGGTGGGGATGACGTAGCGGTCGTCGTACTTGGCGATCGCGAGCAGGCGGTACATCTCCTGGATCTCCCGGCCGCTCATCCCGACCGAGTGCGCGAGGTCGTCGTCGGGCTCGTCACCCAGGTTGATCGCGCGCATGTACGAGCGCATTGCCGCGAGTTTCTCCAACGAGGCACGCACCGGCCCCATGTCCCCGGCGGTGAAGATCTCCGCGAGGTATTCCAGCGGGATGCGCAGGGCGTCGATGGCGCCGAAGAGGTTGTTCGCGTCCTCGCCGTCGAAGCCGGTGTCGGAAAGGGCATCGACGACCGGGGAGAGCGGCGGGATGTACCAGACCATGGGCATGGTGCGGTATTCCGGGTGCAGGGGCAGTGCGACCTTGTACTTGCTGATCAGAGCGTGCACGGGGGAACGGCGGGCGGCTTCGATCCAGTCGTGACCGATGCCCGCGCGCTCGGCCTCCCGTCGCACCTCGGGGTCCTCCGGGTCGAGGAAGACGCCCAGTTGGGCCTCGTAGAGGTCCTTGTCCTCCGTGGTGGAGGCGGCCGCGGTGACCTTGTCCGCGTCGTAGAGGATGACGCCGAGGTAGCGCAGCCGTCCGACGCAGGTCTCCGAGCAGACGGTGGGCAGACCCACCTCCAGGCGCGGATAGCACAGGGTGCACTTCTCGGCCTTGCCGGTGCGGTGGTTGAAGTAGACCTTCTTGTACGGGCAGGCCGTGACGCACTGCCGCCAGCCTCGGCACTGGTCCTGGTCGACCAGGACGATGCCGTCCTCGCTGCGCTTGTACATCGCGCCGGACGGGCACGAGGCGACGCAGGAAGGGTTCAGGCAGTGTTCGCAGATCCGCGGCAGGTAGAACATGAAGGTCTGCTCGAAGGCGAACTGCACCCTTTCCGCGGCTTTCTCGCGGGTCCTGGCCACCATGGGGTCGAGGTCGCCGTGCTCGCTCGCGCCACCGAGGTTGTCGTCCCAGTTGGAGCTCCACTCGATCTTCATGGGTTTGCCCGAGATGAGGGAGCGGGGCTGCGCCACCGGGTAGTCGTCGCCGAGGGGCGCGTTGGTGAGGTTCTTGTAGTCGTAGGTCCAGGGTTCGTAGTAGTCCTTGATCTCGGGCATGACCGGGTTGGAGAAGATCGACGCGAGGCGTCTGAACCGGCCGCCCGAGGTCAGCTTGAGCTGACCGCGCCGGTTGAGTTCCCAGCCGCCGCGCCACTTGGCCTGGTCCTCGTAGCGCCGCGGGTATCCCTGTCCCGGCCGGGTCTCGACGTTGTTGAACCAGACGTACTCCATGCCGCTGCGGTTGGTCCACGCCTGCTTGCAGGTGACCGAGCAGGTATGACACCCGATGCACTTGTCGAGGTTCATGACCATCGCGATCTGAGCCATGATCCTCATCAGTACTGAACCTCCTGGCTGCGCCGCCGGATGACGGTCACTTCGTCGCGTTGGTTCCCGGTGGGACCCAGGTAGTTGAAGGCCCAGGAGAGTTGCGCGTAACCGCCGATGAGATGGCTGGGTTTGAGGATCAGCCGGGTCAGGGAGTTGTGGATGCCGCCCCGTCTGCCCGTGGCCTCGGCCTTGGGGACGTTGACGGTGCGCTCCTGGGCGTGGTGCATGTAGACGGTGCCGGCGGGCATCCGGTGCGAGACGACGGCCCGCGCCACGACGACTCCGTTGCGGTTGACCGCTTCGATCCACTCGTTGTCCTTGACGCCGATGGCTTCGGCGTCCTGCGGGGACATCCAGATGATCTGGCCGCCGCGCGAGAGCGACAGCATGAAGAGGTTGTCCTGGTACTCGGAGTGGATGGACCACTTGTTGTGCGGGGTCAGGTAGCGGACCGTCACCTCCTGGTGCCCGCCGGGGCCCAGGGCCGGTTCGCCGAACAGCCGGTGCATGTCCAGCGGCGGCCGGTAGATCGGCAGCGCCTCGCCGAGCTCGTGCATCCAGTCGTGGTCGAGGAAGAAGTGCTGGCGGCCGGTGAGGGTGTGCCACGGCTTGAGATGTTCGGTGTTGAGGGTGAACGCGGTGTAGCGCCGGCCGCCCGACTCACTTCCCGACCACTCGGGCGAGGTGATGACGGGGACTGGTGCGGCCTGCGTGTCGGCGTAGGAGACCCGCTTGCCCTCGTGCTCGGAGGCCAGGTGCGCCATCTCCTGCCCGGTGCGCTCCTCCAGCGTGCGGAAGCCCTGGGTGGCCAGCCGTCCGTTGGTGGTGCCCGACAGGGCCAGAATCGTGTTGGCGGTCTTGACGGCGGTGTCGAGCAGGGGGCGGCCGTCGGCGGGTCCGCCTCGTGCCGTGCCGTTCAGCCGGCCGAGGGACACGACCTCCTCGTCGGGCCGTAGCGCGATGCCCTTCGCCGGCAGCCCGAGCTCCTCCGCCAATGGTCCGAGCGCGGCCATCTTCGCCCCGACGGCCGTGTAGTCCCGCTCCACGACCGTCAGGCTCGGCATGGTCCTGCCCGGCACGGGTTCGCATTCGCACTTGCGCCAGTCCAGCATCACTCCCCCGGGCTGAGCGACCTCGCCCGGTGTGTCGTGTTGCAGCGCGGTGGCCACGAGGTCCCGGCGCGTGCCGAGGTGTGCGCGGGCCAGTTCACTGAGCCGCCCGGCCAGCGCGTGGAAGGCGTCGAAGTCGGTGCGCGCCTGCCACGGCGGGTCGACGGCGGGGGTGAAGGAGTGGACGAAGGGGTGCATGTCGGTGGTCGACAGGTCGTGCTTCTCGTACCACGTGGCGGCGGGCAGCACGACGTCGGACAGCAGGGTGGAGGAGGTCATTCGGAAATCCATGGACAGCAGGAGGTCGAGCTTCCCTTCCGGAGCCTGCTCGTGCCACTTCACGTCGCGCGGCCGTTCGTCCTCGGAGGCTTCCTCCGCGCGCAACGAGGAGTGCGTGCCCAGCAGGTGCTTGGTGAAGTACTCGGCCCCCTTGGCCGAGGAGCCGAGGAGGTTGGCGCGCCACAGGGTCAGGACGCGCGGCCAGTTCTGCGGCGCGTCGGGGTCCTCGCAGGCGAACCCCAGAGTGCCCGCCTTGAGCTCGTCCACGACGTGCTGGTCGGGCGTCTTGCCCGCCGCGTCCGCCTCGTCGGCCAGGTCGAGCGGGTTGCGGTCGAAAGTCGGGTAGGAGGGCATCCAGCCTGCTCGCGTGGACGCGGCCAGGACGTCCGCGCCGGTCATGCCCTCGAAGCGGCCTTCGCCCAGCGGGGAGGCCAGCACGTCCGCGGAGAAGCGGTCGTAGCGCCACTGGTCGGTGTTCAGGAACCAGTAGGCGGTGCCGATCATCTGGCGCGGCGGGCGGGACCAGTCGGCGCCCGACGCGAGGGTGGCCCAGCCCGTCACCGGCCGGCACTTCTCCTGGCCGACGTAGTGCGCCCAGCCGCCGCCGTTGCGCCCCTGGCAGCCCGTCAGTTGCAGCAGGGCGAGGAAGGCACGGTAGATGGTCTCGGAGTGGAACCAGTGATTGGTGCCGGCGCCCATGAGGATCATGCACCGGCCCTTGGACTTCTCCGCCGTCTGCGCGAACTCCCGCGCGATCTTGACGACCCGGGCGGCGGGCACCGAGGTGTGCACCTCCTGCCAGCCCGGGGTGCCGGGTGTCTCCGTGTCGTCGTAGCCGTCGGGCCACTGTCCGGGCAGCCCGTCACGGCCGACCCCGTACTGGGCGAGGAGGAGGTCGAAGACCGTGGTGACCAGCGGGCCGTCCTGCCCGCCGAGACGGGTGGCCGGTACGCCACGGCTGACCACGTCTCCCCGGCCCTGCCCGTGTTCACCGCCCTCGGTGTCGAACCGCGGCAGCAGCACCTCCACCCCGGCGGCGCGCCCGTCGCCGTACAGCGACAGCAGGGGGCTGATCTCCTGGAGGTCGAGGTTCCAGCTGCCCTTGCCCGAGTCGGTCCACCGGAACCCCAGGGACCCGTTGGGAACGGCCGGCCGGCCGGTCTTCTCGTCCAGGACCGCGGTCTTCCACTCGGCCCCCTCCTGCGTGTCCCCGAGGTCCGCCGAGCGCAGGAACTTGCCCGGGACCCACGCACCGTCCTTCTCCGTGAGGGTGATGAGGAACGGCAGGTCCGTGTACTGGCGTACGTAGTCGGTGAAGAAGGGGACCTGACGGTCGACGAAGAACTCCTTGAGCACCACATGCCCCATGGCCAGCGCGAGCGCGCCGTCGGTGCCGGGATGCGGGTGCAGCCACTCGTCGGCGAACTTGGCGTTGTCCGCGTAGTCAGGTGCGACCACCACGACCTTCTGGCCGCGGTAGCGGGCCTCTGCCATCCAGTGGGCGTCGGGGGTGCGGGTGACCGGGACGTTGGATCCCCACATCATCAGGTACGCCGCGTCCCACCAGTCGCCGGACTCCGGGACGTCGGTCTGGTCGCCGAACACCTGGGGGGAGGCGATCGGCAGGTCGGCGTACCAGTCGTAGAACGACAGCATGGGAGCGCCGATCAGGGACATGAACCGTGCGCCGGCGGCGTGCGACACCATCGACATCGCCGGGATCGGGGAGAATCCGGCCACCCGGTCGGGTCCGTGGGTCTTGATCGTGTGCACGTGCGCGGCGGCGACGATATCGACCGCCTCGTCCCAACTGGCCCTGACCAGTCCGCCCTTGCCCCGGGCCTGCTGGTAACGGCGGCGCCGGTCGGGGTCGGCCTGGATGTCGGCCCAGGCGAGTACCGGGTCACCGAGCCGGCCCAGCGCCTCCCGGTACATCTCCAGCAGGACACCCCGGATGTACGGGTAGCGGACCCGGGTGGGCGAGTACGTGTACCAGGAGAAGGCGGCACCGCGGGGGCAGCCGCGCGGCTCGTACTCGGGACTGTCCGGCCCCACCGACGGGTAGTCGGTCTGCTGGGTCTCCCAGGTGATGATGCCGTCCTTGACGTACACCTTCCAACGGCACGAGCCGGTGCAGTTCACGCCGTGCGTGGAGTTGACCACCTTGTCATGGCTCCAACGGTCCCGGTAGAAGACGTCTCCTTCGCGTCCCCCCTTGAGCTCCACACTGTGCAGGTCCGCCGCGGCGGTTCCCGGCCGGAAGAACCTCCCGGTCCTGAGCAGCAGCGCCCCTGGCTCTGACGTCTCGTCGGGCACGGCGGATCCTCCCTCGTGTGATGGGTGTCGCCCCCATCAGACAACTCCGCGGAACGCTCCGTGGACGTGTCCTGCCACACCGCTGGGCCATTTGGCGCAGTGACGGGCACCCGAGGCGGCCCGGCTGCCGGGTCCGCCTTGGGCCTGGGCGCGAGCGGGTGACATTTGCGCCCTTCGGTTGAGGCGCGCACCGCCGGGAAAGGGCCCGCCGGGGTGCCGCCCTCGGACGGGTGAGGTCCGCACTCCCGTCCCGGAGGGGGTAGTTCGCCTTGGCCGGTCCTGCACGGCCGGTTCCGCGCCCGGCTGCTCGTGGTTCCGACAACAACCCGCAGCACCTCTTCAGCGGGTTGCCGGCCGTAGCAGCCGACGCACGGCTCCGACCGCCACCACCACGAAGACGCTCAACGCAGGCCAGTAGAGAACCTCTCCGAGCGTCCACAGCCCGGGAATCCCCAGCGCCCCCGCCGTGGACAGTGCGGCCACGGCTGTCATGGCGAGCGGGAAGACCGTCGACCAGCGGCGGACGTCGTAGTGCGGGCGCGGCCAGCGCAGTTCGCAGAGGAGCAGGACCGCGTACCAGAACAGCGCCACACCTAGTGCCGCCAGGGTGATCACCCGCAGAGAGCTGTGCAGCACGCCCTGCCAAGATGGCTGGGTACCGGCTGTGACGACCACCAATTTGGAGCCTGCCAGCGCAGAAACAGCCATGGCTCCCGAGACGATCCAATGGTCGCCGGCCCCGGTCCTGAGCTGATGGAGGTCGAAGCGCCGCAGCACGAGCGCGTACAGAACGAGTCCGTCGGCAAAGAACGCGAGCGCGGGCCACAACAGCCAGCGCATTCCGGCGGCCCCCGCCACCACGCAGGCCAGTACGACGATCGCCTGCGTCGCCACGCAGACGAGGTAGGCGGCACCCGGCACCTTGTGCTCCCAGTGGCGCAGCACATGAACCATCAGCAACGGCCACAGCAGAACCGAGGCACAGAGCAGAGTCACCGACAGCGGTTGGTTGCCGAACAGCGCGATCCGCGTACCGAGGACGGCGGTCGCAGCAACGGTGGTCAGAGCGGGTGGTGTATCAGCCTCCTGCCGCCACTTGTTCCGTTCGTAGAGCAGGTGTCTGCCGAAGACCGCCGCGAGCACCGACCACGCCCCCAGCCCGAGGCAGAACAGCACCGCGGACGCCCACCGCGCCCCGAGCAGATGCAGGCCGACGGAGAGAATCGCGCTCGCCATGACAACAGCACCGGCGGCGGGCGGCAGTGCGTCGAGACCGCCGGCCGCACGGGCGGCGGCGCGGGTGAAGCGGGTCATGCTCGGCTCCTGAGGGCGGGCTGCGACGGCAGCTCGGCTCCTGATGGCGGGCTGCGACGGCGTGAGCACGTGCCTGTGATCAGTACCACGCACACGGCCCAGCGGCCGGGCCGCCCGGGCGGCGACGCGCGGTCCCGCCGCACTCGGCGGCCGGGCCGCCGTCAAGGGCCCCGCGGTCCGCCCGCCATTGGTGCCATCCCGTGGATTCGTCGCTGTCCTTCGCCGCGCCGCACAGGCCGGTCGGGGTCGCGTCAGTACTGTCCCGGCCGTGGACACACTCATCTTCGGCGGTCTGCTCGCTGCCTGGTTCGTGCTTCATCAGCAACGGGCGCGCGCCCTGCTGCTCGGTGTCTGGGCGCTCACGTTCGTGGCGGTGCTCTTCCTGCTGGCGCATCACATCACCAGCGGCCTCTCTCTGGGGCTGAGCTACTGACATGGCTTCCTCGACCACACCCACGGCCGTCCCCGGCCCCGTGGCGCACACGTTCCTCGGCACGATCCAGTACTGGTTCGCCTGTTTCTTCGCCGCCGGATGGACCGCGATCGTCTGCTGCGGTCTCGGCGTGCAGTTCCTCAGCTGGGACTACCCCTGCCCGCTGTGCATGATCCAGCGGATGTTCATGCTGCTCGCCGCGCTCGGAGCCGGGTACATCGTCCGAAGGGGCCTCACCGGCACCCTCTCCGGCAACGACTACATGATGGGCTGGGGACTGGCTCTCGTCGCCTGCATCGGCGGCGGCTTCACCGCCTGGCGTCAGACCATGCTGCACATCCTGCCGGGTGACAAGGGATACGGCGCACCGGTACTCGGTCTGCACATGTACGTCTGGGCGTGGATTCTCTTCATGGCCTCCGTCGTCGCGATCGGCGTCGTCATGGCACTCGCCCACCTGACCGCGGGACGTGACACCCCGGGGTCCAAGCCGTACCGCACGGTCGGCAACCTCGTCCTCTGGTTTCTCGCGCTGATCATCGCCGTGAACCTGGTGGCCGTCTTCCTTGAAGAGGGATTCCACTGGTTCCTTCCGGACGACCCGACGCGCTATCAGTTCTTCCACGACATCGGCCTTCTCGGCTGAGCCCGTGCTCCGAGCGGCACGGGGACCACGGTGAGCCGGGACCGAGCACCCGTACACCTGACTCCGTACGTGCACCTGACTCCGCACTGCACGACCCGTCCAGCGGGCACGTGCCTGCCGAACCGTCAGCAGCCCATTGGCCTCGGGGAGATCGTGACCTTCTGCCCTGCACGAGCGCGCGCCGATTCGCCGCGCGCCGAACACCCGTCCTCCGCCCCCCGCTCCCGCAGCACCCATGAATTCGGTGGGCCATGCGGCTGTTGAGCGGCGTCGTGGGAATCCTCGTCCTGGTCTTCGCGTTCACCTCGGTCACCCGGGACCTGATCACACCACGTGCCACGCGCTCCGCACTGCCCCGCGCGGTGCGCACCGTGGTGCGCTGCGGCTACCAGTTCATTGCCGACCGCACCTCGACGGAACAGTTCAAGGACCGGGTTCTCGCCCCCGCCTCACCGGTGGCGATGCTCGTCCTCCTGCTCATCTGGCTCACCCTCTTCGTCTTCGGTTACGGCCTGCTCGAATTCGCGCTGTCCCGCATGCCGCTCGACATCGCGCTGCGGGAGGCGGGTTCATCGGTACTCACCCTCGGCTTCGCGAGCGACGCGCGAAGTCAACTGACGTTCGTCGACTTCCTCGCGGCGGCCACGGGGCCCATCGTCATCGGGCTGCAGATCGGCTATCTCCCCACCTTCTACGCGGCCTACGCCCGACGGGAATCGGACGTCAGCATGCTCAGGTCGCGAACCGGCGTACCTGCGTGGGGACCGCAGCTTCTGGCGCGGCACGCGCAGCTGCACGCACTGGACACCCTTCCCGATCTGTTCAGGGACTGGGAACGCTGGTCCGCGGAGGTCGCCGAAAGCCATGCCAACCACCCGGCCCTGATCCACTTCCGCTCGCCCAGCTGGGAGCGGAACTGGCTGCTGAGCCTGCTGGCCGTACTCGACGCGGGAGCGCTCTACCTGGCCTTCAACCCGTCTGCCTCACCCCATCAGTTACGGGTGACCCTGCGCGCGGGGGCGACCTGTCTGCAGGAACTCGCCGACGAGGAGCACATCCCGTACAACTCCGGTCCCGGTCCTGGCGCGGATGACACGATCCGGCTGACCTACGGCGAATTTCTCCAGGGGGCTGCCCGGCTGCGCGAGCACGGCGTCCCCATGGAGCGAACTCCCGAGCAGGCCTGGACGCACTTTCGCAGCTGGCGGGCCCATTACGAGTCCGCCGCCTACGCCCTTGCTCTGCGCATCGACGCCGTTCCTGCCCCGTGGTCGGGCCCGCGCCGCCGGGTACGTGCGGGCGCCCGCGGTCGCCAGGGACGTTCGGCCCTGGTTTAGAAACGACGCATATCGTTTAAATACAGCTATGAACACTTCGCACGGCGCTGACGACCCCGGCCTGCACCGGGCCCTCGCCGTCCCTTCCCGCCGAAAGCTGCTCGCGCTGCTGCGGGAAGCGGCCGGCCCGCTGGGCGTGAGCGAGCTGGCAGAGGCCTCCGGCCTGTCCGTCGCCACCGTCCGACACCACCTGGCCGAGCTCGCCGACGCCGGCCTGGCCGTTTCGTCACCCTCCCCCGGTCCGGGAAGGGGCCGTCCCCGGCACCACTGGGCCCCTGGGCCGGGCGCCGCGCACGACGAGGCGCACCGGGACTTGGCCAGGGCCCTCGCCTGTGGATGGACCGGAGACGGACGCTCGGCCCGGGCCGCGGGCCGCGCCTGGGGAGAGAGACTGCCGCAGGTCGCGGGCGACGGTCCCACCGAGCGCACCCTCGCGGCCTCCGCGCGGATGGGCTTCGGTCCGGTCAGAGCCTCGGGGCCGCCAGGCGGAACCCGGGTGCTGCTCACCGCATGCCCCTACCGCGATCTCGCCCGAGCACGCCCCGACGTGATCTGCGCGCTGCACCAGGGTCTCCTCGACCACACCCTCCGGAGCACCGGCACCCGGGCGCTGCTACGTCCCTTCATCGCCCCGGACCTCTGCGCCGCAGAGCTCACCACCGCCTGACCGAAGAACCAGAAGGAGAAAGCCATGTTCCCCATCGCCATCGGCGACCAGTACGTACGCGGCGAGATGCCCGTGGCACGTATAGACCCGCTCGACGGACCCTTCACCCAGCTTGCCGCCGCCCGGATCCAACTCGTGCCCCAGACAGGGCTCGAAGCCCAGGTGTACGGCGAATCCGAAGTCCTCCTCACCGCAGTCGCCGGGGAGGTCGAGGTCGCCACTCCCGACCGTGGCGAGGTCCCTCTGGTACCGGGCGTCTGCGTGATGCTGCCGCGAGGGGAACCGTTCACCCTCGACAACCGTTCCACCGCCACCGCGACGCTCCTCGCCGTCCTCACCCGGTCGGACCTCGTCGACACCCTTCCCCGCACACACCTGGGCGAATGCCACGACCGCCACGATCACGCGCGCTCACCGCGCGGGCTCCACGCGGCGGCCTGACCCGCTGCTCTCTCTCCCCCCCGCTGACGCCCCGGGCCGGCCACCACACAGTGTGCCGGGGGCCGCGTCTCCCGCGACGCCCGGCGGGCACCAGGAACTGCGCCGCCAGGAACCGTCAGCGCATCAGGCGGAGTTCGCTGACGGTCGCCGGTGTGGTGGCTGATTCCGCGATGAGCCGCACCTCCCGCACAGCTCCCGGCGCGGCGACGGCCATACGCAGCGTGCCACTCTCCGGGGCTGCCGTGTCCGCGGTGAGGGGCCGCCAGCTTCCGTCCGGAGCGCGCCCTTCCAGCCGTACGCTGTCTGGACGCCCGGCCCCGAAGACCACCTCCGCGTGCGTGACACGGGACGGCTCGGCCAGCCGCACGGTCAGGGCGGACCTGGGCAGGGTGGCTGTCCAGGCGGTGGCCGTCGAGCCGTCGACCGCGGCCTCCGCATATCCGCCCGCCGTCTCGGAAACCGCGGAGGCAGGGCGGCAGCGAGCCAGGTTGTCCGTCGCGGCCAGATCCGGTCGACGGGTGGGAGTGGTGAGCGTGCCGCCCACCTTCAACGGATGCGCTCCGTCCGGCAGCCGCACGGTCATGGACGGCCCGGACCGCAAGGTGATGTCGGTCGTGCGCGCACCGACCCGCACCGCGAGGTCCCGCCCTTGCCAGGCGATGTGTTCGAGGCGCACCCCGTGGGACAGGCCGGGTGTCAGTACGGGGTCCAGGCGGAGCGCGTCAGCATCCCAGCGCAGACCGCCGATTGCGTAGGGCAGCGTCTGCAGGAAACCGCCCGCACCGGTCAGGAAGGTGAAGGCCGGCGCTCCCGCGTTGTCACCCGCCTTGTCGCCGCGCGCTTCGGAGAACTGCAGGAACGGCCCTTTCACGAAAGGCCGGTAGGAGCGTTCCAGGTAGGTGTCCGTCTGGCAGCCGTCCGCCCCGACCTGCGCGGCGATCACCGCGTGCGCCGAATCCGTCATCGCGGGGCCGTCCGGGTCGGTGACCGGTGCGTAGCGGTCGAGGTCGGCCTGTGCGGCAACCGGATCGGTGACGTATCCGTAGGGGTAAGTCAGCAGGACGGTGTCCGCCTGCTTGATCTTCTGGCCCTTGTATCCCGCGTACTCGGGGTGTGAGCCGTCGGCCTCCTGCGGCACGTACAGCTGCTCCGCCACCTCCTCCCAGGCGGTCGGCACCGGCTTGCCGAGGCGTCGGGCAGCCTGTGCGGCGTGCCGAAGGGCGACGATCGCGCCTCCGTTGGTGAGCGCATGGTCATCGACCCCGTGCGCGTACTCGTCCGCGCCGCTCACCTTGTTGACGTGATACTTGCCGTCCGCGCCCTTGACCGCGCGGTCGGCCCAGAAATCCGCGACCGCCGAGAGCACCGGGAATCCCCGTTCACGCAACCACTTCGCGTCACCGGTAGCTGCGTAGAACTGCCACTGCGCGAGCGCGATCTCGTTCTGCAGGTGGTCCTGGTAGTCCTTGCAGGGCCCGATTCCGCTGCACAGACCGCTCGGGCCGGCCGTCCAGGGCCAGACGCCGCCCTTGCGGCCGACGGCTGCGGCGTTGCGCCGGGCCTGGCCCAGGGTCCGGTAGCGGTACTCGACGACCGAGCGGGCGAGTTCGGGGTGCGTGGCGAGCAGGGCGGGGAACATCCAGGTGTCGGCGTCCCAGTAGATCTGCCCGGCGTAGTTGTCCGAGCTGAGACCGGACGGCCCCAGACTCCAGGGCTGGCCCGCCCGGACGCTCGAATACAGCGCATACAGGGCGGAGTTGGTGGACTTCTGAAGGTCGTCGCGGCCCGGCGTCAGCGGGGTGGGACGCCACAGCTCCGCCCACGCGGCGCGGTGTTCCCTCATCAGGCGCGGCAGCCCGGCCCGGCGGGCCTCGGTCACCGTGCCCCTCGCCGCGGTGGGCGTGGCGGCGACACCGATGTACTTCACCACCTCGTAGGTCCTGCCGGCCTCGACCTCGATCCCGACGCGCTCGCCCGCCGTCTGCGGGGTGCTCTGCGGCAACACCGCCTTCCGGTCGGCGAACCTGGTGCCGGGCCCCGCCACCAGGGCGGCAGTCTCGGTGATCCGCCGGCCACTGCCCTCGGCTGCGACGGTCACCTCCCCGGCGGAGCGGGCCACGGGGGTCGTTCGCCGGGCCCCCGCGCCGTCGAACAGCCCGCTCACGTCGAGCCGGCCGGACCAGGACGGAGTGACCCGCAGCCGCACGAGCCCCAGATTCTGGCGGGAGCGATGGCTGAGGACGTCATAGGCGACCCGGGTCGCGCGTCCCGCTCGCGGGGTCCACGTGTAGGTCGTGGAGACCGTGGCCCCGCGCAGGTCCAGGCTTTGACGGTAGCGGGAGATCCGCTCCACCGCCGTGCCCGGGGTGAGGGAATCGGCGCCGTCGGAGAGAGTGAGGGTGGACCAGGTGGGCAGGGCCGCGAGGAATTCGTCGTCGCCGCTGCGGTGATGGAACCCGGCGGCATGAGCGCCCGCGTACCGCTCGTCGTAGAGCGGCCAGCCGGTCTCTCCGAGCCCGCCCTGGTATCCGGTGCCGGTCGCGGGGAGCCGCTGGGAGAGATAGCCGTTACCGACATAAGGCTGCCTGCGGTAGTCCGCCGGAACGTACGCGCCGGTGCCCAACTCCCATACGGACTCGGTTTTCGGCCCCACCCGGTGTTCACCGACCGCGGCTGGAGTGCCGAGAGCCAGGAAGATCGCGAGTGCGGCAGCAGTGGTACGCGCCCAGAAGCCAGGTTGCGGAAACGTCATGGCTGCGACTGTCCACGGGGCCACGGATGCGCGTAAATGGACCGGCGCGGCGGGGACTTGGACTCTTTCCCGGCCTCGGCGATTTCAGCGCTCTCGGCGATCTCAGCGCCCTCGGCGACTCGGCGCCCTCGGCGACTCGGCGCCCTCGGCGACTCGGCGACTCGGCGACCCGGTGACCCGGTGACCCGGTGACCCGGTGACCCCGCCTGGCCGGCGGGGCCACCGGTATGAGCCGAAGGCTGCTTGGCCGTTCAGCCGGTGCCCGGCTGACGCTCACCGGCCCGGTGGGGTACGCCCGGAGTGCGCGCACGCACGCGGTCTTGGAGCGTTCAACGGCCTGTTACTTTCGGGCGGTTACGGTTCCGTCGTGGGTGTGGAGGGTGTAGGTGTAGCCGTGGGAGCGGGCTGTCGGGTGGGCGGTGTCGAGCTGGGCTATCCGAGTGCCGTGGAGGGTGATGGAGGCCTCCCACTGGCCCGGACGCGGCTCGCTGATGTGGGCCACCGCCCCTCCGGGCAGCTTCACGTCCCGGACAGCGACCCCGGAGGGCCTGGCGTTGCGAGCGGCGGAGTGCGCCTGTGCCTGCCTGGCCCGCTGCTCCTGCACCGGGCGCTGCTGACCCTGGCCGTGGATGCGGTGGGTCGGGGTGCCGCGGTCGTGGTGGACCGGAGCCGACTTGTCGTGGTGGACCGGGGCCGACTTGTGGTGGATGACCGGGCGGGGGACGTCCGACTCGCTGTGCCAGCCGGACGGCTCGGTGACACCGACGAAGCCGTTGGCCTGGTTGAGTGCGTAGGTGTAGCCGTGCACACGGGAGGTGGCGTGCGTGGAGTCCAGGCTGGCAACGGTGTGGCCGTTGCGGGTGACCTGTGCCTTCCACTTGCCGCCGCCGAGGTCCGTGACGTGAGCGATGCTGCCGTCGCTCAGGTGCATGTCCTGGCTCTGGGACGACGGGGAGCCGGCCGGGGCTGAGGCGGTCCGGCCGGGCACGCTGCCGGCGGGGGCCGGAGCAGCTACGGCGGCCGAGGCCAGACCGGTGACAGCACCCATCCCCAGGATCGAGGAGACCAGCACGGTGCGGAAGACTCGTGAGTTCGACATCTGAGTGCGACCTTTCCTGCGAACTACGTCGAGTAGGTACATACCGAACGTAGATCCCCGAAATGGACACAAGCAAGACTCGGAGGGGTCAATAGGTCGTTAAATCCAAGGGGCATGCCGACATGGGCTTTGCATTCGAAGGAACACTTGCGGTTCCCAGTAGTCTTTCTTTGGGATGCCGAGGTACCGTCGACGCGGACCGCGCGGTGGGGCGACGGCGGCCCCCTCGACAGCACCCAACCAGCACTGCACCCGCTGTGCCCACTACTCGGGGGACGCTCGACCTTCAACGGCCGCCCCCAGGAGCGGAGTTCGAGCCTGGCTCTGGCTACTCCGGCGTCGAACGTCGCGTCGCGCAGCCGCACATCGAAGCCCCCATGACGCGCAGCCGCTTCACCGCTCACATCGGCGCCGGCGAACGTCACGACATGCGCGTTGGCGCGACATGCGCGCTGACGGGGGCACCCCTAGGGTTCATCCCATGGAAATCAATGCCCTCGGGCCACTCGCTGACGAGCTGCTGGACAAGGCGTCCCAGGCGCACTCGGGGCGCAGCGGAAAGACCGTGTACGGCGGACACGGCAGCTCCCTGGGGCAGACTCTCATCGCGCTCACCGCCGGGACCACGCTCTCCGATCACGAGAATCCCGGGGAGGCGACCGTGCTCGTCGTCCGCGGACACGTCCGCCTGACCGTGCAGGACCGCGCCTGGGACGGCGTTCCGTACGACGTGCTGCCGGTCCCCGACGCAATCCACGGTCTCGAAGCCGTCGAGGACTCTGTCATCCTCCTCACCGTCGCACGCCAAATCTGAGCGACCCTCTTCGTCCTTGTCTTCGTCGTCACGCTCACACAGCTGACCGTGGCGCTCGCCCGCGACCTCTCTCCCGCCACCGCGAGCCGCGGTGCGTAGCCACCTCGCGCACCGCACGGTCCAACGGAGGACGCGGGGACGATGGTGCACACCTACTACACCCACCACGACGGCCACGGCGAACGGCAGTTCCCGCAAGACGACGGCCAGGTGGAGGCCCAGTCCTCCGGTGGCCAGACGGTCAAATTCCGGCACGATCCGCGCCGGCACGCTCGGCCCACAACGGCCGGCCGAAGCTTGCCCAGGTGGTTACGGCTTGCCCAGTGCACCGTGGACCCGGTCGGTGAAGAGCATCCCGTTGAGGTGGTCGGTCTCGTGCTGCAGGCAACGAGCGAGCCACCCGGTTGCTTCTACGGTGACGGGGGCGCCATGCAGATCGAGGCCGTCCACTACGGCGTACTCAGGTCGGGCGAGCACGGCGAAGAAGTCAGGCACCGAAAGGCAACCTTCATCGCCGTCCGCCACGCGCTGTCTGCCGAGTTCGACGGTGCGCAGAACCGGGTTCACGACGTGCCCAAGTTGCCGCTGTCCGTCGGCGTTCGGGCAGTCGTAGACGAAGACACGCCGGGGCACGCCGATTTGGTTGGCGGCCAAGCCCACGCCGTCCGCCGCGTACATGGTGGCGAACATGTCGTCGATGAGCTGCGTCAGGGCGGTGTCGAACGAGGCGACGGGCCGGCACGGCTGGTGCAGGACGGGGTTTCCCCGAAGGGTGATGTCGTGCACTCTTCCTGTGCGGGCCTGCTGTTCCACCTGTTGACCTGCCTTCTGCGCTTCGGGGCAACTTCGGTTACGTGTGTTTGCCTGTTCGTTCGGCCCAGCGTGTCGTGGCCGGTACCAGCAGTCCGGAGATCACGAAGAGGGCGGCCAGGACCAGCCATCCAAGCTTTCCTGCGCTGATGACTGCGATCAGGAGGATCGGGGCAGCCACGCTGGTCGCGGCGCGTCCGGTGGCCAGCATTCCTTGGTACTGACCGTGCGCATGAGCGGGCGCGAGTCTGAAGCTGAGACCCCATTCCCCCGAGACCTGATGCATCTCGCCCCAGGTGTGGGCGGTCATCGCCAGAATGAGTATGGCAGCGGCGAGCAGCGCGCCTACGTCGCTGCCGGCTGCTGCGTAGAGCAGGCAGGTGGCCGCCAGGAACACCCCGGCCCATCGCGAGGAGCGTGCCGCACCGGCCAGGCTGTCCCCGCGGGAGCTGGTTTTCAGTTGGAAGAGCACGACCAGGACGGTGTTCATGACGATCAGCGCGCTGAACATCCAGGCTGGGGCGTCGGTGTGCATGACGATCCACAGAGGGAGGGCGATTTCCATCAGCCCGCTGTTCAGTGCCAGAAGGGCGTTCAGCCCGGTGAAAGCCAGGAAGGGAAGGTCAGTGAGCACCAGGGACATGCGGGCGCGTTGTGGGTGGTCTGCGGCCGCAGGTCCCTTCGGGATACGGGTCAGGACCGCCGCTGAGGCGACGTACATCAGCGCGGCGCCGACGACGAGGGCCTGGTACGCGGTGCGGGTGTCGATGAAGAGGGCGATGCCGGCGGCGCCCGCACCGACGGAGATTCCGACGTTTGTCACCACTTGGAGGTGAGCACGAGCGCTCACCCGGTCGTCGGGTGCGGCGATGTCCGCGATCAGTGCTGGAAGCACCGTCCGGCAGCCTCGCTGAAGCACTCCCACGACGCAGGCGACGATGACGAAGAGCCAGAACGAGCGGACCCACAGGTAGCAGAGGATGGCCGGTATAACGCCTGTGGTCAGGAGCAGCAGGACACGGTGCGCGCCCTTCCGGTCGGCCACGTGCCCCAGCGGGATGGCGAACAGCAGGCCTGCCAGGCTCGCGATGGTGAGTCCGAGTCCTACCTCGACCAGGCTCAGCCCCACCACGCGTGTGAAGAACAGGGTGCTGACGGTAACGAACAGTCCGTCACCCATCGTCGTCAGGAGGGTGGAGAACGCCACCTTGCGCACCGGGCCCGCTGCCGGCACAGCGCGGGAGACGAGACGCTGCATACGGGATGCGGGTGCGGGAGCGGTCATCGGGCCGTCTGCTCCGTCGAATTCTCGGCGGTGAAGGTGACGGGCAGCGTGTCGAGGTACCGCATGGTCGCGGTGCGCCGACGGACCGGTTCTGCGGCAAGCCGCAGCGGGTTGGGGCGTCGCAGGAGGCTCTTGATCAGCGCCTGCAGGGTGACCTGGGTGAAGAGGTTGCCGACGCAGGTGTGCGGACCACGGCCAAAGGCCATGTGCTGGTTGGGCTTGCGGTCCAGGAGCAGTTCGTCGGGGTTGGCGAACTGGGCGGGGTCCCGGTTCGCCGCGCCGAAGAGCACCAGCACCACGTCGCCGCGTTCGATGACGGTGTCACCGATCGTGGTGGAGCGCGTGGCCATACGGCTCGTGCCCTGGACGGAGCAGTCGTACCGCATCAGCTCGTCGAAGCCAGTGGCGAAAAGGTCTGGATCCCGCAGCTTTTCCACTGATTCGGGGTGCTGCAGCAGTGCGAGCATCGCATTTCCGGCACCCGAGACTATCGAGCTGTATCCGGATTGGAAAACAACGCGCACAGTATTACGCACGAAATGGTCCGGTACCGCGACAGAATCCCGCTTGCTCGTCACGTCGGCCAGCATCCCGGGGTTCGGGTCGGCCTCGAACCAGGACTCGACCAGAGAACTCAACTGGGCTCGCGCTTCGATGCCCTGCTTGCGTAGCTCTGCGCGGACTTCGTCGTCAGGTTCCAACGCCGCGTCCATACTCCGGACAATGGTGTCGGAGATGCTGGAGAATGTGGAAAGTTCAGGGCATTGAATGCCCAGGAGGTCCGATATGGTAGCCAGTGCGAGCGGTGCGACGACTTCGGGAATGAGGTCGAATTCGGCCCTCTCGCTCAATTTGTCGAGCAGGGAATCGACCAGGGCCTCGCCCCGCGCGCCGATCGCGTCCAGGTCCCGGCCGCGGAGCGCGTTCATGAACAGGCTACGGAGCGGGGCATGCTCCGGCGGATCCAGGGTCTGCAGGCTCAGCCAGGGCTCGGAGACCGTTTCACCTGCTCGGCGCCAGTCCGTGGCGAACACCTCGGGGTTGAGCAATACCGACTGGCAGTCCTTGTAGCGCGTCAACACCCAGCACTCCATCTGGTCGTGCCAGGAGATCGGAGTCGTTGAGCGCAACTCCGCGTAGACCCGGTACGGGTCGGCGAGCGTCGCAGCGTCAAGAGGGTCATACCGCACCGAAGTGGTCATCGCTGTGCCCCAGCATTTCTCGGTTGGACGTCATTCTCTATATGAATGCACGCAGAGAGCCGGGCTCGGATAATCCCCGAGCCCGACTACTCAAACGCGGTCGCTGGATTCAGAACTGAGTTCTGTCCGCAGACTCGCAGGCGGTCACTGGATTCAGATCAAATATCTGTCCGTGACTCGCTGGAATTAGTCGTTGTAACGCATGCCGCCACCCCCGTTTTATCAGGCGAGTTGGACGTTTCCCCCCGCTCGTGATTACGAAGTTACACCCCGCAATGAGGGGTGTCCACGGAATTACAGCGTCGAGTTCCAGTCAGATAGCCGATTCGCGATGCCCATACGTCGATATGACCGATTCGGCTGAGGAATACCATTCGAACGATTCGCTCGGTAGATTGCCCTTCGCCCATACATGAATACGGGGCGTATACGGGCGAATACACGGCTCTCCCGCAGTCGCTACGCCAATCGCACGCACATCTCGGAACAAGGGGCTGCAAACCGGGCCTACCGGAGATTCGGCACGGTCACACGGTCACACAGACACACGCGGCGTCCGCCGCCCGCCCCCAAGCATCGACGACGAGGACGGAACCCACGGACAGCCAACGAGGCACCGCAGTCTCGGGCTTCGCGCGGGGACAGCGAACGAAGGACAGCGAACGAGGAGCTGCGCGCATGCTGATGTGGGGACTGGTGGACTTCCGCCTCAGTTCGCTGGTCGTCCTGGTCGTCCAGAGCGTCTGACAGCTGTCCGCGGACTGTGCGGTGTCTTCGTCGCGCTCACTTTGTGCGGATGCCATGCGTACACGGCGACGGCCGCTACCACCTCGACGGAGGCCGTGTCGTAGTCGGCGCATGAGGTGGTCGGGATCCCGCACGACACCGTGCACATCTCCGAGAAGTTCGCCTCGTCCGCAGCAACCAATACAGCGAGGAGGCCTGGGCGACCACTGCGGCGTAAGAGAGGTGGGCCGGCACGCTGGGCTCAGGTCTCGGCGTCGTGGTGCCGGTCGGGGGTGAGGAGGTAGGCGATCGCCATGTCGCCGAGCTCGTCGGCATAGCGGCGCCTGTCCGCCTCGTCGGTGGCGGCATCGGGGCGTACGGAGTTGTGGAAGCAGGCGCCTAGGAGGGCGCGTGCTGCGGTATCGAGGGCTTGCTGGGGCTGGGTGCGGCGGATCTGGTCGGTGTAGGGGTCGGCTGCTTCGAGCAGGAGACGGTGGAGTTCGGTGATGGTGCGGGCCCCTCGGTCCAGTGACCTGGTTCCGCGGCTGCGCAGGAGCTCGGGGAAGAGGCCGCTGTCGGCGAAGGACTGCAGCAGGGCGTGCGCGTAAGCGTGCATGACGCCGGCGAGCGAGGGCCGGGCCGTACGCAGCTGTTCGGCTACGTACTCCTCGCGGCGCTCCAGCATCCGCTCTGTGAGTGCGGTGATCAGCTGTTCCTTGTCCTCGAAGCGGCGGTAGATCGTGCCGACGGCGACGTTGGCGCGTTTGGCGACACCGGCGATCGTCATGTCCTCCAGGCCGGAGGTGGACGCGATCTCCTCGGCCGCCCGCAGGACGCGGCCCAGGGTCGCGGCGCTGCGGGCCTGCTGGGGTTCCCGGTGGAGCACTGGGCGCTCCGGCTCGTCGTTCATGTCCCGCAGGGTATCCGCGCGGTTCTCCGCGGGGTCTTTTGACAACTGGCGCACTCCTCGGCATATCCTCGTGATGCGAACGTGAATTCACATTCACATCCTATCGGAGGTTTCATCATGCCCGAGGACCAGATGACTACGCCTGTCACCGTGACGCTTCAGGCCGGACCGGCCGGCACCGGGAGCATCGACGACTTCGAGCTGTTCTACGCCCGCCGCGCAGTCAATCGCTTCCGGACGCTGCTGGGCCGCCAGGGGCTCCTCGACCTCCTGGCGGACGAGATCGCGGAAGGCAACGCCTTCCTGCGCGAGAGCGCCCGCGCCTCCGGCGGCGCCTTCAAGGGAGGTACCACCGTGCTCACGGCGGAGGGGTTGACCTCGGGTGAGTTCCTGGCCTGGATGGACAAGGCCTTCGCCGGCGACGAAAAGCCGCTTCTGGCGGCGCATCCCGAGCACTACCTGATGGGCACCGACGAGATCGGCGCACGCGTGGTGGAGAACATCGGCCCCCACGTCAGCGACTTCTACATGGGCGGCTGGGGCACCGACGCGCTCGACTGGGCCAAGGACGCGGCCGAGCTTCTCCCGGAGTCGGAGTTCCCGCGCAAGATGTCCTCCAACCTCTTCCTGGCCGACGGCACCGTCGTCGGCCGAGCCCTGATCCAGTTCGGTGACACGGCCGACGGCTTCACGGCAAACCTCACGGTGTACTTCCCCGTCACCTGCCCGGACGACGTCCTGGACCACCACCTGCGGCACTACGCCGTCGAGTTCCGGAACTGGATCACCGCCGCCGCGGCCGCCCGCACCTGAAACCCCCGGCCCGACGCCGGGGCGGTCCCTGCGTCCGGTCCCGGCGTCCGGTCCCCATCTCCACGGGACACGGGACCGCTTCGGTATGCAGCCCTGCCGGAGAATTCAGATTCGACCGAACAGCCAATTGCCTGCCGCGTCGGGGGCTTCGCTCGTGCAGAACTCGTGGATCGCCCGGGGTGCCCTTCCGTGGGCCTCTGACGGGCCGGGAGCATTCCTCCAGTCCAGCCGCGAGGGATCAGCGGGGGGCGACCGTGGTGGCCGGAGTACGTGTGGCGAGGAGGAGGTCCTCGTAGGTGTGATGGCGGCGGGTGGTGGTGCGGTGGTTCAGCAGGCCGGCCGCGCGATCGGGCTCGCCCGCATCGACGAGGGCGCGGGCGTATGTGTCCTGGATGATTTCGCGCTCCACCCGCACTCCGCCGATCCGTTCCGTTTTCTCTCCCAGGCCGCTCAGCAGGTCCACCGCCGCGTGGGGGCGGCCCGCCGTGACCTCTGCCAGCGCCTCGACCACGGGGGCCAGGACGTCGCGGTAGTCGGGTCGTTCGTCCGCGGCGGCCCGGCGGGCCAGGTCGTGCAGGTCGTCAGTGGCGGCCTCCACGGCCAGGGCCAGAGCGAGGTTGAAGGTGTGGAAGACCTCCGCCATCCCGCCCGGTGCGGCGAGCAGTTCCCTAACCTGTGCCGGATCGCTCTGGCCGGCCGGTGACTGGCCGACCAGGAGCAGGCGCCAGTTCGTCGCGGCCCGCATTCCGACATCCGTACGCGCCAGTGCTGCGTCCGCCCGTCGGCGCGCGTCCGGGAAGTCGCCGCAGGCGATGGACTGCAGTGCGGCATGCCAGTTCAAGTGCCGTGACTGCACCGCCTGGGGGTCCGCCCGGAGCCACTGGTCCAGGAATTCGGCCGAGGCGCGGCCGGATCCCAGCTCGTGCTCGGCGTGCGCGAGGGCGTGCGCGGCCACACCCGAGCGGGGATACAGGACCAACGCCTGCCCGGCCAGCTCGTGCGCCTCCCGCACCCGCCCCTGCTCCGCCCTGGCCGACGCCAGCCAGCTCATCCACGGCCAGCTCTCCGGGCCGGCCAGCGCCGCCTGCCGCTCCGTCAGAGCATCGCCGTGCGCACGGTAGGCGGCGTCCCCGCAGGAGGAGAACGCGCCCAGCAGGAGACCGGCCAGCTCGTCCGCGGGCCAGCGGGCGAAGTGCCCGACCAGGTGATCGGCCGTCAGCGAGTACTGCCGGTGGGTATGCAGGAACACTCCGTACACCAGACTCGCCTCCCGCTCACCGACAGCCAGCGCGTCCCGGTGCGCGATCACCAGCTGCTCCTTGAGCGCGGCATCACCCCAGCGGTCACCGGTCGCCAGTGCCAGCAGCGCCCGCGCCACACCACAGCCCGGATCCGAGCCGACCCACTGGCGCAGGAGAGTCAACGCCCGCCCGCTCAGGGCCAGCAGTGCATCCACCGCCCGCTCCTCCACGGACATGGCCGCCGCTGCCCCGCCCACCGTCGTCCGGCCGGTCACCCGCAGCTCACCGGCCCGTTCATAGGATTGCCCCGAACAGAGCTGTGCAGACGATGCCGCTGTTACCGCAGTGGTTGCGCGGCAGACTCAGCGGCAAACCAGCCTGGTTGCCGCTCGCTACCCCGCTCCCGGCCACCGTGGCGCCCGCAGCCCGAACACCGCCCTGGCTGACGCAGGTGTTGCCGAACACCGCGTTCCCGATCCCGATGACGCTCGCGTCAGCGGCACCAGCCGGAAGCAACGCGGCCCCGGCCACCGCACCCAGCAGCGCGGCCCGCACACCTACACGTCCCGCACCCCCGCTCGTACCTTGCGTCTCCACGCCCATGGCGCTCCTCCTTCGTCGGAACCGCATCCTGGCACCCGTACAGATCGCGCCCGGCCGGATGAGAACCCGGGCCGCAGTCCCACCAACGAGAAAACCCTGGTACCGACACGCAGACGCCCCGGGGTCTCTCTGAAACACGCGTCGACGAGAAGTGAAGGATCAGCCATCCCCGCGGGACCGGGCCCGACGCCACTGCCAGGAGCACGTCGCCGCGCCACGCCGGTGCCCTCGCATGGCGCGAACCTTGCCACTCGGCCCCTCCCCGAGGGACTGCGCGCCCCAGCCCCTCGTGAGGAGTCAGTCAGCGGTCCGTACCGGTTGTCCGTCCTTCATGACCAGGCGCGGGCGTCCGGTGGCGAGGATGTCGGTGAACGGGTCACCGTGCAGGGCCACCAGGTCAGCGGTGGCGCCCGGGGCCAGGCGTCCCAGGTCGGTACGGCCGAGGAGGTCGGCCGCCACGCTCGTGGCCGCGAGCAGGGCGCGCAGCGGGGTCAGGCCGTGTTGGACGAGGGTGGGGAACTCGCGCCAGTTGTCCCCGTGCTGGAACATGCCCGCGTCGGTTCCGAAGGCCAGCGTGACTGTCGAGCGGGCCGGGCGAAGGAGTCCCTGGCGCATCTGCTCGGCGTGGGCGCGGTAGTGCTCGCGGGTGGTGGGCCGGCCGATCCAGAAGTCGTCGTCGTCCAGATGGTCGAGGAAGTTGCACTGCACGAACATGGTCGGTACCAGGAACGTCCGCTCGCGCTCCATCAGGGCGTAGGTATCGGCTGTGGCCAGCGTGGCGTGTTCGACGCTCCGCACGCCGGCTCGCACGGCCCGTGCCACGGAATCGTCGTCGAAGGCATGGGCCGCGCACGGCAGTCCGAGGTCGCGGGCGGTGCTGACGAGGACGTCCATCTCCTCCTGCGAGTACTGGGTGCTGGAGGGGGTGCCGACCGGCGACGAGAAGCCCCCGCTCGCGGCGAACTTGATCCAGTCCGCGCCGTCCCGTGCCTGCTCACGCACCCGTCTGCGGATTTCCGCGGTGCCGTCGGCGACGCTGCCGATTTGCGTTCCGTACCGCTGGGTGAGTTCGGGCGCCTTGTCACCGTGGCCTCCGCGCGCGGAGATGATGTTGGGCGCGGCAAGTATCCGAGGCCCCGTCAGCAGGCCTTCGTTGATCGCCCGCCGCAGGGCGACGTTCAACGGCAGGTGAGCGCTGCCGAGGTCGCGGACGGTGGTGAAGCCGTTGTGCAGGAGTGTGCGCAGCGCCGGCAGCGCGGTCAGGGTCTGGTACCCGGCGCTCTCCTGTTCCGCGCTCTCGTCGAGGAGGTGGACGTGGCAGTCGATGAAGCCGGGCAGCAGAGTGCAACCGGGCAGCTCGACGACCGTGGTGTCCTCGTCGGGGAGCGGCGGTGGCTCGCCGTACAGCCGGACGACCTGTCCGTCGCGTACGAGGACCTGTGCTCCTTCCGTCGGTGTGTCGGAGCAGCCGTCCCACACCCGCGCGGGACGCAGCAGGAAGGAGCGGGAGACATGAGGGGGCATCTTCGGGGCCCTTTCTGGAGGCGTGGCCGGGCGGGGCGCTACCCGGGGGTGTCGGCACGTCAGAGGTCGAGCTGGATGGTGCGGCGCTACCCGGGGGGGGTGTCGGCACGTCAGACGTCGAGCTGGACGGGCTGGTAGTCCGGGTGCGCCCACAGGTCTCCCGGCCCCGGATTGCCGGGTTCCGCGGCGCCGCCCAGAAGGGTGAGGACGCCCCAGGCGGCGTTGATGCCCGAGGTGAGCGCGTGTTCGAGCCACCCCGGGGACCACGAGGTGTCGTCCCCCGCGAGGAAGAGCGCGTTGCGGGGCTCGCCGGGAACGGCGGGGCTGCCGCTGAAGTCCTTCATGAAGTGGTTGAAGAGGTCCCGCTGGTAGGGGTGCTCACCGGGACGCGAGAAACGCGCGATGCCGCGCACGTGCCGTTCCTTCTGCCAGGAACAGGTGACGGCCTCACCTTCGGCGAGCGCACTGCGCAGGGCGTCGGCCACGGCGGGATGGATGCGGATGAGGTCCCGCACGAACAGTTCCGCGCGTTCCTGTGCGCTGGAGGCGGAGACCTTGCCCGCGTCGTGGGACCAGGTGAAGCTCAGGTCCAGGACGCCCCGCCGGCCGCCTGGGCCGCGCGGCGGCCCGTAGTCGGAGGTATATGTGGCGCGTGGCAGCCGGTCGGTGAGGGTGACGCCGTCCAGGGTGGTGCCTTCCCAGAAGGGCTCGCGCACGACCAGTGCGGTCTTGGCCGCGTCCCAGTACGTCACCCGGCGCACCGCTCGCCACATCCGGGGCCCCAGGGGCGAGGAGCCGGAGGTGGTCGAACGCAGGTCGACGCCGGTCTCCAGCAGTTGGACCTGCGGTGTCCAGATGGCCGCGGCAAAGTGTTCGCTGCGGCCGTCGGCGTCATGGACGACGACACCCTGCTCGGCGTCGTCGGGGATGTCGAGGCGGTGCACAGCGGGCCGCGGGGACCCCCCGTTGGCTTCTTCCAGGCTGGTCGCGCGCCCGTCGGGCCCTGTGGTGCGATGGCTCCAGAATCCGTGTGCGAGCGCGCTGATTCCCTCGTGGGGACGATATTGGGTGGCGCCTTCCGAACTCAGCAGCAGCCGCAGGACTTCGACGGCGCTCAGTTCGAAGAAACAGTCCCAGGCGGCGGGTCCGATGCCTGCGGTTCCCAGTAGCCGCGCTTCCTCGTGGCTCAGCCCGGCCCCGCCATCCGTCTCGCGCAGCAGGCGGTAGAACGTCCAGGGCTCGTAGCGGGCGAGGATGGTCTGCCAGCGCCTTCGTACCGCGTGCACGTCCCGTGCGGCGGTCTCGCGGCGCAGCGCGAGGATTCCCATCCTCTCCAGCGTCTGCTCCCAGCGGGTGTGGGCCCGGTGGAACGCCTCGTGCTGCGGGTACAGATCGGTGATCTGCTCGGCGCTGTACTGCCGGCCGTCGACGTCCCACACCGTCAGTGGGGTGGTGCCCTTCTCGTAATTCTCCCGGAAGGGCTCCCAGTGCAGGCCGAACTCGGCGGCGTACGCGCGCAGTAACCGCGCCGAGTCGGGGAACCGCATACAGCCCAGTTCGACGACCGCACTGTCGGCCGGATCGAGGCGGACGCTGTGCATCCGTCCGCCCAGACGCCGGCCGCCGGGGCCGTCCGGTGAGGTCTGCGCCTCGTACAGCACGGGCCGGCAGCCGGCGCGCAGCAGTTCGTACGCAGCGGCCAGTCCGCTGCCCCCGGTGCCGATGACGGCGACCGGAGCGCCGAGACGGTTCACCGGGAGCCGGCCGATGCGCCGTCCGTCGGCGAGGTGGGCGGCGTAGTCGAACGGGAAGTCGACCACGAGGTCGCAGGCGGGGGGCTCCGTCGGACTCATGCGGGATTCCTCCGGTCAGGGCGGTGGGATGCGGATGCGGTCGGTGCGAGGGGATTGGATGCGGTCGGGGTGGTGGGGCTGCGGATGCGGTCGGGGCGGTGGGGTTGCGGATGCGGTCGGGGGGTGGCGCGAGGCGCCGGGTGGGCGTCGCGGGTCGGTAGCACCGCTACAGCGGTTACGGCAGTCCTTACGTCGTGCGTCGTGCCGCAGGTGTCGTGAGAGCCGGCCCATCACCCCGTCCGGCGGCGTCCGTGCGCCTCGGGCGGCCCCGGGGCGTGCTCACTCGTGCGCGGGGCGAAGTGCGGCTGCCCGATCGCAAGGTGTCGGGCAGCCGGCCCCCTCGTGGGTTCCTTGGCCTTCAGTTCGGCGTCTCGGCTCGCGGCGCGGATGCCGCGGGTGTCGTCATCGCCGGAAGTGCACGGTCGACGGTCGCTCCGGGACTTCCCTGGGTGCCGAAAGACCGTCAGTTTCCTCTCCGTCCGTGGACACGGCGAGGCTGTCGACGAGTGCGAGGTCTCCCAGCGCAGCGTGCACGGCGCGTTGGCGGTCGGCGCCGGTGCCGTGCGTGACGGAAGCGTCCAACCAAACGCTCACAGTGCGCCGTTCGCTGTCGGAGTGGTACCAGTCCTCGGTTCTCCCCCGCAGTTCTTGCACCCGCCGCGCCATGGTCGAGGCCCCCGCGCGACCCGACAGGTCCAGAGCTCGCCCCCGCACCCCCTCCTTGGCCGCCTGCCAGCAGGCGGCTGCCAGCAGGGTCCCGTCCACCTGCGGCACCGGCCTGCCCTGCCGTATGTCGTCGAGGGCCGCGGTCACCAGGGCGCGTACGACAAGCGCGTAGGCCACGGTCTCCCGAGCGGTCGGCATCACGTCGGCGAGGCGTACTTCCACCGTGGGAACGTGGCGGGACGGACGGGCGAACCAGAACAGCATCGCGGGGTCCAGGGCGGCCCCGCTCTCGGTGAGGCCCGACACCAACTCCTCGTAATGGGAAGCCGATTCGAGGTACGGGGGTGGTCCGGCGGTGGGCCAGCGTCCCCACACCGAGGTGCGCCAGGAGGCGTAACCGGTGTCCTCACCCCGCCAGACGGGCGAGTTGCAACTGAGGGCCAGCAGCACCGGCAGCCAGGGCCGCAGGTGATTGACCACCTGGACCGCCTCTTCGGGGTCCGGCACTCCCACGTGTACGTGGCAGGCGCACACCGCCTGATCATGGACCAGCGGTCCGAACCTGCGGGCCATGGAGCGATAGCGTGTGTCGTCCTGGAGCGGCGGCGGGCCGCCCTCTCCCAGTGGGGGGACGCCGCTCGCGACGAGCAGACATCCATGTCTGGCAGCCTCCTTGGACGCCCCGCGCCGCAGCCGGGACAGCTCGCGTGAGAGCTGGTCACCGTCGTGACAGACGGCGCTGACCGTCTCGATCATGGTCCGCGCGATCTCCGCCGCGACGTGCTCGGCGCCCAGCCGGTCCCGGCTCGTCCGGACCACCTGGGTGGCGCGATCCGCCGGAAGCCGGGTGCGGCGGTCAACGAGGAAGAACTCCTCCTCGACGCCGATCGTGGTGCCGTCACTCATGGGAGAACTTCATGGCTGCATCCTCCGCGCTCATGGGGCGAGACAGATATGACCATTGCCAGGTGATGTCTACCCCTGCCGGGGGACGTTCAAGTGGTTGCTGTCTTTCCGGTCGGGCAACTTGTCCGAGGGTTCTGCGCGAGATCGTTCACGGGATGGACCAATCGGCGTCTGCGAGGCGGTGAAGGCGAGCACTTTCGGCTGCCGTTCCGGTCACCCGCGCCCCAACCAACCGTGCACAACGGAGGCGACCACCGCAGGAAGAACACCGGAAACGGCCACCACCGGTGGGCACTGCTCCACAGCCACCGATTGTCCCCCGGCCGTCCGGGTCTGGGGCGGGTGGACGTCGAAATTGCGCCAGGCGTGTGCCAGTTGGTGGCCGGGATGCCTGACGGCGTGCAGGAGTTGCGGGGCCACGCAGACCTAGCCGTTGGGTCCTTGCGGCAGGGGGCGGGAGGAGTGCGGGGTTCCCGCCGCGGGCCGGGTCAGCCGCAGGCACTGGTGGTCACGCCCGTCGGACTGTCCCCGGACGGACAGGACCTCCGCGGTGATCCCGTCCCGGGTGAGGTGCGAAAGGAGTGCGGACAGGTCGGGGTAGGGGGTCTGTGCGCTCCCATGGCCGGCCCGCCCGCGCACCACAGCAACACCCATCGAGCCTCGACCCGCCCCGCCCGCTTCCGCGGGACCGGGCCGCAACGATCTTGGCGCTGGCGCGTTGAGCAGGAACCGGTGACCAACCGGACGACTGTCGACCACCGACCAAGGAGACTGACCTTCATGCGTCCCCTCGCCCACACCGCCGTCCTCACGATGGCAGCCGCAGGTGCACTCATCGGCGCGACCGGAACCGCCTCGGCGGACGCCGACGCACAGGGGGCCACCGGCAACGCGCCCGGCATCCTGTCCGGCAACCTGGACCAGATCCCCGTACACGTGGCGGTGAACGACTGCGGCAACACGCTGAACGTCGTCGGAATTCTCAACCCCGCCTTCGGGAACACCTGCGCCGCGGAGTAACAGGTCTGCTCGTCCGGCGGCCAGGACCGGCTTCCCCTCGGTGCCCTGGCCGCCAGACGTATGAACACAACCGGCCCTGCCTTGACGGGCCAAGGCCGGGGATTGTTCGGATGCGTCCGGCATGACGGCTGAGCGGCCGTGCCTTGCGGTGCCTTGGCTGCGCGACAGCGGCGTCACCGTTTCAGGTGACGAGAGTTACCTGCCCCGGTGCCTTTGCCGTTACGGTTCGGGCGATCTTGCCGGTGAACGCAGGGAAGCCGAATGGGAACGCCTGTCGAGGATGCGCAGTGGTTGGCCAGTGTTCTGGGGCGATGGGAAGGCGACAGTTCCCTCGCCCACCGCTATGTCGCGGCGGACCACGAGGTTGTTGAGGTTTCCCGCAGCGCACTGCTCGGGGCCGCGCGCGGACGCGCCGAGGCACTGGCGCGTTCCCGGGTGCTCCCTGGGGACCGAGTGGCTCTGGTCGCGCAGGAGCCGGCTCCCTTCGTTGCCGCCTTCCTCGGCGCCCTGTGGGCGGGGATGGTGCCGGTGCCGCTGCCGCCGCCGCCCATGGGCTGCAAGGAGGGGTGGCAGGAAGAGATCGCTGCGGCCCTGGACGTGGTGCAACCCACGGTGCTGGCGGCGTCCGAGGAGCACCTGCGGCTGTTGCCGCGAGTACGGCCGCTCTTCCTTGCGTACGAGCAACTGGACGTGGTCGCCTCCGGCGTGGTTCCTGCGGCGCCCTTTGATCCGGAGCGTGTCGCCTATCTGCAGTTCAGCAGCGGCAGCACCGGGCGTCCACGGGCGGTCGCGGCCACCTGCGCCTCGGTGACGGCCAACGCGCTGGGCATCATGGGCGCCCTGCGCGCGGGTCCCGAACGGGACCACGGCGTCAGCTGGCTGCCGCTCCACCACGACATGGGCCTGGTCGGTTTCGTCCTCGCACCGCTGACCATCGGACTGTCGGTGTCCCTGATGGCACCCAGCACCTTCATTCGGGATCCCGGCCTGTGGATGCGGACGATGTCCCGGACGCGAGGGACGATCACTGCCGCTCCCAACTTCGCCTACGCACTCGCGGCGCGCCGCTCCCGTCCGCAGGACGTGGCGGAGCTGGACCTCTCTGCCGTGCACAGCCTGCTGTGCGGGGGTGAACCGGTCAACAAGCGCTCGCTTGAGCACTTCACCGCCGTCCACGGGCCCGCCGGGCTGGACCCGGCCTCGGTGCGGTGCTGCTACGGGCTGGCCGAAGCCACGCTCGCCGTCACCTTCACCGAGCCCGGCGTCGGGGTGGTCGGTCGAGGTGTCAGCCGCTCGGTACTGCACGAGCAGGGGCGCGCACAACGCGCCGAGGGCGGGGAACCGGCGGTGGAAGTCGTCTCCTGCGGCCGCCCGTTGCCTGGGCACGAGGTGTTGGTCGCCGATGGAGGAGCGATGCCGTGTGCCGCGCGGGAAGTCGGCGAAGTCTGGGTTCGCGGCCCTTCCGTGGCCCGTGGGTACGTGGGCGACAACGCGGCCACCACGGAGACGTTCGGCCGGGACGGGTGGCTGCGCACAGGTGACCGGGGCTATCTCGACGACGACGGGGACCTGTATGTCACCGGGCGGTCCAAGGACGTCCTGGTGGTCAACGGACGCAATGTCGACCCCCAGCACGTCGAGTGGCTGGTCGAAACCGTCGCAGGCGTGCGTCCGCACGGGGCGGTGGCGTTCACACGTCCCGGTGTCGACACCGAGGAGGTGGTGGTGCTCGCCGTGTGCGGGGCCGACCGGGCTGCGGAATTGGCGGGCAGGGTGCGAGAGCTCGTAGCCCGACGACTGTCACTCCACGTCGCCGACGTCGTCGCTGTCGCACCGGGCGCGGTGGCGAGAACGACCTCGGGCAAGCCCCGGCGACAGCAGATGCGGGCACGCTACCTCGCGACACGGGCGGCATCCGCGGCCGCAACCGCAGTCGCAACCGCGGATGCGGCCGAACTGAACGGAAGCCTCGTATGACCACCGAGGACGAAATCCTGCGGGTGCTGCACCAGGCGTGCGAAAAGGTCACGGCGCAGCGGGTAGCGGGCATGAACGCCGACACGCAGGTCCACTCCCTGGGCCTGGATTCCGTTCAGCTCGTCGAAGTCGTCGTCATCGCGGAACAGCAACTGGGAGTACGGGTGCAGGACGCCGCACTCGGCCAGGCACGCACGGTCGCAGACATCTGCGCCGCACTCACGGCGTCCGCGTGCGTCGCACCTCGTCCCGGCCGGCGCCCTGCCGGGACGCTCCCCTCGGGAGGCCTCGTCGCCCCCGCTCCCCCGGCGGCACAACTTCCGCACCAGGCCGTAGGCCTGGCGGAACGGAGGCACGAGACACCCACCGGGCTCGCGAGGATCGCCGACGAGCTCGCGCAGCACGAGGTCAACAACCCCTACTTCACCGTGCACGACGGACTGACCGCCGCCACCATGCTCGTCGACGGCACCCCCATGACCAATTTCTCCTCCTTCGACTATCTGGGACTGGCAGCCGACCCCCTGGTGGCCGACGCTGCGAAAGCAGCCATCGACCGGTACGGCACCTCCGTCTCCGCCAGCCGCGCGGTGTCGGGCGAGCGCCCCGTCCACCTGCAACTGGAGGCAGCTCTCGCCGAACACGTGGGCACCGAAGACGCGTTGGTCTTCGTCGCGGGCCATGCGACGAACGTTTCCGTCCTGTCCCACCTTGCCGGACGCGACGATCTGATCGTCCACGACGAACTCGCCCACAACAGCATCGTGCAAGGGGCCCAGCTGTCCGGCGCCCGGCGCCGGTCGTTCCCGCACAACGACCTGGCAGCGCTCGACCACATTCTTGATGCGGAGCGCCCGCACCACCGCACTGCGATCGTCGCCGTCGAAGGTGTCTACAGCATGGACGGTGACCTCGCGGACCTCCCTGAACTGCTGCGGCTCTGCCGACGGCACCTGGCCAAGCTCTACCTGGACGAGGCGCACAGCGTGGGTGTGCTCGGCGGGCGCGGAGCCGGGGCGGCCGAGCACTGGCAGGTGCCGCCCCACGAGGTGGACGTGCACATGGGTACGTTGTCCAAGGCGTTGGCCAGCTGCGGCGGCTACATCGCCGGCAACCGTGAACTCATCACTCATCTTCGGCACACCGCACCCGGTTTCATCTACGGCACCGGCATCGCACCGAGCGCAGCGGCTGCCGCGCTTGCGGCCCTCGGCCAGCTGCGAGCACGGCCGCAACTGGCTGCCACGGCCCGCCGACGGGCCGATCTCTTTCGCACGCTGGCCCGGGAGAGGGGGCTGGACACGGGACGCAGTACGGACGGCTCCGGTGTGGTGCCGATCATCACGGGCGGGGCGGGCTGCGCGCTGCGGCTCGCCGACCGCATGCGCCGGCGCGGAATCAGTGTCGCGCCTTTCATCCCTCCCGCCGTCGAGGAGTCCCAGTCCCGGCTGCGATTCTTCGTCACCGCCGGCCACAGCGAGGAGCAGATCCGCGAGGCGGTCGCAGCCCTGGCCGTCGAACTGCCCCGGGCACGCACCCGAACAGAGCCCACCGACCGGGCCGCCGGTCTGTCCTGACAGCGGGACGGGAGACTTCCGTCGCTGGCGGGACAGGGGACTTCCGCTATTGGCGGACAGAGGACGTCCGCCGCCGGCGGGACAGAAGACGTCCGCCACTGGCAGGACAGAGGACTTCCGTTACTGGCGGGACAGATACCGAAGCCCCTGCCGCACCTCGATCGGAGGCCCCAGGGCAAGGTCGCGCCGGGCCTTGTCGTGGGAACACGTCCACCACTCGCAGGCGAGTTCCCTGGCCTTGTCGCGGGTCAGTGCGGGAGGAGCGCCACGCATCCTGCCCAGCGTCTGTGCTGCTGCGGACGCTGCCTTGACCACCGTCACGGGCACCGGTACCACGCGCGGAACGCGGCGCTGTCCCAGCGCCTGTGCGACCGCGCGGCCGAAGCTCCCCCAGGAGTGGGTGGCGCCGTCCGAGAGGTGGTAGATGCCGCGGGCCGGGTCGTCGGGGTGTACGCGGTCTCCGCGCTGTGCGGCGGCGAGAAGGGCGGAGCACACGTCGTCCACGTGCACCAGGGAAAATCCCCGCGCGCCGAAGCCTGCCTGGAGCAGCAACCCTGTACGGACCATCGGTCGCACCGACGGCATCAGCAAGGCGTCCCCCGGCCCGTACACGACGGGCGGGCGCACGATGGTGACAGGCATCGGACCGGCCCACGCGCGCGCAGCGAGTTCACCGGCGAGTTTGCTGCGCCCGTACCAAGAGACGGGCGCCGGGTGGTCCCGCTCGGTGCGAGGCCTGTCCCGTGAGGAGGGTCCCGCCGCCGCGAGGGAGGAGCACAGCACGAAGACCGGAGGCGAGGTCGCGGCGGCCGCCGCGCGCGCGAGCCTGTCGGCGCCCTGCGCGTTGCATCCCCAGTACTCCTGATGTGACAGCGCCCTGGTGACCCCTCCGAGGTGGATGACCACCTCCGCACCCCTGACCGCCTCGTCGAGGCCCTGGCCGCTCACCAGGTCACCCTGCACGGTGCGTACGCCGATCTTGTTGATCGCACCGGTGTCGGTCGTCGGCCGGACAAGCGCGGTCACGGTGCCGCCCGCGGCGACGAGGCGTCGGCAGAGCCGGCTTCCGACGAACCCGCTCGCACCCACCACCGTGTACCGGGTCCCCCGGGCCGGGGCGGGCGGCCTTGTGTGCGAGCTGTGCACGGGAACGTCAGACATGTACGGCTCCCTGCGCCGTGTGCGCCTCACGCACCGGGGACGGCGGACACGTCGGGATGATGCGGGTGTTGCGGTGGAAGGCCAGCAGGCTCAGCGCTGCCGCTGCCGCGAACCAGGCCAGCTGCAGCAGCAGGTAGGACGGGAGCGCGGTGGAGGAGAACCCCGCTGCGACGGCTGCCTGCATGGCCCCGTAAGAAGGCAGGAACCGCACGATGTCGTCGTCGGAGGATGCGCTGGCGACGGGGTTCTGCAAGATGATGTCCGTGACGGTCAACATCACGATCGCGAACATCCCTTCGACCTCGCGCCGCAGGAGTGATCCCAGAGCGACGCCGAACGCGCCGTACGTCAGCGCCGTACAGAACAGCGCGGCAGCCAGCATGCCCGGCTGGCGCGGCGACCAGAAGATGCACAGCAGTAGGGTCGCGTAACCCACGAGTGCCGCCGAGGCGAGCACCAGGCAGGCCACCTTGGCCAGCACGAGGAGGCCCCGGGGGAACCCGGCCATCACCAGACGCTGATCGAACGCACCGTTGGCGAACGTCGAGGCGAACATCATGAACCCGACGATCGCGGTGATCGCGTTCATCGCTCCGGTGATCTGGGTCAGCTCACTGCTACGCGCACTGAGCAGGTCGCCGGTCGCATGCAGCCGGAACCGCGCCGGTGCATCGCCCACGGTCAGATGTGCCAGCGTCACCCACAGGGGTACGAACACCAGCATCAGGACGACCGCCAGACGGTTGCGTCCGTGCTCCACCAGGGCGTAGCGCGTCGCGGTGAAAAACGTCGGAAAAGTCCGCACGGCTGAACCACTTCCTTCCTTGCCATCAGGCGACGGGCACCTGCGCCGAGGCCGGGCCGAGGCGGTTCACATGGAGAACGTCCAGTCGGCCACCGCGCTCAGTACCAACGAAGCGGGACCGGGATAAGCAACGCCAGAGCTGCCGTCGGGCGTTGTGCGTGCGTTGTGAAAGACGTGCCTTCTGCGTGCCTTGCGCGTGCTTTGTGCCCACGCGAATCGTTGAGTCAGCACTCCCTCATCGCCCGCCCCTGCACCGGTTCAATTAAGACGAGGACTCCTTGTGACCGTGACGACCGTCCCCCGCACCGGCGGGCTCGACATCACCGCCGTACGGACCCGGAGCGACCGGGCCGCCTTCCTGGAACTGCCTTACCAGCTGCACCGGGAGAGCGCCCACTGGGTCCCCCCGCTGCGACACGAGCAGCGGGCGTTGCTGAACCCCAGGAAGAACCCGTTCTTCGAGTACGGCCAGGCCGGACTCTTCCTCGCTCGCCGGCACGGGCGCCCCGTCGGCCGTATCGCGGCAGTCAGCAATCCCAGTCACACCGCTCATCACGGCGGCCGTGACGGCTTCTTCGGTCTCTTCGAATCCACCGACGACCTGGAGGTGGGGGAAGCGCTGTGCGCAGCCGCGGCGGGGTGGCTGCGTGAGCGGGGCCTGGAGACGATGCTCGGGCCCGTCGGATTCACCACCAACGACGAATGCGGGGTGCTCGTCGAGGGGTTCGCCGAACGTCCGGCGATCATGCTCCCCCACAATCCCCCGTACTATCCCGCCCTCCTGGAGTCCCTCGGGTTCGAGAAGGCCAAGGATCTGCTCGCGCACGAGTTCCCGACCACGCTCCACGAAGACCGGGGACTACAGCGTGCCGCCCGGTACATCACGCGGAACACCGCGCTGACGGTACGGCCGGTCGACCTCGGCCGCTTCGACGAGGAGAGCCGCCTCATCCGGGAGCTGTACAACTCGGCACTCGGCGACAACTGGGGGTTCAGCCCGGCGAGTCCTCGCGAGTTCACCGCGCTCGCACGCCGCCTCAGGCCTCTGTTGCGCGCGGATTTCACCCTGGTCGGCGAAATTGACGGCCGCCCCGCAGGCTTCGCCATCCTCCTGCCCGACCTCGCCCCCGCACTCGCTGCCGCCGGCGGCCGGCTCTTCTCCTACGGCGCCCCCGTGGGACTGCTGCGCCTGCTGCGCGCCAAGCGGCACCTCACGCGCGCCCGGCTGCCCGCCATGGGGGTGCGCAGGGAGGACCGCGGGCGGGGCCTGGAACTGCTGATGTACCTGGCGCTCTCGCGCGCGGCCCAGGCCCAGGGCCTGCACACCGCCGAGGCCTCGTGGGTTCTGGAGGACAACGCGCAGATCAACAGTGTGATGAAGCGCATCGGCGCCCGTACCGTCAAGCGCTACCGCATGTACACACGCGCCGTACTCCCGCCGCGGCCACCGGGCTGTGCGCACTCGTTCGCGCGCGACCACGCCCCAGGGTGACATCCCACCCGTACGCGCGGTGTTCGCGCTCTCGCGCCACAACGTGTCACCTGGCAGCAGTGCGCGACGCAGGTGTCTCCTCCCGTGCGCCTCTCGGGCCCGGATCGTCCGCGTGGATGACCCCGTCACGCAGATGGTGCAGGACGTCGAAGCGCCGACGGTCCGGCGCCAGGTGGGAAACCACCAGCACCGACCGGCCACGGTCGCGAAGGGTCGCGGCCAGGTCGAAGAACTGCTCGTGGGTCTGCCAGTCGAATCCCTGGTACGGCTCGTCGAGCACCAGCAACGGCGGATCGTGCATCAGCGCGAGCACCACATTGACCTTCTGCTGGGTCCCGCCGCTCAGGGCCCCCGCCCGTTCCCGCAGGAAGGCACCGCACCCCAGGATCTCCACCAGTTCGTACGCCCAGGACAAGTCGCGCAGACGATACGCGGCCTGGAAGAACCGCAGGTGCTGCTCAAGGCTGAGATGCGGGCTGAACACCGGCGCTTGGGGGCAGTACCCCAGCCGCCCACACCGCCGCACGGTTCCCCGGTCAGGAGCGAGCCGCCCCACCATGATCTTCAGCAGGGTCGACTTCCCCGCCCCGTTCTCACCCAGCAGACCCACGACGGAGCCTGGTGCGACGGACAGCGAAACCCCTCGCAACACCTGCCGCGGGCCGTAGGACTTCTCCACCTGGTCGACTCTCAAGAGACAGTCCTTCACTTACCGCGCTCCGCTCTTTCGACCGTCAACACCACGTCAACGATCCGGGGGCCGGACCGGCACTGTGCGGCAGAAGCATTGCCGGGACTCAGGTATCTCTGATCGTGTGCACGGCACCCGAGTGTGTTCCGTTCTTCCGCGGCAGCGACTGTGCATAACCTGACTGCGGCCCGGTACGAAGGCGAGCCGGGCACACGGAGCGGGAACGGGGCGTTCGCATGTGGCACGACCTGATGCACTCGGACGTCTCCTTCCTGGAGAAGGGCGCCCGCACTGTCCTCGTGTACCTCCTGGTGCTGGTCCTCCTGCGCCTGGGCGGGAAACGGGACCTGGCGCAACTGAACACCTTCGACCTGGTCGTCATGCTGTTGCTGGTGACCATCCTGCAGAACGCGGTCATCGGACCCGACGACTCGGTGGCCGGAGCCGCCTTCGGCGCGCTCGTGCTCATCCTCGCCAACGGCGTCATGGTGAAGGCCACGATGCTGTCGGACCGCTTCAGCCGTCTCGTGGAAGGCGTCCCGGTCACCCTGGTACGCAACGGCACCTGGCTGCCCCAGGCGATCAGCCGCACCAGGCTGCGTCGTTCGGACCTTGAGGTGGCCGTACGCAGCCAGGGCGGCGACGGAGGCATCGAGGCGGACGAGGTGACGCTCCAGCCCAGCGGCATGCTCCTGGTCACCCTCCGCAAGGGCGACCAGGCAGCCGACAAGAACGACGTCGCCCACCTGCGCGCCGAACTCGCAGACCTACGGGGCGAACTCGCCGCACTGCGCAGCGAACTCCGTTCGAGCTCTTGACGTCGACGCGCCGGCACGCATCGCGGCCTCCGCCATGGTGCCTGCGGGCATCGTGGCCTCCGCCATGGTGCCTGCGGGCATCGTGGCCTTCGCCGCCATCCTCACGGAGCCAGTCCCTGAGGGAAGCCGACACCCTTTCCAGCGCGAAGCGCGGTGCCGCGACCACCGCGACACGGACCGACACCCCGTCACCTGGTGGCCACCGACCCACCATTCCGCCCCCACGTGCAATTGCCCTTCCATTCCCGAGCGTTCGCCCACCCCTCGTTGTCCGTGTCCGGGCCGCCGGACGGGTCTACGCTATGGGCACGCCCTTGTCCGTACGCGGGAGGTACTTGTGGACGCACCGCACCGGCCGACCTACCCGCCCAGGACGGAGCCGCCACCCAAGCGGCCCCTGCCGCCGCCGGACCCGCCGCCGAAAGCCACCGCGTCGTGGATGCAGACACGGATCGCGGACCGGCGCGGCAAGAACTGGCCTCTCGAATCCCGGCCTTGGACACCGCGCGGTGCGAGCCGCCGGGTGGCGGAAGCCCTGCATGCCTGGGGGTACCAGCACTTCGACGAGGAGACGGTGCGCACGGTCGTCGAGCTGCTCGTGACGGCGGCCGTGGACGACGGGGGTGACCACCTCAGCGTTCACCTCGCCGACCACCAGGAGCACGCCATGGTGCTCGTCCTCAGCAGCGGCCCCCACGCCGACCGACCCGACGACGGTTCGCTCCTACGGGCCGTCGCCTCCCGAGGATCGGCGGACTGCGGGGTGGAGAACGCCGGAGACGGCCACCGCCGGTGGGCACTGCTCGACCTCGCGCCCCCCACCCCGGCGGCACTGCCCCGGCCTGCCACCCCCAGCACGGAGCGGTAACACCCACACGACCGAAATCCGTCCCACGAGGCGGGCACCCACCGCGGGTGCCCGCCGAGGGCGAGAGGTTGATCGACACAGCGGGGGGCACGGGGACTGTCAGACCGCGGTGCCAGCAGGCGGTCGACGACCCTGCTCGCGCGCAGCGTGGACTGCTCGGCATCCGCGACTACAACGGCCGGCCCGCCGGCCGTCAGCGACGCGTCGATCTGCGTGACCGTGCCGCGGCCTGTCCGGTGCCCGGTGCCCGGTGCTCGGTGTCGCGGGCCGCGCCCGCGCCTGCTCAGGCATCCGCGGGTATGCCGAGAACGCGGCGTGCCGTGCTCACGAGCGTGTGCCTGATGTCAGCGTCGGAACATCCGGAGGCTTTGAGCGTGGCGATGAGTTCGACCTGGAGTCCCCCCAGAAGCAGGTGAGCCGTGTAGACCGCCGACTGCGCCCGGAAGCCCGCCTGTTCCAGCAGGTCGCGCAGCACACCGTGAACCCACACGTAGTGCGGGGCCGCCAGCAGGCTCGTGCTGTTCATCTCGCGTGCCGCGATCAGGGCAGGGTTCTCCAGCTTGAAGTTCAGCAGCTGCTCCAGGATCGCCACGACCCGCTCGGCCGCCGGCACGCCGGGGCCGATCGGGGACCCGGCGCGGTGGAGCTCCTCGCGCCAGGGTTCCAGGCGCGCCGCGAACAGGGCGTCCAGCAGGCCGTCCCGGCTTCCGAAGGCCCGGAAGAGCGTTCCCTTGCCGACCCCGGCCGCTGCCGCGATGTCGTCCATCGTGACCGCGCCGGGGGTCCCGGAGGCAGCCAGCAGCTCGTCGACGGCTCCCAGGATGCGATCGCGGGGAACTGCGGGGCGCCCCCGCCGAGCCTTTTCGGACTGGGAGTCCGTAATGGTGGTACGCTTTTGAGGACTCATAGTCCGTAATTCTAGAGGAGCCCCCATGGACGACGAAGCGGAATTCCCCGTCTGGCTGGCGGAGGCCGCGATCGGCCTTGCCGACGGCGATGTCGACACCTGGCTGCGCATGTACGCCGATGACGCGGTCCACGAGTTCCCGTTCGCCGCGTCCGGCGACGTCCGCAGGCTCGAAGGCAAGCCCCAGATCCGTGCCTACATGGCAGCGATGGACGGCAGTGTGCAGTTCGGCGGCCTGGACGACATCACCGTGCGCGAGCTGGGTGAGGACGTGATGATCGAGGCCGAAGGACATCACTTCGACGCGGCCACCGGCGACCCCTTCGACATCCGCTACCTGTGGATCATCGAGCGGCGCGACGGCCTCGTGACCCGGCTGAAGGACTACATGGGGCCGCGGCGTCCCGCTGGTGAGGCAGCCTGATGCGCGTCTTCGTCACGGGCGGCACCGGCTTCATCGGTTCCGCGGTCGTACGCGACTTGATCGAGTCGGGGCACGAAGTCCTCGCCCTTGCCCGCTCGGAAGCTTCCGCCGCGACGCTTCGAGCGGCAGGGGCCACGGCGCACCCGGGCAGCCTGGAAGAGCCCGAGCGCGTGCGCGAGGGCGCCGCCCTCAGCGACGCGGTGATCCATACGGCGTTCGACAACAAGAGCATCGCCAGATTCCCCCACAACAGCCGCATCGAGCGCGCCGCCCTGCAGGCCGTCGCCGAGGTGTTCGCCGGCACGGACCGGCCCCTGGTCGCGGCCGGCGGATTCGCACCCGTCATCCCGTCCGGACCGGTCTTCACCGAGGACGACCCCGCTTCCACCAAAGCCGGCCCCGTCGGACGCAATGTCGAGCGCACGATCATGGGCCTGGCGGAATCGGGCGTCAACGCCTCGATCGTGCGGATGCCGTGCGTACACGGCGACGGCGACCGGTTCACGCTCCCGCGCTTCATCGAACTGGCCCGCAAGCACGGCACATCGGGTTACGTCGGCCAGGGCGAGAACCGCTTGCCGGCCGTGCACCACACGGATGCCGCTCGCGTGTTCCGGCTCGCGGTCGAGCGGGGCACCCGCGCCGGCCGCTACCACGCCGTCGCGGAAGAGGGCGTGCCCTACCGGTCGATCGCCGACATCATCGGCCGCCGTCTCGGAGTACCGGTGGTCAGCATGTCCCCGCTCAAGGCCCGCCGCCACTTCGGCCTGTACACGGCCTACGCGGAAGGAGACGGGCCCGCCTCCAGCGCCGCCACCCGCCAACTCCTCGGCTGGGCGCCCGAGGGACCGGGACTGCTGGAGGACCTCGACCGTCCGGAATACTTCACCAGCTGAGCACGTCGGCAAGCACACCCGCACGCCTGAGCCGCCCACACCCACAGCACCCATCCGGGAGGCGATGAGCCATACCGCGGGCAGGTAACCAGCCCGGTTCGTGCAGGGCTCGGTGACCTGCTGAACGCCACAGCGTCGGAGGAGCAGACCGCACCAGAATGTGTCGCGCTCGTACTGCCGACGAATGGCATGCAGCTCAATCGCCTCCAGGCGGCAGCATGCGGCGACGCTCTGACTCACCTCCTGTGGACTCGTTCGGCGTCATGCTCGCTCGGCAGCGACGACCCGGATGCGGCACAGAGCAGGTACCTCTCCCGGAGTCCCACGGAAGCGCTTCCGTCTACCAGGGTCACAGGGAGTGGACCAGAGCTCAGGCTCATGTTCATAGCCGGTGATCACTCGACGCAGGTGTACGGGTCGGTCCCGGCGAACCCGCAAGGTCCATGACCTCCTGGGCACCGCACAGTCCGGGTCTCAGACAGTCGGGACGAGCTTGCCCTGGAGGTGCCCGCCGTCGAGCAGCCGATGTGCGTCGTGAAGGCGCTCGAACGGGAATGTCTCCTGCACGTGGACCCGGAGCCTGCCCTGCTCGACGAGTGCCACGAGACCGCCCAGGGCGACCGGGTCGGGAGCGACCGCGATGCCGCTGAAGCGCATGTCGGCCGCCTCGTACTTGGCGACGAGCTCCACATCGTCCTCGGAGACCGCCGTTACCAGGTGGCCACCGGGGCGGAGTAGGTCGAGGGACCGCTCGACGCTGCGGCCGCCGATCGTGTCGAGGACGACGTCGACGTCGCGGAGCGCCCGGGTGAAGTCGACGGTCGTGTAGTCGTCACCTCGTCGGCGCCGAAGCTTTCGACGAACTTCCGCTTGCCGGCGCAGGCGGTCGTGATCACGTATGCGCCGAGCGCTTTCGCAATCTGGATGGCGACGTGGCCGACTCCGCCACCGCCGCCGTGGATGAGGACGCGGTCGCCCTCACTCACGTCAGCAAGGTCGACGAGGCCCTGCCACGCGGGCAGCCCGACCGCCGGCAACGCCGACGCCTCGACGTGCGAGAGCGAGGCGGGCTTGCGAGCCAGGTCCAGGGCCGGCGCCGACACGAGTTCGGCGTATGCGTTCGCCGCCCGCGGGAACAGCGGCATTCCGAACACCTCGTCGCCGGCCTTGAACCACCCCGTGTACGCCTTCTCGACGACGCCGCTGATGTCCCAGCCGAGGATGAACGGCGGCTGTCCGAGCAGCGGGAACTCGCCGGCACGAAGGCGCGCCTCCAACGGGTTCAGGCCGATCGCCTTGACGCGGACCAGTACCTCGGTCGGCAGGGGATGGGGCTCGGGTGCATCAACGATGGTGAGGACCTCGGGACCGCCGAGCGTCTGCTGGGTGATGGCTCGCATGACTTTCCTGTGCTTGAAGCGCTTGCAGGGGGAGAATCCACGCTAGATGTCCGACAGGAACCAGCAGGTACCTTTGGCCCCATGAGCGGTTTCGGTCCCGGTGACCCCTTTCTCTCCGACTGCCCGGCACGTCTGGTGGTCGAGCTGATCGGCGACATCTCCCGCAAGATGCTCACCCAGACGCTCCGTCGGCTCCAGGCGCACGGACTCGTCAGCCACCACGCCTACGCCGAGGTGCCGCCCCGGGTCGAGTACGAGCTCACCCCGCTCGGAGCGACGCTGATCGAGCCGATCCACATGCTGACCGAGCGGGGGAGGGCGAACGGCGACACAGTGCTCGATGCCCTCGGCGGCGATCCTGAGCAGGGCGTTTAGCAAAGAAGCCCTGGGCGCCGCCCGAGCTCATGCCGGCAGGGGCGAGGACAGCACGGGCGGCACCCCACCGGCGAGGAGTGACCGCTGCTGAGCGTTACTCGGGGCCGTTGCGGAAGTGAGTTGAGCAGGAGCCTTCCGATCATCTGTTCGTGGGTCCCGCTATGTCGTTGACTGGCGCCTTGGCGCTTTTCACGCTCTCGAAGCCGTCGCACACGCGTGGGCCCGCGTCGGCCCTGCGGACACGGCCGTCCCTCGTAACCGCTGAGTGCACGGTCATCGCGTGCCGCTTCCTGACGGGTCCTGCGCCGTGTCCCACGCGACGTCAACCGCCGTGACATGACACCGCCTCAGTCGCACAAGGCTGCCCTCTGCGCCTTTCCCAGTCCCTCACTACGCGGTACCGGCGGCTCCTCCTTCAGTTCCGCGCCGAGGTCGTAGACATTGGCGGCTAGGACCAGTTGTCGCTCACCGTCGGCCGTGGAGAGGGACACGCTGGTGAAGCCAGGGCCGGCGCCGTCGGTCTCCCAGGCGCTGACCTGCTTGGTGTCCGGTCCCGTACCGCAGGACACGTCCATGCGCTGCACGCCCAGTCCGTACGCCGGCGCTGCGGGGAACTGCACCGTCGTCACGAGTTCGCGCTGCTGGGCCGGGCGCAGCAGCTTGCCGGTGAACAGGGCCCGGTGGAAACGGGCCAGGTCGTCGACCGTGGAGATCATGGCACCTGCGGTCCAGTCGTACGACGGGCTGAACCGGGTCATATCGCGTCCCGCGAGGTCGTAACCGTGCAGATGGGGGCCGTGAATGGCCGGGTCGGTCACCGGGAAGGAGGTGTCCTTCAGGCCGAGCGGGCCAAGAATCCGCCGGTTGATTTCGGAGGGCGCGCTGTGACGGGTGGCTGCCTCGATCACCAAACCGGCGACCAGGTAGTTGGTGTTCGAGTACGCCCAGTGGTCGCCGGGCGCGAAGAGCGGCTTGTGCCGGACGGCGCGGGCGATCACCTCCCGAGGGGTGTAGACGTGGTCCCATTCGTGGCGCTCCAAGTAAGGGGCGAAGAACTCCGGCTCGTTGGTCGGGTCGTACATGCCTGAGGTGTGATTGAGCAGTTGCCGGACGCTGATGTCCTTGCCGGCGTTGCCGTTCCCCTGGACCACGCCGGGCAGCCACTTCTCCACACTGTCGTTGAGCGAGAGCCGTCCTTCGCCCTCCAGCTGCAGCAGTACCGTCGACACGAACGACTTGGTGTTACTGGCGATCCGGAACCGCTGGCCCGGCCGTGCTCGCTCACCCCTCGCCGTGTCCGCGAGCCCGGCCGCCATCCGTGACTCCAGCTCTCCGCGCCTGGCATACGCCACTACACCCGGGAAACCGTCCGCGACCGTCTGCTCGATCGCTTCCTCAAGGCCGGCGGGCGGCGGGGGCGACCCCCGTTCCGCCGCGACCGTCGGGAAGATCCCTGATACCGCCACCGCGCAAATCCCCGCCAACAGTGCTGCTGCCCCCGCACGTGCCTTCACCGATTGCTCCTGTTTCTGTTGCCTGTGCTGCTGTTGCTATTGCCGTTGCCGTTCCTGCTGCTGTCCCAGCGTGCCGGGCCGCCACTCCTGTGGCCCATCCTGCTGACGCCCGGCTTGATACGGGGGCGTTCCCCACCCCGTCCCGTCCCGCCGCTCGGTAAATCGAGCCTCCGGATGCAGAACAAAAGGTGCGGGCACGGGCGTCGTGGCCGGGCTCGCGCAGGTTCCGCGACGGCCGGCGTCCGCCACCGAACAACCGGTAATGCCCAAGCGGCTCAGCAACTGAAGGGAGGATCCGTGTCCGACGTCGCGACGGCCCGGGACAGCCGACGAGCGCGGACCCTGCTGCCCGTCCTGTGCGGAACGATCGTCCTGGAGGGCAGCGATGTCGCCATGCTGGCCGTTGCCGGGCCCACCATTCGCGCCGCTCTCGTACTCGGGAGGCCCGCGGCGCGACAAAGCCCTGCTGGTCTTCGCCAGCGCCGGCGCCGGCGGCTTCTCGCTATGCCTTGTCCCCGGCGGGCTACCGACCGAACTCGGTTGCCGCTGGGTGTTCTTCGCCCCGGTGATCCTGGTCGGCACCCTCCTGCTCGCGGCGCTCAGGCTGCCGCCGGCCGAGGTCCGCCCCGAGCCCGCACGGCAGGGGCTTCGACCTGGTCGGCGCGGCCACCGCCGCCGCGATGCTGCGGCTCGCCTACGGCATCGCCCGGCTCGAACACCGCGGCGAAGGGCTCGGGCTGACCCTCGGCGCGTTCTTCGGCTTCCAGTTCATCGTCACGCTCCACCTGCAAGAGCTGCGCGGCTGGTCCTCACTGCGGACTGCGATCGCGCTGTCGTCATGGGCTGTGACGCCGTGCTGGCACCCACCCTCACCCCCGCCTGGTGAACCATCACGGTGACAGCCGGGTGATCTTCGGCGGCTTCCCGTAGGCGGTAGCGGCCTGCGGACTCTTCCTGCCGGTCGGGCGGGGCTGGTCGTACGCAGTGATGTTTCCGAGCCTCGTCGTCGTGGGCACCGCATTCGCCCTCGCCCACGCTCCGCTCACCATCGCGGCGACCGACAGCGTGGCCAAGGAGGAACAGGGCTTGGCCGGCGGACTGCTGTGCACGTGCACCCCGTTCGGCTCAGCGTCGGGATTTCCGCGGTGACCGCGGTGTACGGGATCACCCTGGCCGACACCGACGGAAAAGCGCGCGGCGCCGACGGCCCGCAACGAGGTCAACGACAACACCCCACGCTAGAGGGTAGTTCCTACTGATACTTCGCCCTGCTCCGAAACTAGCAATGTTTCAAGGACGTACGGCAGTCCGCGACGGAGAGCCACCGAGTGCCGTCCGAGGCCCTCCGGAAGTTGGTCACGAGCTGGTGCGCGTTTTCGTTCTCAGGGCCCTGGACACTCAACTGCCAACTGTCTCGTGGGCTTCCTGAAGCTGGAGATGGGGAGATGGCTGCGTACCAACGACAGCGAACGCATCGCCCGGCGCCTGCTGGTATCCATCCCGGTCGACCTGGCCAGGGGCGGACCTGGCACAGGCACGGGTTCGACGGCGAATCCGGAAACGGTCAGGCGGTGACCTTGCCGAAGATGTGGTTGGCGGGAGCTTCGGGGTCGTTGCCGTAGAAGAACTCTTCGAGCGCCTGGTGGAACTCGTCGCGGTCCAGTCCGCCGGAGCCGTCGAGGTCCAGAGCGGCGAAGACCGCGGCGCAGTCCTCGCCGGGGACGGCGGCGACCGAGTCGAACATCTGCTGGAACTCGGCCTGGTCGATCTTGCCGTCTCCGTTGAGGTCGACGAGGTCGAAGAAGCAGTTGGTGACCGGCGCGATCTGCTGCGGGTAGAGCGCGCGGTCGGTCAGGACACTCTTGAAGCCGTCGGTCATCTCCCGCACGTCGACCTTCCCGTCACCGTCCTGATCCATCGGGGCGATGACGTTCGACCAGAACTGGTCCATCCCCTCGGTGAGCCGGCGGGCGGTCTCGGCGTCAGGGGTGGTGGCGCGGGCGCCGATGTAACGCTCGCTCATCCTGCGGACGTCGTGCTGGGTGATGAATCCGTCGCCGTCGACATCGGCGCCCCTGAACCACTGGCCGTACTTGAGTTCTTGCAGTGCAGTCATGACGACGGATTGTATTCAAGCGGTTACGGTGCCGCGAAGGTTCGAGGGCGGGCCGGACGCCCGGCCCGCCCTGCCAACCTGGCACCCGCAGCAATGAACACGGCAAACTCGCCTGCCCATGAGTCAGCTTCGTTTCAGTGTTCGAGGTGTGGTGGTGTGAAGGCGAGTACCTCCTCCACGGGTCCGTCGTAGACCTCGACGTCGACGAGCGCGCTGTGCGCACTGGGGCCCTGGGACAGGCGCGAGCACCCGCGGTCCCCGGTGAGGGTGTTCGGGTTGCCGTGCCGGTCCAAGGTTCCGCTCCGGCCCGGCTGGGCCGGGTCCCACCACGCTCCGGTGGACAGCTGAATGACGCCGGACATGACGGTGTCCGACAGGATGGCCCCCGCCAGGCAGCTGCCTCGGTCGTTGAAGACGCGCACGATCATGCCGTTCTCGATACCTCGTGATGCCGCGTCCTGGGGGTTGATCGTTACGGGCTCGCGGCCACGGATCTTTGACTTGAGGCTGTGGCCACCGTTGTCGTACTGGCTGTGCAGGCGGGAGGCGGGCTGGTTGGAGATCAGGTGCAGTGGGAAGCGGCCCGCGAGATCGGCGCGAAGCCATTCCACGGGTTCGAACCACGTCGGATGTCCGGTGCAGTCGTCGTAGCCGAACGAGTCGATCCTTTCGGAGAAGATCTCGATCCGGCCCGAAGGTGTTGTCAGGGGGAAGCTCTGCGGATCGGAGCGCAGTGCCTCGAAGCTGCCGGCAAACGGCCCCTTGAGCGCCGGCAGCTCCACACCGGTGGCGCTTTGCCAGAAGTCGTCGAATTCCGGCAGGGCTGCGTCGGAGCCAAGGCCGGCCCTTGTCTGTTCGTAGAGGTGGCGGACCCATTCGATCTCGGAGCGCGCCTCGGTGAACTCGCGCTCGTAGCCGAGCCGGGCGGCCAGGGCGGCGAAGATCTGGTGGTCGGTGCGTGCCTCGCCGGCCGGCTCGCGGACTTTCGGCATCGCGACGAGGTGGGGGTCGGAGAACCCCGCGGCGAAGTCGTCGCGCTCCAGGCTGGTCGCGACGGGGAGCACGATGTCGGCGAACTTCGCCGTGGTGTTCCACCAGGCCTCGTGGACCACCACCGTGTCCGGACGCTGCCAGGCACGGGTGAGACGGTGGAGGTCCTGGTGGTGGTGGAAGGGGTTTCCCCCGCACCAGTAGATCAGGCGCAGGTCCGGCAGGGTCAGGCGCCGGCCGTCGTAGTCGATGATCCTGCCCGGCTCCAGCAGGGTGTCGGCGATCCGGGCGACCGGGATGAAGTCGGCCACCGGGTTCGCCACCCGCGGCACCGATGCCACGGACGGCCGGCCCGGGGCGACACCGGTCGCGTCCATCGTCGCGTAACCCGAGCCCCAGCCGCCGCCGGGCCGCCCGAGCGAACCCGCCATGGCCGCCAGTACGACCGACATCCAGATCGGCTGCTCGCCGTGGTCCGCCCGCTGTATCGCGTAGTTGACCATGATGAGAGAACGTTGCGCGGACAGGCGTCGGGCGAGATCGGTGATCGTGTCGCGGCTGATGCCCGTGATTGCCGACGCCCAGCCGGCGTCCTTGACGACGTCGTCCAGGTCGCCGGTCAGGTACGAGGCGAAGCGGTCGAACCCCACGCAGCAGCGGGTGAGGAAGTCTTCGTCGTGCCATCCGTTGACCAGCATGGTGTGCGCGATACCGAGCATCAAGGCGGTGTCGGTGTTGGGGACGACCGGCAGCCACTCGGCGTCGAGGAAACCGGCGGTGTCGCTGCGGATGGGGCTGACGTTCACGAACCGCACCCCGGCCTCACGGCACTTGCGCTGCAGGTCCCGCGTCCGGTGCCGGGCCAGTCCGCCGGGGTTGATCTGGCTGTTCTTCAGGGCCAGCCCGCCGAACGCCACCACGAGCTCACAGTTCTCGGCTATCTCGTCCCACATGGGCATCCGGGACTGGTAGCTCCACGGAGCGCCGCCGATCACATGCGGAAGAATGACCTCAAGAGCTGCGGTGCTGTACGTGTTGCGCGAGTCCGTGTAGCCCCCGCCCAACGCCAGGAATCGCTGGAGCTGCCCCTGCGCGTTGTGGAACCCACCCGCACTGGCCCAGCCGTACGAGCCACCGAACACCGCGCTGTCCCCGTGCTGCGCACGCACCCGGCGAAGTTCCTCGCTCACCAGCGTGAGCGCGTCGTCCCAGCTCACCTCCACGAAGGCGTCCACGCCCCTGGCCGTGTCATCGGCGCGCGGCACACCATCGAGCCACCCCTTGCGCACCGCGGGCCGCAGCACACGCGCACTGTCCTCGGCAGCCGCCACCATGCCGGGCCCGATGGGCGAGGGCGCGGGGTCATCACCCCGGGGCTCGATGCGCACCAGCCGGCCCGAGTCGACCACGGCTACGAAACTCCCCCAGTGCGTCGCCACCGGCATGCGTCGTTCCACCGTGCATCAACTCCATCCCTGAAGTCTTTCCGGCTCTCGCGCAACGGCCGCTGCATCACAGAGGTTCCGCGTCAATCTGCGGTCCGCAGGACACAGGCTCCCCCTGACGGGCGCCGCCCAACCCTGACTGCGCGCACGAGTGCGCGCCCGCAGCCCGCTCCCCTTTACGGGCAACACATCCGCCGACCGCGCGTCAACGAGGATCACCGACCGTGAAACCGGTACCGACACTGCCCACGTACCGCCGGCCGCCGTTTCCCGGCGGTTCGCCCACCGGGAGCACCGGGATCCACCCCCTTCTCCACCCCCTTCTCCACCCCCGTCTCCACCCCCGTCTCCACCCACGGGTCCAGGAGCGAAAGGCCCTGTCGCGGCAGCCTTGAAGGCATGACAACAACCGACTGGCTCATCGACATCGCCCTCGTCCTCGTCGTCTTCCGGCAGCTGCGGGAAGGCCGTCTCGACCTGAAGACCTTCCTGATCCCGCTGGGCATCGTGGCCTTCGTGGCCCACAACTACCTCGATTCCATCCCCACCGCGGGCAACGACCTCCTGCTGGTGGGCGCCTTGGTGGGGCTGGGAGCAGCCCTGGGCATCGCCGGCGGCATCTACACCCGGATCCGTTCCGTCGACGGACACCTCTTGATCAAGGCGGGCGCGGTGTCGGCGGCCCTGTGGGTACTCGGCATGGGAGCCAGGATGGGCTTCCAGTTGTGGACCGAGCACGGCGGTGGCGCCGACGACGTGGCCCGGTTCAGCCTCGCGCACCACATCACCAGCGAACAGGCCTGGGTTGCGGCGTTCGTGCTGATGGCTCTCACCGAGGTGATCACCCGGCTCGCCACGATCTTCGTACGGAGCCGGATGACGGCCCACGCGAAGCCGGCCACGCGAGCCGCCCACAGCGTGTACGCCTCTGACCGCGCGGTCTGACCGTGAGCTATGGTCACGCCGTGCCGGAAACCGACAACGCATCAGGCCCCGGACCGACCCCACATCCGGAGCGGGACTCCCGGCCGTTCCCCGTGCGTGACTCCTGGGGGCACCGGGTCGCGACGGTCGGGGTCATCGTCGTCGGGGTCCTGACCATCCGGCCGCTGGGCGTCAGCGGCCGTGGGCTGGCGGTTCTCGCACTCGTCGTGCTCTGCAGCGTGGGACTGGCGGCCCGTGCCCTGCCCGCGGAAAAGGTGTCGAAGCGCGCCGCCGTGGTCTGGCTGACGCTCGCGATCGTCGCGGCGGCAGCCCTGGTCGGCGTCAGCAGCAGCGGGACCGGCTATCTCTTCGCCTTCTTCCTCTCCGGCCATGTCGGATACCGGTTGGAGACCAGGCCCGCCCTCCTGCTCGCGCTGCTCTGCAGCCTGCTGTGCGGCGGCGTACTTTACTTCCGGCTGGGCCCGGGTTACCACGAGTTGCCCTGGCTCCTCGGCCTGACCACGGGCGCCCCCGTGCTCGCCGGCATCGCCAGCCGCAACCGCCGACGCGCCATCGAGTCGGCGCTCGCGGCGGCGGCGTCCGCGGAACGGGCCGCCCGCGCCGAGGCGCAGGCCATCGTACTCACCGAACGCAGCCGGATCGCCCGGGACGTGCACGACGTCCTGGCACACTCCCTCGCCGGGATCAACATGCAGCTGGAGCTGGCGGACGCGCTCCTCGACATCGGCGACCTGGACCAGGTCCGCCAGGCCAACCACAAGGCGCACAGCATGGTCAAGGAGAGCCTCAAACAGGCCCAGTGGACCGTCCACGCCCTGCGCGAGGACGCCCTGCCGCTGCTGGAAAGCCTGACCGCGATGCTCGAATCCTCCGGGCATCGTGACGTCCTGACCGTCACCGGCACCGTTCGTCAGACACCGGCCCACGTCACGCAGAACCTGCTGCGGATCGCCCAGGAGGCACTGACGAACGCGGCCAGACACGCTCCCGGCGGCCAGGTCACGGCGGAGCTGTCCTACGCGGAGACATCGACCACGCTGAGGATCCGCAACGGTCCCGCCACCCGCGCGGTGCCGCATGATGTCGGCAGCGGGATGGGGCTGATCGGAATGCGCGAACGCGTCGCCCTGCTGAAGGGCACCATCACCGCCGGGCCGGTGACCGAAGGACCGGACCGGGGCGGCTGGCAAGTGGAGGCAGTGATCCCAGGATGAACGAACCGACCGACAAACAGGAGCCGTTGCGCGTGGTCGTCGCCGACGACCAGGCCGCGGTCCGCGAACCGCTGGCCGCGATGCTCGGACTCTCCGCGGGCATCGACGTCGTCGCCGCCGCGGCGGACGGGCATCAGGTGCTGGCCGCCGTGGCGACGTCGACCGACCGCCCGGTCGACGTCGTACTGATGGACCTGCGTATGCCGAACATGGACGGAATCGAGGCGACCCGGCGCCTGACCGAGCAACACCCGGAGGTGGCCGTGGTGGTACTGACCACCTTCGCCGACGACGAATCGATCCTGGCCGCGCTCGGCGCAGGCGCCCGCGGCTACCTGACCAAGAACGCGGTCCGTCAGGACATCGTCCGGGCCATCCGGGCCGCCGCCGCCGGCCAGTCCGTACTCGACCACCAGGTCCAGCAACGGCTGCTCGCCACCGCACGGGCCACGTCGCCGGCGCCCTCGCAGTCGCTGCCGTCGGACATCACTCCCCGCGAGCGCGAAGTGCTGACGTTGATCGGCCAGGGACTGCCGAACCGGGCGATCGCCGAGAGACTCTTCATCAGCGAGGCCACGGTCAAGACCCACATCAACAACCTCTTCGCCAAGGCCGGAATCCGCGACCGGGCCGAGGCCGTACGCCGCGCCATCTTCGCGGGTCTCGCCTGATCGGTCACGGCGTCGTCGGCACCGTGGAGCTGCTGGGGCGTGGTCTTGGCTCCGGCGTCCCGATGCTGATCGGGGGGGGCGGCTCGGAGATCGCGGGGCCCCACGGCGGTCTCCGCTACGACGGACCGGTCGCGAATTCGTAGGTGCTCACCTTCTTGCGCCAGGTGCTCAGGCCTTCCCGGGGAGGTGGGCGGCCAGGGCCCGCAGGCCCTCAAGGACCTCGTCCGCGGTGGGGGCGTTCTCGGGGTCCGTGAGGTGCTGCATCATCAGGCCGCCGACCAGCGCGAGTTGGACCGAGCCGAGGGTGCGGATCGTCGCCTCGGAGAGATCGGACTCGGGAGTGCCGGTGACCTCCCGGGCCATGCCGCTGCGGCCCTGTCGCAGCCCGGCGGCCATCTGTTCGCGCAGGTCAGTGTCGCGCTGCGCGCGCAGGACCGTCTCCAGGTTGGCCATCCGGAGGGTCTTGTCGGCGGAGAACGCCTCGATCAGCCTGCCCCACAGCGCGCCGAGGTCGGCGTCGCCGTGAGGAGTCGTGCCGGCGGTCTGGTCTCCCGCGTCGAGTGACGCGAACAGCGCCTCGTTGAGCAGGGCTTCCTTCGAGCCGAAGTGGTAACCGATGGCCGCCATGCCGACCCCAGGAGTCCGCATGAGCAGCACCAAGAAGTCCCGCGTCAACGCCCTTGCTTCGGCCGCCGCACTGGTGACGCTCGCCGCCACCGTGAGCGCAATCGGCGGCACGGCCCGGGCGGACTCCGGCAGCTCCGCCGCTCCCCTCCAGGTGGCAACCGCCGAGGGCGTCGTGCGGGGCAAGGCCGCAGGTGCGGTGCGTACCTTCCAGGGCATTCCGTACGCCGCCCCGCCCACCGGTTCGCGGAGGTGGAAGGGACCGCAGCCGGCGCAGCCCTGGGCGAAGACGTTGGACGCCCGGACCCCGGGGAGCGCCTGCGCGCAGCCGGACAGCCCACCCGTCTCGATCCCCGGCGGCGGTAGCGAGGCCTGCCTCCATCTGAATGTCACGACTCCGGCCGTGCGGACGGCAGGACAGCTGCCGGTCGTCGTCTGGATACACGGCGGCAGCTTCACGTACGGCGACGGAGCAAGCTACAAGGCTGCCGGACTCGCCGCCGCGCGGCAGGGCGCGGTGGTCGTGACGGTCAACTACCGGCTCGGGGCGTTCGGCTTCCTCTCCGCGCCCGGCCTGCGCGCACCTGCCAACCTCGGCCTCCTCGACCAGCAGGCCGCGCTGAAGTGGGTCAGGCGCAACGCCGCCGCCTTCGGGGGCAACCCTCGCAACGTCACACTCATGGGGCAGTCCGGCGGCGGATACAGCGTCTGCGCCCAGCTCGTGTCCCCCGGTGCCCGGGGGCTCTTCCACAAGGCGATCGTGCAGAGTGCGGGCTGCGTCGGCCCGGACGGCTCGTTCACCCGCACCCAGGCCGAGGCGAAGGGGCGCGCCGTCATCGAGGCCGCGGGCTGCAAGGACCCCCGTACGGTCGACCCCTGCCTGCGGCGTACCTCCACCGCCGGCCTCGTCCAGGCGAGCGGCGCCGCACCCGGCCCCGCCCCCGGCTCCGACCCCGACGCCGCGTCCGAGCACAACGGGTACCGCCCGATGGTGGACGGCAAGGTACTCCCCGAGGCCCCGGCGCAGGCCGTCACCGCCGGGCGGTTCGCCCGGGTGCCGGTGCTGCACGGCTCCACCCACGACGAGATGAGCGGGCCGGCCGGGCTCGTCGAAGCCACAACGGGTAACCCGCTGACCGCCGACAGGTACGCCGCCGAGGTCACCAAGAGGTTCAAGGAGAAGGCACCGGCCGTCCTCGCCGAGTACCCGGCCTCGGCATACCCCGCACCGGGCGCGGCACTCTCGGCGGTGCTGACCGACTCGGAGTGGTCGACCGCGGCGCTCGACACACAACGGGCGCTGGCCCGCCACACCTCGGTGCACGCATACGACTTCGCGGAGACCAGGTCTCCGTACTTCAGGAACGCGCCGAGGCCGAAGAGCTTCTCGCTCGGCACCGGCCACATGGTCGACCTGGCCTACCTCTTCGAGAACGACATCTACGAGTCGCTCGACGCCAGGCAGACCGCACTGTCCGACAAGGTGACCGCCTACTGGAGCCGCTTCGCCGCCACCGGGACGCCGAACGGGCCCGGCCTGCCCACCTGGAAGTCCTTCACACCCCGCACCCCGCGCGTGCAGTGGCTGGCGTCGAATCGCATCGGGGCCACCGACTTCGCGGCGGACCACCACCACACCTTCTGGAAGGCTCTCGCCACCTCGCGCGGCTAGCCGCCGGCGGACCGGTTCCGCGCACGGGAGGCAACCGCCGTCAGCCGGGCCACGCCTTGACGTCACCGCTCACGCATGTACGGACAGCGCGCGAAAGAAACTCCCCGTGATTCCGCACGCCCCGCCAACGATCGCTGCACACCCTCTGTGAACGGGAACACTTGCCTCGCAGTGTCGGCGCATGCAGAAGGAAGGGCGCAGAAATTCGGACTTCGGTCCTGCAGGCCGAGTTGAGGAGTCGTACCGTGTGGGTTCCTGTTCTGACGTCGAAAGATCTCGGAAAAACTCCCGAGCGCGTATTCTACTGGGGATCGCCCGTGGCTGTTTTCCGTGATGCCAAGGGGCGGGTCCGCGCACTGGAGGACAAGTGCAGCCATCGTGGCATTCCGTTGTCGCGTGGAACCGTGAAGGGCGACACCCTGCGGTGCGACTTCCACCATTTCCGGTTCGACGGACTGGGCCGTTGTGTCGACATACCCAGGGAGTTCGAAGCGAGTGAGGAGTTCAAAGCCCGTTGCGCCGTCCGCCGTTACTACACACGAGAAGCCCTCGGACTCGTCTGGATTTCCGTCGAGAACGACCCGGACGCACCCTTCCCCGTCGATCAGCGCCACCTGGAGAGAGGTGACTTCTACGCCTGCGGACAATTCAAGGTGAAAGGTGACGTCCGGGTCTGGATGGACCATTTTCTCGACATCCCGCACTGCCTCTGGACGCACGCGGAGACCGCCTACTGGGGTAAGCCGGAGCAGGCGGCAGAGCTTGAGTCGATGAACATCCGCATCACCCCGCGAAGCATTTTCCCGGTCACCGGGGCCGTCGACATGGTCTTCCGGGCCGAGAAGCAGCGGCCTGTCTCGTACGACTGGAAGATGGGGCTGATGTCCGCGACGTCCCTGGCGCTGCGCAAGGCACGCAAGCCACTCGGCCGGACGGACCCCTTCCACCTGGAGGTGGTGGCCGACCTGGCCACCCCCGTGTGCCAGGTCAGCCATATCTCGCTGGGGGCACTGGGGGTCAAGGTCACGGGGTGGACCTCCATCAACCCCACAGGAAACGGGGAGCTGGTCTATTTCTGGGGAGCCGCCGTGCAGGCCGCAAAGCGAGGGATCGGTCGACGGAAGTTCCTCAGGAAAACGGTCGCAGATTTCGCAGAACAACACCTCGGCGTCGAAGACGGACTGCTCCTGGCGGAGGCCGTTCATCTGGAGGACGACGAACTGAAGGAGACGAGGTTCGAGCCGACGGTGATGGCCATGCGAGGAATGTTCGCCCGGTACCAGAGCGAGAAGGCTCATCTCTACCCGGAGAACTCCCTGATGCGCAGCCTTAGGTACGGGGCAGCCCCGTCGGGTGCTCCAGAAATCTGACCGGGAGGACCTGGCATGCCGGAACGCAAGGTGCACGCCCAGAAACTCGTACAAGCCCCCGCATCCCGGATCTTCGACGTACTCGCCGACCCGAGGAATCACGCTCGTCTGAGCGGCGACGGGTCGGTGAGGGACGCGCACCCCGGGAATCCGGAACGGCTGTCCCACGGAGCGGTCTTCCGCATGCGTGTCCACATGGTGATTCCCTATTGGATCACCAACGAGGTGGTCCTCTTCGAGGAGAACCGCGCGATCGCCTGGAAGCACTATGCCGGGCACACCTGGCGGTGGACCCTCGACCCTCGTGGCCAGGAAAGCTGCCTCGTCACCGAGACGTTCGACTACTCCACCACCCTGACCCCCAACCTGTTCGCGGCCGCCCGCGTACCCCGAAGAAATCTCCGGAACATGGAACAGACGCTGGCCAGGCTCGCGAAATGGACGGAAGAAGCGCGGTAGCAGGCTCCACGGGCCCAACGCGCCCTCATGCTCTGCCCGGCGGGCCTTGCCCGGCGGGCCTTGCCCGGCGGGCCTTGCCCGGCGGGCCTTGCCGCGGCTGGGCACCGTTCGCACGCCGTCGACCTACCCGGTCACGTCGCGCGACGCGGGCGGGCGGTCACACGGTGAGGACGGGGCCCACCGCGTGATCTGCCGCGGGGCAGAACCACACCGCGGCCGGGCCGGTACGGGAGGGGTGCAGGCCCGATCCGTGGTCCGGGCACAGCGGCCAGATCAGTCGGTCCCGGTCGGCCAGCAGGCACTGAAAACCCTCCGCGGCCTCGACGACGATCGCGGGGGCGTCGACCCCGTGCACGGGCTCGTCGCCCACGCGGACCTCGCCGGTCGGTTCGTACGGCGTCGGCGCGTTGACGCGCACGGGGACCGGGACGGGGATCTGTCGCCCCGTCTGCCGGCGGACCGTGGCCGCCAAGGTGTCGACCGTGTGCTGGGCGAGGGCGCGCCGGCGCTCCATGAGCAGGGGAACGAAGTACGGGGGCGGCATCGCACCGTTGCTCTCGAAGGCCGACCGCAGGAACCCGCGGACCTCCTCCTTCTCCAGTTCGGCTTCGAGATCCAGGCCGAGGGACCGGTCGAGCAGGCGGACCCAGTTCTTGAAGTGCGCGTGCACGGTCTCTCCAGGTGGGGTCGTTCGCATACCAGCCGGGCTCCGCTTCGTCGGGCGGGCCTGGCTCGACCGTGCCGTAGGGCGCCTCAACAGCAGTATGTTGCATACTTGTTCGGACATGCTTCACATATTCAGCGGGTCACGCACGGGCCGGGGCGGGCAAGAGGCGTTCGTCACGGCCGCCGCGCTCATGCTCCTCACCGCCGGATGCGTCGGCGCCGGCGGCGGCGAGAACAAGAACCGTGACCCCGGGCCCACCTCCACCCCGTTCCGCGCGGCGGACCTCCGGCCGGGTACGCCACTCCCCCTGGTCGGCGTGACCTGGAAGTTCAGAGATACGCACGACGGCAGCGGTGACGGCAAAGCCGGGTTCGAGAACGGTGCCCGCATGGTCATCTCCAACGACTCCTCCGTACACGGGTACACCGGCTGCAACGACTTCACCGCCCGGGTGTCCTTCCCAGGCCTCACACCGGAACAGAAGGCACACCGCGAGGACGAGTCCCCGAATCCGATCGCCTTCCACGACGTGACCGTCGAGGGGAGTTCGAAGTGCCGCACGGAGCTCAGCGCCAGTCTCGAAGGGGTGCTCCTGGACACGCTCAAGACGCCCGGACTGACGTACTACCAGGAGCCGTACAAGAGCTTGCTGTCGATCAACACCCCGGGGGCCCTGGCCGCGACGTACATCAACGCCGAGGTCGCACCGCTCACCCCGGACGAGCTCGGCCCGCTCACCGGTACCAAGTGGTACCCGGACAAGCCCAATTGGCCGGTGGGCGAGGACACGGCGCCGTACTTCTGGATCGAGGAGAGCGGTGCGGTACGCGGGCACACCGGTTGCCGGGATTTCACCGCCCGCGCGGAGATCGACCCCGCCGGCCGTCGCCTGACGTTCTCGGAACCGCGCACGCAGGGGCAGCGCCGCTGCGGGGCCGAGGGGCAGACGTACGAGACGGCCTTCCTGCGGAGGTTCGATGAGGTCTTTTCGTACGAACACGAATTCCACCAGATCCTCATGCGGCGGGAGTCGGACCGGAAGATGTTCTTCGCCTACACTCCCGGGCCGCCGCAGACCAACGAGGATGCGGCCACCGGCACTTCACCCGCCGACAGGTGGCAGGACGACCACGAGCTGACCGGTCCCCGTTGGGCGGTGGACACGCTCGTCCCCGCGCCGGGGTCCGGAGGTGCGCGCATCCGCCCCGGGGCGGGCGCGTATCTGCGCATCGACGAACGAGGTTTCGTGATCGGCCACACCGGCTGCGAGGTGTTCACCGCACAGGCGAGCATCACGGCGGACCGGGTCGCCGTCCACGACGTGGCCGAGGTGACGGTGAACGCCGCCGGATGCTCCGAGCCCGACCGGACGGCCGGCCACGAGTTCCTCACCCGTTTCGCTTCCGGGTTCCGTTACGGGCGCGACGCCTCGGGCACGGGGTGGCAGGCCGAACCCCTCAGCGGCAGGCCAGGTTTCACTCTGGCCGCGCAGTGATCCCGCGACCCTGGGGTCCCGGGGTCCCGGGGTCCTGGGGTCCCGGGGTCCTGGGGTCCCGGGGTCCTGGGGTCCCGGCGAGCGAGATCCCGTGTTCCCGGCGGGCGGGATCCCGTGTTCCCGGTGAACGTACATCGGCCGGAGGCGGCCCCGGCCCTCACCGCCGTACGTACCCGTGGGCCGGGAAACGCGCAGGATCGTCGTGCATCACCCCCGTAACGAAATGATCCATTTCCTTGTGCGGGCCGCGTCCACGCCCGTGAAGTGGGCTGATGCACTTTCCGACAGCAGGCGGCCCGTTCCGCCACTTGCGTACGTGGTACGCCGTGGTGGCCTTCCTCGTAGTGGTGGCAGCGGTGGCGTTCCTCGTTCTTCGGCCGTCCGGTGACGCGCGGGCGGTGCCCAACAGTGCCTGTCGGGCGGTCGATTCGGTGCGTGGGTCCGCTCCCGCGGCGTCCTACCCCCGACACGGGCCGGGACCTCGACCTCGACGGTGACGGCTTCGCCGATCTGGTGCACGAGATCTCCGCGACGGAGAACTTCGACCTGTTCGTCGTGCCCGGCTCCCAGCAGGGACCTAACCCAAGCCGCACGACCGTCTTCGCCCACGACCAACTCGGTGTGCCGCACGACGTCCAGAGGGGCGACGACCCGGCGCAGCCCACGGTCGCCGATCTGGACGAGGACGGTCACCCCGACCTCGTCGTGAGCGGCGCAGCCCAGATCCTGTGGGGAGGCGCCGACGGCCCGCGGATCGGCGGGGCGCACGGGCGTGTGCCACTGCCGGGCAGCGGCTACAGCACCGCGCCGGTCGCCGGCGACTTCGACGGGGACGGGCACAGCGACCTCGCGGTGTTCAGGGGCTCGAACGAGGCTGCGGAACTGGTCGTGCTCAAGGGGCCGTTCAGGCGCTCCGGTGCCCCGGCCAGGACCGTGGAGATCCCCAGCCCGGTCCACAAGGGCGCATCACCCACGCTGGTCGCGGGGGACGCGAACGACGACCGCTCCACCGATCTCTCGCTCTACGGCTCTCCGTGGGATCCGCCCCTGCTGTTCACCGGCGGCGCCCGTACCGCCGGTGGCCTGAGCACGGAGCCCGAGCGGTTGCCGGAGGGCGAGAACGTCGTCTTCGGCGACTTCGACGGCGACGGGCGCCAGGACATCGCCATGGGTCGGAGCTTCGTCGACAGTTACGACGAGGTCGACACACCGCACCGGCGCGGCCAGGTCAGCGTCCGCTACGGGAAGGAGCCGGGGGTGTGGGTCACCATGGACGGCGGTGACTTCAAGGAGGGCTTCGGCGCGAGGCTCGCCGTCGGGGACCTGAACGGCGACGGCTGTGACGACCTGGCCGTACAGCTCACCAGGAAGAAGGAGGCGGGAGACGCCCGGATCGAGGTGTTGCGGGGCGGGTCCGAGCACGGCCTCGGATCGAAACCCTGGCGCTCCACCAAACCGTTCGTGCCGGGTGTCGGCGGCGTCGGTGGCCAGGGCGGCCCCGACGGCTCTGGCGGCCGCGACGGCTCTGGCGGCCCCGACGGCTCTGGCGGCCCCGGCAGCGGCACGCTCTTCGCCGTCCACGACTGGGACGGCGACGGCCGCGCGGAACTGACCCTTCTCGGCGAGGACAGGTGGTGGATCACCGACGGCACGGGTCGCGGCGAGAAATCCTTCCCGATCACCCCCAGCAAGGGTCAAAGCGGTTGATGATCATCAGCAGATAGGGTGTGCTCATGTCACGCGTACGGCTTGCCCTCGTCACGGCCCTCGTCGGAATCACAGCACTCGCTGCCTGCTCGTCGGGCAGCGACGTGCCCGACCCCGCGTCCGGCACGAAGGACGGCAACAAGCCTGGCGCGGCGCCCGCCCCGAAGCCGATCACCAAGACGCTCACCCAGGCGCAGCTCACGCAGGCCCTGCCCGGTGACGGCGAGATGCTGCCCGGCTGGTCGTTGCACGGCGACAAGGACGTGACCGACGGTCCGTACTGCAACGGCTCCGACAACGACTCCACTCCGCCGGGCTGGGTGCGCGGCGGTGACTCCTCGTACGAGTACAACGGCTCCACGAACAACATGGCCCACGTGGCCATCTGCCTCTTCGACTCGGCGGAGCACGCGCACACCGCCTACACGGGGTGGAAGGGCACCGAGACCGACAAGGAGCAGGCACCGAAGCCGTCGGTGGGTGACGAGAGTTCCCTCGTCGTCAACCCGGGTGCCAGCGAGGACACCGTGTACGGGTACGTCCGCTCGGGCCGGGCGAACATCCGCGTGCGGATCGAGGGCGGCACGGGAGATGACCCCTCGGGTGCGCAGGCCACGATGGCCGCGACGCTGAAGCGCCTCCAGCAGCTCCAGGACAACAAGGCTGCGACGGTGACGGCGCCTGACGAGCAGGTCACCGCGACGAACTAGGTCGGTGTCGCGCCGCGCACCTGAGTCGGTCGCCCGGGTCAGCGCTGCGGGCATTCCTGGGGGAGGTGGTTGCCGCGGCAGCGAGCCCCGCCCAGGAGGAGATGCCGTCCTCACTGTCGACGGCGCGCACTACCTCCCACCGACTGCCTCGTACGAGCCGTCTGCCCGGTTCCGGGGCCACGGGCGGTCTTGCCGGGAGTCAGCGGGCGAGTGAGACGGCGAACGGTTCGAAGCCGTGCCTGCGCAGGATGTGGGGCACGACAAGGATCATGGCCTCGGTGGCGCGGGCCGTGGTGATGCCGCCGAGGTCCTCGATCCGTTCGGGCTGCCAGCCGAGGTCGCCGAGCAGGCCGGTGACGGTCTTCTTCGCGTGTTCGTCGTCGCCTGAGAGGTAGGCGGTCGGTGGGGTGACGAGGGAGTCCGGCGCGGTCATGACCATGAAGAGCATGGTGTTGAGGGTCTTGACCACCTGGGTGTCGGGGAGCGTGGCCTGGAGCTTCTCGGCGAGGCTGCTGCCGGGATAGCACAGCTCGCCGGGCAGGCCGTCGTCGTCGTCACGGGTGGCGTTGGAGACGTCGACGAGGATCTTGCCGGCGAGTTCGGTGCGCAGGCCGGTGAGGCGGTCCAGGGAACTGTCGCCGGGAGTCGCGTTGATCACGATGTCAGCGGTACGGGCGGTGGTGCGCTGGTCGGCGAGGGGGACCCGCGGAACGGCGGGCGCCGAGGTGCCGGCAGCGGGATCCTCAGGACTGCGACCGGGACCACGCTCGGTTTCGCGAACGCCGAGGGTGACGTGGTGTCCGGCTGCGGAGAGCTTACGGGCGAGGTTGGCGCCGACGCGGCCGGCTCCCAGGATGCCGATGTGGGTCATGCGGTGATGCTCCTTGCGGTGTCGGGTGGGAGGGGTGGGCGGTTACGTCCGCTCAGGCGATCGTCGCCAGGACCTTGAGGGTTGCGGCGTGGATGCCGGGGGCGGCGGCCAGGAAGTCGCGGGAGGCGGTGGTCCAGGGGTCGCCGGCCAGGTCGGTGACGGTGCCTCCGGCCTCGGAGACCAGCAGGGCGCCGGCGACCAGGCCGGAGCGGACGTCGGAGAACTGCCAGAACGCGTCCATGCGTCCGGCGGCGACGTGGATGAGCTGCATCGTGGCGGGCACGGACACCCGCACGACCAGGCCGTTGATGAGCATGGCCGTGACGGAGTCGCCGATCCGCCGGAAGGTGCGCTCGTCCTCCCTTGGCCTGGCTTGACCGGTGCCGATGAGCGCGGCGTCCAGGCCGGTCTTGGCGGACACCGTCAGGGGGCGGTCGTTGAGGCGGGCGCCGCCGCCGGCTACCGCGGTGTAGGTGTCGCCGGTCAGCGGCAGGTGGACGACGGTGAGTACCGGCTGGTTGTCGCGGACCAGGGTGGCGGTGACGGCCCAGTCGTCCATGCCGTGCACGTGGTTGATGTTGCCCTCGGCGGGGTCGACGATCCACCACTCACCGGCCGGGAGCGCGCCGCCCGCCAGTTCGTCCTCCGCCCACCGGGCCCCCGGCCGGGCGGCAAGCAGCGGTTCGCGCAGTACGTCCAGCACCGCGCCGTCGTTGGCGTGGATCTCGTGCACGATCTCGTCGAGGCTCACGCCCCGGGCGTACGGGGTGTAGCGGTCCCGCAGCGTGGCACCGGCGGACTTGACCGCGGCCGTCACGTCGGACAGAAGCGTCGTGCCGGCGGCGAAGGGCCTGGCTGTACTCATGGTGGGCTCCCTGGAGTAACTCGAAGTGGGCTCTTGGCGGGGGAAGTTGTTCTGTCCCGCACTTCGAAGGTAGGCCGCCCGACCATTAACAACAAGTGCATGCTTGTCACTTGTAGAGTTACCGTCATGCAACTGGATTTGAACTTGCTCACGGCTCTGGACGCCCTGCTGGAAGAGGGCAGCGTCGCGGGCGCGGCAGCCCGGCTCCATGTCACCTCACCGGCGATGAGCCGCACCCTGGGCCGCCTGCGCAAGGCCACCGGGGACCAGATCCTGGTCCGCACCGGCCGCAGCATGATCCCCACCACCCGCGCGCTGGCCATGCGCGCCCAGGTGCATGTCCTCGTCCAGCAGGCTCACCAACTCCTGTCCGCGCAGCAGGACTTGGACCTGTCGACTCTGGACCGGGTGTTCACCGTGCGCTGGCACGACGCCCTGACCACGGCGTGCGGCACCGCCCTGGCCACGGCAGTCCACCGGCAGGCTCCCGGTGTGCGGCTGCGCCTGTCCGCCGAACCCGGGTCGGACGACGCCGAGCTGCGCCGGGGTGAGATCGACCTCGAATCGAGCTCCGGGCGGCCGACTCTCCCCGACATCCGCCACCGACTCGTCGGCAGGGACCGGCTGGTCGTCGCCGTACGCCCGGGGCACCCCCTCGCCGACACCCCGATGGGCCCGGAGAGTTACGCGGCGGCCGAACACCTCACCGTCTCGCGGCGCGGAAGCCTGCGCGACCCGATCGACAACGCCCTGACCGCGCTCGGCCTCGAACGGCGCGTCGTCGCCGCCGGACCCGCCGCGGCCTTTGCCCTGCAACTCGCCCTCGGCACCGACCTGGTGGTCACCCTTCCCGAAGCGGTGACCCGCACAGCACGCGAGCAACTCGGTTTGGTCACCCTGCCGTTGCCCCTGTCGTTGCCCGATGTCCCGCTGTACCTGCTGTGGCACCGGCGCCACGACGAGGACCGCGCCCACACCTGGCTGCGCGAAACGGCCGCGGAGACCGTCCAGGCACTGTTCACCCCGCCGACCACCTCCCCACAGCCCCTCGCCGGCCGGTCCGGGCAGTGACGGCGGCCCGGGGCCTCAAGAGCTGACGCCGTGGCCGTTGGAGCCCCGGTCGGTCAGGGGCGGGTCGCGACGGCCGCGGTGCGTGCGGCCGGCAGGTCGGGCAGCAGGTTCAGGAAGGGGGCGACTCCGGTCACCGTCAGGAGCCGTTCCAACTGGGCGGAGAGAGGGCCTGCGATGAACAGCCGGTGGCTGTGGTGGAGGCGCAGGAGAAGGTTCAGGAGGGCGGAGTCGGCGAAGCCAACGCCCCCGAGGTCCGCGATCACCGCCAGCCCGGTACGGGACGCCTCGTCGAACGCACGGGACGCCTCGTGGGAGTTGTCCAGGTCGAAGTCCCCGGTGAGCACGACTGTCGCTGCCACGTCGTCGATGTGGCAGCGGGCGTCTGACCTGTCGTCGGAAAACATCTGCCGATGGTCGCACAGGCGTGCGAAGGGGGTCGCGGGGAGGGCTGCCCCCCTCCGGCTACTTGGCGGGCAGCTTGAGCTTCTGGCCCACCGCGATCAGGTTCGGGTTCTCGATTTTGTTGAGCTTGGCGATCTCACCGTGGCGGTCGGCGTTGCCCAGCTTCGACTGCGCGATGGCGGACAGCGTGTCTCCCGGACGGACCGTGTGGAACGAGGCCGCGGAGCTGGCGGTGGCAGCCGGCGACGACGCCTTCTTCCGGGCGGCCGCGGGCTTCTTGGCCCCGGCCTTCGCGACTCCGTGCGAGGCGAGATAGGCCAGGGGGTCCGTATGGCCGTTGTACTCGTTCCGGGTGCGGGCCTCGAAGTGGAGGTGGGGCCCGGTGACGTTCCCAGTCACGCCGGACAGTCCGAGACGCTCCCCTGCGGACACCGCCTGCCCGGGCTTCACCGCGAGCGAGCTCAGATGCGCGTACAGCGTGAACCGGCCGTCGTCCATCCGTACGATCACCGCATTGCCGTAGGCGCCCTGGTCGCCCGCCGTGACCACCGTCCCGGGTCCCACACAGTCGACCGGCGTACCCGACGGCACCGCGAAGTCGACACCGGTGTGGAATCCGGCGGCCCAACCACCGGGCTGCCGGTACTCGGCGCTGATACGCCCCCTGCCGACGGGCATGTTCCAGGTGCCACTGCTCATGAATCCGTTGTAACCGCGTCGGACAGGTCCCGCATTTTCTCGGTGCCTCAGGGCCGCAGGGCGATCTCCACGAGTTCGGTCGCCACCCGTACGGCGCCCGTGCCGACGGCCAGGAACAGCACGGCGCGGCAGCGGTCCGCGAAGGAGCGGGCCAGGAGCAGGGTCAGCAGCACGCCCACGGCGATGTAGCTCCAGCGCCCCGGCCACCGCGGCGATCCCCCGGCGGGGCCGGGCCGGCAGGCCCGCGAGAAACGCCACCATCACCCGTGGGGCCCCGGAATTCACCAGGCTGTGCCAGCCACCGCTCAGGACGCTCTGACCCACGGACGTCAGCCCGCCACCGGGGAAACCAAGCACCGCCGCACCCAGCAGGATCGCCAGGACCGGACGCGAGCCTGTCGGCGAGGGGCCGACGAGCGTGCCTGCGCGAGGGGCGCCGTCCGAGGCCGCGTCGGCGGCGATGCTGCCCAGGCCCGACTGCTCGGTGTCCTGCGTTCCGGTGGCCCGTACAGAGCCGCCCCCTGACCAATCCGTCAGGGGGTCAGCTCCGAAGAAGCAGAAAAGGAGAGCGAAGTCCGGATGCGGCATCCGGAGATGGTGCGTCGGCGGGGCCCCGGCGGGGCCGGATCGGCACGACGGCGCGACGCCGCGAAAGGGTGGGAGTACAACTCCTACTCCGGGGCAAAGTACTACAAGAGTGATACTTCGGACGAATTTTCGAGATGGGGCGGTGGTCTGTGCCGGACGACAAGGAACTTCCCAACCCGACGGGCCGCACGATGACGGCAGTGCTGCACCGCACTGGTGACGAGCCCATCGGCGCTGCCCGGGAGGCCGCCGCATGCTTCCTGCACGAGGCCCAGCAGGAGCACGGCGTGGCCCTCTACGAGGAGACCGAACCCGTCGTCCGTCTGGTGGTCAGCGAGCTGATCACCAACGCCTACACCCACGCCCCCGGACAGTGCCGTCTCGATCTGGAGATCCGGGACGACACCATCGAGGTCAGCGTGTGGGACCACCACAGCCACCTGCCCACCCCGCTCGCCACGGACCCGGCGCGCGTGGGCGGTCACGGACTCGAAATCGTCCGCGCTCTCAGCAAGGCACTCACCATCAAGCCCGACAACGGCGGTAAGCGCATCAGCGCCAGCATCGCGCTCGCCGCGCCGCCCGCAGCCATGGCCAGCTGACCACGGGGGTAGCCGCGCAAGGCTAGGTGCCACCCGCTTCGGCGGCTGCCGTGAGCACGTTGAGTTCCGTCTCGGTCAGGTTGACCCTGGTGAACTCCGTCAGTGTGGAGAGTTGCTCGGTGGTGCGTGCGCTGGCGAGCGGTGCGACCACAGTGGGACGGGTGGCGAGCCAGGCGAGCGCGATCGCGGCCTGGCCCACGTCGTGGGCGGCGGCGACGGCATCCAGGGTGGTGAGCACCCTCTGTCCCTGGGGAGTGCCGAGGTACCGGGTGGCTTGCCCGCTTCGCACGCTGTTCACCACCCCACCGGGCCGGTACTTGCCGGTCAGGAACCCCTTGGCCAGGGCGAAGTACGGCACAGCGGCGAGTCCGTGCTCCCGTACCACGGCGGCCAGAGCGCCCTCGTACCGATCACGGACGACGAGGTTGTAGTGCGGCTGGACGGCGCAGTAGCGGGCCAGCCCTTCACGCCGGGAGAAGGCGAGGGCCTCCTGCAGCCGGTCGGCGGAGGTGTTGGAGGCGCCGATCTCGCGGACCTTCCCCGCGCTCACCATCCCGTCCAGCGCGGTCAGGAATTCCTCCACCGGAACGGTCTCGTCGTCCGTGTGCGTGTAGTACAGATCCAGGTGGTCGGTGCGCAGCCGCTTGAGGGAGGCTTCCACGGCCCGGGTGATGGTGGCGCCGGCGAGTCCCTTGAGTTCCGGATGGGCGCCCACCTTCGTGGCGACGACCATGTCCTGGCGATTGCCGCGCGACTCCATCCAGTTGCCGATGATCGTCTCGGACTCTCCCCCGGTGTGGCCGGTTTCCCACGCGGAGTAGACGTCGGCGGTGTCGATGAAGTTCCCTCCGGCCTCCGAGTAACGGTCGAGGAGGGCGAAGGATTGTGCTTCGTCGGCCGTCCAGCCGAAGACGTTGCCGCCCAGGGCGAGCGGTGCGACCCGTAGCGAACCGATCCGCTTTCTGTCGTGCAGGGGCACAGTGATTCTCCTTCTCCGGGACCTTCTGCGAAAGGGACGGGCGGGGCATCGTCGCGGCGGGTATGGGGGCGGGCGGCGGGCGCGGGGCTCACGCACGGCCGCCGCGCTCACGGTGTGCGCACGTACCGTCCGGGAGCGGGAGCCAACGGGGGGTGGTGCGCGCTTCCTGGCGGCCGGCTCCGCGTACCTGGTCCCGAGCGCAGGCCCAGCCATCGCGTCCAGGCCGGCCACCAGGATCCGGGTACGGGGCAGGAGCGGCCCCACCAGTCCTGGGGGTGGGCCGACAGCCGGGCCGGTCCGGTGCGGTAGAGGGCCCCGGGGCGCGGCGGGCTGATGACGCTGCCCGCGTGCCCGGACGGGATCAGGTGGAAGGCGACGTCACCGCCGAGCAGCCGGGCACTGCTGTACACCGTCTCCCACGGAACGATGTGGTCGCGTGAACCCGCCACCATGAAGGTGTCCTGGGTGACGGCCGCGAGATCGATGTCCCGGCCGTGGAGGCGGAGTTCGCCCCTGGCGAGGGTGTTGTGGGTCGCCATGTGCAGCGTCTGGTGGAAAAGGGTCCTGGGCACGTCGATCGCATCCTCGCTCCAGGCCCAGATGTCGAAGGGGTCCGGCCGCTCCCCCAGTAGCCAGCCGGCCACCAACGGCTGCCAGACGGTGTCCCTGGCACGCAGCAGGTCGAACAGGAGGCTGATCCTCCTGCCGTCGACCAGTCCCCCGCGCCGGGAGAGCAGACGGGTCAGGGCCCGCAGTTCCACGTCCGGTGGCTGCTCGGAGCCGGCCCGGTCCGGATGGTCCAGCGAGGACACCAACGACGTCAAAGTCGCCACCGGCCTTTCCCCGTCGGCCGCGTGCCAGGCCGCGGTGGCCGCCGCCAGCATCCCTCCCGCGCACACCCCCGCCAGGTGGGCGCTGGGCGAGGCGGTGATCTCGCGGACCACGTCCAGGGCGCGCAGTGGAATGCCCGCGAAGTACTCGTCCAGGCCAAGACCGGCCTGTGCGGGTCCGGGGTTGCGCAGGCTGACGGTGAAGACGGTGAAGCCCTCGCGGACCACCCACTCGACGAGGCTGCGTCCGGGGGCCAGGTCGTTGATGTAGTACTTGTTCACCCAGGCGGGGAGGAAGAGCAGGGGTACCTGACGGACCCGGGCGGTCTGCGGCTCGTACTGGATCAGTTCCATCAGGTCGTTGCGGTACACGACCTGGCCGGGGGTGGCGGCCAGGGTCTCCCCCAGCGTGAAGGCACCCGGTCGCATCTTGGCGGGGCGGCCACGGCGGTGGCGCAGATCGTCAAGAAGGTTGCCGGCGCCGCGGAACAGGCTCGTCCCGCGGGTGAGCGCGGCGCGGCGCAGTACGGCGGGGTTTCCGGCCAGGGTGTTGGTGGGTGCCGTCGCGTCGGTGAGGAGCGTCGCGAGCAGCCGTACCTGCTCGCGGCGGCGCGCCGTCAGGTACGGCGTCTCGGCCGCGGCGAGGACCAGCCGGCGCCAGGTCAGGTAGCCGGTCAGCAGTGCCCGGTAGCCGGGGTCGGTCACCCAGGCCGGGTCGTCGAACCGTCGGTCGTCGGGGTCGAGGTCGCGGTCGAGGTCGCGGTCGCGGTCGCGGTCGCGGTCAGGGCGGACACTGCCGAGCCGAGGACCTGCGAGCCGCCCCTGAAGGCCGCTCGGTGCCTTCGGGCGTTTCGCGCTCGGTGCCTTCACGCGTCTCTCGCTCGGTGCCTTCTGGCGTTTCTCGCTCGGTGCCTTCTGACGTTTCGCGCTCGGTGCCTTCACGCGCTTCTCCGGAGTCGCGTCCGCTTCGTCGTCGTAGGCGTAGGGTTCGCTGCCGCACGGACTCACCTGTCACCTCGTCTTTTCACTGCTTCGCGGTTCGGCTTTTCCTGCTTGACGGTTCGTCCTTTACTGCCTCCTGAATCTAGGCAGGGGTCGGCCGCGCGGGCAGGCGTGTTCGCGTTCGGTGGCAACGACCGGTCGTGGCGCATGCGCGCGCGGGGTGCGGCGGGGGTGCGGTCCGGGCGGGTGCCGCTCTCCCACCACCCCTGCCACACCCGCGCCTCACCTGCGACAACAGGCCTCCCTCACCCGCTCGGCAGGTGCCTCTGCGCGGGCATACCTTCGACGGCAGGCGATTCGCCGCCCCGCGGCGTTCCGGCCGGCATCCACGTCGACGACACACCGTATGGAGGGCTCCATGCACAGCACCATGCCCGACGTTCCGCTGAACATCGCCCGCGTCCTGCGCCACGGCTCCACCGTCCAGGGCTCGTCCACCGTGGCCACCTGGAACGGGGCGGAGTTCGAGCACACGTCGTACGCCGAGGTGGGACGGCGGGCCGGCCGCCTGGCGCACGCACTGCGCGACCGGCTGGGGGTACGAGCGGCAACCCGGCCGGGGAGCGCGCAGAGCGTCGTCGCCACCTTCATGTGGAACAACTCCCGTCATCTGGAGCTGTTCCTCGCCGTCCCCGCCATGGGCGCCGTCCTGCACTCCCTCAACGTACGCATGGCGCCCCAGCAGTTGGCCTACATCATCGACCACGCCGGCGACGAGGTGATCGTCGTGGACGCCGACCTCGCGGAGGTCCTGGCGGGCGTGCTGCCCCTGCTGTCCGGCAAGGTGCGTCACATCGTCGTCGCGGGGCCCGGTGGCCGCGAGGCACTGGCCGGCTTCGCGGGGGAGGTGCACGACTACGAGGAGCTGACGGCCACTCAGTCCCCCGACTATCCGTGGGAGGAGGGCCTCGACGAGCGCACCGCCGCGTCGATGTGCTACACCTCCGGCACCACCGGCGATCCCAAGGGGGTCGTCTACAGCCACCGGTCGATCTATCTGCACTGTCTCCAGGTCGCGGCGCCGAACCGCTACGACCTCACCTCGCGCGAAGTCCTTTTCCCCGTCGTCCCGATGTTCCACGTCAACGCATGGAGCATCCCGCACGCCGCGTTCCTCACCGGCGCCGGTCTGCTGATGGCGGACCGGTTCTCCGGAGCGGCGTCGTACGCACGGATGATCGTCCAGGGACGGCCGACCTTCGCCGCCGCCGTGCCCAGCGTCTGGGCCGCGCTATTACAGGAGTTGGACACCCGGTCGTACGACATCACCGGCCTGCGCCGTGGAGTGGCAGGCGGAGCGGCGTGTCCACCCGCTCTGATCTCCGCCTACAGTGACCGCCACTCGGTCGAGCTCCTGCACGCGTGGGGCATGTCCGAGACCTCCTCGCTGGTGAGCACGGCGTTGCCGCCCGCCGGGGCGGAGGACCGCGCGGCGTGGGCCTACCGCGTCAGCCAGGGGCAGTTCCCCGCGTCGGTGCGGTTCCGGCTCGCCGACGCGCAGGGCGCTTGCGTGCCGCACGACGGCAGGGCCACCGGTGAACTGCAGTTGCACGGCCCGTGCGTGACCGGCGCCTACTACGGTGGCGAGGGCTCGCCCGTGACCCGCCCCCCGGAGAACTTCACCACGGACGGCTGGCTGAGGACCGGCGATGTCGGACGGATATCCCCTGACGGCTATCTCACCCTCACCGACCGGGCCAAGGACATCGTCAAGTCCGGCGGCGAGTTCATCTCCACCGTGGAACTTGAGTCGCACCTGATGGAGCACCCGGCCGTGGCCGAGGCCGCTGTGGTCGCCGTGCCCGACGACCGCTGGGGTGAACGACCACTGGCGGCGGTGACACTGCGCGGGGGCGACGGGTGCCGGCCGGAAGACCTGCGGGACTTCCTGGCACGGCACGTCGAGGCGTGGACGGTCCCCGAACGTTGGACGGTCATGCCGGTGATCCCGAAGAACGCGGTGGGAAAGTACGACAAGCGCAGGATCCAGGAGGAGTACGCGACCGGACGGCTGGATGTCGTCCGTGTCGGCAAGGAGCCCCGCGAGGGATCCGGCGAGGAGCCCGGCAGGGGATCCGGCGAGGAGCCCGGCAGGGGATCCGGCGAGGGATCCATCCAGGAGTCCGGCGAGGGGACCGTCAAGGAGTCCGGCACGCCGTCGGCACTCGCGTAGGGCCCGCTCGGCGACGGCGGCGGAAGGCCTTGTGCCTGCCGCGCGCGCACGGCCGCCGTCGGGGTCCGCTCAAGAGGGTTCCCGGTCCGCGACCGCCGCCCGCCCTGCGCCCCGCGCCCCGCGCCCCCGACCCCAACCGTGGCTCCCGCGTCTGCGTGCTCGTGCGTGCGTATGCGCGTGCGTGCCTCTGTCTGCTTACGCGTCCGCTGTCTGTTTACGCGTACGCGTCCGCGCAGCCTCGCACGCGGGGGCCGCCACGAGTCCGACACCGCGAGAAAGGACACAGGTATGACCTCCATCCCCACAGACGGACGACCCACCGTTGTCGACCATCTGCTCGACCGGCTCAGCGCCCTGGGTGTGCGGCACGTGTTCGGCATGGCCGGCGACTACAACCTGAAGGTGCTCGACCGTGTGCTCGACCATCCGGACGTGCGGTGGATCGGCACCGCGAGCGAACTCGGTGCCGCCTACGCCGCCGACGCTTACGGGCGTACCCGCGGCTTCGGGGCCCTCCTCACCACGCTCGGTGTCGGCGAACTGAGTGCGATCAACGGTGTGGCCGGAGCGTACGCCGAGCGTGTTCCGCTGCTGCACATCGCCGTCGGGCCGACGCGGGCCACCGAGCGTGCCGGGGACGCCGTCCACCACACCATGGGGGACGGCGACTTCGACCGCTTCGCCCGCGCCCATCGCCACGTGGTGTGCGCCGACGCCGTTCTGCGGCCCGACAATGCCGCAGCCGAGATCGACCGGGTGCTGACCACCTGCCTGCGCGAGAGCAGGCCCGGATACCTGCGGGTGCCCAGGGACGTTGCCCTGGCGCCTCTCCCGCCGCACATTTCAACCACTTCCCTCGTGGGCCCAACCGCTGACACCGACGCCGACAGCGTCGAGGCCTTCCGCGCGGCGGCCCGTGCCCGGCTCGCCGTCCCTGGCAGCGTCGCTGTTCTGGCCGACTTCCTCGTGGACCGGTTCGGCGCACGGGACGAGCTGGCCGCGCTGCTGACGGCGAGCTCCTTCCCCAGCGCGACCCTGGGGACCGGCAGGACCGTCATCGACGCACGCACACGCGGTCATCTCGGCCTGTACGCGGGGGCCATGAGCGGGGAGCCGGTCCGGTCGGTCATCGACGACGCGGACCTCCTCATCCGCGCCGGAGTGCTGCTCGCCGACGCCAACACCGGCAAGTTCACGCACCGTTTCAACCCCCGCGAGGGCATCGACCTCCAGCCCCGGGAGGCGACGGTGGACGGCGTCGCCTTCCCGGGCGTACCGCTGGCCACGGCGCTGGCGGTACTGACGGAGCTGGTCGGCGCCCGCGCGGGTACGGCGGCCCCCGAGGGCGCGCCCGGTCCCGAGAGCGCACCCGGCCCCGGACGGCCGCCCGAGGACCCGGCAGGCACCCAGGCCGACCGCCGGCCCGCCACGGGCACGCCGGCCACGGGCACACCGGCCACGGGCACACCCGCTACGGGCAAACGCATCGTCACCGCCCTGCGTCGCCGCTGCCCGTTCGGACCCCGGCTGACCCAGGCGCAGCTGTGGAAGGCCGTCGGCGATGCGCTGGAACCGGGTCACAGCGTGGTCGCCGACGAGGGGACCCCCCTGTTCGGCGCCGGCGGCCTTCCCTTCCCGAGCGGCACCCGGTTCGTCGCGCAACCGTTGTGGGGCTCCATCGGCTACGGACTGCCCGCCCTGCTCGGCGTACAGCTCGCCGATCCTTCCCGGCGGGGGCTGCTGGTGATCGGCGACGGTGGCGCGCAGCCCACCGTCCAGGAGCTCGGCACCATCGGCCGGCACGGCCTCACGCCGGTCGTGCTCCTGGTCAACAATCACGGGTACACCGTGGAGCGGGTCCTCAACGGCGCGCGGGCGGTGTACAACGACGTCGCTCGCTGGGACTGGTCCCGGCTCCCCGCCGCGCTCGGCGTGCGAGACCCGCTCGTGCTCACCGTCCGCTCCCCGGCCGCGTTGCGGCGTGCGCTGGCTCGCGCCGCCGCCACCCCCGACCGGTTCGTCCTGATCGAGGCGATGACCGGCAGGCTCGACGTTCCGCCGGGCATGAAACGTCTGTCAGCCAACAGGCCGGACAGGACACGGTGGGTTCCCTGACGCCTCTTCGTGGCGGCCGGGGTTCCGTGCGGCCTCTTCGTAGCGGCCCGGGTCTCCTGAGGCCCCATCGTGGCGGCCGGGCGTCCGCAGACGTAGCCGGAGGCTCTCCAGCTCCTGGGAGCAGCGGACGGAGCGGACCGTGCTGAGCAGCTCGGCGGCGTGCAGTGCGCTGGTACGGCTGTCATCAGGCGATCCGAGTCGCAGCTGCACCGCGCCCAGGAGCAGCAGCCGCAACACCCGGCGGCGGGTTCGCTCCGGCGGGGTGCAGCGCAGTGCCTCCTGCGCCCACTGCGCTGCTTCCTGCGGCCGGTCGAGGTCCTGGTTGCAGCGGGCCAGTTGTTCGGCCACGTATCCGCGGTCGACCTGGCTGCCCGGACCCGGATCCTCGCCGGGTGCGCTGCGCTCCAGTTCCTGGAGTGCCTTCTCCGCGTTCGCGTCGCAGGCGCGCGGGTCGCCCATGAGGGCGTAACCACGTGCCTCGGCCGCGCGCGCGAGTATCTGGATCGCCGGGCCGCCCTCCTCGCGTGCTCCCTCCCTTGCCACGCGGGCGAGTTGGACCGTCTCGCGCGGGTTGCCCAGGGTGAGCGCCACCTGGCTCATTCCCGCCGCCAGCACATAGCCGCCGAACCTGCGGTCGTCCGCGGCCTGGGCCAGCCGCAGCGCCTGGATGTAGTAGCGCTGGGCGAGCCCGAGAAGCCCGGTGTCGGCCGCCATGTAGCCGGCGAGCTCCGTAAGCCTCGCCGCCGCGCCCAGCAACGGGCGCCCGGTGGCCTCCCCGTACGCACCGCCGAGCAGCCCCGCGACGACGCCGTCGAGGTAGCGCACCGTGACCATGCGCGTGTGACCACTGCCGAATCGGTGATCGAGGTCCGCGAACGCCTCGGCCATGGCCCGCACCGCTGCGACGTCCCCCGGGCCGACAGGGGTCGGGCCGTCGCCGGTGGGGGCGGGGTCCGGGTCGGCTATGAGCCAGTCGCGGCTGGACTGGACGAGCACGGAGGTTGCCAGTTTCTCCCCGGCCGGCGATGCGGCGGTGAAGTTGGCCTCGCTGCGCCACAGGGCGCACACCTGCTGGAGCGCGTCGGCGGCCTCGGCCTCGAAGCGCAGGCCGATGGCCGACGCGGCGCCCTGCTCCGTGCGCATGCCGATCTCCTCGGCGGTCACCACCCGGCCGAGCTTGCGTTCCAGTGCCTCGGCGATGATCACGGGCGCCCGGCCGCGCGGCTGTTGGCCGCGCAGCCACCGGGCCACCGACGTCTTGTCGTAGCGGAGGTCCAGTCCGCGCTCGGCGCCGCAGAGGTTGACCCGGCGGGCCAGCCCCGTGCTGGAACACCCCGCCTCCTCCATCACTGCCCGGAGCCTTTGGTTGGGCTCCCGGTTGCTACACGTTCGCACCGTCATGGATTTCCTTTTCTCTTGCTCCCCGAAACCGAAACCTGCTTGTACCGCCGCGGAATTACCGCACCCCGAACCGCACTCCGACATACGACATTTGAATGCATATCGGTGGTTGAGGACACGGGCTGCGCACAGCACGAAACAGGCCATTTATATTTCCCGCACGCGTGCTTCGAGTGGGACCGTGAAAATGCACCCGAAACACCTGCTGCTCCACCTCCACGAAGCGTCGCTCCACGGACAAAGGTTCGACGAGGGGGAATCCGATGGTTTTCCGACGAGGATGCTTTCAGTCACCACTCAGTGCACGCCAAGGCTGGGGCGGGGTCAATACGGCACCGGGGGTGCACCGGGGGAACTCCGCATGCATTCGGCGCACTCACACTTTCCCGGTGCCGCGTGCACGCCTACGGACAACGCGCGTGAAGCACAGGCGGCGCACGGCGATTCCGTTCGCCCCGAACCACGGAGAAAGACGCAAACAAAACACCTGCCGGCCCGCGGCCGCATTCCCGGGACTTAACCGGTTTCAAGCACCCCGGCCGGTCCCCCGCTCTCTCCGGGGGTGCCCCAAGTGGCCCCCCGCACCACCACTGCCCCGGTGCACGCCTGCCGGTGCTCCCGTGGCCCGTCCTACAGTCCTGAGGGCAGAGGAGGAACGGGCACGCCGCAAGCACCGCGGCGTCCCGCGCCGCGTGACCCGGACCGCGGAGCTCCCGTACCGCGTGACCCGGACCGCGGTCTCCCGTACCGCGTCATCCGGCGCCTCCGCCTCCACCTCCCGGTCCCGCATCGACCCGGCCCCATCCCCAAGACTCGGCCGCCGCCTCTCCCCAAGGCACGCCCGTATCCCTTGCGCGACAAGACAAGACGAGACGAGTCCAGACGAAAGAGCAGGAGACCGTGATGAAGACACCCACCGCCGCCACCGAGCAGATCTGGGAAGAACGCCGGACCGAGGTGGCCGGGACGTCGACCCGCTACCTGGAGAGCGGACGAGGCACCCCCGTCCTCCTGCTGCACGGCGAGGGCAGTGTCTCCGAGATCTGGTCCGAGGTTCTGGAGGGCCTGGCGGACACTCACCGGGTCGTCGCCGTGGACCTGCCGGGATTCGGCCACACCGAGAAACTGCCCCATGTCGACGCCGCCGCCCTGGCAGCCTTCGTCTGGAAGTTCGCCCAAGCGCTCGGCATGCGGAATCCTTCGGTTGTCGGGCACTCGCTGGGCGCCGCCGTCGCCGTGCACATGGCCCTCCAGCAGCCGTCCCAGGTGCCCGCGCTGGTGCTTGTCAGCTCCTCCGGGATGGGCCGTGTCCTCAGCCCGGTGCTGGCGCTCCAGGCGGGCACGCCGCTGGGTGACCTCACCGCGCTCGTCCCCCGGCTGCCACTCGGCCCGCAGCTGCTGGTGGCGTCGAGCGCGGTGATGGGAGCCTGCCGGCCCTGGCGGGTCTCGCCCGCCTGGTTCGCCAGCCAGGTCAAGTCGATCGCCGTGCCCGAGACGCTGAGGACCACCCTGCGCTTGCAGCGCTCGTCGGTCGGCCTTCTGGGCCAGCGGAACCTCCTGCTGGACAAGCTGTCCGAACTGCGTATGCCGACGCTGGTGGTCTGGGGCACCCAGGACCGCCTGGTGCCGTTCTGGCAGGCGTTCGGCGCGCGACGACGGCTCGGCCGCGGACGACTGAAGCTGATCGGCTGCTGCGGGCATCTCGTACCGCAGGAGGCGGCCGGCGAACTCCTCTCCGCCGTCCGCCCCTTCCTCGCGCGGGCGGGCGACCGGGCGGACAACGGCGCTGCCGAGAGGGGGCGGTGACCGTGCGCACGGACGCAGACGTGATCGTCGTGGGAGCGGGCCTGGCCGGGCTGGTCGCGACGTACGAGCTCGTACGTGCGGGCCGGCGCGTGCTCGTCGTCGAGCAGGAGAGCGAGGCCAACCTCGGCGGGCAGGCCCACTGGGCGGAAGGCGGCCTGTTCCTCGTGGACAGTCCCGAGCAGCGACGCCTGGGCATCAAGGACTCCTACCAGCTGGCGCTGTCCGACTGGCTGGCCTCGGCCGGGTTCGACCGCGCCCACGACGACCGGTGGGGACGTGAGTGGGCGCAGGCGTACGTGGGGTTCGCCGCCGGCGAGAAGCGCGACTACCTGCGTGGGCTCGGGCTGCGGTTCGCGCCCGTCGTCGGCTGGCCCGAACGGGGCACGGGGGCCGCCGGCGGGCACGGGAACTCCGTACCGCGCTTCCACATCGCCTGGGGCACCGGACCCGACCTCGTACGTGTCTTCCGCGAGCCGGTGCTCGACGCGGCCGAGCGCGGGCTGGTCACCTTCAAGTACCGCCACCGGGTCGACGAACTCGTCGTCGAGGGCGGCACGGTGACCGGGGTCTCGGGTGCGGTGCTGGCGCCCTCGCACGAGCCGCGGGGCGTCCCCTCCTCCCGCGAGGAGACCGGACACTTCGAACTGCGCGGGCAGGCGGTGCTCCTCACCACCGGCGGCATGGGCGGCAACCACGAACTGGTGCGCGCCCATTGGCCGGTCGAGCGGCTCGGCCCGGTGCCCTCGTCGCTGCTCAGCGGGGTGCCCGCACACGTCGACGGCCGGATGCTGGAGATCACCGAGCGGGCCGGAGGCTCCGTCGTCAACCTCGACCGGATGTGGAACTACCCCGAGGGCCTGGCGAACTGGTCCCCCGTCTGGCCCCGCCACGGGGTGCGGGTCATCCCCGGCCCCTCACCACTGTGGCTCACCGCCGAGGGGCGGCGCCTGCCCCCGCCCCTCTTCCCCGGCCACGCCAACACCCAGTCGCTGGGACACATCGCACGCACCGGCCACAGCCACTCGTGGTTCCTCATGAACCAGACCGTCGCGGACAAGGAGTTCGCCCTGTCCGGCTCCGAGCAGAACCCGGACCTGACCGGCAAGCACTACCTGAGGGCCCTCGCACCGAGCAGGAAGACCAGGTACGGGCCCGTCCGCGCCTTCCTCGACCGGGGCGAGGACATCGTGATCCGCCGGACCCTGTCCGCCCTGGTGGACGCCATGAACGCCCTGACACCCGACTCGCCCCTCGATATCGCGCGGGTGGAGCAAGAGGTGATCACCCGCGACCGGCAACTCGTCAACCACTATTGCAAGGACATGCAGTTGATGTCCGTGCGCAACGTGCGCAGGTACCTGCCGGAACGACTGACGCGCGTCGCAGCGCCGCACCGGCTGCTCGATCCCGCCCACGGACCGCTCATCGCCGTACGCCTGCGCCTGATGACGCGCAAGACCCTGGGCGGGGTCCAGACCACGCTGGACTCGCAGGTGCTGCGGCCGGACGGGCACGTCTTCGACGGCTTGTACGCGGCGGGAGAGGCCGCCGGGTTCGGCGGCGGGGGCGTCCACGGGTACCACGCGCTGGAGGGCAGCTTCCTCGGCGGATGCGTCTTCTCCGGCCGGACCGCCGGCCGGGCGCTCGCCAGGGACCTGCTGTAACCCACAGTCAGGACACATCCAGGCAACGGATCCAGGCGGCGATCTGGGCATCGATCCACGCATCGGTCCACGCATCGATCCAGGCATCGGAAAAGGAGCCTCACATGAGCACAACCGCCTTCAGCACCCCCACGGCCCACCTCGCTCACAACGCGTTCGAGCACGAACAACTCCTCGTGCACCAGGACCCGTTCTCGGGCCTGAAGGTCGTCATAGCCCTGCACTCCACGGCCATGGGACCCGCCCTGGGCGGGACCCGCTTCCTCGCCTACGCCCGCGACGAGGACGCCGTCAGCGACGCGCTGCAACTCTCCCGCGGCATGTCGTACAAGAACGCCCTGTCGGGAGTGGCCTACGGCGGTGGCAAGGCCGTCATCATCGGCGACCCGGCACGTGCCAAGACCGAGGAACTCCTGCTCGCGTACGGCCGATGTGTGGCCTCCCTGGGAGGGCGGTACATCACCGGGTGCGACGTAGGCACCTTCGTGACCGACATGGACGTCGTGGCCCGCACCTGCGAATGGGTGGCGGGCCGTTCGCCCCGTAGCGGCGGGGCCGGTGACTCCTCCATCCTGGCGGCGTTCGGTGTCTACCAGGCGATGCGGGCGGCAGCCCAGCACCGGTGGGGCGACGCCTCGCTGCGGGGCAAACTGGTCGGGGTCTGCGGAGTGGGAAAGGTGGGGCACCTGCTGGTGGGGCACCTGGTCAAGGAAGGCGCCCGCGTCACGGTCACCGACATCGACCGGACAGCGGTTCGCAAGGTGTCCGAGGAGTTCCCCACCGTCACGGTGGCGGCGGACACGGCGGCTCTGGTCCGCACCGAGGGCATGGACGTCTACGCCCCCTGCGCCCTGGGCGGCGCACTGGACCGGAGCACGGTCCCGGCGCTCACCGCCGAGGTGGTGTGCGGCGCCGCCAACAACCAACTGGCCTACGCCGAGGCGGACATCGACCTCGTCGGCCGCGGCGTGCTCTACGTTCCCGACTACGTCGCGAACGCCGGCGGGGCCATCCAGGCCGCCGGCGCCGTCGACGGCGCGGATTTCGAGAAGCGCCGCGCGCAGACGGAACGGATCTTCACCACCACGCTGACGGTCCTGCGGCACGCGGAGGCCAACGACCTGCCGCCGGGCGCCGCCGCGGACCGGATCGCCGAGGAACGCATCAACGCCGCGGCGCATGCGCGGGTACGGGACCGAGGGGCCACGGCGCGGTAGCGCGGCCCTGCTGCGGCACACAGGCCCGCGCGCCGCACGGCGTTGATCCCGTTCACGGCCGGCTTCGTACGGGAGAGCCGAAAGGGCCGGCTCCCCTCCGGGCCGGCCCTGTGACCTTCGGGCGGTCAGGCCGCCGCATTGAGGAGGAGTCCACCGTCGACGACCAGGGTCTGTCCGGTGATCCACCGCGCCTGGTCGGAGATCAGGAAGGCAGCGGCGTCCGCGACGTCCCGGGGCTCCCCCAGCCGGCCGGTGGGGTAGCGAGCCACGGCCTCCGCCTCGCGGTCCGCCAGGAGGCCGGCCGTGAACCTGGTGCGCACCACCGCGGGAGCGACGGCGTTGACCCGTACCGCGGGAGCGAACTCGTGGGCCAGTTGCAGGGTCAGGTTGATCATCGCTGCCTTGCTGATGCCGTACCCGCCGAGCGAGGGAGAGGCGCTGATTCCGGCCAGCGAGGCGATGTTGACGATCGTCCCGCCGTGTTCCCGCTGCCAGGCGTGCCAGGTCTGCTGGGCGAAACCGAGCGCGGAGACGACGTTGGTCTCGAAGACCTTGCGGACGACGTCCAGCGGGACGTCGGCGACGGGTCCGACCACCGGGTTGGTGCCGACGTTGTTGACCAGGTGGTCCACCCGGCCGAAGGCACGTACGGCCTGTTGTACCGCGTCGGCCCGGTGCTCCTCGTCGTGCGCCTTGCCCGCCACTCCGATCGCGCGTCCGGCACCGAGCCGCTCCACCGCCGCCTTCAGCGCCTGCTCGTCGCGCCCGGTAACGCAGACCAGATAGCCGCGCCCGACCAGTGCCTCCGCGATGCTGAAGCCGATGCCCCGGCTCCCGCCGGTGACCAGAGCCACCTCGTCGGCAGGGCGGGGGCCCTCGTCCGTGGCATGCCGCTCATCCATCCGTTTTCCGCCTTGTCGGTGAGTGCGTTGTCGGTCAGTGCCTTGCCGATGAGTGCTTTGTCGGTCAGTGCTTCGTCGGTCAGTGCGTTGTCGGTCAGTGCCTTGTCGGTCGGTGCCTTGTCGCATAGCGGCCGGGGGCGCTGTCGAGCGGAGGGTGGCGCAGGCTGCCAGGGAGGCGGGCGGGTACGGAGGGGCCGGAACGGTCCGCCAGCCACCGGCCCCAGCCCTCCCACCACGACTCGTCCCTCGGGACGGCTGTCCGAAGCCAGTCGCTGCTGTCGGGGGGCAGCGGGCCCTCGCGGGCCAGGTGCCTGGCGCCGGGCCGTGGGGGGTTGACGATCGCGCCCATGTGTCCGGAGGGCACGAGCCGGAAGGCACAGCCGTCACCGAACAGGCGTGCGCTGCGGTAGACGGTGTCCCAGGACACCAGGTGATCGCGTTCCGCGGCCACCACGAACGTGTCGGCCGCCGGGACCGCCGAGGGGCGTACGGGCGTACCGGCCAGGGTGAGCTCGTTCCTGGCCAGCCTGTCTTCCACGGTCATGCGCAGTGTCTGCTCGAAGACGGCACGCGGCATGTCGATGGTGTCCTCGCTCCACGCGAGCAGATCGAACCCGGGCGCCCGCTCCCCGTACAGCCAGCCGTCTGCCAGCGGGCCCCAGACCGTGGCGTCCCCTCGGAGCAGGTCGAAGAGCAGCCCGAGACGCCGGCCGCTGATCAGGTGCCGGTTCCGTGACAGCAGGCGGGACAGGACGGCGATCTCCACCGGGGAGGCGCTGCCCGACAGTGGGCCCGCGTCACCGGGGCCCGGAGCGGCCAGCGGGGAGTTCAGGAGGCTGAGCGAGGCAGCACGCGGTTGCCCGCTCCCCTTGAGCCGGGCGGCCAGGGAGAGAGCCAGGAGGCCGCCCGCGCAGACGCCGGTCAGATGGACCCGCGGCGAAGCGGTGAGCTCCTGGACAACTTCGAGCGCGGGCAGGAGGAGTTGCGTGAGGTAGGCGTCGAGGTCCGGCAGCACGCCACCGTTCCCGGGGTCGCGCAGACTCAGGCAGAACACCGTGTGACCACCGCGGACGAGGAACTCCACCAGACTGCGGTCGGGGGCCAGGTCGTAGATGTAGTACTTGTTGACCCAGGCCGGGATGAGGAACACGGGGACGGTACGGACGGTGGGGGTCTGCGGTGCGTACTGCAGCAGTTCCACGTACGTGTTGCGGTGCACCACCTTGCCCGGGGTGGCCGCCAGCGTCACGCCGAGGTGGAAGAGGCCTGGGCGCATCTTCGCGGGGCGTCCGTTCCTTCGGCACACGTCGTCCAGGAAGTTCCTGGCTCCGCGCACCGCACTGGCGCCCCTGCTGTCCCTCGCTCTGAGCAGCGCCTCGGAGTTGGTGAGCGGGAAGTTGGCCGGCGCCGACGCGTCCGACAGGAGTTGTGCGGCCACGCGCGCCTGTGCGCGGCGCGCGGCGGGCACCCAGGACGAGTCGGCCGCGGCCAGCAGTTGACGGCGTGCCAGCGCATGGCCCTGGGCGAGCAGCCGCCACGGCAGTGCGCCGGTCCGGAACGCGCCGGGCGTCGCCTTGTCGTTCTTGTCATTCGCGTACGGGTCGACCGGCGGGTCACAGGGGGTCACCGTTCGCCTCCCTTCGGCGCGGGCCCGATGACGGGCGGGTCCTGGTTGTGCTCACACCACGCTCCGAGTGGTGTGCTCACACCACGCTCCGGGCCAGTGCGCGGCCGGCGGACCGGCCGGAGAAGACGCAGCCGCCGAGGAAGCCGCCCTCAAGTGCGCTGTAGCCGTGTACGCCTCCGCCGCCGAACCCGGCCGCCTCACCCGCCGCGAACAGGCCTTCGAAGGTCTCGCCGTCGGGGCGGAGCACCTGGCAGTCCAGGTCGGTCTGGATGCCGCCCATCGTCTTGCGGGGCATCGGGCGCAGCCGGACCGCGTACAGCGGACCGTGCGCCGGGTCGAGCAGCCGGTGGGGCGGGGCGCTACGGGTGAGCCGCTCCGGCAGGAAGGCACGCGCGTTGCGCAGGGAGTGGAACTGCGCGTCCTTGGCGTAGGGGCGGACGAACTGCCGGTCCCGGGCCGTCACTTCGTACTCCACCCTGGTGTGTTCGAGGGGTGTGCCGGGCGTGAGGGCGTTCATGCCGTCCACGAGGGCGCGCAGGGTCGGCCGTACGACGACGTCCTCGCCGTGGTCGAGGAAGTCACGCACCGGGGGGATCAGACTCTTCTTGCGGTCCAGCAGCATGAGCAGCGGATTCTTGCCCGTCAGTGCGGGGTTGAGGTCGGAGCCGGAGAGCGCGAACTCCCTGTCCACCATCAGCTGGTTCATGAGGAACCAGCTGTGCTCGTGGCCGGCGAGGCCGAGGTGGGCCACCGCCCGCAGGTTGGCGTGGCCCGGCAGGTACGGAGGCAGGAGCCGCTGCCCCGCGGAGTTCAGCCAAAGGGGCGAGGGGCCGGGGATGAGCCGTACCCCGTGATCGGGCCACAGGGGGTCCCAGCGACCCAGGCCCTCCGGGTAGGTCCACATCCGGTCGAGGTTGACCAGCCGCCCGCCGGCCCGCTCGGTGATCTTCAGCATGCGCCCGTCGACGTGCACCGGCACCCCGCGGAGCAAGGTCCGTGGCGCGGGCCCCAGCCGGCCGGTGGGCCAGTGCTCGCGCACCATGTCGTGGTTGCCGCCCATCCCGCCGGCCGTGACGAGCACGGCCTGGGCGCGCAGCTCGAACTCGCCGGTCTCCTCACGTGAGGAAGGCCTGCCCCGAGGCCCGTCGGAGGGCACGAGCACCGCTCCCCGTACGCCGACGGCGACCCCGTTCTCCACGACGATCTCGTCCACGCGGTGGCGGTGCCTGAATTCGACGAGCCCGCGCGCGGCGGCGGCGAGCACCGGATCACGGAAGGCACGGACGAGGCCGGGACCGCTCCCCCAGGTGAAGTGGAACCGGGGTACCGAGTTTCCGGAACCGGTCGCACTGCCCACCCCTCGCTCGGTCCAGCCGACCAGAGGCGCCAGCCGCAGGCCGAGCCCGCGCAGGTAGTCGCGCTTCTCCCCTGCGGCGAAGGCCACGTACTTCTCGGCCCACCTGCGCCCCCACAGGTCCTGCTGCGGCCGGTCGAAGGCGGCCGACGCCATCCAGTCGGCCAGCGCGAGGTCGTGGCTGTCCTTGATCTTGACCCGTCGCTGTTCGGGGCTGTCGACCAGGAACAGGCCGCCTTCGGCCCAGAACGCCTGCCCTCCGACGTGCGCGTGGTTCTCCTGGTCCACGACGAGGACCCGGCGCCCGGCGCGCGTGAGTTCATGGGTGGCGACGAGCCCGGCGAGCCCGGCGCCTACCACGATGACGTCGGCGACCTCGTTCATCGCCGGCCGCCGTCGTCGGCTGCGACACGGCGCTCCCGTGGGCCGCCGGCAGCACCCGGGTGCGCCGGTCGGGCGTCGGACGCGGTCCGGTACTCCCGTCGACCGGCCCGTCCGTCGTGCGGCCCGGGGGCCTGCTCGCGGGAGGCGATGCGGTGCTCCGCGATGAGATCGGCGGCCCGGAGCGTGGAGACGCCGTCGGACTCCGCCTTGCCCAGCACTTCGAGTCCCACGTCGTAGATTGCCTCCGCCCGCTCGCGGCACTGCGAGGGGGTGAGTTCGTGCAGTTCGGCGGCGACCTGGATGACGCCGCCGGAGTTCACCACGTAGTCCGGCATGTAGAGCACGCCCCGCTCGGCGAGCCGCAGCTCCAGCCCCGGGCGGGCGAGTTGGTTGTTCGCGGCGCCACAGACGATGCGGGCGGTGAGCACGTCGGCAACCGTCTCGTCGACCGCTCCGCCGAGCGCGCAGGGGGCGTAGACGTCGAGTCCGGGCGTACTCACCAGTTCCCTGGTCGACGCGACGGCCCGCACACCGGGGTGACGGCGCAGCACCCGGTCGACGGCCTCCTGCCGTACGTCCGTGACGCTGACCGTCGCTCCCTGCTCCACCAGGTGGCCCACCAGCAGTCGGCCCACCTTCCCCACCCCGGCCACGCCCACCGAGCGCCCCCGCAGCGAGTCCACGCCCCACAGCCCCCGGGCCGCGGCCTGCATGCCGCGCAGCACGCCGTATGCCGTGAGGACGGACGAGTCGCCGACCCCGCCGTTGTGCTCCGACCTGCCGACGGTGAAGGGGCTGGTGCGGGCCACCACGTCCATGTCGGCGGACGCGGTTCCCGCGTCGCAGGCGGTGATGTAGCAGCCTTCGAGCGCGGCGACGCAGCGCCCGTACGCCAGCAGCAGCTCCTCCGTCTTGTCGCGCTCCGGATCGCCGATGATCACGGCTTTGCCGCCGCCGAGGTCCATGCCCGCCAGGGCGTTCTTGTAGGTCATGCCGCGGGACAGCCGCAGCGCGTCGGCGAGGGCGTCGTCGGTGGTGGCGTAGGGGTGGAAGCGGGTGCCGCCGAGTGCGGGGCCGAGGGTTGTGGAGTGGATCGCGATGACCGCGCGCAGGCCGGAGCCGGGGTCCTCGCACCACACCACCCTCTCGTGGTCCTTCGTCTCGGGCGTCGCCACGTCGGTCAGGATCGGGGCAGCAACCATGGCCCCTCCTTACTGTCGGACTTACTGACGGATTTCCGGTGGGCCGGTCGGGCTTCCGGTGAGGCTGGGGGTTTACGGGGAGGGGCGGTCCGGCTCCCCGTGGGGCTCTCGGGCTTCCGGGGGGGCTCTCGGGCTTCCGGGGGGCTCTCGGGCTTCCGGGGGGCTCTCGGGCTCCCCGTGGGACGGTCTGGCTCCCCCCGAGACCTCAGGTGCCGACCGGAAGCGTCCGCGCGGGCGCTCGGCGTGGGCCCAGCGTGGTGAAGGGGAGCGCGTCCCTGGCGAACAGGTCCCGCAGTGCTCGCTTGTCGAACTTCCCGATGGGGGTTTTCGGGATCTCCTCGACGGCCGCCCAGTGCTCGGGCAGCTGCCAGCTCTCGACCCGTTCACCGAGCCAGTCGCGGAGCTCGTCGAAGCCCGTTTCCCGGCTGTCGCGCAGGGCGACGACCGACAGCGGGCGCTCGCCCCAGCGGTCGTCGGGAACCGCGATCACCGCCGCTTCCCGCACCCGGTCATGGGCCATCAGCGTGCTCTCCAGCTCGACGCTGGAGATGAACTCGCCGCCCGACTTGATGACGTCCTTAGTCCTGTCGCTGAGCCGGAGGTACCCGTCGGGAGTGATGCTTCCTACGTCCCCCGTACGGAACCAGCCGTCGGCGCGGAAGCTGTCGGACGGCGTCTGCGGCGGGGCCTCGTGGCCCGCGTAGTACGCCCCGGTCACACCCGGTCCCGCGACTTCGAGCTCCCCCGTGGCGATCCCGTCGCAGGGCACCGGCGTACCGTCCTGGCCGACGAGCCGGTAGCGGACGGAGGCGGGGAACTGCCCCTGCGTCGTCCGGTACCGCCGGACCTGCTCCTCGCGCGCCGGGTCTTCCTCCCTGTCCGGCACCGGATCCACCGCGAGGGTGGCGAGCGACGACGTCTCGGTCATGCCCCAGGCGTGCAGGAGCGTGAGGGAGTGCCTGTCCCGGTAGGCGGCGAGGAGGGAAGGAGGGCAGGCGGCCCCTCCCACCACCCCCAGCCGGAGGCTGGAGACGTCGTACGGGTGGCGGTCCAGCTCCTCCAGGAGCGAGATCCAGACCGTCGGCACGCCCGCCGCCAGGGTGGGCCGCCCTGCTTCGATCATCCGCGCGACGGCCCGTGCCTGGGTGTGCCGGCCGGGCAGCAGCAGGCCGGCGCCGCTGAGCAGTGCGGCGTGCGGAATGCCCCACCCGTTGACGTGAAACATCGGGGCGAGCGGCAGGAGCCGTTCGGCGGCGGAGAGGTGGTAGCGGTCCGCCGCCGCCATCTGCAGCGCGTGGAGGTAGAGGGAGCGGTGGCTGTAGACAACTCCCTTGGGAGCACTCGTCGTTCCGGACGTGTAGCAGATGACGGCGGCGGTCCGCTCGTCCAGGTGCTGTTTCCACGGGTACCCGGCCGGGGCTGCGGCCAGCAGTTCCTCGTAGTCGTGCACCTCGGCCGCGCAGCCCTCCGGCGGTGACCAGGCCGGCCCGCCCGCGGCGGTGCGGGCGATCACGACATGGCGCACGCTCCCGGCGGTCAGGGGCAGCACCTTGGTGAGCAGTTCCAGCAGGTCCTCGTCGACCACCAGGACCTCGTCGCCCGCCTGGTCGATGGCGTGCGTCAACTGGCCGACGCTCATGCGCGGGTTCAACGGGTGCAGCACCGCACCCATCGCAGGTACCGCCCAGAAGAGCTCCACGTGCCGGTGGGTGTTCCACATCATGGTGGCCACCACGCTCTGCGGGTCCTCCAGCCGGTTCGCCGTGCGGACCCCCAACGCCGCCAGTCCTTGGGCCAGCCGGCTCGCCCTGCCGCCGAGTTGCCCGTAGGTCAACGGCTCGAAGCGCTCTCCCCGCCAGGTGGCCGCGGTGGCACGGGCATGCACGGTGGTGCCGTGGCACAGGAGCCGGCCGACGGTGAGCTGCACGTCCTGCATGGTGCTGCGCATGCGTGAATTCCTCTCATGGACTTTCGACGCGGGGTCATCCTCGCTTCGGCTTCGGGTCCTGCGCGGTGAGCAGTTCCGTCTTGCGCAGGAACTCGGCCAGCTGCTGCTGGACGGCGCGCCCGGACTCGTTGATCACCAGATGGCCGCTGCACGGCATGAGGTGAAGATCGCTGTGCGGGATCCGCCGTGCCGCGCGGACCCCGTGCCAGAACGGCACCATGCGGTCCTGCAGCCCCCAGAGCACCAGTACCGGCATGGAGAGTTCCGGCAGCCTGCCGAGGATGCTCTGGTGCTGGCCCCAGAGGCCGACGGTGGCGCGGAACGTCGACAGCGCGGTCCTCAGATCGCGGTAGGAGCTCGCGGCCTTCAGCTGCGACTTCCACCAGGACATCGGCAGTCGCCACGGCCGGGCGGCGCCCACGGCGGCCACTCCCGTCACGAGCAGCTGCGGTCCGCCGGGCACCGTGGCGAGCAGCGGTGTGAGGTCTCCCAGCGGAGTTCCGGCCTGGATCGCGGCCACCGGGCTGATGGCCCGGCCGAGGCCGCCGGCCGCGACCGCGACCACGCCCCGTACCTGCTCCGGCCGTTCGAGGGCCATCAGCAACGCCAGCAGGCCGCCGAAGGAGTGCCCGACGACGACGTGCCGGCCGAGGCCGGCGCTCTCCGCGAACCGCCACAGGAACGCGACGGTCGCCGCCGGGTCCTTCCTGTCCAGCGACGCGGTGTCGCCGTAGCCCGGAAGATCGACGGCCACGACCCGGTGCTCACCGGAGAGGGACTCGACCGTCTGCAGCCAGTTCCCGGAATTCGCCCCCGCGCCGTGCAGCAGGAGCACCGGGCTGCCCTTTCCGCTTTCGATGTAATGGGTGGCGGTGCCGTCCACATCGATGTGGTGATGAATGACGGGCGGTTTCTGATTGCGAGCCGAGGAAGGCGACATGACGATCCCTACTGTCGGGTGCGAAACTGTCGGACAGGGAAACTGTCGGGCGCGAATCTGCCACACCGCGAGGCAATTTCCCCTTCGGCACGAAAGACAATAGGGATTGCCGACCTGCGCACGCAATGAGTACTTTTTTGCGCGCTCGGAAGTCATGGGGGCGCAGACGGAGTCGTCACGGGGCGCGGGCGGTGCGCCCGGCGCACTCGTATCGACAGACGTGCGCCGTGGCGGGAGGATTTATCTCCCGCGCGCCCGACCGCACACCCCGCCCGCCGGTCGGATTCCTCCGGAACGAACCCAGAACGGCGCCCGGACGTAAACAACTTCTTTGGTACCCGTAGAAAGGTACTCGTTGCCAGGTGCCGCGGAGGACTTCTACCTTGAATTGCCACGGCAGAAAGCCCTCCCCCACTCCGACGGGTGCACCATGCGGCTGGTAAGGAATTTGATTTCGCACACGGCCTCGCAGGCCGGGATCCAGAACCCCCCAGGGACGGAAACCGGCCGGTGGGGAAGGAAGCGCCACTGGGTGCTCAGCAAGGACGGTTATCCGCTCGATGTGGAGGTGTGGGGCAGCGTGCCGCACACCGGGGAAGCCGTCGTCCCCCTCGTCGTCCTGCCGGCCAGCTGGGCCGCGTCCGCGAGCAGCTTCGCGTGGCTCCTGGCACGGCTGGCCGACTCCGGCTATCTGGCGGTCGCGTACACCCCGCGTGGTTTCCACAGCTCCGGCGGCCGTGTCGAGGGGGCATCCCACGCGGACGTGCAGGACTTCAGCACGGTCGTCGACTGGGTCGCCGAACACTATCCGGGGGCCGACACCCAGCGGGTGGCCGCCGTGGGCCTCTCCTACGGCGCGGGCATCAGTCTGCTCGCCGCCGCGTTCGACCCGCGCGTCGCCACCGTGGCCGCGATCGACGGGTGGGCCGATCTCGGCGCGGCCCTCATGGGCGGGGACACTCCCCGGCTGAGTACGGTCCTCCTGATCGCCGGCGCGCTCAGGGGCCGCCTCTCCACCGACGTCGCGGCCAAGTCCCTGCTGCTGTACAGCGGGTTGCGACGCGGCGAGGTCCGCGCCTGGGCGGACCGGCGTTCCGCCGGCCGGCACATCGAGCGGTTCGACCGTCCCGGACTGTCCGTGCTGCTCGCCGCCGGCTGGAACGACACGGTCCTCCGACCTGAGCAGGTCGTCGCCTTCCGGGAGGAGTTGCCCTGCCGCTCCCTGCTGCTGCTGCATCCCGACGACCATCCCGTGCTGCCCTGGGCGCAGTTGACCAGCGTCTCGGGGCGTGAGATCTGGCACCGCGTCAGCAGCTGGCTCGACTCCGAGATGCTGGGGCTGCCGGACGACTTCCCCAGGGAGGGGGTCGAGGTGCTGGGCGGCCCGGTCTGGCAGCGCCCGCCACCGAACCGCCCGGCGGGCCGCCACGCCGCACCGGCCCACCACCAGGTGTACGAACTGGGCCCCCCGCGGCGACTCGGCCCCGGTCGCATGGGCGCCAAGGGTTCCGCCTGGCGCGCGCGGCTGCGGGGGCTGGTGCCCTCCGGGGCGGTCGACCGCGTTCCCGTGCTGTCCCGGCTGGCCGAGCGCGTCACCGGCCACACCCCCTCGATCTTCTTCCCCCTCATCCCCGGTACGGCGGCTGCCTCGTGGACGACGACCGTGTTCGACCGGCCGAGGGAACTGCGCGGCTCCCCGGTGCTACGGGGCGCGGTCAGCTGCTCGGCGCGCAAGGTGACCCTGACGGCGCACCTCTACACGGTGGAGCCGTCCGGCATCGGCAGACTGTGCAGCCAGGGCGCGGTGACCCTGACCACCGGCGGGGAGGGGCCCGTCCCGTTCTCCCTCACCCTGCGCACCGCGGTGTGCGACGTGCCCGCCGGTCACCGGCTGGGGCTGGTCGTCGGGACCTGGGACGCCACCTGCCGCGGCTCGACGCGTCCGCTGAGCAAGGTGGTCCTGCACTCCTCGGAGGAGCTCCCGGCCTCGCTCACCGTGCCGCTGCACTGACGCCCGCGTATCGCCCCCATGACGCCCGCGCACCGCCCCGTGCCGGCATCGCTTCGCCCCCGTGCCCGCATCGCTTCGCCCCCGTGCCGGCATCGCTTCGCCCCCCGTGCCGACATCGCCTTATGCCGGAGCCGAACCGCAGGAGAGGCCCATGGACACGACCGCCGACGGAGAATCGCGTGCTCTCACCACATCGGAAGCACTCTTGTGGCAGGCCGAGGAGTCGGGCCACCGGCTCCCGGTGGTCGGTGTCGCGATGCTGGACGGCACTCCGGATATCGCCGCGCTGTCCCGGTCGGTGCAGCGGTGCGTCCGTCTTTACCCCTTGCTGAGCTGCCGGGTGACGGCTCCTCAGCTCCCGGTGTCGGCTCCGCGCTGGGAGCCGCTGGCGGAGATCGACCTCTCCTACCATCTGCGGCGCACGGCGCTGCCCGCGGGGACCGGCTGGGCCGGACTGCTCGGTTTGGCCCAGACGGCGGCGACATCCCCCTTCGACAGGAACCGCCCGCTCTGGGACGTGCTGCTCGTGGAAGGGGTGGACGGCGGGAGCGCCGCGCTGGTCATGCGCCTCCACCACGCGATGGTGGACGGGCTGCGCGCACTGGAACTGTTCTCGTCACTGTGCGACGAGGGGGCGCGCCGGCCTCGACCGGGCAGGCTGAGTCTCATCTCCCCGGCGGGGGGCGGGCCGGCCGTACCCGATCCGAGCCCCTTCCTCGGCATGCCGTCGCGGAACCCGTTCGGCGCGGCGGTGGTCGGCAGGGGTCAGCAGCTCGTGGCAACCGGGCTGCGCCGCGTGACGAGTGCGGGCGCCGGGCTGCGGGCCTCCCGGAACGGCCTCTGTCTTCCCGCCAAGCACTCCCCCGCCCTGCGCGGGCGCTCCCAGGACCGGAGGCTGCTGACGCTCAGCGCCCCGCAGGAAGACCTGCGCCGCTCGGGGCGGACCGTCGGCGGAACTTCCCATGACGCCTTCCTGGCGGCTGTCATCGGCGGCGTGCACCACTACCACCGCGCCACCGGCCTCAGTTGGGACCATATCCCCATGGCGGTGGCGGTCGCGCTCCCCGCGCGGGCCGACGAGGCCGTCAACCGCTTCTCCGGAGTGCGGCTGGCGGGCGCCACGGGAGAGGAGGACCCGCGTCGGCGCCTGGAGCAGATCCACCGCGCGATGCGTGCGACGAGAGCCCTGCCCGCGATCGATCCCGACGGGCTCGGCCCGATCTCATCGATGCTGGCGGCCGCGCCGGTGAAGGCCGTTCGGATATTGACCGACGTCGTCACGGAGAGCGACGCGCATTGCACTTACGTACCAGGACCCGAGGAACGCAGGAACATCGCGGGAGCGGGCGTCACCAAACTATTCGCCTTTGCGCCCGCAGTGAACAGTGCATTCTCGGCAGCAATGTGCTCATACGACGCAACGTGCGCCATCGGGGTGAATGTTGACCCGAGAGCAGTAAAAGACGTCGAGCTGCTACACAGTTCCCTTCGAACAGGCTTGGAAGAAGTCCTGTTCCTCGGTGGCAAGTGACATCTCAAACCTTCGCCATCACTCGAATCCATATATGCGCCTACTTTGAACCGGCGCGAAAGGAATATCATCAGTGGAAACGCAGGGTGTTCGCCCCCCTTGGGAACCGACGGACCAAGCCGACCCCAACAGGCAGAGTCTCGACGACCTCCTCACCGCTGTCGGGAGGCTGGCGGAGACCGTCGAGCAACTGCACTCCAACCTCGCTCACTTGATGCCGCCCGGAGCACGCCTCGCCGATCGGGTCCCCCCGCCGGCCACCTGCCCGGACGACCGCGGGACGTCCGCTCCGGAGCAGCCCTGCGTCCCGGAACCGGCGCTCAGCCCGCAGGAGATGCGGGTACTCCAGCTCACCAGCCGCGGCTTGTCCAACCGGCGGATCGCGCGCGAACTGGGCCTGTCCGAACAGACGGTCAAGAACTACATGTCCGCGGTGTTCCGGAAGATCGGGGTCCAGAGCAGGACCGAGGCCGCCTACTACTGGTCCCGCAGGAACGGGCAGCTCCCGGACCGTACTCCGTGACCCCCGGCTCCCGGTACGCGTTCCGGCGGCCGGTAACGGTACCTAGGTACCTGACTGCCACCGCGCATTTCTTGGAAGAATGGAAGAGCAACGTGAAAGGGGAGGACATGGAAGCGCCGGTCGACATCCCGCTGACTGCACCACACTTGACGAAGGACAAGGAACAGACGTCTCAACCGGAAGAAATCGCGGTGCGAGCGGTCGAGGCCCCACGTTCTGATGTGTGGGTGCTGAGTCACCGAAAGAACGGCGGGCGTCAGGCGTTCTTACCCGACGCCGAGTCCCTCGAAAAGCTCGACACCAGCAAGTGGAATGTGACCGGTATCCTTCCGGGGGTCTTCCCGGAATGGCTCGGTGACCCCGGATTCACGGAGCACCACGGTGTGCGATTCCCTTATGTGGTGGGCGAGATGGCCAACGGGATCGCCACCACGGACATGGTCGTCGCGGCGGCGCGCGGTGGCTTCCTCGGGGTGTTCGGCGCCGCCGGGCTGACCGTGCGGCAGACCGAGGAGGGCGTGGGACGCATTCGGCGGGAGCTCGGCCCGGGGCCCGGGTGGGCCGTCAACCTCATCCACAGCCCCACCGAACCCGGCGTGGAGCGCGGCGTCGTGGACATGCTGTTGCGCGAGCGCGTCCCCAGCGTGTCGGTCTCCGCCTTCATGGAGCTCACCCCTTCCGTGGTGCGGCTGGCGCTGTCCGGGATCAGTGAGCGTCCCGACGGTTCGGTGCACAGGCCCGTACGCCTCATGGCCAAGGTCTCCAGGCCGGAGACCGCCACCGCCTTCATGTCCCCCGCGCCGGCCGCCCTGCTGGAACGCCTGAGGGGTCAGGGGCTGTTGAGCGAGGACGAGGCGCGACTGGCCGCGCGGATCCCGGTGGCCGAGGACATCACGGCAGAGGCCGACAGCGGGGGCCATACCGACAACCGGCCCCTCACCGCGCTGCTGCCGAGGCTGCTGGCACTGCGCGACAGTGTCGCCCGACTGCACGGCTGCACCGTGCGGGTGGGAGCCGCGGGCGGCCTCGGCACGCCGCACGCGGTGGCCGCCGCCTTCGCCACGGGCGCCGCCTACGTGGTCACCGGCTCGGTCAACCAGACCGCCCGCGAGTCCGGCATCTCCGAGCAGGCCCGCACCATGCTGGCCGCCGCCGACCTTCCCGACATGGTCATGGCACCGGCGGCGGACATGTTCGAACTCGGGGTCCAGGTTCAGGTTCTCGGGAAGGGAACCATGTTCGCCCGGCGGGCGCGGCTGTTGTACCGGCTCTACGACCAGCACGACGCTCTGGAACAGCTCGACGAGAAGACCCGCGCCCGGCTGGAACGCGACGTCTTCAGGGCTCCGCTCGCCGACGTGTGGGCACAGACCGAGAAGTTCTGGTCCGAGCGCGACCCGGGCGAGATCGAGCGGGCCGCCGCCGATCCCAAACACCGTATGGCGCTGCTGTTCCGGTGGTACCTGGGCCAGTCGAGCCACTGGGCCATCCGCGGCGAGAAGGACCGGACGCTGGACTACCAGCTGTGGTGCGGCCCCGCGCTCGGCGCGTTCAACCAATGGGTCTCGGGGAGTTTCCTGGCGAACACGGCGGAACGCTCGGTGGTCCAGGTGGGCCTCAACCTGCTGGAAGGCGCCGCCTCGCACACCCGCGCCCAGCAACTGCGCAGCCACGGCGTCCGATTGCCGGCCCGCGCGTTCTCCTTCCGGCCCCGGCCACTGAGGCAGTCGGCGTAACCGGCACATCCGCACGGCCGCCCGGCCCTGCGCCACAGAGCGCCAGTGCCGGAGCACACGGACAACCGAGGGCGCGGACGGCCCCCTGAGGGCTCGGACGGACAGCTGACGTCCCGGACGACCGGAGCACACCGGCCGGCCCCGCCGCACCGGGGCCCGCCCCCCCGTACGTCCCGCGGTTCTGCCGCGCCCGCCCCTCCCGTACATCCCGCGGGTTCTGCCCGCGCCCGCCCCTCCCGTACGTCCCGCGGGTTCTGCCCGCGCCCGCCCCTCCCGTACGTCCTGAACGCCGAATTCTTCGCAGTCCCGCGAGGTGCCCCGGCCGGCCTCCAGCGCCGCCCGCCCTCGTCCTCGGCCCGCACCGCTCGGCACGGCCGACACGTGAGCATTCGCCCCCACGACGGGGGACTCACCCGCCGCGCCCGGACACCGGTGCGCACCCGCAACCGCACACCCGTCAGTGACATCCGGCCCCTCGCGGGCCTTCATCCCCTACGGAGCTCCCATGCCCGCCGCCTCAGTACCGGACGCCCCCGCCGCCTCTCCGCCACTCTCCGCCCCGCTCGACATCGCCGTGGTCGGCGTCAGCGCGCTGGTGCCGGGCTCCCAGTCGGTGACAGGCTTCTGGCGCACCGTCGCCTCCGGCCGCGACCTCATGCGGGAAGTACCCCCTTCCCACTGGCTCGTCGACGACTACTACGACTCGGACCCCGACGCCCCCGACCGCACCTACGCCACCCGGGGCGCCTTCCTGGACCCCGTGGACTTCCACCCCATGGCGTACGGCATCCCGCCGAAGATGATCCCGGCGACGGACACGACCCAGCTGCTCGCGCTGATGACCGCCGAACTGGCGCTGTCCGACGCCTTCGGGAAGGACCTGTCCTCCCTCGACAAGACGCGTACCGGTGTCATCCTCGGCGCTTCGGGCCTGGAGCAGCTCTCCGAGATGGGGTACCGGCTGCAACGGCCCGTCTGGCGCAAGGCGATGCGCGAGCACGGAATGGACGACGCGGAGGCCGACCGGCTCTGCGACGCCATCGCGGACCACTACACGCCCTGGCAGGAAGCCAGCTTCCCCGGACTGCTCAGCAATGTCGTCGCGGGCCGCATCGCCAACCGGTTCGATCTCAACGGCCCCAACTGCACCGTGGACGCGGCGTGCGCCGGGTCGCTCGCCGCCCTCTCCATGGCGGTGAGCGAACTCCAGCTGGGCAAGTGCGACACCGTGCTCACCGGTGGGGTGGACACGTTCAACGGCATCGCCATGTACATGTGCTTCAGCAAGACTCCGGCGCTCTCCCGCTCCGGTGACTGCCGGCCGCTCTCGGACACGGCCGACGGGACGATGCTCGGCGAGGGGCTCGTCATGTTCGCCCTGCGGCGGCTGGCCGACGCGCAGCGGGACGGCAACCCCGTGTACGCCGTGCTCAAGGGAATCGGTTCGTCGTCGGACGGCCGAGGGGGCGCGATCTACGCGCCGGTCCCCCGGGGCCAGAAGATCGCTCTGGAACGCGCCTACCAGCAGGCCGGCTACGGCCCCTCGACCGTGGAACTCGTCGAGGCGCACGGCACGGGCACCAAGGCCGGTGACGCCGCCGAACTCACCGCCCTGATCGACGTGTTCGGCCAGGACCGGCCCGAGGGCCGGGACGACGAGCCGTGGTGCGCCGTCGGCTCGGTCAAGTCCCAGCTCGGCCACACCAAGTCGGCCGCCGGCGCGGTGGGCCTCCTCAAGGCGGTGCTCGCACTGCACCAGGGTGCGATCCCTCCGACCATCAAGGTGTCGGCGCCCAGTGAACTCCTGGCGGAGCGGCGCAGCCCGCTGTACGCCAGCACGGAACTGCGGCCCTGGGTGCGTGACTCCCGCCACCCACGGCGGGCATCGGTGTCCAGCTTCGGGTTCGGCGGCAGCAACTTCCATGTGACGGCGGAGGAGTACCGGCCCGACCGGCAGCGGTCGGCGACGCCGATGCTGCGGACCACGTCGAGCGAACTGCTCCTGCTCGGCGCCGGCTCCAGCGAGGAACTGGCCGCGGCGGCCCTCAAGCTCTCCGGTTCCACCGCGCCCCTCGCCGAGGACGCGCGGGCCGGCCAGCTCTCGTTCGACGCCGGCCTGCCCTACCGGCTGGCGGTCCTGGCGTCGGACCGCGCCCAGGCGGTGGAGCGGCTGCGCTCGCTGGCCGAACATCTCCGCGACGCGCCGGAGCGCAGCGTCTCGCACCCCGGCCGTGCGCACTACGCGGGACCGGTCACCGAGCCGGGCAGGATCGCCTTCCTCTTCTCCGGTCAGGGCAGTCAGTACGTGGGGATGGGTGCGGCTCTCGCCCTGCACAGCCCACAGGCGCTCGCGGTCTGGGACCAGGCCGCCGACTGGGGCGCCGAGCTCGGCTGCGCCCCGCACCGGCTGGTGTTCCCGCCGCCGGCCGTCGGCAAGGACGCGGTCCGCCGGCAGGCGCGGGAGCTGGCGCAGACCGACAACGCCCAGCCCGCGCTGGCCGTTCAGTGCCTCGCCCAGCTGTCTGTACTGACGTCGCTCGGTCTGCGTCCCGACTGCACCGGTGGACACAGCTTCGGCGAGCTCGTCGCCCTGCACGCAGCCGGGGTCTACGACGGGTCCACCCTTTTCCGGCTGGCGGTGCGCCGGGGTGAGCTCATGGCGGAGGCGGGCGCGGCGCAGCCGGGGGGAATGCTGGCCGTCGAATGCTCGGCCGACCGGCTGCTGAGCCTCCTGGGGCCGCAACTGCCCGAGGGACTGTGGCTGGTGAGCCACAACGCGCCCGAGCAGGTGGTACTGGCCGGGGAGCACGCGGCCGTCCAGGCCGCGGCGGACGCGCTCGGCAAATCCGGTGTGCCCGCCACCAGGCTGGCCACCGGCGCCGCCTTCCACAGCCCCGCCGTCGCCGCGGCCGCGACTCCCTTCGACGCCTTCCTCGACGTCACGGCCCTGCGTCCGCCGCGCATCGACGTGTGGTCCAACGCGAACGCGCAGCTGTACCCACGCGAGCCCGGTGCGGTACGGCGGCTGCTCGGGTCCCAGATGGTGTCCCCGGTCCGGTTCGCGGAACAGGTGGAGGCCATGTGGCTCAGCGGGGTGCGCGACTTCGTCGAGCTCGGTGCGGGCGGCGCCCTGACCCGCCTCGTCTCCCGCAATCTCGGTGACCGGCCGCACCTGGCCGTCGCGGTCGACCAGCGGGGCAGCGACGGGTTCGCCGCCCTGCAGGACGCCCTGGCCCGTCTCACCGTGCACCGGGCCCGGCCGCTCGACCTCACGGCGCTGTGGGCCCCGTTCGCGGACGCGTCCGCGGCGCCCACGGGGAAGCCCGCGGGGCGCGGGCCCACCGTGGCCATCCGCGGCAGCAACTACGGCAAGCCGTACCCGCCTGCCGGCTCGGCGAGGGACCGCCGTGCCGCGCGTCCGCAGCAGGCCGCGGTCGGCGCCGCCACCGGCGGCTCCCGGTCGACGGCTTCCTGACCGCCCCTCCCCCGCGTCCGCAACCGACCGACCCGGCAGGAGGTGGCTGTGCCGCCCTGATGCGCTCTGCCGCCCTGAGGTGCTGTGCCGCCCTGATGCGCTTGACCGGCGCCCCGGTGTGCGATTCCCGGCACCACCCTCACTCGCGTTCCCGTCCCACCTCACACCCGTCCACACCACTCACGGAGTTCTCATGACTTCTCTCTCGCACCACGGCATCTCCCCCTACGCCAACGGCAACGGCGCTGCCGGCCCCGCGGACAGCGGTGACCGCGCGGTCATGAGCGACCTGGTCAGCCAGATCACGTCGCTCCAGGAGCAGCACAGGTCAACGCTCGCGACCCTGGACCGGCTGAACGCCCTGGTCACGGAGGTCTCCGACCGTACGGCTCACGCCCCGGCTCGCGACGAAGCAGCTGCTGCGTCGGCGTCCTACGGCACGGCGACCGCTCCGGCTCCCCAGGGCGCGGAGCAGCCGCAGACCGGGACCGTACCGTCCGCACCCTCCGGCGAGCAGCACATGGCCCCGCCTCCCGGGGTCGCCGTCGCCGCCGCCCACTCCCCGGCCCCGCCCGTGGCCAGTACCCCTGCTCCCCCTGCCTCCGCGGACACGGAAGCCGCAGTAACCACTGACCCCACCGACGCCACTGACGCCACGGCAGCGGGTACGACGGACTTCCTCCCGCTCCTGCTGAAGGTGATCGCCGACGTCACGGGCTATCCCGAGGACGCGCTCACCGAGGACATGTCCCTGGAGGAGGAGCTGGGCATCGACTCCATCAAGCGGGTGCAGATCCTCGCCATCGTCCGTGACCAGGTCGCGGGGCTCGACGACGCGGACGGGGCGGAGATGGCCCGGCTGCGTACCATCGCCGACGTCGCCGGCCGCCTCGGGGAGCTCACCGGCGCCACGGGCGGGCAGAATTCGTGAACGACGCCGGGGAGCACCTCACCCCGAACGAGCTGACGCGGCTGGTCCTCGTACCCCGCCCGCAACAACCGCCCGGCTTCGCAGTGCCCGGCCTGTCGGGGCGCGTACTCGTCACCGATGACGCGCACGGTGTCGCCGACGCGGTCGTCAAGGCCCTGACCGATCGCGGAGTACGGGCCGAGACGGTGCACGGCCTGCCGGCCGAACTGCCCCCAGACACCGGCTGTCTGATCGTGCTGGACGCCCTGCGCGAGGTTGCCTGCCCGGCGAAGGCGTCGCCCGCGCTCCACGGTGAACTGCTGAGGCAGCTCGGGCTGCTGGCCCGCGGGTCCGCGGGCGTCGGCTCGGTGGTACTGGTCCAGGACGGCGGCGGGGACTTCGGGCTCTCCGGCCGCCAGGGCGCGCACGCCTGGCTGAACGGCGGGGCGGCGCTCGCACGGACCGCCGACCGCGAGTGGCCGCAGACCCTCGTCAAGGCCGTCGATCTGGAGCGCACCGGACGCTCGTCCGCCGAAGCCGGCCGTGCTCTCGTGCAGGAACTCCTGCTCGGCGGCGCCGAGAGTGATGTGGCGCTCGCCGCCGACGGCGAACGGTACGTCAGGGCGTTCGTGCCCGCTCCTGCCGTCACCCCGGGTCGTGGCTCCGCCGTCAACGCGGCCTCCTTCCTGGTGGTGACGGGCGGGGCCCGCGGGATCACCGCGGACTGCCTGGCCGCGCTGGCGGCCGGGCGCTCGCCACGGCTGCTGCTGCTGGGCCGTACCGCCCTGGTGTCGGAGGACTCCAGGCTCGCCGCGCTGACCGACGAACCTTCGCTGATCAGGGCCCTGTTGGAGTACGACAGGTCGGCGGGGACGACACGGCCGCTGCCGCAGGTGCGGGCGGCTGCCGCGCGGGTGCTCGCCTCGCGGGAGATTCGCGCCACGTTGCTGAGGCTGGAACGGGCCGGGGCAGCCGTACGTTACCGGGCCGTCGACGTCAGGGATGCCGAGGCCTTGCAGGCCTGCCTGCGCGAGGCACGGGCCGATTGGGGGCCGGTGACCGGCCTCGTGCACGCGGCGGGAGTGATCGCGGACAAGGCGGTGGCGGAGAAGACTCCCGAGCAGTTCGCGCGGGTCTTCACCACCAAGGTCGCCGGCTTGCGCAATCTGCTCGACGCCACCGCGGACGACCCCCTGCGGACCGTGTGCCTCTTCTCGTCGGTCAGCGCCGTGGTGGGTAACCCCGGCCAGAGCGACTACGCGATGGCCAACGCGGTCATGGACCAGCTGGCTCCCCACCTCGCCGAGGAACGGCCGACCGCACACGTGGTGTCCATGGCCTGGGGGGCCTGGTGCGGCGGCATGGTGGGGCCGCAGCTGCAGGAGCACTTCGCCCAGCAGCAGGTGGCGCTGATCCCGGTGGAGGAAGGCGCCCGTGCGTTCGCGGCGGAGCTGGTCGCCGGATCGGGGCCCGCGCACGTGGTGCTGGTGCCCGACGAACGACAGGTCCGTCGCTGGGGCGGGCCGTCGGAACCGCCCGGCGAAGGGCCCGAGGCGGCCCCGTTCACCGCCCCGTTGCTGACCCACGGCTCCGTCCAGCCGGAACTCGCGGACCACACGATCCTGGGCAGGACCATCGTCCCGGTGGCCACCGCGGTCGAGTGGATGGCACGCGCCGTCGTCCCGCCGGGGAGCCGCAACGGCGCCTTCGTGCTCCGGGACCTCCAGGTGCGGAGCAAGCTCGCGCTGGACAGCTATCCGCGGGCGGAGTGGCTCGGCGTCGAGCGTGCGCCCGCACCCGGTGGGGGTTACGCACTGCGGCTGGGCAGACCGGGCAGCCATCCGCAGTTCACGGCGGTGGCGAGGGCCGGTGCGCTGCCGCCGCGGGGGGCTCCGCAGGAGCGGCCGGGCCTCGCGGAGGGCGCCGGCAGGCCCGCCCCGTACGGCGGCGAGAGCCTGTTCCACGGGCCCAGGTTCCAGGTACTCCACGAGATCACCTACTGCGCTCCCGACGGAGCCCGGGGCGCCGTGCACGGACTGTGCGAGATGGGCTGGGACACGGGAGAGCCGTGGCGGACCGACCCCGCCCTGGTCGACGGCGCGCTCCAGCTCGCCCTGTTGTGGGGCCAGGAGGCCATGGGCCGGGCATGCCTGCCGGTCGGCGTGGACCGGTGCGAGGTGTACCGCCCGGGTGCGGCGTCCGGTCCTGTCACCTGCCGGGTGACGGCGTGCCGCGCCGATTCCGTGCGCGCCGAGTGCGACGCGGTCCTGCTCGAGCCCGACGGCGGGCTGCGCGCAGCCCTGGACGGCATCCAGCTCGTCGCCCGCCCGCGGTGAACCTCCCGCGTTCCGTACGGGACCCGGCTCGTCGGCCGCCCACGGCAAACGACTCCCGTTCCGTACGGGACCCGGCTCGTCGGCCGCCCACGGTGAACGACTCGCGTTCCGTACGGGCCTCGGTCACGGCGCCCTGTAGCGGCCCCGCGCGCACCACCTCCGACCGGATTTTTCCGGCTTACCGGCCCCCGCTCGACGAACGAGGCTATTCATGAGTTTTGCGCCGATCGCCGTGGTAGGGCGCGGCTGCGTCCTGCCGGGCGCGCTCGACCCTGCCGCGCTGTGGCAGACGGTGGTGTCAGGTTCCTGTGCCATCACCCCTGTCCCACAAGGGCGATGGGGCCTCGACCCCACTTCGCTCCGCTCCCGGGTACGGCCCTCCCAGGACCGCGTCTGCAACGACGTGGGCGGTTACGTGCAGGGCTTCGACCGGATCTTCCGCCCCTCGGAGATCGGCTGGAGCGACGACGAGGCGGCGCGCCTCTCGCCGCTGTTCAGCTGGACCGCCCATGCCGTCGACGCGGCGCTGACCGCCGTACCCGGTGCGAGGAACAGCCCCAGGAGCGGACTGGTCATGGGCAACCTCTCCTACCCCACCTACGAGTTGGCCCAGCAGGTCATGGACCACCGGCGGACGGGACGGCTGCCCACGGGCTCCGGCCACCAGCCTGCCACCGATCCGCGCAACGCCTTCTGCTTCGGCCAACCCGCCGCGCAGACAGCCAAGTTGTTCGGTCTGGGCGCGGGGGCGCTCACTCTCGACGCCGCGTGCGCGTCCTCGCTCTACGCCGTCAAGATCGCCTGCGACCGGCTCCAGGACGACGAGGCGGACGTCATGGTCGCGGGCGGGGCGAGCTACGCGGACAACCTGTTCCTCCATGTGGGCTTCACCGCGCTCTCCGCCCTCAGCCTGGAGGGGCGGAGCCGGCCGCTCGACCAGGCGTCGGACGGCCTGGTGCCCGCCGAAGGGGCCGCGTTCGTCACCCTCGTACGGCTGGCGGACGCGCTCGCCGAGGGCCTGCCCGTGCTCAGTGTCGTACGGGGCGTCGGCTGGGCCAACAACGGCCGTCGCGGCAGTTTCGTCGCTCCGAACGAGGACGCCCAGGACTTCGTGATGCGGCAGGCCTACCAACAGGCGGAGCTGGCGCCCGAGGACGTGGGCCTCCTGGAGTTCCACGCCACCGGCACCCCGCTCGGGGACACCGCGGAGATCCACAGCACGGCCCGCGTGTTCGCCGGCGCGGACAGCCTTCCCATCGGTGCGGCCAAGGCCAACTTCGGCCACACCCTGACCACTTCGGGGATGGTGGGGCTGCTCAAACTGACAGCGGCCCTGGCGGAGGGCGTCATTCCGCCGGTGTGCGGGGTGCGGACGCCGTCCGGCGCGCTGGAGGACAGCCCGTTCCGGCTGCCGTCCGAGCCAGAGCCGTGGACAGGGCCGCGGCTCGCCGGGCTCAGCGCCTTCGGGTTCGGCGGAAACAACGCACACCTCGTACTCGAAGGCCCGCCCGCCGACCGCTCGGCGCCCACCGGACACCCGCCCGCTCGAACTCGGCCGCCGCAGGCCGCGCACCCCACGACGCGCGCGGTGACTCCCCGCCCGCACCTGCCCCAGCAGAGAGGACCCGTGATGCCCACAGAACCGGACCGCGCAGTGCACTCCGACCCCGTGCCTCCCGCCCGCGATTCCGCCGCCCAGCCCGACGCCCCGCGCCGGGGGGCGTCCGAGAGCGGCCCGCCCGGGTCGGCCGACATCGCGGTGGTCGGCCTGGGCGCGCGCGTGGCGAGCGGCCGGTCGGTCGAGGACCTGGTGCGCCGCCTCGCCACCGGCGACCGGGACCGCTCCACGGCTCCGGCGCAGGTCGAACTCGCGCTCCAGGGACTGCACTTCCCGCCCACCGACTACGCCGAGGGCCTGCCCCACCACGCCCTGCTCATGAGCGCCTGCCAGGAGGCGACGGCCGGGATCCGGCTGCCGCGGGCGCACACGCTGGTGCTGGTGGGCGTGGAGGCGACGCCGGAAACCGTCAAGTACCGGCGGCGCTGGAACACGCTGTACGCCGAAGGCACCGACACGGCCGCACCGGACGCGGCAGCCGAGGACCCCGGCACCGGAGCAGGGCCCGCCCAGGCCGGACGCACGGCCCCTGGCGCGCCCGGCGAGGCCTCCGGCACGGAACCGGGCGGCGCAGGGTCCGGGCCGCTCACGGCGAACACCGTGCTGCGGCACACCGCGGCCACGCTCGCCAACCAGATCAACGTCTCCCTGGACCTCACCAGCAGTGGTTTCGCGATGTCGGACCGGGAGGCGTCGGGCCTGGCCGCACTGCGGCTGGCCGCGCGCTCGATCCGGGCGGGCGAGAGCGACGCCGCGATCGTCGGGGCGGTGGCGACTCCCGACGAACCGTTCCACCGCGACGTGCTGACGGCGCTCGACCGGCCGGCGGAACCGGTCGACGCGGCCGTGGTACTCGTACTGAAGCGCGCCGACCTGGCCGCGCGCGACGGGGACCACGTACTCGCCCTGCTGCCCGACGCCCCCGCTCCGGCCACCGTCGCACCCGAGGTGCTGAACGCCGACGCGGACGCCGCTCCGCTGACGGTGGGGGACGTCCCGGCCCACCAGGACTCGCGGCGCACCGCCCTGGACGTGGCCGAACTCCTCGGCCACGCGGACTGCGCCCACGCCCTGGTGTCCGTCGCCGTCGCCGTGGTCTGCCTCGACCGCGCACTGCTGCCCCGGCCCGGCACGGCTGCCTGTCCGTGGCTGGGGGAACGCGTGGCGGACGTCGTGGTGCGGCCGGCCGGGACGGGCGAGACCCACCGCCTGCGGCTGCGGGCGGCGGCAGTTGCGCCTCGTGCCGTTCTCACCGAGCCGCCCCCGCGGCTGCACGTCTACCGGGGGTCCGGAACGGCCACGCTCCTGGACAACGCGTCCGCCTACCACGAGGGCGGGGACGGCCCCGCGCGGCTCGTCGTCCAGGCCCAGGGGGAGAGTCAGCTGTGCGCACGGGTGGCGGACGCGACCCGCTGGCTGCGTGAGGGCGGGGTGCGCCCGGTGGGGGTGCACCATCGGGAGAAGCCGCTGGAGGGCACGGTCGCCTTCGTCTACACCGGCGGCGCGGCGGCCTACCCGGAGATGGGCCGGTCACTGATGCTGGCGCTGCCCGGCTCCCTGAGCGCGCTCGCGGAGCGCTGCGGCGGACCGCTGGGGCCGTTGGTGCAGTGGCTGTTCGACCGGGACCACGCCGGGGAACTGACCGCCATGCAGCGGATCTGGGCGGCGTCCACCCTGAGCGCGGTGCACACGTCGCTCAGCCGCGACGTGCTGGGATTGCGGCCGAGGGACGTCATCGGCTACTCGTCGGGCGCGACAAGTGCGTTGATCGCGCTCGGGTACTGGCAGCGGCTTGAGTCACTGATCGCCGACTCCGTCACCGACCCGTTGTTCGCGGGCGCGCTGACCGGCCCGTGCACCACCGTGCGCGCCCAGTGGCGCAGGAGGGGAATCACTGGCGAACGGTGGGCGACCCATGTGGTCGGGGCGTCGCGCAAGCAGGTGGAGGAGGCGCTGGCCGGCGAGGAGGCCGTGCACCTCGGTGCGGTCAACAGCCCGCACAGCTGCACGATCGGCGGCGAGGAGGCCGGCTGCGAGCGGGTGCTGAAGCGGCTGCGGCCCAAGTACGCCTTCCGCCTGGCGTACGACGTGGCGGTGCACGCGCCCGAGGTGAAGGAGGTCGCGGCGGCCTGGCGGGCCTTCCACCACCGTCCGCTCAGCCCGCTGCCCGGCGTCTCCTTCTACGCCTGCGACACAGGCACTCCTCTGTCACCGACCGAGGACTCCCTGGCCGACGCGCTGACGGCGCAGGCCACCGGCACCGTGGAATTCGCGGAAGCCGTGTCCGAGGCCTACGCGCGCGGTGCTCGCGTGTTCGTGGAGCACGGCCCCAAGCAGGTCTGCACGAACTGGATCGGCGAGACGCTGCAGGGCAGGGAGCACCTCGCGGTGGCAATGGACGCGTCGCCGGAGCGCTCCCTCACCCAGGTGTTCGACGTCACCGCGCAGTTGGTCGCGGCCGGGCTGGAGGTGGACCACCAGGCTCTGACCGCGCAGTTCTCGCCACCGCCCACCCACCTCGCCACGGCCGCCCGAACCGTTCTCGTATCGACGGGAGGGTCACGGCCCCGGGCGGACGAACAGAAGCAGGACGGCGGTACCGAGCGGGACAGCGGTGCCGAGCGGGACCGCGGTACCGAGCAGAACCGCGGTACCGAGCAGAACCGCGGTGCCGAGCGGGACCGCGGTGTCGAGCGGGACCGCGGTGTCGAGCAGAACCACGGTGCCGAGCGGGACCGCGGTACCGAGCAGAACCACGGTACCGAGCGGGACCGGGCACCCGCGCCACAGCCCTCGCCCGCCCGCGCGACACCCCGCCCCACCACCGCGCACGCGCGCGAACACGCCACCGCAACGGCACCCGCACCCGCGAACCGCCCCGGGCCCGCGAATCAACCTGAGCCCGCGACAGCCACCGCCCCGACGGCCACCGTCTCCACCGCAACACCGCTCGCACCAACGACCACCGCCACACCCCCCGCCCCAACGACCACCACCCCCAACGCGCCCGGGTCCCCCACCGCCGACACGTCCGAGCCCGCCAGCACCAAAAACACACCACAACCCTTCCCCCCGGGCGCACCCACCCCCGAGCCCCCTCACCGGCCCGCCGCACCAGGCGCCTCGCCGGTTCTGTTCGACCGGTCGCAGCTCGAATACCTTGCCGAGAAGCCGGTGTCACACCTGTTCGGCCGGCAGTTCCGCGTGCAGGACGGCCGCCGTCGGCAGACCCGGCTGCCCAAAGCGCCCATGCTGCTCGTCGACCGCGTCACCTCCATCGACGCCGAGCCGGGCACCATGGGCACCGGGGTGATCTGGACGCAGACCGACGTCACGCCCGACGCCTGGTACCTCGATCCCGCCGGGCGCATGCCTCCGGCGCTGATGGTGGAGGCGGGACAGGCCGACCTCCTGCTGATCAGCTGGCTCGGCGTGAACCTCGGTCCCGTCGACGACCGTGTCTACCGGCTGCTGGGCTGCGACCTGAGTTTCCACGGGCCGCTCCCCACGCCCGGCGAGACACTCACCTACCGCATCGAGATCACCGGACACGCCGAACACGCGGGTGTGCGCCTCTTCTTCTTCCAGTACGACTGCTGGGTGGAGGACGAGCTGCGGATCCGGGTACGCAACGGCCAGGCGGGCTTCTTCACCGACGAGGAGCTGGCGGATTCCGCGGGCATCCTGTGGCAGCCGTCGGAGCTGCCCCCGGCCGTCAGGCCGGGGCCGCTGCCGCCGGACGGAGAAGCGCCGCGGGCGTTCTCGGCCGGCCAGGTGCGGGCCTTCACACAGGGCAGCCCGGCCGACTGCTTCGGACCCGAGTGGGAACTCACGCGCACCCACCTGCGGACCCCGCGCACCAGCGGAGGTTACCTCCAACTCTTCGACGAGGTAACGGACTTCGCTCCGCGGGGCGGGCCCACCGGGGCGGGCTACCTGCGCGCCGAACTCGACCTCACCCGCACCGACTGGTTCTTCGACGGGCACTTCCACGAGGACCCGTGCATGCCGGGCACCCTGATGCTCGAAGGCGGGTACCAGGCCATGGCCTTCCACCTGGCCGCCCTCGGCCTCACCACCTCCCGGGACGGCTGGCGCTTCGAGCCCGTACGGGAGGAGACGTCGCCCATGCGGTGCCGGGGGCAGGCGGTGCCGGGCAACTCGCTCCTGGTCTACGAACTCTTCGTCACCGAGGTGGAGGACGGACCGGAGCCCGTGCTCCGTGCCGACCTGCTGTGCACCGTCGACGGCAGGGCGTCCTTCCACGCCTCGGGGCTCGCCCTGCGGCTGGTCCCCGACACCCCGCTCGCCCACTGGCAGGGCCAGGCACGCGCGCTGCCGGCGGAGCAGTGCCCCCCGATGCCCGTGGACCCGCGCGAGTTGGCCGTGGTGGAGCCTCAGGGTGCGGCGTACGTGCTGGAGGGCAGGCCGCTGGACCGCGAGTACATGCTGGGCCTGGTCTGGGGGGCGGCGGGTGAGTACTTGGGGCCGGCTTTCGTCGGCGACGACGACGGCCGCAGGATCCCACGGCTGCCGGGGCCGCCGTACCTGTGCATGGACCGCGTCGTGGCGCTCGGGGCGCAGGCCGCTCGGCCGACGGAAGGCAGCTGGACTGAGGTCGAGTTCGACCTGCGCCCGGACGCCTGGTACTGGCGGGAGAGCGGCGGCACCCTCCCGTCGGCCGTCCTCATGGAGATCGCCCTGCAACCCTGCGGCTGGCTCGCCCAGTTCACCGGCTGCGCCCCGAACAACGGGCGCGATCTGCACTTCCGCAACCTGGACGGCGCCACGACACTCCTGGCGGCCGTGGACCAAGGCGCCCGGACGGTACGCACCCGGGTCAAGCTCACCGGGCACACCGTGGCCAACGACATGGTGCTCACCTTCTTCGACGTGGAGTGTCTCGCCGACGGCGTGCCGGTACTGCGCTGCACCACCAGCTTCGGGTACTTCCCGGCCGGCGCCTTCGAGTCCGGGGGTGGTCTGCCCGCGCCCGCCTCCGCCGACGGCACGGCGCAGCAGGACGCGCCCGACGGGCCCGCCCCCGTCGACCTCACGACCCGGCCCGAGGCGTACTGCGAAGGCCCTCTGACCATCGGGCACCGTCGCCTTGTGGTGCCCCAGCAGGCCACCCACCGCGACGTCCACGGAGGCGCGGCCGGACTGGGCAGCATCCACGGCGAGAAGAACGTCAGCGCCGACGACTGGTACTTCAAGGCGCACTTCTTCCAGGACCCCGTGCAACCGGGCTCACTCGGCGTGGAAGGCCTGTACCAGCTGCTGCGCGTCCTGCTGATCGACAAGGACTTCGGTGCCGGAATGCGCGCACCGCGCTTCGAGGCGGTGAACATCGGCAAGCCGCTGACGTGGAAGTACCGGGGACAGGTCACCCCCGCGTCGCAGCGTGTCCACTTCCGGGTGGAGATCACCGAGACGGGTGAGACGGCGCAGGGGCGCTACGCCGTCGCCGACGGCTGGCTCGCCGTGGACGGCAAGTGGGCCTACCACGTCAAGAACATCACCCTGCTCGTGCTGGACACCGAAGCTCCCACGCTGCCGGGCCACTTCGCCGCCAGGACCCTCGACCCGGCCGTCGACACCTGGCTCCGCGACCACCGGCCGACCTTCGCCGACCCTTCGGTACCCGGCACCGTGATCGCCGACCTCCTGGCCTCGGCCGCCGAGCGGCACACCGGCCGCCCCTGCCACTCGCTGGAGGACCTGGTGCTCGACACCTGGGTGGTGGTGCGCGGCCCGCGTCCCCTGCTGACCGAGGTACGGGCCACGAAGGACGGCGCCGACGTCGAACTGCTGGCCTGGCGCGACGCGGGGCGGCCCGCGCTCTCCCGGTACGAGCGGGTCGCACGGGCGAAGGCCCGCCACGAACCGCCGCCCCCGCCCGCGGCCCCCGTGCCCCTGTCCGGCTCCCGCCCGGTGCTCTCGTTGCCCTACAAGGCGGGCCACCTCTTCCACGGACCCGCGTTCCACTCACTGGTCGCACTGCGCATGGCGGACACCGGCAGCAGCGGGGTGCTCGACGCGCGCCGGTGCACGGTGCCGGAGAGCACCCTGCACCCGGGCCTCCTGGACGGGGCGCTGCACATCGTCCCGTTCCAGCAACTGGAGAGGTGGGACCCCCGGATCCCGCCCGGTCACGTCGGCTATCCCCGCCGGTTCGTGCACCTGCACCGGTACGCGGCCCTCCCGACGGACGGCGCGGTGCGCGCCGAGGCACGGTACGCGGGCCTCGCGGACGACGACACGGCCCGGCCGATGCTCGACCTCGGGCTCTACCGGGGCCGGAGCCCGCTGATCACCATGCGGCTGGAGGTGCGTCTGCTGGACCTGGGACGGCTGGCCCAGCACCCCTTCGAGGACCGCGTGGCCTTCCTGCGCGGGGACGCCAACCTGCCCGGCGAGGGTCTCAGCAGGGTGCGCGGCCCCGTCACCGAACTGGCCGTCGACGACCTGCGGTCCATCGACTGGTTCCCCCGTACGATGACGCACGTCTTCGGGCTGCCGGACGGCACGACGAAGCAGGAGCTCCCCCGCGCGGTCGCGGTACGGGAGCACGTCGCCCGGCGCAGCGCGATCCACCCCCGCCTGGTGACCGACGCCGCGACGGGGGCCCACGCCCCGAACCTGCCCATGACCACGCACCACCTCTCCGTGCGGCGCGCCGACGGGAGTGTGCGCGTCCGCGACGCCGCTCCCCCCTCGCTCGACCTCACCCGCCCCGCCGCGTGGTGGGCGGCGCAGAACGGCGCCGACTGGCCGGCCCTGGACCTGCTGTCAGGACTGATCCACGGCTTCCTCGGCGGCGTGTGCCTGTCGCAGGACCTGGTCGGGCCGCGCCGGCCGGCCCGCGCCCCCTCCCCCGGGCGGCTCTATCTCTGCGGCCCGCACCAGGAGCCCGCCCCGCTGGTCCTCGCGGCGGTCAACTCCGCCCTGCGCGGGCAGAACACGCTGCTTCCCACGCCCTCTCACGCCACTCGGGGACTGCTGAGCCTCCTCTACGACGCCCCGGGCACCCGCATCGACATGCGCCGCTGTCCGTGCGCGTCGGACAGGGCCTCCTTGACGCAGCGGGTGCTGACCCATCTCGCGCACGGCGCCGACGTGGTCGTGCCAGCCGGCCGTGAGCGGTCGGACGGCGAGCAGTGGCGGACGGTGCTCGGCGAGGCCGTCCGCGCCGGGGTGCCCGTACACCCGGTCTTCTTCCGGCCGGTGCGGTGCGCCGACGGGCTGGAGGAACACGTCGCCCTCGGCGCCCTGCGCGTCGCCACGACGCACCATGTGGCGACGGCCCTTCCCCCTGCCGCGCTCCGCGAGGACGCGACCGCCGCCGTGGCGGCAGCGTTGTCGGCGCTCGCCCTGGTCCCCCCGCCGCCCGCGGTCGTCGTCTCCGCCGCGCTGGACGACGCGCGGGGCCGTGCGGCCCGGTTCGCGGCACCCGGGGGCCTCGATGCGGACGACGCGCTGCTCCTGGCACTCGTACGGGGGCTGCCGCGGCCGACGGGAACCTTCGACGCCGTGCTCGCCCGGAACTTCTCGGGGCCCGACACGGCCTGGACGCACGGAGTCCGCAGCCGATTCGCGGGCCTGGACACGGGCGAGGCGCGAACCCGAGAGGGCGGGACACCCGCGCTCGGTGGACTGGTCTCACAACCCGTGTGACGCCCGGCCGCCAGGCCACCCGCACGCGCCCGTCGCACGCACGCCCCGCGCCCTCGGCGAACACGCCGTTCCGGCACTCGCGTTCCCGACCCCACCCGGCGAACAGGAAGAAGCACCGCATGTTCAACCGCCGACGCACAGCCCTGGTGGACGCCGTCCTGCGGCACCCCCAGGCGTCCCGCGAGATCCGCGCACTGTCCATGCGCACCGGCGCCGACGCCGTCGACGCGCGCCGCCGCGTGCGGCGGTGCCTGCGCGAGTTGGTGGCCACGCGGGGGGCGCCGTGGACCGACCTCTTCGCGCGTGCCATGCGCCGCGCACTCGTGCCCCTCTGGCGGGTGGAGATCCTCGACGAGGACCGGCGGATGCTGCGCGGACCGGCCGCGAGCGACGCCTGCCTGATCTTCCTCCCGCAGCACCAGGCGTACATGGACCCGCTGTTCGTCTCCCAGGCCCTGCGGGACTGCGGCAGGCCCCGGCCGCTCTGGTTCGCCGGTGACAATCTGCGGCTTCCCCTCCTCGCCCCGCTCGCCGCCCGTGCCGGAGTGGTCTTCCTGCGCCGCGCCTCGCCCGCCGACGAGGACTACCGCAGCGCGCTGCGGCTCTATCTGCGCCATCTCGTCGACAGCGGCGAGACGCTGGAGTGGTACCAGGAGGGCGGCAGGTCCCGTACGGGGCTGCCGGGCCCGCCCCGGTACGGGCTGCTGGAGCACACCGTGGCCGCGGTGCGCGACAACCCGGGCAAGCAGGTCTGGCTCGTCCCCGTCGCCCTGTCCAGCTCCGTCCTGCCGGACGCGGCCGTGCTCGCCGGGGAGGAGCTGGGGCAGCCCAAACGCCCCGAATCCCTGCGCTGGTTCTGGCGTTACGTCCGCGCGCAGCGCCGGACCCGGGGGGTGGTCCAGGTGCGGTTCGCGCCCCCGCTGTCGGTCGGTGCCTACGTCGGGCACCGGGGCGGTGCGCTCACCGACGCCTCCGGCGCACGGGTCCTGGCGCGGGAGGTGCGCCGCGCACTCTGCCAGGTCACTCCCGTCACCGGGCAGGCGCTGGTGGCTCTCGCCGTGTCGGCGGCGGGACCGGGCTGCACGACCGCGCAGGTGCACCGGATGACGCAACCGCTCCTGGAGGCGGTGGAACGGTCGGGCGCCCCGACACTCGACACCCAGCACCTGCGTACCGAGCGGGGCGTACGGGAGATCCTGCTCCGGCTGCGGGACGTGGGGGCGGTGTCGCTCAGGGGGGTCGACGCGTCCCCACCGGATGCGTCCCTGCCGGTCGCGTCCCCGCCCGATGCGTCCCTGCCGGTCGCGTCCCCGCCGGTCGCGTCCCCGCCGGTCGCGTCCCCGCCCGATGCGTCCCCGCCGGTCGCGTCCCCGCCCGATGCGGAGGACACCGTCCCGGGGCAGCGGCCGGCGGCTCCGGGCGACAGCGCGCGGGCGCGCGCACTGTCCCGCCCCGCGACGGCCCCCGTGCTGCACAGGCGCGTCCACGAACACCGTGCGGTGGCCACCCTGTACCGCAACCAGGGCATCCACTGGCTGTGGCCGCGAGCCGCGGCGGAGGTCGCCGCGCTCCGTGCCTCCCGGGTGGAGACCGCGGGCGCGTGGGACACGGCCGTACAGGAACTGCGGGGTGTGCTGAGCGCCACCGCGACCGGGACCGGGCTCGGTGTCGAGCCGGGCCTCCTGGCGACGGCGGTGGTCGAGTTGAAGCGGCTCGCCACGCCCACGAGCGGCGCGGACGAGAGCCCGTGGACGTTCCCGGCCCCGCTCGTTCCCGCGGGGTCGCTCATCGCGCCCGCCGTGCTGGCGGACGTGTCGGCGGGACAGCTCCTGGCGTTCCAGGAACTGGCACAGCAGCCCCACGGCCTTCCCGTCGACGTCGACCTGGTGCTCACCCGCGTGCTCGCCCGCGCCAGGTCCTGGGCGGACAGTGCCGTGGGCCTCCCACCGGTCCCGCCGCGCGCTCCGGGTTTCTACCGGTCCCTGTTGCTGGACGTGCGGCGGTCGGGGCTGCTGGAGCCCGGTCTCGAAGCGGCTCAGCGACGCCGGTACGCACATACCGAGGCCCGCCAGCTCCACGCCGACCTGCTGACGCTCGCCCGGCAGCGCGCGGACGCGGACGCGGCCCCCGAGTCCGGCCTGCCCCACGGAGGACCCCGATGACCAGGCCGACCCCCCTCACCACGCCGGCCACACTCACCAGGCGCGAACTGCTGGATGCCATCGACAAGTCGCCCCCCGGCCCCGCCACCGGGGCCTATTTCGACTTCGACGGCACCCTGATCCGAGGCCACTCCTCCTGGGCCTTCTGCGTCAACCGGCTGCGCCACGGGGAGTGGCCCGCCGAGGCCTGGCACGCGCTGACCTCCGCGCCGCCGCACCGCGTCGCCGCCGACCTGTGGCGGGCCCGCTCGGGCGTGGAAACCCGCGCCGCCGCCCGGCTGGGCGCCGCGGCGGCCGCCTGCTGGCACGGGCGTACCGAGGACGAACTGGCGGTGCTGAGCGAACGGGTCTTCGTGGAGGAGATCGCCCCGACGATCGACCGCGACATGTGGGCACTGGTCCGTGCCCACCAGGCCCGCGGACACTCGGTATGTGTGGCAACCGCGGCGAGCCACAGCCAAGTGGCGCCGCTGGCACGGGCGTTGGGGGTCTCCGAACTTCTCTGCACCCCCGTCCCGGTGAAGGGCGGGCGCGTGGTCACCGACACACCGCCACCCTTGTGCTCGGGAACGGACAAGCTGGAGGCCGTACAGGCGCACGCACGCCGCCGCGGCGTGGAGCTGGCGGACAGCTACGCGTACTGCGACGGCTACGAGGACCTTCCTCTGCTCGGGGCGGTCGGCCGGCCCAGGGTCGTGCGCCCCAAGGCCGCCCTGTCGGCGGAGGCGGTGAACAGGGGCTGGCCCGCGGTACTGGTCGACGGCGCCCGGGGCTCGGCCCTCGGCCGGGTACGGGCGACGGTGGCCGCCGCGGGCGCGGCAACACTCGCTCTCGCTGCCGCGGCGGGCGCCGCGGGTGCCGGGTGCGAGCCACGTGCCGTCACCGCCGGCACCAAGCGGCTGGGCAGCGCCCTGGTCCTGCGGGCCGCGGGCGTGGAGGTGGTGGTCCGGGACGGGGGCGGACCCGCCCCCGCCGGGCCCGCGGTGTACGTGGCCAACCACACCAGCCCGCTGGACCCCCTTGTGCTGGCACGGCTCGTCGAGGGCGACTGGTGCGCCGTGGCGAAGCGCGAGTTGGGCCGCGTCCCGGTGATGGGGGCGTGTCTGCGGTTCGCGGACACGCTGTTCGTCGACCGTGACGGGCCACCCCGGTCGGCCGAGTTCCTGGACGCCGCGGCGGGTCGGCTGGCCTCGGGCCGCTCCGTCGTCGTACTCCCGGAAGGCACGCGGTCGTTGACCCCAGACGTCGGGCCGTTCCGCAGCGGTGCGTTTCGCATCGCCGCGCGCGCCGGCGTACCGGTGGTTCCCATCGCGATCCACAACGCCACGGACGTGATGACCCGGAAGGGGCTCACCCTGGGGCCCGGCCGGATCGAGGTCACCATCCTGCCCCCGGTGGACACCCGCGACTGGGACCCCGCACAGATCCGTACGGAGGCCGACCGGGTGCGCCAGTCACTGGTGGAAGCCCTGCGCGCCTGAGGTGCGGCGCCCCGAGTACCAGTAAAAAAGTACTCGTTGTGAGGGATGAGAATTTCCCCTAGCGTCGTGATATCGGGATATCACGATCAGAATGTTCGGAATTCCCGAAGCAGCAGGAGGAAAAGTGTTTCTGCGCGGCCGTAGCCCCATCTTCTGGCTACTCTTCATCACCACTCTTTACCTGATTCTCACCGTCCCGGAATCATTTGCCGAAGCGACGCAGAATCTATTCTCCGGCCTCGTCGACTTCCTTCGGGCTACCCGGCGCTACTTCGAGCAGCTCAGTTCATGACCCATAGGTGCGAGGAAATTCATGGCCTCGCGGGCAAGCTCATGACCCCCGGTTGCAAGAATTCGTGACCCCCGGTCGCGAGAAAAAGGGTTTCCATGTCCGTACGACAGATGATCACCGCGTTCGTGGTCTCCTTGGCCGGGTTGCTGACCGCCGTGGGGTACCGGATCCAGCACCCGGCGCCGGCCTCCCCGCAGGGCGTCACCATCGTTCTCCCCACGACGGCGAGCACCGGAGGGCCTGCCTGGCCGACAAGGCCTCCTGAACCGCCCTCACCGGCGGCTACGGCCCCCGGCGGGACACCTTCAGCATCCGCGAGTCCACCCACCTCCCGTGAACCGCAAGGTGCCGCTCCCTCGCAGGAGACACCTCGCGGCACGCACTCGCCTCCGGTTTCCCTGCCGGTCGCACTCGCTGATCCGTCGCCCGCCGGCGCTTCCTGCGCACCGGCCGGACAGCCCTCCGGGGCCCCGGAACTGGTGGCACGGACACCGGCGGAACCGGGCCGGCAGGACAGCGGGCCGAACGCCACGCCGGACAACACCGGGACGGGAGTGGGTGAGGACTGCCTACCGGTGCTGGAGCCGTGCGAGCGGACGCCGCCCGTCTGCGGCACGCCTGTCGCCTCCGGCCCTGCCTCCCGTACCGCCTCACCGTATTCGGCCACGTCCGGCCCGGCCGGAATTCCGGCGCCGGGCGCCCCGACCGAAGCCGACACCTGCGCGGGTTCCGCACGTACGGGGCGGTGAGACCTACCGCCGAATCGGGCGGTCGTGGCATCGAACAGCAAGCATCCCGGGCTCAATCGTCACAGTTTGGGTGGTTCCCTGTGAAGTACCGAGCAGCAGATGTCCAACCGGCGCGCGACTACGGGTTCTTCGGTCCCGATTCGGTCTCGTGGCGGGTCTGGGGCCATATCGGGAGCACCTTGATGGGGTTCTCGCGGTCGGTCACGATGGAACAGCTCGACCTCGGCCTGGCCGCCGCCACCGCCGGGACCGGCAAGATCATCAACAATCCCCGCGGTCGCGCCGCCAACACCCTGCAGTACTTCTACACGGTCATCGCAGGCGATTCCGCTGCCGCCACCGTGTCCTCGGCCACGCTCGTCAGGATCCACCTTCGGTTCGGTCAGGGGGTCGAGCCGCTGTCGGGCCTGCGCTACGACGCCAACAGTCCCCGCAGCCAGATGTGGATCCTGCTCTGCGCATGGCACTCCAGGCTCGTCTGTTACGAGCAGTTCGGGCCCGGCAAGCTCTCCGAGGAGGACGAGAACCGCTACTGGGCAGAGTGCGCCGTGTTTTCCGAGCTCCAGACCGTCGACTCCGCAGCGGTACCACGGAACCGGGCCGAGGTGGAACTCTACTTCCAGCAGAAAAGAGGCCATGCGGCCGTCAGCGAGGTGTCGCGGAACGCCATGCACCACATGGTGGATTTCAGGGAGATCGCTCCCCCGGTTCCGCGGTATCTCCTGCCACTGGAATGGCTGCTGGCCGGAGTCGGACGTGCCGCCGTCATTTCCTCGCTTCCTGGCTGGGCCCGAAAACTGGGCGGTTTTCGTCAGCCCCGGATCGTCGGATCCCTGGCCACAGGCCTCTGCCGGTTCCTCTTCCGTCGCCTGGAGAAGAAGCCCGCCGCCAAATTGCGGGTGATCGGGTCGATCGCACCTACCGCGGCCAGGGTGATGGCACCGGTGCTGTTCAAGGTTCCCGCCGAGCGGGAGGTGGTCCTCACTCCGGGAGAAGCCTTCGCCCACTACGGAATCGACCCGCCGGCGGAGCTACGCGCACAGCTCTCCCCTCAGGAGGGCTGGACGATCGCCCCCTTCCCTCCACCTGACGGCCCTGCCGGGCACACCCCACGGTCCGAAGCGGGCCCACAAGGTCTTACGGGAGTCGACGATGGTCCAGGCTGACGGGTTCTTCGCCTACGCGACCGGAGCCGCACTGGCTCTGTGCGTGCGCCGATCCGCATACCCCCGGCACACCGTGCACGCGGGGCGCGACGCTGAGGGTGCCCGGCCCCCCGTACACGCGCGGCGCGACGCGGAGGGCGCCCGTGGCGGGGCGCACCATTTCGCAGTGGCCCTCGCGTACTTCGCACTGCTTTTCGTCCCGTGCGAGCTGTGGCTGCTGTGGAGGTTCCCGGGCTGGGAGACCATGTACGCGGGCATCACCATGACAGGCTGGCCCACTGCCCTGTTCGCGGCGTCCCTGCTCGTCCTCGGGATGCTCGGTTTCACGGTCACGCGACGGCTGGTCCGCCGCGGCCGCACGCGGTTGGCGCTCGTTCAGGGCGCGGCGAGCTGCTCCCTGTTCGTCTTCGTCATGGTCCACGGCTGGGACGGGAGCGGGTACCAGAGGTTCCTGGAGACCGACCCTCGCGTCTTTCACCGGTGGGGCGAGGCGGATGACGTCCTCGACCACGTGTGGCTGTGGCTCGGCACCGAACTGGCCCTGACGCTCGGGATCATGGCGGTGGTGGCCGGGACCACGGGGCTGGTCATCGGCTCCCGCTGGTTCGCCGGAACCGATGGTCGTCCGCCGAAAGGCACCTGGGGCGTACGAGGAGGCCGCCGCTCAAGCACGTTGTTCGCCCTCAGCCTCGGCGGCACCCTCACGGCGCTCGCCGTTGCCTGGGCCGCGATCGCCTTCTGTCTGTTCAACCTGTTCGGCGGCGCACTGGGTGGCGCGGTCGCGGCGGTGGTGTTCCTGGTTACGACCGTGCCCCGCCGGGGAGTTCTGGCGCACCTGGCCCGCCGGCTGGACCCGGAGACCCGCGCAGAGGGCGCGAAGCCCGAGGCGTGAGCGGAGCCCGCCTGCCTGCGGCACTCTCGGTTCCGCTCGTCGCGGGAGGGCTCTTCGCGCCCGCCGTACCGCCCCCGCCGATTTCGAGGCCGCTCAGGTGATTCAGTCGATACAGAACTCGTTGCCCTCGATGTCCTGCATCGGGATGCACGAGTCATCGCCGTCGTACAGCGTCTGCACGTGGACCGCCCCGAGCGGGACCAGCCGTGCGCACTCGGCCTCCAGCACGGCGAGGCGCTCCTCGCCCACGAGCCCGGTGCCGACCCGCACGTCGAGATGGACCCGGTTCTTGACGGCCTTCCCCTCGGGGACGCGCTGGAAGTACAGCCGGGGGCCGACGCCCGAAGGGTCGACGCAGGCGAACCAGGCGTCCCGTTCCTCCGGAGGCTGCGCGCCCTTGAACTCGTCCCACGTGGCGAACCCCTCCGGCGGGGGCGGAACGACGTAACCCAGCACCTCGCACCAGAAACGGGCCAACCGCTCGGGTTCCGCGCAGTCGAAGGTGACCTGGAACTGCCTGATCGATGACATCGGCGCACCGTAGCAAAGGGGTTCAGCTGCCCGGTTCCCCGGGGGGGGCGAGCTCGGTCACCGGACAACCCTTGGTCGGCTACGGGACACCGCCGCCCACCAGTTACGCATGGGGAACGCCTGTGCCCCGCCTGATTCTGCGCCGGACCCGCCGGGGTCTGACATGCTCCGTACGTGGGGGATTGCGCAGAGCGTCTTGACGACGGGCTGACCGTGCGACACGGCCGGAACGACATTCCGCCTGCCTGCATCCTCACCCTGACCGGCACCGCCGAGGCATGGAACGCCGAAGCCCTGGCCGGTCATTTCGAGCGCACCGCGGCCGAGGGGACGGCGCTCGTGGTGGACCTCAGCGGCCTGCTCTTCGGCGGCTGGGACCTCGTCGGGCTCCTGCTGCACGCCCGTACGCAGCGTCCCGTCGTACTGGTGGGCCCGCTCGGGGCACACCTGGCGGGCCGGTTGGCGCTCACGGGCGCCGGGGCCCTCTTCGCCGTGGCGCCCTCGATCGCCGAGGCCCTGGCCGTCCCGGCCGCTCCCTGACGCCACCCGCCGCACCGGGGAGCAGCTCGGTCAGGCGGTGCGTGCGCCGTCGGGACCGTGCGCAGCGGCCGGCAGCAGGGTGGGGCCGGGGGTGACGGAGCGCAGTGCGGGCCGGCCGGTCAGGGCGCGGTGGAGGGTGTCCAGGGTGGTGCTCAGGCTGGAGTGCTCGACTGCGGGCAGCCCGTCAAGGGCCTCTGCCAGCAGGTGTTCGCGGCGTTGGCGGACACGGCCCAGATGGGCGCGGCCCGCGGGGGTGAGCGTGAGGGTGACTTCGCGGCCGCTGTCGGGGTGCGGGTGGCGCTGGACGAAGCCGAGGGCCTGGAGGCGGTCGACGAGCCGGCACACGGAGGGCGGCGCGGCGGCGAGCCGGCGGCCGAGGGTGCGCATGGGGATGTGGTCCTGGCCGTCGATGACGCACATCGCCCGCAGTTGCGGGGCGGGCACCAAAGGGGCGGGGATGTCGTGGCGGGCCTGCTCGAAGAGCAGGTCGAGGAGTTCGGCGAGGCGGGCGGTCTGGTGGGCGGTGTGGGCGCGGGAGTTGGCGGTGTGAGCGTGATCGGTGCGCTCGTTCATTACGGGTTCCCGTCCGGAGGAAGCGGGGTTTTCTGCGGGGCGGAGGCGGTTCTGGGTGACGGGTTCAGGCTGTGGTCTCCGGTTCTGCGGGTCGCGGCGTCGGCCCGCCGGCTGGGTTGTGGGCGGATATCGCCTCCTCCGCGCCGTGCGGGGCGGACTGCTGTTCCCGGCGGGCGGCTGCCGGGTCGAGGTAGGCGAGGGCCCCGGTGATCGTCAGGACCCGTTCCAGGGCCGGGGTGCGGGCATCGAGGTGGAGGGTGACGCGGGCAGCGGTGGTGCGGCGGTGGAGCATCAGCAGGACGGAGAGGCCCATCGAGTCCAGGCCGTCGAGATGCGTGAAGTCCAGGTGCAGGTCCCTGATGCCGGGGTGGGCGGTGAGGAGTCCGGTGGCCTCGTCGAGGAACTCGTCGGCGTTGTCGTGGCACAGATACCCGTGCACGGCCAGGTGCAGGGACTCCCCGTCCGTCGCGGGGTCCGTGGCCAGGCGCAGGAACGGTTCGAAGGAGTGCGGCGGTCTCATGCGTGCTCCCCGGCGAGGTCGGCGGTGTCCGTACGGGTGAGACGCCCGCAAGCCTGCTTCAGCATGTCCGTGGCGCGGGGGAAGTCCCGGAGTTCCACGCCCAGCAGGTGCAGGGCCGGGATCAGCGAACGGGCGGGCACCCGGCGGGCGGTGAGGATACGGGCCGTCCAGGCGAGGAAGACGGTGAAGAGTTCGGCGTCGTCCACGTAGAGGGCGGTGCCCAGGAAGTCGACGATGTGCGCGATGTCCTCGGCGGTGTGCCCCCGCTGGGCGGGCGTGTAGGTGCGCATGGCGGGGAAGCGGTCTTCCAGACCGTCCATGACGGTGCGCACCAGCTGGGGGCGGGTGCGGGTGACCATCGTGTATTCCTGGTCGCCCAGGTGCGGCAGGTCGTCGATGGGCTGGTGCGCCTGGGCGGGACGCCGCAACGGGCCCTGGTCGAGGCGGTCCGCGGCTGCTCCCGCGTCCGGCGCCCACGCGTCCGCGCCGAGGAGCGTGGCGTACTGGCCGTGCTCCCCGAAGGCGGCCCCGCCCACCAGCACGGGGGTGCCGGTGGCCTGGACCGCGGTGATCGCCGCATGGGCGGTCGGCAGCCGCGTCGCGATCGAGCTGGAGAGGGCTACCAGATCCGGGCCGGCCCGGTGGACGTGCTCGATCAGGTGCTCGGTCGTCACCTGGGCGCCGAGGTAGTCCACCGTCCACCCGCGCAGTTTGAGGACCTCGGCCAGCAGCCGGGCGGGCAGACCGTGCCACTCGCCGTCCACGCACGCCACGACCACCTTGCCCTTCCGCTCCGGTCCGCCCACGGCGGAGACCTGGTACGAAAGGGCGGCGATGGCCCGGTCGTTGATCGCGGACGCGGCGTGCTCCTGCGCGACGGTGAGCCGGTTGGCCGCCCACTCCTCCCCCACCCGGTGCTGGACGGGGGCGATCAGGTCGAGCAGTACGCTCTGCGCCGGGACGCCCTGGGCGAGGGCGTCGAAGACGGTACGGGTCGCCTCGTGCTCGTCGCCGGCCGCCACCGCCCGCCACAGCAACTCCTGCCGCCGCGAAGGGGGAAGGAGGGTGGTGCTGGTCATGCCGTGAACCTGCCTTTGGTGTGTCCGCCCACCATGCTCAGGTGACGGGACTTCGGAGCGGCGATGATCATGACCGCCATGTCGTCGTGCCGGCCCGAGCCGACCCACTGGGAGGCGAGCATCTGCACGTGCTCGACGACCGCCTCGGCCGGCATTCCCGCACACCGTGACAGTGCTTCCTGGAAGCGTTCGTCGCCGAACATCTCCCCGCCCATCGGGCCGCCCCTGGCCTCGACGAACCCGTCGGTGAACAGCGCGCAGAAGTCTCCCGGCGCCAACACCTCGTCGGCGGTGGTGGCGTGGGCCCCGGGGAACGCGCCGACCAGGGTGCCGCGCGACGTTCCTTCCTCGACCGTGCCGTCGGCGCGCACGATGAGCACCGGCGGATGCCCGGCGCTGGTCACCCGCAGCCGCACCGCTCCGGCTTCGCGCACCGCGGAGGCCATGACCAGGGTGGCGAAGCGGGTGTGGTGGGAATCCAGCAGGGCGCCGTTGAGAAGTTCCAGCATGCGCTGGTGGTCGCCCGCCATCGGCAGCAGCGCGTGCAGGGTGTTGCGGATCTTGCCCGTCAGCACGGCTGCCTCCAGGCCCTTGCCGCACACGTCACCGAGCACCGCGAAGGAGGGTTCGCCCTCGACGCTCGCGGGGTGCACGTCGTAGAAGTCGCCGCCGATCCGGTCCCGGTCCTTCGACGGCCGGTACCCGCCGGCGAACTCCACCCCGGAGATCTGGTGCAGCACCGGCGGCAGCAACTCCCGCATCAGTACCTGCGACACGCTGGACTGCTCCGCGTACATGCGGGCCGCCGACATCGCCGCCCCCGAACGTGCCGCGAACAGCCGGGCGAACACCTCCTCCTCCTCGCTGAACGCTGCCACCCCGCTGCGCCGCAGCAGGATCAGCGCGCCCGCGGGCACCCCGTGGCCCGGCAGCGGTGTCACGACGATCGAACCCACCTCGCCGAACCCCTCGGGGATCAGCCAGCCGGGAGCGGCCACCGGGTCGATCCAGCGGGAGGGCACCGGCGGGAACCCCTGCAACGCCTCGGCCAGACCGGGCACCTCGTGCGGGTCGATGGCCCAGCGGTCCCGGTGCGGCTGTCCGCCGCGCAGACATGTCACGACCGGCAGCCGGTGGCCGCTGCCCGGGGCGATCACCACGGCCGCGTCCGCGAGATGCTCGGCCGCCAGTTGCGCCGTCACATCCATGCACCGCTCCAGATTCAGCGAGGACAGCAGGGCGTTGGACGCCTCCGCCAGGAAAGCGGTCCGCTCCCGCTCCATGCGCAGCGACTGACGGGCCAGCCGGTGGTCGGTGTCGTCCAGCAGCCACCACACCACATCCCCGTCCTCCTGGAGCGTGGGATGGGCCTCGTAGGAGCGGTCGGCGATCTGCCCGGAGGCCACCTCGTCGTCGTCCGGGCCCGCAACCGTCCTGCGGTCGTGCGCACCGGCCAGCCAGGCAGGCGCACACTCCGCCAGCGGCACCCCGCAGCCCGCCGCGGGAAACAGCCCCAGGGCATAGGTGTTGGCGTGCCGGACCGTGCCGGCCCGGTCCACGATCAGGACGGGGTAGGGCACGGACGTCCACGCCAGTGACGCCGGAGCGGCCTCGCTCACCGCGTGTTCCTGCCGAGTGGAAGTCACAAGCACCAGGGCCCGCGAAGCGAACCCCTCACCTTCAATCAGTCGAGAGAACGTTCAATCAGCTGAGAGAACGTTGCCGTCCGGCAACCATCCACCACCGGTCGTCCTTCTGGCAAGCCACGTCTCACCCGGTTGCCCCCGAGCAGGCAGAACACCCGCGCCTTCACCCGACGGGGCACGGGAACACCACACCGAGCACTCACCGCAAAGAGCGACACGGATACGAAAGGCCCAGGTCACACCCTTGCACCTCCCCCACAGCGCCTAGCGACCGAACACCGCGGCCCCCAGGACCGGCCAACGGTGAAGAGACCGGGGAGAAGTTGAGCAGCCGCGGACACATACCGGGCCGGGCCCGACCGCGAGGCCTGTGCCGAGTACTGCTCACGCAGGCCCGGGTGTCCGTCGCACGGGTGCCGATCACCTGTCGGCAGAACGGCAACCCGCGCTCCCGGAGCGGCCGGACAGCCCGTCCGCCTCGGTCCGCGGCGCGGGGACCGGACGGCGATCCTGCTGAGCAGTCATGTTCCGCGTCACCCCGCGGCGGCGGACGGACTCCGCGGACACAAAACGGCTGTTGCGTCGCGCCCCCGGCTGATGAGAATGAGCCGGTGAAACGCATACGCACGATGATGAGCGCCCTGACCCTGCTCGTGGCCGGATCGGTGGGTCTGGTCGCCCCCGCGCCGGCGTCCGCCGCGGAAGCTCCGCGATCCTCGACCGGCCAGCGCTGGGCCCTCCAGATCACGAATGGGGTCACGGGCCAGGACTACTACGTGGCCGCCGAGTTGAGCGCCGAGCTCGACACGACCCAGAAGGGAAGGCTGCGGGCCATGACACCGGCGTCCTCGCCGTCCGCGATCGGCTCACGGGAGACTTTCACCCTGCACACCGCCGACAACGGCGCGACCGTGTCCCTGCGCAACGAGGACAACGGCCTCTACGTCTCGACCGAGAAGAACTACGCCACCCCCTACACAACGATGCTGCGGGCACGCGCGGCCTCCATCGGCACCAGCTCGACGGCCTACGAGAAGTTCCAGCTCGTGAAGGACCCGCAGGTGGCCGGGGCCTACAACCTGAAGGCCAGGGCGAACCAGCAGTACGTGTCGGCTCGCTTCAGCCGCGCCGTCGGCGAAGGCCCGGGGATGCTCCTGGCCGCGACCGAGGCAGCCACCGGATCGTGGGAACGCGTGCGGCTGGTGGAGGTGCCGGGCACGGGCCAGTACGGAGACACGGCAAACCCACCTGCGACCGCGAACAGCCCGGCGGGAACCGTCAGGAACGTCGTGTCGTGGAACGCCTGCTCCAACCACAACGCGGACTGTCTCCTCTCCGACGCGACCGTGGCCACCGTCGGTAACACCGTCGCCGCGCGGGCCGCCGCCGCCGATGCCGACGTGATGTTCGTGCAGGAGTTCTGCGAGAAGTCCGCCGTCCCGCTGGAGAGCAGCCTGGAAGACCGTGCGGTGGGCGGCCTGGCCGACTGGGACGTGCGCTTCACCCCCACGTACCGCAAGCTCACCGGCACCGGCGTCCTGGCCCAGAAACAGTGCGCGAACTCGAACGGCGCGGACCGGGGCGCGTACGGCACGGCCGTCGCGGTCCCGAGTGAGAACACCTGGTACCGCTCCGTGGTGCTGCCCTCGCGGGACACCGCGGAACAGCGCCCGATGCTGTGCGCAACGGTGCCTTCGCAGGGCACTGCCTACTGCGGCGGCCACTTCAGTGCCGGCCTCACCGGCGACGACGTGGAGGAGAAGCCCGCGAACCCTCACCCCACCGGGTACTTCAGGAATCTGCAGGCGCAGCGGGCCTTCGCGGAGGCCTCGACGCTGCGGGCCCAAGGCTACGAGGTCGTCTTCGGCGGCGACCTGAACGCCACCCCGCCCGACGCGCCACAGGGCCCCGGCTCGGCCCCGGCATCGGTGCTCGCCCCGCTCTACCACCAGCCGGGAGCTGCCGACGACCGCTTCGAGGAGTGCGACCAGCAGGCCCACGGCGGCTCGCGCACCGGAGCCCCCACGCATGTGAGCCCGTCGTCCAGCCTCAAGCTCGACTACGTGTTCGGCCCGCAGAGCGCCGACTACGCCTGCTCGATCACCACCACGACCCAGTCGGACCACTACCTGATCCGCGCCGCGGTGAGCTTCCACTGAGCCCGCCGCACCACCGCGTGCCGCCGTCCGTCGCTCAGGCCGGTGGGTCGGCGACGGCGGTCACCGCGTCGTCAACGGTGGGATAGATCCCGCCTGCCAGGTGGGTGTTCAGCGGGTGGTGGGCGATCTGTTGCGCGACGTCGGCCCGTACGCGTGCCAGGACCAGGGAGATGCCCCGACGGGCGAGTTCGCCGCGGAGCTCGTCGAGGGAGTCCATGACCGGCAGACCGAGCTGGAAGCTGCTGGTGAGGTCCAGCACCACGGCGTGGGGGGCCGGGTCGGCGGCAGCGACGCGGTCCTGGACGGCGAGGGCGACGCGGTTGATGTTGCCGAAGAAGAGACTGCCGTCGGGGCGCACCACCAGCACGCCCGGAGTGGCTCGGGCCCCGGCGTGGTCGTCGGCCGCGAAGAGGCGGGTGCCGGGCACGCGGCCCAGGACGGACACGTGGCGGCGGGAGGCGGCGGCGATGAACAGGACCAGGGAGAGCGCCACCGCCAGCAGCAGACCGGGGAGGAGATCGAAGAGCAGGACGCCGAACAGTGCGGTGAGCGCCACCCACAGGCTGCGCCGGTCCCGGGCCAGGTACCGGCGCAGTTCGCCGGTACGCAGGAAGCCCCGGACGGCCACGATGACGATGGCGCCCAGTACGGGCTCGGGCAGGTCGGTGAAGAGCGGAGTCAGGAAGGCGCCGGTGAGCAGGATGAGCACGGCGGCGACGACCGACACCATCGGGCTGCGCCCGCCCGCCCCGGCAGCCGCGGCGCTGCGCGACGCACTGCCGGAGACGACGAAACCGCGGACGAGTCCGACCAAAATATTACTGAGGCCGACGGCGGCCATCTCGCGGTTGGCGTCGACCTGCTGGCCGTTCTCGCGGGCGAACCTGTTGGCGATGCTGAAGGCTTCGGCGAAGACCACCAGGGCGACGCCGAGCGCCCCGCCGGCCAGTGCGATCCAGTCGGCGGCCGCCACGCCGGGCAGTCGGGGTACCGGGATCGCGGAGGGGATCTTCCCCACGACCTCCACCCCCTTGTCCTCCAGCCGCACGGCCGCGGAGAGGATCAGCGCCAGCACGAGGACGACGAGGGCCGCCGGCAGGCGGGGCATGAAGTGTTCCAGAAGGAACAGCAGGGCCAGTGCGCCCGCTCCCACCGCCAGGGTCACCAGCGACCAGTCCGCAATCTTCGACAGCACCGTCCACAGCCGCTCGAAGAAGTTGCCCTCGCCGCCGGACACTCCGACGATCTTGGCGGCCTGGCGCACCACGATCGTCAGGGCCATGCCGAACAGGAAGCCCAACAGGGCGGGTTCGGCGAGGAAGTTGGTGATGAACCCGAGCCTGGCCAGACCCGCCACCAGCAGGATGGCGCCCACGATGACGGCCAGTGCGGCGGAGAGCCCGGCCGCGTCCTTGGCCTCACTGCTGAGGGCCGAGACCGTCGCGGCCGACAGCACGGCGGCTGCCGAGGTGGCGCCGACGATGAGGAAGTTCGACCGCCCGACGAGTGCGTAGACCAGCAGGGCCACGGGGGCTGCGTAGAACGCGTTCTGCGGTGGCACCCCGGCGATCTGCGCGTAGGCCACGCACTCGGGAACGATCAGCGCCCAGGCGGTCAGCGCGCCCAGCGTGTCGCCGCGCAACCACCCCTTGTCGTATCGGCTCAGCCACCCGGCGACGGGCCAGGTCCGCCGGTGGGCGGCGGGGGCGTGCTGCGGGCCGGTGGGGCGTTCCATCGCGGCGGCTCCAGGATTCGGACGGCGGGTGGAGACGCCCGACCGCACCCGTCCCGGGAGGCGACCCGGGGGACGGACGCGGGCGGGCCGTTCGGCGTGGCTGGGGCAGAACGTGGGGCAGAACGCCTCCTCAGTACATCGCTCCTTGTTCCGTTGCGCGAGCTGATGATCACGGCCGGGCCGGGCCGCCCCGCGCTGTGCCCACCCGGCCACCCCGGGCGCGTGGCGCCCCATCTGCGGCGGCCCCCGTCACCCGTCCGGCCCAGTCCCGGGTGTCGCCAGGCCCGGAGTGGCCGAAGACTGACGTACCGGCCTGATCAGGTCATTCGCCGGATGAAGGAGTGCTTCGTGGCGCAGTCAGCTTCCCCGCACCGCTCCCTGGGCGAGTGGCCCCGAGGTGATGCCGGCGGCGGCCGGCCCCGTCGTCAACCTCATGTGGCCGCGCCGGTGCCCCCGTCCAGGAGAGTCGCGTGACGACGACACCAGGCATGCTCCCCGAGGAAGCCCGCACCACCGCCGCCGAGGCGTGGATCTGGGGATATCCGCTGCTGGAGAACTACCGCACGATGTACCCCCAGGCCATCGACCTCGACGATCGCCGGTCGGTCGGGGGGTTCGGCCGGTTCCGGCACTACTCCGAACCGTTCACCCCCGCCAACACGGACGTGGTGACGCCCAACAACGACACCCCGTACTCCTGGGCCTGGCTGGATCTGCGGAGCGAGCCGTGGGTGGTGTCCGTGCCCGCGATCGACCGGTACTACGTCCTTCCCTTCCACGACCTGGACACGTCCTACGTGGGATTCGTCGGGGCCCGCACCACGGGTCAGGACGCCGGTGACTACCTGCTGGCGGGTCCCGGCCACGAGGGCGACGCCCCGGCCGGCATGTCCGGGGTGCTGCGCGCGGACACCCACCTCGTGGGGGTCCTGGGCCGCACCTACCTGGCGGGCGCCGACGACGTCGACGCCCTGCGGGAAATCCAGCAGCAGTACCGGCTGCGCCCGCTGTCCGAGTTCGAGGGCAGGCAGCCCCCGCCCGCCGCCGCCGAACCCGTGTGGCCCGCCTGGGACGAATCCGCCCTGGACGGACCGGAGTTCTTCGCCCTCCTGGACTTTCTGCTGGGCTTCTTCCCGGTCCTGGACCAGGACCGGGACCTGCGGGCACGGCTCACCGCTCTGGGCGTCGACGGCCGGGGCCGGTTCGAACCGTCCTCCCTCGCGCCGCAACTGCTGGATGCCCTCGTCGAGGGCATCCTCGACGCGCGGACGGCCCTGGAGGAGGCCAAGCGGGACGCCACGGACTCCACCGGCTGGTTCGGCACCCGTGCCGAGCACGGCGCCGACTACCTGACCCGAGCGGTCGGCGTGTCCAAGGGCCTCTACGGGCTGCCCTCCGCGGAGGCCTGGTACTCCGGCTGGGCCCAGGACGACCAGGGCAACCGGCCGCCGGACGCGTCGGCCCGCGACCACACTGTCCACTTCCCCGCCGGAAAGCTGCCACCGGCCCGCTTCTTCTGGTCCGCCACCATGTACCGCCTCCCCGAAAGGCTCCTGGTCGACAACCCCGCCGACCGGTACTCAATCGGCGACCGAACGCCGGGCCTCGTCTACGACGAGGACGGGGGACTCACCCTGTACGTGTGCCGGGACCGCCCCCAGGACCCGAAGGAAGCCGCCAACTGGCTGCCGGCACCGGACGGCCCCTTCACCATCGCCGTCCGCGTTTACGGACCGGACGCCTCCGTGCTCGGCCACAGCTGGACGATGCCCGAACTCGCCGTACGGCAGTGAGCGTACGGACCTGACCTGCCCCCGCCCGAGCCTCGGACCCGGCAGCCGGTCGCACCACCAGGACGCCACACAGCTCGGACCCGGCAGCCGGTCGCACCACCAGGACGCCACACAGAGCGAACGAGACAGGTGAGCACATGACCGCCGAGGCCCAGCCCCCTCCTGCCGACCCATTCGCCACGGAAGGCGACCTCCCGCGCCGCGAGGACCTGGGGCACATCTTCGACGAGCTCGACCACCAGATGGCCTGCCAGGCCTACCTGTGGGCGCTGCCCCTGGTCGCCTACGCGCAGTGGCAGAAGGTCCACCGGGAGACCTTCGGTGCAGGCCCCTGCGACCTGGTCCGCTACCTCTCCTACCAGGACCGGCTCGGTCTCATCACGGCCAACGCCACCACCCCCTACATCCTCAACTTCATCGACCTGTCGGAAACCGGCCCGCTGGTGATCGAACTGCCTGCCGGGCCCACGGCAGGCGGGGTGTCCGACTTCTGGCAGCGGGAGATCGGCGTCATGGGGGAAATGGGCCCCGACAAGGGCGCGGGAGGCCGCTACCTGATCGTGCCGCCCGGCCAACAACCGCCGGCCGACGCCGGAGACCTGCGCGTCCTCGTCTCCACCGGCGTCAACATCATGTTCGGGTTCCGCACCCTGGACCCCGACCCGGAACGAGCCCAGGCCCTGGTCGACGCGGTACGCATCCACCCCCGTGCGGCGGACCCCGACGAGAACCCGACCCGGCTGGTGTCACCGCAGGGACGGCCGTGGTCCGGGGACCAGCCCCGCGGACTCGAATACTGGGAACGGCTGTACGGCATCTACCAGACGGAGATCGTCGACGAACGCGACCGCTTCTACCTCGCGATGCTCCGCCAGCTCGGGATCGTCAAGGGTGAGCCCTTCACCCCCGACGAACGGCTCACCAGGATCCTGGAGCGCGCGAGCGCCGTCGGCGAACGGATGGCCCAGGCCAACAGCTTCGCCAAGCGATTTGCCGGCGCCCGCTACTGGCCCGACCGCCAGTGGGACCTCGTGCTGATGCTCGACCGCTCCGACCAGAGGGCCGAGCACCACGACCAACTCCTTGAACGCGCGGCCTGGTTCTACGAGGCCGTCAGCTTCTCGGCCGCCATGAAGTCGCAGACCCCCGGACTCGGCCAGGCCTACCTCGCCACCTACACCGACGCGCACGGTCAGTGGCTCGACGGCGCGAAGTCCTACACGCTGCACGTCCCGGCGAACCCGCCCGCCAAGCTGTTCTGGTCCGCCACCGTCTACGACATCACCACCCGCTGCCTGATCGACAACCCCCAGCAGCGCGGTGACCGTGGCTCACGCGACCGCGACCTCCAGTACAACGACGACGGCTCGGTGGACCTCGTCTTCGGCCCCGAACCCCCGAGCGGACCGGTGGGCGAGTCGAACTGGGTGCAGACCGTTCCCGGCCGGCACTGGTTCTCCTACTTCCGCTTCTACGGCCCGCTGGAACCCTACTTCGACCGCACCTGGTGCCTGGGAGACATCACCCCCCTCTGACGCCCCCTCGCCGCGCCCGGAATTCCGGCCGAGGCCGCTCCGGAACCGTGCACCCCACCCCCGGCAGGAGGAATCCATGGGCAACGCCATCGGACAGATGCTCACCTCGGCAGTGGGCATCGCCATCAGTCCCGTTCCGCTGATCGCCGTCGTCCTGATGCTCGCCACACCACGCGCCAAGGTGAACGGCACCGCCTTTCTGCTGGGTTGGCTCGTCGCTCTCGCCGCCGTCACCACCGTGGTGGTCCTGGCGGGCTCCGGCGCCGGAGCCAATGACGGCGGCTCCCCGGCCGGCTGGACGTACTGGCTGAAGCTGGTGCTCGGCCTCCTCTTCCTCCTCATGGCCGCCAAGCAGTGGAGAACCCGGCCGCGCGAAGGCGACGCGCACGAACTGCCTTCCTGGATGCGGGCGGTCGACAAGTTCACCCCGGCCAAGGCGGTCGGACTGGGCGCCCTGCTGGCAGCCGCGAACCCGAAGAACCTGGTGCTCGCCGTCGGCGGAGCCGCCTCCATCGCCGGCAGCCCGGCGAGCACCGGCGGCAAGACGGTCGCGGCCGCGCTGTTCGTCGTGATCGGCTCCCTCTGCGTCCTGGTACCCCTGCTGGTGTACGTCTTCGGCGGTGCCAGGTCCGCGCGGGTGCTACAGGAATGGAAGGCGTGGATGGGACAGCACAACGCCGCGATCATGACAGTGCTCCTGACCGTGCTCGGCGCGAAGTACGTGGGGGACGCCATCAGCGGGCTCACCAACTGAACTCCCGCGCTGTTCACCTTGAACCCCGCCGGCCGAGCGAACCGGTCACCTTGGACCCCGAGCACACCGCCCGCACCGGCGGCTGTACCGCCGCCTCGCCACAGCACTCTGGCCCGGCCGCACCTCAGCGTCCGGTGTGGTCCAGGATCGCTGCGGCGAGCGGCCGGTGCACCGCACGGGGGAGTGCGTGCCCCATGCCGGGAACCTCGATGACGCGTGCGCCCTGGATCGTCTGGGCCAGGTGGTCGGGGTGCGGCGGCGGGAAGACCTGTTCGGCGGGGGCGGAGATGACGAGGGTGGGCACCGTGGTCCGGGCGAGCTGCTCGGTGCGAGTCAGGCCGGAGACGTCGGCGCGGGCATGCGCGGTGCTGGTGGCGTGGTGCCCGGTGTGCTCGACGATCCGCTGCTCCAGGGCGCGGGCGTGTTCCGTGTCGAAGGGAAGCTGGTCCCCACCCAGGACCCGCCAGTGCTCGACCCGCCGGGCCAACTCCGCCTCCAGGCCGTGGTCCGTCACGGGACGGGACCACATCTCCAACAAGTGGGGTGCGACACCGGGGAGTTCCTCGGGCGGGATCACGGTCCCGTCCGGCTGGATGTACGGGGCGGTACTCAGCGCACTCGTGCCGATCAGTGTCGCGCTGAGCAGCCGGTCGGGGTGATCCGCGACGAGGAGTTGGGTGAGTATCCCTCCCATCGACATACCCACCACGTGGGCGCGTTCGATGCCGAGACCGTCCAGCACCGAGAGGGCGTCTTCCGCGAGTTGCCCGAGGGGACAGGGCCGTTGGTCGAACGCCCAGGTGGAGCGGCCGGTGTCGCGGTGGTCGTAGCGGATCACCTGGTGGCGGGGGGTGAGCATGTCCACCAGCTCGTCCGGCCAGCCCAGGCCCGGCGCCTGCGCTCCCATGATCAGCAGCAGCGGAGATGCGTCCGGGTCGCCGCGCGTCTCCGTCCAGAGGCGCACGCCGGGTGCTGCGTCGATGAAGCGTTCCACGGTGTCCTCCGAAAGGTGTGCGAGCGAGACGAGACGTACCGTATCGCATTGTGGCCGACCGTTCGCGAGTTCGGACCGACCGGCGGGGGCGCCCGAGCCCTTCCGGTCGGGACCGGGTCACCGGCGCGCGCGATGCCGTGAGCAGAGCCCCCAGCAGTACGTCATCCGTGCCGGTCCTGCCGCAGATCGAGCAGCATGGTGTCGGCCTGGTCGTGGCTCTCGACCACCTGGTAGCCCTCCACTCGGTAGAGCGCGGCAGCGGGATTGGTGCGTTCCACGCTGAGGCTGAGGTAATCCAAGCCGTGCTGCCGGGCGGTGTTGGCCAGCGCCCGCAGCAGCGCGCGGCCCACGCCGCGCCCCCTGCGGTCGGCGGCCACGCCGATCGTCACCTCGGGGATGTCGGCGCGGACGAAGCCGTAGGCCGGCTCGGCCTCGGTGAAGAACCTCAGCCATGCCGCACCGACGGCGCGCCCGTCGGCCTCGGCCGCCACCACACCGAGGTCGGTGCCCCGCGGCCAACCGCTGACGTAGCGCGCGTTCTCCGGTGCGGCCAGGGTGTCCGCCCGGCTCCACCCCGGCCGGCTGGGCGTGTTGGCCGCCGCAACGAGCATGTCCTGCAGGAACGGTGCGTCGGCGGTCGTCGCCGTACGTATCACGAAGGCGTTCATGGCCCCGAGTGTTGGGGGCGCGCGAGGTTCGTCGCAACCGGGTTGATCCGCGGCCCCCCGAGCGTTCGGCTCCCGGCCCGGGCCCCGGCCCGGCGCTCCCACCGCCACCGTCCGGGCCGACGACGGCGCCGCGCACAGCGCCGAGTTCGGCCCGGCAGCCGACTGGTGGACCACCTCCACGACCGCGGGTGCGGCTGAACCTGCGGGCGGGCACGGGCAACCGCGTCACCATCGCCAATCCGTCGGGCTGGGCCCCCGACATCGACCGGATCACCGTCGACCGACCGGCCACGTAGCCCGGCCGGTCACGGGCCGGCAGGTGGTCTGCGCGGCCGCGGGACCGCCGGGAGCAGTTCCCACAACGGGCGCGCCCCGCAGGCCCACACGGCGAGGGTGTGGCGGTCGACGACGTGCAGTCGCTGCTGCTGGGCGAAGGTGACCGCGGGCGCGGTCACCCGCCCGTTCGTCACGATGACCGCGACATCGGCGTGATGGACCGGGCGTGCGGTCCCGTTGAGGACCTGGAGGTCGGGTGTGCCCACTGCGGCTCCGGCGGCGCCGTGACGCCGGTGTTTGCACTGGATGACCCACAGTCTGCCGTAGGGGTCGGTGGCCTTGACGTCGGCGCCCTGGTCCCCGCCACCGCCCACCCGGACCGCGTCCCGGCACCCGTCCCGGTGCATCAGATCCCGTACGGCGTCCTCGAACCGGGAGTGGTGGAGCGCGTCCAGTTGCGGCATCGCGTACCGCAGCGCCCGCACCCGTACCGCCTCTTCGCGGGCCCGCTGCTGCCGGCGGTACAACCAGGCTCCCCCGGCCGCCGCCGCCGTCAGGCCGAGGACGACGAGTAGCCACCGGTTCGCCAGCAACCAGTTGACGGCCGACACCACCAGGCCCGCCCCCACGACGACGGCAGCGACCACGCCGATCAACTGGTCGCTCTGCCGCTGCCGTCGCATGCCGGGCCTCCGTGTCCGTGGCCTTGAGCCGGTACGCCGGCCGGCGGCGGGCCGCCTTCGGCGGGCGGGGGCGCTCACTGGCTGCCCTGGGTGACACCCTGCGCGAGCTGCTCCAGGAAGTCCCCGATGCCCTGCCCGACGGGGGTGGGCGCGATCAGGATGCCCAGGAGCAGGACGATCAGGGCTGTCGTCCGCTCCTCGACGCGGCTGCGGGCCTGCGTGCGCCGCCGCAGCCGGAAGAACACGACGACGGCGAGCAGCACCGCCACGTTGATGGTCAGAATCACCCAGGCCCTCCCCCACTACCCGTCGGGTCACCCGCGACGGCGCAGCCTTGCTGCGGCTCTCCTGTGTAGCGGCGCGCGGGGGGTGGTAACGGTGAGTTTCAGGTAAATGGCACAAAGTAATATGTGGGCCGTCCGAATACCCGCCGTCGGAATGCGCGCGCCGCAGAGGACCGTCCGACTGCCGTTCGAGCGCCACAGGTCCCCGCGACCGCCGCCAGGTGCCCACGACCCCCGCAGGTGCCCACGACCTCCGTGACCCCCGCAGGTCCCCAGGACCTGCGCTCAGGCCGGCTCCTCGACGGAGTGCGAGTCGGTGAGGGTGAGGGCGCCGCCGACCGCGATCAGGCCGACGAGCACTGCCAGCACTGCGTAGGTGACACGCTCGCCGTGGAAGAAGGACTGCACGAGGCCGCTGCTCCACACGCCCGAAGGCAGCTGGGTGGTGACCAGGGCGGCGATCATCGTCCCGACGACGGCGGTGCCGACGCTGGTCCCGACCTCCTGGGCCGTGTCGTTCAGCGCGGTGCCGATCGAGGTGCGGTTGGCCGGCATCGCCTCGACCAGGGCGATGGCGCAGATCGTCATGACGGTACGCAGACCGATGGTCAGCACCACCATGCACACCGCGATCGCGGCGTACCCGTTGCCGACGCCCCAGGCGAGTCCGGCCAGCGCGAACGTCATGCAGGCCGCGCCCACCAGGCAGGCGACGCGGTGGCCGAACCTCGCCGCGAGCCACTCCGACAGGGGGGTCGCGAAGATCATGGTCACGATGATCGGCAGGTTCGCCAGACCGGCCCGCACGGGGCTCCACCCGTAGGCGTACTGGAAGTGCAGGATGAGGCCGAACATCACGCCCGCCATCGCGACGGACGTGCCGACCTGTGCGATGGCCGCGCCCCGGACAGTGCCGTTGGAGAAGACCTTGAGGTCCAGCATGGGCGCCTTGCTGCGCCGCTCGTGCCACACGAACGCGATGCCCGCGGCGGCGGAACCGAGGATCGAGGCGAGCGTGGGCACGGAGAGCCAACCGTGCTCGATGCCGCTGGTCAGCGCGTAGCAGGCGAGGCCGATGGTGAGGACGCTGAGGACGGCGCCTGGCAGGTCGAGCTTGTCCTTGGTGAGGTCTTCGGGCCGGTCGGCCGCGACGCCGAAGCGCACACCGATGCCCGCGATCAGCGCGATCGGTGCGTTGATCACCAGCAGCCACTGCCAGCTCACATGAGCGAGCGCGGTGCCGCCGAGCACCGGACCGAGGACGAATCCGGACATGCCCACGATGATCATCAGGGTCATCGCGCGCATCCGCAGCGCCTGGTCGTCGAACAACCGGAAGACGAGCGAGTTGGTGATGGGCGCCATGGCCGCGGCGGCGATGCCCAGCGCGGCACGCAGTGCGATGAGCTGGCCGCCGGAGTTGACGGCGACCACCCCCAGGCTCACCAGCCCGAAGACGGCGAGGCCGACCAGCAGCACGCGTCGGCGCCCTAGGCGGTCGGCCATGGACCCCGCGGTCAGCAGGAGGCCGCCGAAGGTCAGCGAGTAGGCGCCGGTGACCCACTGCAGGGTGGTCGTGCCGCTGCCGAGATCGCGGCCGATGGTGGGCAACGCGATCGACAGCAGCGTGTTGTCGACCATCTCGACGAAGAAGGCCAGGCAGAGCGCGGCCAGGGGTATCCAGGCCGCGCGTAGCGAGGGATAGGTACGGGACGAAACGGGCTCAGCGGTGACGGCAGTCATGGCGGACCTCCTCTCTGAACGTCGCCGGGACATCGCACGACGCTCAACGTAGAACGCGATTCGATGAACGAACAGCGTTCGATGATGGAACCTGGTTCTACAGTAGAACGTCGTTCGATGACGGCGCAAGTTGTGATTGGATGGACGTCATGACGTCCCCGCGAACTCGTCCAGGTGAAGGCCCCTCCCGAGGTCGCAGGCGTGCCTCGCACTCCATGGAGGCCGTACTCACGGCGGCCGTGGCGCTGCTCGACGAGGCCGGCGGATCCGCACTGACCTTCCGCGCCCTCGCCACCCGGCTCGGCACCGGTGTCGGCACCATCTACTGGTACGTCGCCAACAAGGACGAGCTGCTCGACCGCGCCACCGACCACGCGATCGGCGGTGTACTCACCGCGGTCCAGGCGCAACCGGCCGGCGACGACCCGATCGCGGATCTGCGCGCGATGGCTGTCGCCCTGTTCGACGCGATCGTGGACCGGCCGTGGCTGTCGGCCTACTTCATGCGCAACACCGATGTCCAGGGCAACTCGCTGCGGCTGTACGAAGAACTCGGGCAGCAGACCCTCCGTCTCGACCTCACCTCGCGCCAGCGGTTCCATGCCGTCTCGGCGATCACGGGCGTCGTGGTCGGCGCCGCCGCCGACCTCGGCGTGGAAGTCCCGGAGGAATTGCTGGCCGGCGAGGTGAACCGTGACGAGTACCTCGACCGCTTCGCCGAGTCGTGGCGCGCGCTGGACGCGGCCGAATTCCCCTTCGTCCACCAGATCGCCGAAGACTTCGCCGGCCACGACGACAGGGACCAGTTCCTCGCCGCCCTGGACCTGACCCTCGCGGGCCTCCGTCTCCAGGCGGAGGGCTGACACCTGCCGCAGACTCCAACCTGGCACCTGCTCCTGCTCCAGACTCCAACCTGACACCTGCCGCAGCCTCCGACCCGGGGGGGGGCGGCCGGCCCGCCGTCGGCCTTGCCCCGTCGTTCAGCGTCCGGCGCCTGCGGCATCACGCAGTCGAGCGCTCGGGCAGAGGTAGAAGAGTTCGGGATCTCCCTCGTCGAGGCCGTGAACCAGACCGGTCGGTTGCCAGCCGGCGCGTTGCAGCAGCCGCTGCACGGGGTGGTTGGAGACGTTGGTCGAGGTGAACAGCTTCGTGGTGGTGCACGCCCTCTCGACGGCCGTGAGCAGCCGAGCGCCCACACCTCGCCGGCGGGCGCCGGGGGCGACCGTCAGCATGGTGAGGAACCCCTGCTCGAAGAAGCTGTACTCCAGCACGCCGTAGCCCAGAGGGCGGCCGGCCGGGTCTCGGGCCACAAGGACCGCACCCTGTGCGCACCAGCGCCGGATGCCGGCTCGTCGAGCCTGGTCGCCAGCTGCCGCGACCGGATCGAGCTCGGCCAACGCGGTCCAGTCCGACGGGTCCGCACGGTCCACTCGCTGCCCGCTGAGGTTCTCGGCATTCATGGGATGCATCGTCGCAGCGCGGAAGCGCCCGGCGCTCGCCCATTACGCGCGGGTCAGCGACCGCGGCGTGCGTGGCCTTCGGTTGCGTGCCAGGCCTGGTCTCCCGCCCCTCTTGCCGTCCTCCCACCTGTACCAAAGTCGTACCACCACCCCTACCCGGGTCGAATACGGACGGACCACCAGGCGGATGTGCGGGCCGCGGCCACCGGACCAGACTCGTTCACGTGCTGGGACAGCCGGACACACGGCGCGACGCGCGATGAGGGCCGGACCGGCCGGTTCGACACACGGCGCGATGCGCGGCGAGGGCCGGACCGGCCGGTTCGACACACGGCGCGATGCGCGGCGAGGGCCGGACCGGCCGGTTCGTTCGACCTCGACCCGCGGCTGCGGCTGCGGCTGCGGCTGCGGCTGCGGCTGCGGCTGCGGCGGGCGTTCTCCGGTTTCCCGGGCCTTCCACACCTTCCAGGAGGACATCAGATGAAACGAGTTCTGCCTCTCGCCCTCGCCACGGTCGTGGTGGCGACGGCGGCGGTGACGGCCACGACCGCGCTGGGGCAATCCGCGACAGAACCCCGGACCCCCGCGGCAGCCCCGGACGCCCCGGACGCCCCGGACGGCCTGCGATGGGGCCCGTGCCCCGAGGATGCCGGCGCACCCGGGCTCGCCCGGCTCCAGTGCTCGACACTCGACGTCCCGCTGGACTACCGAGATCCGGACGGCCGGCAGATCAAGATCGCGGTTTCCCGGCTCGCCAGCAAGAAGCCCTCGCAGCGTCGTGGCGTGCTGCTGACCGATCCGGGCGGCCCCGGCGCCACCGGCCTCGACTTCCCGGGTGTCCTCGCCGCCACGGGGCTGCCGCAGCAGGTGCTGGACGCCTACGACGTGATCGGTTTCGACCCGCGCGGCGTCGGCCGCAGCACGCCGGTGACCTGCGACCTGACGAAGGAGCAGCAGGCCAGGGGCAACTTCCCGCCGTACGCGCACTCCGCGGCCGACGTCGCCCGGGAGGCGGGGAACGCGCGGAGGATCGCCGAGCAGTGCGCGAACTCGAAGACGTCCTGGATGCTGCCGCACACCACCACGGCGAACACCGCGCGGGACATGGACCGGATCCGGGCGGCACTGGGCGAGCGGAAGCTCTCGTACCTCGGTCACTCGTACGGCACCTACCTCGGTGCGGTGTACACGACGCTGTTCCCCCGGCGCAGCGACCGGATCGTGCTCGACAGCAACGTGGGCCCCGGCGGCTACGACGTCACCGCCATGCGGATGTTCGGCCGTGGACTGGAGGACCGGTTCCCGGACTTCGAGAAGTTCGCCGTCGCACACCCCGAGTACGAGCTGGGCACCACCCGGGAGCAGGTGAGGGCCAAGTTCTTCGAGCTCGCCGGCCGGCTGGACAGGAAGCCGGCCCACGGCATCGACGGGACGATGTTCCGTGCCCTCACGTTCGGCAGCCTCTACGGTGACGGAGCCATGCCGCATCTGGCCGAGGTCTGGCAGGCGCTCGACACGAACCGGAAGCCGCCGCCGGAGCCGCCGGTGCCGAACGCGGAGAACTTCATGTCCTCGCGCTTCTACGTGGTCTGCGGTGACACGCGTTGGCCGAAGGAGGTACGGGAGTACCAGCGCAACGTCTCGGTCGACCGGCTGCAGTACCCGATGCTGGGCGCGTCGTCGGCCGGCATCGGTCCGTGCGCGTTCTGGCCGGACGAGCGGGTCGAGCCGCCGGTGCGGATCAGTGACCGCGGCCCGGCGAACGTACTCATGGTGCAGAACGAGCGCGACCCGGGATCACCGCTGGTGGGCGCCCAGAAGCTGCGGCGGGCATTCGGTAACCGGGCCGTCATGGTGACGGCCGACCAGGGCGGACACGGCATCTACCCCTGGGGTCGAAACACCTGCGCCAACGACTCGGCGACCACGTTTCTGACCACCGGGAACCGGCCCGCACGGGACCTCGCCTGCGCGGCCCGGCCGGCCAGGTAGAGCCGGCGGCCGGGCGGAACCGCCTCGTCCACCGGGCGCGGTGGGCCGGGCCAGGAGGTGGCGGGCAGGCTGGTGACGCCCAGATGCAGGAGCATGCCGAGGATGTCCTCGACGAAGTCCCCTTCGGCGATCCTGCCGTCACGGAGGCGGTAGATCCCCACGCCGTCCCACCGCGCGGACCTGTGAGTGGCGGGCATGCGCATGAACGGGCCGGTGTTGCTCCCCGCTGTTGGTGAACAGGGCGACGACCGTGTCGCCGTCGGCCAGGAGCCGGGGTCGAGCGAACCGACGGTGAACGGGGCGACGGTACGGCAGTTCACCGACGTCGTCGCGGGCTCCTCTCCGAACAGCGCGCGGCCGTGGCCAACGTCATCGACATCGCCGCACTCGTGCGCCGGCTTGCGCGGGCGCGCGACCGGCGCACGAAAAGGGGTCCCAACACGCCTTGATGCCGCTGCGTTTCCCGCTTTGTCATGGAAGTTGGTTACGGGAGGCAATTGCTGGGAATTCATGTGCTGAGCGCATTATCAGTGGCCCCGTCGGCTTGTCCACGTCACCTTTAACAGTCCCCATCCGCGGGTGCGCGCTGCGCCGGAATGTCAGGACCCCCTATGCCTCGCCGTGCAATTCCCCTGTCCGTGACACCGCCACAGCCGCCCGGTACACCCACCACTGCGAAAAGAGAAATGCCACTCGGCGGGCAAGAACTCACGCTCGGCGTGGAGGAGGAGTTCATCCTCGCCGACCGGCACACCCGCCACGCCGTGCGCCGCGGGGCGGCGGTGGTCGGAGCCGCGCAGGGTGTGTGCGGTTCCGCGCACGTGGAGCCGGAGATGGCACAGGCGCAGGTGGAGTGCGTGGGCGCGGTGTGCCGGGACCGGGACGAACTGCTTGCCGAGCTGCTCCGGTTGCGCCGCGGTGCGGCCGCTTCGGCTGCCGCCCACGGATGCTTGCTCGTCGCCAGCGGCACCTCGATTCTGGGCGATCCGGGACCGGCACCCATTCTCGACAAACCCCGGTACGCGCGGATCGGCGAACGTTTCGGTCTCCTGGTGGAACAGCAATGTGTGAATGCCTGCCATGTGCACGTGGGAGTTCCTGACCGGGAAGAGGCGGTTCAGGTGGCCAATTACCTCCGCCTGTGGACCCCGGCGCTTCTGGCGCTTTCGGCCAACTCCCCTTTCTGGCTGGGCACCGACAGTTCGTACGCCAGCTGGCGCTCGACGCTGTGGGGCAGATGGCCGACCTCGGGCCCGCCGCCGTACCTGCGTTCGGTCTCCCACTACGAGAACGTGGTGGACCAACTCGTCGACACCGGAGCGGCGTTGGACCCGGCGATGCTGTACTGGCATGTCCGCCCCTCCCGGCATGTGCCCACGGTCGAGGTGCGGGTCGCGGACGTGATGCCGGACGCGGTGGCCACGACGGCGTTCGCCCTGCTGGTACGCGCCCTGGCCACGGACGCGCTGATCAAGGTGCGGGCCGGCCGGGCCGCGCCGCCGGTCGACGACGTCGTTCTGCGTGCGGCCTGCTGGCAGGCCTCCCGGGAGGGAGCACGAGGCCGGATCCTCGACACCGTCGCGGGCACCGCCGATGTCTCCGTATCGCTGCCCGTGTGGGCCCAGTTGGCCGGGGTGCGCGCCCCTGTCGGTGACGCTCTCGACATGTTCGGTGACCGGCCCGCGGTACTGCGCTGGCTGCACTCGGTGCGACGGCACGGCACAGGTGCCGACCGCCAGCGCGCGGCGCGGGCGGGGCCGGGCGGGTTCGCCGCTGTCGTCGACTGCGTGAGCGTCTCGCCGGCTGCGCCACCCGTGCCCGCCTCTTGACCTGCCGGCCCTCCCCCTCGAAGCCGAAGCCGAAGAGAGAACCCGAGCGAAGTCCGAGAGATCCCCGCGCGAAAGGTGATCGCCAGATGTCCGAGAACATCCTGTCCGGCCGGGCCCTCCTGCCCACCCACATGTACTTCACCACCGCGACCGGGGAGCACCCCCGCGAACTGCAGGCGCACGACCTGATGTACATGGAAGCGGGGCTGGGCCGGGTCAACCGGGTCCAGGTGAGTAGCAGGGTCCCTCCGGGTTGCACTCTGATCCCCGCTGAGCTCGGCGGCCGGCTTCTCCAGGACGGCCAGATCCTGTTCGCCATCCAGGCGCTCGCCCGCACGAACGAACCAGGCGCGCGCATCGCGACCGCCGTCGGCGTGGCCGTCCCCGAAGACGGGTCGGTGGGTTGCGTGGCCGAGGTGCACGAGGACGACTCACAGGGGAAGAACGCCCAGGAAGCCCGGGACAAGGCGGTGCAGATGGCATTGACCGCCATGGCGCTGGAGTGGGGCGATCCACACTTCGACGCCCTGGCCGCCTACAGTCCCGGCGCGCAGGAGTACCTCATCGACGGGCGCAGGGTGTTCGTCCACAGTGCTGCCGCCGAGGCGACCGGACCGGCGAACGGAGACTTCGTCAAGATCGTCGCCGCTCTGGTCTTCCTGTTCTGATCGCAGAGTTGAGGCAGGTACACATGTCTGAATCCGACCCTCCTGACGTGCTCCTGTGCCCCGCGCAGGTGTGGGACGGCGCCGAAGACGAGCCCAAGGCCGGTCTGCTGGTACGTACCCGGGGCGACGAGATCGTCGAACTCGGCACGGAACTGGAACCGGGGCCGGCGACCCAGGTGGTGCCGCTCCCGGGACTGACGCTGCTGCCGGGCTTCATCGACTGCCACGTCCACCTCATCGATGACGAACTCGACACCGACACGCCCGGGTACCAGCTGCTCAACGCCGTTCCGCTCCTGCGCACGCTGCTCGATCACGGCTTCACCACCGTACGGGATCTGGGCTCGGCGGACGGCGCCCTCAACGTGGCGCTGCAACGGGCCGTCGAGGACGGGCTGGTCCCGGGACCTCGCGTGTTCGTGGCCCCCAACATCCTCTCCGCGCGCGGTGGCCACGGGGACAAGACACCGGCCCTGGCCGAGCGGTACGGGCTGGAGGTGGGCACCGTTGCCGACGGCGCCGACGGGGTACGCCGGCTCGTGCGCGAGCAGAGCCGCTACGGAGCCGACTGGGTCAAGTTCGCGGCTGGCGGCGGTTTCTCCTCACCCGCCGACGACCCGCTGCACTCCGGCTACACACAGGAGGAGATGAACGCGCTCGTGGCGACGGCCACGGACCGAGGGCTGCCCTGCGCCGCCCACGCCTTCTCGGACGAGTCCGTGCAACGGGCCGTACGGGCCGGAGTCCGTAGCATCGAGCACGGATGCCTGGCCGGTGCGGAAACCCTCGCGATGATCGCCGAGGCCGGGGTGTATCTGGTACCCACCCAGTACGCCCAGTCCTACTACCTGGACCGCTTGGACGACGACGAGTTCTGGCGCGACAAGGCGGACTATTTGCGCGCCGCCTACCGACGCCACGCCGACACACTGCGCGCCGGCGCGTCGCTCCCCGCTGCCAGCGGTGCCCGCATCGCCTTCGGGACCGACGCGGGAATGTTCCCCCACGCGGAGAACTGGCGCGAGTTCGCCGCCCTCGTGAAGAACGGCATGACCCCCCTGCGCGCCCTGCGTTCCGCCACCACCACCGCGGCGCGACTGCTGCGACAGCCCCGCCTGGGACGCATCGCGACCGGCCTGGCCGCCGACCTCGTCGCGGTGGCCGGCGACCCGCTGACCGACATCGGGGCCACCGGGCGGGTCCGGTTCGTCATGTCACGCGGCCGCGTCCACCGCGCCTGAGGCTCCGCCCGCCGCATCTGTGTTCCGCGGCGGGCCAGGTGGAGCCCCCCACGTGACTCACCCGCCGGCCTTCAGGCCCGCATGCCGCCGTCGACCCGCAGGACGGTGCCGGTCACGTAGGACGAACGGTCGCTGAGGAGCCAGGCGGCGGCCTGGGCGATCTCGTCGGGCTCGGCAGCACGCCGCAGTGGGGTCTTCGCGTTGAGCCGGTCGATGACGCCGGGCGTGTTCGCTTCCCAGGCACGGATCATCTCGGTCAGCGTGGTGCCGGGGGCGATCGCGTTGACCCGGATGCCCTCCGGGCCGTAAGTGACGGCAGCCGACTCGGTGAGGCTGTTGAGCGCCCGCTTCGTCGCACCGTAGGCGGGCAGCTCGGGGTTGCCCCGCAGGCTGCCGACGCTGGAGTTGTTGACGATGGCGCCCGTTCCCGCGGTGGCGCGGATGGCGGCGACCTCGGCGACCATGGCCAGCCACGGGCCCTTGAGGTTCACGGCGTAGATGTGGTCGAAGTCGGCCTCGGTGACCTGGTCCATGGGGCCGGGAGGGATTCCCGTCGCGGCGTTGTTGAAGGCGACGTCGAGCCTGCCGTACAACTCCACGGCGCGGTCGACGGCCGCACGCACGCCGGCCGCGTCCGAGATGTCGCACACCGCGTAGTCCGCGGTGCCGCCTGCCGCCCGGACTTCCTCGGTCACCGCCTTCAACTCGTGCTCCGTCCGGGCCGCGAGCAGCACCTTGGCACCCTCCCGGGCGAACAGCCGGGCGGCTGCGGCGCCGATACCTCGGCCGGCTCCCGTGATGAAGGCGACCTTTCCGGCCAACAGGCCTGACTCGGTAGTGCTTTGAGGCGTGCTGGCCGTAGGTGTGTTGTCCATGGGAGTGATTCTGCACCGGGCGGTGGTGGTGATGGATGAGGGGTGAGGTCGTACCGGTGGTCCGCTCCGGCCCCCTGACGGCGGACGAACGGCGCCGCGGCCAGGGGTGGCCGCGGCGCCGTTCGACACACCCGGGCCGGGCAGAGCGGTGAGTAGCACGAGAACATCGCTCGGCGGGGCGGGGGGGGTCAGGGGATTCAGAGGATGGTGATGGTGATGGGCCCCGCGCTGCTGGTCAGGCCCGTGGGGCTGAGGCACGCGGTGATGTCGGTGCTGAGGAGGGTGATGGTGTTGATGACTGTCTTGCCGGCGTAGTCACCCGAGGTGACCTGCCCGGTGAGAACCAGAACGGTGATGCCATTGGGTCGTAGCGAGACACCTCCGGTGAAGTTGAACTTGCTGTCGGTGGTGCCCGCGTTGACCCAGTCGATCTTTCCGGTCCCGCTGGAGTTGCCGCCGAGGCAGTTGAGGGGGCCGCTGCCGTTGAAGGTCACGGCTCCGGCGGTGTGGTTCAGGTCGAGCGACACGCACGGGCCCACGGTGCCGGTCGCGCTGAGGGAGACGTTCGGGGCCGGGGTGGACGGGTACTTCAGGCCGGGCGAGTAACTGATGGTCTCGGTGCCGAGCGGGCAGGTGACCAGATCGACCGACGCGTGCGCGGTACCGGCACCGGGCAGCACGAGCGCCGCCGCGGCCAGGGCCAGCGCGGACACAGTGGTGGTCGCGCGCCGTCTGAGCGAAGTGAGGGCCATGGGGGAACCTCCGGGGTTGATGGGCGGGGCCGGTCGTGTGGCGATGCCCCGCCTGTCGAACAGCAAGCTCGTAGGAATGTCTGGGGGGACGCCGTACGAGCCTGCTGCGGTAATCCCGAGTGTGGGCCGGGGGTTCACCGGTTGCCTAGAGGTGTGCGCCGCGTCCAGGAGCGCACCGAGTACACCCCGTGCGCGCTCGGCGTCCCCGTGCGCACTTCACATCCCGTGCGCACTCGACGTCCCCTGTGTGCCGTTGGGGCCGCGGCCCTGAACGGACGGCACGCCGCGGCCGGCCGACGGCTCCCGTCAGGCCGGGTGGTGGTCGGCGACGGCGTTGAGCTCGATACCGTGCTCAAGCAGGCACTTCAGCGCGCACAGGACCGTGGTGAAGCCACCGACGGTGTCGTTGACCCAGCGGACGGTGTCATCCTTCGAGCCCTGGAATCCTGTCTCGGTCACCTCGACGAAGGTGCTCCCGGCCGCGCGTGGGGTGCACCGCAACTCGACCGTGGTCGGCTGCTCGTAGTTGCCCCACTGGAACCGGATCAGCCGCCCCTCCTCCACCTCTTCGACCCGGACCTCGGCCGAGGCACCGTAGCGCTCCCACTCCCAGCGCACCTCGGCCCCCGCGACCATCGGCCCACTGCTCCCGCTGTACCAGAACCGGGTGGCGACCGCGGGGTCGACGAATGCCTGCACCACCTCTTCCGCGGGCTTGTGGATGATCATGCATGCGTACGCGGCGGGATCGCTCGTGAGCGGAGGTGTCTCCATACGTACGATCATGCGCTGCCTCCGTCCGTCCCGGACCGAGGCTCGCGGGGACGGGGAGACGGCTGCCCTGACGTCAGGCGTCGAAGCGGCGGCGGGCCGCTTCGATGTGGCTGAGGTGCTGGTGCGTCCAGCCGCACATTCCGTCGACCGTCGCCCGCAGGCCCTGGCCCGACTCGTTGAGGGTGTATTCGACCCGCGGCGGCACGGTGGGATGCACTGTGCGCTCGACCAGCCCGTTGCGCTCCAGCATGCGCAGGTTCTGCGTGAGCATCTTGTGGCTGATGCCTTCGACCTTGTTCCGCAGCTCGCCGAAACGCAGGGTGCCCTCGCCCAGGGCCTCAATGATCAGGAACGCCCACTTGTTGGCGACATCGGAGAAGATCTCCCGCGCCAACGAGTCCGCGCGCCGCAGGTCCGCCTCCTCGGGCAGGTCCGCCTCCTCGGGCAGGTCCCCGAACTGCTTGGTCACCATAAGGTTCCCCAGTTACTAGAAAGTGCGTTCTTCCAGGTCAGGCTCCACTCTCCTATGGTGCCTTGGTAACCACAAGAGACCACGGGCGTCCCCGTAGGACGAGAGTCCACGGACGCGCACGAACAGGAGGCGGACAACATGGCCATCACCCTGGTGAATCCCGACGGATTGCCGCAGATCCCGGTGTACCGGCAGGTGTCGATCGCGACCGGGTCGAAGCTGGTGTTCCTCGCCGGGCAGGTCGCCTGGGACGCCGAGGGGAACACGGTCGGGGAAGGCGACCTGGCCACCCAGGTCGAGCAGTGCTATCTCAACGTCGGTACCGCGCTGGCCGCGGCCGGCGCCTCCTTCGACGACGTGGCGAAGCTGACCGTCTACGTGGTCGACTGGACCCCTGACAAGATGCCGCTGTTCCTGGAGGGAGTGGCGCGCGCCTCCGCGGTACTGGGCATCACCCCGATGGCGCCCGGCACGCTGATCGGCGTGGCGGCGCTGGACGTACCTGAGCATCTCGTGGAGGTCGAGGCCACCGCGGTCATCGACTGAGCAGTTGTATGGCGCGCGTACCGGCGGCCGGCCTCAAAGAGCGAATTGATGAATCGTCAGGACCCAGTGGACACTGACTCCTTTGCAATCGGCGTCAGTTGGGCCCGGCCCCCGGTTATTCTTCGGCGTCAGCATGCGAATCAAGGGATGCCACCGTGACAGAACCGTCCTCCCCGCCCGGAGCCAAGGACACGCCTCGTGCCCACGGTCTGGGTCCCCGTGCGGCTGCGGCGCTGGTGTTCGGGTCATCGGCCGCGGTCCTGGTGGTCGAGATCGTCGCCCTGCGCCTGCTTGCTCCGTATCTCGGACTCACTCTTGAGACCAGCACGATGGTGATCGGAATCGCCCTGGCCGCCATCGCCTTCGGCTCCTGGCTGGGCGGGCTGGTCGCCGACCGCATCCAGCCACGTCGGCTCCTGGGACCCGCACTGGGAGTGTCGGGAGCGGCCGTGGCGCTCACCCCCGCCGCGCTGCGCGCCTCCGCGGAGTGGGCACCTGCGTTGCTCCTGCTGATCGCGTCGCTGACCATTCTCGTGCCGGGCGCACTGCTCTCCGCGGTGACGCCGATCGTGACGAAGCTGCGTCTCACGACGCTCGCCGAGACCGGAACCGTGGTCGGCCGCCTGTCCGGGGTCGGCACCGTCGGTGCCATCGTCGGCACCGTCCTCACCGGCTTCGTCCTCATCTCCCGGTGGCCGGTCAGCGGCATCCTGATCGGCCTCGGCGCGCTGCTGCTGGGCGGGTCGGCGCTGGTCGAGTGGAGAACGCGGGGCTGGACCGGCGCCCCCGCGCTTGCCCTCGTGGTCGTCGCGGGCGGTCTGGCCACCACGGTGGTGCCCGGCAGCTGCGACACCGAGACCAGGTACCACTGCGTACAGGTCACCGCGGACCCGGGTCGCGAGGGCGGCCGCACACTCGTACTGGACGGCGTGCGGCACTCCTACGTCGACATCGACGACCCGACGTTCCTGGAGTTCACGTATGTGCGCGCCCTCGCGTCGGTGGTCGATGCCGCCTTTCCCGAGGGTGAACCCCTGACGGCCCATCACCTGGGCGGCGGCGGGCTGACGTTCCCCCGCTACCTCGCGGCCACGCGGCCCGGGACGCGCAGCGTCGTCTCCGAGATCGACGGCGGAGTCGTACGGGTCGACCGCGAGCGGCTCGGTCTGCGGCCGGGTTCCGGGATCGAGGTACGCACCGAGGACGGCAGGCTCGGCCTGCGGCGGCTGGAGGCCGGCAGCCGTGACGTCGTCGTCGGTGACGCTTTCGGCGGCGTCAGCGTGCCGTGGCCCCTCACCACCGCCGAAGCGATGGCCGACGTGCGGCGCGTGCTCACCGAGGACGGGCTGTACGTCGCCAACCTCATCGACCACGGTGAACTGGCTTTCGCACGTGCGAAAGTAGCCACCCTCAGCGAGACCTTCGAGCACGTCTCCCTCATCGGTGAACCGGCCGACATCGGTGTGCGACCTGGCGGCGTCGCGGAAGGCGGCAACCTGCTGGTGCTCGCCTCCCAGCGGCCCGTCGACCTGCCCGCCGCCCAGGCGGCGCTGGACGCCCGGCAGACCGGCTGGAAGATCACCACCGGCGCCGCCCTCACCTCCTGGGTCGGTGACGCCCGACGGCTCACCGACGACTACGCACCCGTCGACCAGCTCCTGCGGCCCAGCCGGTAGCACAGACCCGGCCGCGGCCGGGTCGACAATGGCCGACACGCCGCGTCACACCTCGACGGGTGTGGGATTCCCAACGTCCGTCAGCTGCTTCGCAGTTCAGGCACACGTGCCATCATGCCCGCCTACGCAGTGACGGGGGACGACCGTACCGGGTGGCCCCCGTGGCGGAAAGGGGCAGGGTGTGGCGGGAATTGGCGGCGGGGACGAGGCCCGCTCGGGAGCTGTGACGACCCGGTTCAACGACCGGGTGCGGGTGACCCGGCCCTGGCGGCAGGAGCTGCGGCCGTACGTGCACTGCTATGACGGTTACCGGGTGGCGGCGGCGACCTCGTACCGGGTGCGGCTCGTCCCCAGGGGGCGGGCCGTCGTAGTGATCAATCTCGGGGAGCCGTTCGCCCAGGTGTTCCGGCTCAGTGAGGCGGACCCCGGTGTGCGCGTGGTCGGCTCGCTCGTCGCCGGGCTGGAGGACGGGCCCCGGGTGTGCGACCACCCGGGCGGTCAGGAGGCGATTCGCCTCGAACTGACTCCTCTCGGCGCGTACCGGCTTTTCGGCGTGCCCATGCGGGAGTTGACGAACACCGTGACCGAACTGCGGGACGTGCTCGGCCCCGAGGCGGACGAACTGGTGGAACGGATGTCGGCGACCCCGGACTGGGCCCGCCGGTTCGATCTGCTGGACGCCGCGTTGCTGACCCGGCTGGACGGCGGCCCCGACCCCTCCCCCGAGGTCGCGCATGCCTGGCGACTGCTCACACGTTCGGCGGGAACGATCCCCGTGGCCCGCATCGCCACCGAAGTGGGCTGGAGTCACGGCCACTTGGTACGCCGTTTTACCCAACAGGTCGGGCTGACACCGAAGATGTCGGCCCGGGTGCTGCGTTTTCACCGGTCGGTGGAGCTGCTGTCCCGCGAGGGTACGGACCTCGGGGACTTGGCTGCCACCTGTGGCTTCTACGACCAGGCCCATCTCAACCGGGAGTTCCGCGCCCTGGCCGGTGTCACCCCTCTCGGAATGGCGGCTGCGCGCCGTGTGGAGGGCGCCCACGAGCTGTGAGCGACGAAGACGACGGAGACGGCGACGGCGACGGCGACGGCCGAACCGGGCAGCGACATCAAATTTTTCCAAGCCGAGCCGCCTCCCCCGTCCCTAAGGTCCCTGAGCAGTGCGCAGTCGTTGCGTACGGCCACATCAGGGGGATACGTATGTCGCTGCCGAATCCGAGGTCGGGCAACCAGCCCGCGCGTCGCGGCCGGTGGGAGCGCTTCAAGCTGACGCGCCCGTTCTCGTCCCGGGACCTGGCCGGTCTCTGGGGCTCGATCCTGGGCGTGCTGGCCCTCGCCCTTCTGCTGGGTTGGGCGCTCGACATGAAGGGCGGTGTGGTGATCGTCGCGGCGATCCCGTTCATCTCGTCCTGGTTCGACTCACGTCGCATCCTGTTCCAGTTCGACGCGGCCGGCGTGCGGGTCGCCGACGTGCTGCTGCCCTGGAGTGACGTCACTCAGTTCGTCGTGGCGAATCCCGAGGGTGCCGAGCAGGTGCTGATCGGCGTACGGCTGCGTCAGGGGGCGGTGGTGCCGGCCGGCGCGGGGGGCCGGCCGGCACATCCGGCGATGCCCGCGCCGCTGTACGTGTCCGTGCAGCGCCACAAGTTCGACCTGGCCAAGATGCTCACCAAGGCACGCAAGTACGCCCCGTCCCACCTCCAGGTGGTGGTGGCCGAGCCGACGGGAGAGCGGGTGGCGTCCTGAGCCGTGGCGGCTCCCGCGCCGTGGGACGCCCGCGGCCGTCACCGTGTCCGAACCACACCAGCTGCACCTGGAGATCAGCCCGATGAGCTACGACCAGCCCGGACCGTACGGCGGACAGCCTCAGCAGCCCGGACCGTACGAGCAGGGCCCGCCGCACCAGCCCGGACTGTACGGCCAGGGTGGGCCGCAGTACCCGGGCCCCTACGGCCAGGTACCACCGGTTCCCCAGGGCGCGCCCTCGCAGGGTTACGGCCCTCCGCAACAAGGCCCGCCGGACGCGTACGGTCCGCCTCAGCAGCCCGGTCACCTCGACCCCCAGGCCCCGCCTGCGCCCGGTGCAGGTGGCGGCAAGAAGGCCTGGCTCGTCGTGGGCGCCGTGGTGGCACTCGCCGTGACGGGTGGCGGTATCTGGTACCTCACCGCGGGCAGCGACGAGGGCTCCGGTCCGAAGAACGACGGACCGCACCGGCTCACGGCTCCGGCCGAGGTGCTGGGCGGCAAGTACAAGAGCGTGACCAAGAAGGCGGACGAGCCGCGGCCCCTTGACGCGTCCAAGGCGAATTACCTGGCCGGCACCGGCATCTCCGCGGACTCCCGATCGGTCGTCAACGTGTACTCGGCCGCCACCGAACTGCACGATGCGCCACGGGCGGAGGGCCTCACGTTCCTCGGTGTCCACGGCGAGGTGGCGGACCCCGCGAGGACGCTCGACGCCGTGTTCGCCGAGCTGAGGCAGCGGCCGAACGGCAACTTCCTGGGGGCGGCCCAGGCGGTGGCACCCGACGGGTTGGACGGCGCCGTGATGAAGTGCCAGAAGTCCGAGCGCGAGACCCCCGCCCTGCCCCTGCACCGGCAGCCGACCGTGACTTGCGTCTGGGCCGACCACAGCACCGTTGGCGTGGTCACGCCCAGCAAACCCGACGCTGTGTACTCCGTGGAGGAGGCCGCCCAACTGGCCGCCGATCTTCGCAAGGCGGTACGAGTGGCGGGCCGGTAAGCCGTCGGGCGCGCGCCATGGTCCCGCCCGTGATCCGGGCCCGTCACCAGCAGCCCCGCCCGGGACTGCAAGGGTCAAGCCCCTGCCCACCACCGGGCACAGGACCAGGACGAAGTGGGCGGTACGGGACCTGCCGCAGCAGGGTGAACCGGGAGTAGATTGGGTGGAGGGCCCCTCCGGAAGGGCGATGCGATGCCGTGGTTCGTCTGGCTGCTAGCGGCCTCGGCACTGGGTGCCGTGGAGTTCCTCACCCTGACGCTGGTGTTCGGCCTGCTCGCCGGGGCCGCGCTGGTGGCCGCCGTGGTGGCGGGGATCGGGGTCGGTCTGCTCGGCCAGCTCGTCGCGTTCGTCGTGGCGGCGGCTGCGGGGCTGGTCGTCCTCCGTCCCGTGGCGCTGCGGTACGTGGCACGCCAGCCGCTCACCCGCGACGGCAGCGACGCGCTGGTGGGCAGGCGTGCGGAGGTGGTGCAGGAGGTCACCGCGACCCGGGGGCTCATCAAGCTCGCCGGCGAGGACTGGTCCGCCCGAGCCCTGGACGAGACTCTCGTGATTCCGGCCGGATCGCTGGTGGACGTCATGGAGATCGAGGGCGCGACGGCCGTCGTCCACCCCCGCGAGCTTCTCCCGTAGGGCTCGCCCGTAGCAATGGAGGACGCAGTGGATCCCGTGCTCATCCCCATCCTCGTGGCGGCCCTCGTCGTCGTCCTCCTCGCGGCGTCCGCCGTGCGGATCGTCCCGCAGGCGCGTCGCTACAACGTCGAGCGGTTCGGCCGCTACCTCCGGACCCTGCAGCCCGGACTGAACCTGGTGCTGCCGGTGGCCGACCGCATCAACACCAAGCTCGACGTGCGGGAGCAGGTCTACTCCTCCGACCCCAAGCCGGTGATCACCGAGGACAACCTCGTGGTGAACATCGACACCGTGCTCTACTACCAGATCACCGATCCGCGTGCGGCGGCCTACGAGGTCGCCGACTACCTCCAGGCGATCGACCAGCTCACGGTGACCACCCTGCGCAACGTCATCGGCAGTCTGGACCTGGAAGGCACGCTCACCTCGCGCGAGGAGATCAACGCCCGCCTGAGGGCCGTCCTCGACGACGCCACCGGCAAGTGGGGGATCCGGGTCAACCGCGTCGAGATCAAGGCCATCGATCCGCCGCAGAGCATCAAGGAGGCGATGGAGAAGCAGATGCGGGCCGAGCGGGACAAGCGCGCGGCCATCCTGCACGCGGAGGGTGAGCGGCAGGCCAAGATCCTCACGGCGGAGGGCACGAAGCAGAAGGACATCCTGGAGGCGCAGGGCACGCAGCAGGCCATGGTCCTGCGGGCGGACGGCGAGGCGAAGGCGGTGGAGCTCGTCTTCCAGTCCGTCCACCGCAACAACGCGGACCCGAAGGTCCTGGCCTACAAGTACCTGGAGACGCTCCCGCACCTGGCGGGCAGTGACAACAACACCTTCTGGGTGATCCCGGGAGAGCTGACCGAGGCGATCCGGACCGTCACCGGCGCCTTCGGCGACCGGTCGGGCAGCGGTCCCTCCCCGGCGCCTCCCCCCTCCGTACGGCCGGACCCGGCGGCCACCGGCGACGACACGCCGGACGCGGCACCCGCTCCGGGGCCGGCGGCGGGCCCGACGGGTTCGCTCGACGCCGCGGCGGTCGCCGACGAGGCGGTGAAGCAGGCTGACGCCGCGGTGAGCCAGGCCAAGGCGGAAGCGGCCGAGGCGGCGAAGTCGCCACGGCGCACCTGACCGCACGCCACGCCATGTCTGACCGCACACACGCGTGCCGTCGCCCAGGAGCCGCTCCCCCGTACGGCTACCGCTGCCGCTCCTCCTGCGCGCCGTCGCGCCCCGGCGCACCGTACGGGACGGCGCGCGCCTCGGCTCGCGCGGCCGCGGTCCGTGCCTGCACGAGCTGCCCGATGCGGGGCCCCAGCCTGCGTTTGAGGTCACGCAGGGCAGGCAGGCGGCCGACCGCCCGGTCGAGGTGGTAGTAGAGCTGCGGGGGCACGTGCGGCAACAGGGGGGAGTGCCGCTGGCCCAGCAGGGCGAACATCCGGGAGGGCGGCAGCTGGATGTAGCGCGGGAGGTTCTCGTACCACTGGGCACTGAGGCGGGCCGCGCTCTGTGTCGCGAGCAGCGCGGACTTCCGTTCCTGTTCGTAACGGCGCAGCGCCTCGGACCGTTCGGGCTCGGAGTGCACCGCGGCGGCGAGGGCGATGGCGTCCTCGATCGCCAGCGTGGTCCCCGCGCCGATGGAGTAGTGCGTGGTGTGCGCGGCGTCGCCGACCAGGACGAGGTTCCCGTGGTGCCACCGGTCGTTCGTCAGCGTGCGGAAGGTCTGCCAGCGGATGCGCCCGTCGGCCTCGGCGCGGCCCATCAGCGGGTGGCCCCCCAGTGGTTGGGCGAACAGTCGCTCCAGCAGCGCCAGTGCGTCTGCCTCGGGCGCCGTGTCCAGGCCGAGTCCGCGGTGCGTCTCGGGCGAGCACTCCACGATGAAGGTGCTGCGGTCCGCACCGAACCCGTAGGCGTAGCACCAGATCCAGCCGTGCGGCGTCTCCACGAAGCTGAAGGTGAAGGCGTCGAAGCGCTTGGTGGTGCCCAGCCAGATGTAGGTGTTGCGGCCGCCGGCCTGCCGGGGACGGAAGTGGTCGGCGAAACGGTCACGCAGCGCACTGCGGACCCCGTCCCCTGCGACGACCAGGTCGGCGTCGGGCAGCGGGTCGTCCGGCGTCCACTCACGCTCGAACTCGATCCGGGCACCGAGCGCCCTGGCCCTCTCGGTGAGGATGTCGAGCAGGCGGTGGCGGCTGATGGCGAACCCGTCGTCACCGTCGCACACCGTGGTGTCTCCCCCGACATGGGCGACCCCGCCGCTCCAGCGGACCGAACCGGCCAGGATGGCCTCCGCGCTCTCCGGGTCGCAGACCCGGAGCCGGTCGAGCAGGCCGCCCCAGTACGTCACCCCCCAGCCGTACGTTGACCCGGCGGCATTGCGTTCGTACACCGTGACCTCGTGCGCCGGGTCCTGTCGTTTCATCAGAATCGCGAAGTACAGACCGGCAGGCCCGCCTCCGACACATACGACCCTCACAAGCACTCCCCGAAGTAACCACAGGTGTTCGATCGACGACGCAGAGTAGCAAGAACATCCCGTTCCACAGCGCCACCTGACCCCTTCCGGGCGGGGTGCCGCGCGTGTGTGCGATTGAAACGACCGCATGCCGGAGACGCGCGGGTACTTGGACCCGGCCGCGGTCGGCAGGCGCCATATGACGGCGCGCGGAATCTTGACTGTTTGTACGTGCGCGTCCGATGTGGTTTTAATCGGCCACCTGAGAAGGTGCACTCATATTTTTCGTCCGATCGAACCCGGAGTACTCACATGCGGAAGTCAACAAGTGCTGCGACGCGCGACACTTGGCGCCCTCCGAGCTGCGCCGTGAATATCTTCATACAATTCTGATCGACTGCCTCGCGGAGGCGCAGGTGAAATAGGCGAGATATCGTCCCCCGCGGGCTAGCATGCAAAACACGGGAGCGCCGGGCCAGTTGGGCGCAACGAGATTTCCGGACACCTGCACCTCTGACAACGGCCTCCCGTCGAGAATTCGTTCCCCCACACCTGTCACGCGACGAGCTGCGCCAGGCGATCGCGCGCGAGTCGCGGGTACCGCCGCGCCTGACCTACGACCGGAGGCGGTGCCGACTCCGTGGGCGGGCCCCACCCGGGACGGTCCGGGCCCGTCGGACAGGTCCGCCCCTCCCGCGCATGCGACCACCGGCGAGCGGGCGCGTCACCCCGTCGGAAAGCCACAGATTCCCTCGCGCGCGCCGGCGTGAGCCCAGTGGCAACACATCCGCGCCAGTTCAACTTCCACGCACAGAGGGAGCCGCCCGTGATGCAGGAACACAGGACAGGGAGCAGCCGGCTGACGGTTCTTCACCTGGTCCAGCCCGTGGACGGCGGAGTCGCCCGGGTGGTCGTCGACCTCGTCAGGTCCCAGGTGCAGAAAGGGGTACGCGCGCTCGTGGCATGTCCGCCGGACGGCCCGCTCCCCGGACAGGCGGCCGATGCCGGGGCGGACGTACTGCGCTGGCCCGCCGGCCGCGCACCCGGCCCCGGGCTCGCCTCCGAGGTGCTGACCGCAGCCGGGCTGATCCGCAGGAGCGCCCCCGACGTCCTGCACGCGCACAGCGCCAAGGCCGGGCTCGCCGGCCGGCTCGCGGTGCGGGGCCGGGTGCCGACGGTGTTCCAGCCGCATGCGTGGTCCTTCGACGCGGTGGACGGGCGCCCCGCGGAGCTGGTCCGGCGCTGGGAGCGCTACGGCGCCCGGTGGAGCACCCGGACCTTGTGCGTCAGCGAGGCCGAGCGGCGCGCCGGGGAGGCGGCCGGCATCTCCTCCCGCTGGGCGGTGATCCGCAACGGCATCGACCTCGATCGGTTCGGTGCCGGAGAGGCAGACGGAGACGGAGACGGCCACGGGGATGGGGACGGCGACGGTCACGGGGGTGGGGAGAGCGTCGGCGCGCGCACCCGTGCCGAGGCCCGCTCCGAGGAACCTCTGCTCGCCGCGTTGCCTCCCGCCACCCCCCTGGTGGTGTGCGTGGGGCGGCTGTGCCGGCAGAAGGGGCAGGACGTCCTGCTGCGGGCCTGGCCGGAGATCTCCCGTCGCGTCCCCGGTGCGCGGCTGGTGCTGGTGGGCGACGGCCCGGACGCGGAACGGCTGCGCGGCTCGGCGCCGCCCGGTGTCCTGTTCGCCGGGGCAGTCGCGGACACCCGACCGTGGCTGCGCGCTGCCGACGTCGCCGTACTCCCCTCGCGCTGGGAGGGGATGGCGCTCGCTCCCCTCGAAGCAATGGCCTGCGGCACGCCCGTCGTGGTGAGCGACGTCAGCGGCGCCCGGGAGAGCCTGCCCCCGGGCCAGCGGTCCCACTGCCTCGTACCGCCGCGGGAGCCCGCGGCGCTGACCGACGCCCTCGTTGCCCTGCTGTCCGACCGGGCCCTCCGGGAGGAGCTGGGAGCGCGGGCCCGGACCCATGCCCGCACCGCGCACGACGTACGGGCCACCGCGGCGGCGGTCCTCGATCTCTACCGGGACGTCCTCGGACCACCCCGACCCTCGACGAGCCCGCCCCGACCCTCGACGAGGGAGTACATCCAGCCATGACGACAGAGAGCGCTCCCGCGCCGCAGGCCTCCCCGGCTACGGCCCTGTTCAGCTCGGCGCTGCTGCACGCGCCGCGCCGATCCGCGCGGGGCCGGGCCGCCCCGCCGGCCCGTCGGGCCTCCCACGGGCGCGGGCACCTCGCCGCTCTGCTCACCGGGGACGCGGCCGCCCTGACCACCGCCCTGGTGCTGGCCCCCGACGTGGCCAGGCCATGGCTCGCGGTCGTCGTGCTCGTCGCCGCCCAACTCCTGCTGCTGGCCCACCGCGGCCTCTACCGTCCGCGGCTCTCCCCGTCCGCGCTCGCGGAACTGCCCACGCTGTTCGGCATCGCGCTGCTCCAGTGGTGCGCCACCACCGAGGCCTTCACGGCGTACGACTCCCGGTACGCGGCCGAATGGACGACGACGGTGTGCGCCGCCGCCGCGCAGGCGCTGCTGCTCTGCGGCGGGCGGGCCGGGAACTACCAGCTGAACCGCCGGCGGCTGGCCCGCCACCCCGAGTCGACGCTGATCGTCGGCGGCGGCCCGCTCGCCGAGCGCATCACCGTGGCCCTGTACGGGCGCCCCGAGTACGGCATACGGCCGGTGGGCCAGACCGACGCCGCGACCGACGACCCGCCGTCGGACACCGCGCCGCTGCCCGTCCTCACCACCACGGAGGAGGTCGGCCGGGCCGTCGTACAGGCAGACGTGCGGCACGCCGTCTTCACCCGGCCGTACGCCCCCGACCTGGAGACCGAGGCGCTGGTCGAGCTGCTCGACGGACACGGCTGCAGGCTCTGGGTCGTCGACGGCCCGGCCCCGGCATCCCCCGGGCCGGGTACGACCACGGGCTCCGACCACCTGTGGGGCTTCGCCGTACGGCCTCTCGGCGTGCCCGGCACCCCGGTGGCGCGGACGGTCAAGCGGGCGATGGACATCGTCCTGGCCGGCGTCGCGCTGGTGCTGGCCGCGCCCGTGATCGGTGCCTGCGCGCTCGCCGTCCGGCTCTCCGACGGCCCCGGTGTCCTGTTCCGTCAGGAGCGCATCGGGCTGCACGGACGCCCCTTCGTCCTGCTGAAGTTCCGTTCCCTGCGGCCCGCGGACGAGCACGAGTCGGCCACTCGCTGGAGCGTGGCCCTCGACCGCCGGATGAGCCCGGTCGGCAGCCTGCTGCGGCGCACCTCGCTCGACGAGCTGCCACAGCTGTGGAACGTACTGCGCGGCGACATGAGCATGGTCGGCCCGCGTCCCGAACGGCCCTTCTTCGTCACCAAGTTCGGCCAGACCTACCCCGGCTACCGGGCACGCCATCGGGTACCGGTCGGCATCACCGGCCTCGCCCAGGTGAACGGGCTGCGCGGCAACACCTCCATCGAGGACCGGGCCCGCTTCGACAACCACTACATCGAGACCTGGACGCTCTGGCAGGACCTGTGCATCCTCGTGCGCACCACCGCCTCCCTGTTCCGGCTCGGAGGCAGTTGAGCATGAACGTCACCCGGGCCGCCGCCACCGCGCCCCCGTTCACCGTGCCCCCTCGTGCCGTCGGCGCGTTACGGGCGGTGGCGCGCCGGTGGCCGCTGCTGCCTGTCCTCGCCACCGTGCTGCTGCTGGCCGCCCCCGTCCAGGGCGAGGAGTCGGGGGCTGCCGCGCACGTCACCCCGGCCGACCTGGCGTCGGGTGTCATGGTGCTCTGCGCGCTGGTCCGTGTGCTGCGCCTCCGGCAGCGGCCGTTGACCACGGCGGCGGTCGTCGTCCTCGGCGGTCCCGTGGTGGGGCTGGCGATCGCCACGGTCAGCTCGGCCGACCTCCCGCTCAGCCTCACCGGCTTCGTGCGCTACCTCCAGGTGTTCGTCCTGGTGCCGCTGGCCGTGGTCCTCCTGGTCCGCGACGCGCAGGGCTTCAGGATCGTCACAGGATGCCTCGCGGTGCTCGCGCTCGTCCAAGGCGTCATCGGTGTCCACCAGTACGCGACCGGCACCGGCGCGTCGTACATGGGCGAGGACATCCGCGCGGTCGGGACCTTCGGGCCCGCCGACGTGATGGGCATGGCCACCGTGGTCGCCTACGGGCTGCTCGCAGCCGCGGCGCTCGCCCTGCGCACCCCCGCCGACGCGCCGCCCTGGCTGCGGCCGGCGGCGACGGCCGCGGCAGCCGGGCTCGTCGTACCGCTGGCGCTGTCCTTCAGCCGCGGGGCGTGGATCGCCACGGTGCTCGCGGCGATCGCGGTACTGCTGCTGGCCGGCCGGCGTCTGGCGATGCGCACCCTGGCGGTCCTGGTGCCCGCATCGGTGGTGCTGGTCGCGGGCTTCGGCGTCGGCTCCGAGATGATCTCGCAGCGCCTCACCAGCATCACGCAGGTGACCGACGCCCCCGACCGCTCCGTCAACGACCGGTACACCATGTGGGCCGCCGCGACCAGCATGTGGCGGGAGCAGCCTGCCACCGGCGTCGGCCTCAAGGGTTTTCCCGCGAACCGCGACGGCCACGCGTCGATCGGGCTTTCCTCGGGCAGCGACACGGCCGGCGCGGGCCGCGCCTTCGAGAAGCAGCCGCTGCTCTCGCCGCACAACATGTATCTGCTCGTGCTCAGCGAGCAGGGGCTGATCGGCGTCACCGCCTTCGTCGGCAGCTGGGCGGCGGTGCTGGTGGGCGGCGTGCGACGACTGCTGCCCGGCCGGGGGCGGGCCGTGGTGGCCGCCGACTGCGGACTGGTCGCCGTGGGGCTGACGATCTGGCAGATCGTCGACTTCCTGTACGCCGACATCGGCGGTCCCTCGACGGTCCTCACCGGGATCGTCTTCGGACTGGCCGCCTGGTGGGCGCTGTCAGCACCGGCCGGCCAGGCGAGGGAAGCCGTGACGCGGCTGTCGGCCGGCGTCCGGACGCCGGACCCGGCGGTGTGGCCGCCAGGCGGCCGGGACCGGCGGGCGTCCGGCCCGGGGGCGAACACCGCCGCACGGCCGTCGGCCGGTCCGGAGGCGGACACCACCGCGCCACCGTCAGCCGGCCAAGCACCGGACACCGCCGAACGGCCGTCAGCAGGCCCGGCCCCGGACACCGCCGCGCCACCGCCAGCCGGCCAAGCACCGGACACCGCCGAACGGCCGTCAGCAGGCCCGGCCCCGGACACCGCCGCATCACCGTCGGCCAATCCGGGGGCGGACACCGCCGCGCCGCCACCAGCCGACCAAGCACCGGACACCACCGCACAGCCGTCGGCCGCCCAAGCACCGGACACCGCCCCGCCGTCGTCGCCCGCCCGGGTCGTCCACGTACCGGCTCCGGCGGAAGCGCGGGAAGACAGGTGAGCGACACCAGGGCCGGTACGAACCCGCCCGACGAGGTGCGTCCCGGCGCCGCCGCGCCCGTCCTCCCCGCCAAGGCCGAACCGCCCCGGCTCGGCAGGCTGCTCGTCCGCGCCGCCTGGGCCACCGCCGTGCTGACCGCGGCCGGTTCCCTGTTGGGCCTGGTACGTGACCAGACCATCGCGCACCTCTTCGGCGCGGGCGTCGAGAGCGACGCCTTCCTGATCGCGTGGACCGTGCCCGAGATGGCCTCGACGCTGCTCATCGAGGACGCGATGGCGCTGCTGCTGATCCCGGCCTTCAGCCACGCCCTCACACGCCGTGCCGCCGGGGCCGCCGACGACGACGGTCCCGGGCAGGACCCGGTCCGCGCGCTGGTCACCGCGACCTTCCCGCGTCTCTTCGGACTGCTGGCCTGTGTCGCCGCGCTGCTGATGGTCGGGGCGCCCTGGGTCGTCCGGATCCTCGCCCCCGGGTTCGAGGACCCCCGGCTCGCCGTCGACTGCACCCGCCTCACCGCGATCACCGTCCTCACCTTCGCCCTCACCGGCTACTGCAGTGCGGGGCTGCGCGCACACGGCAGGTTCCTGGCGCCGGCCGGGGTCTACGTCGCCTACAACGTCGGCATCATCGCCACGATGCTCGCCCTGCACGCGGTGTGGGGGGTTCGCGCCGCCGCCGCCGGGGTGGCCCTGGGCAGTCTGCTGATGATCCTGGTCCAACTGCCGGGGTTCGCCCGGCTGGTGTTCCCGGTACGCCCCCGCCGGAGCACCCCGCGACCGTCGGGCACGGTGCGCCCCCGCCGGAGCACCCTTCGGTCGTCGGGCGTGGTGCGCCCCCGCCGGAGCATCCCGCGACCGTCAGGCACCGCGCGCCCCCGCCGGAGCACCCCGCGGCCGTCGGCCACCGCGCGCCTCCGCAGGAGCATCCCGCGACCGGCCGGCCGGCCGCGGGCCGCGACCGTCCGGCACCTGGGCATCGCCCTCCTGATGCCCGTCATCCTCTTCACCCTCAGCCGGCAGTCGCAGGTCCTGGTCGAGCGTTTCTACGCGTCCGGGCTGCCCGCCGGGGCGATCTCCCACCTGAACTACGCGCAGAAGGTCGCGCAGATGCCGATGGTGCTGTCGCTGATGATCTGCACGGTGACCTTCCCCGCGGTCGCGCAGGCCATGGCGCGCGGCGACCTGGAACGCGCGCGCCGCCGGGTCGAACGCGATCTGGGCATGGCCGGGACCATCGTGCTGCTCGGCACCGCCGTGGTACTCGGCTACGCCCCGCAGATGATCGAGGTGCTCTTCCAGCGCGGCGCGTTCGGCGCCCAGGACACCGTGGCCACCGCCACTGCCATGCGGGTGTACTCGCTGGGCCTGCTCGGCCACTGCCTGGTGGGCGCCCTCGGCCGGCCGTTCTTCTCCGCCGGCCGCCCCACCTGGTACCCGGCCGCCGCCATGGGCGCCGGGCTCGTGGTGACCACCGCGGCGGGCGCGCTCACCGTGAGCCCCTGGGGCGTCTACGGAATCGCCGCGGCCAACGCCGTGGGAATCAGCACCACCGCCCTGCTGCTGCTCGCCGGTATCGGCTCGCGCGTGCTCCCGATCGACGTACGCGCGGTCAGCGTCGCGCTCGGCCGGCTGACGGTCGCGGCGGCGGCAGCCGCCGCCGCTGGGTGGCTGGTCGGCCCGCTGGTGGCCGACCCGCTGCTGAGCCTGGCCGCCGGCTGCCTCCTGGCCCCCGTCACTTTCGTCCTCACGGGGCTGGCGGTCAAAGCCCCCGAAGTCGTCCACCTGCTGGCTCTCACCCGACAGAGGTTCTGCCATGACCGCTGACCCGGCCCGGGGCGTCCACCGGACCACCCCTCACCCCCGTCCCCACTCCCACTCCCCCTCCCCGACGGCCGCACCTCCGTGGATCCTGATGTACCACTCGGTGGCCGATCCCCGGGACGACCCGTACGGCATCACCGTCGCCGCCGACCGCCTCGACCACCAACTGAGCTGGCTGCGCCGCCGTGGGCTGACCGGTGTCGGTGTCGCCGCCCTGCTGCGCGCGCACGCCGCAGGTCACGCGCGCGGCCTGGTCGGCCTGACCTTCGACGACGGCTACGCGGACTTCCTGCACGAGGCACTGCCCACCCTGCGGCGGCACGCGTGCACCGCGACCGTCTTCGTCCTGCCCGGCAGGCCCGGTGGCTCCAACGAGTGGGACCCGCTCGGCCCGCGAAGACCGCTGCTGACCGAGAGCGCCGTGCGCCAGATCGCCGAGGCGGGGATGGAGATCGGTTCGCACGGACTCGTCCACCGCGACCTGACCCAAGTGAGCGACGACGAACTGCGGCTGGAGACACGGCGCAGCCGAAGGCTGATCGAGCGCGTCACGGGCGAGGCCCCGAGCGGCTTCTGCTACCCGTACGGCGCCATCGACCAGCGGGTCGCCACCGCGGTGCGCGACGCGGGTTACTCGTACGGCTGCGCCATCGACCCGGGTTCGCTGACCGGTGCCTACGCCCTGCCCCGTACGCACATCAGCCAGGCCGACCGCGCCGCACACCTCTGGGCGAAGAGGCTGCGCCCTCGCCGCGGGCGCCTGACGCCACCCGAGCCCGAGCCCGTGGGCGTGCCGCGGTCCGCACGGGTCGGCGGCGGGCGATGAGGGCACTGCACGTGATCACCGGCCTCGGCGTGGGCGGCGCCGAACAGCAGTTGCGGCTGGTGCTGCGGCATCTCCCGGCGCACTGCGACGTGGTGACCCTGACCAACCCCGGACCGGTCGCCGACGGGCTGCGCGCGGACGGGGTGCACGTCACCCATCTGGGGATGCACGGCAACCGTGACCTGACGGCGCTCCCGCGGCTGGTCCGGCTGATCCGCCGGGGCAGGTACGACCTGGTCCACACGCACCTCTACCGCGCCTGCGTGTACGGCCGGATCGCGGCGCGGCTGGCGGGCGTGCGGACCTGCGTCGCCACCGAACACTCCCTGGGCCGGGCGGAGATCGAGGGACGTCCGCTCGGCCGCGGCACCCGCGCGCTGTACCTGGCCACCGAACGGCTGGGTTCCGCGACCGTCGCGGTCTCCGGCACCGTCGCCGCACGCCTGCGCGAATGGGGCGTTCCCGCCTCGCGCATCCATGTCGTGCCCAACGGGATCGACGCCGCCCTCTTCCGCCACGACGCCGGGAGCCGCGCGTCCACCCGTGCGGCTCTCGGAGTGCCGCAGGACGCCTTCGTGGTCGGTGGGGTGGGCCGGCTGGTACCGGGAAAGCGCTTCGACGTGCTGGTGCGTGCGGTGGCCGCGCTGCCCGGCGCACAGCTCCTGCTGGCAGGTGACGGCCCCGAGCGGGAGTCCCTGCGGTCCCTGGCAGCACGGCTGGAGGCCGCGGACCGCGTTCATCTGCTCGGCGAGCGCGACTGCGCGGGCACCGCCGCGGCGCCCGGCGTGCCCGCCCTGCTCGGCGCCATGGACGTCTTCGTCTCCACCTCCCGCGAGGAGGCCTTCGGATTGGCCGCCGTGGAGGCGCTGGCCGCCGGGCTGCCGGTCCTGCACAGCGACTGTCCCGCGATCGAGGATCTGCCCGCCGGTCACGCGCCCGGCGCCCGGCGCATCAGCGGCGACGTCGCCGAACTGACCGCCGCCCTGCGCGCCACGAGAGAGACCGGGGCGCCCCGGCTGGTTCCGCCGCAGGCCGTGCACCACTACGACATCGCGCAGAGCGGCGCCCGGCTCATGGACGTCTACGCGCACGCCCTTGCCCCTTCGACCTCAACCGGGAGAGACCGCCCATGACCGAGACGCCCGAGCAGCAGCACACCGCGCCCGGAAGGATGCGCCGACTCGTGCCGTGGTCCGTGCCGTTGCCCCTGCCCGCCTGGTGGCCCGTACCCGCGTGCGCACTCCTCGGCGCCCTGTTCGCGGGCACCTACGGGATGCTGCAGGAGCCGGAGTACCGGTCCACCGGCTATCTCATCGCCTCGCCCGTCGCGGGGGCCACTCCCGACTCCGCGCTCGGCTACGCGCAGGCGTACGGGCGGATCACCACCAGCGACTCCACCCTCGCCTACGCGAGCGCGACAGCCGGTGTCCCCGCGACGTCGCTGCGCGCCATGGTGCAGACCGAGACCTCTCCGGACTCGCCGATGATCGCGATCACCGGCACGTCCGACCGCCCGGCGCGGGCCGCCGACATCGCCAACGCCGTGGCGGACGCCCTCCTCACGAGCAGCAACGGCATGTCGAAGAGCACCGGGGTCAAACTCGTCAACTTCTCCCGGGCGGTCGCACCCCTCGCCTCCGCAACCCAGTCCGTGCCCCTCACCGCGGCGGTGGGCGTCTGTGCCGGCGGGCTCGTCGGAGGGCTCGTCCTGCTCGTGCGGCCCCGGCGCCGCTGGGCGCCCGGCACCTCCGTACCGGCTCCGGCGCACTCCCCCGGCCGACTCGGCGCCGACCGGGAGCGGGTGTGAGCGACATGAACCGCGACACCCTGCGCGTCTCCCTCTGCCGCGACCCGGACGACTTCGCGCAACTGCGCACCGGGTGGGACGCCCTGCACCGCCGCTGCGCCGCGGCCACGCCCTTCCAGAGCCACGCCTGGCTGCACTCCTGGTGGCTCTCGTACGCCGCCGGAGGCCGGCTCCGTACGGTACTCGTCCGCCGCGGGGACCGGCTGGTCGGCGCGGCACCGCTGATGCTCGTCCACCGGCCGATGCCCCTGCTCGTCCCGGTCGGCCTCGGCATCTCCGACTACTTCGACGTGCTGGTCGACGACGACGGGGCGCAGGAGACCCTGCGCGCCCTGCGGCACGGCCTGGGCCGCGCCGCCCCGCACGCGGTGATCGACCTGCGAGAGGTACGTCCCGGAGCGGTGGCGGAGGAGCTGTACGAGAGCTGGTCCGGCGCCCGTGACCGCCTCCAGGACTCCACCTGTCTTGAGCTGCCCGCCACGCCGATCGACGAGCTCACCAAACGGATGTCGGGCAGCCGGGCGCAGCGCGTCCGCGCCAAGCTCCGCAAGATCGACGCCATGGGAATCGAGGGCCGTGCGGTCGCCGAGCACGAGGTGCCCGGCGCGGTCGGCCACCTGCTGCGGCTGCACGAACTCCAGTGGCAGGGCAGGGGGGTCAACGTCGAACATCTGCGGCCGAGGTTCGCCGCCCACCTGGAGCGGGCGGCCCGGCGCATGGTGCGGGACGGGGACGCGGCGGTCACCGAGTTCCGCATGGGCGGGGAGGTCGTCGCGGCGAAGATGACCGTGCACTCCGGCAGTCTGGTCGGCGGGTACCTCTACGGCGCCGACCCGGTGCTCAGGGAGAAGAAGGTCGACGTGGTGGCCATGCTGCTGCGCCACGACGCGCACCTGGCGGCGGACTCCGGGGGCAGCGTGCTCAGCCTGCTGCGGGGCTCGGAGACGTACAAGGAGCACTGGCGTCCCCGGTCGGTGACCAACAGCAGACTGCTGCTGGCGCGCCCGGAGCTCCGGCCGCTGCTGCGACTGCGCACCACGCAGGTGGCGTCGCGGCAGTGGGCCGCCAGGACCGTCGTCGAGCGGATGCCCGCCGCACGCGACTGGCGGACCCGTCTGAACAGCTGGCGGGCGAACGGCCACGCGTACTGAACCGTCCGCCGGCACCGGAACCGTCCACCGGCACCGGGAGGCCTCGCCGTGTCACATCGGCGAGAGCCTCCCGGGCGGGACGGAACTAGGTCGTTTCTGATGGCTCTTGGTGGGCTGGGTGGATCTTTCGGTCGGGTGGGAAGTGGCTTCGTATGGTGCGACGACATGAACTCACCGACG
>NZ_JBIVVC010000011.1:0-166036 GCF_044757485.1 Streptomyces sp. NPDC091272
TCCTTGGCCATGCCGTCGAAGCTGCCCTTGCCCTCCTTGGGGACGCCGGCGCAGCCCGGACCGAACGGGCCGTTCATCGGGGTCATGTCGGAGGGTGTAGAGGACGCGGCCGGAGCGGCGGGCTCGGAGGCGGAGGGTCCGGCGGCGGCGTCCTTCTTGTCACCGTCACCGCAGGCGGTCAGCGTGAGGGGGAGGATCGCGACGGCGGACACGGCAAGGGCGGCGCGACGGGCGAGGCTGGAGGTACGGGTGGTGCTCATGACGTGCTCCTTGTGAGGTGTGCGGGTGTTCGATGTGCGGAGATCGGCGGCTTTTGCCGAGCTCCCGACGGGAAATGAAAGTGAGGGGGCCGGGTGGGCTCCGGCGCATGGGGAATCCGCGGCGTTGGCGGCGTCGGATGCGCCAGGGGGATTCGTGGCCTTCGTGGCAGCGGTTGCGCCGGGGGATTCGTGGCCTTGGCGGCAGCGGATGCGCCGGGCGAATGCGGGGCCCTCGCGGCCGCGGATGCGCCAGGCGATTGCGGGGCCCCCGCGGCAGCCGACGCGTCAAGCGAATGCGCGGCCCTCGCGGCGGCGGACGCGTCGTTCGCGGGGTGGTGGTGGTTCCCGGACGGGTGGGGGCGGCCCGCAGTGCCCTGCCCCCACCCGTCCGGGCGGCCGGGAATGCCTCCTCCGACGGGCTCCCGGCCTGGCTGGGGCCCGGCCGGGCCGGACGGGGAGCCCACGTTCCCCGTATCGGCGTCCGGCCCGGCCCCGGGCACCTCGGCCGTCTCCCCAGCCGCGGGAGTCGGGCTCGGGCCCAGTTCCGAGGTGAGCGGGTACGGGACGGCTCGGCCGGTCCTGGCGCGGTCCCTGACCGTGCGGCCCGATGCCTGCCCTGCCGTCCCCGGGCGTACCGCCTCCGGGCGTACCGACGCTGCTGCCGGCCGCCCGGTACAGGGGGCCGGGTGGCCGGCGGCCGGGACGCCGGCCGCGCTTGCGAAGGTGCGCTGTTTTCCGCTCACACCAGTGATTCGCTGCAGCGGGTGGGACCGGATTGGTCCGGGAGCCCGATTCATTCCTTCGAGTAACGGCCGGCCCGCCGGGCTGACGTTTTCAACAGGGGAGAGGAGGGACTCAGGTGTTCCGGGCGTCCTCGAACCGGGTCCTGGCCTCCGCCAGGTCCACGATCGGATCCGGGTAGTCGAGGCGGGCCCGGTCCTGGCCCTCCAGGCGCCAGGGCTGGTGGACCGCGGAGCCCCGCAGGCCGGCGAGTTCCGGGACCCAGCGGCGCACGTAGTCCCCGTGCGGGTCGAAGCGCTTGGCCTGCGCGAGCGGGTTGAGGATGCGGTTGGGGCGGGTGTCGGTGCCCGTACCGGCCGCCCACTGCCAGTTCAGCTGGTTGTTCGCCAGGTCGCCGTCGACGAGGAGGGAGAGGAAGTGGCGGGCGCCGACGCGCCAGTCCACATAGAGGGTCTTGGTGAGGAAACTGGCGACCAGCAGCCGGCCCCGGTTGTGCATCCAGCCCTCGTGCGCGAGCTGCCGCATGGCCGCGTCGACCACCGGGTAGCCGGTGAGTCCCGCCTTCCAGGCCTCGATCTCCTTGGTGTCGGCCCGCCAACGGTCGTGCCGGTCACGGTAGTTGGACCAGGAGGCGGTCGGGCGCGCAGCGAGGACCTGGTGGTGGAAGTCCCGCCAGGCCAGTTGGCGCACGAACGCCTCCGCGCCCGCGCCCCCCTTCTGCCGGGCCCGGTGCACCGCCTCCGTCGGCGACAGCGCGCCGAAGTGGAAGAACGGGGACAGCTTGGACGTGGCGTCACCCGGCATGTCGTCGTGCCGGTCCTCGTAGGCCCCGATGCCGCTCGACAGCCAGCGCGACAGGCGCTTGCGGGCCTCACGCTCGCCGCCGCCGAGCAGGCCCGGTGACGTGCCCGGCACGTCGGCCCGCGACGGCACCGGATCACCGGTCACCCCCTCCGGCACCCGTACCGCCCTCGGCGCGCCCAGCACGGCACGCAGCTTCGCTGCTTCCCACCTGCGGTGATAGGGGGTGAAGACCGCGAAGTGGTCACTGCCCGAGCCGGCCGGCGTCTCGGCACCGGGAGGCAGCACGGTGATGACGGAATCGTGCACGCTCAGCCGGCAGTCGTGTGCGGCGAGAGCGGTACGCAGCGACTCCTCGCGGTGCAACGCGTACCCGCTGGCTCCGCCCGCCACGTGCACCTGGCCCGCACCCGTCTCGGCCACCAGCCGGACCACCTCCTCGACGGCCTCTCCGGTACGGATGACCAGTCGGCCGCCCCGCTCACGCAGTCCCGCGTCGAGGTCCGCCAGGCAGTCGGCGAGGAACGCGCGCCGGTTCGGCGTGGTGAAGCCGGTGCGCCGCACCCCGTCGTCCAGCACGAACATCGGCACCACCTCGTCGGCCCCGTGCAGGGCGGCCCGCAGCACGGGCTGGTCGTGGACGCGCAGGTCGGAGGTGAAGAGCGCGACGGCGATCCGGTGCGGGCCGTTGCCGGTCGTGCCGGCCGAAGGGGGCGTGCGGGTCATGCGGAGAACTCCATCAGTGCCACGGGGTTCGAGGTCGGGGCGGCCGACCCGCCGGCCGGTTCCACGGTGACGCCCATGCCGGATGCCTTGCCCACGGGGCCGCTCATGAGGACTGCCGCGGTCTGCGCGCCCGGGTCCATCAGGCCGGCAGCGCGCATCGTGCCGCCGTCGTTGAACCACAGCTGGTACACCTTGCCCGACGGAGGCTCGGGCATTCCGGACGCCACGAACGCCGCCTGGTTGCGGCTGCGCGAGACGATCACCGTCGCCGACGCCCCGTCCGCGACCTTGCCGGTGGTGGCCTTCGCGTCCGGCGCGGCGAGGACCGCGGCCAGGGCCTGTGCCTGCCGCTGCGAGGCCTGTGCCTGCTGCTGCGAGTCCTTCGCCTCCTGGTGCTGCCACACCGCGATCCCGCCGAACGCGGCGGCCGCCGCCACGCACGCCGCGAGGGTGAAGCGCGTCGCGGCCCGCCCGTACCTGCCCCGCACTCTTCCCTGACGTAGCGTCAAGGGGGGTCCTTCCTGGCGCTCGGTGGTGATCCGCCGCAGTACGTCCGCCTTCATCCGGTCCGGCGGGGTCTCGGTCATGGCGCGGCCCAACCGGGCCGCGGTGGAGGCGAGTTCACTGACCTCCTGGGCACAGGAAGGGCAGTCGGCAAGGTGCCTCTCGAAGGCGATCCGCTCGTCGTCGGGGAGCGCGTGCAGCGTGTACGCCCCGGTCAGCGTGTGCAGTTCGGCCGTGCTCATGCGCCCACCCCCAGGCAGTCGCGCAACCGGATCAGTCCGTCGCGCATACGGGTCTTGACCGTGCCCAGAGGTACGGAGAGGAGTTCGGCGACCTCGCGGTAGGCGAGACCGCGGTAGTAGGCGAGGGTCACCGACTGGCGCTGCAGTTCGGTGAGGGTGCGCAGACAGCGGCGGACCTGCTCGCGTTCGAGCCGTGCCTCGACCTGTTCGGTGACCTCGTCGAACGCGGGCGTGCGGTCCAGCAGCGCGGCCCGTTGCTCACGGTCGGACGACGCCTGTGCCGAGCGCACCCGGTCGACGGCCCTGCGGTGCGCCAGGGTGAGGACCCAGGTCATGCCGCTGCCGCGGGCCGGCTGGAAGCGGGCGGCGGTACGCCACACCTCGACCAGGACCTCCTGGGCGACCTCCTCGGACTGGGCGGGGTCGCGCAGCACGCTGCGGATCAGACCCAGCACGGGGCCGCTGACCAGGTCGTACACCCGGCCGAACGCGTCCTGGTCGCCCCTGGCCACCCGGCCGATGAGCTCCTGCAGGTCGGGCCCCGGGGTGGGCGCCCCGCTGATGTGGACGGCTTCTTTCACGCGGCGTTCCTTCTCTGGCGGTGGGCGGGCAAAGGTGTCCCACCGGGTATTCGGAGGCGTCGTGGGGGCGGATTGGTGGAGCGGTTGCTTTGGCGGCGGGCTGTTCGGTGAGCCTAGGGCGAATGGCGGACGAATCGGCGCAAGCGCATCGAGGGGAGCGACGGGGCGACGGGTGGCGGCCGGGCAAGGCGAGCTGGAGTGACGGGGCGCCGGAGTGACGGGGCGCTCCGCGCGAGGGGCCGCCCCCTTGCCCACCCGTCCCGCCCCCGGGGGGCGGCCCCGCTGCCCAAGGAGGCTGGGGGACGGGGACGGGGGCGGGTGGCGCCTCGCGACCAAGGAGGCGGGGAGTCAGGAGAGGGCTGGGGGCGCGAGGGCAGGCATTTAGGGGCGCGGGGAACTGCGCGACCAGCCACAACGGACCCGCACAAGCCCACCCGTTCCACCCTCAGGGCGCGGGACGAGTGGGTGAGATGCCGGCGCCCTCCCCTAGGGGAGGGCGCCGGGGTCAGGAGGGAAGGGGTCAAGTGGTCAAGGGGTCAGGAGGGGAGGGGCCAGATGGTCAAGCGGTCAGGAGGGAATGGACTCCTGTTCGCGTTCCACCTGCTCGTTCCATTCGCGCTTGACGGCGCGCCACGCGTCGTCGTCCTGGCCCAGGCGCCAGTAGCCGGAGATCGAGAGGCGGTCGCGGGGGATATCGCGTTCCATCCGCAGGTGCCGGCGCAGGTCCTTCACGAAGCCCGCCTCGCCGTGCACGAACGCGTGCACGTCGCCCGCGGGGAAGTCCAGCTCCCGTACCGCCGTGACCAGTTGCTCGCCGACCGGCGCCGAGCCGCGGTGCAGCCAGGTCACCTCGACGCCGTCCGGCGTCGTGATCTTCTGCTCCTCGGCCGCGTCCGCGACCTCCACGAAGGCGCGCACCACCGCGCCCGCCGGCATCCGCTCCAGCGCCGCCGCGATCGCGGGCAGTGCGCTCTCGTCGCCGACCAGCAGATGCCAGTCCGCCGCCGGGTCAGGGGCGTACCCGCCGCCGGGGCCCAGGAAGCGGACCGTCTCACCCGCCTGGACGCGGGCGGCCCACGGCCCCGCCAGGCCCTCGTCGCCGTGCACCACGAAGTCGATCGCCAGCTCGGCCGCCTCGGGGTCCCAACTGCGGATCGTGTACGTCCGGTTGACCGGCCACTGTTCCGCGGGGAACTCCTCGCGGATGCGGGCCATGTCGAAGGGCTCCGGGTAGGTCACTCCCGGCACGTTGAACAGCACCTTGACGTAGTGATCGGTGAACTCGTCGGCGCCGAGGCTCGCGAGGGCCTCGCCGCCGAGGACGACGCGCACCATGTGCGGGGTGATCCGCTCGGTGCGCACCACCGTCGCCTCGTGGGCTCGCGGTGCCTTGCGGGCCGGTCGTTCTGCCACGGTGCTCTCCCCAAAACGCTGAATGACTACTTAGGCTTACCTAAGCTAACAGCTCATCCGTGGAGCACCGAGAGCAGCCGCTGCAAAGAACCTCCCAAGCCCCACCGGTCGGCCAGGACCTTCAGCGCCTCGGGGTCGCGCGGCTCGGACGGCAGTGCGGGGTCGAACGGTGGCAGCGGCACGTCCGCCGCGACCCGTACGACCTTCGGGGCCACCGCGATGTACGGCCGTGCCTCGTTGAACTTCTTGCGCTGGGCAGGGGTCAGCTTCGCGGCCGGGTCGTCGACGGCCGCCATGATCCCGGCCAGGTCGCCGTACGCGTCGAGCAGCTTGGCGGCGGTCTTCTCGCCGATCCCCGGCACGCCCGGCAGGCCGTCGCTCGGGTCGCCGCGCAGCAGGGCCAGGTCGACGTAACCCGGGCCGTCCACCCCGTACCGCTCGCGCAGCCAGGCCTCGTCGGTGACCTGGAGGGTGCCGACGCCCTTGAGCGGGTACAGGATGCGGCGCCCGCGGGCGTCGTCGACGAGCTGGAACAGGTCGCGGTCGCCGGTCACGACGTCGACCGGGCCCTTCGCGCGCCCGGTCAGGGTGCCGATCACGTCGTCGGCCTCGAAACCGTCGGCGCCCACCCGGGCGATGCCGAGCGCGGCGAGGACCTCCTCGATCACCGGTACCTGCGGCGCGAGGGTGTCGGGCGTCTCCTCGGCGTCGGGTGCGCCCTCGACCACCTCGGCGACGCGGTGCGCCTTGTACGAGGGGATGAGGTCGACCCGCCACTGGGGCCGCCAGTCGTTGTCCCAGCAGGCCACCAGGTCGTCGGGGCGGTGGTCGTGGACCAGGCGGGCGATGAAGTCGAGCAGGCCGCGCACCGCGTTGACGGGGGTTCCGTCGGGGGCGCGGACCGAGTCGGGGACCCCGAAGTAGGCCCGGTAGTAGAGGGAAGCGGTGTCGAGGAGCATCAGTCGTCGGGTCACGTCCCTGATGATGCCGCACCCCACCGACACCGGCCCGGCACGGCGTACCGGGACCGTGGCGCGGGCTCCTGTATCGCCCGCCACCAGCGCGTTCCTCGCCTGAGCCGGGACGTGAGAGAGGCATAAGTGAACTGGATCACTTTCCGTTTGGCTCGTGTCACCCCGGGAAGGGGCGCCATCGGAGCGAACCTCGTCCGAAGTTCAACCTCTTGATTTGAAGTTGCATCTTCTGGCGGGTGAGCGGGCCGAATCCGCGCCGCTCCACGACCTGTCCTCGGGGGCGGCCGGTCGTCTTTGGTTCAACACGTGAGGTGTATGTGTCCAGGCTGCAAGCCGAGAACCTGTACAAGGTCTTCGGCAGACGACCCAGCGAGGCGGTTCGGAGGCTCGAAAGCGGCACCGACCGCGAGGAGCTGCGCGCCGAAGGTACGACCGCCGCGGTGATCGACGCCTCGTTCAGCGTCGAGCCCGGCCAGATATTCGTCGTGATGGGCCTCTCCGGCTCGGGCAAGTCCACGTTGCTGCGCATGCTCAACGGGCTGCTCGACCCGACCGCGGGTCGCGTCCTCTTCGACGGCGAGGACCTCACGGCCCTGCCGCCCAAGGACCTGCGCGACGTGCGCGCCAAGAAGATCTCCATGGTCTTCCAGCACTTCGCGCTCTTCCCGCACCGCAGCGTGCTGGAGAACGCCGCCTACGGCCTGGAGGTGCAGGGCGTCCCGCGCGCCGAGCGCGAGAAGCGGGCACACGAGGCGCTGGAGATGGCAGGCCTGAAGGGCTGGGAGAAGTCCTGGCCCGACGAGCTGTCCGGCGGCATGCAGCAGCGGGTGGGCCTGGCCCGTGCGCTGGCGACCGACGCCGACCTGCTCCTCATGGACGAGTCGTTCAGCGCGCTCGACCCGCTGATCCGCCGCGACATGCAGGACCAGCTGCTCGCACTGCAGAAGACCCTGAAGAAGACCATCGTCTTCATCACCCACGACCTCAACGAGGCCATGCGCCTCGGCGACAACATCGCCGTGATGCGGGACGGCCGTATCGTCCAGCTCGGCACCGCCGAGGACATCCTCGTGACGCCCGCCAACGAGTACGTCGCCTCCTTCACCCAGGACGTCGACCGCTCCCGCGTGCTCACCGCGGGCGCCATCATGGCCGAGCCGCACACCGCCATCGGCACGAAGGACGACGCGGGCAAGGAACTGCGCACCCCGCAGGACGTGCTCGCCGCCGCACCCGCCACCGTCGCCGCCGACACCCCGATCATCGAGCTGTTCACGCCGTGCTCGACGAGCGCCGTGCCGGTCGCCGTGACCGACGCCAAGGGCAAGCTGATCGGCGTCGTGCCGCGCTCCCGGCTGCTCGCCGTGCTCGGCGAGCCGATGGAGCCGGCGGACGCCGCATCCGTACCGGCCGAGAAGCATTCGGTGGCGGACACGGAGAACGTGAAGAAGGTGTCCGCAGGTGCCTAGGCTCCCTCTCGGCCAGTGGGTCGACTCCGCAGTCGACTGGCTGATGGCCAACGTCAACTGGCTCTTCGACTTCATCAGTACCGTCATCGGCGGTATGCAGGAAGGCATCTACGCGGTCCTCGGTGCGCCGCACCCGCTGCTGATGGCGGGCATCCTCGCCGTCATCGCGTTCTGGCTGCGCGGGCTGACCGCCGGTGTCGCGTCCTTCGTCGGGTTCGCCCTGATCGACTCGATCGAGCTCTGGGACGACGCCATGTCGACCCTGTCGCTGGTGCTCGTCGCGACCATCATCACGATGATCATCGCGATCCCGCTGGGCATCTGGGCGGCGCGGTCCTCCCGGGTCAGCGCGGTGGTCCGGCCCGTCATGGACTTCATGCAGACCATGCCCGCCATGGTCTACCTGATCCCCGGCGTCCTCTTCTTCGGCGTCGGCCCGGTCCCCGGCATCATCGCCACCATCATCTTCTCGCTGCCCCCCGGCGTGCGCATGACCGAGCTGGGCATCCGGCAGGTCGACGCGGAACTGGTCGAGGCGGCGGAGGCGTTCGGCACCAAGCCGGGCAACATCCTCAAGCACATCCAGCTGCCGCTGGCACTGCCGACGATCATGGCCGGCATCAACCAGAAGATCATGCTCTGCCTGTCGATGGTCGTCATCGCCGGCATGGTCGGCGCCGGCGGCCTCGGTGGCGCGGTCTACCGCGCCATCGGGAACGTCGACATCGGCCTCGGCTTCGAGGCGGGCATCTCCATCGTCATCCTGGCGATGTACCTGGACCGCATGACCAGCTCGCTGGGCACCGCGGTCTCCCCGCTGGGCCGGCGCGCGCTGGCCAAGAGCCGCGCCATGGCCGGCGGCATGAAGATCTGGTCCTACCGCCCGCAGCCCGTCGTGGCCGTCGCGGGCATCGTGGTCCTCGCGCTCGTCGCGGGCAGCATGAGCATGTTCGGCGGCAAGGAGTCCGACACGGCCTCCGACCCGTCGCAGATCGGCAAGGGCAAGAAGATCTCCATGGGTTACATCCCGTGGGACGAGGGCATTGCCTCCACCTTCCTCTGGAAGGAGATCCTGGAGCAGCGCGGCTTCGAGGTCGACGCCAAGCAGTACGAGGCGGGCGCCCTCTACACAGGTCAGTCGACCGGGCAGATCGACCTCAACACCGACGCCTGGCTGCCCACCACGCACGCCCAGTACTGGGCGAAGTACAAGGACAAGCTGGAGGACATGGGCGCCTGGTACAGCCCGACCTCCCTGGAGCTGACCGTCCCGGCGTACATGAAGGACGTCAACTCCCTCGACGACCTCAAGGGCAAGGCGGACCAGTTCGGCGGCAAGATCGTCGGCATCGAGCCGAGCGCCGGCGAGATGGGCCTGCTCAAGGACAAGGTGATGCCCGCCTACGGCATCGACAAGGAGTACAAGCTCATCGAGGGCTCCACGCCCGGCATGCTCGCGGAGCTGAAGCGCGCGTACGCCAAGCAGGAGCCGATCGTCGTCCCGCTGTGGTCGCCGCACTGGGCGTACAACGACTTCAAGCTCAAGAAGCTCAAGGACACCAAGGGTGCCTGGGGCAAGGGCGACGGGGTGCACACGCTGGCCAGCAAGGACTTCTCCTCGAAGAACCCCGAGGCGGCCAAGTGGATCAAGGACTTCAAGCTGGACGAGAAGCAGCTCACCAGCCTGGAGGCGCAGATCCAGAAGTCCGGCAAGGGCAAGGAGCAGGAGGCCGTCCGCACCTGGCTGAAGACCCAGCCCGGCCTGGTCGACAAGCTCGCCCCGGTCGCCAAGGCGCCCAAGGCCGCCGACGGCAAGGACGAGCGGGAGCGCGCGGTCGAGATGGGCTGGTTCCCCTGGGAGGAGGACATCGCCGCCACCTACCTGTGGAAGAACGTCCTGGAGCAGCGCGGCTACAAGATCAACCTCAAGCAGTTCGAGGTCGGTCCGATGTACGCGGCCCTCGCCGGCGGTGACGTCGACGTCCAGCTGGACGGTTGGCTGCCGTACACGCAGAAGAACTACTGGGACAAGTACAAGGACAAGCTGACCGACGTCGGCTCCTGGTACGGCCCCACCTCCATCGAGGTCGCCGTCCCGTCCTACGTCAAGGACGTCAAGTCCCTTGAGGACCTCAAGGGCAAGGCGGACAAGTTCAAGGGCCGGATCGTCGGCATCGAGGCGGGCACCGCCACGATGAAGAACCTCAAGGAGAACGTCCTGCCCCAGTACGGCCTGGACAAGGAGTACGAGGTCGTCGACAGCTCCACGCCGGGCATGCTGGCCGAGCTGAAGCGCGCGTACGCCAAGAAGGAGCCGATCGCGGTCCTGCTGTGGACGCCGCACTGGGCGTACAACGCGTACGACATGACCAAGCTCAAGGACTCCAAGAAGGCCTTCGGTGAGGGCGACCGCCTGCACATCATCGGCAACAAGGACTTCGGCAAGAACTACCCGCAGCTGACCAAGTGGTTCAAGGACTTCAAGCTCAGCGAGAAGCAGCTCGCCGGCCTGGAGGACGAGATCCAGCAGCGCGGCGCGGGTCACGAGCCGGAGGCCGTCGAGGCCTGGATGAAGGAGAACCCGGGGATCGCCGAGAAGATGGCCCCTGTCGCGGGCTGACCTCTCACCGGGCTCCGCCCCGTGGGCCGACCCTGCACCGGGTTCCGCCCCCGCGAGCTGATCCGGCACCGGGTTCCGCTCCCGCGGGCTGATCTTGCACCGGATTCCGCTCCCGCGAGCTGATCCTGCGCCGGAATTCCGCTCCCGCGGGCCGACGTCCCACCTGCTTCATCCGCCGGGCCCCGCCGTTCACCACGAACGGCGGGGCCCGGCTTTTCGGCTCTCCGTACTAGAGGACCGCTCGGCCGGGTGACGCAGGTGCGGCATCTCTACGAAACCATGGTGTGAAGCTGCGTAGGCTGCTGTGCGTCGGTCGGAGAACGAGTGGAGGAAGGGAGAGGAGTCGCCGTGCCCAAGGACGACGGAGCGGGAAGAGACGTCCAGGACGACAAGAAGGACGACAAGGGGATCCTCCGGGTCGGCACGGCCGTCCGCAGGCGGCGGCGCGCCCTGGAGCTCACCCTCGCCGTGGTGGCGCGGCGCAGTGGACTGTCCGTGCCCTTCCTCAGCCAGATAGAGAACGAGCGGGCCCGCCCCAGCATGCGGTCCCTCCAGCGGGTCGCCGACGCGCTGGAGACCACGGCGGAGCAGCTCCTCGCCGCCGCCGACTCCGCGCTCTCCGTCGGTCTGGTCCGGGCCACCGACGACCCCGGGCTCGAACTCGGCCCAGGCGTAAGGCCCTTGGTGCGCGGCCACCACCAGCTCCATGGTGTCGAGTTCACCGGGATGCAGGACGCGGGGGGCGAGTACCAGCATCGCAACGACGAGCTGATGTACGTCGCGGACGGCGCGGTCGAGGTCGAGGCGGAGGGCCGGGCCTACCGGCTGTCACGCGGCGACACCCTGCACCTGTCCGGCGGGGTGCGGCACCGGTGGCGGGCCACCGAACCGGACACCAGGATCGTGGTGGTGGCGGTCGCCGAGCACATCGACGCGGCGGACGAATCGCGGAGGTAGCGATGCCCAGGGGCGGACGGGTGGCGCAGGTGGCGAAGGAGACGGAGCAGGTGGCGGGGCGTACGGATCAGGCGTTGGGGCGTACGGGACCGGGGGCGGCGGGTGTGCCGCGCGTCGTTTCGCTGGTGCCTTCGCTGACCGAGGCGATCGCCGTCACCGTGCCCGGCGCGCTGGTCGGCGTCACCGACTGGTGCAGCAGGCCCGCCGACCTGGGTCCCGGCGTCGTGCGTGTCGGCGGCACCAAGAACCCCGATGTCCCGGCCGTCCTCGCGCTGCGCCCCGACCTCGTCGTCGCCAACGAGGAGGAGAACCGCGGCCCCGATCTCGCCGCCCTGCGACGGGCAGGGGCCGACGTCCTGGTCACCGAGGTACGCACCCTGGAGCAGGCGTTCCGCGAACTGGACCGGGTGCTACGGGCGTGCGGCGCGAGCGGCCGTCCGCGGTGGCTGACCGCGGCCGGGGCGGCATGGTCCGCGCCCGCCCCCGACATGCCGCTGACCCGGGCCGTCGTGCCCGTCTGGCGCCGCCCGTGGATGGTGCTGGGCCGGGACACCTTCGCCGGCGACCTGCTGCGCAGACTCGGCGTGGAGAACGTGTACGCCGCCCACGAGGAGCGCTACCCCAGGCTCGGCATCGACGAACTACGCGCGTGCGGCGCCCAGTTGGTGGTCCTCCCCGGCGAGCCCTACCGCTTCACCGCCGACGACGGGCCCGAGGCCTTCCCCGGCCTCCCGGCCGCGCTCGTCGACGGGCGCATGCTCACCTGGTACGGGCCCTCGCTGGCCGAGGCCCCGGCCGTGCTCAGCGCGGCGCTGCGAGCAGCGCGCCGCTGAGCAGTCCCCGTACGGTACGGGCGGCGGTCACCGCCCACGCGGCCACCAGCAGCACGAACAGGCCTGTCGCCAGCCATCCGAGCGCCTCCAGCCCGGTGTGCCGGGCCAGACCTGCCGCACCCGTCACGCACGTCCCGACGGGGAAGGTGAGGCCCCACCACGTCATGGCGAACGGCATCCCCGCCCGGGCCGCCCGCACGACCAGCGCGGCGGCCAGCAGCAGCCACAGCAGGGCGAAGCCCAGTACCGGCACCCCGTACACGACGGCCAGCGCCTGGAAGCCGTGGGCGTAGGTGGCCCCGACGGCTCCCGGAGCGACGTCGGCGAGCTGGTTGACGGCTGTCGTCGACTGCCCGAGCGGGCCGAGCACCAGGAAGAGCGTCGGGGTGAGCGCGAGCGGCAGCGGGCCGTGCACCAGGAGCCGGGCGAAGACCAGCGGCAGGAGCAGCAGCGTGGCCAGCAGGCTCAGCCCGAACAGGGCGTAACAGGCGAGCAGCAGCCCGGTCCGCGCCTGCCCCTGCGGCAGGTGCGGGATCAGCTGCGGTCCCAGTGCGGCCGACACCATCGGGGCGACCACCGGCAGCAGCCACACGGGCGATGCGCTGCCGGGGCCCTCGATCCGGTGCCTGGCCACCATCAGATACGGAACGACCAGCGCGGCGAGCACGGCGAGCACGCTGCCGACGGTCCACAGCACGGCCGCGACCGCGAGCGCGGCGTGCGGGCCGATGACGTCCTGCCCCACGGCGGTGGTCGAGCCGCCGACGGCGAGCACGGCCATGGCCAGGCAGCCGTAGAAGGGTGCGACCGCGGGATCGAGCAGGTGCGCGCGGGCCTGGTCGCGGTGGCGCCGCCAGTGGGCTGCTCGGGCGCACAGGAGCACGAGCAGGAGGAACGACGCCAGGGCCCAGACGCAGACCAGCGCGGCGCGCAGGACGGCGGAGTGGTACGGGAGGGCGGCGCCCGCGGTGGCCAGGATCGCGGTGCCCATGACGGTGGCGTACCAGTTGGGGCCGAGGTGACGCAGGGGGGAGGGGGCGGTCGGGCCGGTGGCGGGCGCCGCCGGGGTGCGGGGGAGGGGGAGCGCGGTGGTGGTGGCCATGTGGCCAGCGTCCGCCGACGGCAGGGCGGCCACCAGGGATGTTCTTCGTATGGGCACATAAGCTGGGTTTATGAGTGATGAGTCGCCGGTGCCCGTGCCGGGTTTCGAGCCGCCGGTCCCCGGACGTGAGCCGTCGCCGGCCGTGGTCGTTCAGCTGTCCCAGCGGGTTCCCGAGCTGGCGGCGCTGGAACTGCTCCTCGCCGTCGCCCGGCTCGGGAGCCTGGGGCGGGCCGCCCGCGAGCGGGGCATCTCGCAGCCCGCGGCGAGCGGCCGGATCCGGTCGATGGAGCGGCAGCTGGGGGTGACGCTGGTGGAGCGGTCGCCCCGGGGGTCGCGGCTGACGGCCGCGGGCGCGCTCGTGACGGACTGGGCGGGGCGGATCGTCGAGGCGGCGGAGGCGTTCGACGCGGGGGCGCGGGCGCTGCGCGGACAGCGGGACTCCCGGCTGCGGGTGGCGGCGAGCATGACCATCGCGGAGTACCTGCTGCCCGGCTGGCTGGTCGCGTTGCAGGCCGGGCGGCCGGACACGGCCGTGTCGCTGCTGGCGGGCAACTCCGCCGCCGTGGCGCGGCAGTTGCTGGAGGGAGCGGCGGACCTGGGGTTCGTGGAGGGGCTCACGGTGCCGGAAGGGCTCGACGGCGTGGTGATCGGGCACGACCGGCTGGTCGTGGTGGCGGCGCCGGGCCACCCGTGGGCGCGGCGCGGGCGAAGGGGACGGCCGCTGGCGGCCTCGGAGCTGGCCGGCACGTCGCTGATCCTGCGGGAGGAGGGGTCGGGGACCCGCCAGGTGCTGGACGCGGCGCTGGCACCGTTCGGCGGGCTGGCGGAGCCACTGCTCGAACTGTCCTCGACGACCGCGGTGAAGGCGGCGGCGGTGAGCGGGGCGGGGCCCAGTGTGCTGAGCGAGCTGGCGGTGGGGGAGGAGCTGGCCTCGCGGCGGCTGGTGGAGGTCGAGGTGACGGGCGTGGAACTCTCCAGGGACCTACGCGCGGTCTGGCCGACGGGACCGGGCCCGGCCGGCCCGGGAAGGGACCTGCTGGCGCTGACGAGGAGGGGGTAGGGGGGAAGGGCGGGAGGGACGGAGCGCAGGGTGAGGCGGGTCGTGCGACGCCGGATCACGGGGCGGGCGGGTGAGGCGGGTCGTGTGACGCCGGATCACGGGACGGGCGGGGTGAGGCGGGTCGTGTGATGCCGGATCACGGGACGGGCGGGGTGAGGCGGGTCGTGCGACGCCGATCACGGGGCGGGCGGGTGAGGCGGGTCGTGCGACGCCGGAACACGCGGCGGAGTCGGGCGTCCGGCGGTCGTGCCCGGACTCGGCCGCCGGTTGAGTGCGTTGGTCGCGGCGGTACGGCCGGCGCTCGGGGACGGTCGGCGGGTGCTCAGGTTCCGGACGGGCCGGAGGGGACGCCCAGGGCGTCCAGGCGCTCCTCGTGGCCTGCCAGCCTTCGGGTGAAATCCGTGTACTCCCGCTGAGCGCGGGCCGCCCACGCGACCTCCGCGAGTGCGCACAGCCGGGGGAAGGCGAGGTACTCGCCGTGCTCCGGTGTCGACCAGTGCTCGCTCCAGAGCTGTCCCTGTGTGCCCAGTACGCGGTTCTTGGCCTCGGGTTCCCAGGACTGCGGCGCGGGTTCGAACTCGTACACGTCCCGGAGAGTGACGATCACCCCCGGGTTGGCCGCCGGTTCCGACGGCGCGTCGGACTGTGCGTAGTCCAGGTACGTCGACCGGTGCGGCGCCATGATCACGTCCTGGCCGGCCCGTGCGGAGAGCAGCCCGTGCTCGGCGTCCAGCCAGCTCACCGACGTGAAGTGCGGGCCGAGGTCGGCCCCGTTCGACGTCCAGCCGATCGGCCGGCGCCCGTGGGAGACGAGGAAGTCGGCGATCTGGTCCAGGAACCAGCCGTGCAGGGCCTCGGGGCCGGGCAGGCCCAGCTCGGCGGCGCGTTCCCTGGCGTAGGGGGAGGCGGACCACTCGCCCGTCGGGCACTCGTCCCCGCCGACATGGACGTAACGCGACGGGAAGATCTCCATGACCTCCGCCAGGACCGCCCGGCAGAAGGCCAGCGCCTCTTCCTGCACGCCGAAGACCGTCTCGCAGACCCCCCATCGGGTCCACACCTCCAGCTCCCGGCCCGGATCGTTCCCGAGTTCCGGGTATGCGGCGAGTGCGGCCCGCGCGTGCCCCGGCATCTCGACCTCCGGGACGACCGTCACGCCCCGTTCGGACGCGTACGCCACCAGGGAGACCAACTCCTCGCGGGTGTACGAGCCGCCGTGCGGCGTCCCGTCGCCCAGGGTCTCCGTGCGCCGGCCGCCCACTTCCGTGAGCCGCGGGTAGCCGGGTACCGGCAGGCGCCAGCCCTGGTCGTCCGTGAGGTGCAGGTGCAGCACGTTCAGCTTGTGGAAGGCGAGCAGGTCGACGAAGCGGCGCAGGAAGGAGACCGGCTGGAAGTGGCGGGCCACGTCCAGCATCGCCCCGCGCCACGCGAACCGCGGCACGTCCGTGATCTGCACGCAGGGGAGCGTCCACCGGACGCCGGGCGTGGGGAAGGAGAGCAGTGCCTCAGGGGGCAGGAGCTGGCGCAGGGACTGGATGCCGCGGAAGAGTCCTTCGGGCCGGGCCGCGCGCAGTATCACCGCGTCCGGGCCGACCGTCAGTCCGTAACCCTCGTCGCCGAGCCCGCTCAGCGCGCGGTCCACGACGAGGACGACACGGCCGTCGCGCGCGGCGGGCAGCGGCAGTCCGGTCGCCGGCGCGAGCAGGGTGCGCAGCAGCGCGGCGGCGGACTCCGCGCCGGGGCCGACCCGTAGGGCCGTGCCGGGGTGGAGGACGAACTCGCCCTGGCTGCGGGAGAACTGGCTCGGCCGGGGGATCAGATTCAACCCCGGTGCGGTACGAGGTGCGGGCATGGCAGGTGTGGGATCCCTTGCTGAGATGGGCGGTTGGCTGCGTGTGTAGGGGGCTGGGGGGGGAGGGGCTTAGGCACGCGGGTCGGCGGGAGGGACGGAGGCACGCGGGTCGGCGGGAGGTCGGGGGCTGCACCGGGAAGAGGCGCCGGGTTGCGGGGTCAGCCCTTGACCGCGCCGCCTGTCATTCCCGCGGCGACCCTGCCCTGCAGCACCAGGAACAGCACCAGCACGGGCAGCGCGAAGAGCGTGGAGGCGGCCATGGTGGCGCCCCAGTCGGTGCCGAAGACGTTGGAGAAGGAGGACAGCCAGACCGGGAGCGAGCGGTCGTCCTGGCTCTTGATGATCAGCATGTTGGCGTAGGCGAACTCGTTCCACGCGGTGATCGTGCCGAACAGCGAGGTGGCGAGCAGCCCGGGGGCCAGCAGCGGGAAGGTGATGCGGCGGAAGGCGCCCGCCCTGGTGCAGCCGTCCACCTGCGCCGCCTCCTCCAGCTCCACCGGGATGCCGACCAGGAAGCTGCGCAGGGTCACGATGGTGAAGGGGAGATTGACCATGAAGTAGATCAGGGTCAGCATCGGCAGTCTGTCGAGCATGTCGGTGTCCCGCGCGATGATGTACATCGGGATCAACAGCGATCCCCACGGCGCCACTTGGGCCATGAAGACCAGCAGGTAGAAGCCCCGCCGCCCGCGCCAGCGCAACCGGGCAACCGCGAAGGCCGCGGCCAGGCCGACCAGCAACGCCATCAGCACACTGCTGAACGTCAGGAACAGGCTGTTGCGCCAGAACATCCAGAAGCCGTCCGCCGCGATCGCCTTCGAGAAGTGGTCCAGCGTGAGGGAGGTCGGGACGAAGAGCGGGGTGTCCGCCTGGATGTCGTCCGTCGGCTTGAAGGCCGTCGTGATCATCCAGTAGACCGGGAACACGGACAGTACGAAGGTGAGCAGCGCCGCCAGGTTCAGCGGCAGCCGGCGCACCAGTCGCACGGGCTCCCGGGAGCGGGTGGCCCGAGGCGCGGACCGTGCGGCGACGGCAGTTCGGGTCAGGGCCCTCGCCGGAGCGGTGGTGGTCACAGCTGCGCCTCCTCCTTGAACATCTGGCGGGCGTACGCGACGAGCATCGCGATCAGGATCAGCACCGTGAGGGTGGACGCCGCGCCTGCCAGGTCGTACCGGTGCAGGGACTGCGCGATGCGGTACGCGTACACCGGCAGGGTGGTGGTGGAGCCGTCGGGGCCGCCCTTGCTGATCGCCCAGATCTGCGCGAAGCAGGTGAACGTCCAGATCACCTCCAGGCTGAGGACCAGGCCGAAGATCGGGCGGAGGATCGGTAGCGTGATCGACCGGAACATCCGGGTCCCGCTCGCCCCGTCCAGCCTGGCGGACTCGTAGAGCTCGGTGGGCACCGTGATCAGCGCGGAGTGGAGGGTGATCGCGGCGAAGGGCACCGACTGCCAGACGATCAGGACGACCAGGATGGCGAAGGTGGCCGGCCCGTTCGCGAACCAGGTGTAGTTCTCGTACGAGTCGAAACCCAGCTTGACCAGCACCCAGTTGACCACCCCGAAGCGGGAGGCGAACAGCCACTGGAAGACCGTCGTCGTCGCGATGACCGGGCTCGCCCACGCCAGCACGAGCCCGCTCATCACCAGGATCCGCATCACCTTGCGCAGCCGCTGGAGCATCAGCGCCACCAGGGTGGAGATCACCATGATCAGTACGACGTTGAGGGTGGTCCACCACAGGGTGCGCCAGACGACCGTCCAGAACTCCGTGTCGGCGAGGATCTTGCGGTAGTTCTCGAATCCGGCGAACTCGGCCTCGCCCCGGATGAGTTCGCCCATGCCGTAGCGCTGGACCGAGATCACCACGTTGCGCACCAGTGGGTAGAACAGCAGGTACGCGGCCCCGGCCACCGCCGGAGCGATCAGCAGGTAGGGCCAGAACCCGCGGGGCAGCGCACGGGGTGGCGGGCGGACCGGTGCGCCTGACGGGGACGGGCGCACGGCCCGGGGCGCCGTCCTCACTTGCGGAGCGTCTTGGTGATGCTCTCCGAGGCCTTCTTCGCCTCGGTGGCCGGGTCCTTGCCGGTGAGCACGGCGGTCATGTAGCCCTTGATCGGGTTGGTGGCCTCGACGGCCGCCCACTCTGGGGAGTTGGGGGTGGCCCGGCCGTTGGCGGCGGCGGCAGCCATGGCCTCCAGACCCTCGTTGCCGGTGAGCGCGTCGGCGAAGGACGTCTTGTTCGGGACGTAGCTCATGGTCTTCGCCATGTCCTTCTGCCACTTCTCACCGGTGAACGCCTTGATCACCTCGTACGCGGCGTCCTGGTGCCGCGACGCCTCAGGGATGATCAGGTCCGAGCCGCCGGTGAAGGAGGCACCGGGCTTGTCGGCGCTCGGGCCCGGGGCGGGGAAGTAGCCGAACTTGCCCTTGAGTCCGGGGTTGGCCTCCTCGACCAGCTTCACGTTGCCGGGGACGGCGATGTACTGGGAGACATCTCCCTTGGAGACGACGTCCGCGAGGTTCGGTTTGGCCTCGTCGGAGTCCTTGGGGCCCTTGCCGAGGGCCTGGAGCTCCTTGTAGAACTCCATGCCCGCGAGGGCCTCCGGGGTGTCGAGCGTCCCCTTGTAGCTCTCGCCCTCCTTGACGGCGAGGTCGCCGCCCTCGTCCCAGATGAAGCCGGCCAGCGTGTACCAGGTCTGTCCGGGCAGGTAAATGCCCTGGTTCCCACCCGAGTTGAGCTTCTTGGTGAGGGCCGTCCACTCCTCGCGGGTCTTCGGCGGGGCCTTGATGCCGGCCTTCGCGAAGTGGTCCTTGCGGTAGATCACCACCCGGTTGGCGGCGTACCAGGGGATGCCGAACTGCTTGCCGTCGATCCGCCCCGGTTCGGCGAGGCCCGGCAGCCAGTCCTCGCCCTTGAGGTCCGCCTTCTTCTCCGAGAGGTCCTTGACGCCGCCGCTGGACGCGTACTGGGCGACCTGGGTGTTGCCGACCTCGATCACATCGGGTGCGTCGTTGCTGGCCAGGGCCGCGGTGATCTTCTCGCCGATGCCGTCCCACTCCTGCACCTGGACATCCAGGGTGATGTTCTCGTGGGTGGCTGCGAAGTCCTTCTTGAAGCGGGCGACGTAGTCGTCGGTGACACTGTCCTTCATCATCCACATCGTGACCTTCTGCGGGCCGTCGGCGGACTTCGGGTCGTCGGATGACGAGCTGCACGCGGAGAGGGCGGCCGTCAGTCCGAGGACTGCGCAGCCTGCGACGAAGCGGATCTTCACAGAGGACACCTGAGGACACCTCGAAGGGGGATGTGACCAGTTGGCCAAGTGGTCAACTGGTATAGACGTGTCCAGAAGGTGGCATGCGCGAGAGCTGTCGTCAATACCCTTGGTGTGCAAGGGGTTTTACGAAAACCTGCGGGGGTTACGATGGCCTTACCAGTTAGCAGTGAGCTGACCAGTTGATCGAGTGACCAGATGGCCGACAGACCGGGAGCCGCCCCGCATGGAGATCCGCAACCAGGACGATCCGCCCGGTGCCGTACTCAAGCGGGAGTGGGTGCGCGAGCATCTGCTCGGTCTGATCGAGGTGCGCGCCGCCGGGGAGCCGATCCCCTCCGAGCGCGTCCTCAGCAACGAACTGGGCGTCTCCCGGCCCACGTTGCGTGCCGCGGTGGACGAACTGGTCGCCACCGGGCAGCTGGTGCGCGAGCACGGGCGGGGCACCTTCGTCGCACCGGCGAAGATCACCCAGGAGCTCGTGCTGGACGACGCCAGGTCCACCCGGTTCCACGCGCCGAGCGCCACCGGGGTGTGGACCAGTTCGGTGCTGGAGCTCGTCACCCGGCAGGCGGGCGCCCGCATCGGCCGCAAGCTGCGCATCTCGCCGGCCGCCGAACTGGTCTACATCGCCCGGCTCCAGCTGGTCGACGGCATGCCGATGGCCATCGAGCACCTGCACTTCCCGGCGGAACTGGTGCCCGACCTGACCCGCCAGGAACTGGAGGCAGGCGAGTTGTACGACCACCTCCGCGACCGCCACCAGGTGTACGTCCGCGAGGCCACCCAGTCCATCGAGCCGACCGTCGTCAACGAGGCGGAGGCCGCCGTCCTCGACGTGCCGGTGCTCTCCCCCGCCCTGCTCATCGAGCGTCTCACCACGGACATCTCGGGGCGCCCCATGGAGTACGTCCACTCCCTGTACCGCGGTGACCGTTACCGGATCATGTCCCGGCTGTCCTTCGGGGCGCGTTCCCCGTCAGCCGGCGCCGGGCCCGCGGCTGCCGCGCCGGCGGGCCCCGACGCACACCACCCGGGCATCCCGCCGGGCGACTTCGCGCACGACGGGATCATCACCTCCTCGACGACGGGGGACGTGCAGGGCGCACTCTGAACGGCCCGCCGTGTGAGCGGCTATGGCGTGACGCGCGCCGCATGCTTGTGCGTGCCGCGCGGGCCCGCGTTGCGCCGCGTGCTGTGCGTGTCCCGCCCCGCCGCCCCCCGTCGTGTTGTCGAACCGCCCGTTTGCCGTGCTGACTATCGGTTACCCGATGGCCATGACTGCACAGAACACGAACGCCAAGTCCACCGCCGCCGCGGCCAAGGCGACCGCGGCGAGCGCCACCGACCAGGCCAAGGACGCCGGCTCGAAGGCCAAGGACGCCGGCGGAACGGTGAAGGAAGCCACCGGCAAGGCGGGCGCCGCCGCTCAGACGGCGACGGCTGCCGGGCTCAAGGGCGTGCAGGCGGGCAAGCAGGCACTGGAGTCCGCGTCCGGCAAGGTCGTCTCCACGGCCACCACCGCCTGGACCCTGTTCCAGAACCGCAAGGCCGTCGTCGCCGGGGCGGGCGCGGGAGTGGTGGCCATCGGCGCCGTCTCCTACGCCGTCGGCCGCAAGGTCGAGCAGCACAGCCACGGACCCCTGACGAAGCTCCTCGCGGGCACGAAGCTCTGAGCCGGCGGCGCGACCGCGCGGACCCACGACGGGGCGCCGCGACCGATCCTGACAGACCGTCCCAGTGACGGTAGGTCAGGCGGTCGCGGCTGCCGCGATGTTACGGACCATTCCGCCGAACACCACTCCGTGGAACGGCGCCACGCTCCACCAGTACGCGTGCCCGGCCAGCCCGTGCGGATAGAACACCGCCCGCTGCCGGTAGACCGTACGGCCCTGCTCGTCCTGCTCCATGCGCAGCTCCAGCCAGGCGAGACCGGGCACCCGCATCTCGGCGCGCAGCCGCAGCAGCTTCCCCGGTTCGATCTCCTCGACCCGCCAGAAGTCCAGCGAGTCACCGACCCGCAGCCGTGACTTGTCCCGCCGCCCGCGCCGCAGCCCCACCCCGCCCACGAGCCGGTCCAGCCATCCCCGAACCGCCCAGGCCAGCGGGAACGAGTACCAGCCGTTCTCCCCGCCGATGCCCTCCACGACCCGCCACAGCTGCTCGGGCGAGGCGTCGACGACCATTTCCCGTACGTCCGTGTACAGGCTGCCGCCCGTCCAGTCCGGGTCGGTGGGCAGCGGATCGCTCGGCGTACCCGGCACCGAGGCGGACGACCAACGGGTGGTGACGTCGGCGTCCTGGACCCGGCGCAGCGCCAGCTCCACCGCGCGCTCGAAGCCGACCGGTCCGCCGGGCGGCCCGGGTACGTACCCGTCGATGTCGTGCTCCGTGCAGACCACCTCGTGCCGCAGCGACTCCGAGAGCGGCCTGGCGATCGAGGCCGGCACCGGTGTGACGAGCCCGACCCAGTGGCTGGAGAGCCGCGGGGTGAGCACCGGCACGGGCAGGATCAGCCGCCGCGGCAGGCCCGCCACCCGCGCGTAGCGCTGCATCATGTCGCGGTAGGTGAGGATGTCGGGCCCGCCGATGTCGAAGGTCCGGTTCACCTCGGGGGGCAGCTCCGCCGCCCCCACCAGCAGCCGCAGCACGTCGCGCACGGCGATCGGCTGGATCCGGGTCCGCACCCAGCTCGGCGTCACCATCAGCGGCAGCCGCTCGGTCAGGTGGCGCAGCATTTCGAAGGACGCCGAGCCGGAACCGATGATCACCGCGGCGCGCAGCACGGCCGTCGGCACCCCGGACGCCAGCAGGATCCGTCCGACCTCGGTGCGTGAGCGCAGGTGCGGGGACAGCTCGCGCTCGCTCACCCCCGAGGGGGTCAGCCCGCCGAGGTAGACGATCCTCCGCACTCCGGCCTTCCGGGCCTGCTCACCGAAGTTCTCGGCCGCCTCCCGGTCGGTCCTCTCGAAGCCCTTGCCGGTCCCCAGCGCGTGCACGAGGTAGTACGCGACGTCCACGTCCGCCATCGCCCGCGCCGTCGAATCCGGGTCCGTCACATCGCCCCGTACCGTCTCCACCTGCTCGGACCACGGGAAGTCCCGCAGCTTCGCGGGCGTGCGCGCCAGACAGCGCACCTCGTGCCCCGCGGCCAGCAGCTCGGGTACCAGCCGCCCGCCGATGTATCCGCTCGCCCCGGTCACCAGACACCGCACGCCATCGCCTCCATCTGTGCTCACCCCCCTACTGTGGGCCCCTCCCCCCAATTCGGAGCGGCGGGAGCGCCGGACGGGTGCGTCGGCGGAAAAACTCTTGCCCGACGGCGCGCCGACCCGCGCAAAAGGTCACCTCCGTGCTCGCCGCCAGCCCGCGACCCGCGTGCGTGGGCGGTGGGGCGCCCGCCTGGTCACCGCCCGCACCGCGGACCAGGTTCAGGGGTGCCTGACCGAGAACACGGGAGCGAACGCCGGGGCGGGGGCCGGCGGGGCGGCGGCCGACGGGGTGGTCGCCGGCGGGGTGGTGGCCGGGTGGGTGGTGGCCGCCGTCACCAGGGCCTGGGTCACCCGCAGGTCCTGGCCCATCTCCGGATGCCACTGGACGCCCAGTACCCAGGCGGGGCCCGGGAGCTCGATCGCCTCCACGGTGCCGTCTGCCGCGTGGGCGGACACCACCAGGCCCTCGCCCAGCCGGTCCACGGCCTGGTGGTGGTAGGCGGGTACGTCGGTGGGGCCCGGCACGAGCGCCGCGTAGCGGGTGCCGGGCACCGGCGTCACCGGATGCTCCCCGAAGACGCCGACCGTCCGGGCGTGTCCTTCGAGGTGCTGGACGAGGGTGCCGCCGAGCGCCACGTTCAGCAGCTGCATCCCCCGGCAGACCCCCAACAGCGGGGTGCCGCCGTCCAGCGCCGCCCGGATCAGGGCCAGCTCCCAGGTGTCCCGCGCCACGGCCGGAGGCCCGGTGCGGGGGTCGCGCGGCGCCCCGTAGAGGCCGGGCTCCACGTCGGGCCCGCCCGCCACCAGCACGGCGTCGACGCGGGCCACCACCTCCGCCGCGTACGCGGGGTCGTCGGGCGGCAGCAGGACCGCAGCGCCGCCCGACGCCTGGACGAGCTGCGCGTAACCCGCCGGGAGCAGCGCGGCGGGGAGCTCCCAGACGCCCCACTTCACGGACTGCTCCAGATACGTGCTGATACCGATGAGGGGCTTGCGTGGCACCGCCGGATCCTCCAACTGATCTGTTGCGTGGGCTACTTGCGTTCGAGTTCGGCCTCCGCCGCGGCGAGCGCCGCGAACTCCTCCTCCGGGGCCGACGCGACCAGCCGGTGCCGGGAGTAGAACGCGAAGTACGCGAGTGCGACACCGTAGACGACCAGTGCGGTGAACGCGGCGGTCGTGTCCACCAGGAACGTCGCCACCAGGGCGAACAGCGCCAGCACGAAGGCCGTCGACGAGGTGACGACGCCGCCCGGGGTGCGGTAGGGGCGAGGCAGCTCGGGTTCGCGGCGGCGCAGGACGATGTGCGACAGGGCCATCAGGGCGTACGAGATCGTCGCGCCGAACACCGCGATGTTCAGCATCCTGGCGCCGTTGCCCGTCGACGCGGCGAGCGCGAACCCGATCGCGCCGGGGATCAGCAGGCCCAGGTACGGCGCCTTGCGGCGGCTGGTGAGGGACAGGAAGCGAGGCAGGTACCCGGCCCTGGACAGTGCGAAGAGCTGGCGGGAGCCCGCGTAGATGAGCGAGAAGAAGGAGGCGACGAGTCCGGCCAGGCCCGCGTAGTTGACGAACCGGCTCAGCCCGGTCGCGGCGCCGTCGCCCTGGAGTGCCACCACCAGCGGATTGCCCGCGTCCTGCACGGCGGCCGAACCGCGCGCCCCGGTCGCGGCGAAGAACGTCAGCAGGGCCAGCAGGATCAGGACGGCCATCGAGATCGACAGGGCGCGCGGCATCGAGCGCACCGGGTCCTTCGCCTCCTCGGCGGCCAGCGGCACGCCCTCCACACCCAGGAAGAACCACATGCCGAACGGGAACGCCGACCAGATGCCGATCAGCCCGAACGGCAGCCAGGAGTTCGCGCCGAACGCGCCCTGCTCCACCGGGATGTCGTTGAGGTGGTCGGCGCTGAACTCGGTGAACGCGCCCACCGCGAAGATCAGCAGCGCGGCCACCGCGATCGCGGTGACGACCAGGCTGAAGCGCAGCGCCTCCCCGACGCCCCACAGGTGGATGCCTATGAAAATCACGAAGCAGGCGAGATAGACCGGCCAGCCCGAGGTGAGCCCGAAGAGGTTCAGTGACTCGACGTAGTCGCCGATGAAGATGGAGATGGCGGCGGGCGCGAGGATGTACTCGATCAGGATCGCCGTACCGGTGAGGAACCCGCCCCAGGTGCCCAGCGCCCGGCGGGCGAAGCCGTAGCCGCCGCCGGCGGTGGGCAGGATGGCGGACAGTTCGGCGAGGGCGAAGACCAGGCAGGCGTACATCACGCCCATCAGGAGGGTGGCGATGGCGAGCCCGCCGAAGCCGCCCTTGGCGAGGCCCACGTTCCAGCCCGAGAAGTCGCCCGACACGACATAGGCGACGCCGAGCCCGGTGAGCAGCAACCAGCCCGCGCTGCCGCGCCGCAGGGCGCGCCGCCTGAGGTAGTCGGCGCCCTCGGGTCCCGGCGCACCCGGCGTACCCTGCGTGCCCGTAGCTCCCACCGGCTCCTGCCCGTCCGCCGGACCCGCCGTCCCAGGCGTCCCTTCCGGGTTCGTCGGACCTGTGCGATTCTCCGTGGCCATGGGCCGCTCCCGCCGTTGCCTGGCAATGGTGTGGGTCCACACCATTGCGGCCGGGGCGGCGGGTACGCAACCCCCGTGCGATGACAGGTGGGTTACGTGGTCCGACGTGGTGGTGCGTTACGCCAGGAACCCCCGCAACAGGGCGGCCGTTCCCGAGCAGTGGCCCCGCATCACCTCGCGCGCGGCCTGCGCCTCCCCGGCCAGCACGGCCTCCACCAGGGCGGTGTGCTGCCGCTGCGAGTGCTCCAGGTTGCGCACCAACAGGGGGATGCAGTCGAGGAGTTCGTTCACCTCGGCGCGCACGGCCGCGTACTGGGCGGCCAGCCTTGGCGAGCCGGACAGCTCGGCCAGGGTCAGATGGAGCAGGGTGTCCTGCCGCCGGTAGTCGGCGAGCGGCGCGTCATGGGTGGCGGACAGCGCGGCCCGCAGCCGGTCCGCGTCCGCGCCGGTCAGGTGCCGCTCGGCGCAGAGCCCGGCCGCGCCCGCCTCCAGCACCTCACGGAAGCGCAGCGCGTCCTCCACGTCCAACGTGCGCACCCTGCGGCGCAGTTCCGCGCCGCCCGGCGTCGGGGGCCGACGGCACACGAACGTCCCCCCGTACCGCCCCCGTCTGCTCTCCACCAGGCCCTGTTCCTGGAGCACCTTCAGCACCTCGCGCAGGGTGACCCGGCTTATCCGCAGCCGGTCGGCCAACTCTCGCTCGGGGGGCAGCCGTTCGCCTGCGGACACGAGTTCGAGGCGCAGTACCCGCAGCACCTGTTCCAGGGCCTCCTCGAAACCGTTGCCCGCCCGCACCGGGCGCAGCACCGACGTCAGCCTGTCGATCTCCGTACCGTCCGACACGCGCCCGAACCCCCTTCCCAATCAATGGTCTTGAGTCATACCTTAGGGCTCCTGCCGGCTTTCGGGAGACCCGGCGCCGACCTGTCCCAAGGCTGACTCAAGGAGGTACATCCCGTGGCAGTACAGCCAGGTGTGGCAGAGCGCACGCCCCCGCTCGCGCTCGACGAACTGCGCGAGCTGGTCGCGAGCGGGGAGATCGACACCGTCGTACTGGCCTTCCCCGACATGCAGGGGCGCCTGACGGGCAAGCGGTTCGCCGCCCCGTTCTTCCTCGACGACGTACTGGAGAACGGCGCGGAGGGCTGCAACTACCTCCTCGCGGTCGACGTCGACCTCAACACCGTCGACGGCTACGCCATGTCGTCCTGGGACAGCGGTTACGGCGACTTCGCCATGCGCCCCGACCTCGCCACCCTGCGCCGGGTGCCCTGGAACGAGGGCACCGTCCTGCTGATGGCCGACCTGCTGTGGCACGACGGCTCACCCGTGGTGGCCGCCCCCCGCCAGATACTCCGCCGCCAGCTGGAGCGCCTGGCCGAGCTCGGGCTCACCGCCCACGCCGGCACCGAGCTCGAATTCATCGTCTTCAAGGACACCTACGAGCAGGCCTGGGACGCCGACTACCGCGACCTGACGCCCGTCAACCAGTACAACGTCGACTACTCCATCCTCGGCACCGGGCGCGTCGAGCCGCTGCTGCGCCGCATCCGCAACGAGATGGCCGCCGCGGGCCTGACCGTGGAGTCCGCCAAGGGCGAGTGCAACCCGGGCCAGCACGAGATCGCCTTCAAGTACGACGAGGCCCTCACCACCTGCGACCAGCACGCCCTCTACAAGAACGGCGCCAAGGAGATCGCCGCCCAGGAGGGCGTCTCGCTCACCTTCATGGCGAAGTACAACGAGCGTGAGGGCAACTCCTGCCACATCCATCTCTCGTTGCGCGACGCCGGCAACCGCAGTGTCATGGCGGGCGACGACGCCGAGGGCATGTCGCAGCTGATGCGGCACTTCCTCGCCGGACAGCTCGCGGCGCTGCGCGACTTCTCCCTCCTCTACGCCCCCAACATCAACTCCTACAAACGCTTCCAGCCCGGCTCGTTCGCCCCGACCGCGGTGGCCTGGGGGCACGACAACCGCACCTGCTCGCTGCGTGTCGTCGGCCACGGGCCCTCGATGCGCTTCGAGAACCGCCTCCCGGGCGGCGACGTCAACCCCTACCTCGCCGTCGCGGGCCTGATCGCGGCCGGTCTGCACGGCGTCGAGCACAAACTCGAACTGCCCGAACCTTGCACGGGGAACGCGTACACCGCCGACTACGAGCACGTCCCCACCACGCTGCGGGAGGCGGCGCGGCTGTGGGCCGCCAGCCCCGTCGCGCAGGCCGCGTTCGGTGACGAGGTGGTGGCGCACTACGCCAACATGGCGCGCGTCGAACTGGACGCGTTCGACGCGGCGGTCACGGACTGGGAGCTCCGCCGGTCCTTCGAACGGATGTGACTCTCCGCGCGGGTGCGGCGCGGCTGACCGCGCAACTCTCGCGGCTGACCCCGCAACCCTCGCGGCCGACCGCGCAGCCCCCGCGGCCGACCCCGCAACCCTCGCGGCCGACCCCGCAGGCCCCCGCGGCCGACCCCGCAGCCCCCGCGGCCGACCCCGCAGGCCCCCGCGGCCGACCCCGCAGCCCCCGCGGCTGACGGCGCAGCTCCCCGTATCTCGCCGCGGCTGAACGTGCAGTTCGCGCCGCCCCTGAAAGCCTGCCCCGGCCCCGCCACAGTAAGGAACCAGCCCCCTTGCAGATCCTGAACCCCGCCACCGAAGAACTCGTCGCCACCGTCCCCGCCGCGACCCCCGCCGACGTCGACGCGGCAGTGGTGCGGGCCGTGGCCGCCCAGCGCGCCTGGGCCGCCGCCGCCCCCGCGGACCGCGCCCGCCACCTCCGCCGCTTCGCCGCCACCGTGGACGAGCACATCGAGGAACTCGCCCTGCTGGAGGTACGGGAAGCAGGCCACACCCTCGGCAACGCCCGCTGGGAGGCGGGCAACGTCCGCGACCTCCTCGACTACTGCGCCGGGGGAGCGGAGCGCCTCAACGGCCGCCAGATCCCCGTCCCCGGCGGCCTCGACGTGACGATCCTCGAACCGCTGGGCGTCGTCGGAGTCATCGCCCCGTGGAACTTCCCCATGCCGATCGCCGCCTGGGCGACGGCCCCCGCGCTGGCCGCCGGCAACGCGGTGCTCCTCAAGCCCGCCGAGACCACCCCGCTCACGGCCCTTCGGCTCGCCGAACTCGCCCTGGAATCAGGACTTCCCGAGCACCTCTTCCAGGTACTGCCCGGCGAGGGGCCCGTCGCGGGCAACGCACTCGTCGAACACCCCGACGTCGCCAAGATCGTCTTCACCGGCTCCACCCGGGTCGGCAAACAGATCATGGCCAAGTGCGCTGACCGCGTGAAACGCGTGACCCTCGAACTCGGCGGCAAGAGCCCCAACATCGTCTTCGCGGACGCCGACCTCGAAGCGGCCGTCGCGGCCACCCCGATGTCCTTCCTGGACAACTCAGGACAGGACTGCTGCGCCCGCACCCGCATCCTCGTCGAGCGCACCGTCCACGACCGCTTCCTCGCCCTCCTCACCCCCGCCGTCGAGTCCGTCGTCGTCGGCGACCCCGCGGACGAGAAGACCCAGATGGGCCCGCTGATCTCCAAGGCGCAGCTCGACAGGGTGCGTTCGTACGTCCCCGAAGACGCGCAGGCGATCCGCGGGAGCGCCCCCGAGGGCCCCGGCTTCTGGTTCCCGCCGACCGTCCTCACCGGTCTCGCGCCCGACGCGCCCGCCGCCGTCGAGGAGATCTTCGGCCCCGTAGCCGTGGTGCTCCCCTTCGACGACGAGGCCGACGCGATCCGCCTCGCCAACGCCACCGAGTACGGCCTCGCCGGCTCCGTCTGGACCCGGGACGTGGGCCGTGCGCTGCGTGTCGCGCAGGCCGTCCGCGCGGGGAACCTGGCCGTCAACTCCCACAGCAGCGTGCGCTACTGGACCCCCTTCGGCGGTTACCGTCAGTCCGGCCTGGGCCGCGAGCTGGGCCCCGACGCCCTCACCGCATTCACCGAGACCAAGAACGTCTTCATCAGCACGGAGGCCTGATCCACATGACCACCGAAGAGATCGTCTGCCGACGCCTGGTCGGCCGTACCGCCGTCATCACCGGCGCGGGCAGCGGAATCGGCCTCGCCACCGCCCGCCGCCTGGCCTCCGAGGGAGCGAACGTCGTCTGCGGCGACATCGACGAGTTCGCGGGCAAGGCCGCCGCCGCCATGGTGGGCGGCACCTTCGTCAAGGTCGACGTCACCGACGCCGAACAGGTCGACGCGCTCTTCCGGGCCGCGTACGACACCTACGGCAGCGTCGACATCGCCTTCAACAACGCGGGCATCAGCCCGCCCGACGACGACTCGATCCTCACCACCGGGCTCGACGCCTGGAAGCGGGTCCAGGACGTCAACCTCACCTCCGTCTACCTCTGCTGCAAGGCCGCCCTCCCCTACATGCAGCGCCAGGGCCGCGGCTCGATCATCAACACCGCGTCCTTCGTGGCCGTCATGGGCGCCGCGACCTCCCAGATCTCGTACACCGCCTCCAAGGGCGGCGTCCTCGCCATGTCGCGCGAGCTGGGCGTGCAGTTCGCCCGCGAGGGAATCCGGGTCAACGCGCTCTGCCCGGGGCCGGTCAACACCCCGCTGCTCCAGGAGCTGTTCGCCTCCGACCCGGAGCGGGCGGCCCGCCGCCTCGTGCACATCCCGCTCGGCCGGTTCGCCGAGGCGACCGAGATCGCGGCGGCCGTGGCCTTCCTCGCCAGCGACGACTCGTCCTTCGTCAACGCGACGGACTTCCTGGTGGACGGCGGCATCTCCGGCGCGTACGTCACCCCGCTCTAGTCCCGGCCCGGGAGCAGCCGGCGGACGGGCGGCCGGTCCGGCGCGCCCGCCCTCTAAGGTGAGCCGCATGAGCATGACGACCCCGCCCGGCTGGTACCAGGACCCCAGCGCCCCCACCCAGGAGCGCTGGTGGGACGGCAACGCCTGGAGCACCCGAACCCGCGCGCCGGGCGGCCCCCAGCAGCCCCCGGCCCCCGCGACCCCGCAGCCCGGCCCGCCGCAACAGGGGTACGGCTACCCGGCCGCCGCCCCGCCGCAGGGGTACGGGTATCCGGGCGCCGCCCCGCAGGGGTACGGGCAACCGGGCGCTGCCCCGCAACCGCCGCAGGGGTACGGGCACCCGGGCGCTGCCCCGCAGCCGCCGCAGGGGTACGGGCACCCGGCCGCCGACCCGCAGCAGCCGCCGGGATTCGGGCGCCCGGGCGCCGTTCCGCAGCAGTACGGCGCCCCGCAGCCCCCGCGGGCGGCGCCCGCCCAGGGCGGCTCGGGAGGCGGCGGTCTCAGCAGGGGCGCGCTGATCGCGGTCGGCACCGCGGGAGTCGTCCTGGTCGCCGCGATCGTCACCGGCGTGGTCGTGCTCGGGCAGGGCGACGACACCGAGCCCCCTCAGGCGGCGCCCACTTCGGCCACCCAGGTACCGGGCGGCGGCGACAACCTGCCCACCCCGCCGCCCGTCTCGCCGTCCGCCCCGGCGGCCGGGGGCGACGCGGCCACCCTCCCCGACCAGCTCAACGGCATCACGCTGCCGATCCTCGACGGCTGGGAGAAGCCCGAGTACGGCGGTGACCGCGAGGCCGCCACCATGCAGACCACCGAGTTCTACGACTGCCCCGCCGACGGCGGCTACTGCCACCACGGCACGGTCACCTCCCGTACCGCGCCCGCCGACCAGAGCACCGCGGAGGCCGTCGCGAAGGCCGACATCACCAAGGCCGCCGACCTCGCCTACGGCCGGGACACCCTCGGCCGGCAGAAGTACGGCGGGCTGAAGTCCCACACCGTGGTCAAGTCGCAGGCCGTGACGGTCGCCGGCAAGCAGGGCTACCTGGTCCGCTGGAAGGTCGTCACGGGCAAGGGCGCGGGCGGCCACGTCCAGTCCCTGGCCTTCCCCAGCAGCCTGGGCCCCGGGTCGATCGTCCTGGTCCGCTTCCAGTTCGACGCGGGCCCCGGCGGCCCACCGGTCGACGGCATGGACCGGATCACCCAGGGCATCCGCAGCATGTCCTGACCCCGCACCGGGACACGCGAGCCGGCGATGTCCCGACGGGGGGCCCTTCACCACGGAACTAGATGTCCCGACGGCAGGCCCTTCACCACGGAACTAGAGGAAGGTGTGGCCCTCGCCCCGGTACGTAGGGGCGGTGTCCATCACCCGGTCGCCCTCGATCAGCTGCAACCGGTCGAACCGCTCGCACAGTTCACCCGCCTTGGCGTGCCGGAACCACACCTTGTCGCCGATCAGGAGATCGTCCGCCGCCGCTCCGAGCAACGGCGTCTGCACCTCGCCGGCCCCCTCCTGGGCGTCGTAGCGCAACCCCTCGGGCAGGTACGGCACGGGGGAGCGGTCGGGGCCCGCGACCCCCGACGCCGGATAGCCGCCCCCGAGCACCGTCACGACGCCGACCCCCGGCCGCCGTACGACGGGCATGGCGAAGAGGGCGGCCGGACGCCCGGTGAACGAACGGTAGTTGTCGAACAGCCGCGGCACATAGAGCCCCGACCCGGCCGCCACCTCGGTCACGGCGTCCTCCGCGACGGTGCTCTCGACGCTGCCGGTCCCGCCGCCGTTCACGAACTCCAGGCCCGGTACGACCGACCTGACCGCGCGGACGACGGCCGCCCGCCGCACCGCCAGCTCCCGGCGCGCCACGCCCTGCATCGCCCGCACCGTCCGAGACCGCACTGGCCGGCCCGCGACGCTGTCGCCGACCCCTGCCACATGGCCCTCGTACGCCATGATCCCGACCAGCCGGAAGCCGGACCGCCGGTCGATCGACCGGGCCAGCTCGGCGAGTTGCGCGGGCTCGCGCAGCGGCGAGCGCAGCGCGCCGATCCTGATCCGCCCGCCGAGCATCCGCAGCGAGGTGTCCAGCTCCAGGCAGACCCGGATCTCCTCCGTGCCGCCGTCCCGCGCCCGCTCGATCAGCTCCAGCTGCGCGGGGTCGTCCACCATCACGGTCACCGCGGCGGCCAGCTTCGGATCGGCGGCCAGCTCCGCGTAGGCGGCGCGGTCGGCGGACGGGTAGGCGAGCAGCACGTCGTCGAAACCGGAGCGGGCCAGCCACAACGACTCGGCCAGGGTGTAGGACATCACCCCTTCGAACCCGTCCTTCGCCAGTACGCGCTCCAGCAGCGCCCGGCACCGCACCGACTTGCTCGCCACCCGTACGGGCTTGCCGCCGGCCCGGCGCACCAGGTCCGCCGCGTTGTCGTCGAACGCCTCCAGGTCGACCACGGCCAGCGGGCCGTCGAGGTGTGCGGTCGCCCGGTCGTAGCGGGCGCGGTCGTCGGCTCGGGGAGCAGTGCGGGCAACTGCACGAGGAGTCACTCGGGAAGTCATGGGCGCAGCTTGCCAGAGTGGATTACCGCCCGGTAGGTCCTGACGGTCACCCAGATGGAACAAGTCGTACGATCTCGCGACCGGGCTGCCCGCCGGGGCGCCGGGCCCCGGCAGGGGCTGAAGGGGAAGGGGATGATCCGGGCAGATCCGCCCCGTGCCGCACATCGGTTCCCGTCGCGGCCCGGCGAGCCCGTAGAGTGACAAAATCCCGCCGACGGCCCGGGTGACGGGGCTGCCGCGGGGCAGCAGCCGGGAGTAGGACAGCAGACGGATCTGGGGGCCGGGATGACCACCGAACCACACCGCCCCGGTGTCCCTCCCCGACCGCCCTTCCCGCCGTTCGCCCCCGCCCAGGGGTACCCGTCAGCACCCGTGGCAGCGCCCGGACCTGGGCCCGCGGCAGGGGCCTCCGGGAGCGGGGCATCCGTCGCATCCGGGGCCGGGTCGGCACCCATGGCCTCCGGACCCGGACTTGCACCCACGGCCCCGGGGCCCGGACCGGGACTTGCTCCCATGGCCGCCGGACCTGGGCCCGGTCCCGAACACGGACTTGCACCGACGGCCGCCGGATCCGGGCCCGGACCCACATACATGGCCGCCGGTTCGGGATCCGGGCCCGCGCCCGTGGCCGCCCGGCCGGGGTCAGCTCCCACGGCCCGGACGACGGGCGCGCCGCACCCGAGCACCTCGACGAGCACGGCCCCCGCGGGCGACCGGCTCCCGGGCGCCTCGTACCCGTACCCGGGCTCCGCGCCCACCGGGGGCACACCGTATCCGGGCTCCGCGCCCACCGCGGGTGCCCCGTGTCCGGGCCGGGCCGCCTCCGTCCCGCTTCCTCCCGAAGCTCCTCGGCGGCGGCCGGTCGGGGCCGTCGACCTGACGCCCCGGGCGGACGGCGCCCGGCCCGCCCACTTCGCACCGCCGCAGCACTACGCCCGCGACGAGACACCCGCCGAGACGACCACCCGGCTCCGTCCCGTCACCGGCCGCAGCCGTGCCCGTATCGCCGTCGTGGCCGCCTGCCTCGTCGTCGGTGCCGGGCTCATCAGCGGTGCGGCCGCCGGGAGTTGGCTCGCCGGGGACGACACGCGGACGCCCACCGCGAGCAGCCGGTTCGGCGAAGGCCGCACCGCTTGGCGCAGCATCCCCGTCGACACCCTCTTCCCCCGCACCCTCAAGGGCTCCGGCGCGGGTCCCGGCGGTGCCGACCGTGCCTGGACCCGGGTCGCCGTCGCCCCCGACGGCGACTGCGCGAACGCCCTGGACCCGCTCCTGCTCAAGGCCCTCGGACCCGTCGGCTGCGCACGTCTGCTGCGCGCCACCTACACCGATGCCACCACCAGCAGCGTCACCACCGTCGGCATGGTCTTCACCCAGGCGGACGAGACCGCGACGAACGCCCTGCGCGCACGCTTCACCCGCGAAAGGCTCGCCGAGCGCACCGATCTGATGCCGCGGACGTATCCGGTGCCCGGTACGGTCGCCGCCTCGTTCGGCGACAGACAGCGTGCCAGCTGGGCGATCAGCGTCCTCAAGGACGTGCCCGTCGTCGTCTACGCGGTCTCCGGCTTCGCCGACGGCCGCGCCGTCACCGACCCCCAGCCCGCCGTGCCCGCCACCGCCGCAGGCGCCACCACCGCCCCCGCCGAGTCAGGTCTCGCGCACGAGGCCAAGGGCATCGCGGACCGTGTCGAGCGCGGGCTGCGCACCACCGTCAACTCGGCCACGGAGCAACCCGGATGAGCACCCGACGACCGAGCACCCCACGACCCGGGGCCCGACGGTCAGGCCCCCCGCGCCGCACGACGACCGCGGCGGCGGCCTCCGCGCTCTCCGCGGCGCTGCTCGCGGTGCTGCCGGCCCCCGTCGCGTACGCGGACACCATCCGGGACAAGCAGTGGGGACTCGCGGCGCTGCACACGCAGGAGGCCTGGCGCACCACCAAGGGCGCCGGCATGACGGTCGCCGTGCTCGACACCGGGGTCGACGACCAGCACCCCGACCTGCGGGGCAACGTGCTCAAGGGCCACGACCTCGTCGGCTTCGGGGCAAGGAGCGGTGACCGCGCGTGGGCCAGGCACGGCACCGCGATGGCGTCCATCATCGCGGGCCACGGTCACGGCCCCGGACGCGGCGAGGGCGTGCTCGGCATCGCCCCCGAGGCGAAGATCCTGCCCATCAGAGTGATCCTCGAAGGCGGCGACCCGGCCCGCGACAAGGCGCGCGAGTCCCGCGGCAACGCCCTCGCCAAGGGCATCCGACGGGCAGTCGACGAGGGCGCCGACGTGATCAACCTGTCGCTGGGCGACGACAGCGAGTCCGCGCACCCGGAGGCGGAGGAGGACGCGGCCGTCCAGTACGCGCTGGGCAAGGGCGCCGTCGTCGTCGCCTCCGCGGGCAACGGCGGTGAGAAGGGCGACCACATCTCCTACCCGGCCGCCTACCCCGGCGTGATCGCGGTGACGGCGGTCAACGAGGCCGGTACGCACGCCTCCTTCTCGACCCGGCGCTGGTACGCGACCGTGGCCGCACCGGGCGACGACGTCGTGATCGCGGACCCGGACCACAGCTACTACGAGGGATGGGGCACCAGCGCGGCGGCGGCCTTCGTGTCGGGGGCGGTGGCACTGGTGCGGGCCGCGCACCCGGACCTGCCGCCGGCCGAGATCAAGCGGCTGCTGGCGAGGACCGCGAGGGACGCGCCGCAGGGCGGCAGGGACGACTCCCGCGGCCACGGAATGGTCGACCCGGCGGCGGCCATCGCGGCGGGCGGACGCGGCACGACGGTGCGGTCGACGGCGGCGGGCTACCCGAAGAAGTACTTCGGCGCGGGCCCGGAGACACCGGATGAAGGACCGGTGGGCCCCGGGGTGTGGGCGCTGGTGGCCGGGGCGCTGGGGGTACTGGTGCTGGGGGCAGGAGTGACGGTGTGGCGCAGGGGCCACCCCCACTGACGGGCCGGGGAGCCGGTCGGCCGCGCACCCCACGGACCCCCGACCGTAGGGCGCGGTCAGCCACGGACCCCACCGCAGGACTGCCCCGACCGCAGGGCGCGGTCGGCCACGCACATCACGGACCCGCCGACCACGGGGCGGCCGGTCGCGTACCCCGGTCCCAGGACCCGGTCAGCCCCCCACCCCCGCCCCCCACCGACCCAACACCCCGCCCCCGATCCACCGCCCACCGCGCCCGATACCCTCGACACCGTGCAGCTCAAGAACATCCCTGACCCCGGATTCTCCGAGGACGACGGCGCAGCGGCTCCCGCCCTCGCCGCCGCCCTTGCCGCCTGGGCGGACGGTCCCCAGGACGACGCGGCCCACCAGCGCGTTCTCGACGCGCTTCCCGACGCCCGGTTGCTCGTACCCGTCGTCGCCGTGCTCGGAGAGGTCGAGACCGATCCTGAGACCGGGCTGAAGCGGGAGAAGACCAGCGACATGGCCGTGCCGACACTGCGCGCCGGGGACCGCAAGGCTCTGCCCGCGTTCACGTCCGTCGAGGCCCTCGCCCGCTGGGACCCCGCCGCCCGCCCCGTCGCCGTACCCCTGCACCAGGCGCTCCAGGCCGCCGCCCACGAGCAGGCCGACACCGTGCTGCTCGACCTGGCGGGGCCGGTCTCCTTCCAGCTGACCGGGCCCGCCCTGCGCGCGCTCGCCGAGGGCCGCACCAGTGCACGCCCGCTCGACGACCCCGCGGTCGTCGCGGCCGTCCGCGCGCTGGTCGAGGCCGAGCCTGGGGTGTCCCGTGCCCACCTCGGGCCGGGCGAGGCCGACGGCACCCTCGCGCTCGTCCTCGCCCCGGACGCCGTGCCCGCCGACACCGCCCGCCGGGTCGCGCAGGCACTCGCCGCCGACGAGGTGCTCAGGGCCCGCCTCGTACGAGGACTCGACCTGGCGCTGCTGCCGCCAGGCAGCACACCTCCGGGGGAGCCCCTGCTCGTGCGCTGACGGGCACGAACCCGGAGACCGGCAGACAATGCGAAGACAGTCCACGATCTTCGCGAGGTGTGTCATGGACAGACGGACACTGGTCGCCGAATTCCTCGGGACACTGCTGCTGGTCTTCTTCGCCGTCGGCGCCGCCGTCCTGGCGGGCGACTACATCGGGGCCCTCGGAATCGCCCTCGCCTTCGGGTTCACCCTGCTCGCCCTGGCGTACGCGCTCGGCCCGATCTCCGGCTGCCACGTCAATCCGGCGGTCACCCTGGGGCTGCTGACCGCCGGACGGATCAACTCCCGTACGGCCGTGGGGTACTGGGTGGCCCAGTTCCTCGGCGGTATCGCCGGGGCGGCGTTGCTGTTCCTGCTGGCCAAGCAGGTGCCGGGGCTGCGGACCAGCGAGGCCTTCGGCTCCAACGGATTCGGGGACCGGTCCGCCGTGCACCTCAACACCGGGGGCGCGTTCCTCGCCGAGGTGGTGCTCACGTTCCTGCTGGTGTTCGTGGTGCTGGCGGTGACGCACAAGGTGGCCGTGCTCGGCTTCGACGGGCTGCCGATCGGACTCGCCCTCGCGGTCATCCATCTGGTGGGCATCCCGCTCACCGGAACGTCCGTCAACCCGGCCCGCAGCCTCGGCCCGGCCCTCTTCGCCGGCGGAGCGGCGCTCTCCCAGCTGTGGCTGTTCATCGTCGCCCCGCTGGTCGGCGGAGTGCTCGCGGCGCTCGCGCACCGGCTTACGCACCCCGTCGACGGCCAGCGCGTCCACGCGGACGAGGCGGTCTCCCTTTAGAGGTGCAGAGCCGCCAGGAGCAGAGCCTCCAGGGGCAGAGCCCCCGGCCCACACCTGGGGCGGGGCCGGGCGGCGCGCGGCCTCAGCCGTAGACGGGGCCCGTGAACTTCTCGCCCGGCCCCTGGCCCGGCTCGTCCGGCACGACGGAGGCTTCGCGGAAGGCGAGCTGGAGGGACTTCAGGCCGTCCCGCAGGGGGGCGGCGTGGAAGGAGCTGATCTCCGTGGCGCTGGCCGTGATCAGGCCGGCCAGTGCCTGGATGAGCTTGCGGGCCTCGTCCAGGTCCTTCTGCTCCTCGCCGCCCTCGGCGAGCCCGAGGTTCACGGCGGCGGCGCTCATCAGGTGCACGGCGACCGTGGTGATCACCTCGACGGCGGGGACGTCCGCGATGTCGCGGGTCATGTCGTCGAAGGCGGGATTGTTGTCGTCTGTGCTGGTCGCGTCGCTCATGCCGTCCACGATAGGTCCCCGGCACCGGGCGCCTGCACACCGGACCGGCGGACCCCCGCACCGAGCCCGCCGCCCCCGCCGCCCGCGCCGGTTAGCCCCCGCACCGGCGCCCTGGTAGGCTGGTCGAGCGACCGGCCGGACACATCTGTGCCCGGCCCACAAGTGGAGGCTCCTTTACTCCCACCTGACCGTCCCCCGGGACGGCGGGTCACCGGTCAGAAGACGGTCCCCATCGTTCCGTACGGACGATGGAGCTGTCCGATGTGTGCGCCCCGCGGTTTCAGACGCGGCGGTGCTCCGGTATTTCCAGGAGCCCTGCCTGTGTCCCGTTCCGGGGCATTTTTTATGCGCCTCAGCGGTTGGTCCGAAGAAATAAGACGTTACGTGGCTGTCTGCCAGACAGCTGTCGTGGTGCTACTGAGGAGGATCCATCAGCGCCGAGCCCCGCATTAACGACCGGATTCGCGTTCCCGAGGTACGGCTTGTAGGCCCCAGCGGCGAGCAGGTCGGAATCGTTCCCCTCGCAAAGGCCCTTGAGCTGGCGCAGGAGTACGACCTCGACCTGGTCGAGGTCGCGGCGACCGCCCGTCCGCCCGTGTGCAAGCTCATGGACTACGGGAAGTTCAAGTACGAGTCGGCCATGAAGGCCCGTGAGGCGCGCAAGAACCAGGCGCACACGGTCATCAAGGAAATGAAGCTCCGCCCGAAGATCGACCCGCACGACTACGACACCAAAAAGGGTCACGTCGTCCGGTTCCTCAAGCAGGGTGACAAGGTCAAGATCACGATCATGTTCCGTGGTCGTGAGCAGTCCCGTCCCGAGCTTGGCTTCCGGCTGCTTCAGCGACTCGCCTCCGACGTGGAGGAACTGGGCTTCATCGAGTCCAGCCCGAAGCAGGACGGCCGGAACATGATCATGGTTCTTGGCCCGCACAAGAAGAAGACCGAAGCAATGGCCGAGGCCCGCGAGGCCCAGGCCGCCCGCAAGGCGGAGCGTCAGGGCACCACTGCCCACGACGACGAGCCCGCGGACGAGGTTGCCGAAGTCGCTGCCGAGGCCCCGGCCGAGGCAGCACCTTCCGAGGCGTGATCCACGGGGCCGCCACCCAGGCGGCCCCCGGATTTCCGACCGGAAACCCCCAACCAAAGATCTGACGTTCCCGCAGTCCGGTGCCCGCACCGGGGGCCGGGGGAGCGGCACTGACGAGGAGATACGGCGCGATGCCGAAGAACAAGACGCACAGCGGTTCCAAGAAGCGCTTCAAGATCACCGGCTCCGGCAAGGTGCTCCGCGAGCGTGCCGGCAAGCGCCACCTGCTCGAGCACAAGTCGTCCCGCGTGACGCGCCGCCTCACCGGCACCGTTGAGCTGGCCCCGGGCGACGCCAAGAAGATCAAGAAGCTTCTCGGCAAGTGATCCCGCCGCCTACGGCGCATCCGCCGCAGGCACTGGATCAAGACCGGGACCAATTCGTTTTCGGGTCGTGTGAACACCCCCCACGACCCCGCTACAAGGAGTCAAAGTGGCACGCGTCAAGCGCGCAGTAAACGCCCACAAGAAGCGCCGGGCAATCCTCGAGGCGGCCAAGGGCTACCGCGGCCAGCGTTCGCGCCTGTACCGCAAGGCCAAGGAGCAGGTCACCCACTCCCTGGTCTACAACTACAACGACCGCAAGAAGCGCAAGGGCGACTTCCGCCGTCTGTGGATCCAGCGCATCAACGCCGCTGCCCGCGAGAACGGCATGACGTACAACCGCCTCATCCAGGGTCTGAACGCCGCCAACATCGAGGTGGACCGCAAGATCCTCGCCGAGCTGGCCGTCAACGACCCGACCGCGTTCGCCGCGATCGTCGAGGCCGCCCAGAAGGCGCTGCCGAGCGACGTCAACGCCCCGAAGGCCGCCGCCTAGTCCTGTCCGGACCGGTAAGAGATCTTCCTGGCTGAAGCCGGACCCGCAGACGCACGCCGTGTCTGCGGGTCCGGTCGTTTTCCCCGCCGGGGCCCGCGGGCCGCCCCGGCCACGCACAGCCGCCCCCGCCCGCCACGTACGTACGAAGAAGTGAGCCGCACACACCCATGGGCACCCCCGAGCTGATCTCCCCGCGTTCCCCGCGCGTCACCGCCGCCAAGCGGCTGGCCAGGCGCAGCTTCCGGGGCAAGGAGCGCCGGTTCATCGCCGAGGGGCCCCAGGCGGTGCGGGAGGCCGTCGGCCACCGGGGCCCGGACGGGCAGCCCACGCTGATCGAGCTGTTCACGACCCTGGAGACCGCCGAGCGGTACACCGACATCGTGGACGCCGCACACGCGGCCGGCGCCCGGGTGCACCTGGCGGGCGACGACGTGCTCGCGGAGATCTCGCAGACCGTCACCCCGCAGGGCATCGTCGGTGTCTGCCACTTCCTGGACTCCCCGTTCGAGGAGATCCTCGCCGCGAAGCCCCGGCTGGTCGCCGTGCTCGCCCACGTGCGCGACCCCGGGAACGCCGGTACGGTACTGCGCTGCGCCGACGCGGCGGGCGCGGACGCCGTCGTCCTCACCGACGCGTCCGTCGACCTCTACAACCCCAAGTCGGTGCGCGCGTCGGTCGGTTCGCACTTCCACCTGCCGGTCGCCGTGGGTGTCCCCGTCGAACAGGCGGTCGCGAAGCTCCAGGCGGCGGGGGTACGGATCCTGGCCGCCGACGGCGCCGGGGACCGGGACCTCGACGACGAACTGGACGCGGGCACCATGGGCGGCCCCACCGCCTGGGTCTTCGGCAACGAGGCCTGGGGACTCCCCGAGGAGACCCGCGCCCTCGCGGACGCCGTGGTGCGCGTCCCGATCCACGGGAAGGCCGAGAGCCTGAACCTGGCCACGGCCGCCGCCGTGTGTCTCTACGCGTCCGCGCGGGCACAGCGGGTACGCACCACTGCCTGAGGGTCCTCCGTTCGGAGTAGGGTGACGTGCTCGGGCCCACTGCGCTGTTCGGATGGGTGGAGGCGGGGCGGGGATGGTGGCGGAACTGACGGAACAGGTCGCGGGCGTACGGGAGTTCGGTGCGCCCGGAATCGATCCGGACGACCTGCCGGACGGTCTGGTCGTCGCCGACGGGACGGGCCGCGTGGTCTGTTTCAACGCCGCGGCGGCACGCATCACCGCCGTGCCGGCCGCCCTCGCGCTGGGTCGCCCGCTCGTCGACGTGCTGCCGCTGGAGGACCTCAAGGGCCGCCGCTGGTGGACCCTCACCGACCCGTACGAAGGCCTGGCCATCCGCGGCGGACAGCCCGAGCGGAACCTGCTGCTGCCCGGCGGGCGCGAGGTGCTGGTCTCCGCGCGGTACGTGCGCGAGCAGCCGTGCGGCCCGGTCCGCCGGGTGGTGGTCTCCCTGCGCGGCACGGAGGCGCGGCGGCGCACCGAGCGCAGCCACGCCGAGCTCATCGCGACGGTGGCGCACGAGCTGCGGTCGCCGTTGACCTCGGTGAAGGGGTTCACCAGGACCCTGCTCAGGAAGTGGGAGCGCTTCACCGACGACCAGAAGCTGATGATGCTGGAGACCGTCGACAACGACGCCGACCGCATCGCCCGGCTGATCGCCGAACTCCTGGACATCGCGCGCATCGACACCGGGCGGCTCGAACTGCGCCGACAGCCCGTCGATGTCGCCACCGCCGTCGCGCGGCACGTACACGCGCGTATCTCCGCAGGTCAGGACGGGGAAAGGTTCCTCGTGGACATCCGCCACCCGTTGCCCGACCTGTGGGCCGATCCGGACAAGGTGGACCAGGTACTGGGCAACCTGCTGGAAAATGCGGTGCGGCACGGCGAAGGACTCGTCACCATCGAGGTGGCACCCGCCACCGGCAAGGACGACGAGAAGGGCACGGCCGTGACCGTCAGCGACGAGGGCCCGGGAATTCCCGAGGAGTCGCTGAACCGCGTCTTCACCCGTTTCTGGCGGGGCAGCAAGCGCGGCGGCACCGGCCTGGGGCTGTACATCGTCAAGGGCGTCGTCGAGGCGCACGGCGGCACCATCACCGTCGGCCGGGGCCCCGGTGGCGGCGCCGAGTTCCGATTTATCCTGCCCGTCGGCGCTCCCGCCTACCTGGCCTGAGCCGCCCACGGGCGCCTTCGCCTTCCACGGCCCTTTAGACTCGACCTTTGGCACCTTTGCGTCCTCACACGTGTCGAGCGGGGCCGCCCACCAGCCATCGGAAGTACGGGAAGAGATGTCCGCACCCAATAAGTCGTACGACCCTGTCGAGGTCGAGGCGCTGAAACCCGAAGAGATCGAGCGCATGCGGGACGAGGCGCTCGCCGCCTTCGAGTCCGCGGCCGACCTCGACGCACTCACGCACGCCAAGACCGCGCACACCGGGCCCACCTCGCCGCTGTCCCTCGCCAACCGCGAGATCGGCGCGCTCCCGCCCCAGGCCAAGGCCGAGGCGGGCAAGCGCGTCGGCATGGCCCGCGGCGCCGTCAACAAGGCGCTCGGCGCCCGGCTGGCGGTGCTGGAGGCCGAGCGCGACGAGCGCGTGCTGGTCGAGGAGGCGGTGGACGTCACGCTGCCGTACGACCGCACCCCGGCCGGCGCCCGGCACCCGCTGACCACCTTCATGGAGCGCGTCGCCGACGTCTTCGTGGCGATGGGCTACGAGGTCGCCGAGGGCCCCGAGGTCGAGGCGGAGTGGTTCAACTTCGACGCCCTGAACTTCGTGCCGGACCACCCGGCCCGGCAGATGCAGGACACCTTCTTCGTGCAGGGCGAGGACGGCGCGAAGACGGACGAGTCCGGTGTCGTGCTGCGCACCCACACCTCCCCGGTGCAGGCCCGCGCGCTCCTTGAGCGCCGCGAGCCGCCGGTGTACGTCGTGTGCCCCGGCCGCGTCTACCGTACGGACGAGCTCGACGCCACGCACACCCCGGTCTTCCACCAGATCGAGCTGCTCGCCGTCGACGAGGGCCTGACCATGGCCGACCTGAAGGGCACCCTCGACCACATGGTCCAGGCTCTCTTCGGCGCGGGCATGAAGACCCGGCTGCGCCCGAACTACTTCCCCTTCACCGAGCCGTCCGCCGAGATGGACATGGTCTGCTACGTGTGCCGCGGCGAGTCCGTCGGCAACCCGGACCGGCCCTGCCGCACCTGCGGCAGCGAGGGCTGGATCGAGCTCGGCGGCTGCGGCATGGTCAACCCGAAGGTGCTCACCGCCTGCGGCGTCGACCCGGAGAGGTACAGCGGCTTCGCCTTCGGCTTCGGCATCGAGCGGATGCTGATGTTCCGGCACAACGTGGAAGACATGCGAGACATGGTCGAGGGTGACGTGCGTTTCACTCGGCCCTTCGGGATGGAGATCTGATGCGGGTCCCGCTTTCCTGGCTGCGGGAGTACGTCGATCTCCCCGCCACCGAGACCGGCCGTGACGTGCAGGCCAAGCTGGTGTCCGCGGGTCTTGAGGTGGAGACGGTCGAGCAGACCGGCGCCGGCCTCAAGGGCCCGCTGGTCGTCGGCCAGGTCCTCACCGTCGAGGAGCTGGAGGGCTTCAAGAAGCCGATCCGCTTCTGCACGGTCAACGTGGGCACGGCCAACGGCACCGGCGAGCCGCAGGAGATCGTCTGCGGCGCCCGTAACTTCGCGGTCGGCGACAAGGTGGTCGTGGTCCTGCCGGGCGCGGTGCTGCCCGGCGACTTCGCGATCGCCGCGCGCAAGACGTACGGCAAGACCTCGCACGGCATGATCTGCTCGGGCGACGAGCTGGGCATGGGCGACGACGGCAGCGGCGGCATCATCGTGCTGCCTCCCGAGTACGAGCCCGGCACCGACGCGATCGCGCTCCTGGAGCTCGTCGACGAGGTGCTCGACATCGCGGTCACCCCCGACCGCGGTTACGCCCTCTCCATGCGTGGCATCGCCCGCGAGGTGGCCACCGCGTACGGGCTGCCGCTGCGCGACCCGGCGCTGCTCGACGTCCCGGCGCCGAACTCGTACGGCTACCCGGTGCGGATCAGCGACCCGCAGGGCTGCGACCGCTTCACCGCGCGTTCGGTCACCAACCTCGACCCCGAGGCCCGCTCCCCGATCTGGCTCCAGCGCCGCCTGCAGAAGGCGGGCATGCGCCCGATCTCGCTCGCCGTCGACATCACCAACTACGTGATGCTGGAGCTGGGCCAGCCGCTGCACGCCTACGACCGCTCACGCGTCCAGGGCGCCATCGGTGTCCGCCGCGCGGAGCAGGGCGAGAAGTTCACGACGCTCGACGGCGCCAAGCGCGTGCTCGACGCCGAGGACCTGGTCGTCACCGACGACCGGGGGCCGATCGGCCTCGCGGGCGTGATGGGCGGTGCCAACACCGAGGTCGCCGACGTCGAGATCGACCCGGCCACCGGCGAGGCGCGCGGTACCACCGAGCTCCTCATCGAGGCCGCGCACTTCGACGCGCTGACCATCGCGCGGGCGTCCCGCAGGCACAAGCTGACCTCCGAGGCATCCAAGCGCTTCGAGCGCGGCGTCGACCCGCAGGCGGGTCCCGCGGCGGTGCAGCGCACCGTCGACCTGCTGGTGCTGCTCGCGGGCGGCTCCGCCGAGGCCGGGGTCACCGAGGTCATCGCGCCCTCGGCGCCCCGTTCCATCTCCATGAGGGCGGACCACCCGGACCGCGTGGCGGGTGTGGCGTACGGCCGCGAGACCGTCGTGCGCCGCCTCCAGGCGGTGGGCTGCGACGTGTACGGGCAGGACGAGCTCGTCGTGACCGTGCCGTCCTGGCGTCCGGACCTGGCGTTCCCGAACGACCTGGCCGAGGAGGTCATCCGGCTGGAGGGGTACGAGAACCTGCCCTCTACGCTGCCGACCCCGCCGTCCGGCCGCGGTCTCACCGAGCGCCAGCGCCTGCACCGCCGGGTCGGACGCTCCCTCGCGGGCGCCGGGTACGTCGAGGCGCTGAGCTACCCGTTCGTCGGGGAGGCCTCCTTCGACCAGCTCCAGCTCACCGCCGACGACGAGCGCCGCAACACGGTCAAGCTGGTCAACCCGCTCGCCGACACCGAGCCCGCCCTGCGCACGACGCTGCTGCCCGGGCTGCTCGGTGCGCTGCGCCGCAACGACGGCAGGGGCAGCCACGACCTGGCGCTGTTCGAGACCGGGCTCGTCTTCCTGCCGACCGGCGAGGAGACCAAGGCCGTGCGCCTGCCGGTCGACCGCCGGCCCACCGACGCGGAGATCGCGGGGCTCAACGCCTCGCTGCCCGCCCAGCCCCGGCACGCCGCCGTCGTCCTCGCGGGCGCCCGCGAGCAGGCCGGCTGGTGGGGCAAGGGACGCCCGGCGACCTGGGCCGACGCGATCGAGGCCGCCCGCGGCCTGGCCCGTGAGGCGGGTGTCGAGCTGATCGTCACCCAGGGCGCCAAGGAGCCGTGGCACCCGGGCCGCTGCGCCGCGCTCGCCGTGGTCGTCGACGGCGCGGAGCAGCACATCGGCTTCGCCGGTGAACTGCACCCGCGCGTGGTGAAGGCGATGAACCTCCCGGGGCGCACCTGCGCGATGGAGCTCGACCTGGACGTGCTGGAGAAGGCCGGTCAGGGTGCGCTGCAAGCGCCCCGGATCTCCACCTTCCCCGTCGCCACCCAGGACGTCGCGCTGGTCGTCGACACGGACGTCACCCACACCCGGGTGGAGAAGTGCCTGCGTGAGGGGGCGGGTGAACTCCTGGAGGACATCCGCCTGTTCGACGTCTTCACCGGCGAGCAGCTCGGCGAGGGCAAGAAGTCCCTGGCGTACGCGCTGCGCTTCCGCGCCGCCGACCGCACGCTCACCGTCGAGGAGGCCACGGCCGCCCGCGACGCCGCGGTGGCACGTGCGGCCGAGCACACGGGAGCCGTGCTGCGCGGCGCCTGAGACGGCAGGCGGCGGCGATTGCCCCAGGCACATCACCCTGCTGAACGCCCTGTCGAGGGGCGCACCCGGGACACGGGTGCGCCCCTCACTCATTCGGGTGAGAAGTGCGGCCGATGTACGCATCGCGGCACGAACGCAGAACAGAATCATTCCGGCCGACCGGCCTTACGCGGCGAAGTGCTCCGAAGGGGCCGTCAGGAATGATCAGTCAGAGGGCGGGGCTGCGCCGGCGCGCGGGACACCGCACCGGAACGGCGCGCCGTACGGGGGCGATACGTCGCCCGTGGACGCGGCGGCGCGCCCGCCGCACCGCCCGACCCGCCAGGTACGCGCTCGGCGCCGCGCTCCTCGGACTCTGGTTCGCCGCCGTCGTGGGCTTCGAGCTGGCCCGCCCGCTCCCCGACCTGGTCACCTGCTCGTGCTTCGTACTGGCCGCGGTGCTGCTGGCCGTGGGGATCCGGCTGGGCCCGCTGCGGGAACTGCGCCGGCTGGAGGAGGTGGCCCGCGCCGTGCAGGAGGTGGTGCTGCGCCCGCTGCCCGCCCGTCTGGAGGGGCTCGCCCTGGCCGCGGGCCAGCTCTCGGCCAGCCCCGGGGCCGTCGTCGGCGGTGACCTGTACGAGGTGATGGCGACCGTGCACGGGGTGCGGGTGGTGATCGGGGACGTACGGGGGCACGGGCTGCCGGCGATCGGAGCGGTCGCCGCGCTGCTCGGCAGCTTCCGCGAGGCCGCCCACGACGAGCGCGAACTCGGCGGTGTGCTGCGGCGATTGGAGCGGGCCCTGCAACGGCACCTGGACGAGCGTGCGCGGGACGGACACCCGGCCCGGGGCATGTCGCAGGCGGACGACCCGCTGCTGGAGGAGTTCGTCACCGTGCTGCTCCTGGAGATCCACGAGGACGGAGAGGTGCTGGCCCTCAACTGCGGTCACCCGTGGCCCTACCGGGTGCGCACGGGCGCCGAGACGGTCCGGGGAGCGGATCCGCTGCCTCCTCTCGGCCCGTTCCCGCTGCCGCCGGAGCTGCACCCGACGCGGTGCGTCACACTGCGGCCGGGTGAACTCCTCGTACTGCACACGGACGGGGCGCAGGACGCCAGGAACGCGGACGGGGAGTTCTTCCCCCTGCGCGACGCCCTCACCGGGGCGGCGGCCGAGCCGTCGGCGTCGCCCTCCGCGGTCGTCGAGCGGGTGCAGCGGGCGCTGCTCCGGCACACCGGCGGACGGGTGTCCGACGACGTGGCGCTGGTGGTGCTGCGCAACGACCGGCCCCGGGTGCCGGTGCAGGGCGCGGCGTCGTTCCTTCACCGGGCCGAACCCTCCCGTCACTGAGATCTTCCGGGCCCCGGGCGGAGGAGCTCCGCGGCTGCCGTCCGCCCCGCCGCGGGAGGTGCAGGTCAGCCGGGCGGGACGGACGGGGTGGGGATCGGGCCGCCGCGCTGGTGGAGGGGGGAGCCGGCGGCCCGGCCGCCTCTTGCGAGGCAGTTCAGTCAACCGACTCGCGGGGCTGGACGGCAGCGGGTGAAGGGTGTGGCCGCAGGCACTCGGTTCACTCCCCGTGTGAATGCCCCGGTACTACGCTGGTGCACGACCGAGTCAGCCGGAGGCGCTCCGATGCAGCCCAATGCCCTTCTCGACGCCCTGCTGGACGAGGCCGGGATCTCCCAGGCCGGTCTGGCCGCGCACGTCAACCACGCAGGCGGGAAACGGGGGTTGACGCTGCGCTACGACCACACGGCGGTGCGCAGGTGGCTCAAGGGGCAGCGCCCGCGCGGCCAGGTGCCCGACCTGATCTGTGAGGTCCTCAGCACCCGGCTGCACCGGCAGGTGGCGCTCGACGCCATCGGGCTCGGCGGTTTCCAGGGCGACCTGACCTCGTCGGCCGGCCCCGTCGGCAACTCCACCCTGTCCGGGTTCGTGGAGCGGGCCACCGCGCTGTGGCGCTCCGACGAGCAGCAGCGCCCGCACGTCCTCGGCGCCCCCGCCGTCACCGGCACACCGGCCGTGATGCCGGTCTGGGAGTGGGAGAACCCGCCCGAGGACAGCGACGTCTCCCGGTCCGGGCAGACTCATGTGAACCTCGCGGACATCGAGACCCTCAAGGCCGCCCGCGCGCACTACGAGCAGATGTACCGCAAGGCCGGCGGGGTGGCCACCCGCTCACGCGTCGTGGGCTTCCTCAACTCCGAGACCGCGCCCCTGCTGCGCGGCGGGTACAACGACACCACCGGCCGCCAACTGCACCGAGCCACCGGCGGGTTGGTGGCCATCGCGGGCATCTGCGCCTACGACTCCGACGCCCAGGGACTCGCCCAGCGCTACTTCCACCAGGCGCTGCGGCTCGCCAAGGCCAGCTGCGACCGGGGGCTCGGCGCCTATGTGATCGCCCTGCTCGTCAACCAGTCGCTGTTCATGCGGGAGTACCGGCAGGCGGTCGCCTTCGCGGAGGCCGCCCTGCGCACCGCGGGGCGTGAGATCAGCCCGGCGCTCGCCGCCGACCTGTACGCGATGCAGGCCAAGTCGTACGCCCACCTCGGTGACGGGGGCAGCACCCTCGCCTGCATCCGACGGGCCGAGAAGGCCGCCGACCGCATCCGCCCCGGCCACGAGCCGGACGAGACCGGCTACGTACAACCGGGCCTGGTCAACGTACAGGTGGCGGAGGCATTACTCAGTATGGGGGACCTCGCACCCGCGCGGGAGCACGCGGCGGCGGCGGTCGACACCCACGCACACGACCGCGGCCGGGTGCACCGGCTCGCCATCCTCACCCACGTCGAACTGCGGCAGGGGGAGGCCGACCGGGCGGTGGCCACCGCGGTCGAGATGGCCGAGCAGGCGCGGGGCATGGAGTCCCAGCGGCTGAGAGACCGGCTGCGTGCCGTGCGAGAGCATCTGGCTGCCAGTGGATGTGCCCAGGCCGACGAGGCGGCCGAAATGATCGACGGGGCGCTCCGCATTCCCCTGTAAGGGCCGCCGGGCGCTGGTTCCCCCAGCGTGCTCCCTGCTGCGATGTTGCCATCTACGTGCATTCAATTGCCGGAAGGTGGCAGAACCGTGCAGTGGACGAACCTAAACGAACAAACTGTGTATGAGAACCCGTGGTTCCGGGTGAATCTCGCGGACGTCGAACTTCCCAACGGCCGTCATCTGGACCACTTCCTCATCCGCCTGCGCGCGGTGGCCGTCGCGACGGCCGTCAACGAGGCGAACGAGGTACTGATGCTCTGGCGCCACCGCTTCATCACCGACAGCTGGGGCTGGGAACTGGCCGCGGGTGTCGTCGAGGACGGAGAGGAGGTCGAAGCGGCAGCGGCCCGCGAGATGGAGGAGGAGACGGGGTGGCGCCCCGGTCCGCTGCGCCACCTGCTCACCGTCGAGCCGTCCAACGGCCTCACCGACGCCCGGCACCACCTCTACTGGGCGGAAGGGGCCACCTACACCGGCTACCCGACGGACGACTTCGAGTCCTCGCGCCGCGAATGGGTGCCGCTGAAGCTGATCCCCGACATGATCGCGCGGGGAGAGGTCCCGGCCGCCAACATGGCGGCCGGGCTGCTGATGCTGCATCACCTGCGCCTGGGATGAAGGCAGTCGACCGCCCGGACCTGGTGCGGGCGGCGACCGCTAACGGCCCAGGACCTGCCAGACGGTGACGGCGAGCGCGCCCAGCGCGGTCAGGGCCGCCACCGCGGGCAGCGGCCAGCGGGTGTGTTCCAGAATGCTGACCCGGGCGATCAGATCGGTGAGGTCCTTGTCGTTCTGATCGTCCCGCAGCGTCTGTACGGCGAGCCGTCCTTCGATGTGGGCGAGCCCCACATCGAGGCGACGGCGAATTTCCGCGATCTCTTCTACGACCACGCTCTGCTCGGGGTCGGTGGTCACGATGTCCGCTCCTTCACGGGGGAGTTGGCTCAGTTGCTTGTGACGGTGAGTCAACTCCCTTTGCCCGTACGGCGGGAGCGTGTGTGCGGGGCATATGCGAGCACACCCCGCACACCGCGTGCGCCCCCGCACACTCCGTGCGAATCAGGAGTGCGCGGGGGCAGAGGTCCGTCCGCCACACTGAGTGCGGGCGACAGAGGTCCGTCAGCCGTACGGGTAGAAGCCCGAGCCCGTCTTGCGGCCGAGCCTGCCCGCGTCAACCATCCGCTGGAGCAGCGGCGGAGCGGCGTACAGCGGCTCCTTGAACTCGTCATACATCGAGTCCGCGACCGAGGCGACCGTGTCGAGGCCGATCAGGTCGGCGAGCTTGAGCGGGCCCATCGGGTGGGCGCAGCCCAGCTCCATCCCGTTGTCGATGTCCTCGCGCGAGGCGATGCCCGACTCGAACATCCGGATCGCGGAGAGCAGATACGGGATGAGCAGCGCGTTCACCACGAAACCCGAGCGGTCCTGGGCGCGGATCGCGTGCTTGCCGAGGATCTTCTCCACCATCGAGTGCGCCCGGCTGATCGTGCCCTCGGACGTGGTGAGGGCGGGGATCAGCTCGACGAGCTTCTGCACCGGCGCCGGGTTGAAGAAGTGGATGCCGATGACCGCGTCCGGACGGGACGTGGCGACGGCCAGCTTCACCAGCGGGATGGAGGAGGTGTTGGAGGCCAGGATGGCGTCCGGGCGGGTCACGACCTGGTCCAGGATCTGGAAGATCTCCGTCTTGACCTGCTCGTTCTCCACCACGGCCTCGATCACGAGGTCACGGTCGGCGAACTCGCCGAGGTCGGTGGTGAAGCTCAGGCGCTCCAGCGTCGCGTCGCGCTCCTCCTCGGAGATCTTGCCGCGCTCGGCGGCCTTCGAGAGGGAGTTGTAGAGGCGCGTACGGCCGATCTCCAGGGCCTCGCCCGTGGTCTCGGCGACCTTGACCTCAAGGCCGCTGCGGGCGCACACCTCCGCGATGCCGGCGCCCATCTGGCCGCAGCCCACCACTCCGACGCGTTCGATGTCGGTCACATCGTGCCTTTCGCTCTGCGTATCCGAATCCCCGACGTTACTCCGCGTCTTCACGGTGACGGAGCGGAGGGGCGGGCATGCTGTGCCCGAGCGCAGGTCCGTGACCCAACAGTGAGGTGTTGTTTTGTGGGACATATCGCACGAAGGAGGATGGTGGCCGCGATGATCGGCGCACTCGCCGTGCCGGCCGTGCGGGGCAGCGCGGCGGCCAGGCCCGGCCCGCCCCCCGGACGGGAGACGCGCGGGATGTGGCTGGCCTCGGTGGCCAACCGGGACTGGCCGTCCCGCAAGGGCCTCAGCGCGGCGGAACAACGCGCTGAGCTGCTGGTTCACCTGGACACCGCGGTTCGTCGGCGACTGAACACGGTGGTGCTCCAGGTGCGCCCGACCGCGGACGCCCTGTGGCCTTCGCCGTACGAGCCCTGGGCGGAATGTCTCACCGGCGAGCAGGGCCGTGACCCCGGCTGGGACCCCCTGGGCACGGCCGTCGAGGAGGCCCGTCGCAGGGGTCTTGAGCTGCACGCCTGGTTCAACCCGTACCGCGTGGCAAATCACACAGATCCCACCCGGCTCGCGGCGGACCACCCGGCCCGCAGCCACCCCGGTTGGATCGTCCCGTACGGCGGCAGGCTGCACTACAACCCGGGGCTGCCGGAGGTCCGCCGCTTCGTGCAGGACGCGATGCTCGACGCGGTGGCGCGCTACGAGATCGACGCCGTCCACTGGGACGACTACTTCTACCCCTACCCGGTGGCGGGGGAGTCCTTCGCGGACGCCGACGCCTACGAGGAGTACGGCGCGGACTTCGCCTCGCTCGGCGACTGGCGGCGGAACAACACCGAGCTCCTCGTACAGGAGATGGGTGAGCGGATCCGCGAGGTGCGGCCCGGGGTGCGCTTCGGGATCAGCCCGTTCGGCGTGTGGCGCAACTTCGACCGGGACCCCGAGGGATCGCGGACCAGGGCGGGCCTCGCCACCTACGACGACCTGTACGCGGACACGCGGAAGTGGGTGCGGGAGGGACTGGTCGACTACATCTGCCCGCAGCTGTACTGGAACATCGGCTTCGAGCCCGCGGACTACGCGGAGCTGGTGCGGTGGTGGTCGGCGGCGGTACGGGGCACGGGGGTCGACCTGTACGTCGGCGAGGCCCTCTACAAGGCGGGCGACCCCGCCCAGCCGGCGCCGTGGCAGGACGCCGGGGAACTCTCCCGGCACCTGACGCTCGCGGGCACCCACCCCGAGGTGCGGGGCCACGTCTACTTCTCGGCGCGCGAGGTGTCGCAGGACCGGGCGGGAGCGATGGCAAGGGTGGTGGAGGACCACTACGGGTGAGGTGGCGGGGGCCTGGCCCGTGCGGCCGGGGTTGTGCGGGCCGTCGGCGGTGTGAGGGGAGGCCGTGCCGTCGGGCGTCGTTCCCTGGCGGGCGGGTCCCCGCTCGGCTCGGCGGGCCGCGGCCCGTACGGGCACAATGCCCCCATGAGCGACGATCAGCGTCCCGTGGACATCAGCGCCCTCACCCGCCCCGGCGCCTGGACCGGTCTCGACCCGGAGGGCCGTCGGGCATGGCTGACGGCGGTCCAGGAGCACCACTTCTCCCGGCCGGACGCGGGCGAGGACGCGCCGGCGGGGCGCACCTACGTGCTCGACGGGCGGCACGTCACCGACCGTTCGGCCCTCTTCCTTGCGCTCGGCGAAGCGGTCAACGGGCCGGGCGGCTACTTCGGGGCCAACCTGGACGCGCTCAACGACTGTCTGCGCGGCGGGTACGGCGTGGGCACGCCGTTCGTCCTCGACTGGCAGGACTCCGAGACCGCCCGTACCCACCTGGTGGCGTACTTCGACTCGGCACTCGACGTGCTCCGCGAACACGGCGTCGACGTGCGACTGGGCTGATCGTCGACCCGTCGACCCGTCGTCCCGTCGACCCGTTTCCCCACCCTCTCAGCCCGTCAGTCCTTCGCAGGCGGCCCGCAGTCTCCGTACGCCCTCGGTGATCTCCGCGGCGCCCGCGACCGCCGCGAAGCTCAGCCGGAGGTGACCGGCGGGGGCCTCCGCGCTGAAGTACGGGCGGCCCGGGGCAACGGCCACCCCGGCCCGTAGCGCGGCCGACACCACGGCCGGCTCGTCGGTGCCGTCCGGCAGACGCAGCCACAGGTGGTAGCCGCCGGACGGGACGTGGGCGAGGCCCAGCTCCGGCAACCGCAGCCGGAGCGCGGCGGTGAGGGTGTCCCGGCGGTTCTGCAACTCACCCGACACCGTGCGCAGATGGCGGGGCCAGGCGGGGGAGCCCACCAGTTCGGTGGCCGCCTCCTGGAGGGGACGGGGCACGAAGAAGTTCTCGACGACCTGGATGGCACGCAGCCGCTCCAGGACCGGTCCGCGCGCGGCGAGCGCGCACACCCGGAAGCTGGGCGAGGTCGCCTTGGTGAGCGAGCAGACGTGGACGACCACCCCGTCGCGGTCGTCGGCGGCCAGCGGACGGGGCAGCGGGCCGGCGTCCGCGTGCACCAGGCGCCGTACGAAGTCGTCCTCGACGACGAAGGCGCCCGCGGCCCGCGCGATCCTCAGCACCTCCGGCCGGCGCCCGGCCGACAGCACCGCTCCGGTCGGGTTCTGGAACAGCGGCTGGCAGATGAAGACCCTGGACCCGGTCGCCCGGAAGGCGGCCTCCAGCAGTTCCGGACGTACCCCGTCCGTGTCCACCGGCACCGGCACCGGACGCAGCCCCGCGGCGCGCGCGATCGCGAGCATCCCCGGGTACGTGGGCGACTCGACCAGTACCGGGGCTCCGGGCGGGGCGAGCGCCCGCAGTGTCGTGGTGAGGGCGCTCTGGCCGCCGGCCGTGATCAGTACGTCGGCGGCGGTGACCGCGCCTCCGATGCCACGGGCGAACCATTCGCGCAGCTCGGGTATGCCGTCGGTGGGCGGGCGCCCCCACGCCCCCGGCCGCCGCCCGGCGCGGGCCAGGGCGGCGGCCATCGCCCGCTCGGGCTGGAGGGACGCGTGCAGATAGCCGCCGTTGAACTCGATGACACCTGCCGCGGGCGCGGCGAGCGTCACCAGGACACCCGATGCGTCCACCGTGCGCGGTACGAGGTCGGTGGCTCCCTCCGCGCTGAGCGCAACCTCCTGCCAGGAGATGTCCCCCGAGGGCGCGGCCTCCGCACGCATCTCGGCCCGGAAGGCGCCGGCGCCGGGACGGGTGACGAGGAGACCCTCCGAGGCAAGCTGGGCCAGGGCTCGGGAGACGGTGACCGGGCTGACGCGATGACGCTCGACGAGGACCCGACTGGACGGCAGCTTTCCACCGGGGGAGTAGCGGTGAAGATCCGCTCTCAGAACTGAAGCCAGTTCGGCAACGCTGCTACGATCGTGCATGAGAGATGAGAATAGCGCTACTCCACCGTCGTCGATAGCAGTTGCGGAGCCACCAGCGGGGGCTTCCCTCCAGGTGCGTAACGGCACCCTGCTCGCCGCCCTCGGCATCGTCGCCTTCTCGCTCACCTTCCCCGCCACCGCGTGGGGACTCGAAGGCTTCGGGCCCTGGACGCTGGTCGCCGTACGCAGTGTGCTGGCCGCGCTCGTCGCGGGAAGTGCGCTGCTCGCCCTGCGGGTGCCCGTGCCGCACCGCCGGCACTGGGGCGGTCTCGCCGTGGTCGGAATCGGCGTGGTCATCGGCTTCCCGATGCTGACCACGCTCGCGCTCCAGACCTCCACCACCGCTCATTCCGCGGTAGTGGTGGGCCTGTTGCCGCTGACCACCGCCGTCCTTTCCGCCGTACGCACCGGGAACCGGCCCTCGCGTGCCTTCTGGGCCGCGGCGCTCGCCGGGGCGGCCGTCGTCATCGGGTTCACGGTCCAGCAGAGCGGCGGGAAGCTCTCGGCTGCGGATCTGTACCTCTTCGCGGCGCTGCTGGTGTGCGCCGCCGGGTACACCGAGGGCGGGCGCCTCGCCCGCGAGATGCCGGGCTGGCAGGTCATCGGATGGGCGTTGATCATGTGCCTGCCGGTGGCCGCACCTGCCGCGGCGGTCGCGCTCGCCACCGAACCCCTGCACCTGACCGTGCACAGCGTCGTGGGGCTGCTCTGGGTGGCGGTCGGGTCGCAGTTCCTGGGGCTGGTGGTGTGGTACCGGGGGATGGCGGAGATCGGGGTCGCCAGGGCGAGCCAACTCCAACTCGCCCAGCCCTTGTTGACGCTCGTCTGGTCGGTCCTGCTGCTCGGTGAGGTGCTGCCGGTGGCGGCGCCGGTGGCAGCGGTGGCGGTGCTGGTGTGCATTGCGGTCACCCAGCGGGTGAAAAGCTGAGGCAGGCGCTACTCCACGGCGTCAACTCGCCCGCCAAGCCGTAGACTTGTTTCTTCGGCAGCGAGCTCAGGAGGTCAGTCCGATGCGAGCGAGCGTGGGCGACCGGCTGTTGACACACGGCAGGATCGTGGGTCAGCAGGACCGGGTCGCGGAAGTCGTGGAGGTACTGGGGCCGAACGGGGCGCCGCCGTACCGTGTGCGGTTCGCGGACGGGCACGAGACGGTGATGTCACCGGGCCCGGACACGGTGGTACGCAGGCAGGGGCCGGAGACAGACGTCGGGTGAGAGGGCCCGCCGGGGGGCGAGTGCGCTCACCCGGCTCGCATCATCCTGCGGAAAAGCCCGTGGATCTCCTCGGTCAGTTCCGGTGCCGGTCCCTCCACCGCGATGCCCGGCACCACCTGCTGCACCGGCAGGATCGTCAAAGGCGGCCGATCGGCCCCCAACTCGTCCAGCCAGCCCAGGAGTTGCTCGGACGAGCTGGCATAGGAGATGCGGCCGAGTCCCACCCAGCCGTGTGCGGCCGCGCACATCGTGCAGTGCTCGCTGGAGGTGTAGACGGTTGCCGCCCGCCGCGCGTCGGGCGGCAGATGTGCGGCGGCCCAGCGGGCGAGCGCGAACTCGGGATGCTGGGTGTGGTCGCCGCCGCCCACCCGGTTGCGGTCCTCGGCGAGCACCACGCCGTCCGCGCCGACGAGCACGGAGCCGAACGGCTGGTCACCGGCGGCCAGCGCCTCGGCGGCGAGCTCCACGCAGCGGCGCAGATGGGTCAGATCGGTGCCGTCGGTCATCGGCTTCTCCCGGGCGGGTCGGTACGGGTGGGTGCGGGGATCCACGAAACTCCTTGGAACCCTATGCGGCGGCAAGGCTACGGTGACGGCACTTCGACGGACGGAGAGCCGCACCGCATGACCCGCACGCAGCAGTTGCCACGACCCGAGCGCATCAGGACCGAACGCCTGGACCTCGTTCCCCTCACGGCGGCCCACGCGCGCGAGATGGCGACGGTGCTCGCCGATCCCGCCCTGCACGTCTTCACCGGCGGGGAGCCGCTGGCCGAGGACGCGTTGCGCACCCGGTACGAACGCCTGGCGGGCGGCTCACCGGACCCCGCCGTCGGCTGGCTCAACTGGGTGCTCCTGCTGCGCCCCGAGTCCCGTCCGACGGGCACGGTCCAGGCGACCGTCCGGGACGGGGTCGCGGAGATCGCCTGGGTGGTGGGCACCGATTGGCAGGGCCGAGGCATCGCGAAGGAAGCGGCCCGCGGCCTGGCGGCGTGGTTGTCGGGACAGCCGGGAGTCGGCGAACTGTGCGCGCACATCCACCCTGAGCACCGTGCCTCACAGGCCGTCGCCCGCTCCGCCGGTCTCGCGCCGACGGAGCGGTGGGAGGACGGCGAGGTGCGGTGGGAGAGGGCGCTTGCGGTTGTCGGGTCCGGGCGGGCGGAGCGCGAGGCGTGCGCAGGGCCTGCCGCTTCCGCGGAGCTCGTGGTGCCGGCAGAGCACGTCGTGCTTGCCGGACCCGTAAGGTCCGCCGGGTCCGCCGGGTCCGCCGGGGCCGCCGGGTCCGCCGGGGCCGAGACGCCCGGCGCGGTCGATGTCGCCTCGTTGGCCGGGCCCGCCGGTGCCCAGCAGCCTGCCGGAGCCGGAGCCGGAGCCGGAGCCGATGCCGGAGCCGATGCCGCCGGTGCCGGTGCCGGTGCCGATGCCGGTGCCGCCCCGCCCGGTAGGGACGCGTCGGTCGTGCGGGTCGCGCACGGGTGGGTGCGGGGAATGGAGGTCAGTCCCGGGATCACCGCCCACCTCGGGATCCCCTACGCCGCACCGCCGTTCGGCCCGCATCGCTTCCGTGCTCCGCAGCCCCCCGCCGCCTGGGACGGCGTCCGCGACTGCACCGCCTTCGGTGTGATCTCCCCGCAGTCGGCCGAACTCCCCGGCGCACCCTCGTGGGCGCCCGGCGACGAGGACGTACTCACCCTCAACGTGTGGTCACCACAGCTGGACGGGCAGCTTCCCGTGCTCGTCTGGATCCACGGCGGCGCCTACACGTTCGGCTCCAGCGCCCAGCCCGACTTCGACGGCACGGTCCTGGCCCGCGCCGGTCTGGTCGTGGTCACCGTCAACTACCGGCTCGGCTTCGAAGGCTTCGGGCACGTCCCCGCCGGTGGCGCCGCCTACCCCGAGAACCGCGGTCTCCTCGACCAGGCCGCCGCCCTGCGCTGGGTGCGTACGAACATCGCGGCCTTCGGCGGCGACCCGGAACTGGTGACCGTTGCGGGGCAGTCCGCCGGGGGTACCTCCGCGGTGAGCCTGATGCTGATGGACGAGGCACGCGGGCTCTTCCGGCGGGCAGTCGCGCACAGCGCCGTCGGCCCCTGTTTCTCCCGCGCGGCCGCGGCAGACATCACGCGCAGGGTCGCGGCCGCCGCCGGGGCCCCCGCCACCGCCGAAGGGCTGCTCGCCACGTCCCCGGCAGCGCTCGTCGCGGCAACCGACCAGGTGGCCGAGGTTTACCGCAGGGACCCGGGCTCCGGCGCCCTCCACTACGACCCGGTTCTCTACGGCCCGGTGGCCGACGGCGCCGTCCTGCCCGTCGACCCCCTCGCGGCGCACGCGGCCGCGCCGGTGGCCGACATGCAGCTCCTGGTCTGCCACACCACCGAGGAGTACTGGCTCCTGGACGCGGTGGGCAACAGCGCGAAGGTCACCACCGAGGCACAACTGACCGCCTTCTGCACCGACTTCGGCATCACCCCGGCCGTCGTCGACGGCTACCGCAGCCGACGGCCCGACGCCTCCGTGCTCGACGTCTACCTCGCCCTCTTCGGTGACCTGCACTTCGCCGAGTACAGCAACCGTGTCGCCGACGCCCACGTCAGGGCCGGAGGCCGCACCTTCCTCTCCCGCTTCGCCCGTCGTCGTACGGATGCCGAGGGGCGGCCCTCGGTCCGCGCCTGGCACTGCGCGGACATCCCGTTCGCCTTTGGTGCCCACCGTGACAGCCGGCTGGAATTCCTCATCGGTGGGCCACCCACCCCCGAGGACGACGAGCTGTCCGCCCAACTGGTACGTTCCTGGGCGGAGTTCGCCGCCACCGGGGATCCCGGCTGGGCGCCGTACGACGGAACGGACGAAGGTGCGGTACGGATCTGGGGCGCGCCCGCGGCGGACGGCCCGCCGCGCGAGCTGTGGCGGGGCACGGACTTCACCCCGTTCCTGCCCTGAGCAGAAGGAGTCGGGAGAGCAAAAGGGGGTGCCTGGCGGCGGCCCGGACGTTACGGTACGCAAGATCGTCGGTCTGTCACGACCTGTCGACGCTTACGTGGACGAGAACGAGGGCCCGATGGCACCCACCAGCACTCCGCAGGGCGAACCCGATTACCTGGCAGGGCAGTTCGAGGCCCAGCGTGAGCGCCTGCGCGGTGTCGCGTACCGGATGCTGGGCTCCTCCAGCGAGGCCGAGGACGCCGTGCAGGAGGCCTGGCTGCGGCTCGGCCGCCAGGACGCGGGCAGCATCGACAACCTGCCCGGCTGGCTGACCACGGTGGTCGCCCGCGTATGCCTCGACCAGTTGCGCTCGCGCACCTCGCGCCGGGAGGCCCCGCTGGATCCGCTCGACGACACGCACGTACCCGACCCGATCGTGCGGCGGGACGACGCGGACCCGGAGCAGCAGGCGGTGCTGGCGGACTCGGTGGGGCTCGCCCTGCTCGTCGTACTGGAGACGCTGGGGCCCGCGGAGCGGCTCGCCTTCGTCCTGCACGACATGTTCGCGGTGCCGTTCGACGAGATCGCACCGCTGGTGGACCGGACCCCGGCGGCGACCCGCCAGCTTGCGAGCCGGGCCAGGCGAAGGGTACGGGACGGCGCCCCGGCTCCGGACACGGACGCGAGCCGTCAGCGGGAGGTGGTGACGGCCTTCCTCGCCGCCTCCCGTGGCGGCGACTTCAACGGCCTGCTCTCGCTCCTCGACCCGCGGTGCGTGCTGCGCGCGGACACCGGACCCGGGATGCCGGGGATGTCGAAGGTGGTGCGCGGTGCGAGGGAGGTCGTCTCGAACGCGCTCATGTTCGCGAAGGCCGCGCAGTCCGCCCGTCCGGCGCTGGTGAACGGGGCACCGGGGCTGGTCAACGTGGTCGACGGACGGATGGTCGGAGTGATGGGCTTCACGGTGGTGTCCGGCAAGATCGTGGAGCTGAACATCCTGGCGGACGGACAGCGACTGTCAGAGCTGGACACGAGCTTCCTGGAGGACTGAGGGCGAGGGGGCCAGGGGGCTAGGGGGCTAGGGGGCCAGGGACCCTGCGGCTGGGGGAGGGCGGTCCGAGCCGAGCGCGCGGCGCGCTCAAACTCGTGCCGTGCCGTGCCGTGCCGTGCCGTGCTCGGGTTCGCGCCCGCGCTCAGGTTCGTGCGGCGCCCTGCTCGGGCTCGCGCCCGCGCTCAAGTTCGTGCCGCGCCCGCGCTCGGGTTCGTGCCGCGCCCGCGCTCGGGTTCGTGCCGCGCCCGCGCTCGGGTTCGTGCCGCGCCCCCGCTCAGGTTCGTGCCGCCGTCCCGCTCGCGCCCGCGGCGCGCTCAAAGTCGTGCCGTGCCCCGCTCGCGCCGCGGCCCCGCTCGTGCCGTGCCCCGCTCGTGCCGTGCCCCGCTCGTGCCGTGCCCCGCTCGCGCCGCGGCCTCGGTCGTGCCGTGCCCCACTCGTGCCGCGGCCCCGCTCGCGCCGCGGTCCCGCTCGGGTCCCGGCCACGCCCGCCGGCCCACCGCCGCCCGCCGGCGGGACCCGTCGGCCCCGTCCCGCTGGTCACTCGTCGCCGGTCGCAAGGTTCTCTCGCGCCGAGTGCCCCCGCGTTGCGCCCCGAGTCACCCCCTGCCCCGCTCACCAGATATCTTGACGTCAAGCAATGTTGCAGACGTGGAGCGGAGTACCCGGTGACTGACTCGACCATCATCTATACGCACACCGACGAGGCCCCGGCCCTCGCGACGTATTCGTTCCTGCCCGTCGTCGAGGCCTACGCCTCCACGGCCGGTGTCACGGTCGAGCGCCGTGACATCTCCCTGGCCGGCCGCATCATCGCGAGCTTCCCCGAGCGCCTCAAGGAGGAGCAGCGCATCGATGACGCTCTCGCCGAGCTCGGCGAGCTGGCCAAGACGCCCGGCGCCAACATCATCAAGCTGCCCAACATCTCGGCCTCGATCCCGCAGCTGAAGGCCGCGATCGCCGAGCTCCAGGCCCAGGGCTACGCCCTCCCGGACTACCCGGACGACCCGAAGTCCGACGAGGACAAGGACGTCCGCGCCCGTTACGACAAGGTCAAGGGCAGCGCCGTCAACCCGGTCCTGCGCGAGGGCAACTCCGACCGCCGCGCCCCCGCCTCGGTGAAGAACTACGCCAAGGCCCACCCCCACCGCATGGGCAAGTGGACCCCGGAGTCCAAGACCAACGTCGCCACCATGGGCGCCGACGACTTCCGCTCCACCGAGAAGTCCGCCGTGATCGCCGAGGCGGGCTCGCTCCGTATCGAGCTGGTCGGCGACGACGGCGCCACCACCGTGCTGCGCGAGTCGGTCCCCGTCCTCGCCGGTGAGGTCGTCGACGCCTCGGTCATGCGGGTCGCCGCCCTGCGCGAGTTCTTCACCGCGCAGCTCGCCCGCGCCAAGTCCGAGGGCGTGCTCTTCTCCGTGCACCTCAAGGCCACCATGATGAAGGTCTCCGACCCGATCATCTTCGGCCACGTGGTCCGCGCCTTCTTCCCGAAGACCTTCGCCCAGTACGGTGACGTGCTCGTTGCCGCCGGTCTGACCCCGAACGACGGCCTCGGCGGCATCTACAAGGGCCTGGAGGCGCACCCGCAGGGCGCCGAGATCAAGGCCTCCTTCGACGCCGAACTCGCCGAAGGCCCTGAGCTGGCCATGGTCGACTCCGACAAGGGCATCTCCAACCTGCACGTGCCGTCCGACGTCATCGTCGACGCCTCGATGCCGGCCATGATCCGCACCTCCGGCCACATGTGGGGCCCGGACGGCGGCGAGGCCGACACCCTCGCGGTGATCCCGGACTCCTCCTACGCGGGCATCTACCAGGTCGTCATCGACGACTGCCGCGCCAACGGCGCCTACGACCCGTCCACCATGGGCTCCGTACCCAACGTGGGTCTGATGGCGCAGAAGGCCGAGGAGTACGGCAGCCACGACAAGACCTTCGAGATCCCGGCCACCGGCACCGTCCGGGTCCTCGCCGAGGACGGCACCGCGGTCATCGAGCAGGCCGTCGGGGCGGGCGACATCTTCCGGATGTGCCAGACCAAGGACCTCCCCATCCAGGACTGGGTCAAGCTGGCCGTCACCCGCGCCCGCGCCACCGGCGTCCCGGCGATCTTCTGGCTGGACGAGGACCGCGCGCACGACGCGCAGCTCATCACCAAGGTCAAGAAGTACCTCGGCGACCACGACACCGACGGTCTCACCATCGAGATCAAGTCGCCGGAGAAGGCCATCGCCTACTCCCTGGAGCGCATCCGCCGCGGCGAGGACACCATCTCGGTGACCGGCAACGTCCTGCGCGACTACCTGACGGACCTCTTCCCCATCCTGGAGCTGGGCACCAGCGCCAAGATGCTGTCCGTCGTCCCGCTGATGAACGGCGGCGGCCTCTTCGAGACGGGCGCCGGCGGCTCCGCCCCGAAGCACGTCCAGCAGCTCGTCAAGGAGAACTACCTCCGCTGGGACTCCCTCGGTGAGTTCCTCGCGCTGGCCGTCTCCTTCGAGCACCTCGCCACCACCACGGGCAACGCGCGCGCCCAGGTGCTCGCGGACACCCTGGACCGCGCCACGGGCACCTTCCTCAACGAGGACAAGTCCCCGAGCCGCAAGCTCGGCGGCATCGACAACCGTGGCAGCCACTTCTACCTGGCGCTCTACTGGGCCCAGGAGCTGGCCCGGCAGAGCGACGACGCCAAGCTCGCCGAGGCCTTCGGCGCGCTGGCCGCGACGCTGGCCGAGCAGGAGCAGACCATCGTCGACGAGCTCATCGCCGTGCAGGGCTCGCCGGTCGAGATCGGCGGTTACTACCAGCCGGACGCGCAGAAGGCCTCGGCCGTCATGCGTCCGTCGAAGACGCTGAACCAGGCGCTCGCCACCCTCGGCTGAACCGCCTGACGCGTCGCTCGCCTGACGCCACGTCAAACACGTTGAAAGGGCTGCCCCGGACGGTACTTCACCGACCGGGGCAGTCCTGTGTCCGGTGCTCCGGCCGGCCGGAAGCTACCGCCCGAGGGTGACCTCCAAGGTGCCGGCCGTGCCCGCCGTCCGCCCCGGGGCGCTCTGGAACTTCCAGTACAGGTTCGTGTGCGCGATCACCTGCTCCGGCGTCGGCGCACCCCACGCCGTCTTGTCGCCCGCCGTGTGCGCGTCGCCGACCAGGACCGCGTCGTACCCCCTGGCGAACGCGCCGTGCAGGGTCGAGCGGATGCAGGCGTCGGTCTCCGCGCCGACGACGACGAGCCGCCCCACCCCGAGCCCGGACAGCACGTCCTCCAGGTCGGTGTCCTCGAAGGAGTCGCCGTAACTCTTCGCGACCAGCGGCTCCGCGTCCGCCGGGGTCAGCTCCGGGACCAGCTGCCAGTCGTCGCTGCCCCGGGTGAGCTCCTCGTCCGAGTGCTGGACCCAGACGACGGGCACGCCTTCGTGCCGTGCCCGCTCGACCAGGCTCGCGATGTTCGCCACCACCTCGTCGCGCAGGTGGGCGCCGCCCACCACGCCGTTCTGCACGTCGACGACGAGAAGTGCGCTGTTCGGCCGGTTTTCCAGAGTGGTCATGATCTCCCCTTCATGAGCGCCGATTTCCTCTCCCCGCAAGGTATCCCGACCCACTGACAACAGGACTCAGCGCCGACCGGCCAGCAATGGCCGGTCACTTGACCTGTCTGACCTGCACCTTGGGCGCCTAGCTTCCAGACGTCCGGCCCCGCGGCACACACCGCTGCGGGGCCATGAAGCGGCACGGCCGAAGCTCAGGGAGCGACGTTGAAGACGATCAGAAGAAGAACCGCGAGACTTCTCCTCGCGCCCGCTGTTGCCCTGGGGCTGTTCGCGCCGGTGCTCACCGCCACCCCGGCCGCCGCCGCCCCGGTCGCCTCATCCCCGGCCGCCGCTGCCCCGGCCGGCGCGACGGCGTCCGGCGCGGCGGCGGACGAGGCGTACACCTTCACCAACCCCGACGGCACCCTCAACGCCACGGGCAAGAACGACGGGAACCAGATCTCCGTCACCCCCGACGGGACGAACTACACGCAGTGGCGGCTGATAAGGCTCAGCGCTCCCGGACAGTTCAACATCGCCAGCACGTCCTCCGGGAAGTGCATCTACGCCACCCAGCCCGCCACCCAGAGGTCGTGCGGCCAGGACGGCCAGCAGTGGCACTTCCGTCCCGTCGACGGCAAGCCGAACACCTTCGGCATCATCCGCCGTGCCGAAGCGGGCACGGAGTACTGCATGGACAACCGTGGCGGTCTCCATCTGTGGGGCATCCTCGCCCAGCCGAACGTCTGCGACGGCAGCGCGAGTCAGCAGTGGACGCTGCCCGAGTACAAGGCGGCCGAAGCCAGAAGTCTCGCCCTGGACTACTACAGCGACCTGTGCTCCAGGAAGACCTCCACCTGCTCGTGGAAGCAGACCTCCGAAGGACAGCCCGAGGTTCTGCCGAGGCGTCCCGCCTCCTCGGTCTGGTTCAACGACACCAGCGCCACGATGACCCAGATCTTCACCACGATCTACCACTCCGGCTGGGCCCAGTCGTTCTCAGCCGGCCTGTCGACCTCGGTCGGCGTCACCACCCCGGTCCAGGCCATGATCAGCAATCAGCTGACCGCGACGCAGACGTACACCTCGGACGAGTCGACGATCAACGGCATCTCCGTGACCGTCCCGCCCAAGAGCTACGCCTGGGTCGACTTCGCCGCCGTCGGCAAGAAGGTCACCGGCACCTGGACGTTCGACACCGACAACCAGCCGTGGACGACCGACGCGACCGTCACGGTCCCGGTCATCAACTCCACGGTCGGCACGACGATGTACGTCGCCCGTACGAACGCGAACCCGCCGGGCACCGGATCCACCAGCGACGACGTGAGGCCCACCGTCATCGCGAAGACCGCGTCCGCCGTCATGGACGTGCCCACGGGCGGCAGGCTGACCGCCGTGCCCGGTGGCGTCAGGGTCAGTGACGCGTCCGGTGCGACCATCGCGACGGTCATGCCCGGCACCGTCACCGACACCGACGGCGTCATCCACAAGGCCGCTCTCACGGTGGCGGGCACCACCGTCACCCAGACCATCGAAGGCGTGAGCGGCGACACCGTCACCGGAACCCTGTCGCCCCCGACCTTCTCCCTGGGCGACGGCACCTCTGCCGCTCACGCCGCTGCCGCGAAGAGCACCCGGGCGATGGCAGCGGCGTCCTTCCGCGCCGCCAAGGACAGCGACGCGTACGACAAGTGCATGGCCGCGAAGATCGGCACCAGCATCGTCAGCGGAGGCGTCTCGGGCCTCCTCGGCGGTCCCCCCGGGGTCGCTGTCGGGATGATGACCGGCGCCTTCAGCGGCATCGTCATCGGAACGGTGACCTGCCCGAAGAAGTAACCCGCCGCACCGAGGAACGGCCGTGTCCCCCTGCGTGCGGCGGGGGGACACGGCCTTCTCCCGCCGGCTCGGGTGCGCCCACCGAGAGGTCGCTCGCTGCCGCCCGGCCCCCGCCATCCTTTGCATAAAACTGCGTCGATGCGTATAGTCATGCCTTCGGCGAGGGGAATGCACGAGGAGGACTTTTCCATGGTGGTGCGCGCAGCGGTGGCTGGAGCGAGTGGATATGCGGGCGGGGAACTGCTGCGTCTCCTGCTTGCCCACCCCGGCGTCGAGATCGGCGCCCTGACCGGGCACTCCCACGCCGGCGAGGCACTCGGCACCCTCCAGCCACACCTGGCACCGCTCGCGGGCCGCGTCCTCGCGCCGACCACGCCCGAGGCACTCGCCGGGCACGAGGTCGTCTTCCTCGCGCTGCCGCACGGGCGGTCCGCCGCGGTCGCCGAGCAGCTGGGCGACGAGGTCCTGGTCGTCGACATGGGAGCGGACTTCCGGCTGGCGGACGCCGCTGACTGGGAGCAGTTCTACGGCTCCCCGCACGCCGGTACCTGGCCCTACGGCCTGCCCGAACTGCCGGGCGCCCGTGCCGCGCTGGAGGGGTCCAAGCGCATCGCGGTGCCCGGTTGCTACCCGACCGCCGTCTCGCTCGGTCTCTTCCCCGCCTACGCGGCGGGACTTGCCGAACCGGAGGCGGTGATCGTCGCCGCTTCCGGCACCTCCGGCGCGGGCAAGGCCGTCAAGCCGCACCTGCTCGGTTCCGAGGTGATGGGCTCCATGTCCCCGTACGGAGTGGGCGGCGGCCACCGGCACACCCCCGAGATGATCCAGAACCTCAGCGCGGTCGCGGGGGAGCGGGTCACCGTCTCCTTCACGCCGACGCTGGCCCCGATGCCGCGCGGCATCCTCGCCACCAGCAGCGCGAAGGCGAGGCCGGGGGTGAGCCACGCGGACGTGCGGGCCGCGTACGAGAAGGCCTACGCGGACGAGCCGTTCGTCACGCTGCTCCCCGAGGGGCAGTGGCCCGCGACCGCGTCCGTGTACGGCTCCAACGCCGTACAGATCCAGGTGGCGTACGACGCCGCCGCACATCGCGTCATCGCCGTCAGCGCCATCGACAACCTCGCCAAGGGCACCGCGGGCGGCGCGGTGCAGAGCATGAACATCGCCCTGGGACTGGACGAGTCCACGGGCCTCACCACGATTGGAGTCGCACCGTGAGCGTCACGGCAGCACAGGGATTCACGGCGGCGGGCATCGCCGCCGGAATCAAGGCGAACGGCAACCCGGATCTGGCCCTCGTGGTCAACACCGGCCCGCGCCGCGCCGCCGCGGGCGTCTTCACCTCCAACCGAGTCAAGGCCGCGCCGGTCCTCTGGTCCGAGCAGGTCGTCAAGGGCGGCGAGATCACCGCCGTCGTCCTGAACTCCGGTGGCGCCAACGCCTGTACCGGCCCCCAGGGCTTTCAGGACACCCATGCCACCGCCGAGAAGGCCGCCGAGACCCTCGGGGTCGGCGCGGGCGAGGTCGCCGTCGCGTCCACCGGCCTCATCGGTGTGCTCCTCCCGATGGACAAGCTCCTGCCCGGCATCGACAAGGCCGCCGCCGAGCTGTCCGTGCACGGCGGCGAGAAGGCCGCCATCGCCATCAAGACCACCGACAGCGTGCACAAGACCGCCGTGCACACCAGCGGGTCCGGCTGGAGCGTCGGCGGCATGGCCAAGGGGGCCGGCATGCTCGCCCCCGGCCTCGCCACCATGCTGGTCGTCCTCACCACCGATGCCGACGTCGAGGCCCCCGTGCTCGACAAGGCGCTGCGCGACGCGACCCGGCAGACCTTCGACCGGGTGGACTCCGACGGCTGCATGTCGACCAACGACACCGTGCTGCTGCTCGCCTCGGGCGCGTCCGAGACCGCCCCGGAGTACGGCGAGTTCGCCGCCGCGGTGCGCACCGTCTGCGACGACCTCGCCCGGCAGCTGATCGGGGACGCCGAGGGCGCCAGCAAGGACATCCGTATCGAGGTGATCAACGCGGCGAGCGAGGACGACGCCGTCGAGGTCGGCCGGTCCATCGCCCGTAACAACCTCCTCAAGTGCGCCCTGCACGGCGAGGACCCCAACTGGGGCCGGGTGCTCTCCGCCATCGGCACCACGAAGGCCGCCTTCGACCCCGACGCCCTCAACGTCGCCATCAACGGGGTGTGGGTCTGCAGGAAGGGTTCGGTCGGCGACGACCGGGACCTGGTCGACATGCGCTACCGGGAGATCAAGATCACCGCCGATCTCGCCGAGGGATCCGAGTCCGCCGTGATCTGGGCGAACGACCTCACCGCCGACTACGTCCACGAGAACAGCGCGTACTCCTCATGAGCACTCCCGACGCCAAGAACACCGCCCGCAAGCACACCGCGCTCCCCAAGGCGCAGATCCTCATCGAGGCCCTGCCGTGGCTGACCCGCCACCAGGGCAAGACCGTGGTCATCAAGTTCGGCGGCAACGCCATGGTCGACGAGGACCTCAAGGCGGCCTTCGCCCAGGACGTCGTCTTCCTGCACCACGCGGGCCTCAAGCCGGTCGTCGTGCACGGCGGCGGTCCGCAGATCAGCAAGCAGCTCGACGCGGCGGGCATCGTCAGCGAGTTCAAGGCCGGGCTGCGGGTCACCACGCCGGAGGCGATGGACGTCGTACGGATGGTGCTCGCCGGCCAGGTGCAGCGCGAACTCGTCGGCCTGCTCAACCAGCACGGACCGCTGGCCGTCGGCCTGACCGGCGAGGACGCGCACACCATCACCGCCACCCAGCACTTCCCGCAGATCGACGGCGCCGCCGTCGACATCGGCCGGGTCGGCGAAATCACCGCGATCGACACGGGCGCCATCGAGGCGCTCCTCGCCGACGGCCGGATCCCGGTCGTCTCCTCGATCGCCCGCTCCCAGGACGACGGCCATGTCTACAACGTCAATGCTGATACGGCGGCTGCGGCACTCGCTGCGGCGCTGGACGCCGAAACACTGATGGTCCTCACCGACGTCGAGGGGCTCTACGAGGACTGGCCGCACAGCGACGACGTCATCAGCCGCCTCACCGCCACCGAGTTGGAGAAGCTCCTGCCGGAGCTCGCCAGCGGCATGGTCCCCAAGATGCAGGGCTGTCTGCACGCCGTACGCAACGGCGTCACCACCGCCCGCGTCATCGACGGGCGGGTCCAGCACTCGATCCTGCTGGAGATCTTCACGGACGAAGGAATCGGCACGATGGTCGTGCCCGACGCGCAGGACACCCAGGGGGAGTCATGAGCAACACGGAACTCACCGGGCGCTGGCAGGGTGCGCTCACCGACAACTACGGCACCCCCAAGCTGGCGCTCGTCCGCGGTGAGGGCTCCCGCGTCTGGGACGCCGACGGCAAGGAATACGCCGATTTCGTCGGCGGCATCGCGGTCAACGCCCTCGGCCACGCGCACCCCGCGGTCGTCGAGGCCGTCTCCCGCCAGATCGCCTCGCTGGGACACGTCTCCAACCTCTACATCGCCGAACCGCCGGTCGCGCTCGCCGAACGGCTCGTCGAACGCTCCGGCCGCCCCGGCAAGGTGTACTTCTGCAACTCGGGCGCCGAGGCCAACGAGGCAGCCTTCAAGATCGGCCGGCTCACCGGGCGCAGCCACATGGTCGCCACCACCGGCGGGTTCCACGGCCGCACCATGGGCGCCCTGGCCCTCACCGGCCAGCAGGGCAAGCGGGAACCCTTCCTCCCCCTCCCCGGCGATGTCACGCACGTGCCGTACGGAGACGTGGAGGCGCTGCGCGCGGCCGTCACCGAGGACACGGCGCTGCTCGTCGTCGAGCCCATCCAGGGCGAACTCGGCGTCGTCGTGCCCCCGGCCGGCTATCTGCGGGCGGCCCGGGAGATCACCCGCGCCACCGGCACCCTCCTGGTCCTCGACGAGGTGCAGACCGGCACCGGGCGCACCGGGCACTTCTTCGCGCACCAGGCGGAGGAGGGCATCGACCCGGACGTCGTCACCCTCGCCAAGGGCATCGGCGGCGGACTCCCGCTCGGCGCCACGCTGGTGTACGGGGCGGCCGCCGACCTGCTGAAGCCCGGGCACCACGGCTCGACCTTCGGCGGCAACCCGGTCGCCTGCGCCGCCGGCATCGCCGTGGTGGACACCATCGCCGCCGAGGGCCTGCTCGACGAGACCAAGCGCAAGGGCGAGAAGCTGCGCGACTCGATCCAGTCACTCGGACACCCCTTGGTCTCCCACGTCCGGGGTGCGGGCCTGCTCCTGGGTATCGTCTTGTCCGAGTCCCTCGCTCCCCAGGTGCAGCAGGCGGCTCAGGACGCCGGTTTCCTGGTGAACGCGCCCGCCCCCGATGTCGTACGGCTGATGCCCGCTCTGAACATCGAGGACGACGTGCTGGACGCCTTCCTCCAGGGACTCCCCGGCGTTCTCGACGAGGCGTACGCCGCAGCACACGGGGACCAACGATCCGGAGAATGACGACGATGACCGAGGCGCAGGCGCGGGACAACGAGCACGGCAACGGCGGCCCCGCGGTACCGCAGACCCGGACCGCACGCCACCGCCGGATCGTGGACATCCTCAACCGGCAGCCGGTGCGCTCGCAGAGCCAGCTCGCCAAGCTCCTCAGCGACGACGGGCTGAGCGTCACCCAGGCGACGCTCAGCCGCGACCTCGACGAGCTCGGCGCGGTGAAGATCCGCAACACCGGCGGTGAGCTGATCTACGCGGTGCCCAGCGAGGGCGGCTTCCGCACCCCGCAGGCACCGCTCGGCGAGTCGGCCAAGGAGGAACGGATGAGCCGCCTCGCCGCGGAGCTGCTCATCTCGGCGGAGGCCTCGGCCAACCTGGTCGTACTGCGCACACCGCCGGGCGCCGCCCAGTTCCTGGCCTCGGCCATCGACCAGGCGGAGCTGCGCGCGATCCTCGGCACGATCGCGGGCGACGACACGCTGATGCTGATCAGCCGCGACCCGGCGGGCGGCCAGGCGCTGGCGGACCATCTGCTGCGGCTGACGCAGAAGGAACGCTAGTCCGCGGCGGCAGCCGTGGTCGTGGCCGTGGCCGCGGTTTCCATGGCCGTCTCGGCCTTCCGGCTGCGGTACGACATCCAGGCGGCGACCAGTGCGCCCGACACGTTGTGCCACACCGAGAACACCGCCGAGGGCAGCGCGGCCAGCGGGCTGAAGTGGGCGGTGGCCAGGGAGGCGGCCAGGCCGGAGTTCTGCATGCCGACCTCGAAGGCCATCGCCCGGCTCGCCGGCTGCCCGAGCCCGGCCAGCTTTCCCGCCCCGTACCCCAGCGCGAGGCCCAGCCCGTTGTGCAGCACCACGGCGACGAGGACGAGCAGCGCCGCCGACCTGATCGCGGTGGCGCTGCCGGCCACCACGACCGCCACGATCACGGCGATGGTCACGGCAGACAGCCAGGGCAGCGCGCCGAGCACCCGCTCCAGGTACCGCCCGGCCACCAGCCGCATCAGCAGCCCGGCGATCACCGGCAGCAGCACGGTCTTGAGGATGTCCTCGACCATCGACCCGGCGTCCACCGGCAGGTACTCACCCGCCAGCAGCAGTGTCAGCGGCGGGGTGACGAGCGGCGCGAGGACCGTGGAGACGGTCGCCACGGACACCGACAGAGCCACGTCGCCCCTGGCCAGGTACGTCACCACGTTCGACGCGGTGCCGCTGGGCGCGCAGCCGACCAGGATCACACCCGCCGCGAGCTGCGGCGGCAGGTCCAGCGCGTGCGCGATGAGCCAGCCGAGGCCCGGCATGATCACGTAGTGCGCGACGAGTCCGAGCGCCACCGCCCAGGGCCGCTTCGCGACCCCCTTGAAGTCCAGCGGCGTCATCGTCAGGCCCATGCAGAACATGACGATGCCGAGCAGGTACGGCACGGAGGTCTTCCAGTCGGCGAACGTGTCCGGGGTGACGAGCCCCAGCGCCCCCGCCGCGAGGACGAGCACCGGGAAGACGGTGACCGCCCGCCTGGCGGCGCGGTCGTCGTTCCCGCTGGTGGGAGCTGTGTGGGAGGGGGCTTCGGATTCGGTACGCACGCGGTGATGCAACGCCCAGGTGGGCGCTCCGCGCAACACCGTCTCGATATGTGGTCGCTACACGCACAGGGCGTCGGCCCCCGGCGGTCCGGGGCGTTGGCAGCCGGTCGGGAGTGACCCGCCGCCAACGCCCCGCCGGGGGCGGCCCGGTGGTCAGTAGCGGGTGATCGCCGTCGGGCCGTCGACCGTCCCGATGCCGATGTGCGGCCCGCGCGCGGGGTCGGCCCACCGCAGGATCCGCCGCATGGCGTCCTTCGGCACGGACACACAGCCGGCCGTCGCACCGCGCCCGTCGACGTGCAGGAAGATGCCGGCGCCACGCCCCCGCACCGGCCTCGGGTAGTTGAACGCGACGACCAGCGCGTGCGCGTACTGGGTGCCGTACTCGTCGAGCTTCTCGGCCTCACCGGGACGGCAGTCCGCCGGCAGGGGCTCCACCCACCTGTTGTAGGAGAGCGACCGGTTGTCCTGGCACCACCAGGAGTTCGGCCCGACCCGCCGGTAGGCGACCTCGGTGCCCGCCGGCGCGGCCTCGGTGCCGAACCCGTACGGCAGGCCGTACAGCCCGGTCGGGGTGGTGCTGGTGCCCTGTACCCGGCTCGCTCCCTCGGCGAGCCCGTTCGCCCCGAACCGGGCCGGCGCCCGCCCCGCCTCGACCCACCGCCCGCCCCGCCGGTCCCACCAGGTCACCGTGCCGGTCGTCGCCCGCGGGCCGGGGGCCACGGCGGTGACGAGCTGGCGCCCGCCGCCCGTGTCGGCCATCCGGGCGGGCAGCGGGGCGTCGGCGCCTCCGAAAGCGGGCAGGAGCAGGGCGATCAGGGAGACGGCACCGGCACCGGCGCGCGGGGAGATCATCCCCAGACGTTACGAGACGCGCAGCGGCGGCAGCGGCAACGGCACTCCGGGCAGGCCGTCCATGCTCGCCGCGATGTGCTCCTTCTTCTCGAAGTACGCCGACAGCGACTCGTCGTCCTCCCGTGCGAACCGCGAGCCGTGCAGCGTCCGCTCCTCGTCGTACTTCATGAACGGCACGCCGTATCCGCAGGAGTCGCGGACGGTCTCCGCCGTCACCACGACGATCGCCCGCAGCCCGTGCCGCGTGACGTCGATGCCCTCGAAGCGCGCCAGCAGGTCCGGGAACCTGGGGTCGTCGCGGAAGACCGGCTCGCCGCGCCCGTGCACCCTGACGATGTTCGGCGGCCCCTCGAAGGCGCACCACATGAGGGTGATCCGCCCGTTCTCCCGAAGGTGCGCGACGGTCTCCGCGGTGCTGCCCGCGAAGTCGAGGTAGGCGACGGTGAGTTCGTCGAGCACCACCCAGGAGCCCTTGAGGCCCTTGGGGGAGAGGTTGACGGTCCCGTCACCGGAGAGCGGCGCGGTGGCGGTGAAGAAGACCGGCTGCGCCTCGATGAAGGAGCGCAACCGGCCCTCTATGCGTTCGTGAGTCTTTCCCATGCGGATCATTCTCCGCCCAGGACGGTGGTACGGGTAGGGCGTTCCAGCGTGCGGACACGCGGGCGTGCGCGCGAGCGCCCCGGTGGCGGCGGTGCGCACGCCCGTGCGGGGCCCGGGGGCGCCGGGGCGTCAGGCCCTGACGTTCAGCGTCTCGCTGTACTTCTTCACCTCGTCCTGCGACAGGTAGGACTTCGTACGCTCGAAGTCCTGGAGGGTCTTGGGCTTGTTGTCCTGGAAGCCGGTACGGACGAAGTCGTCGCCCGCCACCGCGTTGAGGCCCCAGTTGACCGCCACCCGGGAGCGCGCGGTCAGCGTCGGCAGGGCCATCAGGTGGTAGCCGCGTGCGACCACCTGCGCGGGCAGGCCGTGGAGTTCGACGCCCAGCGGCTTGGAGACCGCGTCGGCGCCGCCCAGGTCCACGACCAGACCGAGGTCCTTGTGGATGTACGGCTTGAGGGGGGCGCCGGTCATGCTCGCCATGATGTTGTCGGCGAGGACCTTGCCCTGGCGCTGGGCGTGCTGCGCGGTGGGCGGGCAGATCGCGTCGCCACCCTTGGCGACGTCGGGCACCGCGGCCACGTCGCCGGCCGCGTACAGCCCGTCGTACCCGGGGACGGTCAGCTGGTTGGAGGCGACGACACGGCCGCGCACCGTTTCCGCGCCGAGCGTGGTGACCAGGGGTGAGGCGGCGACGCCGGCCGTCCAGATGAGGGTGCGGCAGGGGAGGGTACGGCCGTCGGTGAGCTTGACGGTGGTCTCGTCCACGGAGGCGACGGAGGTGCCGAGCGAGAACTCGATGCCGCGTTCGCGGAGCATGGCCATCGCCTTGACGCCGAGACGCTCGCCCAGTTCGGGCAGGAGCCGGGGCGCCACGTCCACCAGGTGCCAGCGGACCAGCGAGGGGTCGAGCCGCGAGTAGCGCTTGAGGGCGCTGGTGGTGAGGCGCTGCAGGCAGGCGGCCGTCTCCACGCCCGCGTAGCCGCCGCCGACCACCACGAACTGGAGCCGGGCCTTGCGCTCCTCCTCGTCGACGGTGGCCGCCGCGAGGTCGAGCTGGGCGATCACGTGGTCGCGGATGTACGCGGCCTGGGCCAGCGTCTTCACCCCGAGGGCGTGATCCGTGAGGCCGGGGATGTCGAAGGTGCGCGTGGTGGAACCGGCCGCGATCACCAGGTGGTCGTACGGCTTGACCGTCACCTCGCCGGTCGCCTTGCGCACGATGCACGCCTTGGCGGCCGCGTCGATGCCGATCGCGACACCGGGCACGATCTTCGTACGGCGCAGCCGGCGGCGCAGCGAGACCGCGACGGACTGCGGGGTGAGCACGCCGGACGCCACGTGCGGGAGCAGCGGGAGGTAGAGCTGGAAGTCGGTGGGCGAGATCAGGATCAGCTCGGCGTCGCGTGGCGAGAGCTTGCGCTCCAGCCTGTGCAGGCACTCGATTCCGACGAAGCCTGCGCCGACCACCACAATCCTCGGTCGCGTCATCGTGTCCACCGCTCTTTCGTTCCGGGCTCTGAATCGCAGAAATCGTCTTCAGCTTCGGTGCTGACGCGCATGCCCGCTCGTTGGCAGGTGATTCGCGGGGCATCCGGGGCATTGCCCGCGGCGCCCGGTTCTCGGCCCGAGAAGCTTTGACAAAACATACGGGCCCTTGCATAGTTATGCCTATTGCTGCACGGGCGGTGCGGCGCCCGGCGCGACCTCGACAGAGTCCGCGTCGTTGGCACGGAGACTCGTGGCCCCGCACCTGCGCGCGGGAAGGCCGCGGCACATCGACATCCCTGAGGAGTACCAGCTGTGAGCAGCAACACCGGTGAAGGTCGGCTCTGGGGCGGCCGGTTCGCGGACGGCCCGGCAGCGGCCCTGGCCAAGCTCTCCGCGTCCGTCCACTTCGACTGGGTTCTCGCGCCGTACGACATCGCCGGCTCCCGTGCCCACGCCCGGGTACTGCACAAGGCGGGGCTGCTCAGCGCCGACGAACTGACCCGGATGCTGGACGGCCTGGACCGGCTGGAGGCGGACGTCGCCGCCGGGGACTTCGTCGGCACGATCGCGGACGAGGACGTGCACTCCGCGCTGGAGCGGGGGCTCATCGAGCGCCTCGGCGCCGACCTCGGCGGCAAGCTGCGGGCCGGCCGGTCCCGCAACGACCAGGTCGCCACCCTCTTCCGCATGTACCTCCGTGACCACGCGCGGACCATCGGCGGCCTGCTCGCCGAGCTCCAGGACGCCCTCGTCGGACTTGCCGAGGCGCACCCGGACGTCGCGATGCCGGGCCGCACCCATCTCCAGCACGCCCAGCCGGTCCTCTTCGCCCACCATGTCCTCGCGCACGTACAGCCGCTGGCCCGGGACGCGGAGCGGCTGCGGCAGTGGGACGCCCGCACGGCCGTCTCGCCCTACGGGTCGGGGGCGTTGGCCGGCTCCTCGCTCGGCCTCGACCCGGAGGCGGTCGCCGCCGACCTCGGCTTCGAGAACGGTTCGGTCGGCAACTCGATCGACGGCACGGCGTCCCGGGACTTCGTCGCCGAGTTCGCGTTCATCACCGCCATGATCGGCGTCAACCTCTCCCGGATCGCCGAGGAGATCATCATCTGGAACACGAAGGAGTTCTCCTTCGTCACCCTCCACGACGCCTTCTCCACCGGCTCGTCGATCATGCCGCAGAAGAAGAACCCCGACATCGCGGAGCTGGCGCGTGGCAAGTCGGGGCGGCTGATCGGCAACCTGACCGGACTGATGGCCACCCTGAAGGCGCTGCCCCTGGCCTACAACAGGGACCTTCAGGAGGACAAGGAGCCGGTCTTCGACTCCTGCGAGACCCTTGAGGTCCTGCTGCCCGCCTTCACCGGCATGATGGCCACCCTCACCGTCAACCGCGAGCGGATGGAGGAGCTGGCCCCGGCCGGCTTCTCGCTCGCCACGGACATCGCGGAGTGGCTGGTCAAGCAGGGCGTGCCGTTCCGGGTCGCGCACGAGGTCGCGGGCGAGTGCGTGAAGGTGTGCGAGGGGGAGGGGATCGAGCTGGACGAGCTGACGGACGCTCAGTTCGCCAAGATCTCCGAGCACCTGACTCCCGAGGTGCGGACGGTTCTCAACGTGCCGGGCGCGCTGGCCTCCCGCAACGGACGCGGCGGCACCGCCCCCTCGGCGGTCGCGGTCCAGCTCGCCGAACTGAAGGCGGACCTGGCCGAGCAGCACGCCTGGGCCGTCGCCAAGAGGTAACCCCGCCCGTCCCCACAGCCCGTATGAGACATCAATGTCTCATACGGGCTATGCTCGTCTCATGACTGTCGACCGTGAGCACGTTCTGCGCTCCGCCGCCGCCCTCCTCACCCGCAAGGCGACCTCCACCATGGACGAGGTCGCCAGGGCGGCGGGCATCGGGCGCGCCACCCTGCACCGGCACTTCGCCGGCCGGGAGGCACTGATCAAGGCGCTGGAGCAGTTCGGCCTGAGTGAGCTGGACGCCGCCCTGGACGCCGCCGTCCTGGACGAGGGCCGCGCCGCGGACGCCGTGCGCCGCCTCGTGCGCGAGGTCGAGCCGGTCGCCGGTCTGTTCGCCTTCCTGATCACCGAGAACCAGCTCTTCGAGGCGGGTCAGAACCCCGGCTGGGACCGCGTCGACGCCCGACTGGCGGCCCTCTTCCGGCGTGGCCAGGAGAACGGCGAGTTCCGCATCGACCTGAGCCCCGCCTGGCTGACCGACGCCCTGTACGGACTCGTCTCGTCGGCCGCCTGGTCGGTCCAGGACGGCAGGACCGCGGCGAAGGACTTCCAGCACATGATCGTCGAGCTGCTGCTCGGCGGCGCACGGCGGAGCAGCACATGATCGTCGAGTTGCTGCCCGGCGGTGCACGGCGGAGCGTGGAGAAATGACAAGCACCGACCACCAGCCCCCGGCCGCCGCCCCCGGCGCGGGGGGCGTCACCAGGCCGGGCCGCTGGCTCGCGCTCGCCGTGCTCGTCCTCGCCGTGCTCCTGGTGGCGGTGGACGCCACCGTACTGGGCCTGGCCACGCCGTTCCTGAGCGAGGACCTCAAGCCGTCCGGCACCCAGCTCCTGTGGATCGGTGACGTCTACTCGTTCGTCATCGCCGGCCTGCTGGTCTCGATGGGCAGCCTCGGCGACCGTATCGGCCGCAAGAAGCTGCTGCTCACCGGCGCGGTCGCGTTCGGCGCGGTGTCCGTGCTCAATGCGTACGCCACCAGCCCCGAGATGATGATCGTCGCCCGTGCGCTGCTCGGTGTCGCGGGCGCCACTCTCATGCCGTCCACCCTGGCCCTGATCCGCAACATCTTCCACGACCCCAAGGAGCGCAGCCTCGCCGTCGGCATCTGGGGCGCCGCCGCCTCGGCCGGCGCCGCGGTCGGCCCCGTGGTCGGCGGGTTCCTCCTGGAGAACTTCTGGTGGGGGTCGGTCTTCCTCATCAACCTCCCCGTGATGGCGGTCCTGGTCGTCGTCGGCATCAAGCTGCTGCCCGAGTCCAAGGACCCGTCACCCGGGCCCTGGGACATGCTCAGTGTGCTGCTCTCGCTGGTCGGCATGGTGGCCGTCGTCTACGCGGTCAAGGAGGCGGCGGTGCACGGCTTCCGCTGGGACATCGCGCTCGGCGCCGTGGTCGGCGTGGGCGCGCTGTACTGGTTCGTACGGCGCCAGCGCAGCCTGCCGTCCCCGCTGCTGAACATGCAGCTGTTCCGGCACCGGGGCTTCTCCGGCGCCGTCCTCGCCGACCTGTTGACCATCCTCGGCCTCTCCGGCCTGGTCTTCTTTCTCTCCCAGTTCCTGCAACTGGTCCAGGAGCGCTCGCCGTTGAACGCAGGGCTCATCGAACTCCCCGCGGCGGTCGGCGCGGTGGGCGCGGGCCTCACGGCCGGAGTCCTGGCCCGCCGCACCTCCGTACGGCTCGCGGTGTCCGGCGGACTGACCGCCGTCGGCCTCTCGTTGCTCGCGTGCACGGTGTTCACCTCGGACACCGGGATGGTCCCGCTCGGCTGCGCCCTGTTCCTCGGCGGGCTCGGGGCGGGCCTCGCCTTCACCGTCACCGCGGACGTCATCCTCTCCAGCGTCCCCAAGGAGCAGGCGGGCGCCGCCTCCGCCGTCTCCGAGACCGCGTACGAACTCGGCGCGGCCCTCGGCATCGCCCTGCTCGGCTCCGTCGTGACGGGTATCTACCGGGGTTTCCCGGTCCCGGCCGGGGTGCCCGCCGACGTGGCGGCGGCGGCGCACGACTCCCTGGGCGGCGCCGTCGAGTCGGCGGCCACCCTGCCCGCGGACCGGGCCGCCGCGCTCCTGGAGTCGGCGCGGGACTCCTTCACCGACGGGTTCCAGGCGGCGGCGCTGGTCGGCGCGCTGGTGCTGTTCGCGACGGCGGTCGCCGCGTGGGTCATGCTGCGCGGCCAGAAGCTCGAAGAGGGCATCGAGCACTGACGTGCCAAGACCTCGAAGAGGGCATGAGGACTGACGTGCCGCGACGCGGAGACGGGCGAGGGCCCCGCCGGATCAGATGGCGGGGCCCTCGCCCGTACTTCCTGCGGTCAGGCCGCTTCCCGAGGTCAGGCCGCCTTGGCCTTCGTGGCGTACATGTCGACGTACTCCTGGCCGGACAGCTGCATGACCTCCGACATCACCGAGTCGGTCACCGCGCGCAGCACGTAGCGGTCGCGGTCCATGCCCTCGTACCGGGAGAACTCCATCGGCTCGCCGAAGCGGACCGTCACCTTGCCGGGGCGCGGCAGGCCGGAGCCGCCCGGCTGGATCTTGTCGGTGCCGATCATCGCGAAGGGCACCACCGGCGCGCCCGTCATCAGGGTCAGCCGCGCGATGCCGGTACGGCCGCGGTACAGCCGGCCGTCGGGGGAGCGGGTGCCCTCGGGGTAGATGGAGAACATCTTGCCCTCGTCGAGGATCCGGCGGCCGGTCATCAGGGCCGCGACGCCACCGCGCCCGCCGTCCCGGTCCACCGGGATCATGCCGCAGCTGGTGAAGAACCAGGCCATCAGCCGGCCCTTGAGGCCCTTGCCCGTCACGTACTCGTCCTTGCCGATGTAGTGGACCGGGCGGTCCAGGCAGATCGGCATGATCATCGAGTCGATGAAGGTGAGGTGGTTGCCGGCGAGAATGACAGGACCCGTTCCCGGGATGTTCTCGGCGCCCTCCACCTTGGGGCGGAACATCAGGCGCAGGATCGGTCCTAGCACTGCCTTGATGAGCGCGAGACGGGACAACGGTTCCTCCGAAGTCGTGGGTTCGAGTCTGCATACGGGTACAGGCCCGCGCGGGGTACGCGCAGGTGAGGACGATACTCGGGGCCCGCCGCTGATCGCACATCGGGTTCATCAGGCGGATACGCAGTGTTGACGTGTGTTTGCACTGCGTTCCGTCCAAGGCCTCCCCGTCGTAATGCGTAGCCGCCTACCATCGGGCCGCCATCGAGGAACGGACCGGTCAAGCGCGGGTCAAGAGCCGGCCAGGACAACAGGGAGCTTTCGTGACACAAGGTGCTCAATTCGGTCCCGGTCGGCGTGCGTTGTTGGGCGCCGCGGTGCTCGGCGCCTCGGGCGCGGCCCTCGCCCCCACGGGTACGGCGCAGGCGGCGGACACCGTGAGAAGTGGCCACGGTCACGCCGGACCGGCCTACCGCAGGCTGCCCGTCCCCACCGTCGTCGCCCACCGCGGCGCCAGCGGCCACCGCCCCGAGCACACCCTCGGCTCCTACCAGCTCGCCCTCGACATGGGCGCCGACGTCATCGAGCAGGACCTCGTGCCCACCAAGGACGGACACCTCGTCTGCCGCCACGAGAACGACATCACGGGTACGACCGACGTCGCCGTGCACCCCGAGTTCGCCTCCCGCAGGACGACGAAGAAGGTCGACGGCGTCGCACTGACGGGCTGGTTCACCGAGGACTTCACGCTCGCCGAACTCAAGACGCTGCGGGCCAAGGAGCGCATCCCCGCCGTCCGCCAGGAGAACACCCTCTACGACGGCCGCTGGCAGGTGCCCACCTTCGAGGAGGTGCTGCGCTGGGCCGAGAAGGCGGGCCGAGAACGCGGGCGCCCGGTGTGGCTGCACGTCGAGACCAAGCACCCCAGTTACTTCCGGGGTCTGGGCCTCGGCCTTGAGGAGCCGCTCGCCCGGCTGCTGCGCAGGTACGGCCGGCACAAGGCGGACTCCCCGACGTTCGTGCAGTCCTTCGAGCCGAGCAGCATGCAGCGGATGGCGAAGCTGGTGGCGGGCCCGCGCGTCGTCCTGCTCGGCGGCGCGGCCGACCGGCCCTGGGACTTCACGCAGTCCGGCGACCCGCGCACCGTCGCGGACCTGGTCACCCCCGAAGGCCTGAAGTGGATCTCCGGGTTCGCGCAGGGCATCGGCCCGACCCTGGACCTGGTGGTCCCGCGCGACGCGGCGGGCAGGCTCGGCCGGCCGACCACCCTCGTACGGGACGCGCACGCCAGGGGGCTGGTCCTGCACCCCTACACGATGCGCAACGAGAACAGCTTCCTGCCGGCCGACTTCCGCCGCGGCACCGACCCGACGGCGTACGGCGACGCCTTCGGAGCCTTCGCGGCCTACTTCGCGACCGGCATCGACGGCATCTTCTCGGACCAGCCGGACACGGCACTGCTCGCGGCGGCGGACTTCCGGGCATGACGGGGGACCGATGACCCGCTCGGCCACCCGTACGGGTGAGAGGGGGTGCCACCGGCAACCGCCGCAGGTGGCCGGGGCGTCCCGCCGGGCATGGATCTACTGCTGCACGAGGTGCAGGCCCTGACCCCGCTGCTCGCCGCCGAGGCCGCGGCGGAGGCACCGGGCGCCGGGGTCGAGGCCGCGGACCTCGAACAGGCCGTCTGGGTAAGGCTGTTGGAGCACCCGGACGGAGCGCCCGCCGAGTTCGCCGACTGGCTGCGGGGTGCGGTACGCGCCGAGGCGCGGCTCGCACGCCGTCGCCGCCGGCACGAACTGCCGTACGCCGCCGAACCACCGGCCGCGCACGACAGCGGCCCCGAGAGCGAGGTGCTCGCCGCCGAAAGGCGCCGGGCGCTGCGGGCCGCGGTCCGCAGGCTGCCGGCCCGCTGCCGTCCCCTGCTCACCCTGCTGCTCTCGCCCACCGACCCCACCTACCGGGAAATCGCAGGGGAGTTGGGAATGTCACAAGGGAGTTTGGGACCCATGCGTTCCCGTTGCCTGGGATGCCTGCGCAGAATGCTCGCGGCGGAGGTTGCACCCCCTGTGCGCAGGGGAATGGAGCCGTAGACCGGCCGGTGGAGCGGGCGAGCAGGAGGCAGCACATGGGCACGAGCGTGATCATCTCTGCGGCGGCGGGCGAGCGGGACGCCGAGCAGATCCTCAAACTCCAGTACCTCTGCTACCAGAGCGAGGCGGAACTCTACGACGACTGGACGATCGAGCCCCTCACCCAGACGCTCGCGGAGCTCAGGGGTGAACTCGGCAGGGGCCACGCGCTGGTGGCCCGCCTCGGGGACGAGGTCGTCGGCTCCGTGCGGGCGGTGGTCGACGAGGACGGCACGGCCCGGATCGCCAAGCTGATCGTGCATCCGAGGATGCGGCGGCACGGGCTGGGCGGACGGCTGCTCGCCGCCGTGGAGGGGCACCTGGCGGCGTCACTCGCGGCCAAGCGGTTCCGGCTCTGCACGGGGCACCGCAGCGAGACCAATCTGCGGCTCTACCGGAGCCGGGGCTACGAGACGGTGTCGCGCGAGCAGGCGGGCCCCCGGCTGACCCTCGTCACGCTGGAGAAGGAGGCACCGGTGGGGGAGTTCGTCGCCAGTGCATGAGGTGCAGGGGCGGGTCGGGCGGTCGTGCCGGGGGTGCCACGCGAGGCCGGCGGCCGTCGCACCGGCCCGCCGCGCGATGCGGCGGGTGGGCTGGCGCGGGATGCGGGTGACGGCCCGCCGCCGCTGCGCCCGGCGGCTCAGCCCCTGCTGCGCCTGGCAACTCGGCCCCAGCTGCGCCCGGCGGACTGCCCCCCGCCGCGCTCCGCGGCTCAGCCCCTGCTGCGGCGGAGCCAGAGCAGGCCGGTGATGGGGAGGATCACGGGGATCAGCAGGTATCCCGCGCCGTACTTGGACCACACCGTCGCGTCCGGGAAGGATCCCGGCGAGATCAGCGTCCAGGTGCCCACCACGAGGACCCCCGCCAGCTCCACCGCGCAGCACCCCAGTGCCACCCGGCGGGCCGTCTCCCCGCCCCGCACCAGCGTGTACGTGATGAACGCGTAGACCACCGCGGCGATGGCCGACAGGGTGTACGCCAGCGGGGCCCGGTCGAACTCGGTGGCGATCTGGTAGGCCGAGCGCGACACCGCGCCGACCGACATCACCCCGTACAGCCACACCAGCAGCAGACCGGGACCCGTCACGAGCCGCTTGCGCCCGGCGTTGCGGTCAGGTGTCGTCGAGGTCATCTCAGCCGCTCCAGATGTCGTACAGACGGACTTCGAGCACGGCGAGTACGACCGCGCCCGCCGCCACCGTGATCGAGCCCCACCTGGTCCGTTCGGCGAGCGACATGAATCCGGCGGCCGGCACCGCCGCGAACGCGCCGACCAGGTACGACACGAAGATCACATTGCCCTCGGCGGGCTTCTCGCCGCGTGCCAGCTGCACGATGCCGATCACCAGCTGGGCGAGCGCGAGGACCGTCACCACGGCCATGCCGATGAAGTGCCAGTCCTTGGTGGGCTGGTCGCGGAAGGCGGCGTAACCGCACCACGCGGCGAGGGCGAGCGCGGCCACGGAGACCGCGACCGTCAGGGCGTCAAGCATGGGAAGGAGCGTACTGGGCGCTTCCGGACGGCCGCCGCGGGCCCCCGGCCGCGTGGCGTCCGTCACAGGCGGCCTGCCGCACCCCGCGAGAGGCAAGGACCGGCGCGGAAACCGTGTCCACGGAGCGGCGTTTTCTGTCCGCTATTCGGACACCGGGGATCGGCTCGTACGCACATCTGGTTTACTCGTCACCATGACCACGACGAGCAGCCGCACCCTTGCGACCGAGGCGATGATGACGCCCGGTGCTCGTTGTATGTGTCGAATGTGCGACTTCTGAGGGCCCCCGCCTGAGCCTCGCGCCCCGAAGCGAGACCCGGTCCGGCCGCGTCGCGTACGCACCCGCAAGCCATGCGCCCGTACGTGCCCGTGCCGCCCGCCACGCGCGCCCCCGGCTCCCCACGCACCACGAGCCGAGCTGTGCCGCGCGCCCCGGACACCTGCCCCGTGCGCCCGGCGGGAAGAACCGCCGCGCACTCGACAACAGTGATGGAAACCCTGTGATCACCACTACCGGCCTGACCAAGGTCTACGCCTCGCGCGGCCGTGAGGTCACCGCCCTCGACGGCGTCGACCTGCACGTCCGTGAGGGCGAGGTGTTCGGCGTCATCGGTCAGAGCGGCGCCGGCAAGTCCTCGCTCATCCGCTGCGTCAACCTGCTGGAGCGCCCCACCTCGGGCACCGTGACCGTCGACGGCACGGACCTCACCGCACTCGCCGGGCGCGGACACCGCGCGGGCAAGGAACTGCGCGAGGCCCGCTCCCGCATCGGGATGGTCTTCCAGCACTTCAACCTGCTGTCCTCGCGCACCGTGCAGGGCAACATCGAGCTGCCGCTGGAAATCCTCGGCGTCTCCGGCAAGGAGCGCAGCCGCAAGGCACTGGAACTGCTCGACCTGGTCGGCCTCGCAGACAAGGCGAAGTCCTACCCCGGACAGCTCTCCGGCGGTCAGAAGCAGCGCGTCGGCATCGCCCGCGCCCTCGCGGGCGACCCCAAGGTGCTGCTCTCCGACGAGGCGACCAGCGCCCTCGACCCGGAGACCACCCGCTCCATCCTCCAGCTGCTGCGCGACCTCAACCAGCAGCTCGGACTGACCGTCCTGCTGATCACGCACGAGATGGACGTGGTCAAGTCGATCTGCGACTCGGCCGCCCTGATGAAGCGCGGACGCGTCATCGAGACCGGCACGGTCACCGAGCTGCTCGCCACCCCCGGCTCCGAGCTGGCCTCGGAGCTGTTCCCGGTGACCGGCCACGCCACGGGCCCCGGCCGCACCGTCATCGACGTCACCTTCCACGGCGACGCCGCCGGCCGGCCGGTCGTCTCCCAGCTGTCCCGTACGTACAACATCGACATCTCGATCCTGGGCGCCGCGATGGACACCGTCGCGGGCCGGCAGATCGGCCGGATGCGCATCGAGCTCCCCGGCCGGTACGAGGAGAACGTCGTCCCGGTCGGCTTCCTGCGCGAGCAGGGCCTCCAGGTCGACGTCGTCGAGGACGACGGCGCCACCGCCGCACCGGCACAGAACCCCGCCCCGGTCGACGAGGCCGCGCCGGTCAAGGAGGACGTGAAGTGACCTGGTCCGAGATGCAGCCACTGCTGTCGCAGGGCGTCATCGACACGCTGTACATGGTCCTGTGGGCCACCGTCGTCTCGGTGCTCGGCGGCCTCCCGCTGGGCCTGCTGCTCGTCCTCACGGACAAGGGCGGCCTGCTGCAGAACACGGTCGTCAACAAAATCGTCGGCGCGGTCGTGAACATCGGCAGGTCGCTGCCGTTCATCGTGCTGCTGATCGCGCTGATCCCCTTCACGACCTTCGTGGTCGGCACCTTCATCGGCCCCAGCGCCATGGTGGTGCCGCTCGCGATCGGGGCGATCCCCTTCTTCGCCCGGCTCGTCGAGACCTCCGTGCGCGAGGTCGACCACGGACTCATCGAGGCGGCCCAGGCCATGGGCGGAGGCGTGCCGACCGTCGTCTTCAAGGTGCTGCTGCCCCAGGCCCTGCCCTCGCTGGTCTCGGCCGTCACCACCACGGTGATCGTGCTCGTCGGTTACTCGGCGATGGCCGGCGCGGTCGGCGGCGGCGGACTCGGCAGCGTGGCGGTCAGCTACGGCTACCAGCGCTTCGAGACCACCTTCATGCTCGCCACGGTCGTGATCCTGGTCCTCCTGGTCACGGTCGTCCAGCTGCTCGGCGACGGCGTCGTACGCCTGCTCGCCCGCCGGGGCCGCACCGCCTGACCCCCACAAGACTTCCTTCTCCGCAGAGCCCGCACTCCTTGTCCGGGCGCACCATCCGCAAGATCAAGAAAGAGGCACTCTTCGTGCGCAAGAACATCAAGATCTCCGTCGCAGCCGCCGCCGTCACCGCGATCACCCTGGGCGCCACCGCCTGCGGCACCGCCTCCGACCCCGCCGCGAAGTCGGCGGACGGCTCGGTCGACACCAGCAAGCCGCTCGTCGTCGCCGCGTCCCCGACGCCGCACGCCGACATCCTCAACTACGTGAAGAAGGAGCTGGCGGACAAGGCCGGGCTCAAGCTGGAGGTGAAGGAGTTCACGGACTACGTCCTGCCGAACACCGCCACCCAGACCGGCGAGGTCGACGCCAACTTCTTCCAGCACAAGCCCTACCTCGACGACTTCAACAAGAAGCAGAAGACCACGATCGTCCCGGTCGTCAACGTCGAGCTGGAGCCGCTCGCCCTCTACTCCAAGAAGGTCCAGGACCTCAAGGAGCTCAAGGCCGGCCAGACCGTCGCCGTCCCCAACGACACCACCAACGAGGGCCGCGCGCTGCACCTGCTCGCGGACAACGGTGTGATCGCGCTCAAGGACGGCGTCGGCACCGACGCCAAGCTGTCCGACATCAAGGACAAGAAGGGCCTCAACTTCAAGGAGCTGGAGGCCGCCACGCTGCCCCGCGCCCTGGACCAGGTCGACGCGGCCGTGATCAACGGCAACTTCGCCATCGAGGCCGACCTCAAGCCGAGCAAGGACGCCCTGGCGATCGAGAAGGCCGACGGCAACCCGTACGCCAACTTCCTCGCCGTCAAGCAGGGCAACGAGAAGGACCCGCGCGTCGAGAAGCTCGCCAAGCTGCTCAACTCGGACGAGGTCAAGAAGTTCATCCAGGACAAGTACACCGGTTCGGTCGTTCCCGCCTTCGGTGCCGTGAAGTAGTCGATTTCGTACGATACTTGTCACAGCTGGGTGCCGAAGCCCCGTACTCCCGCCCGGAGTACGGGGCTTCGGCCCGTGCACGGGCCGCCGTGGACCGGCGGCCGGGGCCTCGCCGCGGCCACCCGCACCGCGGACCCGGTCATGCGCGGCGCCCGCCCCATGCTGCATGCTGTGCGTTCACGCCCCGCAGCACAGCGAACCCTCTCGGCCCGACGCCACTTCGGTATGGAGCAGCGCATGACTACCACCTTCCCGGACGTCTCCATCAGCACGGACCGGCTGGTGCTGCGCCCCTACGAAGAGGCGGACATCCCGGCGCACATCGAGATGATGAACGACGAGGCGGTCACCGCGTGGACGACCGCCCCGCACCCCTACACCGCACGTGACGCCGAGCGCTGGGTACGCCGCATCGCGCCCACCGAGCGGACCCAGGGCCGCGGCATCGTCTTCGCTGTCACCGAGTTCCTCACCCAGCGCCTCGTCGGGCTCGTGCACCTCTCCCGCACCGACTGGCGCATCCGGGCCGCCGAGATCGACTACGTGACCGCTCCGTGGGCACGCGGCGAGGGGTACGCGACCGAGGCCGTGCTCGCCGCCGCCCAGTGGCTCTTCCGTGACCAGCGGTTCGAACGCATCGAGCTGCGCACCCCGGCCGACAACACCGCCGCCCAGCAGGTGGCCCAGAAGATGGGCTGCATCAGCGAGGGCGTGCTGCGCAACGCCTGGATAGCGCGTACGCGCACGGAGAACGGCACCCCCGACGGCTGGACCGAGATCCGCACCGACCTGATCGTGTGGAGCCTGCTGCCCGAGGACCTGGAAGGCGCCCCGGACCAGCTGGCCGACGCGGGCGGCTACGCCTCCGCGTACACCGACTGGAACTGAGTCACGGGAACGGCCCGCGCGCCAGGTCGTCCGGCCCGCAGGACCTCGTAGGTCGTCCGGACCCGCAGGACCCTGTGGGTCGTCCGGGCCCGCAAGACCTCATGGGTCGTCCGGGCCCGCAAGACCTCATGGGTCGTCCGGACCCGCAAGACCCCGTAAGTGGTCTGGACCAGGTAGTCTCAGCCTCCCTCCCCACTGATCGCCCCCTCCCCACCGACCGCCTCAGGCACCACTGACCGCTTCAGGAGACAGACCACGATGGCCGACCGCGTCACGGTGATCGGCTGGGACGGCTCGCCCCTCACCCCTGCGGCCACGTCCGCCCTCTCGGCGGCCACCCTCGTCGCGGGCGCCCCGCACCACCTCGCCCTGAGCGACGTGCCGGCCGGCGCCGAGCGCATCCGGCTCGGCAGCGTCGACCTCGCCGCCCGCCGGATCGCGGGCCACCGCGGTACCGCCGTCGTCCTCGCCGACGGCGACCCCGGTTTCTTCGGTGTCGTACGGACCCTGCGCGCGCCCGCCTACGGCCTGGAGGTCGAGGTCGTGCCCGCCGTGTCGGCCGTCGCCACCGCCTTCGCCCGCGCCGGAATGCCGTGGGACGACGCCCAGGTGGTCGTCGCCCACCGCCGGACCCTGCGCCGCGCGGTCAACGTCTGCCGCGCGCACACCAAGGTCGCCGTCCTCACCTCGCCGGGGGCCGGCCCCGCCGAACTCGCCCTGCTGCTGGACGGCGTGCACCGCACCTTCGTGATCTGCGAGGAGCTCGGCACCGACCGCGAGAGCATCACCGTCCTCACCTCCGACCGGGCCGCCGACCACGTCTGGCGCGACCCCAACGTCGTCATCGTCATCGGCGGCACCCAGGCGCCGGCCGAGGGCAGCGGCTGGCTCGCGGGCCGCGAGCCCGGCTACCCGCAGGAACTGCGTGGCTGGGCCCTGCGCTCGGAGGAGTACGGGGAGGACCTGGCCGACGGCGAGACCTCCGGCCTGCGCGCGGCCCAGCTCGCCAGGCTCGGCCCGCGCCCCGGGGACCTGGTGTGGGACATCGGCTCCGGCAGCGGCGCCCTGGCCGTCGAGGCGGCCAGGTTCGGCGCAGCCGTCATCGCCGTCGACGCGAGCGCGGACGCGTGCGTACGGAACACGGCCGCCGCACGCCGGTTCGGCGTACAGCTCCAGGTGGTGCACGGTCAGGCCCCGCACGTACTGGAGGACCTTCCCGAGCCGGACGTCGTCCGCATCGGTGGCGGTGGCGCCCCGGTCGTCCAGGCGTGCGTCGACCGGCGGCCCGAACGCATCGTCACGCACGCCCAGAACCGCGACGACGCCGAGGCCGTCGCCCGCACCCTCGGCGAGGGCGGCTACGCGGTGGAGTGCTCGCTCTTCCAGACGGTCGACCTCGACCCGGCGGGGGAGTGGGAGGAGCGCAGGCGGTCGGTGGTCTTCCTGGTGACGGGGCGCCGCAAGGAGCTTGCGACGCGGGACCCCCGTACCTGATCCGGGCCCTCCAGGGGCGTTTTCGGGACCCTCGTACCTGATCCGGCAGGACCATGTCCCTTTCTTCGCGCGGATGTTCTGCCGATCGCTCCCCAGGGCGAGCACCGTCGACGGCGCGGGGTAGGCTGGCCGATCGTTGTACCGCAGATGGGCGGTTGGTGGAAGGTTCGCCAATGTCCTGAAAAGGGGCCTCGTTTGAGGTCACGGGCGGTGCGGCGGACCCGGGGCGTGCGCGACGTGGCGCAGCCCACAGAGGGTCGTGGCGGTTCTCCCTGCCCCGGCTCCGAAGGGCCGCGACAATGCTTGGTGTCCGCGGAACCTTTCGTGCCGCGCGACACCCCCGCTCGTTCATCACACTGACGGGCGCGGTCGTGTCGAGCGGTCGTCCCGGGCGACGGGGCCCTGTCGGCGAAAGGCGGCCGGGCCGAAGAAGCGCTGGCGCTACAGATGGGCGAGGGGTACGCATGACTGACACCGGCCAGGTCCCGGGCGAGGGACTGCCGGAGAACGCAGGCATGGTGGAGCAGCCGGGCGTCCCCGCCCCAGGCGCGTACACCTTCCTCGACCCCTCCGATTCTTCAGAGACCGTCGCAGAGTCCGGCCAGGAGGACGACGACCTCCTGCTGATGCCCGCGTCGCAGGGCGCCTGGAGCGACCCCCAGGTGATTCCGGCGCAGCATTCCGTCGCCGCGGGTAGCCACTACGCGGAGCCGGCTCCGCAGTTCGCGGAGGCGGCGGCGCAGCAGACAGCCGTCCCGCAGCAGACAGCCGTCCCGCAGCAGACAGCCGTCCCGCAGCAGACGGCAGCCGTCCCGCAACAGGCGGCGGACGCCCCGCAGCAGGCCGAGGTGACGGCGCCCCCGGCCGGGGCCGTCCCGCAGCCCGTGGAGGCAGGCGCGCACGAGGCGGGCGGCCGGGACTCCGGTTCGGTTGACTTCTCGGGCGTACGGATGCCCCCGCCGCCGGTCTCGGCCGGCCCGGTGGCCCCGCCGGCCCGTCGCCCCCTGCACATGGGACCGCCCGTGCCGGACACCACCGGCGGTGTCGTACGGTCGCTGGCCGACCGTGGCCCCGCGGCGGTGCAGAGCCAGGTGCCCGGCCAGGGGACGGTGCCGGGTGCGCTGCCCGGTGCTGTGCCCGGTCGCGCCCCGGGCCAGTTCCAGGCTCCGGCACCGGCGCCGATGCGCAACGCGGGACCGCCGACCACCGGCCCCGAGTATCTCGACATCCCGCGCGACGAGGCCGCCCTGCTGCCGGGACCGCAGCTGGGTGAGATCCCTTCGCAGGCCCCGACGCCGTGGACGGCGCAACCGCAGTCACACCCGCAGCCGGCTCCGGTGCAGGTCGCGCCCGTGTCCGTTCCGGCGCAGGGGCAGCCGCAGGAGGAGGCCTTCGAGGCCTACGCGCCGGCCGAGGACGCAACGCACGTGCAGGTCCAGGATTCGGTGCCCGTTGCGGCCCCGGTGGCTGAGACGCTTCCGCCGCAGGAGCAGCCGCACCTGGATCAGGCACACCAGGAGCCGCAGAGTCTCCCTGCAGAAACGGTCGTTCCGGAACAGGCCGTTCCGGAAGGTGTCGAGGCGGTAGCGGAAGCGGCGACCCCCGCCGCGCCGGCCGCTCCCGCGGCTGCGGAGGAAGTGGCGACTGAGCTGGGCGCGGTCTCGACTCCGGCTGCGGCCGTTCCGGACGTAGCGCCCGCAGACCCCGCGACCGCCGCTCCTGCCCCTGTGGAGCCTGAGGCGGCGACCACGGAGCCGGTGGCGCCCGAGGCAGTGACTGCCGAGGCTGTGACTCCCGAGGCTGTGGCCGCCGAGGCCGTGACTCCCGAGGCTGTGGCCCCCGAGGCCGTGACTCCCGAGGCTGTGGCCCCCGAGACTTTGGCCCCCGAGGCCGTGGCTCCCGAGCCGGTGGCCCCTCAGTCGGTGGCCTCGGTCCAGGCGGTACCCGACGCGGGTGTTCCGGCCGCTGCCGATGCCGAACCCCTCGCGGTGGGGCCCGTGGGGCAGTTCGTACAGGTGGCGGGTTCGGTCCCGGACGGTTCGCAACTGGCCCCGGTCCCCCCGGTGCAGCCCGTGCCGGAACACGTCGCGGTCACCGACCAGGTTTCCGTGACCGCCGCTCCGGTGGAGGAGGCCGGGGATGAGCCGGGAGCCGAGTCCATGGCCGCCGTCCCTGACGCATCCGAGGGCCCTGCCGCCGTGCTGCCCGAGCAGCCCGCGACGGTTCCCGGGCCGCGCGACGGCGGCCCGGCCGCGCAGCCGCACCCGCTGCCGGGTGAGCCCGCCGCCGACGCGGACTCGGCAGAGGTCATCGAGACGGCGGAAGTCACCGACGTGCACACCGCACCTGCCCAGGCGGCACCCGCCCTCGTGGAATCGGCCCAGCCTGAACCGGTACAGCCCGGACCGGCACAGCCCGAAGCCGTGCAGTCCGAAGCCGTGCAGGTCGAACCGACTCAGCCCGAAGCAGTACAGCCCGGACCGGTGGACCTCGAACCGGCTCAGCAGGAAGCAGTGCGGCCCGAACCGGCACAGGCCGGGCCCGCGGGCGTCGGGCCCGTGCCGGAGGAGTCCGTACAGCCCGCACAGGAGGTGTCTGTGCAGGCGGTGCCGCCCGTGGCGGCGGTCGACGCCAAGACGGAAGCCGTAGCCGAGGCCAAGGCCGCGACTGAAGCCGCAGCCGAGACCAAGGCCGCGACTGAAGCCGTGCCCACAGTCGATCCCACGCCCCACGTTGAGGCCGAGGCCACGCTCGACGCTGAGCCCGAACCCACGCCCCACGTTGAGGCAGAGGCCGAACCGGAGCAGCCCGCCCTCGTGGCTCCCGGGGTTCCAGCCGCCTCCGGTTACGACGACGCCGAGCGCGAGGCGGTGCTGCGCGTGATGCGCGAGCGCCGGGACATCCGCAACGGCTTCCGCAGCGACCCCGTCCCGCACGAGGTTCTGCTGCGTGTGCTCGAAGCGGCGCACACCGCGCCCAGCGTCGGCCACTCCCAGCCCTGGGACTTCGTCGTCATCCGCTCGGCCGAGACCCGCCGGACGATGCACGAGCTCGCCGCCCGCCAGCGCGACGCGTACGCCAAGTCGCTGCCGAAGGCGCGTGCCAAGCAGTTCAAGGAACTGAAGATCGAGGCCATCCTCGACACCCCGGTCAACATCGTCGTCACGGCCGACCCGACGCGCGGCGGCCGGCACACCCTCGGCCGGCACACCCAGCCGCAGATGGCCCCGTACTCCTCCGCGCTCGCCGTCGAGAACCTCTGGCTCGCGGCCCGCGCCGAGGGCCTGGGCGTCGGCTGGGTCAGCTTCTTCGACGAGCGTGAGATGGTCCGGGCGCTGGGTCTGCCCGAGCACCTCGAAGTCGTCGCGTACCTCTGTGTGGGTTACGTCGACGAGTTCCCCGAGGAGCCCGAACTGCTCCAGGCGGGCTGGTCGAAGCGCCGCCCGCTCTCCTGGGTCGTCCACGAGGAGACGTACGGCCGCCGCGCCCTCCCCGGCGAGGAGCCGCACGACCTCCTCCAGGAAACGATCACCAACATCCGCCCGCTGGACGCCAAGGCACTCGGCGAGGCGTGGGAGCGCCAGAAGCGGATGACCAAGCCGGCCGGCGCGCTCGGCATGCTGGAGATCATCTCCGCGCAGCTCAGTGGCCTGTCCAGGGCCTGCCCGCCGCCCATTCCTGAGCCCGCGGCCGTCGCGATCTTCGCGGGGGACCACGGGGTGCACGCGCAGGGCGTCACCGCCTGGCCCCAGGAGGTCACCTCCCAGATGGTGGCCAACTTCCTCGGCGGGGGAGCGGTCTGCAACGCGTTCGCCAACCAGGTCGGTGCCGAGGTCTGCGTGGTCGACGTGGGCGTGGCGGGCGAACTCCCGGCCACCCCCGGCCTGCTGCCCCGTAAGGTCCGCGCCGGTACCGCCGACTTCACGACCGGGCCCGCACTCTCCCGCGAGGAGGTCCTCGCGGCGATCGAGGTGGGCATCGAGACGGCCCGCGACCTGGTCGCCGCCGGCAACAAGGCCCTACTCACCGGCGAGATGGGCATCGCCAACACCACCGTCTCCGCCGCCCTGATCTGTGTCTACACGGGACAGGACCCGGCCGAGGTCACCGGTCGCGGCACCGGCATCAACGACGAGATGCACGCCCGCAAGGTCGATGTCGTCCGCCGGGCCCTGGACCTCCACCAGCCGGACCCCGCCGACCCCATCGGTGTCCTCTCGGCGGTCGGCGGCCTGGAGCACGCGGCTCTGGTCGGGTTCCTCCTCGGCGGGGCATCCCTGCGCACCCCGGTCATCCTGGACGGGGTGAGCGCGGGCGCCGCCGCCCTGGTCGCCCGCGCCGTGGCCCCCGAGGCCCTCGCGGCCTGCATCGCGGGCCACCGCAGCGCGGAGCCCGGCCATGTGGCGGCCCTGAACAAGCTGGGGCTGCGCCCGCTGGTCGACCTGGACCTCCGGCTCGGCGAGGGCACCGGCGCGCTGCTCGCCCTCCCGGTGGTGCAGAGCGCCGCGCGGGCGATGCACGAGGTCGCGACCTTCGACTCGGCAGGTGTGACGGAGAAGTAGGAAGCAGGAGGACCGGTCCGTACCCGCCGCAGGGTGGCGGGGTCGGTCTTCCGGGTCATGAGTCCTTGCGGCGCGCCGCGTGCGCCGCGTCCGTGGCTGCGTGCAGGTCCTGCCGGCGGCCGGGGCCTGCCAGCCCGAGGTGGTACAGGTGCAGCTCGGTGGCGCCGGCCTCGGCCAGTCGCCGCACGTGGTCCGACATGTCGGGGACCGGGTCCGCGGCCACCGCGCTGACGTAGCTGCCGATGTCCACGGTGGACGGAAGGTGCCTGCGGGCCTCGGCGACGGCGTCCGCACCGCCCCGGCCGGGCGCCCAGTTCTGGAGCACCACGGCGTCGACCTCCCCGGCCGCCGCCGGGGTCAGGCCGGGAAGTGCCCCGGTCACCCACGGATCGAGGGCGCCGTGCAGGGCGACCCTGGTACCGGGTGCGATCGCGGCGAGCACACCGCGCCGGAGCCGGTCGGTGGCCCGCTGCCGGGTTTCGAGGACGAGGCTCCGCAACGCGGCGGGCAACTCGTCCTCGGTGGTGCGCAGATCGCCGCCGTCCATCAGACGGCGGACCTCGTGGCGCAAGGCCGCCCGGACGTCTTCGGGGACCGCACCGGACCCGGCCCAGCCGTCGGCACAGGCCGCGCAGCAGCACACCGAGAGCAGCCGTGCCACCGCGGGGGACCAGACGCCGTCGGTCTTCTCGTGCTGGTGCTGGTGCACCGCGCCGAGCTGGCCGCACGCTTCGAGCAGCACCGAGGCGAGGTCGAGCCCCGCCACGCACTGCGCGGTCAGGGCCGCCGCGTAGTCCCGTACCTCCGGGTGCGACGGGCACAGCGCCCACGGGTAGCTCTCGCCGAAGCAGTTGCGTACGGCGTACTGCGGGAACCGCGTGCCCAGGCGGGAGTCGTGGGTGAGCACGATCCACGCGGCGGCGGGGACCCCGGCCGCGTTCAGCGCGCGGACGGCGTCCCCCGCGCTGTCGGGGCGGCCGGCCCAGTCCGGCGCGGCCGGACGCAACGGGGCGTCGCGCCAGACCTCCTCGCGCACCGGGCGGTAGAGCGCCGCGTGCCGGGCGATGACCGAAGTGCCCGAGGCGGACCAGGGGGTGGCGGCGCGGGTGCTGTGGTAGGAGACGGCGACGGCGACTTCGTCGACCCCGAGTTCGCGTGCCCGGTCCACGAAGCCGGGTGTGTCGAGGATGTCCCACGGATAGGCATAACCGACTACGCGCACGGGTTCACCACCGCGCCGTGTCGGGCCGGAAGGAGGGGACGAACGTGCGCATGTAGGTCACGTCGTCCCGCGTGGTCCGTCCGCACCGCACATAGTCCTCGTGCGCCCTGGCCAGAGCGTCCCGGTCCAACTCGACGCCCAGACCCGGCCCGTCGGGCACGGCCACCGCCCCGCCGCGGAACTCCAGCGCGCCCGGCACGACGACGTCGACGCCGCGCCACGGCCAGTGCGTGTCACAGGCGTACGTCAGCTGCGGGGTCGCCGCCGCGACGTGCACCATCGCGGCGAGGCTGATGCCCAGATGCGAGTTGGAGTGCATCGAGAGCCCGACACCGAAGGCCTCGCAGGTCTTCGACAACGCCTGGGTGTCGCGCAGGCCGCCCCAGAAGTGGTGGTCCGACAGCACGACGCCGACGGCCCTGGCCCGGAACGCGGGCTCGATGTCCTCGAACCGCACCACGCACATGTTGGTGGCCAACGGCATGCTCGCCTGCTCGGCGACCTTCGCCATGCCTTCGACACCCGGTGTCGGGTCCTCCAGGTACTCAAGGACGCCCGCCAGCTCCCGTGCGACCCGCAGCGAGGTGTCCACCGTCCAGGCCGCGTTCGGGTCGATGCGCAGCGGGTGGCCGGGGAAGGCCTCGGCCAGCGCCCGTATCCCGTCCATCTCGTGGTCGGGCTCCAGTGCGCCGCCCTTGAGCTTGATCGACTTGAAGCCGTACCGGGAGATCATCTGCTGCGCCTCGCCGACCAGGGCCTGTGGGGTCAGTACCTCGCCCCAGCCGTCGGGTTCGCCGTCCGGGTGCGCTCCGTACTTGTAGAAGAGGTACGCGGAGAAGTCGACCTCGCTGCGCGCGCGTCCGCCGAGCAGGTCGACCACCGGGCGGCCCAGGTAGTGCCCCTGGGCGTCCAGGCAGGCGACCTCGAACAGCGAGTACACGGCGGCGACGGTCTTGCTCACCGAGAAACCGCCGGTGAGGCCGTGCCGGTCGGCGAACACGGCCCCGCCCAGCACCCGGGACACGGTGCGGCGCAGCCCTGGCAGGTCGAAGACGTCCCGCCCGGCGAGCTCCGGCAGCACCTTGCGCACCTGTTCGAGGAAGGCCAGGTCGCCGTAGGACTCCCCGAGTCCGACCACGCCGTCCTCGCAGCGCAGTTCGAGCACACTGCGGAGCGCGAACGGCTCGTGCACGCCCATCGCGTTGAGCAGCGGGGGATCGCGGAAGGCGACCGGGGTCAGGACGACGTCGACCATCTTCATCGGCGAGCACCGTCCAGTGCCGACAGGAGCGCGTAACCGTCCTTGACGATCTCCTCCAGCCGCTCGGTCTGTTCCGCCGTGGGCTCGACGAGCGGCGGCCGGACGCGGCCCACCCGGTCGCCCCGCAGCCGCGCGGCGGTCTTCACCAGCGAGACCGCGAAACCGGGGGTCTCGTCCCGCAGCGCCACCAGCGGCAGGTAGAAGCCGGTCAGCAGCGCCTCGACGACCTCGTCGTCCCCGGCCGCGAGCGCACCGTGGAAGCGGATCGCGATCTCCGGCGCGAAGCAGTGGACCGCCGAGGAGTACCGGCCCACCCCGATCGCCCGGTACGCGCGGGCCGAGACCTCGGCGGTCGGCAGGCCGTTGAAGAACAGGAAGTCCCCCGCCCGCGGCGCCTCCGAGCCGCGGACCGAGGAGACGATCCGGGTCATCAGCTCGACGTCACCGACGCCGTCCTTGAGTCCGACCACGGACGGGATGCCGAGCAGCGACACCGCCGAACCCGGGGTGAACGCGCCGTTGGAGCGGTGGTAGACGACGACCGGGACGCCGGTGTCGTGCACCGCGTACCGCACATGGTCGACGAGGCCGGACGGCGGCCCGGAGACGAGGTACGGCGGCAGGAGGAGCACGCCGTCGGCGCCCCCTTCCTGCGCCGCCGCGACCCCGGCCCGCGCCGTCGCCGCGCCGCCTCCGGCGCCCACCCAGACCGGCACCCGGCCGGCGACCACCTCGCGCGCCCTGCGCAGGAGCGCGCTCAGCTCGTCGGCCGCCAGGGCGCTGAACTCGCCCGTGCCGCAAGCGACGAACAGGGCTCCGGCGCCGGCCGCCACATGCCCCTCGACGGTCTCGGCGAACGCGTCGAGGTCCAGTGCGAGGTCGTGGGTGAACGGGGTGAGGGGAAACGCGAGCAGGCCGTCGAGCTCGGTGCGGGGCAGTGCCATCAACTTGTCGCTCTTTCGTTGTCGGAGGGTCATGAGCGGGGAGGGGACGGTGGTTCTGCTCACGTGCGTACCGTTGCCGAGGCGGGTGGATGGCCGCCGACCTCGATGTCGTCGTCCTCGCGGCCGACCAGCTCGATCATCTCGTCGGTCGACGCCCGGCGTTCGGGGGCGAGCAGGCCGAGCCCGCCGAAGAGAGCCAGCGAGACCAGCACCGGTGTGGCGACGGTGACCGTGGGGTTGGCGGAGAACACGTAGTAGCAGAGCGCGTAGGCGATCAGCCCGCCCGCCCAGGAGACAAGTGCGGCGCGCGGCCCGCAGTGCCGGAACGCCGGAATCATGCCCAGCAGCAGCGGCACCGAGATCGGGCCCATCAGCGCCGCGACCCACGACACCACGATCTGGAGCACCCCGCCGAGGTTCTGTGCCTGGGTGGCGACGATCATCGTCATGACGACGAAGAGGATGGTGGAGGTCCGGGCCACCCGCAGGCCTTCCGCCTCGGTGAAGCTCCGCGCCCGGCGCCAGAGCACCGGCAGCATGTCCCGGGTGATGACCGACGAGATCGCGTTGGCGTCCGAGGAGACCATCGCCATCGTGTGCGAGAAGATCCCGGCCAGCACCAGACCGATCAGGCCGGGCGGCAGGAAGGTCATCGTCATCACGGCGTACGAGGTGTTCGGGTCGTCGAGACCAGGGACGAGCAACGGGGCCGCGAACATCGGGAACATCAGGACCGGCGGCCACAGCAGATAGAGGGCGGACGACAGCCGCGCACCACGGCGGGCCTCACGGGTGTTCGGCGCGGCCATGTAGCGCTGGGCCAGGTTCCACATGCCACCGTTGTACTCAAGTGTCTTCACCAGTACGTAGACCAGCAGGAAAATGGTCGTGTACTGGGAGGTGGCGGGGTCGAGGTGTCCTTCGGGCAGCTTCGCCCACATGGTCCAGAGTCCGGACACGCCCCCGAGCTTGTCCAGGATGACCCAGATCATCACGAGGGCGGCGACGGCCTGGATGACGAACTGGCCGAAGTCGGTGAGGGCGTCGGCCCAGAGACCGCCGGCGGTGCAGTAGATGAGGGTGACCGAGCCGGTGAGGACGATGCCCCAGACGTAGGGGACCCCGGCGAAGGCGTGCAGCAGGGTCGCCACCGCGTACCACTTGGCCGCTATGTCGAAGATCTTCAACAGGCTGCCGCTCCATGCGAGGGCCTGCTGGGTCGGCACGTTGTACCGCTTGGCCAGGTATTCGAGCGGAGAGGCGACGCCGACCTTGGAGCGCAGTCTGTTCCACCGGGCGGCGAAGAGCCAGCTGCCGATACCGACGCCGATGCCGATGCTGGCGAAACCCCAGAAGTAGACGGTGATGCCGCTCGTGTACGCCACACCGGCGTACACGACGAAGAGGACCGCGCTGTAGCCGGACATGTGGTGGGAGATCCCGGCCAGCCACCACGGCATCCTGCCGCCCGCGGTGAAGAAGTCACTGACGTTGGAGACCCTCTTGTGGGACCACCACCCGATCACCACCATCAGTACGAAGTAACCGCACACCATCGTCCAGTCCAGGAAATGCACCGCTGACCCCTCTCGCTGTTCACGTCTGTGAACGGAGTCTGTTATAGTGACGGGGGTTCATGCATGGGAATGCTGTCCCGGGACGTTAATGTGACGTGTCGAACGTGTCAACGGTCTGGCGGAGGAGCGCGCGATGCCGCAGAAGGCGGGGACTCCGGCGGGTGAGAACGCCGCCGAGCCCGCGGGGGGCAAAGCCGAGCCCGCGGGGGTCAAATCGGCACGCCGTGCCATCGATCTGCTGGAGACCTTCGCGTCCAACGGCGCCTGGCTGTCGCTGGCCGAGCTCCAGTCACAGACCGGTTTCCCCCGGTCGAGCCTGCACGGACTGCTCCGCACGCTGCTCGACGCGGGCTGGCTGGAGGTGGATCCCAACACCGGCCGTTACCGCCTCGGCGTACGGGCCCTGATCTGCGGCACGGCGTACCTCGACCGCGACCCCGTGGTGCCCTACGCGACGGAAGCACTGGAACGCGTCCGCGAGGAGACCGGGTTCACCGCCCACTACGTCCGCCGCAACGGCGCGGAGGTCGTGTACCTGGAGACCCGTGAGTCGACCAGGTCCACCCACCTGGTCTCACGCGTCGGCCGGACGCTTCCGGCGCACGCCACCGCCCTCGGCAAGGTGCTGCTCGCCGAGCTGACGCCCGAGGAGATCGACGCCGTGCTGCGCGATCCGCTGACCGCGCTGACCCCGCACACCCTCACCTCGGTCGAGGCCCTGCACGCCGAGTGCGCCCTGACCCGGGAGCGCGGCTACGGCGCCGAGATCGAGGAGGGCACCCCCGGCGTGCGGTGCGTCGCCGCGGTGATCCCGTACCGGATCCCCGCCACCGACGCGATGAGCTGTTCCATGCCTGTCGGCCAGGTCACCGACGACGACGCCAGGCGCGTCGGCGAGCTGCTCGCCGAGACGACGGCGGAGCTCGGACAGCGCCTTCGCCGCGCGGGCATCCGCTGACGTCCCCCCGCTCTCCGCTGCTGCGCACGTCCCCTGTTGGTGCGTAGAGGAAAGTCCCCGCTGCGGCGCACGTCCCCTGTTGGTACGTAGAGAAAAGAGAACAGCGATGGCAGACCAGCGCATTCTGATCACCGGTTCGGCGGGCACGGTCGGCAGCCTGATGCGCCCGCGGCTGCGTCGGGACGGCCGGATCCTGCGCCTGCTGGACCTCTGCGACCAGCCGGCCGCGGCAGCGGGCGAGGCCGTCGAGCTGATCCGTGCGTCGGTCACCGACCCGGCCGCGACGGCCGAGGCGTGCGCCGGGGTCGACGCGGTGATCCACCTCGGCGGACACAGCCGCGAGACGTCGTGGGAGGAGACCCTCGACGTCAACATCAACGGCACCAGGACCGTCCTCGAAGCGGCCCGCGCCGCCGGCGTCCCGCGGGTGGTCCTTGCCTCCAGCAACCACGCCGTCGGCTTCCGGCGTAACGACGAAGCGGGCGAGGGGGGCCTGCCGGCCGACTCCAGCGCCCGCCCGGACACCTTCTACGGCGTCAGCAAGGCGGCCATCGAAGCGCTCGGAAGCCTCTACCACTCGCGTTTCGGCATGGACGTCATCGCCGTCCGCATCGGCTCCTGCTTCCCGAGCCCGGTCGTCCTGGGCCCGCGCGGCCTGGCCACCTGGCTCTCGCCCGACGACGGCGCGCGCCTCTTCGAAGCGTGCCTGGCCGCGCCGTCGCCCGGCTACCGAGTGATCTGGGGCGTCTCCGACAACACCCGCCGCATCTACTCCCTCGCGGAGGCGCAGGCGCTGGGCTACGAGTCCCGGGACAACGCCGAGACCTACGCCGACCAGATCACGGCACCCGCACCGACCGGCCCCGCCGCGGACCACGTCGGCGGCCCCTTCGTCACCGCCCCCCTGGGCCAACCCAACCCCCTCTGACCCCCAACACATCTGGACACAGGGCCCTTCAGCCTCCTTGGGCACCGGGGCCGCCCCCCGGGGGGCGGAACGGGTGGGCAAGGGGGCGGCCCCACGCGGAGCGCCCCCTTGCACGAGCCCGCCCCCCACATTTCCGTGCCCCGGAAACGGCCCCCCGCCCCGCCCCAGCCCCCGCCCCACGCCGCCCCTCCACACCCCGCACCGTAAAGTGGCCCCAGGGCTGAACACCCCGTCACCCCGTCCCACCAGCGCCGCTTCACCGCCGCAGCGGCCCGCCCGGCCTCCGGGCACCCCTCCCCGGGCGGGAGGGGCCCGCCCCCGCCCCTCCCGAGGAGCCGCACCCATGACCGCGCACGCCGCAGGCGACCCGCAGACCGCCGAAACCCCTGCCTACCCCGTCGGCCTCCGCCTCTCCGGCCGCCGGACCGTCGTCATCGGCGGAGGCCAGGTCGCCCAGCGTCGGCTGCCCGCCCTCATAGCGGCCGGAGCGGACATCACCCTGATCTCGCCCTCCGCGACCCCCTCGGTCGAGGCCATGGCGGAGGCGTGCGAGATCGTCTGGGAGCGGCGCCGCTACCAGGACGGCGACCTCGCCGACACCTGGTACGCGCTCGTCGCCTCCAGCGACGCCACCGCCAACACCGCCGCCTCCGCCGAGGCCGAACGCACCCGTACCTGGTGCGTGCGCTCCGACGACGCCGAGGCCGCCACCGCCTGGACCCCTGCCACCGGCCGCTCCGACGGCGTCACCGTCGCGATCCTCACCGGCCACGACCCGCGCCGCTCGGCCGCCGTACGCGACGCCGTCGTCGAGGGCCTGCGCGACGGCAGCCTGGCCGCCCCGCACCGCCGCCCGCGCGCCGACGGCGAAGCCCCCCGGGTCCACCTCGTCGGCGGCGGCCCCGGCGACCCCGACCTCATCACCGTCCGGGGCAGGCGCCTGCTCGCCGAGGCCGACGTGGTCATCGCCGACCGCCTCGGCCCCCGCGACCTCCTCGACGAACTGCCGCCGCACGTCGAGGTGATCGACGCGGCGAAGATCCCGTACGGCCGCTTCATGGCCCAGGAGGCCATCAACCAGGCCCTCGTCGACCACGCGAAGCAGGGCAGGACCGTCGTACGCCTCAAGGGAGGCGACCCGTTCGTGTTCGGCCGCGGCATGGAGGAGGCCCAGGCGCTCGCCGCCGAGGGCATCGCCTGCACCGTCGTCCCCGGCATCTCCAGCACCATCAGCGTCCCGGGCGCGGCGGGCATCCCGGTCACCCACCGGGGAGTCGCGCACGAGTTCACCGTGGTCAGCGGCCACGTCGCCCCCGACGACCCGCGCTCCCTCGTCGACTGGGCCGCCCTGGCCCGGCTGCGCGGCACCCTGGTCCTGCTGATGGCGGTCGAGCGGATCGGCGCCATCGCGGAGGCACTCGTCGCCCACGGCCGCGCGCCAGAAACCCCCGTGGCGATCATCCAGGAGGGCACGATGGCCACCCAGCGCCGGGTCGACGCCACCCTCGCCGACGTCGGCGCCACGGCCAAGGCCGAGAACGTACGCCCGCCCGCGGTCATCGTCGTCGGCGACGTCGTCTCGATCGGCGTCCCCACAGTCTGAGGTTGCCGGGGCGCCCGTCGTCCCGGACAACCCGCTCCGCAGCTCCCGGGCTCCGCAGCTCCCGGGCTCCGCAGCTCCCCGGCTCCACAACCCCCGTTCCACAACCCCCTGCTCCATCGCCCCCCGTTGGCACCGCTCCCACGACAAGGCAGTATCACCCTGTGGCCGATCTCCTCACCATCGACGACCCCGACGACCCGCGCCTGAGCGACTACACGGGCCTGACCGACGTCGAGCTCCGCCGCCGTCGCGAACCCGCCGAAGGCCTGTTCATCGCCGAGGGCGAGAAGGTCATCCGCAGGGCCAGGCTGGCAGGGTACGAAATGCGGTCGATGCTGCTCTCCGCCAAGTGGATCGACGTGATGCGCGACGTCATCGACGAGGTCCCGGCCCCCGTGTACGCGGTGAGCCCCGAACTCGCCGAGCGCGTCACCGGCTACCACGTGCACCGCGGCGCACTGGCCTCCATGCAGCGCAAGCCGCTCCCGACGGCCACCGAACTCCTCACCACGGCACGCCGGGTGGTGGTGATGGAGTCGGTGAACGACCACACCAACATCGGCGCCATCTTCCGCAGTGCCGCCGCCCTCGGCATGGACGCCGTCCTGCTCTCCCCGGACTGCGCGGACCCCCTCTACCGACGCTCCGTCAAGGTCTCGATGGGTGCGGTCTTCTCCGTACCGTACGCACGCCTGGACAGCTGGCCGGGGGACCTGGAAGCGGTACGCGAGGCCGGCTTCACCCTCCTCGCGCTCACTCCCGCCGACAAGGCGCGCTCCCTCGACGAGGTGGCCCCGCACCTGATGGACCGGGTGGCGCTGATGTTGGGCGCGGAGGGCGAAGGCCTCTCCACCCGCGCACTGCGCGCGGCCGACGAGTGGGTGCGCATCCCCATGGCGCACGGCGTCGACTCGCTCAACGTCGGTGCGGCGGCCGCGGTCTCGTTCTACGCGGTGACGACGGGCCGCCCACAGGCCTGACCGCACCCGTGAACCCGCCCCGGAACCCCTCTCCGCCGCGCGGACGGGCTCCGGACCCGCCTCACCGGCCACCGACCCGACCCCGTGGCGTTTCCCGTTCCCGTTCCCGTTCCCTCGACCGTCACTGACGTCACGGACGTTACTGGGGCACTGCCGTCACTGCCCCGTCACTGCCGTCCTGGCGGTCGCCTCCGTCACTGGTGCCGCCGCGGTGACCTCGGCCGGGCGTTCGGGGCCGAGCCCGCGGGACGGCCCTTGGCAGCCCTGCGCCGCGGCGATTCCGAGGGCGACCAGCAGCGTGACCACCACGAACACCACCAGCCGCTGTCGCAGCAGCCGCGGGTTTGCGGGCCGCAGCCGGCCGCCCGAGGTCGGCCTGGCGCCGGGCCTGGTGCCCTTGCGGGCGGCTCCGGAGCGGGTGGTGTTGCGCCCGCCGGGCGCCGCTCCGCCGCGCGAGGGGGCAGGCCCGCCGGTACGGGACGACGGTCCGCGCGGTGGCTGCGCGGCGGCCCCCCGCGCCTCCGACGGTGACGCACCGTCGGGCCGGTGCTGCTCGCCGGAACGCCGGGGCTGGGTGGAGCGCTGGGTCCGCTGGTCGGCGTACGAGTCGACGGCCGGAGCACGCTGGGCCGGCGGCCGCTTGTCGGGTCCGCCGCCCTGCGCCTCGCGCGCGGCGATCTCCTTGAGCCGCATCGACAGCTGTAGCGTGCTGGGGCGTTCCTCCTGCTCCTTGGAGAGACAGGCCCGTACCAGGGGGGCCAGCGCGTCCGGCACCCCGCCGAGCAGCGGCTCCTCGTGCACGACCCGGTAGAGCATGACCTCGGAACTGCCCTGGCCGAAGGGCGAGTCGGCGGTCGCCGCGTACGCCAGTGTCGCGCCGAGCGCGAAGACGTCGGTCGCCGGGGTGACGGTGGCGCCGCGTACCTGCTCGGGGGCCAGGAAGCCGGGCGAGCCGACCGCGGTCCCCACGTGCGTCAGCGTGCTGGCGCCCGTTGCCCAGGCGATGCCGAAGTCGATGATGCGCGGGCCCTTGGGGGAGAGCAGGATGTTCGACGGCTTGAGGTCGCGGTGCACCACCCCCGCCTCGTGTACCGCCACCAGACCCTCCGCAAGCGCCGCCCCGATGGCCGCGACCTCGGCGGCGATCAGTGAGCCCTCGTCGGCCACCCGGTCGTGCAGCGAGGGTCCGGGTACGTACTGCGTCGCGAACCACGGTCGGTCGGCGTCGAGGTCGGCGGCCACCAGCCGTGCCGTGCACCCGCCCCTGATCCGCCGCGCCGCGGACACCTCGCGGGCGAAGCGCGACCTGAACTCCTGGTCCTCAGCCAGGTCCGGCCGGATCACCTTCAGCGCGACCCGCTGGCCCCGCCGGTCCGAGCCCAGGTAGACCACACCCATGCCGCCCGCACCGAGCCGCCGGTGAATCCTGAACGAGCCGACGACACGCGGGTCCTCGCGCCGGAGCCGCATCATCGCCATGTCCGTCCCCTACCTCCGGTGGGGCCTCCCCCACCCCACTGCTGACCGGTCCGTTCGACGTGGCACAGCTTACGTACCCGTGGCGCGGTGTGCTCATAGGCCACACCCGCCCGGAACCATCGATTGTCAGTGCCGGGTGCGAAACTTGAGGAGTGGTCAGGGAACGTACGTTCCCATCGCCCTGGCCTCTGCTCCATCCCAACGGGCAACAGCAGAAGGGGGATTGGATCGATGAAGGGTGATCGCGTCGAGATAGTGGTGGACGCCGGGGACACCACCAGGACCTACGAAATGGTGGCCAGCAGGGCCGGTCGCAGGGTCGAAACGGCGGTGCGCAGGGGGGTGGTGGAAGTGAGTGAAGTCACCCGCAGCGGCAGCGTCGTGCGCACCGCCCGCTTCATGGCCACGCGTGTGCTCGCCCTGGTCGAGCAACCGGTTCCCAGGGAGGACGCCTCCGAGCGCCCCACCGCCGCCGGGTGAACCCCGGAGGCACCCACCGCGGCCGGGTGGACCCCGGAGGCGCCCGCCGCGGCCGGGTGACCTCGGGGGTACCCACCGCGGCCGGGTGGACCCCGGAGGCGCCCGCCGCGGCCGGGTGACCTCGGGGGTACCTACCTCGGCCAGGTAGTCCCGGGGGCACCCACCCCGGCCGGGTGACCCGGGAACGCGCTCCGCCGGTCGGCCCCGGGGGAGCGCCCCCGGCGTCGGGTGGCCCCGTCGGGTGGCCCCGGGGGAGCGCCCCCGCCCGGCCCCTCGGGGAAGTCCCCGAGACCTCCACCCCGCTCTCCACCCAGGGGAGTACACCGTCACCCGGTGGGTCATCCTCCGGGAGGCCAGCCAATGGGTACGAGGGCATGACGACCCGCGCCGCACCCGCCCCTAATCTTGAGATCAAGCGGTGGGTGCAGCACTCGTCCCCCGAGGTCAGACACCCGCCGCTTCCCACATGACAGGAGAGGGACCATGGCGGCCACGGCACCGAGGACGACGATCCGCACCCACGCGATCCGCGTCCGCGGACGCCGCGCCTTCGGTGCGTTCGGCGGCCGCAACTCCGGCCCGCGCCACCCCCTGGTGGCCACGGCCATGGTCCTCCCTCTCGCGGCCCTGCTCCTCTTCCTCTTCGGAGGCTGGGACGCGGTGGCCACCCAAGCGTCGTCCGTGGGCATGTTGCTGGGGCGCTGAGCGGCGCCCCCGACCCGGCAGAGCGGTCCGGGACGGGACAACACCACGCCCATCAGCCCCGTGGGGACGGGGGTGCGGCGGACGGCTGAGTTTGCCCGGACAGCTGGGGAGCTGTCCGGGCAAACGTGCGTCCGGACCCAGTCACCGGAGACCTGCCGCACGGAGTACGACACCGCGCCCCGGCGTCCCCGTGCCCGCCCGGGACTTGGGCACCCCTCACTCCGCCGCCCACGGCCAAGCCCCCCGGTCGGCGCCGGATAGACTCCCGGCCGCACCGTTCCACCCCCCCCAGGGAGCCATGACCACACCCCTCACCGTCACCCTCGCCGCCTTGGCCGAGGCCGCCGCGCATCCCGGCGGCGTGGCCCGTACTCCCTGCCGTCACGCTCCCGAGACGCTGCGGGTCCTCGCGGACCGGCCGGACGGTACCGTCGTCCGGCACGGGTCCCTGGTCATCAAGGCCCACGCCCCGGACACCGACCCACAGGCCCTGGCCGTACGGGCCGCCGTGGCCTCACACCCCCTTCTCGGCGGTGTCCTCCTGCCCGCGCTCCCGGCCGGCGCCGACCGGGCCGACGGGCGCCCCCTCACCGCCTGGCCCTACGGCACCCCGGTCGACCCGGAGGAACCGGACGCGGCTCCCTGGGAGGAGACCGCCGCACTCCTGGCCCGCCTGCACCGGACCCCGGTCGCCGCCCTTCCGGGCCCGCTCCCGCCCATGCGCGGCCCCGCCAAGGCGGCCCGAGCCGTCGCCCGGATGCGGGCCGCCACCGGACCGCAGGCGCCAGGAGCGACGGCCCCCACCTGCCCCCTACCTCCGCACGAACCCCTACTTCCGCACGAACCCCTACTTTCGCACGAACCCCGACCCCCGACCGAAGCGGTCCTGCGTGCCTGGCGCGCTCTGCCCGCGTGGGCCAGGGGCGAGGCCCCCGCGCCCGTGCGCCCCGCCGTCCTCTGCCACGGGGACCTCCATCTCGGTCAGCTCGTCCGGTACCCCGCTCCCGACGGCCCCTGGCACCTCATCGACATCGACGACCTCGGAGTCGGCGACCCGGCCTGGGACCTGGCCCGTCCCGCCGCCTGGTACGCGGCGGGCATCCTGGAGCCGGAGGTCTGGCAGCGGTTCCTCGCCGCCTACCGGGTGGCCGGTGGGCCGGCCGTGCCGGCGGAAGGTGACCCGTGGCCACAACTCGACGTCGCCGCCCGCGCGCTGACGGTCCAGACCGCGGCCCTCGCCCTCACCAAGTCGACGGCCGAGCAACGACCCCTCGACGAGGTGGAACAGCTGATGCTCGACTCCTGCGCGCGTATCGCCGCCCTCCCGCCCGAGTTGGACCGACGCCCCTCGTCGTAGGGTGAATTCCCCGTCGCCGGGCATGCATCCGAACGGTGCGCCCGAACCGCACGCGAAAACGAGGAGTGAGCCGACCATGCACTGTCCCAAGTGCCACGCCCCCATGCACACCTACAACCGCAACGGCGTCCAGATCGAGCAGTGCAGCAGCTGCCGGGGCATATTCCTGGACTACGGCGAGCTGGAGTCCCTGACCCGGCTGGAGTCCCAGTGGTCCCAGCAGGCCCCACCGCCCGTGCCCCCGCAGGCCTACCCCGCCGCCCCGGCCCCCGCCTGGGGCGCCCCGCAGCACGGCGGCCACGGCGGTCACGGTGGCCACGGCGGGCAGTACGGCGGCCACCACCGGCAGAAGGGCTTCGGCCGGATGCTCTTCTCCTCCTGACCTTTCCCTGCGCGGGCCCGTCCGGCGGGACGAGGCCCGCGCAGCCCGGTCCGGACAGGGGCGGGCGTGCGCCTCGCCGGCCCCGGCCTGGCGGACGGCGGAACATCAACTTCCGTGCCCGTGCCCCTGGTCAGGTGGCTGTCGCGCTGCCTAGTGTTCGCCACCATGACCTTCCTCGACAGGTCCAGGACCGTCGCCCCACCGGGCTGGAGCCGCTGGCTGGTGCCGCCCGCCGCCCTGGCCGTCCACCTCTCCATCGGCCAGGCCTACGCCTGGAGCGTCTTCAAGCCGCCGCTCGAATCGTCACTCCACCTCTCCGGCACCGAGAGCGCCCTCCCGTTCCAGCTGGGCATCGTCATGCTCGGCCTGTCCGCCGCGTTCGGCGGCACCCTCGTGGAACGCAACGGACCGCGCTGGGCCATGTTCGTCTCCCTCGTCTGCTTCTCCTCCGGATTCCTGATCTCCGCCCTCGGCGCGGCCACCGGCCAGTACTGGCTGATCGTCCTCGGGTACGGCTTCGTCGGCGGCATCGGCCTGGGGATCGGCTACATCTCCCCGGTGTCCACCCTCATGAAGTGGTTCCCCGACAGGCCGGGCATGGCCACCGGCATCGCCATCATGGGCTTCGGCGGCGGCGCCCTCATCGCCTCGCCCTGGTCGTCCCAGATGCTTGCCTCCTTCGGGGGCGAGGGGCCCGACGGCGGCTCCGGCATCGCCCTCACCTTCCTGGTGATGGGTCTCGCGTACGCCGTGTTCATGTCGCTCGGCGTCCTGCTGGTCCGCGTTCCGCCGCCGGACTGGAAACCGGCGGGGTGGCAGCCCAGCAGCACCACCCGCGCGCTGGTCACCACCGCCGACGTCTCGGCCCGCAACGCGCTGCGCACCCCGCAGTTCTGGTGCCTGTGGGTGGTCCTGTGCCTGAACGTCACCGCCGGGATCGGCATCCTCGAAAAGGCCGCCCCCATGATCAAGGACTACTTCGCGGACACCCCCACCGCCGTCTCGGCATCCGCCGCCGCCGGTTTCGTCGCGCTGCTCTCCCTCGCGAACATGACCGGCCGCATCCTCTGGGCCTCCACATCGGACCTCATCGGCCGCAAGTCCATGTACCGCGTCTACCTGGGCGTGGGCGCGCTGATGTACCTCGCCATCGCCCACTTCGGCAACGACTCCAAGCCCCTTTTCATCGTCTGCGCCCTGGTGATCCTGTCCTTCTACGGCGGCGGCTTCGCGACCGTTCCCGCGTACCTCAAGGACCTCTTCGGCACCTACCAGGTCGGTGCCATCCACGGCCGGCTGCTCACCGCCTGGTCCACGGCGGGCGTCCTCGGGCCCCTGATCGTCAACCAGGTCGCCGACAGCCAGGAGAAGGCGGGTCACCACGGCCCGAGCCTCTACACGACGTCGATGTACATCATGATCGGCCTGCTGCTGGTGGGCTTCGTCGCCAACGAGTTCGTACGTCCCGTCAATCCGCGCTTCCACGAGCCGCGGCCCGCCGAGGAAGGAAGCCCCGCCCATGCAGCCCAGCAGCCGTAACCCCAGGGTCCTGGCCGTCGCCGTCTGGCTGTGGGTCCTGCTGCCCTTCGCCTACGGCCTGTACGAACTCATCCGCAAGGCCACCCAGCTCTTCACCGGCTGACGCCGGCGCCGGGGGAGTGTCGGCCACGACGGCCCCCGGCACCACGCCGCACCAGCCCCCACCGCACCAGCCCCCACCGCACACGACCCACGCACGACGAGGTCCCCGGCCGAATCCGGCCGGGGACCTCAACTGCGGTGCGCGATACTGGGATTGAACCAGTGACCTCTTCCGTGTCAGGGAAGCGCTCTCCCGCTGAGCTAATCGCGCGGGACGATCCTTGCGGACCGGATCTTGCGTCGTGCCACGTGCTGTTGCGTGCGCGATACTGGGATTGAACCAGTGACCTCTTCCGTGTCAGGGAAGCGCTCTCCCGCTGAGCTAATCGCGCGGGACGGCCCTCGCGGGCCGGATCTTCGGTTGTGCTGCGTGCGCGATACTGGGATTGAACCAGTGACCTCTTCCGTGTCAGGGAAGCGCTCTCCCGCTGAGCTAATCGCGCTTGGAGGTGGAGACGGGATTTGAACCCGTGTAGACGGCTTTGCAGGCCGTTGCCTCGCCTCTCGGCCACTCCACCAGGAGTGTGCAGTAAGGGTATCGGGATGATTCCCCCACCATCGAGCGGACGACGAGATTCGAACTCGCGACATCCACCTTGGCAAGGTGGTGCTCTACCAGCTGAGCTACGTCCGCATGTCTGTCCGTTCCACTCGCGTGTCCCGGCGACGTGTTGAACTCTAGCGGATTCCTGGGCCAGCACAAAAACGCGTTTGTGCAGCGTGCTGCGCTGTCTTCGGCGCCCTCGCGCGGGCGGGCGCGGCCTCCGTGCCCGCCATAGACTCGACGCCGTGCCCGACCTCCCCTCTTCGGCCCGCTTCGGCGGCCTCGTCGCCTCCGATCTGCGCGATGTCACGAGCGATCCGGCCGCGCTGGACTCCTCGGGGTTCTGGGCCGTCGCCGCCGACTTCGAAGGCCGTCTCGTCTGCGCCCGCTTCGGCGACGTCCGCACCCAGCCGGTGCCGGCGCCCGTGCCCGGTGCCTGGCGGGGCCCGGCCCCCCACGCGTGGACGTCGTCGCTGGACCGTGCCGCCTACACGGCGGGGGTGCGCCGTATCCGCGAGCACATCGCGAGGGGCGAGGTCTACCAAGCCAATCTCTGCCGGGTGCTGAGCGCACCCGTCGACCAGGGCGCGGACGTGGACGCGCTCACCGCACTGCTGGCCCGGGGCAACCCGGCGCCGTACGCCGGAACGGTCCGGCTGCCCGCGCACGGCGTGGAGATAGCCACCGCGTCCCCCGAGCTGTACTTGCGGCGTACCGGGCGCGTGGTGGAGTCCGGGCCCATCAAGGGAACCGGGCGGACCGCGGCGGACCTGCTGGAGAAGGACCACGCCGAGAACGTGATGATCGTGGACCTGGTCCGCAACGACCTGGGCCGCGTCGCCGTCACCGGCTCCGTGACCGTACCGACGCTCTGTGCGGTCGAGCCGCACCCCGGCCTCGTGCACCTCGTCTCCACCGTCCGCGCCGAGCTGGCGCCCGGCCGGGGCTGGGGCGACCTGCTGGCCGCCACCTTCCCGCCCGGCTCCGTCACGGGCGCCCCCAAGTCCAGCGCCCTGAAGATCATCGAAGCGCTGGAGACCGCACCGCGCGGCCCCTACTGCGGCGGCGTCGGCTGGGTCGACGCCGACCGCGGCACCGGCGAGCTGGCGGTGGGCATCCGTACCTTCTGGATCGACCGCACCGCACCCGGCGGACCGTTCCTGCGCTTCGGCACGGGAGCGGGCATCACCTGGGGTTCGGACCCCGAGCGGGAGTGGGCGGAGACCGAGCTCAAGGCGTCCAGGCTGCTCGCGGTAGCGTCGGGTGCGTACGGGGTGACAGCGCGTACGAGATGACAGAGTGAGAGAGAAGGCCACGGCATGAAGGTTTGGGTCAATGGGGCACTCGTCGACGCCGACGCGGCCCGGGTGTCCGTCCTCGACCACGGGATCACGGTGGGCGACGGTGTCTTCGAGACCGTGAAGGCGGTGGAGGGCAAGGCGTTCGCCCTCACCCGCCACCTGGACCGGCTCACCTCCTCCGCCCGTGGTCTCGGCCTGCCGGCCCCCGACCTCGACGAGGTCCGCCACGCGTGCGCCGCCGTGCTGGAGGCCAACCCGGCGGCGCTCGGCCGGCTCCGCGTGACGTACACCGGCGGCATCTCCCCGCTCGGCTCGGACCGGGGCGAGGCGAGGCCGACGCTGATCGTCGCCCTCGGCGAGAGCAGCCGGCGGCCGGACTCCACCGCCGTCGTCACCGTCCCTTGGACACGCAACGAACGGGGCGCGCTCACCGGGCTCAAGACCACCTCGTACGGGGAGAACGTGGTCGCGCTGGCCCGCGCCCGTGAACAGGGCGCCACCGAGGCCCTGTTCGCGAACACCGTCGGGCAGCTCTGCGAGGGCACCGGAACCAACGTCTTCGTCGTGCTCGGCGGGCAGCTCCTCACCCCGCCGCTCTCCTCGGGCTGCCTGGCGGGCATCACCCGCGCCCTGACCGTCGAGTGGACCGGCGCGCAGGAGGCCGTGCTGCCGTTCGACGTGCTGGCGCAGGCCGAGGAGATCTTCCTGACCTCCACCCTGCGTGACGTCCAGGCCGTCCACCGCCTCGACGCACGTGAACTGCCCGCGGCCCCGGGCCCGGTGACCGCCAAGGCGATGCGCGTCTTCGCCGAGCGCGCCGGCGACGACCTCGACCCGTAGCCCCGTAGCTCCGTAAAGACCCGTGGCCCCGCAAAGACCCGTAGTCCCGCAAAAGGTGATGACGAGCGGGCCCGGCGGGGGTACAACTCCCGTGATGACCACGACCCTACGGCCGACCGGGCCGCTCCGGACCAGCACTGACGGCGCGCGCTCGCGCGACTACGAAGTGTGTGTGAACAGCCGCCCCGTCGGCACGGCGCAACTCGCCACCGAGCCCGACTTCGGCAACAAGGTCGGCCGGATCTCGGCCCTGCGGATCGACGAGGCGGACCGCCGCCGGGGCCGGGGCACGGTCGCGGTCCTCGCGGCCGAGGAGGTGCTGCGCGGCTGGGGGTGCGACCAGGTCGCCGTCTCCCTGCCGGCGGACACCGAACCCGCCCTGCGCATGGCGACCGCCCTCGGCTACGTCGAACGCAGTCGCAACATGCTCAAGGAGCTGCACCCCGAGCCGCCCGCCCTGCCCGCCCACGTCTCGGCCCGCCCGGTGACGCCCGCCGAGTACGACGCCTGGCGGCGGAAGGAGGCGGTGAGCTTCGCGCAGAGCTGGATCGACCGGGGGGTGTCCGCCGAGCAGGCCCGCGCCAAGGCCGCCGCGAGCGAGCGCAAGTTCCTGCCCGGGGGCCTCGCCACCCCGCACACCTGGATCAGCCACCTCCTGCACGACGGCGCACCGGTCGGCCTGCTCTGGGTCGGCAGGAACGAGATCGAGCCCGGCCGGTGGACCGCCTTCGTGTACGACGTCGAGGTCGTCGAGGGCGAACGCGGCAAGGGATACGGGCGCGCCCTGATGACCCTGGCCGAACGGACCGCCCGCCAGGCCGGGGACCGCCGCCTCGCTCTGCACGTCTTCACCAGCAACACGCCCGCCAGGAGCCTGTACGAATCGCTCGGCTACCGCACGACGTCCTTCAACAGCTACAAGCAACTGCTCTGACTGTGTAACTGCCTAACTGCTCTGGTCACCGTGGCGCCCGGCCGACAGCTCGTCGGCGATCTTCTCGATGCGCTCCCGCACGCCGCTGCTGTCCTTGCTCGCGTCGATCAGCTGCCCGCCGATCTCGTACGTCGGTGTGCCCCGCACCCCGATCGCCTTGCCCTCCGCCTGGTCGGCGTCCACGATCAGCAGATGCCGTCCGTCGATCAGGGCGGTGTCGAACTCCTCGGCGTCCAGGTCGAGTTCGCGTGCCACGTCGAGCAGGAGCGGCTGGCCCCGCTCGGCCAGCTCCGCGGTGCGCCCGAGGACCGCCTCGACGTACTCCCGGCCCTTGCCCTGCTGGTAGGCCTCCTCGGCGGCCTGCGCCGCGTCGTACGCGTGCCGGTGCTTCTCCAGCGGAAAGTGCCGCAGGCGCACCTCCAGCCGGTCGCCGTACCTGGCCCGCAGGGCGGCGAGGTCGGTGAGGGCGGCGTGGCAGTCGGGGCACTGGAGCTCGCACCAGACGTCCAGGACGACGGGGGTACCGGGGGAGGCGGGGGAGGGGTTGCTCATGAGGTCAGTCTCCCAGTCGTACGCCGACGGCCCCAACCGGGACCTGGGGAGGATCGCGCCCCCGAGATCTCCCTGAGACCGGACGCGAAGATGGCCGCACCCGGTGCGGGCGGTGCAGGATGGAGGTGACCGTACTTTCCACCGCTGGAGGACCGATGCTGCTGGTCGAGACCGTCTGCTCGGCGGTGTCCGCTGCGGGTTTGGGCATCGCCGCGATCACCGCGTACCGCAAGCGCTTCCTCGCCGCGACCAGGCTGGCCGCCTACTCGCTGGTCCCTGTCGGCCTGGTCATGACCGGGGCGGTGGGCTGGATCTCCGACATCGCGTTCAGGCCCGTCGTCTGGGCGGGCTTCGGCGTGCTCGCACTCGCCTGGCTGCTGTTCATGACGACCCGGGCCGTGGAGCGCCGCACCACGGGCACCCGCAAGGAGCGCAGGGCCGCGAAGGCGGCGCAGCGTGACGCGGTCGCCCCCGCCGCATCGGCGCCCGCTCCTGGCGCGGGCCGCAGCACCGCGCCGCCCGCCGTCGCACCGGCCCCGGCGGCCGGCGCCAAGCAGCCGAAGAAGGCTGCCGACGAGGACTTCAGCGACATCGAGGCGATCTTGAAGAAGCACGGAATCTGAGCGGAGGACCGGCCACCGGGCCGCACGGCGGGACGCGGCCCCGGCCACGAAAGCCTTGCGGCTCGGACACCGAAGCGATTGTGGATTTATACGGAATTTGGCGAACTGCCGCCGTTAGTGGGCGTGTTGGTCATTCCGTACCACCGGACTGCGTCATCATCGGCCCGAGATGCTCCAGACCTCCGCCGACGATGTCCCCGTCCCCGCACCCGTCCCGGCCGCGCCCGCCGAAGAAGCACGCGGGTGCCTCTTCGCGCTCTCCCAGCCGCCCCTGATGATCTTCCTCGCGGTGATCGGCACGCTGCTCATGATGGGAGCGGTCCATGACCTCTTCCTGGACTGACCCGGTGCTCAGCCCGAGGCCTCCTTGCGCCGCGCCCGGTACGCCGCCACGTGCAGCCTGTTCCCGCAGGTGCGGCTGTCGCAGTAGCGCCGTGAGCGGTTGCGCGACAGGTCGACGAACGCGTGCCGGCAGTCCGGTGCCTCGCAGCGGCGCAGCCGCTCCCGCTCGCCGGAGACCACGATGAAGGCCAGCGCCATCCCGCAGTCCGCCGCCAGGTGGTCCGCCATCGAGGCGCCGGGGGCGAAGTAGTGCACGTGCCAGTCGAAGCCGTCGTGGTCGGTCAGCCGGGGCGTCGTGCCCGCCGCGGCCACCAGCTGGTTGATGAGCTCGGCGGCGGCCCGCGGGCCGGGCGCCTCGAACACCTCCGCGAAGCGGGCCCGCACGTCCCGTACGGCCCGGAGATCGTCCGGACCGAGCCTGCCCACGTCGCTCACGTCGTGCAGCCGTGCGAAGGCGGTCAGCGCCTCGACGTCCGTCAGGCGGTCGGTCGGCTCGCTCTCCGGTGCGGTGTTCACCAGGTCGACGACGACGTCGAGGGCTTTCCGGGTGTCGTGGGGGATCAGCACGCTTAGCTCCCTGGCCTGCTGCGGGCCGGTGCCCGCCGATGCTGGCCGACTCTAGCCGCTCGTACCCGAGGCACTACGGACAGTGCCCCGCGGCGGACCGGGAGAGGGCACAGCGACGCCGCCGCCGCGGTGGATTCCGCGGTGACGGCGTCGATGCCTGCCCTATGAAGTTGTCCCTATGTGGTTGTCCGCCCATCGCCGTCGCCCCGAGTCGGACGGCGAGGAGCGACTCTCCAACTGGCTCAGTTCTCCGCCAGGATGTGAGAGAGCTCCGTGTCGAGGTCGAAGTGCCGGTGTTCGGTGCCAGGTGGCACCGCGGCATCCGTTCTCTTCAGGAACGACTCAAGCGCCCGCGCCGGGGCTTCGAGCAGGGCCTCGCCCTCCGGTGAGCTCAGGGCGATGCAGACAACGCCCTGACCGTGGCTCCGGGACGGCCAGACTCGGACGTCGCCGGTTCCGGTGGGCCGGTGCAGGCCCTCGGCGAGGAGATCGCGGGCGAAGACCCACTCGACCGTTTCCTCGGCTCCGGTGTGGAAGGTGGCATGCACGGCATAGGGATCGGCCGTGTCGTACCGCAGGCCCGCGGGTACAGGCAGTGATGACTCGCTCGACACAACGAGGCGCAGGTGCAGCTCGCAGCTGACCGTGGTGTTCATAAGCGCCAGGGCCTTTCGCTCAGTGTGCGCTCGGGGATTCGCACGTCGGCGAATTCGACATGCCACCTACGGGGTAGTTGTAAACCCTTATGAGTGTTTTGAGTCTCTTGCTGTCGCTCGTACGGCCGAGTCCTTCCTTGACCCGTACAGCCATTCCAGTGAGGGTGGCCGGTCGGGTAAGTTGGGACCATGAACGCGGAGAGTGACGGACGGGACGGGGTTGCCGGATCGACGGCGACCGAGCCCGGCACGGGGGGCGACACCGACGAGCGGGAGCTCGGATCGCGGGCGCCGCAGTACATCCAGGAACGCAGGACGCTGCACCTCAGCTGGCAGGTGGGCGTCTTCGTCGTCGGTCTTGCGGTCGTGGCCGCAGGCGTCGTCATGCTGCCGCTGCCGGGGCCCGGCTGGTTGGTGATCTTCGGCGGCATGGCGATCTGGGCGACCGAGTTCGTCTGGGCACAGCTGGTGCTGCGCTGGACGAAGCGGAAGGTCACCGAGGCGGCCCAGAAGGCGCTCGACCCGAAGGTGCGGCGGCGGAACATCATCCTGACCACCGTCGGGCTGGTGATCATCGCCGTGCTGGTCGGTATCTACCTCTGGAAGTTCGGCGTCGTGATGCCGTGGAAGATCAACGAGTAGGCAGCCGCCAGGGCGCGGGAAAGTGGTCGGGGGCACGCGCTGACATGCGGTAATGTTCTGCCTGTGCCCGGGCGATTAGCTCAGTGGGAGAGCACTTCGTTCACACCGAAGGGGTCACTGGTTCGAACCCAGTATCGCCCACCCCGGACCGACGGCCCGAGAGACTGAAAAGTCTCTCGGGCCGTCGGCGTTTTCCGGCTCCTTGGCCGGCTCCGGGGGCGCGGGAGGTCAGTGCAGCCGGCCGAGCCGGGAGCGCAGCCTGCGGGCGTCGCGCAGGCGCTGTTCGTACGTCGCCCCCACCACGAGCAGCAGCAGTCCGGCCAGCGCCGGGGGCAGCCAGCGCGGCAGGGCGCCGGCCACCTGGACGACGTACGGGGCGAGCTCGTGCAGCGCCACCAGGGCCAGCACGGCGCCGCCGAGCAGCAGCGGGGCCCCGAGCCGGTGCCGGGCGCCCAGCAGGGTCACCACGAGGGCCCCGAGGCCCAGCAGCAGCGGGCGCAGCCAGTGCGGGTCGGCCACGACGGCCACGAGACTCGGCAGCATCGTCACGGCCAGGCCCGGCCCGTACGCCACCCAGGAGGACGCCCGCGGGTCGTGCCGCCGCCGCAGCGCCCCCACGGCGAGCGCCAGGACGGACACCGGCAGGGTGTACGCCTCGGGTTCGCCGACCCCCGATGCCGCCAGACGCACCCAGGTGGCCAGCAGGAACAGCGCCCCCGCGGCCCACCCGACGGGCCGCCGGTCCCCGCGCACGGCGGTGCCGGCGGCGATCACCCCGCACAGGGCGAGCACCAGCGACAGCATCGGCCCCTCGCCCGCCGCGAGAGCCACGGCGAGCAGCATCGGCGCCGTGGCGGCGAGCTCGGCGGGGGCGTGAGGTGTCCAAGCGGCGAGCAGGGCGACCGCGGCGGGCACCACGAGGACCAGCAGCGCGGCCTGCTGCGGCGCCAGCGCGAGTGCGGCGGCTCCCGCGCAGAGCAGTCCGGTCGCGTACCCGACCCACGCGACGGCGCCCGCCGCCCGGAGCGCCGGGGACGGGGCGCGTACGGCGAGGGCCGTGCACAGGACCAGCAGCGTGCCGAACACCGCGAAGGTGCCGCCCCGGGAGGCCAGCGCCAGACAGGACACCGATCCCGCCGTCACGGCCGCGACGGCCGTCGCGCTGTACGACACGGCGCTACGGACACCGGGAGCGACGGTCGCCGCCGAGGGAGCGGCGGTGAGCGCGGCCAGGATCAGCGCGGCAGCCGTCACGGCGAGCTGGACGCCCAGCGCCGCCGAGTGGGACAGGTCGAGCGAGGTCGGGAGCAGGAGCACGGCGGCGGAGGCCGGGAGAACCGTGCCGACGGCCGTCGCCGGTCCCGGGGAGCGGCGGTGCAGCACCGCGAGGGCTGCCGCCGTGGCCAGCAGGATCAGCGGGGCGGTGGAGAAGGCGTGCCAGGGCACGTCGAGGGCGATCGTGTCGCGGAACGTGGTGGGCCGGCCCTGCCAGGGCGCGGCCGCCCGGGAGGCCGGACCCCACAGCACGGTCAGGGCCAGCGCGGGAACCGTCTGGAGGACCGCGCCGCCGCCGACCACCGCGGCCGACACCGCGAGGCCGGTCCTGACCGGGCGCGGCAGTCGGGGGGTGCCCGCCCGGGACAGTGCCAGGACGACGAGCGCGCAGAGCAGGCAGACGGGGGCCGTCCACGCGAAGGGCACGGCCGGGCGCACCGCCCCGACCACGGCGGCCGTCAGCGTCAGGCCCGCCGCCAGGGCGGTCGCGACCTGCGGCCTGCGCAGGGAGGCGGCCAGGGCGAGGGCGGCGCACGCGAGGAAGAGACCGGACGGCGCGAGGGCGACCGGCGTCGTCCGCGCACCCGAGGACAGGACCAGTGCCACCAGGAGCACGCACCCCCCGGCCGCCCAGGCGCAGACCGCGGCGAGAACGCCGACCGGGACGAACCTCCGGGAGGAGGGGCCGGTGCGGTCGGCGGAAGGGGCGGGGCCCACCCTGCGGTGGAGCAGCAGGAGAGCCGTGGCCGTGTCGGCCGCCGCCGTCGCCAGCAGCGCCCAGCCGACGGGGAGCGCCGTCGAGGAGTTCACCGACGCGAGCAGCACAAGCGGGAGTTGGGCGGCCGACAGCGCCGCCGGGAGAGGTACGCGCAGTCCCGGGACGAGCAGGCCGTACACCGTCCAGAGGAGAGCGAGCAGGGCCGCGGCCCCCGCGCAGTACGCCACGGCGCCGCTGTTCTCGAAGGCGACCTGGTGAAGCGCGTACGCGTCCAGCACCGTCAGGAGGAGGCCGACCACGCCGATCGACTCGGCCGTCGCCGCCAGACCGCGGCGTACCAGCAGCACCGGAGCGGCCAGCGCGGCGACGGTCACCAGACCCAGAGCGGCGGAGCGGCCCGCGATGCCCAACTGGCCCCAGCCGACCAGGGTGAACGCCAGCGCGGCGACAGCGAGCAGGATCCCGCCGAGCGTCAGCAGCACGTTCTGCGCGCCGGACGTGGCTCGGGGTGTGCCCGCGAGGGTGCGGGCGCCGGGGGCGGACCGCGGCGGGGGAGCGGGCCGGCCGGCCGGGTTCGGCCGGGCAGCGTGCGGCGGCGCGGCGGACGGCTGGTTCAGCACCTGCACCAGCCAGTCGCGGCGCAACAGCAACTGCCGCTTGCGCACGTCGAGTTGCGTCAGCTCGCGGTCGAGGAGCACCAGCTCGTCGGCCGGCCCCAGGGGCGGAACGTTCGTCATGGCGTGAGTGTGGGCGCACGGACCGCCCCCGCTAAGGGCACGGATACTCAAAGAAGCTACTCAGATCCGGGGTGAGTACGTGCGTGTGCCGCAGACTTGGCCCATGGACTGGTGCCACTACCGCTTCCGCAGCATCTGGGACCTGCCCGCCCCGCCGACGGACGTCTACGCGCTGCTGGAACGCGCCGAGGACTATCCGCGCTGGTGGCCGCAGGTGCGCGAGGTCGTCCCCGGCGACGGGCGCACCGGCACCGCGCGCTTCCGCTCCTTCCTCCCGTACGACCTGCTGGTGACCGTGCGCGAACGCCGCCGTGACCCGGCCGCCGGGATCCTGGAGATCGGCATGACGGGCGACCTGGAGGGCTGGCTGCGCTGGACCGTCGTCGCGCACGGCGCCGGGAGCCGCGCCCACTACGAGCAGGTGGTCGACGTGCACAAGCCGTTGCTGCGCAGGCTCGCCGTCCCCGGACGGCCAGTCTTCGTGGCCAATCACGCGCTGATGATGCGGGCGGGACGCAGAGGGCTGGCGGCCGTGCTCGCGGGGTGAGGCGGGCGCGGTTTGGAACCACCCGGAAAAGCGCTGTATGGTTCAACCCGTTCCCGGGCGATTAGCTCAGTGGGAGAGCACTTCGTTCACACCGAAGGGGTCACTGGTTCGAACCCAGTATCGCCCACCTGGGAAAGGCCGGTCCGTCACAGACGGACCGGCTTTTTGCATGCCGGGAGGCGCCGTCGGCCTCGCCGTGGCGGGCGGACCCCCGGTGGCGCGTCCCCGGACCCGGGTGGTGCGTCCCCGGAAGGGACCGCCGTTCCCGGCGTCAGGCCGCTTCGGCCCTGCGGAGCTCCGGGCGCAGCGGCCACGCGGGATCCACCGCCTCGTCCGAGCCGTTGCGTGCGAACCACGCCTGCAGCCCCCGTGCCTGCGCCGCGTGCCACACCGCCTGGAGGGTGTGCAGTTCGGCGGGGGAGAGACGTTCGAGCCGGGCGGCGAACCGGCGGCCCACCGCCCGTACGAGCTCGATCGAAGCCGTCGCGTCGGCCGCCGCGTCGTGCGCCCCGTCGAGTGTCACGCCGTAGAACTCGCACAGGTCGGTCAGGGTGCGGCGGCCCTTGCGGTACCGGTCCAGATGCTTGTCCAGGACCCGCGGGTCCAGCACGTGCAACGGCCTGGCCTCCAGGTAGCGGGACAGCGACGACGCCCGGTGGCGCCGCAACTCCCGGTCCAGCATGGTCAGGTCGAACGGCGCGTTCATGATGACCAGCGGCCGGCCCGCCGCGCACTGCTCCGCCAGCGCACGGGCTATCTCCTCCACCACGGGCGACGGCCACCGGCCGTTGTGCTGCAGGTGTTCGTCGGTCAGCCCGTGTATCTCGGTGGCCCCGGCGGGCACCGGAACGCCGGGGTTGATCAGCCAGCGGGTGGCGCGAAACCTCGCTCCCGCCGAGTCCTGCACGACAAGGGCCGCCGAGACGATCCGGTCGCCCTCCACGTCGACGCCCGTGGTCTCCGTGTCAAAGGCCGCCAGGGGCCCCTCGTACCAGCACGTCATGTCCCAACTCCTCCAGCGCTCACGGCAGATGATGTGCCTCACGGACGGACCCGGTGCGCTTTCTGCCCGAAGCGGTGATACCCGGGCCGTTTACGCCATAAGCCGTACGGAGACAACACAGGTGACGGGACGCCGAGTTGACGGCCCGTGACCACCCCCCTGATCGGCACGGCCCGGAAGGCACACGTCAGCCATGGCGCTCACGCAGCCCGAACCGGGCGGGCTGCTGCCCGGACGGATCTCATCGACCGACCACCCGCCCCGGGGCGCGCTCGCCACCACCGCCTGCATGGAGACCCTCCAGGTGGGCTATCTGCACGCGGTCGCGGCGGCCGCAGGCTGCTCGCTCTCCCAGCCCTTCCCCGACAACGGGATCGACTGGCACGTCAGCCACGGCTCGCCCGTGCACACCATCGACGACGAAGTGACCATCAAGGTCCAGCTCAAGTGCACCTACCAGATCGCCCCGCACCCGCCCGGCGCCGCGTTCTCCTTCACCCTCGACAACGACCACCTGGTGAAGCTGGCGCGCACCCCCGTCTCGGTGCACAAGATCCTGGTGGTGATGCTGGTCCCGAGGGACCGGGACGACTGGCTGCGGGCCGGACACGACCGCCTCGACCTGCGGCACTGCTGCTACTGGACCAATCTGGCCGGACACCCGGTGACCGGCCGGAACAGGACCAACGTGCGGGTCCCCACCTCGCGGATATTCGACGACCGAGCCCTCTGCGAGATCATGACGCGCGTCGGGGCGGGAGGGAAACCCTGATGCACCGTTACCGGCCGATCGACGAGTCAGGACGGCCCCACCCGGGCGAGGTGCCCGGCAGCTGGGACGGCGGCGGACCCGAACCCTGCCAGGTCGACCCCGCCGTCCTGGGCGCCCTGCTCGCCCGGCACGGCTGGCGGCGGCGCGGGGGAGCCGCCGGGCGGTACGCGCGCTGGACACCGCCGGGGCCCACGGGCGGCGCCACCTCCCTCCTCGTACCCGAGTCACGGGCCTTCCCCGACAGCGACGACCTGCTGGGCGAGGCGCTGACCGCGCTGGAGCGCTGCCCCGCGCCGTCCGCCCGCGAGGTACTGGTGCAGCTCGCGGTGCCCAGCGACGAGGTCCGCTGGTGGCGGGACGTGCCGGAGGAGGTGACGGGGGCCGCGGCCTGGCCGGCCCAGGAGAAGCTGCGGGCGGCGGCGCGCCAGTTGCTGCTCGCCGGGGCGCTCGCCGCCAGCGGGCGGGCCGGCTACTACGGGGCGCGGCACCGCAGGCAGGCACAGTCGGCCCTGGACGGCGTGCTGGTCGGAGCGGGCACGGGAGGGCGTGAACTGACCGCCTTCGTGCCGGTCGTCACCGGGCGCGGCACCGTCGTACGCCTGCACCACGCGCTGCACGCCGCCCGCGAGGCCACCGACTACCAGCGCGCCACCGGCGGCATGGAGGCCTTCGACGCGGCGGTGGAGGCCGGGGTCAGCCATGAACTCACCGACGCGGTCGTCGCGCTGGTGCAGGGCGCGCAGGGAGCCCGGATCGCGCTGGCCTGGGCGCCTGCGGCCGGGGTGCCGCCGGGCTGCGCGGCCCGCCCCGAGGTGGTCGAGTTCTCGCCGGGCGACCTGCCCGCACTGCGGGCGGCGGGGGCCCGCTACCGGCGTGACGAGCCGTCCGTGCCGGTACGGATCACCGGGGCCGTCGTACGGATGCGCAGGTCGGCCCCGCGCGGTGGCGGAACGGTCCGGCTGCGGGTGCTCGCGGGCGCGGAGGTGCCGCACGTACGGATCACCCTGGACGAGGAGGCGTACCGCATCGCGGGCCACGCGCACCTGGTCGGACTGCCGGTCCAGGTGCGGGGACGGCTGGAGAGCCGGGGCGGTTTCCGGCGGCTGACGGGGGCGTCGGGAGTCGCTCCCGTACAGGTGGACGAGGCGGAACGGGACCGGCTGCTGAAGGCGCTGCACGAGAACCTGGACTTCTTCGAGGAGGCCTGCAGCGGGGAGGACTGAGGGGCTGCCCGGCGGGGGTGTGACAACCGTTTCGCGTGCGGGCCGGGTCGCTCGGTACGATTCGGGTGCGTGCCGCTTCCTCAGGCGCGCACCCCCCTCAGTCAGGAGAGACCGGTGTCAGACGTCCGTGTGTTCGTCCAACGCGATTCCGAGCGGGAAGAGCGCGTGGTGACGACGGGCACCACGGCAGCCGAGATCTTCGCCGGTGAGCGCTCGATCGTCGCCGCACGCGTCGGGGGCGAGCTGAGGGACCTGTCGTACGAGGTCGCCGACGGCGAGGAGGTCGAGCCGGTCGAGATCACCTCCGAGGACGGGCTCAACATCCTGCGTCACTCGACCGCGCACGTGATGGCGCAGGCGGTGCAGGAGCTGTTCCCCGAGGCGAAGCTGGGGATCGGCCCGCCGGTCAAGGACGGTTTCTACTACGACTTCGACGTCGAGCGGCCCTTCACGCCGGAGGACCTCAAGGCGATCGAGAAGCAGATGCAGGTCATCCAGAAGCGGGGGCAGAAGTTCTCCCGCCGGGTGGTCAGCGACGAGGCGGCCCGCGAGGAGCTCGCGGACGAGCCGTACAAGCTGGAGCTCATCGGCATCAAGGGCTCTGCGTCCAGCGACGACGGCGCGGACGTCGAGGTGGGCGGCGGCGAGCTGACCATCTACGACAACCTCGACGCGAAGACCGGCGAGCTGTGCTGGAAGGACCTCTGCCGCGGTCCGCACCTGCCCTCCACCCGTAACATCCCGGCCTTCAAGCTGATGCGCAACGCCGCCGCCTACTGGCGCGGCAGCGAGAAGAACCCGATGCTCCAGCGCATCTACGGCACCGCGTGGCCGTCGAAGGACGAGCTGAAGGCGCACCTGGAGTTCCTCGCCGAGGCCGAGAAGCGCGACCACAGGAAGCTCGGCAACGAGCTGGACCTGTTCTCGATCCCGGAGCAGATCGGCTCAGGACTCGCCGTCTTCCACCCCAAGGGCGGCATCATCCGCCGGGTCATGGAGGACTACTCGCGCCGCCGGCACGAGGAGGAGGGGTACGAGTTCGTCTACACCCCGCACGCGACCAAGGGGAAGCTCTTCGAGACCTCCGGGCACCTGGACTGGTACGCCGACGGCATGTACCCGCCCATGCAGCTCGACGAGGGCACGGACTACTACCTCAAGCCCATGAACTGTCCGATGCACAACCTGATCTTCGATGCCCGGGGGCGTTCGTACCGCGAACTGCCTCTGCGGCTGTTCGAGTTCGGAACCGTGTACCGGTACGAGAAGTCGGGCGTGGTGCACGGTCTGACCCGGGCCCGCGGCTTCACGCAGGACGACGCGCACATCTACTGCACCAAGGAGCAGATGGCGGAGGAGCTCGACCGCACCCTCACCTTCGTTCTCGGGCTGCTGCGCGACTACGGTCTGACCGACTTCTACCTGGAGCTGTCCACCAAGGACCCGGAGAAGTTCGTCGGCTCGGACGAGATCTGGGAGGAGGCCACCGAGACGCTGCGCCAGGTCGCCGAGAAGCAGGGCCTGCCCCTGGTCCCGGACCCGGGCGGCGCGGCCTTCTACGGCCCGAAGATCTCGGTGCAGTGCAAGGACGCCATCGGCCGCACCTGGCAGATGTCGACCGTGCAGCTGGACTTCAACCTGCCGGAGCGGTTCAACCTGGAGTACACGGGCCCCGACGGCACCAAGCAGCAGCCGGTCATGATCCACCGTGCGCTGTTCGGCTCGATCGAGCGGTTCTTCGCGGTGCTCCTGGAGCACTACGCGGGTGCGTTCCCGGCGTGGCTGGCGCCCGTGCAGGCGGTCGGCATCCCGATCGGCGACGCGCACATCCCGTACCTCCAGGAGTTCGCCGCCGAGGCGAAGAAGAAGGGGCTGCGGGTCGACGTGGACGCGTCGTCCGACCGGATGCAGAAGAAGATCCGCAACCAGCAGAAGCAGAAGGTCCCGTTCATGATCATCGTCGGTGACGAGGACATGGCCGCCGGGACGGTCTCCTTCCGGTACCGCGACGGGTCGCAGGAGAACGGCGTCCCGCGCGACGAGGCGATCGCCAAGCTGGTGGACGTGGTGGAGCGTCGCGTGCAGGTCTAGCGACTGCCGTGGCGAGGAGAGGGCGGTTCCTGCCGGGAGCCGCCCTCCCTGCTGTTCGCCCAGCTCGTCCGCCTATGCTTTCCGCATGACGACTGAGCCGGAGCAGCAGAGTGGACCGGTGGGTGAGCCGGACGGGTTCGGGCGGCTGTGGACGCCCCACCGGATCGCGTACATCCAGGGTGAGAACAAGCCGACCGGACCCGGGTCCGACGACGGCTGTCCCTTCTGCGTGGCTCCCGCGCACAGCGACGAGGAGTCGCTGATCGTCGCGCGCGGCACGAGCGTCTTCGCGATCATGAACCTCTATCCGTACAACGGCGGCCACATGATGGTCATGCCGTACCGGCACGTCGCCGACTACACGGAGCTGGACGACGCCGAGACCGCCGAGCTGGCGCTGTTCACCAAGAAGGCGATGACCGCGCTGCGCACGGCGTCCGGGGCGCACGGGTTCAACCTCGGCATGAACCAGGGCTCCGCCGCGGGCGCGGGCATCGCCGCCCATCTGCACCAGCACGTGGTGCCCCGCTGGGGCGGGGACACCAACTTCATGCCGGTCGTCGGGCACACCAAGGTGCTGCCGCAGCTGCTGGCCGACACCCGCAAGATGCTCGCCGACGTGTGGCCCGAGCAGCCGTAGGAATCACGCGTCGTACACGTCGGCCTTGCGCGGCGACGGGTCCTGGACCATGCCACTGAGGTTCATCGCACGGCCGCTGAAGCGTTCGGTGTCGACCCCGTGGTCCTCCAGGACCTTGATCGCCGCGGTGTGCACCACCCGTAGCACCGGCGCCGCCGCGCGCATCGCGTCGTCCGCCATGAAGCGGTGCCGCCAGGGCTTCGCCGCCCAGGCGTGCCGCAGGCCGAACGGCTCGGGCAGCGAGAGCTTGCCGCCGAGGTGGTCCAGGAGGTTCGGGAACCAGGTGAGCGGGGCGCGGGCGCTGAGCCGGACCACCTCGTTGGTGTCGGTGAGCGGCAGCTCGCGGGTCTTGGTCTCCCAGAACTTGACGGTCTTGCCGACCGTCACCGTCTTCGGACTCGGCTTCGTGGTGAAGAGGGGGTGCACCGGGCCCAGCGCGTGCCCGGTGACCTCGATGCGCAGGGTCTCGTGCAGCACGGTCACCGTGATGAGCATGGTGATGACCAGCTGACCGTCCCACAGGGTGAACTGGACGCCCAGGTAGTGCCGGTTGCCCGCGCCGAACTGCTGCTCGTTGCAGATGCGCTGTATCTCGTGGTTCTTGATCTGGTACGCGTCGACGTCCTGGCCCTCGGGGCGGCTGACCGAGCCCGCGTTCTCGCCGACCGGGGCGACGATCCAGTGCCGGACCGACGGCGTCGGGAAGCCGCCGGTGTGCAGCGGGCCGCGCTCCAGCATCCGCAGCTGGTCGTGGATCGCCCTTATGACGTCCCAGCTGCGGAAACCGTGGATCTCCTTGGCGGGGTCGGCGCGGTTGAGCTCCTCGGCGAGCTGCCAGCTGCCCCAGCGGGTGCCCATGCCGAGTATGCCCTTGGGGCCCGCGTAGAAGACCGCGTTGGACTGCTGCTCGGCGGTGAGGCGGGCCAGGCTCTGGCGCAGGCTCTCCGCGTCGACCTCGCCCGGACTCTTGGGGACGGCTTCCGGGATCTTGGCGCCGATGCCGCCGCCGGACAGCAGCGCCGACCAGCGTTCCCTGAGGTCCCTGGCGGTGGACTCGCAGATTTGCTTGGCCCAGAGCCAGCCGATGACCGGGGCGACCAGCATGGCGCGCAGATAGATGCCGAGGAAGCCGGAGAACGGCAGCTTGATCAGGAAGAGCACGACCAGGCCGCCGACGGCGACGAGCAGGACCGTGCCCAGCGCTCCGGCCCTGCGGTCCTTGGCGCCCGCGATGGTGCGGCGGAGCTGGAAGACGGCCAGCCAGAGCAGCAGGCCGGGCAGGAAGAGCAGGCCGAAGACGGCCATGACGAGCGTGAGCTTGGTGTCGCGGGCCTTACGGATGTTGGTGGCGGCCAGACAGTGCTCGACCACCGTCTGCGGTTCGGTGCCGAAGGACTGGATGAGCGCTTCGCGGGCGCCGCCGAGCATCCGGATCTGGATGGCGCGGGAGAAGGCCTCGCCGAGGTTGGGTTCGAAGAGGGAGAGCCTGCCCTTCTTCACCTCGGACTTGTGCCACTCGCTGTTCGCGTCGAGCAGCGTGGTGACCGCGCCGTCGCGGTAGGCGGCCGACGCGAGCGCGTGCGTCGCCGCGGTCTGCCCCGCCGAGCCCTGGAGCGGTACCTGTGCACCGGGTGAGAAGTCGAATCCCGAGTCCGCCACTACCGCCCCCATCGACCGTCCACGTACGACACCGTGCTGTGCTGTGTGCTGCTCCGTGCGTCGCCCTGCACTGCGGCCTGTTCCCAACTGCCGCGCGCCGCACACCTGCTGAGCTGCGATCACAGACTATCGACGTGTTGCCCCGCACGTCATGGGAGCGCGGAATGCCGCCCACCGCAAGCGAATTGGCCGGACAGATCGGGACGGCATCACCGCAAACCGGTCAACTAGGCGCCACTTTGGTCCTGTTCGCGGAATTTGCCCGCCAGCTGGGGTGGCATCGGCTCGTGCCTGGCGTACGTACGGCTGAAGCGTCCGGTGCCGTGCGAGACGGAGCGCAGGTCGACGGCGTACCTGCCGATCTCCACCTCCGGGACCTCGGCGCGGACCAGGGTGCGGCCGTGGCCGGCCTGTTCGGTGCTGACGACCCTGCCGCGCCGGCCGGAGAGGTCGCTCATGACGGGGCCGACGTAGTCGTCCGGGACCAGGACGGTGACCTGGGCGACCGGCTCCAGGAGGTCGATCCGGGCATCGGCCGCCGCCTCCCGCAGGGCCAGCGCCCCGGCGGTCTGGAACGCCGCGTCCGAGGAGTCCACCGAGTGCGCCTTGCCGTCCCGCAGCGTGATCCGTACGTCCACGAGCGGATGTCCGGCCAGACCGCGGGCGGCCTGGGCGCGCACGCCCTTCTCCACGGAAGGGATGAACTGGCGGGGCACCGCACCGCCGACCACCTTGTCCACGAACTGGATGCCGGTGCCCGGCGGCAGCGGCTCCACGTCGATCTCGCAGATGGCGTACTGGCCGTGGCCGCCGGACTGCTTGACGTGCCGGCCGCGGCCCGAGGTCTTCTCGCCGAAGGTCTCGCGCAGCGGCACCTTGTGGCCGACGGCGTCGACGCGGACCCCGTACCGCGTGCGCAGCCGCTCCAGCGCGACGTCGCGGTGTGCCTCGCCCAGGCACCACAGGACGAGCTGACGGGTCGCCCCGTTCTGTTCCAGGCGCATCGTCGGGTCCTCGGCGACGAGCCGGGCGAGGCCCTGCGAGAGCTTGTCCTCGTCGGCCTTGCTGTGCGCCTGGACGGCGAGCGGCAACAGCGGGTCGGGCATGGACCACCCCTCGACGAGGAGCGGATTCTCCTTGGCGGAGAGGGTGTCGCCGGTCTCCGCCCGGGTGAGCTTGGCCACGCAGGCGAGGTCGCCCGCGACGCAGTGGGTGAGCGGTCGCTGCTGCTTGCCGAACGGCGAGGAGAGCGCGCCGACCCGCTCGTCGAGGTCGTGGTCGGCGTGGCCGCGGTCGGCCAGTCCGTGGCCGGAGACATGGACGCTCTCGTCGGGGCGCAGCGTGCCGGAGAAGACCCGTACGAGGGAGATCCTGCCGACGTAGGGGTCGGCGGCGGTCTTGACCACCTCGGCGACGAGCGGACCTGCGGGGTCGCAGGTCAGCGGGGGAGCGGGGTGGCCCTGCGGGGTGGTGACGGCGGGGAGTTCGTGTTCGGCGGGGGTCGGGAAGCCGCCGGTGATCAGCTCCAGGATCTCGACCGTGCCCAGGCCCAGGCGGCTGCCCTCGGCTGCGGGGGCGGCGGCCACCACGGGGTGGAACCTGCCGCGGGCGACGGCCCTCTCCAGGTCGCCGACGAGGGTCTCCAGGTCGATGTCCTCGCCGTCGAGGTAGCGGTCCATCAGGGACTCGTCCTCGCTCCCGGCGATGATCCCCTCGATGAGCCGGTCCCGGGCGGCCCTGATGCGCGGGAGCTGGGCGGGGTCGGGGGCGAGTTCCGTGCGTTCGCCGCGGGAGTAGTCGTAGATCCGCTGCGAGAGCAGGCCGAGGAGCCCGGCGACCGGGGCGTGTCCGTCGGGGCCGTGCTCGCCGTACAGCGGGAGGTAGAGCGGCAGTACGGCGTCCGGGTCGTCGCCGCCGAAGGCCTCCGCGCAGAGGTCGGTCATCGACTCGAAGTTGGCGCGCGCCGCCTCCAGGTGGGTGACCACGATGGCGCGCGGCATCCCGACGGCCGCGCACTCCTCCCACACCATGCGGGTGGCCCCGTCGACGCCGTCGGCGGCCGAGACGACGAAGAGGGCCGCGTCCGCGGCGCGCAGACCGGCCCTCAGCTCCCCGACGAAGTCCGCGTAACCGGGGGTGTCCAGCAGATTGATCTTGATGCCGTCCCAGGCGACGGGCACGAGCGAGAGCTGTACGGAGCGTTGCCTGCGGTGCTCGATCTCGTCGTGGTCGGAGACGGTGGTGCCGTCCTCGACCCGGCCGGCCCGCTGCACCGCACCCGTGGCGAGTGCGAGTGCTTCCACCAGTGTGGTCTTGCCCGATCCGCTGTGGCCGACCAGCACCACGTTCCGTACGGATGCGGGGTGGTCGGCCGGTGTCGCCCTGCCGGCGGCTCCGGGATGTGCGCTCGATTTGGTGTGTACGCCCATGGTTTCCGGCCTCCCGAGGAAAGGTGCACGGTGAGGAGAAGGGCGCGGACATGAGGAGCCGCTGCGGCGTGGCGGCCTCGATGACGCCCGCGGTCATTCGAGCTTTCCACCCGGGTCACCTTGCGTCCATACCCGGGCCGGCCGCGTGTGCGGGGGCGGGGCGGGAGCGCGGGTCCGCGGCGCCGGAACCGCGGAGTGCGGGCGGGTCCGGCTTGCGCACCGGCGCCGGCGTCCGCGGCGGCCGTGGTGCCGCCATCTGTCGTACGGACACGGCGGTGGGCGGGTGCCCGGCGGTGGAGCCTGCGGGTCGTGGCTACGATGGGCCAGCCGGTGGCCACAGGGGCCGCTCGGCCATCCGACCCCTCGGGAAGGCCATGCTGAACAAGTACGCGCGTGCATTCTTCACGCGTGTCCTCACACCGTTTGCCGCATTTCTGCTCCGTCGCGGAGTGAGTCCGGATGCGGTCACGCTCATCGGTACGGCCGGAGTGATGGCGGGTGCGCTGGTCTTCTTCCCTCGCGGGGAGTTCTTCTGGGGCACCATCGTCATCACCCTCTTCGTCTTCTCCGACCTCGTCGACGGCAACATGGCGCGCCAGGCCGGCGTGTCCAGCCGGTGGGGCGCGTTCCTCGACTCCACCCTGGACCGGGTCGCCGACGCGGGCATCTTCGGCGGACTCGCCCTCTGGTACGCCGGCACCGGTGACGACAACGTGCTGTGCGCGGTCGCCATCTTCTGTCTCGCGAGCGGCCAGGTGGTCTCGTACACCAAGGCCCGCGGTGAGGCGATCGGGCTGCCCGTCGCCGTCAACGGCCTGATCGAGCGGGCCGAACGGCTCGTGATCACGCTGGTAGCCGCCGGGGTCGCCGGACTGCACAAGTTCGGGCTGCCGGGTGTCGACGTGCTGCTGCCGGTCGCACTGTGGGTCGTCGCTGTGGGGTCGCTGGTGACCCTGGGGCAACGGGTCGTGACGGTACGCCGTGAGTCGGCCGAGGCCGACGCGGCGACCGGGAACGGAGCCACGTCGTGAGCACGGACCGGGGGAAGGGCCACGCCGCCGCCGGGAGCGGGCGGCCGTCCGCCAAGGACAGGCTGGTCGACGGGTTGTACGGGCTCGGCTGGGCCGGGGTGAAGAAGCTGCCCGAGCCGGTCGCCGCCGGCCTGGGCCGCCTGGTCGCGGACCGGACCTGGAAGCGGCGCGGCAAGAGCGTGCTGCGGCTGGAGGCCAACCTGGCCCGGGTGGTGCCCGACGCGGACCCGGCGCGGCTGCGGGAGCTGTCCCGGGCGGGGATGCGCTCGTACATGCGGTACTGGATGGAGTCCTTCCGGCTGCCCGCGTGGAGCCGGGAGCGGATCGCCTCCGGTGTCGAGATCCAGGACCTGCACCGGCTGACGGACACCCTGGAGGGGGGCCGCGGAGTCGTTCTCGCGCTGCCGCACCTGGCCAACTGGGACCTGGCGGGCGCGTACGCCACCAGCCACCTCGGCCATCCCTTCACGACGGTCGCGGAACGCCTGAAGCCGGAGTCCCTGTTCGACAGGTTCGTCGCGTACCGCGAGAGCCTCGGGATGGAGGTCGTGCCGCACACGGGCGGCTCCGCCTTCGGCACGCTGGCCAGACGGCTGCGCCGCGGCGGTCTGGTCTGTCTGGTCGCGGACCGGGACCTGTCCGCCTCGGGCGTCGAGGTGAAGTTCTTCGGCGAGAGCGCGCGGATGCCGGCCGGGCCCGCGATCCTGGCGCAGCAGACGGGGGCGCTGCTGCTGCCGGCGACGCTCTGGTACGACGGCCGGATGATGCGGGGACGGGTGCATCCGCCCGTGGACGTACCGGAGACAGGTACGCGCGGCGAAAAGACGTCATTGATGACACAGGCGCTGGCCGACGCCTTCGCCACGGGGATCGCCGAGCATCCGGAGGACTGGCACATGCTGCAACGACTGTGGTCGGCGGATCTGGACGCGCGACCGGAGGACCGGAGTTGAGGATCGGGATCGTCTGCCCGTACTCCTGGGACGTGCCGGGGGGCGTCCAGTTCCACATCCGGGACCTGGCCGAGCACCTGATCGGGCTCGGCCACGAGGTCTCCGTGCTGGCGCCGGCGGACGACGACACCCCGCTGCCGCCCTACGTGGTGTCGGCGGGCCGGGCGGTGCCGGTCCGCTACAACGGGTCGGTGGCACGGCTGAGCTTCGGCGTCCTGTCGGCGGCCCGGGTGCGGCGCTGGCTGCACGACGGGACCTTCGACGTGGTGCACATCCACGAGCCGGCGGCGCCCTCGCTGGGCCTGCTGACCTGCTGGGCGGCGCAGGGGCCGATCGTCGCGACCTTCCACACCTCCACGGCCCGCTCGCGCGTCATGCTCGCGGCGTACCCGATCCTGCAGCCCGCGCTGGAGAAGATCAGCGCGCGGATCGCGGTGAGCGAGTACGCGCGGCGCACGCTCGTCGAGCACCTGGGCGGTGACGCGGTCACCATCCCCAACGGCGTCGACGTCGACTTCTTCGCGAAGGCGGAGCCGAAGGCCCAGTGGCAGGGCCAGACCCTGGGCTTCATCGGCCGCATCGACGAGCCGCGCAAGGGCCTGCCCGTGCTGATGCGCGCGCTGCCCGCCATCCTGGCGGCGCGCCCCGACACCCGGCTGCTGGTCGCGGGGCGCGGTGACGAGCAGGAGGCGGTGGCCTCGCTGCCCGAGGAGATGCGCTCCCGGGTGGAGTTCCTCGGCATGGTCAGCGACGAGGACAAGGCACGGCTGCTGCGCAGCGTGGACGTGTACGTGGCCCCCAACACGGGCGGTGAGAGCTTCGGCATCATCCTGGTCGAGGCGATGTCGGCGGGGGCGCCGGTGCTGGCGAGCGACCTGGACGCGTTCGCGCAGGTGCTGGACCAGGGAGCGGCGGGCGACCTGTTCGCCAACGAGGACGCGCAGGCGCTGGCCGCCGCGGCGGTACGCCTGCTCGCCGACGCGGGCCGCCGGGCCGAACTGAGCGAACGGGGCGCGCTCCATGTGCGCCGCTTCGACTGGTCGACGGTCGCCGCGGACATCCTGGCGGTGTACGAGACGGTGATGGACGGCGCGGGAGCCGTGGCGACGGAGGATGACGAACGCCCGGGAAGAATGGCCCGCGCCCGAATGCGCATGGCCCGGGACTGAGAACGCCTGGGGGGGCGCCCCTTCAGGGGCGCACCTTCAGGGGCGCGGGGAACTGCGCGATCAGCCATGACGCGCCCGCACGCGCTCACTTCGCCCCGCCGGGCACCCACCGCCCCGCCGGGCACCCACCGCCCCGCCGTGCACCCACCCGCGCCCCGCCCCGCCCCGCGCCAAGCGGCCCGCGCCGAGCGGATAGCCTCGCCGGGTGACCGTAACCCTCATCTGGATCGTCGTCGCCCTCTTCGCGATCGGTCTCTACCTCAGCTGGACCGCGGGCCGCCTCGACCGGCTGCACGCCCGTATCGACGCCTCCCGCGCGGCCCTCGACGCGCAACTGCTGCGGCGGGCCTCCGTGGCACAGGAGTTGGCCACCTCGGGGGTGCTGGACCCCGCCTCGTCGATCGTCCTGTACCAGGCCGCGCACGACGCGCGGCAGGCCGAGGAGGAGCATCGGGAGGTCGCGGAGAGCGAGCTCAGCCAGGCGCTGCGGGCCGTGTTCGGGGAGCCGGAACAGGTGGAGGCGCTCAAGCTCGCCCCGGGCGGCGAGGAGGCCGCGGGCGAGCTGGCCGCCGCGGTACGCAGGGTGCCGATGGCGCGCCGGTTCCACAACGACTCGGTGCGGGCCGCCCGCGCGCTGCGCCGGCACCGGACGGTCCGGTGGTTCCGGCTGGCCGGGCACGCACCGTTCCCGCTGGCGTTCGAGATGGACGACGAGGCCCCGGTGGCACTGGCCGATCGCCCCGGCACCTGAGCGCCCCGCGACTGCCCCGTACCGAGTACGCCTCGGCCGGTCGACCGCCCCGGCACCTGAGCGCCCGGCCGCCCGCCGGCCGCGAAAACGATCCACCGGCTCATCATTGGCCCTTGCAGTGGACTGGTCGCAGGGCGTTTGCTCAGTCATGCAGGAACCCGTGCGGGAATCTGCCGAAACGCCTGCCTTTCCGTCTTCGAGCGAGGTCGATCAGATGTCCAGCAACACCACCTCCCACACCCCCGCCACCGGCACCGACCGCGTCAAGCGCGGCATGGCCGAGCAGCTCAAGGGCGGCGTGATCATGGACGTCGTCAACGCCGAGCAGGCGAAGATCGCCGAGGACGCGGGCGCCGTCGCGGTCATGGCGCTGGAGCGGGTGCCCGCCGACATCCGCAAGGACGGCGGCGTGGCCCGGATGTCCGACCCCAACATGATCGAAGAGATCATCGAGGCCGTGTCCATCCCGGTGATGGCGAAGTCCCGCATCGGTCACTTCGTCGAGGCCCAGGTCCTCCAGTCGCTCGGCGTCGACTACATCGACGAGTCCGAGGTGCTGACCCCGGCGGACGAGGTCAACCACTCCGACAAGTGGGCCTTCACCACCCCGTTCGTCTGCGGCGCCACCAACCTCGGTGAGGCCCTGCGCCGCATCGCCGAGGGTGCGGCGATGATCCGCTCCAAGGGCGAGGCCGGCACCGGCAACGTCGTCGAGGCGGTCCGCCACCTGCGCCAGATCAAGAACGAGATCGCCCGGCTGCGCGGCTACGACAACAACGAGCTGTTCGCCGCCGCCAAGGAGCTGCGCGCCCCGTACGAGCTGGTCAAGGAGGTCGCCGAGCTCGGCAAGCTCCCGGTGGTGCTGTTCTCGGCGGGTGGCGTCGCCACCCCCGCCGACGCCGCGCTTATGCGCCAGCTCGGCGCCGAGGGCGTCTTCGTCGGCTCCGGCATCTTCAAGTCCGGCGACCCGGCCAAGCGCGCCGCCGCCATCGTCCGGGCCACCACCTTCTTCGACGACCCGAAGATCATCGCGGACGCCTCGCGGAACCTGGGCGAGGCCATGGTCGGCATCAACTGCGACACCCTCCCCGAGTCCGAGCGCTACGCCAACCGGGGCTGGTAACGAGCATGAACAGCAACCCCGTTGTCGGCGTCCTGGCCCTCCAGGGCGACGTCCGGGAGCACTTGATCGCCCTGGCCGTGGCCGACGCCACGGCCAGGGAGGTCCGGCGCCCCCAGGAGCTGGCCGAGGTCGACGGTCTGGTGATTCCGGGCGGCGAGTCCACCACCATCTCCAAGCTGGCGGCCCTGTTCGGCCTGCTGGAGCCGCTGCGTGCCCGCATCGCCGACGGGATGCCGGTGTACGGCACCTGCGCCGGGATGATCCTGCTCGCGGACAAGATCCTCGATCCGCGCTCGGGCCAGGAGACGCTCGGCGGCATCGACATGATCGTGCGCCGCAACGCCTTCGGACGGCAGAACGAGTCCTTCGAGACCACCGTCGACGTCACCGGCATCGAGGACGGCCCCGTCGAGGGCGTCTTCATCCGCGCGCCGTGGGTGGAGTCGGTGGGCGCCGAGGCCCAGGTGCTGGCCGAACACGGCGGTCACATCGTGGCCGTACGGCAGGGCAACGCCCTCGCCACGTCCTTCCATCCGGAGCTCACCGGGGACCACCGGGTGCACGCGATGTTCGTGGACATGGTGCGCGCTGCCTCCTGAGCGCAGCCATCGGAGCGGATCCCGGTAGGATCTCTGCCGAAGCAGGCAGAATTGGTTACGCGAAGGAGACAGGCAGATGTCCGGCCACTCTAAATGGGCTACGACGAAGCACAAGAAGGCCGTGATTGACGCCAAGCGCGGCAAGCTCTTCGCGAAGCTGATCAAGAACATCGAAGTCGCGGCCCGCACGGGCGGCATCGACCCCGAGGGCAACCCCACGCTGGTCGACGCCATCCAGAAGGCGAAGAAGAGCTCCGTCCCCAACAAGAACATCGACTCCGCGGTCAAGCGCGGCGGCGGTCTTGAGGCGGGCGGCGCCGACTACGAGACGATCATGTACGAGGGTTACGGCCCGAACGGCGTCGCGGTGCTCATCGAGTGCCTCACCGACAACCGCAACCGTGCCGCGTCGGACGTGCGTGTGGCCATGACCCGCAACGGCGGCTCGATGGCCGACCCGGGTTCCGTCTCGTACCTCTTCAACCGCAAGGGCGTCGTCATCGTCCCCAAGGGCGAGCTCACCGAGGACGACGTGCTGGGCGCGGTGCTCGACGCGGGTGCCGAAGAGGTCAACGACCTCGGCGACACCTTCGAGGTGATCAGCGAGGCCACCGACCTGGTCGCGGTCCGCACCGCGCTCCAGGAGGCGGGCATCGACTACGACTCGGCGGACGCCAACTTCGTGCCGACCATGCAGGTCGAGCTGGAGGAGGAGGGCGCGCGCAAGATCTTCAAGCTGATCGACGCGCTGGAGGACAGCGACGACGTGCAGAACGTCTTCGCCAACTTCGACGTCAGCGACAAGGTCATGGCCGCGCTCGACGAGGAGTAGCCGGCGGTTGCCACAACCCAGTACGACGACGGGCCGGCGGGGACATCCCCGCCGGCCCGTCGCGTTGCCGGACCTGATTGTCGGTGCGAGCGGCTAGCCTGCACAAACAGGTGAGCGAAGGCGAAGAGGGGGCAGGGTGCGCGTACTGGGTGTGGACCCGGGGCTGACCCGGTGCGGTGTCGGCGTGGTCGAGGGGGTGGCGGGCCGCCCGCTGACCATGTGCGGGGTGGGTGTCGTACGCACCCCCGCCGACGCCGAGTTGGGCCTGCGGCTGGTCGCCATCGAGCAGGGCATCGAGCGCTGGCTCGACGACTACCGGCCCGAAGTCCTCGCCGTGGAGCGGGTGTTCAGCCAGCACAACGTGTCGACGGTGATGGGTACCGCCCAGGCCAGCGCGGTGGCCATGCTGTGCGCGTCCCGCCGCGGCATCCCCGTCGCCCTGCACACCCCCAGCGAGGTCAAGGCCGCCGTCAGCGGCAGCGGCCGGGCGGACAAGGCGCAGGTCGGGGCGATGGTGACCCGGCTGCTGCGGCTCGACGCCCCGCCGAAACCGGCCGACGCCGCCGACGCCCTCGCCCTCGCCATTTGCCACATCTGGCGGGCCCCCGCGCAGAACCGGCTCCAGCAGGCGGTCGCCGCCCACAAGTCCCGTACGCCGGTGGCCCGTTCAGTGAGCACCGCCAGGAAAGGTCGCACCTCATGATCGCCTTCGTCAGTGGCCCGGTGGCCGCCCTCGCCCCGACCACCGCGGTCATCGAGGTCGGCGGCGTCGGCATGGCCCTGCAGTGCACGCCGAACACCCTCGCCACCCTCCGGCTCGGCCAGGCCGCCAAGCTCGCCACCTCCCTGGTCGTCCGGGAGGACTCGCTCACGCTGTACGGCTTCGCGGACGAAGACGAACGACAGGTCTTCGAACTGCTCCAGACCGCGAGCGGCGTCGGCCCCCGCCTCGCCCAGGCCATGCTCGCCGCGCACAGCCCCGACGCGCTGCGGCTCGCGGTGGCCACCGGTGACGAGAAGGCGCTCACCGCCGTCTCCGGCATCGGCAAGAAGGGAGCACAGAAACTCCTCCTCGAACTGAAGGACCGGCTCGGCGCCCCGCTGGGCACCGGCAACCAGCTCGGCGCGCAACGCGTCGCCTCGGGACCCGCCCCCTGGACCGAGCAGCTCAGCGCCGCCCTGATCGGGCTCGGTTATGCCTCCCGGGAGGCGGAGGAAGCGGTGGCCGCCGTCACGCCGCAGGCGGAGGCGGCTCTCGCCGAAGGCACCCAGCCGCCGGTTCCGCAGCTGCTGCGTGCCGCCCTCCAGACCCTCAACCGCACCCGCTGACCGCGCACGGCGACCCCGCCACCTCCTCGCCGCGCACCGGTCCCGCCGACCCGCGTCGCCCGCACCCGCCACATCCGACCCGAGAGATCCGCACATGAACTGGGACGAGTCCGGACCCGACACCGACCCGAGGCTGGTCGACTCCTCCGCCGACGGCGAGGACCAGGCCGTCGAGGCCGCGCTGCGCCCCAAGGACCTGGACGAGTTCGTCGGCCAGGAGAAGGTGCGCGAACAGCTCGACCTGGTGCTGCGCGCGGCCCGCGCCCGCGGCGCCACCGCCGACCACGTGCTGCTCTCCGGTGCGCCCGGCCTCGGCAAGACCACCCTCTCCATGATCATCGCCGCCGAGATGGGCGCCCCGATCCGCATCACCAGCGGCCCGGCCATCCAGCACGCGGGCGACCTCGCCGCGATCCTCTCCTCCCTCCAGGAAGGAGAGGTCCTCTTCCTGGACGAGATCCACCGGATGTCCCGCCCGGCCGAGGAGATGCTGTACATGGCGATGGAGGACTTCCGCGTCGACGTCATCGTCGGCAAGGGGCCCGGCGCCACCGCCATCCCCCTTGAGCTGCCCCCCTTCACCCTGGTCGGCGCCACCACCAGGGCCGGACTGCTGCCGCCGCCGCTGCGCGACCGCTTCGGCTTCACCGGGCACATGGAGTTCTACGAGCCGTCCGAGCTGGAGCGCGTCATCCACCGCTCGGCCCGCCTGCTCGACGTCGAGATCGGCGTCGACGGGGCCGCCGAGATCGCGGGCCGCTCCCGCGGCACGCCCCGTATCGCCAACCGGCTGCTGCGCAGGGTCCGCGACTACTCCCAGGTCAAGACGGCGGGCGGGATCATCGACAAGGAGATCGCCGCAGCCGCCCTCAAGGTGTACGAGGTGGACCCGCGCGGTCTCGACCGCCTCGACCGGGCGGTCCTGGGCGCACTCCTCAAACTCTTCGGCGGCGGTCCGGTCGGGCTGTCCACCCTCGCGGTCGCGGTGGGGGAGGAGCGCGAGACGGTCGAGGAGGTCGCCGAGCCCTTCCTCGTACGGGAGGGACTCCTGGCCAGAACACCCCGCGGCCGGGTCGCCACCCCCGCCGCCTGGGCCCACCTGGGACTCGTACCGCCCCAGCAGGGCGCCACGAAAGGCGGACAACCGGGCTTGTTCGGGACGTGACGGTGTGGAAGCTCGCCGGGTCAGGAACCACGGTGCGATCCTGGACGTTGTTCCATTGATGCGGACTCATCTAGACTCCGCCGATGCCGACCTCTCCGGAAGGCATGCCCACCCCCGTATACAGAGGCCGCTTCTGCGCGGTCGTGCGAAGGAAGTTCCGTCCCGTGAGTATCGTGACCCTCCTCCCCTTCATCGTGCTCATCGGGGCCATGTTCCTGATGACCCGGTCCGCCAAGAAGAAGCAGCAGGCAGCTGCGCAGATGCGCAACGAAATGCAGCCCGGCACCGGCGTGCGCACCATCGGCGGTATGTACGCCACGGTCAAGGAGGTTCACGACGACTCGGTCCTTCTTGAGGTCGCCCCCGGCGTGCACGCGGTCTACGCGAAGAACGCCATCGGCGCCGTCCTCGACGACGCCGAGTACAACCGCATCGTGCACGGCGAGGGCGTGGCCGACGAGATCGACTCCGACACCCCCGTCGTCCCGGACGACGCTTCGTCGCTGACCGCCACCGACGACGCGGACGTGGCCCGCATCGACCTCGGCAAGAAGCCCGAGACGGACGAGCCGGCCGCCGACGTCGAGCCGAAGGACAAGAAGGCCGACGGCGAGGGCGACGCGAAGTAGTCACCTCCGCGGACCGTGCCGGACCTTTGCGGGGGCAGGCCCCCACAACACTTCGTGGCCGCATCGACGCACACCCGGCGCGTGCGGTTGGACAGGGAGATTCGAGAAGGTGGCAGCACCGAAGAAGGGCCGGAAGGCCTCGGGGGCCCCGGGCAGGCCGGGGCGTGCCCTGGCTCTGATCACGATCGTGATCCTCGCCCTCGCAGGCGGCATGTTCGCGTCCGGGCACACCACCCCGCGACTGGGCATCGACCTCGCCGGCGGTACGAGCATCACGCTCAAGGCGCAGAACGAGCCGGGCCAGCCCAACGCGATCAACAAGACCAACATGGACACCGCGGTCTCCATCATGGAGCGCCGCGTCAACGGCATGGGCGTCTCCGAGTCCGAGGTCCAGACCCAGGGCAACGACAACATCATTGTCAACATCCCCAAGGGCACGAACTCCAAGCAGGCCCGCGAGCAGGTCGGCACGACCGCGAAGCTCTACTTCCGTCCGGTGATGACGGTCACCGCGGGCTCCCCGACGCCCGACCCGGCGCAGACCCCGAAGCCGAACCCCTCGGCGACGGGCAAGCCCGAGGCGAAGGCCACGGACAAGGCCACGCCCACCCCGTCCTCGACCGCCACCTCCCAGGGCCGCGCCGTCACCGACGCGCTGAAGGCCCCGACGCCGACCCCCTCGGGCAGCGCGGGCTCCAAGAGCCCCGACCCGAAGGCGACGCCGACGGCGCCCGCGCCCGACCCGGCCACCAAGAAGCTCCAGGACGCCTTCGTCGCCCTGGACTGCACCAAGCCCGCGCAGCGTGAGAAGGCGGGCGACGGCATCAAGCCGAGCGAGCCGACGATCGCCTGCGGTCTCGGCACCGACGGCAAGACCTGGGAGAAGTACATCCTGGGCCCGGCCGAGCTCGAAGGCACCGACGTCAAGAAGGCCGCAGGCACGTTCGACACCCAGCGCGCGCTGTGGAAGGTCGACATGGAGTTCACCAAGGCGGGCTCCGAGAAGTTCTCCAAGACCACCGGCAACCTGATGAAGCAGCAGGACCCGATGAACCGGTTCGGCATCGTCCTGGACGGCAACGTCGTCTCGGCGCCCTCGGTCTCCACGGTCCTCAGCGGCAACGCCGAGATCACCGGCAGCTTCACCCAGGAGTCCGCACAGGAGCTCGGCAACATCCTGTCGTACGGTTCCCTGCCGCTGACGTTCAAGGAAGAGACCGTCACCACGGTCACCCCGGCGCTCGGCAGCGACCAGCTCGAAGCGGGCCTCATCGCCGGCGCCATCGGTCTGGCGCTCGTCGTCATCTACCTGGTGCTCTACTACCGCGGCCTGTCCTTCGTCGCGCTGATGAGCCTCCTGGTCTCCGGCATCCTGACCTACACGATCATGGCCCTGCTCGGCCCGGCCATCGGCTTCGCGCTGAACCTGCCCGCGGTCTGCGGCGCCATCGTCGCCATCGGTATCACCGCCGACTCGTTCATCGTGTACTTCGAACGCATCCGGGACGAGATCCGCGACGGCCGCACCCTGCGCCCCGCGGTCGAGCGCGCCTGGCCGCGCGCCCGGCGCACCATCCTGGTGTCCGACTTCGTGTCGCTGCTCTCCGCGGTGGTGCTGTACATCGTGACCGTCGGCAAGGTCCAGGGCTTCGCGTTCACGCTCGGCCTGACCACCCTGCTCGACGTCGTCGTGGTGTTCCTCTTCACCAAGCCGCTCATGACGCTGCTGGCCTCGAAGACCAAGTTCTTCGGCGAGGGCCACAAGTGGTCCGGCCTCGACCCGAAGCGGCTCGGTGTCAAGCCCCCGCTGCGCCGCTCCCGCCGCGTCTCCGCCCCCACCGAACCGAAGGAGGCGTGAGATGTCGCGACTCGGCAACATCGGCGCCAGGCTGTACCGCGGCGAGGTCGGCTACGACTTCGTCGGAAAGCGGATGATCTGGTACGGGATCTCCATCCTGATCACCGTCATCGCCATCGCGGGCCTCGGGTTCAAGGGCCTCAACATGGGCATCGAGTTCCAGGGCGGCGCGCTCTTCACGACGCCGCCCACCTCGGTCACCGTGGAGCAGGCGAAGGAGGACGCGGAGAAGGCCTCGGGCCACGACGCGATCGTCCAGAAGCTCGGCAACGGCACCCTGCGCATCCAGGTCGGCGGCCTCGACACCGCGACCGCGGCGCCGGTCACCGAGAAGCTCGCCCAGGACCTCCAGGTCCCGGCCGACAAGATCAACACCGAGCTGGTCGGCCCGAGCTGGGGCCAGCAGATCGCCAACAAGGCCTGGACCGGCCTCGGCGTCTTCATGGTCCTGGTGGTGATCTACCTGGCCATCGCCTTCGAGTGGCGGATGGCCGCCGCCGCCCTCATCGCCCTGATCCACGACCTCACCATCACCGTGGGCATCTACGCCCTGGTCGGCTTCGAGGTCACCCCGGGCACCGTGATCGGTCTGCTGACCATCCTCGGCTACTCCCTCTACGACACCGTCGTCGTCTTCGACGGTCTCAAGGAGGGCGCGAAGGACATCACCAAGCAGACCCGCTTCACCTACAGCGAGATCGCCAACCGCAGCCTCAACGGCACCCTGGTGCGTTCCATCAACACCACCGTCGTCGCCCTGCTGCCGGTCGCGGGCCTGCTGTTCATCGGCGGTGGCGTACTGGGCGCGGGCATGCTCAACGACATCTCGCTCTCGCTGTTCGTCGGTCTCGCGGCCGGTGCGTACTCCTCGATCTTCATCGCCACCCCGCTGGTCGCCGACCTGAAGGAACGCGACCCGCAGATGAAGGCCCTGAAGAAGCGCATCCTCGCCAAGCGGGCCTCCGCCGAGTCCAAGGGGGCGACCGAGGAAGGCCTCGGTGACCCCGAGGACGCCGCCCTGGCGCCCGCCGCCGGAGTCGTCGGCCAGCGGCCCGGCCGCGGCCGCCCCACCCCGGGGAAGCGCCGATGAGCAGCACCGTCGGCACCACCCGTGAGCTGCTGCTCAGCCGCATCCGCGACGTGCAGGACTATCCCAAGCCCGGCGTCGTCTTCAAGGACATCACGCCGCTGCTCGCCGACCCGAAGGCCTTCACGGCCCTCACCGAGGCACTCGCGCAGCTGTGCGCGAAGCACGGCGCCACGAAGATCGTCGGCCTGGAGGCGCGCGGCTTCATCCTGGCGGCGCCCGTCGCGATCCGCGCGGGCATGGGCTTCATCCCGATCCGCAAGGCGGGCAAGCTCCCCGGGGCGACGCTCTCGCAGACGTACGAGCTGGAGTACGGCAGCGCCGAGATCGAGCTGCACGCCGAGGACCTGGCCGCGGGCGACCGCGTCATGGTCATCGACGACGTCCTCGCCACCGGTGGCACGGCCGAGGCCTCGCTGGAGCTGATCCGGCGGGCCGGGGCCGAGGTCGCCGGGGTCGCGGTCCTGATGGAGCTCGGCTTCCTGAACGGCCGGGACAAGCTGGAGCCCGCGCTCAGGGGCGCCCCGCTGGAAGCCCTGATCACGGTCTGATCAGGCACGAAGCACCGCGAGAGGCGGGCCGCCGGGGCAACCCGGGGCCCGCCTTTCCCACCTTTTGACTCCTGGCCCAGGAAGAACGCGGGCCCGGGGGTCGATACCATGGGCCTTCCGGACCCGACCGGGGACCCCCTGGGCCGGACCGCATCCAAGGGTGCGCCCCGGAGTCCAGGACCGTACGAGGAGCGCTCTTGCCTGACGAGGCCCAGCCAGTCGCCCACCCGCAGCCCGACCAGGCCGCGGCAGGCGCCACGCCCCCGAAGCCCCCGGCCGCCAAGCCCAAGCCGCCGGTGGCTCCGGAGCGCGCGGCAGGCCCGGCCCCGGCGCCCACCGTCCGCCCCGCGACCCCCGCCGGTGCCACGGCCCGTTCCGGTGGCTCCTCCAACCGGGTCCGCGCCCGGCTCGCCCGGCTCGGCGTGCAGCGCTCGTCCCCGTACAACCCGGTCCTGGAGCCGCTGCTGCGGATAGTGCGCAGCAACGACCCCAAGATCGAGACGGCCACGCTGCGCCAGATCGAGACCGCCTACCAGGTCGCCGAGCGCTGGCACCGCGGGCAGAAGCGCAAGAGCGGCGACCCGTACATCACCCACCCGCTCGCCGTGACGACGATCCTCGCCGAGCTGGGGATGGACCCGGCGACGCTGATGGCCGGACTGCTGCACGACACCGTCGAGGACACCGAGTACGGCCTGGACACCCTGCGCCGTGACTTCGGCGACCAGGTGGCACTGCTGGTGGACGGCGTCACCAAGCTGGACAAGGTCAAGTTCGGCGAGGCGGCGCAGGCCGAGACCGTGCGCAAGATGGTCGTGGCGATGGCCAAGGACCCCCGCGTCCTGGTGATCAAGCTCGCCGACCGGCTGCACAACATGCGTACCATGCGCTACCTCAAGCGCGAGAAGCAGGAGAAGAAGGCGCGCGAGACGCTGGAGATCTACGCGCCGCTGGCCCACCGGCTGGGCATGAACACCATCAAGTGGGAGCTGGAGGACCTCGCCTTCGCGATCCTCTACCCCAAGATGTACGACGAGATCGTGCGGCTGGTCGCCGAGCGCGCGCCCAAGCGCGACGAGTACCTGGCCATAGTGACCGACGAGGTGCAGAGCGACCTGCGGGCCGCCCGCATCAAGGCGACCGTCACCGGCCGGCCGAAGCACTACTACAGCGTCTACCAGAAGATGATCGTCCGCGGCCGTGACTTCGCGGAGATCTACGACCTGGTGGGCATCCGCGTCCTCGTCGACACGGTGCGGGACTGCTACGCGGCCCTGGGCACGGTGCACGCGCGGTGGAACCCGGTCCCCGGCCGGTTCAAGGACTACATCGCGATGCCCAAGTTCAACATGTACCAGTCGCTGCACACCACGGTCATCGGGCCCAGCGGCAAGCCGGTCGAGCTCCAGATCCGTACGTTCGACATGCACCGCCGCGCCGAGTACGGCATCGCCGCGCACTGGAAGTACAAGCAGGAGGCCGTCGCCGGCACCTCCAAGGTCCGCACCGACGTGCCGCGCCACAAGGACGACGCGGTCAACGACATGGCGTGGCTGCGGCAGCTGCTCGACTGGCAGAAGGAGACCGAGGACCCCAGCGAGTTCCTGGAGTCGCTGCGCTTCGACCTCTCGCGCAACGAGGTCTTCGTCTTCACGCCGAAGGGCGACGTCATAGCGCTCCCGGCGGGCGCCACCCCGGTCGACTTCTCGTACGCGGTGCACACCGAGGTCGGACACCGCACGATCGGTGCCCGGGTCAACGGACGGCTCGTACCGCTCGAATCGACCCTGGACAACGGCGACCTGGTCGAGGTCTTCACCTCCAAGGCCGACGGCGCGGGCCCCTCCCGCGACTGGCTCGGCTTCGTGAAGTCGCCGCGGGCCCGCAACAAGATCCGGGCCTGGTTCTCCAAGGAACGCCGCGACGAGGCCATCGAGCAGGGCAAGGACGCCATCGCGCGTGCCATGCGCAAGCAGAACCTGCCGATCCAGCGGATCCTCACCGGCGACTCGCTGGTCACCCTCGCGCACGAGATGCGCTACCCGGACATCTCCTCGCTGTACGCGGCGATCGGCGAGAGCCACGTCACCGCGCAGTCCGTGGTGCAGAAGCTGGTGCAGGCGCTCGGCGGGGAGGACGCAGCCAACGAGGACATCGCGGAGAGTTCGCCGCCCTCGCACGGCCGCAGCAAGCGCCGGGCGAACGCCGACCCGGGCGTCGTGGTCAAGGGCACCGCCGACGTGTGGGTCAAGCTGGCGCGGTGCTGCACCCCCGTGCCGGGCGACCCCATCATCGGCTTCGTCACGAGGGGCAGCGGCGTCTCCGTGCACCGCGCGGACTGCGTCAACGTCGACTCGCTGTCCCAGCAGCCCGAGCGGATCCTGGAGGTCGAGTGGGCGCCCACCCAGTCCTCGGTCTTCCTCGTCGCCATCCAGGTGGAGGCCCTCGACAGGTCCCGGCTGCTCTCCGACGTCACCCGGGTCCTGTCCGACCAGCACGTCAACATCCTGTCGGCGGCGGTCCAGACCTCCCGCGACCGGGTGGCCACCTCACGGTTCACCTTCGAGATGGGCGACCCGAAGCACCTGGGCCATGTACTCAAGGCCGTCAGGGGGGTCGAGGGCGTCTACGACGTCTACCGGGTCACCTCGGCACGCAGGCCGTAGCGCCGCAATGCCACCGAGAGGGGCCCCGGACTTCGCACAAGTCCGGGGCCCCTCTCGTACGTACCGGCGGGGATCAGCCGCCGAACTCCTCCAGGCCCTTCATCGCCTGGTCGAGCAGTGCCTGACGGCCTTCGAGCTCACGGGCGAGCTTGTCCGCCTTGGCGTTGTTGCCCGCCGCGCGCGCCGTGTCGATCTGCTTCTGGAGCTTCACGACGGCGTCCTGGAGCTGGCCGGTCAGACCGGCGGCACGCGCACGCGCCTCCGGGTTCGTCCGCTTCCACTCGTTCTCCTCGGACTCCTGGAGCGCGCGCTCGACCGCCTGCATCCGGCCCTCGACCTTCGGGCGGGCGTCGCGCGGCACGTGGCCCACGGCCTCCCAGCGCTCGTTGAGAGCCCGGAACGCGGCCCGCGCGCTCTTCAGGTCCTTCACCGGCACCAGCTTCTCGGCCTCGGCGGCGAGCTCCTCCTTCAGCTTGAGGTTCTCGCCCTGCTCCGCGTCCCGCTCGGCGAAGGTCTCGCCACGCGCCGCGAAGAAGACGTCCTGGGCGCCGCGGAAGCGGTTCCACAGGTCGTCCTCGAACTCGCGCTGGGCGCGGCCCGCCGCCTTCCACTCCGTCATCAGGTCGCGGTAACGCGCCGCGGTGGCGCCCCAGTCGGTCGACTTCGACAGCGACTCGGCCTCGGTGACCAGCTTCTCCTTGGCCTTGCGGGCCTCCTCGCGCTGCGCGTCCAGCGACGCGAAGTGCGCCTTGCGGCGCTTGGAGAACGCCGAGCGGGCGTGCGAGAAGCGGTGCCACAGCTCGTCGTCCGCCTTGCGGTCGAGCCGGGGGAGCCCCTTCCAGGTGTCCACCAGTGCCCGCAGCCGCTCGCCGGCCGATCGCCACTGGTCGCTCTGCGCCAGCTCCTCGGCCTCGACGACCAGCTTCTCCTTCGCGGCCTTGGCCTCGTCGGTCTGCTTGGCCTTCTCCGCCTTGCGCTCCTCGCGGCGCTTGTCGACCGTCGTCACGAGGGCGTCGAGCCGCTTGCCCAGCGCGTCCAGGTCACCCACCGCGTGGTGCTCGTCGACCTGCGTACGCAGGTGATCGATCGCGGTCCTGGCGTCCTTCGCCGACAGGTCGGTGGTCTTCACCCGCTTCTCGAGGAGGCCGATCTCGACCACCAAGCCCTCGTACTTGCGCTCGAAGTAGGCCAGAGCCTCCTCCGGGGACCCCGCCTGCCAGGAACCGACGACCTTCTCGCCGTCGGCCGTACGCACGTACACGGTGCCCGTCTCGTCGACACGGCCCCACGGGTCGCTGCTCACAGCGCCTCCTCCACATGATGCCTGCGAGGGTTCGTGGCCCCCGGGCATCGTCCACAGTTTCATCGTCCACAGTCAGTTCGCGGGGCCGAAGACGCCCTGCACACCGCCAACATAGGCGACGCGCAGGGCGGCTGTCCGCATCCCGCACATCCCGGTTTGACTGTCGGTCTACTTGGTCACGGTCGCCTTGTCGATGACCACGGTCGCGTTCGGGGCACCGTCGCCCTGCCCGCTGGACTCACCCGCACCGGCGATCTTCGCCAGCACGTCCTGGCCGCCCTCGATCGTGCCGAACGGCGTGTAGTTCGGGGGCAGCGGGCTGTCCTTGTAGACCAGGAAGAACTGGCTGCCGCCGGTGCCGGGCCCCGCGTTGGCCATCGCGACCGTGCCCGCCGGATAGGTGCCGCCCTTGACCTTCGGGTCCTTCAGGTTCTCGTCGGGGATCTTGTAGCCCGGGGTGCCCGAGCCGGCCGCCGTCGGGTCGCCGCACTGCAGCACGTAGATGCCCTGGGTGGTGAGGCGGTGGCACTTGGTGTGGTCGAAGTACCCCTTCCCGGCAAGGAAGTTGAAGGAGTTCACCGTGCGCGGCGCGTTCTTCGCGTCCAGCGCCAGGTCGATGTCGCCGCAGGTGGTCCGCAGCTTCATCGCGTACTTCGCCGACTTGTCGATGTCGAGCTTCGGCTCCGCCTTGAAGGAGAGCTTGGCGATCTCGCCCGGGGCCGGCTTGTTGCACGGGTCGGCCGTCTTCTTCGGGGCGCCCGACGGGTTCGGGGCGTCGGCCACCGTCTTGCCCGCGCCCTTGTCCTCGCTGTCGAAAACCCCCGTCGCCCAGGCCGTCGCACCCGCCGCCACGACCACGGCGACCGCCGCGCCGATCACCGCGGCACGCCGCCTGCCCCTGCGCTGCTTCTCGGCTCGGCGCTGCTGCTGGCGCTCGAACTTTTCCCTGGCGAGCTGCCGCCGCCGCTGATCGCTGGTGACCACCGGGTGTTCTCCTCGTACGTGTCGTCTGAAGCCGGACGGCTGTCCGACCGGGCCCGAGCTAGCCCGTACCGTATCTGGGTTAGCTGTGGGACGAAGTGCCCCGGTAGGCTTCTCATCCATTGCTTACGCAACAGAAGACAGCTACGGCGCGTTCGCCGTCGGACAACCTATCGAGGTCGATCGTGCTTATTGCCGGGTTCCCCGCCGGGGCCTGGGGGACCAACTGCTACCTGGTCGCCCCCGCCGCAGGCGAGGAGTGCGTCATCATCGACCCGGGCCACCAGGCCACCCAGGGTGTCGAGGAGACGCTGAAGAAGCATCGGCTGAAGCCCGTGGCCGTCGTGCTCACCCACGGCCACATCGACCACGTCGCCTCCGTCGTTCCCGTGTGCGGGGCCAAGAACGTACCCGCCTGGATCCACCCCGAGGACCGCTACATGATGAGCGACCCGGAGAAGGCCGTCGGCCGCTCCCTGGGCGCCCAGCTCATGGGGGAGCTCACCGTGGGCGAGCCGGACGACGTCAAGGAGCTGTACGACGGCGCCGAGCTGAAGCTGGCCGGTCTGGACCTGTCCGTGTCGCACGCGCCCGGCCATACGAAGGGGTCGGTGACCTTCGGGCTGCCCGAGGCGGCGGACATTCCGTCGATCCTCTTCTCGGGCGACCTGCTGTTCGCCGGCTCCGTCGGACGCACCGACATGCCCGGCGGCTCCCACGCCGAACTCCTGACCTCGCTGGCCCGTGTGTGCCTGCCGCTCCAGGACTCGACCGTGGTGCTCTCCGGACACGGCCCCCAGACGACCATCGGCCAGGAGCGCGCGACCAACCCGTACCTGCGGGGACTGGACGCCGCGCCCGCCCCACGACGAGGAATGTGACACCGCTCCCGTGAGTACCTTTCAGGCCCCCAAGGGCACGTACGACCTGCTGCCGCCCGTCTCCGCGAACTATCTCGCCGTGCGTGAGGCCATCGCCGCACCGCTGCGGAACTCCGGCTACGGCTACATCGAGACGCCCGGCTTCGAGAACGTCGAGCTGTTCGCCCGCGGTGTCGGCGAGTCCACCGACATCGTCACCAAGGAGATGTACACCCTCACCACCAAGGGCGGCGACGAGCTCGCGCTGCGCCCCGAGGGCACCGCGTCCGTGCTGCGCGCCGCCCTGGAGGCCAACCTCCACAAGGCCGGCAACCTGCCCGTCAAGCTCTGGTACTCCGGCTCGTACTACCGCTACGAGCGCCCGCAGAAGGGCCGCTACCGCCACTTCTCGCAGGTCGGGGCCGAGGCCATCGGCGCGGAGGACCCGGCGCTCGACGCCGAAATGATCATCCTCGCCGACCAGGCGTACCGCTCGCTCGGGCTGCGTGACTTCCGCATCCTGCTGAACTCGCTCGGCGACAAGGAGTGCCGTCCCGTCTACCGGGAGGCCCTCCAGTCGTTCCTGCGCGGCCTCGACCTCGACGCGGAGACGGTCCGCCGCGCCGAGATCAACCCGCTGCGCGTCCTGGACGACAAGCGCGCGGACGTCCAGAAGCAGCTGACCGGCGCCCCGGCGCTGCGCGACTACCTCTGCGACGCGTGCAAGGCGTACCACGAGGAGGTGCGTGCGCTGATCACCGCCGCCGGCGTCGCCTTCGAGGACGACGAGAAGCTGGTGCGCGGCCTGGACTACTACACCCGCACCACCTTCGAGTTCGTCCACGACGGGCTCGGCTCGCAGTCCGCGGTGGGCGGCGGCGGCCGTTACGACGGCCTGTCCGAGATGATCGGCGGCCCCGCGCTGCCCTCGGTGGGCTGGGCGCTGGGCGTCGACCGTACGGTCCTCGCGCTGGAGGCCGAGGGCATCACCCTCGACATCCCGTCCGCGACGGCCGTCTACGCGGTGCCGCTGGGCGAGGAGGCCCGCCGGGTGCTGTTCGCCAAGGTCACCGAGTTGCGGAAGGCCGGGATCGCGACCGACTTCTCGTTCGGCGGGAAGGGCCTCAAGGGCGCCATGAAGAACGCCAACCGCAGCGGCGCCCGGTACGTCGTGGTCGCCGGTGAGCGCGACCTCGCCGAGGGCCAGGTCCAGATCAAGGACATGGAGTCGGGCGAGCAGGAGCCCGCCGCCCTGGACACGGTCGTCGAGGAGATCAGGCGCCGGCTGGGCTGAGGCCCCCGCGCAGCCGCACAATTGCGCACGCGTGACCCGTGATTCGTCCGTACGGGAAGAGGAGGGCCCGCAACCACGGTGGTTGCGGGCCCTTCTGCGTACGCAGGCCACGCACGCCGTCCTCCGTGCGGCAGAATGAGCCTTCCCCACAGGCCACGGCAGCGACGGAACGGCGATATGACGACGACAGCGGTTGACGACGTGTCAGAGGGCGCGTCAGCGGAGCGGGACGGCAAGGGGCTGGTCGGATCGGGCCGGGCGTTCGCCTGGCTGCTGATCATCACCGGTGCGGCCGGGCTGCTGGCCGCCTGGGTGATCACGATCGACAAGATCAAGCTGGCCGAGGACCCGAACTTCACGCCGGGCTGCAGCCTCAACCCCGTCGTCGCCTGCGGCAACATCATGAAGAGCGAGCAGGCGGCCTTCTTCGGCTTCCCGAACCCGATGCTCGGGTTGGTCACCTACGCCATGGTGATCGCCATCGGTGTCGCCCTCCTCGCCGGGGCCCGCTACAAGCGCTGGTACTGGCTCGGCCTCAACGCGGGCACCCTCTTCGGCGTCGCGTTCTGCACCTACCTCCAGTACCAGTCCCTCTACACGATCCGCTCGCTCTGCCTGTGGTGCTGCCTCGCCTGGGTCGCCACCATCGTGATGTTCTGCTACGTCACCATCCACAACCTCAAGCACCGGATCCTGCCGGCGCCGCGGGCCCTGCGCAGCGGCCTGGTGGAGTTCCACTGGGTGGTGCCGGTGCTGTGGATCGGCGTCATCGGCATCCTGATCCTGACCAACTGGTGGAGCTTCTGGACCAGCTGATCCGGGCGACCGGCGGGAGCGTTGTCAGTGGTCTGACCTAGGCTTCACACCGTGGAGCCCGATCTCTTTACCGCAGCCGCAGAAGAACGCCAGGCGAGCGACCCCTCAAGCAGCCCGCTGGCCGTCCGGATGCGCCCGCGCACCCTCGACGAGGTCTTCGGGCAGAAGCACCTCCTCAAGCCGGGCTCGCCGCTGCGCCGCCTGGTCGGTGAGGGCGGCGGCGGCCCCGCGGGCCCCTCGTCCGTGATCCTCTGGGGGCCGCCGGGCACCGGCAAGACGACTCTGGCGTACGTGGTCAGTCAGGCGACCCAGAAGCGGTTCGTCGAGCTGTCCGCGATCACCGCGGGCGTCAAGGAGGTCCGGGCCGTCATCGAGGGCGCCCGCCGTGCCACCGGCGGCTTCGGCAAGGAGACCGTCCTCTTCCTCGACGAGATCCACCGGTTCAGCAAGGCCCAGCAGGACTCGCTGCTGCCCGCCGTGGAGAACCGCTGGGTCACGCTGATCGCCGCCACCACCGAGAACCCGTACTTCTCGATCATCTCCCCCCTCCTCTCCCGCTCGCTGCTGCTCACCCTGGAGTCCCTCACCGACGAGGACCTGCGCGGACTGCTCCGCCGGGCGCTCACCGAGGAGCGCGGCCTCGGTGGTGCGGTCACCCTGCCCCAGGACGCCGAGGACCACCTGCTGCGGATCGCGGGCGGTGACGCCCGGCGCGCGCTGACCGCGCTGGAGGCCGCGGCCGGCGCGGCGATCGCCAAGGGGGACGGGGAGATCACCCTGGAGACGGTCGAGGAGACCGTCGACCGGGCCGCCGTGAAGTACGACCGCGACGGCGACCAGCACTACGACGTCGCCAGCGCCCTCATCAAGTCCATCCGCGGCTCCGACGTGGACGCCGCCCTGCACTACCTGGCCCGGATGATCGAGGCGGGCGAGGACCCCCGGTTCATCGCCAGGCGGCTGATGATCTCCGCCAGTGAGGACATCGGCCTCGCCGACCCGACCGCCCTGCCGACCGCCGTCGCCGCCGCCCAGGCCGTTGCCATGATCGGCTTCCCCGAGGCGGCACTGACCCTGAGCCACGCCACCATCGCGCTCGCACTCGCCCCGAAGTCCAACGCCGCGACCCTCGCCATCCAGGCCGCGCAGGCCGACGTCCGCCAGGGCATGGCGGGCGCGGTCCCGCCGCACCTGCGCGACGGCCACTACAAGGGCGCCGCCAAGCTCGGCCACGCCCAGGGGTACGTCTACCCGCACGACGTGCCCGGCGGAATCGCCGCCCAGCAGTACGCCCCGGACGAGGTGCACGGCCGGCAGTACTACACCCCCACGAGGTACGGGGCGGAGGCCAGGTACGCGGACGTGGTGGAGAAGGTGCGCGAGCGGCTGGCGGGGCAGGGGTGAGACCGCCCGCCAGTCGCGGGCGGCCGGCCGGGCAGGGGTGAGGCGGCCCGCCAATTGAGGGCGGCGGGCCGGGCGGTGAACCGGCCCCCACGGCAGGTGCCGGGGACCGAGGAGGGCGGCCCATCAGGACAGGCGGGGCCGCGCACCCCCGGCTACGCTCCGAAGCATGGTCCGAAGTTCGCTGGTGCTGGTCGTCTGCCTCGCGGCGCTGACCGGCTGCCACCACGCCGAGACCCCGCCGGAGCGGCCCACCCCCGTCCCGCTCACCGGCCCCGGCTTCCCGCCCACCGCCGCCGAGGCCCGCACCCGGCTCGCCGGGCTCACCGTCGAGTGGGGCAAGCACTGGGAGACGTACAACAGGGCCGCGTTCGGTGAGACCTGGTCGGACGAGACCGACGCCCCCGGCGGGCGCAACGGCTGCGACACCCGCGACGACGTGCTGCACCGGGACCTGACCGTGCTGCGCCAGGGCGACCCCGACGCGTGCGTCCCGCTCTCCGGCGTGCTGCACGACCCCTACACCGGCAAGGACCTCCCGTACACCTACCGCCGCGCCTCGCAGATCCAGACCGATCACGTCGTGGCGCTCGGCGCCGCCTGGCGTGCGGGCGCCTGGGAGTGGACGCCGGAGAAGCGGCTCGGCTACGCCAACGACCTCGACGTGCTCCTCGCCGTCGACAAGCAGGCGAACCATGACAAGGGCAGCAGGACCCCCGACAAGTGGAAGCCGCGCCGCGAGTACTGGTGCGAGTACGCCCGCCGCTGGACCGGCATCAAGGGGAAGTACGCGCTGACGGTGACGCCGCCGGAGAAGGGCGCACTGTTCGAGATGCTCGGGACCTGCCGCTGACGGGCCCGGTGCGCAGGGGGCGAGGCCGGTCCGCAGCACTCCCGGCGGCCTAGTACAATCGACCGAAGCGCTGCGTCCCGTGTCCGGTTCCACCGGCACCACCAGAACGGGACATGCAGCCGGAGCCCTCTTCGGAGGTGTTTCCAGGAGCGTCGCGCACCGTTGAAGGTGTCGCGGGCAGCCCGTCATCCCGCGCGGATCGACGGGCCACTCGCGTGCTGCACATAGTGCCCAGACCAGGGAGCGGCTGCCCGTCCAGCGATGGAGGGGTTTCCCCGGCTGCGGATGTGACCTCCCATAACCCTGGTGAAGCCGTATTCCATTCAGATAGAGAGGTTGGTTCGTGCCGAACCAGTCCCGCCCCAAGGTCAAGAAGAGCCGCGCGCTCGGCATTGCGCTGACGCCGAAGGCCGTCAAGTACTTCGAGTCGCGCCCGTACCCGCCCGGCGAGCACGGCCGTGGCCGCAAGCAGAACTCGGACTACAAGGTCCGTCTGCTCGAGAAGCAGCGTCTGCGCGCGCAGTACGACATCAGCGAGCGCCAGATGGCGCGCGCCTACGACCGCGCCAAGAAGGCCGAAGGCAAGACGGGCGAGGCGCTGGTCGTCGAGCTCGAGCGTCGCCTCGACGCCCTGGTTCTGCGTTCGGGCATCGCCCGCACCATCTACCAGGCCCGCCAGATGGTCGTGCACGGTCACATCGAGGTCAACGGCGGCAAGGTCGACAAGCCGTCGTTCCGCGTCCGTCCCGACGACGTCGTGATGGTCCGCGAGCGCAGCCGCGAGAAGGTCCCCTTCCAGGTCGCCCGCGAGGGTGGCTACGACACGGACGGCGAGACCCCGCGCTACCTCCAGGTGAACCTGAAGGCCCTGGCCTTCCGCCTGGACCGCGACCCGAACCGCAAGGAAATCCCGGTCATCTGCGACGAGCAGCTGGTCGTCGAGTACTACGCCCGCTGATCTCGGCGTAGTCCTCACGCACTCGCGTGCACTGCCCGTCGTCTTCCCGCTCCTTCCCGGAGCGGGGAGCGGCGGGTTTGCGCGTTACGGGGGCGGGCCCCGGGCCGCAGCCGGAACGCGCGTTATCCGGTACGGAGCCGTGGCCCCGGCGCGATAGGCTCGCGGAACGACTTTTCGTACACGGATTTCTGTACGCGACACACAGATTTCCCTACGCAGCAGGGAGCGCATCGTGTCCGGTGGAGAGGTGGCCGGCCTCCTGGTGGCCGTCTTCTGGGCGATCCTCGTCTCCTTCCTCGCCGTGGTGCTGGTGAGGCTGGCGCAGACGCTCAGGGCGACGACCCGCATGGTGGCCGAGGTGACGGACCAGGCGGTACCGCTGCTGTCCGACGCCTCCGCGACCGTCCGGTCCGCGCAGACCCAGCTGGACCGGGTCGACGCGATCGCCTCCGACGTCCAGGAAGTCACCTCGAACGCGTCCGCGCTCTCCTCCACCGTCGCCTCCACCTTCGGCGGCCCACTGGTCAAGGTCGCCGCCTTCGGATACGGCGTGCGACAGGCGATCGGGCGCAAGAAGACGCCGGAGCCGCCGGCTCCGGACGGCCGTACCGTGATCGTCGGCCGGACCCTTCCCTCCGCGCGACGGGCGAAGCGGAACGGCCGGAGTTCTCGCGGACCTAAGGACTGACGCAGCGATGTTCCGCCGTACGTTCTGGTTCACCGCAGGCGCAGCCGCCGGCGTGTGGGCCACCCAGAAGGTCAACCGCAAGATCAAGGCGCTGACCCCCGAGAGCCTCGCCGCACAGGCCGCGGACAAGGCGGTCGAGGCGGGCCACAGGCTCAAGGACTTCGCGCTCGACGTGCGGGCCGGCATGGTCCAGCGGGAGGCCGAACTCGGCGACGCGCTCGGCCTGGACGCGGCCCCCGAGGACGCGCGGGCGCTCCCGCCGCAGCGCCAGGGGGCCATCGGCCACAGCGCCGGACCCCCGCACCACACCAACCCCCCGTCACACAACGGGAATTCGTACAACCGGAATGAGGACCACTGATGGAGTCGGCAGAAATTCGTCGCCGCTGGCTGAGCTTCTTCGAGGAGCGCGGTCACACCGTTGTCCCTTCGGCGTCGCTCATCGCGGACGACCCGACTCTGCTCCTGGTCCCGGCGGGCATGGTGCCCTTCAAGCCCTACTTCCTCGGTGAAGTGAAGCCGCCGTGGCAGCGCGCCACCAGCGTCCAGAAGTGCGTCCGCACGCCGGACATCGAAGAGGTCGGCAAGACCACCAGGCACGGCACGTTCTTCCAGATGTGCGGCAACTTCTCCTTCGGGGACTACTTCAAGGAAGGGGCCATCCGCTTCGCCTGGGAGATCCTGACGAAGTCCGTCGACGAGGGCGGCTACGGCCTCGACCCCGAGAAGCTCTGGATCACCGTCTACCTCGACGACGACGAGGCCGAGGAGATCTGGCGGACGAAGATCGGCGTCCCCGCCGAGCGCATCCAGCGCCTGGGCAAGAAGGACAACTACTGGTCGATGGGCGTCCCCGGTCCCTGCGGCCCCTGCTCGGAGATCAACTACGACCGCGGCCCCGAGTTCGGCGCCGAGGGCGGCCCCGCCGTCAACGACGAGCGGTACGTGGAGATCTGGAACCTGGTCTTCATGCAGTACGAGCGCGGCGCCGGCCTCGGCAAGGAGGACTTCGAGATCCTCGGCGACCTCCCGTCGAAGAACATCGACACGGGTCTGGGCCTCGAACGTCTCGCCATGATCCTGCAGGGCGTGCAGAACATGTACGAGACCGACACCCTGCGCGTCGTGATGGACAAGGCCACCGAGCTGACCGGTGTGCGCTACGGCGCCGCCCGGAACAGCGACGTGTCGATGCGCGTGGTCGCCGACCACATGCGCACCTCCGTGATGCTCATCGGTGACGGCGTCACCCCCGGCAACGAGGGCCGCGGTTACGTGCTGCGCCGCATCATGCGCCGCGCCGTCCGCAACATGCGCCTGATGGGCGCCACCGGGCCCGTCGTCCAGGAACTCGTCGACACGGTCGTCGACACGATGGGCCAGCAGTACCCGGAGCTCATCACCGACCGCCAGCGCATCCTGGGCGTCGCCCTCGCCGAGGAGGCCGCCTTCCTCAAGGCCCTCAAGGGCGGCACCAACATCCTGGACACCGCCGTCACCGAGACCAAGGCCGCCGGTGGCCAGGTCCTCTCCGGCGACAAGGCGTTCCTGCTCCACGACACCTGGGGCTTCCCGATCGACCTCACCCTGGAGATGGCCCAGGAGCAGGGCCTCTCGGTGGACGAGGACGGCTTCCGCCGTCTGATGAAGGAGCAGCGCGACCGCGCCAAGGCCGACGCCCAGGCCAAGAAGCACGGCCACGCCGACATGTCCGGCTACCGCGAGATCGCGGACGCCGCCGGTGAGACCGACTTCATCGGCTACACCTCCACCGTGGGCGAGTCCCGCGTCGTGGGCATCCTCGTCGACGGCACGCCGTCCCCGGCCGCCACCGAGGGCGACGAGGTCGAGATCGTCCTGGACCGCACCCCGTTCTACGCCGAGGGCGGCGGCCAGATCGGCGACACCGGCCGCATCAAGCTGGACAACGGCGCCGTCGTCGAGATCCGGGACTGCCAGAAGCCGGTACCCGGCGTCTACGTGCACAAGGGCGTCGTCCAGGTCGGCGAGGTCACCGTCGGTGCCCCGGCCCAGGCAATCATCGACGTGCACCGCCGCAACGCCATCGCGCGCGCCCACAGCGCCACCCACCTCACCCACCAGGCGCTGCGCGACGCGCTGGGCCCGACGGCCGCCCAGGCCGGTTCGGAGAACCAGCCCGGCCGCTTCCGCTTCGACTTCGGCTCCCCGGCCGCCGTTCCCGGCGCCGTGCTGACCGACGTCGAGCAGAAGATCAACGAGGTCCTCTCGCACGAGATGGACGTCCGCGCCGAGGTCATGTCGATCGACGAGGCCAAGAAGCAGGGCGCCATCGCCGAGTTCGGCGAGAAGTACGGCGAGCGCGTCCGCGTGGTCACCATCGGCGACTTCTCCAAGGAGCTGTGCGGCGGCACGCACGTGCACAACACCGCCCAGCTCGGCCTGGTCAAGCTGCTCGGCGAGTCGTCCATCGGCTCCGGGGTGCGCCGCATCGAGGCCCTGGTCGGCGTCGACGCGTACAAGTTCCTGGCCCGCGAGCACACGGTCGTCGCCCAGCTCCAGGAACTGATCAAGGGCCGCCCCGAGGAGCTGCCCGAGAAGATCTCCGCCATGCTCGGCAAGCTGAAGGACGCCGAGAAGGAGATCGAGAAGTTCCGCGGCGAGAAGGTCCTGCAGGCCGCCGCCGGGCTCGTCCAGGGCGCCAAGGACGTCAAGGGCGTCGCCCTCGTCACCGGTCAGGTGCCCGACGGCACCTCCGCCGACGACCTGCGCAAGCTGGTACTCGACGTGCGCGGCCGCATCCAGGGCGACAGGCCCGCGGTCGTGGCCCTGTTCAGCACGGCCGGCGGCCGCCCGCTGACCGTCATCGCCACCAATGAGACGGCCCGTCAGCGCGGTCTCAAGGCGGGCGAGTTGGTCCGTACGGCCGCCAAGACCCTCGGTGGCGGTGGCGGCGGCAAGCCGGACGTCGCCCAGGGCGGCGGCACCAGCGTCGAGTCCATCGGTGACGCCATCGACGCCGTCGAGCGCCTCGTCGGGGAAACCGCCTGATGCGACGCGGACGCCGGCTCGCGATCGACGTCGGGGACGCCCGGATCGGGGTCGCCTCGTGCGACCCCGACGGGGTCCTCGCCACCCCGGTGGAGACCGTGCCGGGACGTGACGTCCCGGCCGCCCACCGCCGGCTGCGCCAACTGGTCGAGGAGTACGAACCCCTCGAAGTCGTCGTCGGCCTCCCTCGCTCCCTCAACGGGGGCGAGGGGCCGGCCGCGGCCAAGGTGCGGAAGTTCGCCCAGGAGCTCGCCCGGGGCATCGCGCCGGTCGGGGTGCGGCTGGTGGACGAGAGGATGACCACGGTGACGGCCACTCAGGGGCTGCGCGCCTCCGGCGTGAAGTCCAAGAAGGGACGGTCCGTCATCGACCAGGCCGCTGCGATTGTCATTCTTCAGAACGCACTTGAGGCCGAACGGGTGTCGGGGGAGCTCCCCGGCGAAGGCGTCGAAGTGGTTGTCTGATCGCGATACGGTAACGTTCCGCGCCGTGGCGGCGTTCGAACAGCTGCCGCACAGGATCTGAGGCGGGACGGATGCCGTGCCCCACGCGCGCCACACCCGCCGCCTCGCGGCTCTAGGGGACCGATGACTGAGTATGGCCGGGGTCAAGGCTCCGAACCGTGGCACCCGGAGGACCCGCTCTACGGGGACCAGGGCGACCAGGGTTGGGGCGGACAGCAGGCCGGACACGGCCAGGTCCCGTACGACGCGGCCCACGGTCAGGACCAGCAGCAGGTCCAGGTCCCCTACGGCCCCCCGGGCCACGACGGCCCGCCGCAGCAGCAGTACGCGCAGCAGGGCGGCGCCCCCCAGCAGCCGTACTACGACAGCGGCCAGTACCCGCAGCAGCACCAGGGCGGTCACTACCTCCAGCAGCACGACGGCGGCCAGTACCCGCAGGGCCGGCCGCACGGCCAGTACCAGCAGGGTCATGACAGCGGCCAGTACCCGCAGGCCGTCCCCTCCGGCCCGCAGCAGTACGCAGGCCAGGAGAACCACGGCGGCTGGGACACCGGTCAGCAGCACCAGGCCGTTCCGTACGGCATGAACGCGGCCGACCCGTACAGCGGACAGCAGCCCGGGTACGGCGGCGAGCAGCAGGACTACTACGGCACGCCCGAGGCCTACCCGCCGCCGCAGCCCCCCGCCCAGCGCAGCACGCCCCCCGAGCCGGTGATCGACTGGGACCCGGAGGCCCCGGCCGAGGAGGAGCACCCCTTCTTCACCGGCACCGACAACGGGCGCACCCCGCCCCGCGGCGGCGAGGACGACGACGAGTACGACGACGACCCCCGCTCCGCACGCAGGGGCAAGGGCGGCAAGCCCGGCAAGGGCAAGAAGAAGAGCCGCAACGGCTGCGCGTGCCTGGTGGTGTCGGCGGTCCTGCTCGGTGGACTCGGCGGGGTGGCGTACGTCGGGTACGACTTCTGGCAGGCGAGGTTCGGGGCCGCGGAGGACTACTCGGGCGAGGGCACCGACCCGGTGCAGATCGAGGTCAAGAAGGGCGCCGACGGCAACGAGATCGCCAACACGCTCAAGAAGATGGGCGTGGTCAAGAGCGTCAGCGCCTTCACGGCCGAGATGGGGAAGGACCCGAAGAAGGGCAACTCCATCCAGGTCGGGGTGTACACCATGAAGAAGGAGATGTCCGCGAAGGCCGCGCTGGAGCTGATGCTCAACCCGGCCAGCCGGAACAACTACAACCTTCCTCCCGGCACCCGGAACCTCACGGTCTACGCCGAGCTCGACAAGCGTCTGGAGCTCAAGCCGGGCACCACCAAGGCGGTGGCGAAGGCCCAGGCCAAGAACCTCGGACTGCCCGCCTGGGTGCCCAACGACCCGGAGCTCAAGGACCCGCTGGAGGGCTTCCTCTACCCGGCGACCTATCCGGTGGCCAAGGGCACCAAGCCCGAAGAGGTGCTCAAGAAGATGGTCGCCGAGGCCAACCAGCACTACGCGCAGCAGGACCTCGCGGGCGAGGCGCAGAAGCTCGGCCTCAAGTCCCCCTTCGAACTGCTCACCGTGGCGAGCCTGGTGCAGAAGGAGGGCAAGTACGCGCACGACTTCGGAAAGGTCGCACGCGTCGTCTACAACCGCATCAAGCCGGACAACCAGGAGACCGTCGGGCGCCTCGAGTTCGACTCCACGGTCAACTACTTCAAGGCGACGTCCACACTCGACATCGGCTCCGTCGACGAGGCGCGCAAGTTCAACGATCCGTACAACACCTACGGACTCAACCACAAGGGCCTGACACCGGGCCCGATCAGCAACCCGGGTGACGAGGCACTGACCGCCGCGATCAACCCCACGCCGGGTCCCTGGTACTACTTCGTGTCGGTCACCTCGGAGAAGACGCTCTTCGCGGCTACGAACGCGGAGCACGAGAAGAACCGCCGCGAGTACCAGAGGGAACGGGAGAAGGAGAAGTCCGGCCAGTGAGCAGCAACCGCAACCGGGCAGCCGTCCTCGGCTCGCCCATCGCCCACTCCCTCTCACCCGTCCTGCACCGCGCCGCCTACGCGGAGCTGGGTCTCGACGGCTGGTCGTACGACCGGTTCGAGGTGGACGAGGCCCGGCTCCCGGAGTTCGTCGGCGGGCTGGGCGAGGAGTGGGCCGGGCTCTCGCTGACCATGCCGCTCAAGCGGGCGATCATGCCGCTGCTCGACGAGGTCAGTGAGACCGCCGCGTCCGTGGAGGCGGTGAACACCGTCGTGTTCACCGCGGAAGGCCGCCGGCTCGGTGACAACACCGACATCCCGGGGATGGTCTCGGCGCTGCGGGAGCGCGGTGTCGAGAAGGTGGAGTCCGCGGCGGTCCTCGGGGCCGGGGCCACCGCCTCGTCCGCGCTCGCCGCGCTGGCCAGGATCTGTGCGGGGCCCGTCACCGCGTACGTGCGCAGCGAGGCGCGCGCGGCCGAGATGCGGACCTGGGGGGAGCGGCTCGGCGTGGACGTGCGGACCGCCGACTGGGGCGACGCGGCGGAGGCGTTCACGCAGCCGTTGGTGATCGCGACGACGCCGGCGGGCACCACCGACGCCCTCGCGGCGCGGGTACCGCACGCCGTCGGGACGCTCTTCGACGTGCTCTACGAGCCGTGGCCGACCCCTCTCGCCTCGGCCTGGTCGGCCCACGGGGGAGCAGTGGTCGGAGGACTCGATCTCCTGGTGCACCAGGCGGTGCTCCAGGTCGAGCAGATGACCGGTGCCACCGCGGCGCCGCTCGCCGTCATGCGGGCCGCGGGCGAACGGGCGCTTTCCGGTACGTGAGAGTCCGGTCCGAATACTGAGCCGGGGGCGAGGGCGTCACCCGGACGTGGGAGGATCGGGGTAGGCGGGTCCGGGCCGCGCATCCGGGCTGCGTCGCCCAAGTTCCAGGCGCGAGCATGAGGAGCACCGTTGAGCAGGTTGCGCTGGCTGACCGCGGGAGAATCCCACGGACCCGCACTCGTCGCGACGCTGGAGGGACTTCCCTCCGGTGTGCCGATCACCACGGAGATGGTGGCGGACGCGCTGGCCAGGCGGCGGCTCGGTTACGGGCGCGGCGCCCGGATGAAGTTCGAGAAGGACGAGGTCACCTTCCTCGGCGGCGTGCGGCACGGCCTCACCATGGGCGGCCCCGTCGCGATCATGGTGGGCAACACCGAGTGGCCGAAGTGGGAACAGGTCATGTCGGCCGACCCGGTGGACCCCGAGGAGCTGGCCAAGCTGGCGCGCAACGCGCCGCTGACCCGCCCCCGCCCCGGCCACGCGGACCTCGCGGGCATGCAGAAGTACGCGCTGGACGAGGCGCGCCCGGTGCTGGAGCGGGCGAGCGCGCGGGAGACCGCCGCGCGGGTCGCGCTGGGCACGGTGGCGCGTTCGTACCTCAAGCAGACCACCGGCATCGAGATCGTCAGCCACGTCGTCGAGCTGGCCGCGGCCAAGGCGCCCTACGGCGTCCTGCCGAAGCCCTCGGACGAGGCGAAGCTGGACGAGGACCCGGTGCGCTGCCTGGACGCGGACGCGTCGAAGGCGATGGTCGCGGAGATCGACCAGGCCCACAAGGACGGCGACACCCTCGGCGGTGTGGTCGAGGTCCTGGCGTACAACGTGCCGGTCGGTCTCGGCTCGTTCACCCACTGGGACCGCCGTCTCGACTCCCGGCTCGCGGGCGCGCTCATGGGCATCCAGGCCATCAAGGGCGTCGAGGTCGGCGACGGTTTCGACCTGGCGCGGGTGCCGGGCTCCAAGGCGCACGACGAGATCGTGCCGACCGAGGACGGTGTGCGGCGGACCACAGGCCGGGCGGGCGGCACCGAGGGCGGCATGTCCACCGGTGAGCTGCTGCGGGTACGGGCCGCGATGAAGCCGATCGCGACGGTGCCGCGCGCACTGGCCACGATCGACATCGCGACCGGTGAGGTCGCCGCCGCCCACCACCAGAGGTCCGACGTCTGCGCGGTGCCCGCGGCGGGCATCGTGGCCGAGGCCATGGTGGCGCTGGTGCTCGCGGACGCGGTCGCCGAGAAGTTCGGCGGCGACAGCGTCGGCGAGACGCGGCGCAACGTGCAGTCGTACCTCGACAACCTGCAGATCCGGTGACCGGCGCACCGTCCGGCACACCGGACGGCACACCGCCCGGAGATCCGGTGCCCGGTACACCGACCGGCCCGAGGGTCGTGCTCGTCGGGCCGATGGGCGTCGGCAAGACGACCGTCGGCGCGCTGCTCGCCGAGCGGCTCGGTCTCGCGCACCGGGACACCGACGCGGACATCGTCGCGGCCCAGGGCCGGGAGATCGCCGACATCTTCGTCGACGAGGGCGAGCCGTACTTCCGTGAGCTGGAGCGGGCGGCCGTACGCGCGGCCGTGGCGGAGCACACCGGAGTGCTCGCGCTCGGCGGCGGCGCCGTCCTGGACGAGTCGACCAGGGAACTGCTCTCCGCGCACCCGGTCGTCTTTCTGTCGATGGACGTCGAGGAGGCGGTGCGGCGCACCGGCCTCAACCAGGCCCGCCCGCTGCTGGCGGTCAACCCGCGCAAGCAGTGGCGCGAGCTGATGGAGGCCCGCCGCACCCTGTACACCGAGGTAGCCCGGGTGGTGGTCGCCACCGACGGCCGCACCCCCGAAGAGGTCGCCCAGGCGGTCCTGGACGCAATGGAGTTGAAGGACGCATGACCAGCGAGCAGACCGGGCAGACCGGGCCCGCAGCAGCACCGGCACGGATCACCGTCGGCGGCACGGACGGCACCGAGGCGTACGACGTGCTGGTGGGGCGGCAGTTGCTGGGCGAGCTTCCCGGGCTGATCGGCAAGCAGGCCAAGCGCGTCGCCGTACTGCACCCCGAGGCCCTCGCCGACACCGGTGAGGCGGTACGGGAGGACCTGGCGGCGCAGGGCTACGACGTCATCGCGATCCAGCTGCCCAACGCCGAGGAGTCCAAGACCGTCGAGGTCGCGGCGTACTGCTGGAAGGCGCTCGGCCAGACCAACTTCACCCGCACCGACGTGATCGTCGGCGTCGGGGGAGGGGCCACCACCGACGTGGCCGGGTTCGTGGCGGCGACCTGGCTGCGCGGTGTGCGCTGGATCGCCGTACCCACCACCGTGCTCGGCATGGTGGACGCGGCGGTCGGCGGAAAGACCGGCATCAACACCGCCGAGGGCAAGAACCTGGTCGGTGCCTTCCACCCGCCGGCCGGGGTCCTCTGCGACCTCGCGGCCCTGGACTCGCTGCCCGTCAACGACTTCATCAGCGGGCTCGCCGAGGTCATCAAGGCCGGCTTCATCGCCGACCCGGTCATCCTCGACCTGATCGAGTCGGACCCGGTCGCGGCCCGCACGCCCGCCGGACCGCACACCACCGAGCTGATCGTCCGGTCGATCAAGGTCAAGGCGGAGGTGGTGTCCGGGGACCTCAAGGAGGCCGGACGCCGCGAGATCCTCAACTACGGGCACACGCTGGGCCACGCGATCGAGAAGAACGAGCGCTACAACTGGCGGCACGGTGCCGCCGTCTCCGTCGGCATGGTCTTCGCCGCCGAACTCGGCCGGATCGCGGGCCGGCTCGACGACGCGACCGCCGACCGGCACCGGTCGATCCTGGAGTCGGTCGGGCTGCCGCTCACCTACCGCGGGGACCAGTGGCCCAAGCTGGTGGAGAACATGAAGGTCGACAAGAAGTCCCGCGGCGACCTGCTGCGCTTCATCGTGCTGGACGGCCTCGCCAGGCCGACCGTGCTGGAGGGTCCCGACCCGGCGATGCTGCTGGCCGCGCACGCGGAGATCGCCGCGTGAGCGGGGCCGGCCGGGTCCTGGTGCTCAACGGGCCCAACCTCGGGCGGCTCGGCTCCCGCGAGCCGGACGTGTACGGGGCGACGTCGTACGCCGGTCTCGTCGAGGCCTGTCAGGGGCTCGGCAAGGAACTCGGTCTCGACGTCGAGGTCCGGGAGACCAACGACGAGGGCGAACTGATCCGCTGGCTGCACGAGGCCGCGGACGGGCGAATTCCGGTCGTTCTCAACCCCGGGGCCTTCACCCACTACTCGTACGGGATGCGGGATGCCGCCGCCCAGCGCACCGCCCCGCTGATCGAGGTGCACATCTCGAACCCGTACACCCGCGAGGAGTTCCGGCACACCTCGGTGGTGGCGGCCGTCGCCAGCGGCACCGTCGCGGGCTTCGGCATCGGCTCGTACCTGCTCGCACTGCGCGCGCTCGCGGAGCAACTCACCGGCTGAGAACGCCGTCTGACAGGTCGGGGCAGACGGCAGCGCCCCCGGCATTCACCTGGTGAACGCCGGGGGCGGTACCGTTCGAGGGTTCGGCCCGGCCTTTTCGGGTCAGCATCATCACGGTTCGGATTCACCGACCGGCCCGGCAACAGTCGCCTGTACGAGACGGAGTGGCACCGGATGCAGCACGTAGTGGGGGCTCCGCTGCCACCTCCTCACGACTCCGGCGCGGCGTGGGCAGACACCACCTCGCACCCGCAGGGCACCACCTCGCACCCGCAGGGCACCACCTCGCACCCGCAGGGCACCACCTCGCACCCGCAGGGCACCACCTCGCACCCGCAGGGCACCACCCCGCACCCGCAGGCCGCCAGCCCGCACCCGCAGGCCACCTCGCACCCGCAGGGCACCACCCCGCACCCGCAGGCCGCCAGCCCGCACCCGCAGGCCGGCTCGCACCCGCAGGGCGCCACCCCGCACCCGCACGGTGCCCCGCACCCGCCGGCGGGCCCGCCCGCCCCGCAGGGTCTGCCCCAGCCGCCCCACGCGCCCCCGCACGTGTCGCAGCCCCAGCAGGCCCCGCAGCCCCCGGCTGCCCCGCAGCCCCCGGCTGCCCCGCAGCCCCAGCAAGCGCCGCAGCCTCAGCCTCAGCCTCACCATGGGCCTCAGCCTCACCACGGGCCCCAGCCGTCCCACGGGCCGTCCTCCCCGCCGCAGCACGCCCCCGTGCCCTCCGCCGCGCGTGACACCACGGGGCACATCCAGCTGCCGCCCGGCGGGCCCGTGCCGCTGCCCGCCGCGCCGGTGGCGCCCGCCCACGCGGGTACCGGGAACACCACACTCGCGGTGCTGCTCATAGGCCCCGCCGGGGCCGGCAAGACCACGGTCGCCAAGTACTGGGCACAGAGCCGCCGGGTGCCGACCGCGCACATCAGCCTCGACGACGTCCGCGAGTGGGTCTGCTCGGGCTTCGCCGACCCGCAGGCCGGCTGGAACGACCACTCCGAGGCGCAGTACCGCCTGGCCCGCCGCACCTGCGGTTTCGCCGCCCGCAACTTCCTCGCCAACAACATCTCCTGCATCGTCGACGACGCCGTCTTCCCCGACCGGCCCGTCGTGGGCCTCGGCGGCTGGAAGCGGCACGTGGGCCCCGGGCTGCTGCCGGTGGTCCTGCTGCCCGGTCTGGAGATCGTCCTGGAGCGCAACGCCAAGCGCAGCGGCAACCGGCGCCTCAGTGACGAGGAAGTGGCCCGCATCCACGGCCGGATGGCGGGCTGGTACGGCTCGGGACTGCCCATCATCGACAACTCCCAGTACGACGTGGCCACCACGGCCCAGCTCCTGGACGAGACCCTGGCGCGGGCGATGGCCAGCCCGCCCACCTGGTAGTTCCTCCGGACACCTTCGGCGGCCCCCCGGTCGGACGCGCAGAACCGGCGCGTCCGTGCCCCCGTACCTACGCTCGGGGCATGTCTGAGGCCCATGGAATCCGCCGCGGGCGGCTGCGCGACCGCACGGCTGCCGCGGGCAGCGACGCGGTGCTGGTCTCCCGGCCCGCCAACGTCCGCTACCTCGCCGGCGGCGCCCCGCCCGGCGCCGTCCTGCTGCTCGGCCCCGAGGGCCCCGAGCGCGACCTCCTGGTGTGCCCGCGCACGCCGGAGGGCGCCCCCGTCGAGGGCCGCCCCGACGAGACGCTGCGCGTGCAGGTGCTGCCGACCACCGGCGCCGACGCGGCAGTGGCAGCAGCGGGCTTCGCAGCCGCGGCGGGCGCCGGCTCCCTCGCCGTCGAGGAACACCACCTCACCGTCGCGCGCTACCGGGCCCTCGGTTCGGCTGCTCCCCGGTTGCGCCTCACCGAGCTCGGCACCTCCGTCGAGCAGCAGCGCATCGTGAAGGACCAGGAGGAGCTCACCGCCCTGCGCACCGCGGGCGAGATCACCGACCAGGCGCTCGGCGAACTCCTGGAGTCGATCCTGGTGGGCCGCACCGAACGGCATCTCGCCCTGGAGCTGGAACGGCGCCTCGTCGACCACGGCGCCGACGCCCCCGCCTTCGCCACCTCCGTCGCCACCGGCCCGAATTCGGGACGAGCCGGACACCGGCCGACGGACCGCAGGGTCGAGGAGGGCGATTTCCTCTCGGTTTGCCTCGGCGCCGAGTTCCGGGGCTACCGGGTCGAGATCGGCCGCACCTTCGTCATCGGCACCACCCCGGCGGACTGGCAGATCGAGCTCTACGACCTGGTGTTCGCCGCCCAGCGGACGGCCAGGGAGGCCCTCGCACCGGGCGTCGAGTACCGCGAGGTGGACCGCGTGGCCCGTCACCAACTGGAGGCGGCAGGCTACGGAGACGCCCTCGCGGCGTCCACCGGACACGGTGTGGGGCTCGAAATCGTGGAGGACCCGCAGTTGGCACCTTCGGCCATGGGTAAACTGGACGCTTGTGTGCCGGTCACCGTCGAACCGGGGGTTCACCTCCCTGGCCGGGGCGGAGTCCGGATCGATGACACTCTCGTCGTGCGCCCCGAGGCGGACGGCGGACCCGAGCTACTCACCATTACGACCAAAGAACTGCTCGCGCTCTAGCCCCGTGCTTGCCGAGTGCGTTCCGTAGGTCGTTCCACCAGTCCAGGAGATTCCGCAACCGTGGCTTCCACGAACGACCTCAAGAACGGCATGGTGCTCAAGCTCGACGGAGGCCAGCTCTGGTCCGTCGTCGAGTTCCAGCACGTCAAGCCCGGCAAGGGCCCGGCCTTCGTGCGCACCAAGCTCAAGAGCGTGATGTCCGGCAAGGTCGTCGACAAGACGTTCAACGCCGGCACGAAGGTCGAGACCGCCACCATCGACCGCCGTGACATGCAGTTCTCGTACATGGACGGCGAGTACTTCGTCTTCATGGACATGGACACGTACGACCAGCTCATGGTCGACCGCAAGTCCGTCGGCAACACCGCCAACTTCCTGATCGAGGGCTTCACCGCCTCCGTCGCCCAGCACGAGGGCGAGGTGCTCTACGTCGAGCTGCCGGCCGCCGTCGAGCTGACGATCAAGCACACCGACCCGGGTGTGCAGGGCGACCGCTCCACCGGTGGCACCAAGCCCGCCACCCTGGAGACCGATTACGAGATCGGCGTCCCGCTGTTCATCACGACCGGCGAGAAGATCAAGGTCGACACCCGCACGGGCGACTACCTCGGCCGGGTGAACAGCTAACCGTGGCTGCTCGCAACAACGCCCGCAAGCGCGCGTTCCAGATCCTCTTCGAGGCCGATCAGCGCGGTACGTCCGTGCAGAATGTCCTCGCGGACTGGGTCCGGCACTCGCGGAGCGACGAGCGACAGCCGCCGGTGACCGAATACACGATGGAACTCGTCGAGGGGTACGCGCAGTACGCGCCCCGGATCGACGAGCTCATCGAGACCTATGCCGAGGGCTGGGACCTCGACCGGATGCCGGTCGTGGACCGCAACATCGTCCGGCTCGGTACGTACGAGCTGGTGTGGGTGGACGGGACCCCGGACGCGGTGGTGATCGACGAGGCGGTGCAGCTCGCCAAGGAGTTCTCCACCGACGACTCCCCGTCGTTCGTGAACGGTCTGCTCGGCCGTTTCAAGGACCTCAAGCCGAAGCTCCGCCGCGAGGAGAGCTGACGCTCGCAAGGGCCTGCGGTACGGATCATCCGTACGGCGGGCCCTTCGTCGTACCCGGGCCCCTGCCGGGGGGCGTTGTCCGGGACATGGAAAACCGCCGGGGGGGGGGGGGGGCCCCGGCCCCCCCCCCCCCCCCCCCGGGCGCTTTTTTTATATGCGCCGCGGGGGGGTGATGGCGGGCGGACACCGCGTTGGGGGGCGCCCCCCGGCG
>NZ_JBIVVC010000011.1:166046-276649 GCF_044757485.1 Streptomyces sp. NPDC091272
CCCCGGGGGGGGGGGGGTCCGGAAACCGGGGGGGGGGGGCCGGGGGGCCCCCCGGGGCCCCTGGGGGGGGGGGGGGGGGGGCCCCACCCACCCGGGGGGGGGGGGGGGGCCCCCGGGGGCCCCCCCCCCCCCCCGGCGGTACGTTTCTTCTCTTGCCGCGTCTGGCGTGAGAGGCCTGGCTCAGACGTCTTCGTGGCCGACGGCGCGGCGCGCGTCCGCGTCCAGGACGCCCCAGCTGATGAGCTGTTCGGTCAGGACCGAGGGCGACTGGTCGTAGATCACGGCCAGGGTGCGCAGGTCGTCCTGACGGATCGACAGCACCTTGCCGTTGTAGTCGCCGCGCTGCGACTGGATGGTGGCCGCGTACCGCTGGAGGGGGCCGGCCTTCTCGGCCGGAACGTGCGCGAGACGCTCCAGGTCGAGACGCAGCTTCGGCGGCGGCTCGGCGGCGCCCCCCGGCGTCGTGCCGGGCAGGAGCTCCTGCACGGGGACCCCGTAGAAGTCCGCCAGCTCGGCGAGGCGCTGCACGGTCACGGCACGGTCGCCGCGCTCGTACGAACCCACCACGACCGCCTTCCAACGGCCCTGGGACTTCTCCTCGACACCGTGGAGGGAAAGGCCCTGCTGGGTGCGGATCGCCCGGAGCTTGGCCCCGAGCTGCTTGGCGTATTCGCTGGACATAAAGCTCCCCGGACGCTGGAACATTGCGGCTCCGCCGCGTGGCTGGTAACTCACTGTGAGGTTACGCAGCGTTACTTGGATGCGTCAAGCCGAACGGGTGGGAGCCCAGTGAGAGAAGGGATCCGAGCCCTTCACCACCCCGGGGAGCGGATGCGTCCGGGCCCCCTGGTACCGTGGAGCGCGTACATCCGACGTCCTTTAAGAACCGTCCTGTGAGGCGGAGAAGGAGGTCCGTTTCATATGGACACCAGCAGCACCCCTGATCTCGGCACCGGCGGTCCCGGCAGTACTGACCACGCGCGGCCCGTTCTCGAAGGCCCCGACATCGCCCGGGTACTGACCCGCATCGCACACGAGATCGTCGAACGCGCCAAGGGCGCCGACGACGTCGTACTCCTCGGCATTCCGACCCGCGGTGTCTTCCTCGCCCGCCGGCTCGCCGCCAAGCTCGAAGAGATCACCGGCCGTCCGATGCCGGTCGGCTCCCTCGACATCACCATGTACCGCGACGACCTGCGGATGCGCCCCGCGCGCGCCCTGGCCCGTACCGAGATCCCCGGCGACGGCCTCGAAGGCCGCCTGGTCGTCCTCGTCGACGACGTGCTCTTCTCCGGCCGGACCATCCGCGCCGCGCTCGACGCGCTGGGCGACCTCGGCCGCCCGCGCGCGGTCCAGCTGGCGGTCCTGGTCGACCGCGGCCACCGCGAACTGCCGATCCGCGCCGACTACGTCGGCAAGAACCTCCCCACGTCCCTGCGGGAGACGGTCAAGGTCCAGCTCGCCGAGGAGGACGGTCGCGACACCGTGCTGCTCGGCCTCCAGCAGGCCTCCCCGGCGCAAGGCAACTAACTCCGCCCACTCCGTGCGGCCCGCGATCCGGGACGTACGGACGCTGCCGCCTGCCGTCACGCCTTCCCACCTCCTCCGTACACCTGGAGAGAACCCAAGATGATGCGCCACCTCATCTCGGCCGCCGACCTCACCCGCGACGACGCCGTCCTGATCCTCGACACCGCCGAGGAGATGGCCCGGGTCGCGGACCGGCCGATCAAAAAACTGCCCACCCTGCGCGGCCGTACCGTCGTCAACCTCTTCTTCGAGGACTCGACGCGGACCCGGATCTCCTTCGAGGCCGCCGAGAAGAGGCTGTCGGCCGACGTCATCAACTTCACCGCCAAGGGGTCCTCGGTCTCCAAGGGCGAGTCGCTGAAGGACACCGCGCAGACCCTGGAGGCGATGGGCGTGGACGCCGTCGTCATCCGGCACGGCGCGAGCGGCGCCCCGTACCGCCTCGCGACCTCCGACTGGATCGACGCGACGGTCATCAACGCGGGTGACGGCACCCACCAGCACCCCACCCAGGCACTGCTCGACGCCTTCACCATGCGCCGGCGGCTCGTCGGCCGGGACGCGGGCCTCGGCCGGGACCTGGAGGGCAAGCGGATCACGCTGGTCGGCGACGTGCTGCACAGCCGGGTGGCCCGCTCCAACGTGGACCTGCTGCACACCCTGGGCGCCCAGGTCACCCTCGTCGCACCGCCCACCCTGCTGCCGATCGGTGTCGAGCACTGGCACGCGGACGTCTCGTACGACATCGACAGCGTGCTCGCCAAGTCCGACGCGGTGATGATGCTCCGCGTCCAGCGCGAGCGCATGAACGCGGCCTTCTTCCCGACCGAGCGCGAGTACTCGCGGCGCTACGGGCTCGACGGCGAGCGGATGGCGAAGATGCCGGAGCACGCCATCGTCATGCACCCCGGCCCGATGGTCCGCGGCATGGAGATCACCGCCGAGGTCGCCGACTCCGACCGCTGCACGGTCGTCGAGCAGGTCGCCAACGGAGTCTCCGTGCGGATGGCCGTCCTCTATCTGCTTCTCGGCGGGAACGAATCCGCCGCCGCACACACCACTCGTACCGAGGAGAGCAAGTAACCATGAGCAAGACCCTGATCCGTGGTGCGAAGGTGCTGGGCGGCGAGGTCCAGGACGTTCTGATCGACGGCGAGAGTATCGTCCAGATCGGCGCCGGGCTGCCGGCGGACGGCGCCGAGGTGATCGAGGCCGACGGCAAGATCCTGCTGCCCGGCCTCGTCGACCTGCACACCCACCTGCGCGAGCCGGGCCGGGAGGACTCCGAGACCGTCCTCACCGGCACCCGCGCCGCCGCCTCGGGCGGCTACACCGCGGTCTTCGCCATGGCCAACACCTTCCCGGTCGCCGACACCGCGGGCGTCGTCGAGCAGGTCTGGCGGCTCGGCAAGGAGTCCGGGTACTGCGACGTGCAGCCCATCGGCGCCGTCACCGTCGGCCTGGAGGGCAAGCAGCTCGCCGAGCTCGGTGCGATGCACGACTCGGCCGCCGGGGTGAAAGTCTTCTCCGACGACGGCAAGTGCGTCGACGACGCGGTCATCATGCGCCGCGCCCTGGAGTACGTGAAGGCCTTCGGCGGTGTCGTCGCCCAGCACGCGCAGGAGCCCCGCCTCACGGAGGGCGCCCAGATGAACGAGGGCACCGTCTCCGCCGAGCTCGGCCTCGGCGGCTGGCCCGCCGTCGCCGAGGAGTCGGTCATCGCCCGGGACGTGCTGCTCGCCGAGCACGTCGGCTCGCGGGTGCACATCTGCCACCTGTCGACCGCGGGCTCGGTCGAGATCGTACGGTGGGCCAAGTCGCGCGGCATCGACGTCACCGCCGAGGTCACCCCGCACCACCTGCTCCTCACCGACGAGCTGGTCCGCTCGTACAACCCGGTCTACAAGGTGAACCCGCCGCTGCGCACCGAGAAGGACGTCATGGCGCTGCGCGAGGCGCTGGCCGACGGCACGATCGACATCGTCGCCACCGACCACGCCCCGCACCCGCACGAGGACAAGGACTGCGAGTGGGCCGCCGCCGCCATGGGCATGGTGGGCCTGGAGACCGCGCTGTCCGTCGTCCAGCAGACGATGGTGGAGACCGGGCTGCTCGACTGGGCGGGCGTCGCCGACCGCATGTCCGCCAAGCCCGCCGCCATCGGCCGCCTGGCGGGCCACGGCCGCCCCGTCGCCGTGGGGGAGCCCGCGAACCTGACGCTTCTCGACGCCGCTTACCGTGGTCAGGTGGACCCCGCGGGCTTCGCCTCCCGCAGCCGCAACACCCCCTACGAGGGCCGTGAGCTGCCGGGACGCGTCACCCACACCTTCCTGCGGGGCCGGGCAACGGTCGTGGACGGGAAACTCGCGTGACATCTCTCATTACGCTGGCGGCGGCAGGCCTCGCGGCCGAGCAGAAGTCGGCCGAGGTGACGAACTGGTCAGGACGGATCGGCTGGCTCGTCGGACTCGCCCTGTTCGTCGTCCTCGTCTACTGGCTGATGCGCCAGGGCTGGAAGTGGCGCGCCACCCTCCAGTCGGACCTGCCCGAGCTCCCCGAATCGCCGTCCGCCCCCGGCGAGGCGAAGCTGAGGATGAGCGGCAGGTACCACGGGTCCACGACGGCCGGGCAGTGGCTCGACCGGATCGTGGCCCACGGGCTCGGCACCCGCAGCCGCGTCGAGCTCACCCTGACCGATCAGGGTCTGGACGTCGTACGCCCCGGCGCGGACGACTTCTTCGTCCCGCGCGCGCAGCTCGTCGAGGCCCGCCTCGACAAGGGCATCGCGGGCAAGGTCCTCGCGGAGGGCGGCCTGCTGGTCGTCACCTGGGAGCACGGCGGCAAGCGACTCGACTCCGGCTTCCGCTCCGACCGGGCCGCCGAGCACGCGGCCTGGGTCGAGGCCCTCAACTCCATGCACCACACCAAGATCAGTTCTACGGAAGGCACCGCACGATGACGATCTCCACCCGGGGAGCCGGCAAGGCTCCCGCCGTACTCGTCCTGGAGGACGGCCGCAGCTTCCGCGGCCGCGCCTACGGGGCCGTGGGGGAGACCTTCGGCGAGGCGGTGTTCAACACCGGCATGACCGGCTACCAGGAAACCCTCACCGACCCCTCGTACCACCGCCAGGTCGTCGTGATGACCGCCCCGCACGTGGGCAACACCGGCGTCAACGACGAGGACGACGAGTCGGCGAAGATCTGGGTGGCGGGCTACGTCGTCCGCGACCCCGCCCGCATCCCGTCCAACTGGCGCTCGCGCCGCACCCTGGACGACGAGCTGGACGCGCAGGGAGTCGTCGGGATCTCCGGCATCGACACCCGCGCCCTCACCCGCCACCTGCGCGAGCGCGGCGCCATGCGCGTCGGCATCTTCTCCGGCGAGGCGCTGGCCGACGACGCCACCCTCCTGGAGCGGGTCAGGCAGGCCCCGCAGATGAAGGGCGCCGACCTCTCCGCCGAGGTCGCCACCAAGGAGACGTACGTCGTCCCCGCGGTCGGGGAGAAGCGTTTCACCGTCGCCGCCATCGACCTGGGCATCAAGGGCATGACCCCGCACCTGATGGCCGAGCGCGGCATCGAGGTGCACGTGCTTCCCGCCACCGCCACCGCCGAGGAGCTGTACGCCGTCAACCCCGACGGTGTCTTCCTCTCCAACGGCCCCGGCGACCCCTCGACCGTCGACCTCACCCTCATCAGGGCGGCCCTCGACAAGAAGACCCCGCTGTTCGGCATCTGCTTCGGCAACCAGATCCTGGGCCGCGCGCTCGGCTTCGGCACGTACAAGCTGAAGTACGGTCACCGCGGCATCAACCAGCCGGTGCAGGACCGCACCACGGGCAAGGTCGAGATCACCGCGCACAACCACGGCTTCGCCGTCGACGCACCCCTCGACAAGGTCTCCGACACCCCCTTCGGCCGGGCCGAGGTCTCCCACGTCTGCCTCAACGACAACGTGGTGGAAGGCCTCCAGCTGCTCGACCAGCCGGCCTTCAGCGTCCAGTACCACCCCGAGGCAGCCGCGGGCCCGCACGACGCCGCGTACCTGTTCGACCGCTTCGTAGAGCTCATGGAGGGCCAGCGTGCCTAAGCGCACCGATATCCAGTCCGTCCTGGTCATCGGTTCAGGACCGATCGTCATCGGCCAGGCCGCGGAGTTCGACTACTCCGGCACCCAGGCCTGCCGCATCCTCAAGGCCGAGGGCCTGCGGGTGATCCTGGTCAACTCCAACCCCGCGACGATCATGACCGACCCGGAGATCGCCGACGCCACGTACGTCGAGCCGATCACCCCGGAGTACGTCGAGAAGATCATCGCCAAGGAGCGCCCCGACGCGCTGCTCCCCACCCTCGGCGGCCAGACCGCGCTCAACACCGCGATCTCCATGCACGAGCAGGGTGTGCTGGAGAAGTACGGCGTGGAGCTGATCGGCGCCAACGTCGAGGCCATCAACAAGGGCGAGGACCGCGAGCTCTTCAAGGGCGTCGTCGAGGCCGTCAAGGCCAAGATCGGCTACGGCGAGTCCGCCCGCTCCGTCATCTGCCACTCGATGGACGACGTCATCAAGGGCGTCGACACGCTCGGCGGCTACCCCGTCGTCGTCCGCCCCTCCTTCACCATGGGCGGCGCCGGCTCCGGCTTCGCGCACGACGAGGAGGAGCTGCGCCGCATCGCGGGCCAGGGCCTCACGCTCTCCCCGACCACCGAGGTGCTCCTGGAGGAGTCCATCCTCGGCTGGAAGGAGTACGAGCTGGAGCTGATGCGCGACAAGGCCGACAACGTCGTGGTCGTCTGCTCCATCGAGAACTTCGACCCGATGGGCGTTCACACCGGCGACTCCATCACCGTCGCCCCGGCGATGACGCTCACCGACCGCGAGTACCAGCGGCTGCGCGACATCGGCATCGCGATCATCCGTGAGGTCGGCGTCGACACCGGCGGCTGCAACATCCAGTTCGCGATCGACCCGACCGACGGCCGGATCATCGTCATCGAGATGAACCCGCGCGTCTCCCGCTCCTCGGCGCTCGCCTCCAAGGCCACCGGCTTCCCGATCGCCAAGATCGCCGCCAGGCTCGCCGTCGGCTACACGCTGGACGAGATCCCCAACGACATCACCGAGAAGACCCCGGCGTCCTTCGAGCCGACCCTCGACTACGTCGTCGTGAAGGTCCCGCGCTTCGCCTTCGAGAAGTTCCCGGCCGCCGACGCCACCCTCACCACCACGATGAAGTCGGTCGGCGAGGCCATGGCCATCGGCCGCAACTTCACCGAGGCCCTCAACAAGGCGCTGCGCTCCCTGGAGAAGAAGGGCAGCCAGTTCACCTTCGTCGGCGAGATCGGCGACAAGAAGGAACTGCTCGAAACCGCCAAGGTCCCCACCGACGGCCGCATCAACACCGTCATGCAGGCGATCCGGGCCGGCGCCACCCAGGAAGAGGTCTTCGACGCCACGAAGATCGACCCCTGGTTCGTCGACCAGCTGTTCCTGATCAAGGAGTACGCGGACGAGCTCGCGGCGGCCGACAAGCTCGACCCCGAACTGCTCGCGGAGGCGAAGCGGCACGGCTTCTCCGACGTGCAGATCGCCGAGATCCGCGGTCTGCGCGAGGACGTCGTGCGCGAGGTGCGGCACGCGCTGGGCGTGCGCCCGGTCTACAAGACGGTCGACACCTGCGCCGCCGAGTTCGCCGCGAAGACGCCGTACTTCTACTCCTCGTACGACGAGGAGAGCGAGGTCGCGCCGCGCGAGAAGCCCGCCGTGATCATCCTGGGCTCGGGCCCCAACCGCATCGGCCAGGGCATCGAGTTCGACTACTCCTGCGTCCACGCCTCCTTCGCGCTCAGCGACGCGGGCTACGAGACCGTGATGGTCAACTGCAACCCGGAGACGGTCTCCACCGACTACGACACCTCCGACCGCCTGTACTTCGAGCCGCTCACGCTCGAAGACGTGCTGGAGATCGTGCACGCCGAGTCGCTCGCGGGCCCGATCGCCGGTGTCATCGTCCAGCTCGGCGGCCAGACCCCCCTCGGTCTCGCCCAGGCGCTCAAGGACAACGGCGTGCCCGTCGTCGGCACCCCGCCCGAGGCCATCCACGCCGCCGAGGACCGCGGCGCGTTCGGCCGGGTGCTCGCCGAGGCCGGCCTGCCCGCCCCCAAGCACGGCACGGCCACCACCTTCGCCGAGGCCAAGGCCATCGCCGACGAGATCGGCTACCCCGTCCTCGTCCGCCCGTCGTACGTGCTCGGCGGACGCGGCATGGAGATCGTCTACGACGAGACCCGCCTGTCCTCCTACATCGAGGAGTCCACCGAGATCAGCCCCTCGCGGCCGGTCCTGGTCGACCGCTTCCTCGACGACGCGATCGAGATCGACGTCGACGCCCTCTACGACGGCACCGAGCTCTACCTCGGCGGCGTCATGGAACACATCGAGGAAGCCGGCATCCACTCCGGCGACTCCGCCTGCGCGCTGCCCCCGATCACCCTCGGCGGCCACGACATCAAGCGCCTGCGGATCTCGACCGAGGCCATCGCCAAGGGCGTCGGCGTACGCGGACTCATCAACATCCAGTTCGCCCTGGCCGGGGACATCCTCTACGTCCTCGAAGCCAACCCGCGCGCCTCGCGCACCGTCCCCTTCACCTCGAAGGCGACCGCGGTGCCGCTCGCCAAGGCCGCCGCCCGCATCTCGCTGGGCGCAACCGTCGCCGAACTGCGCGCCGAGGGCATGCTCCCGGCCACCGGCGACGGCGGCACGCTGCCGCAGGACGCGCCGATCTCCGTCAAGGAGGCCGTGATGCCGTGGAGCCGCTTCCGCGACATGCACGGACGCGGCGTCGACACCGTGCTCGGCCCGGAGATGCGCTCCACCGGCGAAGTCATGGGCATCGACTCGGTCTTCGGCACGGCGTACGCCAAGTCGCAGGCCGGGGCGTACGGTCCGCTGCCGACGAAGGGCCGCACCTTCATCTCGGTCGCCAACCGCGACAAGCGCTCGATGATCTTCCCGGCCCGCGAGCTCGTCGCCCACGGCTTCGAGCTGCTCGCCACCTCCGGCACCGCCGAGGTCCTCAAGCGCAACGGCATCAACGCCACCGTCGTGCGCAAGCAGTCGGAGGGCGAGGGCCCGAACGGTGAGAAGACCATCGTCCAGCTCATCCACGACGGTGAGGTCGACCTCATCATCAACACCCCGTACGGCACGGGCGGCCGGCTCGACGGCTACGAGATCCGTACGGCCGCCGTGGCCCGGTCCGTGCCCTGCCTCACCACGGTGCAGGCGCTCGCCGCCGCCGTGCAGGGCATCGACGCGCTCAACCGCGGTGACGTGGGGGTCCGCTCACTCCAGGAACACGCGGAACATCTGACCGCGGCCCGCGAGGACTAGCGGCCACCGAGGGGGACACCGGAAACATCCGGTGTCCCCCTCTTCGCGAGACCGCCCCTCCCAGACTTCCGAAGGCACCCATGTACAAGTTCTTCTTCCAGCTCGTCTTCAAGCGGATGGACCCCGAGCAGGCCCACCACCTGGCCTTCCGCTGGATCCGGCTGGCCGCCCGCGTTCCCGTCCTGCGCACCTTCGTCGCGGCAGCCCTCGCGCCCCGGTACAAGGAACTGCGCACCGAGGCCCTCGGCCTGCGCATGCACGGGCCCTTCGGCCTCGCCGCAGGCTTCGACAAGAACGCCGTCGCCGTCGACGGCATGACGATGCTCGGCTTCGACCACGTCGAGATCGGCACCGTCACCGCCAGGCCGCAGCCTGGCAACCCGAAGAAGCGCCTCTTCCGCCTGGTCGAGGACCGTGCGCTCATCAACCGGATGGGCTTCAACAACGAGGGCTCCCAGGCCGTCGCGGCCCGCCTGGCGGCCCGTAACCCCGTCTTCAGGGCGACGGTCGGCGTCAACATCGGCAAGACCAAGGTGGTCGCCGAGGAGGACGCGGTGGGCGACTACGTCACCTCCACCGAGCGCCTCGCCGCCCACGCGGACTACCTCGTCGTCAACGTGTCCTCCCCGAACACCCCGGGCCTGCGCAACCTCCAGGCCACCGAGTCGCTGCGGCCGCTGCTCACGGCCGTACGGGAGGCGGCCGACCGCACCGTCACCGGCCGCCGCGTGCCGCTCCTGGTCAAGATCGCCCCCGACCTCGCGGACGAGGACGTCGACGCCGTCGCCGACCTGGCCCTGGAGCTCGGCCTCGACGGCATCATCGCCACCAACACCACGATCGCCCGCGAGAGCCTGGGCCTGAAGTCCTCGCCCGAGCTGTACCAGGAGACCGGCGGCCTCTCCGGCGCCCCCGTCAAGGAGCGCTCCCTGGAGGTCCTGCGCCGCCTGTACGCCCGCGTGGGCGACGAGCTCACCCTGGTCGGGGTGGGCGGCATCGAGAACGCCGAGGACGCCTGGCAGCGCATCCTCGCGGGCGCGACGCTGGTGCAGGGCTACAGCGCCTTCATCTACGAGGGCCCCTGCTACGCCCGCGCGATCCACAAGGGCCTGGCCGCGCGCCTGGCCAACAGCCCGTACAAGACCCTCGCCGACGCGGTCGGCGCCGGCACCAGGAAGGCCGCCGCATGACCGTGACCCCCTTCGGCACCCGACTCCGTACGGCCATGGACACCCGCGGTCCGCTCTGCGTCGGCATCGACCCGCACGCCTCGCTGCTGCACGCCTGGGGCCTGGACGACGACATCAAGGGACTGGAGACCTTCACCCGCACCGTCGTCGAGGCCCTCGCGGACCGGGTCGCCGTCCTCAAGCCGCAGTCCGCGTTCTTCGAGCGCTTCGGCTCGCGCGGGATCGCCGTACTGGAAAAGGCCGTCGAGGAGTCCCGGGCCGCCGGCGCCCTGGTCCTGATGGACGCCAAGCGCGGCGACATCGGCTCGACCATGGGCGCGTACGCCGCCACCTATCTGGACCCGGCCTCCCCGCTGTTCTCGGACGCGGTCACCGTCTCGCCCTACCTCGGCTTCGGCTCGCTGCGCCCCGCGCTCGACCTGGCGAAGGAGAACGGCGCGGGCGTCTTCGTCCTCGCCCTCACCTCCAACCCGGAGGGCGCCGAGGTCCAGCGCGCCACGGCGGCAGACGGGCGCTCCCTCGCCCAGCTGATGCTCGACCACATGGCGGCCGAGAACGCGGGCGCCGACCCGCTGGGTTCCGTCGGCGCGGTGGTCGGCGCGACGCTGGGCGACGCGGACGCGAACCTCGCGATCAACGGCCCGCTGCTCGCGCCCGGCATCGGGGCCCAGGGCGCGACCCCCGCCGACCTCCCCGGGGTCTTCGGCCCCTCGGTCGCCAATGTCGTGCCGAGTGTGAGCCGCGGCGTACTGCGGCACGGTCCGGACCTGAACGGACTGAGGGACTCCGCCCGGCGCTTCGCGGACGAGGTGCGCGAGGCCGTTTCGGGGGTGTGAACACCCTGACGGGAACGTCCGGGGCGCGGTGTTGACGAATTCCTTACCCAAAACCCGGGTGTTATGGGCTATATGTCCCGGTCGTCTGAGGCTGACCAGGACTTTTAGTCCGTTCTCACTGACGGGAGCGGCCATCCCCGCTAGTCTCCGACGAGAGCAAACGCACAGCTCCACCGTGTGTTTGCTCACCGAGTGCGGGGTTACTAGCTCCTCACCGGTCCGTATCCGACAGTTCGACATCCGAGGTGACGTAGGCGTGGCTCTTCCGCCCCTTACCCCTGAACAGCGCGCAGCCGCGCTCGAAAAGGCCGCCGCGGCTCGCCGGGAGCGGGCCGAGGTCAAGAATCGACTCAAGCACTCCGGCGCTTCCCTCCACGAGGTCATCAAGCAGGGCCAGGAGAACGACGTCATCGGGAAGATGAAGGTCTCCGCCCTCCTGGAATCCCTGCCCGGTGTGGGCAAGGTCCGCGCCAAGCAGATCATGGAGCGGCTCGGCATCTCCGAGAGCCGGCGGGTGCGCGGTCTCGGCTCCAACCAGATCGCATCCCTGGAGCGTGAATTCGGTGGCAGCGCTGCCTGAGCGCCTCCGCCGGACGACCGGCGTTCCGGGCACTCCCGGACAGCTGGAATAATCGCTCCATGGCTGCAACATCCCGGGGGACGTCCCCCGCACCCCCGGACGTACGTCCGCGGCTGACCGTGCTCTCCGGCCCCTCAGGGGTCGGCAAGAGCACGGTTGTGTCGCACATGCGCAAGGTCCACCCCGAGGTCTGGCTCTCCGTCTCGGCCACCACCCGCAAGCCGCGCCCCGGCGAACGGCACGGTGTCCAGTACTTCTTCGTCACCGACGAGGAGTTCGACAAGCTGATCGCCAACGGCGAGCTGCTGGAGTGGGCCGAGTTCGCGGGCAACCGCTACGGCTCCCCGCGCAAGGCGGTCAACGAGCGCCTGGAGGCGGGCGAGCCCGTGCTCCTGGAGATCGACCTGCAGGGCGCGCGCCAGGTCAAGGAGTCGATGGCCGACTCCCAGCTGGTCTTCCTCGCCCCGCCGAGCTGGGACGAGCTGGTCCGCCGGCTCACCGGCCGCGGCACCGAGTCGCCGGAGGTCATCGAGCGGCGACTGGCCGCCGCCAAGATCGAACTCGCCGCCGAGGCCGAGTTCGACACCACCCTTGTCAACACCTCCGTCGAGGACGTGGCGCGTGAGCTGCTAGCCTTGATGGAAGTTGTTTGATCTTTGTCCATTTTTTCGGGCGTCCCAGAAGACCGGTCCTCCGGGAAGCCGGGTATCCCGGAAGTTTTCGGAAGGTAGAGCGTGTCCTCTTCCATCACCACGCCCGAGGGCATCATCAACCCGCCGATCGATGAGCTGCTCGAGGCCACGGACTCGAAGTACAGCCTCGTGATCTACGCGGCCAAGCGCGCGCGTCAGATCAACGCGTACTACTCCCAGCTCGGCGAAGGCCTGCTGGAGTACGTCGGTCCGCTGGTGGACACCCACGTCCACGAGAAGCCGCTCTCGATCGCCCTGCGTGAGATCAACGCGGGTCTGCTGACGTCGGAGGCCATCGAGGGCCCGGCGCAGTAGCCAGTAGCACCGAGCGGTAGCACCAGTAACTTCGTCACAGGCCCGGCGGCCCGTCCGCCGGGCCTGTGGTGTGTGATGGGTGCGATGGGTCGTGTACGAATCCGATGAGCGCGGGGAGCCGAAACCGTGGAGAAGCCGAAGGTCGTCCTGGGAGTCAGCGGGGGCATCGCCGCCTACAAGGCGTGTGAGCTGCTGCGCCGGCTCACCGAGTCCGGCCATGACGTACGGGTCGTACCGACCGAGGCGTCGCTGCACTTCGTGGGCGCCGCCACCTGGTCGGCGCTGTCCGGGAACCCGGTCTCGACCGAGGTCTGGGACTCCGTCCACGAGGTCCCGCACGTCCGCATCGGGCAGCACGCCGACCTCGTCGTCGTCGCCCCGGCCACCGCGGACATGCTCGCCAAGGCGGCGCACGGCCTGGCCGACGACCTGCTCACCAACACGCTCCTCACCGCCCGCTGCCCGGTGCTCTTCGCCCCCGCGATGCACACCGAGATGTGGGAGCACCCGGCCACCCAGGAGAACGTGGCGACGCTCCGCCGCCGCGGCGCCGTCGTCCTGGAACCCGCCGTCGGCCGGCTCACCGGCGTCGACACGGGCAAGGGCCGCTTCCCCGACCCCGTCGAGATCTTCGAGACCTGTCGGCGCGTCCTCGCGCGCGGAATCGCCGAGCCCGACCTCGCGGGCCGCCACGTCGTCATCAGCGCGGGCGGCACCCGTGAGCCGCTGGACCCGGTCCGCTACCTGGGCAACCGCTCCTCGGGCAAGCAGGGCTACGCCCTCGCGCGCACCGCGCTCGCCCGCGGCGCCCGGGTCACGCTCATCGAGGCCAACACGGGACTGCCCGACCCGGCGGGCGCCGACGTCGTACGGGTCGGCACGGCCGAGCAGCTGCGGGAAGCGGTCCTGAAGGCCGCCGCCGACGCGGACGCGGTGGTGATGGCCGCAGCCGTCGCGGACTTCCGCCCCGGGACGTACGCCACAGGGAAGATCAAGAAGCAGGACGGCGAGGAGCCCGCGCCCCTCACCCTGGTCCGCAACCCGGACATCCTCGCCGAGGTGGCCGGAGCGGGGACGGGGCAGCGGCTGCGCCCCGGCCAGGTCGTCGTGGGATTCGCGGCCGAGACCGACGACGTGCTCGCCAACGGCCGCAAGAAGCTCCGGCGCAAGGGCTGTGACCTGCTCGTCGTCAACGAGGTGGGCGAGCGCAAGACCTTCGGCTCGGAGGAGAACGAGGCGGTCGTGCTCGCCGCGGACGGGGCGGAGACCGCGGTGCCGTACGGGCCCAAGGAGAGCCTCGCCGACGTCGTGTGGGACCTGACCGTCCCCCGCCTGCCCCGCCAGGGGCTCTCCGGATAGGGCGGGCCGCAGTCCGCCGCGCGTGCGTGTTCGGACACCCCGGCCGTCCGTCCTGGCGTTTCCGGGTGTTTCCCTAGTTTTGCCGGTGTCCTCCGGGCCGGGAGGCGCCATGAAAAGGATCACTGCCCCCCTGACTCCGCCCTTCTGGCTCCCGCACGGCGCAGTGCCGCGGATCACACAAGTGCGATTCGGTGAGACACGTGGTCCAACAGGCAAGAGCGACCGATAAAGTGGAGGCGGATCGATGCCGGGCGCAGCTCCCGGCCGGTCCACCAATGATCAGCCAGCAGCCGCTGCAACCCCAGGGAGCGTTGTGTCCCGTCGTCTCTTCACCTCGGAGTCTGTGACCGAGGGCCACCCCGACAAGATCGCTGACCAGATCAGCGACACGATTCTCGACGCGCTCCTGCGGGAGGACCCGACGTCCCGGGTCGCCGTGGAGACCCTGATCACGACGGGTCTGGTCCACGTCGCTGGTGAGGTCACCACGAAGGCGTACGCGCCGATCGCACAGCTCGTGCGCGAGAAGATCCTCGACATCGGCTACGACTCCTCGAAGAAGGGCTTCGACGGCGCCTCGTGCGGCGTGTCGGTGTCCATCGGCGCGCAGTCCCCGGACATCGCGCAGGGCGTCGACACCGCGTACGAGAAGCGGGTCGAGGGCGATGAGGACGAGCTCGACAAGCAGGGCGCGGGCGACCAGGGCCTGATGTTCGGCTACGCGTGCGACGAGACCCCGGAGCTGATGCCGCTCCCGATCCACCTCGCGCACCGCCTGTCGCGCCGCCTGTCCGAGGTCCGCAAGAACGGGACCATCCCGTACCTGCGCCCGGACGGCAAGACCCAGGTCACCATCGAGTACGACGGTGACAAGGCCGTCCGCCTCGACACGGTCGTCGTCTCCTCGCAGCACGCGAGCGACATCGACCTGGAGTCGCTCCTCGCCCCGGACATCCGCGAGTTCGTCGTGGAGCACGTCCTCAAGCAGCTCGTCGAGGACGGCATCAAGCTCGACACCGAGGGCTACCGCCTGCTGGTCAACCCGACCGGACGCTTCGAGATCGGCGGCCCGATGGGCGACGCCGGCCTCACCGGTCGCAAGATCATCATCGACACGTACGGCGGCATGGCCCGGCACGGCGGTGGCGCCTTCTCGGGCAAGGACCCGTCCAAGGTGGACCGCTCGGCCGCGTACGCGATGCGCTGGGTCGCCAAGAACGTGGTCGCCGCCGGTCTCGCGGCCCGCTGCGAGGTCCAGGTGGCGTACGCGATCGGCAAGGCCGAGCCGGTCGGTCTCTTCGTCGAGACCTTCGGCACCGCCACGGTCGACACCGACAAGATCGAGCACGCCATCGCCGAGGTCTTCGACCTCCGTCCGGCCGCGATCATCCGTGACCTGGACCTGCTGCGCCCGATCTACGCGCAGACCGCCGCGTACGGCCACTTCGGCCGTGAGCTGCCCGACTTCACGTGGGAGCGCACGGACCGCGTGGACGCGCTGAAGAAGGCTGCCGGCCTCTAGGTCTCCGTTCGGACCGTGCCGGGCCCGCGTGCCGCGGCGCGCGGGCTCATGGTTTCCGACCGCGCGACGGCCCCGGACCGCTTTTTCAGGCGGTCCGGGGCCGTCGCGTTTTCCGTGTGTCCGCGAGCGGCTGCGGCGGCGGGGGCCGCACGTGCGGGCGCGCGGCCGCCGCGCGTCGGCTGTCAGTGCTGTCTGGTAGGAATTTGGCTGTGAGCAGCGACGACGAGCAGCGGCAGGGCGTGGCGGGCGGTCCGCAGGACGGACCGCCCGAGCAGCTTGCGCTGATGCGGGAGTTCCTGCGGCACGAGAAGCAGGTGCCGAAGGCCAAGCCGCGGACGTGGCGGGGGGCGCCGCTCGCCAAGGAGCTGCCGGTGGCGCGGGTCATGGTCAACAAGGGCGTGCTGCACCTCGACCGGTACTTCGACTACGCCGTGACCGAGGAACTGGACGCGGACGCCCAGCCGGGGGTGCGGGTGCGGGTGCGGTTCGGGGCGGGGGCGCACCGGGTGCGGGACGGCCGGCGTGAGGGCGGCGGCCTGATCGACGGTTTCCTCGTGGAGCGGGTCGCCGAGTCGGATTACCAGGGGCCGCTGGCCGCGCTGGCCCAGGTGGTGTCGCCCGAGCCGGTGCTGAGCCCCGAGCTGCTGGGGCTTGCGCGCGCGGTGGCCGACCGGTACGCGGGCAGCCTCGCGGACGTGCTGCAACTGGCGATCCCGCCACGGAACGCGCGGGCGGAGAAGAAGGAGTTCCCTGCCGCGCTCCCCGCGCCGGCTCCGCCGGAGGCGGGTAGCTGGGGGCGGTACGAGCAGGGGGCTGCGTTCGTAGGGTCGCTGGCCAAGGGCGGCGCGCCACGGGCCGTCTGGACCGCCCTGCCGGGTCCGTTGTGGGCGCAGGAGATCGCGCGGGCCGTCACCGCGACCCTGGCATCCGGCCGCGGGGCGCTCGTCGTCGTGCCCGACGGGCGGAGCGTGGAGCGGGTGCACCGGGCGCTGGTCGAGGTGCTGGGGGAGGGGCGCCATGCCGTGCTGACCGCCGACGCGGGGCCTGAGAAGCGGTACCGGGAGTGGCTCGCCGTGCGGCGCGGGGCGGTGCGGGCCGTGGTGGGGACGAGGTCGGCGATGTTCGCCCCGGTGCACGACCTGGGCCTGGTGGTGCTCTGGGACGACGGGGACAGCAATCTGAGCGAGCAGCACGCGCCGCTGCCGCATGCCCGCGAGGTGCTGGAACTGCGGGCCGGCCAGGACCGGTGTGCGTTCCTGCTGGGGAGCACGAGCTGCACGGTGGAAGCCGCGCAGCTGGTGGAGAGCGGCTGGGCCAGGCCGTTGGCCGCGAGCCGCGAGCAGGTGCGGCTGGCCGCCCCGCTGGTACGGACGGTGGGGGACCAGGAGCTCGCGCGGGACGAGGCGGCGCGGGCCGCACGGCTGCCGAGCCTGGCATGGCAGACGGTGCGCGAGGGGTTGCGGAGCGGGCCGGTGCTGGTGCAGGTGCCGCGCCGGGGGTACGTGCCCCGGCTGGCCTGTGAGCGGTGCCGGACGCCGGCCAGGTGCCGGCACTGCGCGGGGCCGCTGGAGGCGCCGGACGCGAGAGAGCTGCACTGCGGGTGGTGCGGGCGCACCGAGACGGGCTGGCACTGCGCGGAGTGCGGGTTCAACCGGCTGCGCGCACAGATCGTCGGGGCGCGAAGGACCGCGGAGGAGCTGGGCCGGGCCTTTCCCGCCGTGCCGGTCCGGACCTCGGGGCGTGACCATGTGCTGGACGTCGTACCGGGGGCGCCCGCGCTGGTGGTGAGCACTCCCGGCGCCGAGCCGGTGGCCGACGGCGGGTACGCGGCGGCGTTGTTGCTCGACGGTTGGGCCATGCTCGGCCGGCCCGACCTGCGGGCCGGCGAGGACGCGCTGCGGCGCTGGATCGCGGCGGCCTCGCTGGTGCGGGGGCAGGCCGATGGCGGGACGGTGGTGATCGTCGCCGAGCCGACGCTGCGGCCCGTGCAGGCACTGGTGCGCTGGGACCCGGTGGGCAGTGCGCAACGGGAACTGGCCGAACGGGCCGAGCTGGGCTTCCCGCCGGTGTCCCGGATGGCGGCGGTGAGCGGTCGTGGGGAGGACGTGGCGGAATTCCTGCGGGTGGCGGAACTACCGGCACAGTCCGAGGTGTTGGGACCGATCCCGCTGCCGGTGCCCGACCCGGGCCGCCCGCGGCGGGCCCAGGATCCGCCGATGGGTGAGCAGTGGGAGCGCGCGCTGGTACGGGTACCGCCGGGACGGGGAGCGGCGCTGGCCGCGGCACTGAAGGTGGCGCAGGCGGCCCGGATGGCGCGCGGCGCGAGCGGCGGGACGGGCGAGGGGGTGCGGATCCGGGTGGATCCACCGGACATCGGGTGAGTTCGCTGGCTTCTGCACCCGCTGCTTGTTCCCCTTCCCCCGCCGGGGTGCCCCCGCCCGGGGGCCCCAGCGGGGGAAGGGGGCACCGGGGTGGGTCAGCCGTTGCGGGGGCCGGGGAAGGGGGCGGGGCGGGGCTCTTCGCGGAGGGACTGGCTGCCGGCCGTCGGTTGGGGCGGCATGGAGCGGGCGGCGGGGACCGCGGGGAGGTTCCCCGGCAGGGTGCGCGTCGTGGCGGGGACCGTGGCGGTCGCGGTGGAGCCGGGGGCGGCCGGGGTGGCGGGGGCGCCAACGGGACTGCCGGGGGTGCCGGGGCCGGGGGAGCCGACGGGGGTGGTGGAGCCGTTCGCCGGGGCGGCGGCGTTCGTTGCGGCGGAGGCAGAGGCGGAGGCATGCGCGGAGGCGGATGCTGCGGCGGGGGTGGGGTTGGGGGTGAGCGAGCCCAGGGTGCCGGTCGGCCCGGACTGGGCGGGGCCGGATTCCGTGCCGCCCGGGTCGGTGGCGGTACCGTTCGCGGACGGCGCCGTCGCCCGGCGTGCGCCGTAACGGCGGTGCACCGCCTGCTTGGTGACTCCGAGCGCCGAACCCACCGCGTCCCACGAGAAACCGAGCGAACGGTCGAAGTCCACGGCAGCGGTCACCAGGGTCTCGACGCTGTCCCGCAGTTCCTGGGCGAGGCGGACGGTAGGGGCGGGGGCCCGCCCGTACACGACGAAGCCCGTGGAGGGACCCGAGCGGCGCGGGCGATAGACGTTGCCCAGCTGGGCGGTGAGGGTACGCAGCGCGTCCACCTGCCGGCGGACCCGCTCGATGTCCCGTACCAACAGGTGCAGGCTGGCCCGCGCTTGGGCGTCATGGGTTGCGTGGTCGGCCATGAAAAAGCCTCTCGAACCGGCGTTGAGTGAAGAAGGACGAAGAAGGACGGGGCCGTCAGGTTGGCGACCCGGTTCGGTCAATCTCTTTTGACCAACGCGCCACCCGGTGTTGTGGTCACGCTCCAGGGGCGTGTCCGCATATGCGCGGGGCGCACGGACGTGCGTACGCCCCCTGGGGCAGGCCCCGGGCATCGCCCATAGACTGGTGCGCTGCCCCGACCGGGCCGGTGGCGCCCCGATCGCCGACGCTGCCCGATCGCCGACCGAGAGGCTCGTACATCCATGAAGCTCGTCTTCGCCGGCACCCCCGAGGTCGCCGTTCCCGCACTGGACGCCCTGATCGCCTCCCGGCACGAGGTCGTGGCCGTCGTGACCCGCCCCGACGCTCCCGCGGGCCGTGGCCGCCGCCTCGTCGCCAGCCCCGTGGCCGACCGGGCCGAGGAGGCGGGGATCGAGGTGCTCAAGCCGGTGAAGCCGCGCGACGAGGAGTTCCAGGCCCGGCTGCGGGAGATCGGCCCCGACTGCTGCCCGGTCGTGGCGTACGGAGCGCTGCTGCCGAAGTCGGCCCTGGAGATCCCCGCCCACGGATGGGTCAACCTGCACTTCTCGCTGCTGCCCGCGTGGCGCGGCGCGGCTCCCGTGCAGCACTCGGTGATGGCCGGCGACGAGGTGACCGGTGCGTCGACCTTCCAGATCGAACAGGGCCTGGACTCGGGGCCGGTGTACGGGGTGGTCACGGAGGACGTGCGTGCCACGGACACCAGCGGTGACCTGCTGACCCGGCTCGCCTTCGCGGGGTCGGGGCTGCTCGTGGCCACCATGGACGGCATCGAGGACGGGTCGCTGAAGCCCGTGCCGCAGCCCGAGGACGGGGTCAGCCTCGCCCCGAAGATCACCGTGGAGGACGCACAGGTCGACTGGCACGCCCCCGCGTTGCGGGTCGACCGTGTCGTGCGCGGCTGCACCCCCGCGCCGGGCGCCTGGACCGTCTTCCGCGGCGAGCGGCTGAAACTGGTGCAGACGGCGCCGGCCCAGGACCGCACGGACCTGGCCCCCGGCGAGCTGTCCGCGGGCAAGAACCACGTGCACGTGGGCACCGGCTCGCACGCCGTGGAGCTGCTCTGGGTGCAGCCGCAGGGCAAGAAGCCGATGCGCGCCGCCGACTGGGCGAGGGGCGTGCGCATCGCCCCGGGAGAGGTCCTGGCCAAGGCGGAAGTAGGCTGAGGGGGTTCGACCCTTTCGATAAGCGGAGCACCTTGTGAGCGACCAGAAGCCCCGACAGAGCCGTCCCGCGCGGGGGCCGTACAAGCCGCACCGCAAGCCCCAGAAGGACCCTGTCCGCTTCCTCGCCTTCGAGGCGCTGCGCGCCGTCGACGAACGGGACGCGTACGCGAACCTGGTGCTGCCGCCGCTGCTGAAGAAGGCCAGGGAGAAGAACGAGGGCTTCGACGGGCGCGACGCGGCGCTCGCCACCGAGCTCGTCTACGGCACGCTGCGCAGGCAGGGTACGTACGACTCGATCATCGCGGCCTGCATCGACCGGCCGCTGCGCGAGGTCGACCCACCCGTCCTCGACGTCCTCGCCCTCGGCGCGCACCAACTGCTCGGCACCCGCATCCCCACCCACGCCGCCGTCTCGGCGAGCGTGGAGCTGGCCCGGGTGGTGCTCGGTGAGGGACGGGCGAAGTTCGTCAACGCGGTGCTCCGCAAGATCTCCAAGCAGGACCTGGAAGCCTGGGTGGAGCAGGTGGCACCGCCGTACGAGGACGACGCCGAACAGCATCTCGCCGTCGTGCACTCGCACCCGCGCTGGATCGTCTCCGCGCTGTGGGACGCGCTGGGCGGTGGCCGTGGCGGACTTGAGGACCTCCTGGAGGCCGACAACGAGCGGCCCGAGGTGACCCTAGTAGCCCGGCCCGGCCGGTCCACCCCCGAGGAACTCCTCGACAGGCTCGGCGAGGACTCCGCCCTGCCGGGCCGCTGGTCGCCGTACGCGGTACGGATGGCCGAGGGTGGCGAGCCGGGCGCGCTGGAAGCGGTACGGGACGGACGCGCCGGCGTCCAGGACGAGGGCAGCCAGCTCGTGGCGGTAGCTCTGGCCAACGCCCCCGTGGAGGGCCCCGACAAGCGGTGGCTGGACGGCTGCGCGGGACCCGGCGGCAAGGCCGCACTGCTCGCGGCCCTCGCCTCCGAGCGGGGCGCGGCGCTGCTGGCCTCGGAGAAGCAGCCGCACCGGGCCCGTCTCGTCGAGCAGGCGCTCGCCGGCAACCCGGGGCCCTATCAGGTCGTCACGGCCGACGGCACCCGTCCGCCGTGGCGGCCCGGCACCTTCGACCGGGTGCTGATGGACGTCCCGTGCTCGGGGCTCGGCGCGCTGCGCCGGCGTCCCGAGTCGCGGTGGCGGCGCCGGCCTGAGGACCTGGAGGGGTTCGCCCCGCTCCAGCGCGGGCTGCTGCGGGAGGCGTTGAAGGCGGTACGGGTCGGGGGAGTCGTGGGGTACGCGACCTGCTCGCCGCACCTCGCCGAGACGCGGACCGTCGTGGACGACGTCATCAAGGGCAAGGGCGCGGGCAACGAGCCGTTCGAGGTGGAGTGGGTGGACGCGCGCCCGCTGATGCCGGGGGTCTCGGCGCTGGGCGAAGGACCGGACGTGCAGCTGTGGCCGCATGTGCACGGGACGGACGCGATGTATCTGGCGATTCTGCGTCGGGTGGGCTGAGGACCCCGCGGTCCGGCTCCGCCGTCCGGCCTCGGACGCGGAGGCCGGACGGCGGAGGCCGGGCGCGGAGGCCGGGCACGGAGGTCGGGCCGGTCGGTGAATACGGGGTTGGCAGGGCTGGGGGTTCCGCGGGCATGGCAGTCTTGGGGGCATGGCAGCCCAGATCAACCCCAGCATCCTGTCCGCCGACTTCGCCCGGCTCGCCGACGAGGCAAGGGCCGTCGAAGGCGCCGACTGGCTCCATGTCGACGTCATGGACAACCACTTCGTGCCCAACCTCACCCTCGGTGTGCCGATCGTGGAGTCGCTGAGCAGGGCCACGGACATTCCGCTGGACTGCCACCTCATGATCGAGGACCCGGACCGCTGGGCGCCGCAGTACGTCGAGGCGGGCGCGGGTTCCGTGACCTTCCACGCCGAGGCCGCCGCCGCCCCGGTGCGTACCGCACGTGAGATCCGTGCCAAGGGCGCCCGCGCCTCCATGGCGCTCAAGCCGGCCACGCCCGTCGAGCCGTACGAGGACCTGCTCCCCGAGCTCGACATGCTGCTGATCATGACGGTCGAGCCCGGATTCGGCGGGCAGTCGTTCCTCGACATCATGCTGCCGAAGATCCGTCGTACCCGGCAGCTGATCGCCAAGCACGGACTGGAGCTCTGGCTCCAGGTGGACGGCGGGGTCTCCGCGAGCACCATCGAGCGGTGCGCCGACGCGGGCGCCGACGTCTTCGTCGCGGGGTCCGCCGTCTACAACACCGACGACCCCGCCGCCGCCGTGCGTATGCTGCGCCACCAGGCGGACGAGACCACGGCCAAGGCGTCGTGGGCCTGCGCGCACTGACACCCGGAGAGCGGTGGCGCAGCAGCGGTACGGCCACGGTAACAAGACGGCAAAATGAACGTGGGCCCACAGGGCTGATCAAGGTCCGTCACATCTGACAGGATGAACGACGAACCATTGTGTGAAAGTGAACCAAGGTTAAGGAGATCGCGGTGTCTGCGATGTCAGCGGGCCGGTCGGCCATGCGGATGGGACCCGCTGAGCTGGTTCAGGCGGCGGCCATGGCCCGCCGTTTCTACCTTGAGGGCAAATCCAAGATCCAGATCGCCGAGGAGTTCGGCGTCAGCCGCTTCAAGGTGGCCCGGGTCCTGGAGACCGCCCTCGAACGTGATCTCGTCCGGATCGAGATCCGCGTCCCCGCCGAACTGGACGCGGAGCGCTCCGACGCCCTGCGCGCCCGGTACGGCCTGCGCCATGCGGTCGTCGTCGAGTCCCCCGCGGACGCCGCCGACGACGCCCCCGACCCGGAGAACCTGGGAGAGGTCGCCGCCGACCTGCTCGGCGAACTGGTCAACGAGGGCGATGTGCTGGGCCTGGCCTGGGGCCGGTCGACGATCCACATGGCCGCCGCCCTGCACCACCTCCCGCCGTGCACGGTCGTGCAGTTGACGGGTGTGTACGACGCGGGCACGGCGGAACGCGGCTCGGTGGAGGCCGTCCGGCGGGCCGCCCAGGTCTCCGGCGGCGAGGCCCACCCGATCTACGCGCCCATGCTGCTGCCCGACCCGGCGACGGCTGCCGCGCTGCGCAACCAGACAGGGATCGCCCGCGCCTTCGAGTACTTCGACAAGGTGACGGTCGCGTGCGTGTCCATCGGCTCGTGGGAGCGGGGCATCTCCACGGTCCACGACATGCTCACCGACGAGGAGCGGTCGCACTACGCCTCGCTCGGCGTCGCCGCCGAGACCTCGGCGCACCTCTTCGACGCGGAGGGCCGCAGGGTCGGCCGTGACCTCGGCGAGCGCTGCATCACCGTCGAGGCGGACCGGCTGCGCCGCATACCCGAAGTCGTCGCCATCGCCGGCGGGCTGCGCAAGGCCGCGGCGATCGACGCGGTGCTCCGCTCCGGCCTGGTGACGAGCCTGGTCACGGACACCGCAGCGGCCGACTACCTCCTGCACGCGGGCGGGCCGCCGCCGCGTCCCGCGCTGGACCGGGCGGACCCGGACGACTGATCCGGACGGCCGGCGGGGAGTACCCGTACGGACAAGGGGGGCGCGTGGTGTGATGCCGTGCGCCCCTTTTCCGTGCCGGGGGCCCAGGTGGGGCCCTGCCAGAGGCGCCGGAGGGCCGTGCCGGGGGCGTCGGCGCGGCCGGTTTGGAGCATCGACCATGGCCACGACGTCCGGCCTGGAGGATCGGCCCGGCGCGCGAATGCGGGCAGTCGTGGGAGAATCAAGTACGTGCGTTTTCCCCCGGGCTGAAATGCCCCGGGGCCAACACCGAACGACTGGATGTTCCGCGCGTGCGTTTCCTCAATGATCTCAAGCCGCCGTACGACCTCACGTACGACGACGTCTTCATGGTGCCGAGCCGCTCCGCGGTCGGTTCCCGCCAGGGTGTCGACCTCTCCGCCCCCGACGGCACCGGCACCACGATCCCGCTGGTCGTCGCCAACATGACCGCGATCGCCGGCCGCCGCATGGCGGAGACGCTGGCCCGCCGCGGCGGTCTCGTCGTCATCCCGCAGGACATCCCGATCGAGGTCGTCACCGAGGTCGTCTCCTGGGTGAAGACCCGGCACCTCGTCCTCGACACGCCGATCGTGCTGGCCCCGACCCAGACTGTCGCCGACGCGCTCTCCCTGCTGCCCAAGCGGGCGCACAACGCGGGCGTCGTCGTCGACGCCGACCAGAGGCCGATCGGCGTCGTCACCGACCAGGACCTGACCGGGGTCGACCGCTTCACCCAGCTCTCCGAGGTCATGTCCAAGGACCTCGTCCTGCTGGACGCGGACATCGACCCGCGCGAGGCGTTCAACAAGCTCGACGGTGCCAACCGCCGCTACGCCCCCGCCGTGGACAAGGACGGCCGCCTGGCCGGCATCCTCACCCGCAAGGGCGCCCTGCGCGCGACCCTCTACACCCCCGCCACCGACGCCAACGGCAAGCTGCGCATCGCCGCGGCCGTCGGCATCAACGGCGACGTCGCGGGCAAGGCCAAGCAGCTCCTCGACGCGGGCGTCGACACGCTCGTCGTGGACACCGCGCACGGCCACCAGGAATCGATGATCACCGCGGTCAAGGCCGTGCGTGCGCTCGACCCGCAGGTCCCGATCGTCGCGGGCAACATCGTCGCCGCCGAGGGCGTGCGCGACCTCATCGAGGCCGGTGCCGACATCATCAAGGTCGGCGTGGGTCCCGGCGCCATGTGCACCACCCGCATGATGACCGGCGTCGGCCGCCCGCAGTTCTCCGCCGTGATGGAGTGCGCCGCCGAGGCCAAGAAGCACGGCAAGCACGTCTGGGCCGACGGCGGTGTCCGGCACCCGCGCGACGTGGCCATGGCGCTCGCGGCCGGGGCGTCGAACGTCATGATCGGTTCCTGGTTCGCCGGTACCTACGAGTCCCCCGGCGACCTCCAGCAGTCGGCCGACGGCCGCTGGTACAAGGAGTCCTTCGGCATGGCCTCCGCCCGTGCGGTCAAGAACCGCACCAGCGAGGAGTCCTCCTACGACCGTGCCCGCAAGGCGCTCTTCGAGGAGGGCATCTCCACCTCGCGGATGTTCCTCGACCCGTCCCGTCCGGGCGTCGAGGACCTGATCGACTCGATCGTCGCCGGAGTGCGTTCGTCCTGCACCTACGCGGGGGCGGCCTCGCTTGAGGAGTTCGCGCAGAAGGCGATCGTCGGGGTGCAGAGCGCGGCCGGGTACGCGGAGGGCAAGCCGCTGCACGCCAGCTGGAGCTGACCGTCGGTCGCGGGGACGGACCGGGGCCGGTCCGCAGCCGGTAGCCCCTGGGTTGCTGGTCGTGCCGCCGGCCCGTAGCCGCTGGGCTGCTTGTCGTGCCGTCGCCCGTGGCCCCTGGGATGCTTTTCGTGCCGTCGCCCGTAGCAACCGGGCTGCTTGTAGTGCCGTCGCCCGTAGGAACCGGGCTGCTTGTCGTGCCGTTCCCGCGTCCCTGAACGGGCCCGTGGCCCCCCTCCTGGGGCCGCGGGCCCGTTGCGTTAGCCTGCGGCGGTGGTTCGGCCGGGGCTGGGGGGAGCGCGAGTGATACGGGTACTGCTGGCGGACGACGAGGTGATGATCAGGGCCGGGGTGCGGGCCATCCTCTCGGCCGCGGACGACATCGAGATCGTCGCCGAGGCCGGGGACGGTCACGAGGCGGTCGAACTGGCCCTCAGCCACCGGCCGGACATCTGTCTCCTCGACATCCGGATGCCCCGGCTCGACGGGCTGGACGCGGCCCGGGAACTTCGCCGGGTGCTGCCGCAGGCGGCGGTCATGATGCTGACGACCTTCTCCGAGGACGAGTACATCGCGAGCGCGCTCGGTTCGGGGGCCGCCGGGTTCGTCCTCAAGTCGGGGGACCCGCGTGAACTGATCGCCGGGGTCCAGGCCGTCGCCGAGGGCGGCGCGTACCTCTCGCCGAGCGTCGCCCGGCGCGTCATCACCCATCTGGGCACCGGGCAGTTGGGCAAGCAGGCCGGTGCCCGCGCCAGGGTCGAGGCGCTCACCGCGCGGGAGCGCGACGTGCTCGCCCTGCTCGGTGCGGGCCTCTCCAACGCCGAGATCGCCCGCCGGCTGCATGTCGTCGAGGGGACGGTGAAGGCGTACGTCAGCCAGATCCTGGCCCGGCTCGACTTCCGGAACAGGGTGCAGGCGGCAATCCTCGCGTACGAGGCGGGGCTCGTTCCGGACGAGGGACAGTAGGCCGCGGTGGGGGTTTCGGACGGGTTGGCGGGGGGAGATGGTGTAAATCCGGGATGCGAAGGTGGTGTTGAATAAATTCGCAGGGGGTGAACGCGAATGGCAAGCCTGCCTTCGGGTACACGCGCCCTTGCGCTGATACACCGATGAAGGGGAGGACACCGTGTCCATGGCGACCGCAGTCCCGACTGGAACCATGACGGAAGACACCGCGACCGTGCCCACGGAGCAGGTACTTCCGTATGTGGAGAATCCGGCGGAGGTAGCCCCGAAGGACGCCCGGGAGCTGTCGAAGCTTTTCTTCGCCAGGCTCGCCGTCCTTGAGGAGGGCACGCACGAGTACCAGTACGCCCGCAACACCCTGATCGAGCTCAACCTGGCGCTCGTGAAGTACGCGGCCACCCGCTTCCGCAACCGCGCCGACCAGATGGAAGACATCGTCCAGGTCGGCACGATCGGTCTGATCAAGGCCATCGACCGGTTCGAGCTGACCCGCGAGGTCGAGTTCGCGACCTTCGCCATGCCGTGCATCGTCGGTGAGATCAAGCGGTTCTTCCGGGACACCAGCTGGTCGGTGCACGTGCCGCGCCGGCTGCAGGAGCTGCGGATAGACCTCGCGAAGGCGTCCGACGTGCTGTTCCAGCAGTTCGACCGTGCGCCCACCACCTCCGAGCTCGCCGCCTACCTCGACATGGAGGAGGAGGAGATCGTCGAGGGCCTGGTCGCCGCCAACGGCTACACGGCCGGTTCCATCGACATCCCGCTCGACGACGGTGCGGACTCCGGTTCGCAGACCCTCGCCGACCGGCTCGGTGACACCGACGCCGACCTGGAGATCGTGGAGAACGTCCAGGCGCTGAAGCCGCTCATCGACGAGCTCGACGAGCGCGACAGGCAGATCCTGAGCATGCGGTACGGCGCGGAGATGACGCAGTCGCAGATCGGCGCCGAACTGGGCGTGTCCCAGATGCAGGTGTCCCGGCTGCTGACGCGCATCACGAAGAGGCTGCGCGAGGGACTGCTCACCCAGGAGTGAGACCGCTCGTGCGCGAGTGACGTACAGCCCTGAGTGAGTGACGTACGCAGAAGAGGCCCGGTAGCCCCCCGTCGGGGCGGCCGGGCCTCTTCCTTCGTACCGTCCGGGGTGCTGCGTGCGCGTAGGTGCCGACATCGGGGTAGATGCTCAGCGGGCGCGACGCCGGGGGAGAGGCTCAGTAGGCGCCTTCCACCGGGCGCAGCCATGTCGCGCGGACCCGCTTGCCCTCGGGCAGCGGACGCACCTCCACCTGTCCCGCCAGCCGCTGCACCATGTGCCAGCCGAAGCCCCCGCCCCCGGCGAAGTCGGGTTCCCTGGGCACCGGCGGGTCCGGGCAGGAGTCGTCCATCTCGACCACCAGCTTCCCCTGTCCGGCGCGCAGCCGCAGCCGCCACCAGCCGGAGGTGTGCCGTACGGCGTTGGTGACGAGCTCGCTGACCACCAGCAGGACGGCGTCGAAATCGGCCCAGGGGCAGTGCTGCGTGAGATAGGCGGCAGCGGTCTCCCGGGCGGACGCGCTGTCTCCCTGTGCTCCGTGCGGTGAATCCAGGACAACCACGGGCGGCTCCTCAGTCATCAACCGGTCGCATACCCCGAGTCGCCCCGCTCATCGCACCCGCCGGCCCCTGGATGTCCGCGTCCTTTCCCGAACGCCGCCGCCGGGTCGGGAAAGAACGGGAAGACACTGTCCAGGCCGGTGATCCGGAAGATCTTCGCCGCCATCGAGGAGACCCCGCTGATCGCGATCTGCGCACCGGCGGCAAGCGCCACCTTCCGCGCGATGATCAGCATGGTGACGCCGCTGGAGTCGAAGAAGGTCAGCCCGGAGAGGTCCAGGACGAGCAACTGCCCGGGAGCGAGAGTCAGCCGGGCGATGGTGGTGCGCAGCCGGGGCGCGTTGTCGAAGTCCAGGTCTCCGTGGACGGCGAGCACCAGCCCCGCCTCCCGGTGCTGCACGGCGACGGTGAGTTCCTGGCTCGGTCCGAGGTCACGGTTGGTGCCACGGTCCCGGCTCGCGTCACGGTCACGGTTCACGTCACGGTCACGGCTCATGAGCTGTCCTCGCGGGTGCGGCGTACGGTCAGGGCCACGGTGTCGTCGGGGTGCAGGATGACGGTGTGCATGTCGGCGGCGATCGCGCCGGGAATCTGGTCTATCGGCAGGTGCCGGTGGCGCCTGGCGGCCTCCAGGAGCCGCTGCTCGCCCTCGCGGGGGTCGCGTCTGCTCTCGGTCAGTCCGTCGGTGTACATCACCAGTAGGTCGCCGTGGGCCAGCGTGTCGTGCAGCAGGGTCTCGCTGCCCGGCAGCGGGTAGCCGATGCCCCGGCCGCGTACCTCCAGGTACTGCGCGCTGCCGTCCTCGCGCACCACCAGGGCGGGCGGATGGCTGCCGTTGGCCAGGGTCAGCCGGCCGTCCGCCGGGTCGATCCTGGCCAGCAGCACGCTCGCCATCAGCTCGCGGTCGAAGGGCAGCAGGATCTCGTCGGTACGTGCCACGATCGACTGCAACTGGTGGCCCTCCAGCGCCAGCGTCCGCACGGCATGGGTCACGTCGAGCGCGCTGCGGGTGCTGGTGACGCCGTGCCCCAGGGCGTCGACGAGGGTGATGTGCACCTGCCCGTCGGGCAGCGGGAACCAGTCGTAGAGGTCCCCACCGGTCGGGGCGTCCGTACCGGCCGGCTCGTAGTGCACCGCCATCTCCAGGCCAGGCACCCGCACCGGCGAGGGCCGCAGCGCGTCCTCAAGCTCTCGCAGCATCTGACCGTGCGCGCGGCGCAACTGCTCGTCGCGCTCCTCCAGTTGTACGTAGAGGGCGAGCACGCCGCTGTTGGTCTCGGCCAGTTCGTGCTTGAGCCGCTTGTGGTCCTCGGCGAGGGAGTCGGCCCGTGCGACGGCGGCGCTCAGCTCCTCCTCCAGGAGGTCCACGAGGCCGGGCGGCTGCCCGTTGCCGTCGCTGTGCGCCCTGGGGGCGGGTATCGGGGTGCCCTGGTCGTCCGGGGGCTGGGGCAACCGCCACACGGCCGCCGCCCCGGGCATCCGCTCGGCGGGCAGCGGAAGGTCGGCCAGCGACGGCTGGCGCGGGGCGAGCGGGGTGCGGAGCCGTACGGTGAGTACCGCCCGCCCGCCGTCCGCGGGGTCGGTCTCCCGGCAGGCGTGCAGGGTGACGGACCGGCCCGCAACCAGCTCCCCCGCGGCCACCTTCGTCACGGCGAGTGCGAGCCTGGCCCGCTGATCGACGGGCAGCCGCAACTGGTGGGCGAGGCGCCGCAGAGCGGTGCGCAGGCCCGGCAGGGAATGGTGGGTGGTGCTGTGGGGGATCATGCGTCTCGATTCGGGGTTCCCCGCGGCCTGCTCCCCTGCGAGGGGGTACTCGGCGACGACGGGCTGTGCGAGGCGGACCTCTGCGACCTCTGCGATGTCTGTGCCGGCATCAGCGACCGTTCCAGCGGGTGGCGACGACGGTGGTGCCCTCGCCGGTCGTGCTGTGCACCGAGAATTCGTGCATCAGCCGACGCGCCCCGCCCAGGCCGTGCCCGAGGCCCGCGCCGGTCGTGTAGCCGTCCGTCAGCGCCACCTCCAGGTCCGGGATGCCGGGCCCGGTGTCGCGCATGGTCAGCCGCAGACCGCGCTTGCCGCCCTGCTGCACCTGCTCGACGACGAGGCTGCCGCCCCCGCCGTGGATGTAGGCGTTGCGTGCCAGCTCGCTCGCCGCGGTGACGACGCGCGTCTGGTCGACCAGGCCGAAGCCCGCCTCGACGGTGGCCGAGCGCACCGCATGACGGACCGTCAGCAGGTCCTCCTCGGTGACGACGGCGTACGTCGAGGCGCCGGATCCGCCCGCGGATCCGGCGTGCGGGGCGAACTCGGCTCCTGTGGCGAGCTGTTCATCGTAGAGAGTCATGAGGGGCCTCCCCGGGGCGCTGGGGCATCCGCTGCCAGCCCAGCGCGACCAGGCCCTGTTCGGCGTTGAGGGCCGTCTCCACGCCGGTCAGTCGCAGGCCCAGCTCGACCAGGGTGATCGCCACGGCGGGGCGCATCCCCGCCACGATCACGCGGGCGCCCAACAGCCTTGCCATGGTGGTGAGTTCCATCAGCATACGGGCGACGAACGAGTCGATGATCTCCAGCCGGGAGATGTCGATCAGCACGCCGTTCGCCGAGTCGCTCACGATCCGCGCGGTGAGTTCGTCGGCGAAGGCCACCGCGGACTTGTCGTCGAGTTCGTTCAGCACGCCGGTGACCAGGACGTCGCCGAGCCGCAGGATCGGTACCCCGCCGGGCGTACTCATGCGCCCGCCGGCACGGCACTGGCGAGGACCGGCGCCCGGTCGGTGAGGCGCACCGCGGCGGTCAGCGCGTCGGCGAGGGTCGCGCAGGTCGAAATCGTGGACAGGTCGATGCCCAGCTGGGCCATGGTCTGCGCGATCGGCGGCCGGATGCCGGAGATCACACAGTCCGCGCCCATCAGCCGCACCGCGTTCACCGTGTGCATCAGGTGCTGCGCGACGGCGATGTCCACTGCCGGGACGCCGGTGATGTCGACGATGGCCACCTTGGCCTCGTGTTCCTGGATGCCCTGCAGCAGGTTCTCCGTCACCACCTGCGTACGGGCCGTGTCGAGCGTGCCGATCAGCGATACGGCCAGGACGTGGTGCCACAGCCGCACGACGGGCGTGGACAGTTCCGTCAGCTGCTGCGACTGGCGCTGGATGATCTCCTCGCGCCCCTCCACGTATGTCTCGAAGGACAGCGCGCCCGCCGCGTCGAGCAGCCGGTTCACGAGCACCGCGGCGCAGAACAGCTCGGCGGTGTCCGTGGTGGTGTGCTGCACGGCCTCCAGCAGGGCCTCCTTGAGGGAGAGCACAGCCAGGGAGGTGGCCGTCGGGGACGCGCCCGCGCGGGCGCGGCACAGCGAGAGCTCTATGACCGCGCTGCGCAGCTCGTGCTGGGACGTCACCAGCCGCTCCACGGGCACGTCAGCGGCCAGGGCTCCGCCGAGGGCGGAGATCAGGAGGTCCGCCTCCTCGCGCAGCTCGCGTTCCCTCAGGTCGGCGCCGGGGGCCGACTGTTCGAGCTGAAGCCGGACCCAGCGATCTGCGATCTCCTGTTCCCGTTCGCGCAGGGCGTCCAGCAGACGCTCCCGCACGGTTGACTCGCTGGTACTCACACACACCTCTCGCCGTTGGCATCGCTTGCCGGGGCGGCAGCCTGCCGGACCGCCTCCCGCGTGGCGCTCGGCCCCGGCTCCGGTCGCCGCGGCCGGCTGCCCGCAGTCGTGCAGCCCACGGGGCCCCGGCTACCCCATCAGTCGCCAACCATGCGTCCGGTCACGTGAGTGGGGGCGACGAGGTCCCCAGGAGCTTGCCCAGCGCTCCCGCGACAGCGTCGGCGAGGGCCGCGTGCCCCGCGTCGTTGGGGTGCAGCCCGTCCGCGAGGTGCTCGGGGCCCAGCAGCCCGTGCCCCGGCAGCAGCGCGAGCCCCTCGTCGCCTGCCGACATCTCCCGCCGTACGGCGTCCTCCAGTGCCTCGCGCAGTGCGGCCAGCGTCGCCCCCAGGGCGTTCGGGGCGTGCTCGGCCTCGGGGCGCAGGACGGGGGAGAGCACCAGCAGCGGGGTGCGCGGGTGGCCTTTTCGTACGAGGGCGAGGAAGGCACGCACCGTCTCGTGCAGCAGCGCCGGGGTGCAGGGTGTGCTGCCCCAGCAGTTGGTGCCGAAGGCGAGGGTGAGGGCGTCGGCGGGGAGTGCGGCGAGCTGCTGCGCGGTGGCCAGTTCGCCTCGGGCGGCGCCCGCGTAGCCGAGGTTCACGGTGTCCAGTGCGAGGCGCCGGCCGACCGTCGCGGGCCAGGCGTGCGCGGGGCGGGTCGACCACCAGCCCTCGGTGATCGAGTCGCCGTGCACCAGCCAGCGCGGGCGCGGTCCGGCGGGTTCGACGCGCCCGCCCACGGCCCGTACGCCCTGGAAGTGCGGTGACTGCGACTCGGGCGGGTACACCGTGAACGGGCCCTGGCGCGGGGGGAGTTCGAGGCGCACCACGGACTCCTCGGCCGGGTCGGAGAGCGTCTCCGCGAGCTGGGAGCCGTCCTCCCAGAGACCGAACGCGTGCGGCACTGAGCCCGCGTCGGCGCGGTAGTGCAGCTCCACGGCCCGCGCCCCGTACGAGACGAACTCCAGCCGTACGCCGACGGGCACCCGCGCCCGTTCCAGGATGTCCCACGGCAGCCGGTCCAGGTCGTCCGGGGCCGCCCGCAGCGGCCGGCCCTCCGCGTCGCGCCATGCCGCTCCGCGCAGGAAAAGCTCCGGATCCAGCCAGGTCATCGGTGTGTCCCCCTCGGTGGTGCGTGCGTGCGTGCGGGGCGCCGGGCCGCACGCGGCCGGGCCCGTGCGGTGGCGCCGGTCGCGGTGGTGGTGCGGACGGTGTCGCCACCAGGTTCGCGCGGCGGTCCCGGTTGTGCAGCAGTTGTGCAGGTGGTTCCCGTCACCCTGCCCACTCCCGGCACAGGACATGAGCGGGATCTTCGCACCACCGGCCTCCCGTACCGGACAAAAGGGAAATCGAAAACTGAGGCGCAACGAACAGCCATCGGTGGACGTTGCGCGCAATGATCAACTGTCGATGCGCAAGGTTGCTGCATTACGTGTGGGAACGGACACCTCATAGGCTTCACCGCTGTACGTGGAGTGGCGGGGACCGCCTGCTCGGCGGCCCCCCGGGTGTGCGGCAGTCTCGCCGTGTCCGCGGAACGCTCCGCCGCGGTCACCGCCGCCCGATGAGGAAGCCAGAAGGAGCCACCCCCGTGTTGGATCAAGGCGCAGCGTCCCCCGTTGCCCCACCGCCCGCTTCCGGAGCCTGTGCCGGCTCTCGCCTGATGCGCCGCAAGCCGGTGGAACTGCTGGTCAGCGAGGGAGGCCAGGGCGAGGGAGGATCGCTGCGACGGTCGCTCTCGATGTGGCAGCTGACGATGATCAGCATCGGCGCCACCCTCGGCACCGGCATCTTCGTCGTGCTGGGCACGGCCGTTCCCGAGGCCGGCCCCGCCGTCACGATCTCCTTCGTGATCGCGGGCCTCACCGCCCTCTTCTCGGCACTCTCGTACGCCGAGCTCGCGGGCAGCATCCCGGTCTCCGGATCCTCCTACTCGTATGCGTACGCAACGATGGGTGAGCTGATCGCCTGGATCTGCGGCTGGTGCCTGGTCCTGGAGTACGGCGTCTCGGTGGCGGCGGTGGCCGTCGGCTGGGGCGAGTACCTCAACGAACTGCTCGACGGGACGATCGGCGTCACCATCCCCGACGCGCTCTCCGCCCCGCCGGGCGACGGGGGCGTCTTCAACCTGCCCGCGCTGGTCGTGGTGCTCCTGGCGATGGTCTTCCTGCTCGGCGGGGCCCGTGAGTCCGCCCGTGCCAACACCATCATGGTCGGGGTGAAGATCGCCGCCCTGCTGCTGTTCTGCGTGATCGGCTTCATGGGGTTCAAGTCCGGCAACTACGCCGACTTCATGCCGCTGGGCATGGCCGGTGTCAGCGCCGCCGGAGCCTCGCTCTTCTTCTCCTACATCGGCTTCGACGCCGCCTCCACGGCCGGCGAGGAGGCGAAGAACCCGCAGCGCGACCTGCCGCGCGCGATCATGCTTTCGCTGATCATCGTCACCGCCCTGTACGTCCTGGTCGCGGCCGTCGCCGTCGGCGCGCGCAACTGGAAGGGCTTCGAGGGCTCGGAGGCCGCCCTCGCCGGGATCATGAAGGACGTCACCGGGCAGGCCTTCTGGGGCACGCTGCTCGCGGCGGGCGCGGTGATCGCCATCGCGAGCGTCGTGCTGACCGTGCTGTACGGCCAGACCCGCGTGCTGTTCGCGATGTCCCGCGACGGTCTCGTGCCGCGGGTCTTCTCCAAGGTCAGCCCGCGCACCGGCACGCCGAGGGTCAACACGGTCATCGTGTCGCTGTTCTGCGGCGTCCTGGCCGCCGCCATCCCGCTGGGCAACCTCGTGGACGCCACCAGCATCGGCACGCTCTTCGCGTTCGGCCTGGTCAACATCGCCGTGGTCATCCTGCGCAGGACCCGGCCGGACATGAACCGGACCTTCCGGGTGCCGCTCGGCCCCCTCTTCCCGATCCTGGGCTTCGGCTTCTGCGTGTACAACATGTTCGGGCTCGGCACGCCGACGTGGATCGTCTTCGGAATCTGGATGGCCGTCGGTCTCGTGTTCTACTTCGGGTACGGCATTCGTCACTCCCGGCTGGCGAAGGGCGCGCCGGAGAAGACTTCCGCAGACGCGTAGAAATGTGATCCACCCGCAGTGCGACTCAACGATCTCGACGAGCGAATCGTCCACGCCCTGGCGGCGGACGCCCGCCGCTCCTACGCCGACATCGGCTCCCTGGTCGGCCTGTCCGCCCCCGCGGTGAAACGCCGGGTGGACCGGCTGCGGGCGGAGGGTGCCATCACCGGGTTCACCGTACGGGTGGACCCGGCGGCGCTCGGCTGGGAGACCGAGGGCTTCATCGAGATCTACTGCCGTCGCAACACGTCGCCCGAGGCGATCAACCGGGGTCTTGAGCGCTACCCCGAGGTCGCGTCCGCCTCCACCGTCACCGGTGAGGCGGACGCGATCGTCCAGGTCTTCGCCTCCGACATGCGGCACTTCGAGCGGGTGCTGGAGCGGATCGCGGGGGAGCCGTTCGTGGAGCGGACGAAGTCGGTGCTGGTGCTTTCGCCGCTGTTGCGGCGGTATTCGTCGGGGTCGCCGGCCTAGGCGGGCCGTGGCGGTTGCGCGGGGCGGGGGCCGGGCGGGCGGGGGAGTGGATTTCCGTGCGGGTGCGTCGTGGCTGGTCGCGCAATTCCCCGCGCCCCTTGCTGTGGGCCGTCGTGGGTGGTCGCGCAGTTCCCCGTGCCCCTTGTGGTGGGGGCCGTCGTGGGTGGTGGCGCGGCTCCCCGTACTCCTGAGGGGCGAGGCGCAACGAATCGCTGTTTCGGGGGTTTTCTGCGCAACGGATCGGCGGTCGGTGCGCAACGGTCGAGTCTTGTCGGGGGTGAGTGGCGGACCGTACCGTCATTACGTCTTCCACCCCACCCTTCCCACCGCCCGAGGTCCGCCATGCCGTCGCCCCTGTCCGCGCAGCCGCTGCGCCTCGCCCTGTTCCAGAGCTCCGGGCGTCCCGGCTCCGTGGCGGCGAACCTCAAGGCACTCGACGAGGCCGCCGGCCGGGCCGCCGCCGCCGGGGCCTCGCTGCTGGTCACCTCGGAGCTGTTCCTGACCGGGTACGCCATCGGGGCGGACGTCCACCACCTCGCCGAGAGCGCCGACGGCGAGGGCGCCGACGCGGTCGCCGAGATCGCCGCACGACACGGCGTCGCCATCGTCTACGGCTATCCCGAGCGCGACGGCACCCAGGTCTTCAACTCCGTCCAGCTGATCGACGCGAGCGGCACCCGGCGCGCCGGCTACCGCAAGACCCACCTCTTCGGCGGCTTCGAGCGCGAGGTCTTCGTGCCCGGCGAACAGCCCGTCGTCCAGGTCGAGTTGGCAGGTCTGCGGGTGGGGCTGATGGTCTGCTACGACGTGGAGTTCCCGGAGAACGTACGGGCCCACGCACTGGCCGGCACCGACCTCCTCCTGGTGCCCACCGCCCAGATGCACCCCTTCCAGTTCGTCGCCGAGTCCGTCGTCCCGGTACGTGCCTGGGAGAACCAGATGTACGTCGCGTACGTCAACAGGACCGGCCCCGAGGGCGAGGGCGACGCGGCCCTCGAATTCGTCGGACTGAGCTGCCTGGCCGGGCCCGACGGGGCCACCAGGGTCCGTGGCGGGCACGGCGAGGAACTCCTCGTCGGCGAGGTGGACCCGGCCCTGCTGGCCGCCTCGCGGGAGACCAACCCGTACCTGCGCGACCGCCGCCCCGGGCTGTACGACTCGCTGAGCTGAGCTGAGCTGACCTGAGCTGACCTGAGCTCAGCTGCGTCGAGCCCGCCTTTTTCCTGCCTTCTGTTCCGTCCCGCAAGGAGTCCGTACCCTCATGACGTCCACGGTGCCCACCGCCGTCCAGCACACCGACGCGCAGCCGCCGATCACCATGTTCGGACCGGACTTCCCGTACGCGTACGACGACTTCCTCGCCCACCCGGCGGGCCTCGGTCAGATACCCGCGGCCGCGCACGGCACCGAGGTGGCCGTCATCGGTGGCGGCCTGTCCGGGATCGTCGCCGCGTACGAGCTCATGAAGATGGGCCTGCGGCCCGTCGTCTACGAGGCCGACCAGATCGGCGGCCGGCTGCGCACCGTCGGTTTCGAGGGCCCCAGCACCGAGGGCCTGACCGCGGAGATGGGCGCCATGCGCTTCCCGCCGTCCTCCACCGCGCTCCAGCACTACATCGACCTGGTGGGCCTCACCACCCGGCCGTTCCCCAACCCGCTGGCCCCCGGCACCCCCTCCACCGTCGTCGACCTCAAGGGCGAGTCCCACTACGCCGAGACGGTGGCCGACCTCCCGCAGGTCTACCGCGACGTCGCCGCCGCCTGGAACGCCTGCCTGGAGGAGGGCGCCGACTTCTCCGACATGAACCAGGCGATGCGCGAGCGCGACGTGCCCCGCATCCGCGAGATCTGGGCGGAGCTCGTCGAGAAGCTGGACAACCAGACCTTCTACGGCTTCCTCTGCGAGTCGGAGTCCTTCAAGTCCTTCCGGCACCGCGAGATCTTCGGCCAGGTCGGCTTCGGCACCGGCGGCTGGGACACCGACTTCCCCAACTCGATCCTGGAGATCCTCCGGGTCGTCTACACCGAGGCGGACGACCACCACCGCGGCATCGAGGGCGGCAGCCAGCAGCTCCCGGTGCGGCTGTGGGAGCGCGAACCGCACAAGCTCGTGCACTGGCCGCTCGGCACCTCGCTGGCCTCGCTGCACGGGGGCGACCCGAAGCCCGCGGTGACCCGGCTGAACCGCACCGCAGGCAACCGGATCACCGTCACGGACGCCTCGGGTGACATCCGTACGTACCCGGCTGCGATCTTCACCGCCCAGTCCTGGCTGCTCCTGTCGAAGATCGAGTGCGACGACTCGCTCTTCCCCATCGATCACTGGACGGCGATGGAGCGCACCCACTACATGGAGTCCTCCAAGCTCTTCGTGCCCGTGGACCGGCCGTTCTGGCTGGACAAGGACGAGGAGACGGGGCGTGACGTGATGTCGATGACGCTCACCGACCGCATGACCCGGGGCACGTACCTCCTGGACGACGGCCCGGACCGGCCCGCGACCATCTGCCTCTCGTACACCTGGTGCGACGACAGCCTCAAGTGGCTGCCGCTCTCCGCCCAGGAGCGGATGGAGGTCATGCTCAAGTCGCTCGGCGAGATCTACCCGAAGGTCGACATCCGCAAGCACATCATCGGCAACCCGGTGACGGTGTCCTGGGAGAACGAGCCGTACTTCATGGGCGCCTTCAAGGCGAACCTGCCCGGCCACTACCGCTACCAGCGGCGTCTGTTCACCCACTTCATGCAGGACCGCCTCCCCGAGGACAAGCGCGGCATCTTCCTCGCGGGCGACGACATCTCGTGGACGGCCGGCTGGGCGGAGGGCGCGGTCCAGACCGCGCTGAACGCGGTCTGGGGCGTCATGCACCACTTCGGCGGCACGACCGACAGCACGAATCCGGGCCCGGGGGACGTGTACGACGACATCGCCCCGGTGGAACTGCCGGAGGACTGACCGACCGGGCGCCCCGCGCCGTGCCGGGGTCCGTCGGCCCCCCGGCGACCCTAGCGGAGCGGGGTCAGCAGGAAGCGCCCCACCAGCCCCACGCCCGCGTCCATCCGCTGCGTGAACTCCTCGGCCAGTTCGGGGAGTTCACGCAGGCTCCAGAGCACCCGGGCCGCCGACCAGGCCGCGTCCCTGGCCCGCTCCAGGCTCCACGTCCCCACCAGGTGCGTCAGCGGGTCCGCGATCTCCAGCAGGTCGGGGCCCGGCATCAGCTCCTCCCGGATCCGCTCCTCCAGCGCGACCAGCGTCGCCCCGACCCGGTCGAAGTCCGCCTCCACGTCGGCGGGTTCGCAGCCGAGCGCCGTGCACGTGTCCACGACCGCGAGCGCAAGGTCGTGCCCGATGTGCGCGTTGATCCCCGCGAGCGCGAACTGCAGCGGACGCAGCCCCGGGTGGCGCCGGTACTGGAACAGCGGTCGCCAGCAGGCGGGGGTCCGGCGGCCCGAGGCCGCGGCCTCCACGGCCGCCAGGTACCGTTCCGCGAACAGCACGTCCAGCGTCGCCGCGGCGTGGCGGTCGGCGAAACGGCCGAAGTCGATCTGCCGGCCGATCTCCTCGGTCACCGTCAGATACACCCGGTTGAAGACCGCGACCCCGTCGTCGGGGTGCCAGCCGGAGCGCACCGTACGCATCCGCTCCACCACGCTGTCCACGGTCGGCCGTGGAGTGAGCAGTGCGAAGAGCCGTGTACGGTCCCTCTGAACTGCGTAGTGCTCGATCTGTGCCATGGGGGCAGCGTCCCAGTCATAGGCTGTGCGCGACACAGCCGGGCCGGGGCTTCCCCAGAACGAGGGAACGACGAGCCCCCGGAACCGGGGGGAGAGGGGGGAGTGGCACGGTGTCAGGGATATCGGGCCGGCGCCGCAAGGGCCGCGCCGGGAGCAGAAGCGGTCACGGCGCCGCGGGACGGGGCCGCGCCGCCGCCAGGGGTGACAAGCGGGTGAACGCTTCGTCCCTGCGCGGTGCGATGACGGTCCTCGCGTCGGCGGTGGTGGCCGTCGGTACGGTCAGCGGAGTGGTCTCCGCGTCCTCCGGTGAGACCGAGCGCACCACGGCGGTCCCCGAAGTGACCAGGTCGCCGGTGATGCCCCCGCTGCCCGCCGTGCCCAGCCCGTCCGCGACCACCGCGTCACCGACGCCCACGGCCACGGCCACCGCGACGAAGAAGCCGGTGGCCAAGAAGCCGCCGAAGCAGAAACAGCCTCCCCGGCAGCAGAGCGCACCGGTCTCCGGCAGCCTCTACCTCCACCCCGACTCGCAGGTCCTGGACTGGGTACGGGCCAACCGCGGGGATCCGCGTCGCGCGCTCATCCAGTCGAGGATCGCCGCGCAGCCGGCCGCCGTCTGGTTCGCCGAGTACAACCCCAGCACCATCGCGAGCAAGGTCCGCGCCGTGACGTCCGGCGCTGCGGCGGCCGGGCGGGTGCCCGTCGTCGTCCCGTACGCGATCCCGGAACGGGACTGCGGCGGTGCCTCCCAGGGCGGAGCTCCGGACTTCGACGCCTACGACGGCTGGATACGCAACTTCGCGTCCGGGCTCGGCAAGGGCGACGTGATCGTGATCCTCGAACCGGACTCGATGGCGCAGACCGACTGCCTCGACGACAGTCAGCGGGCCAATCGTTTCGCCGCGCTCTCCCGGGCGGGCAAGGCCGTCCACGCCGCCAATCCGAACGCCCGGGTGTACTTCGACGCCGGACACTCCGGCTGGCACGCCCCCGAGAAGATGGCGGGCCAACTCCGCCAGGCGAACGTGGCGACCAGCGGCGACGGCATCTTCACCAACGTGTCGAACTTCCACCGCACGGCCGACGAGGTCGCGTACGCTCGCCAGGTGCTTGCCGCCGTGGGCGGCCCCTCGTCCCTCGGCGCGGTCATCGACACCAGCCGCAACGGCAACGGCGCACCGGCGGCGGGCGAGTGGTGCGACCCGGAGGGCCGCGCCCTGGGCCGGCCGCCGACCACCCGCACCGGCGAGTCCCGGATCGACGCCTACCTGTGGGTGAAACTCCCGGGCGAGTCCGACGGCTGCAAGGGCGCCGCAGGCAGCTTCACCCCGGACTACGCCATGGACCTGGCCACCGGCTGACCGCAACGAGCAGCATCAGGCCCGCCCCGCGCTCCCGCCTCTATAGGCATCAGCCCCCGCCCCGCCCCTGTGGGCATCAAGCCCGCCCCCGCCCCTGTGGGCATCAGGCCCGCCCCCGCCCCTGTGGGCATCAGGGCCGCCCCTGGGGGCGGAACGGGTGGGCACAGGGGCGGCCCCCCGGAGGCCCCCACCCCCCGCGACCGCCCGCCCTGGCCCTGCCCTGCCCCGCTATGCACCCCGGCTCAGCGCTCGCCCGGACCAGCCGAACCATCCGCCCCACCGGGACGAGCCGCCCCACCGGGACCATCCGCCCCACCGGGACCATCCGCCCCACCCGGACCACCCGAATCCCCCGAACCCCCACCCTCGTCATACGAAGACGTCCCCGAGTCCAACAACGCCCCCCGCTCCCCACCCCCACCGCTCTCCCGCATGTGCGCAGGCGCCAGCGCCCTCAGCACGTGGTAACCCGTGATCACCACGAGCGTCCCCAGCGCGATCCCGCTCAGCTCGAAGCTGTCCGTGAACTTCAGGCTGACCCCGCCGACCCCGATGATGATGCCCGCCGCCGTCGGCACCAGGTTCAGCGGATTGCTCAGGTCCACCTTCGCGTTGATCCAGATCTGTGCGCCCAGCAGCCCGATCATTCCGTAAAGGATCACGGTGATTCCCCCGAGCACCCCGCCCGGGATCGCCGCCACGACCGCCCCGAACTTGGGGCACAGACCGAACAGCAGGGCGAAGAACGCCGCCGCCCAGTACGCCGCCGTCGAGTACACGCGGGTGGCCGCCATCACGCCGATGTTCTCGGAGTACGTCGTGTTGGGCGGCCCGCCGACGGCCGTCGACAGCATCGACGCCGCGCCGTCCGCCGCGATCGCCGTGCCGAGCTTGTCGTCGATGTTGTCGCCGGTCATCTCGCCGACGGCCTTCACGTGTCCGGCGTTCTCCGCGATGAGCGCGATCACGACCGGCAGAGCCACCAGGATCGCCGACCACTCGAAGCTCGGCGCGTGGAACGACGGCAGCCCGATCCAGTCCGCCTTGCCGACGGCCGACAGGTCCAGCCGCCAGTGATCGACGGCGGCGCCGCCGCCCACCGACGAGTGGATCTTGCCGAACAGCTGGTCGAAGACCCAGGAGATCCCGTACCCGAAGACCAGTCCGAGGAAGATCGCGATGCGCGAGAGGAAGCCGCGCAGCGCCACCACGGCCAAACCGGTGAACAGCATCACCAGCAGCGCCGTCCACTGGTCCTGCGGCCAGTAGGTCGAGGCGGTCACCGGCGCCAGGTTGAAGCCGATCAGCATGACGACCGCACCGGTCACCACCGGCGGCATCGCGGCATGGATGATCCGTGCCCCGAACCGCTGGACCGCGAGGCCCGCCAGGAACAGCACGCCGCCCACCACGAAGACCGCACCGGTCACCGTGGCGCTGTTGCCGCCGGTCGCCCGGATCGCGGCGGCCACGCCCACGAAGGCCAGGGAACAGCCCAGGTAGGAGGGGACCCGGCCCTTCGTCGCCAGCAGGAAGACGATCGTCGCGACACCCGACATCATGATGGCGAGGTTCGGGTCGAGACCCATTAGGACGGGCGCGACGAAGCTCGCCCCGAACATCGCCACCACGTGCTGCGCGCCCAGTCCCGCGGTCCGCGGCCAGGACAGCCGCTCGTCGGGGCGGACGACGGCTCCCGGCGCCGGATTGCGCCCGTCGCCGTGCAAGGTCCAGCGGACGCCGAGGCCCATGAGTGCTCCCGTTCAGCTTTCCAAAAGATCCGATGCGATCGAAAACGATCGAACCAAATGCTATGGCTGAAAAGGACCTCTTACTTCCCGACCGGCGTCTCGGCCGGGACGGCCGCCCGGCCCGCGCCGCGCAGCACCTGCGCGCCCACCACGAGACCGAAGCTCAACACCGTCACCAGGGCGAACGACACCACCAGTGACGTCGTGTCCGCCACCGCCCCGATCGCCGACGGCGCGAGCAGCCCCGAGGTGTAGGTGATCGTGGCGACGCCCGCGATCGCCTGGCTCGGGTTCGGCCCGCTGCGGCCTGCCGCGGCGAAGGCCAACGGCACGACGACCGCGATGCCGAGACCCGTCAGGGCGAACCCGGCCAGCGCCACCGGCACGCCGGGGGCCAGTGTCACCAGCAGTCCGCCGACGGTCGCCAGCACGCCGCCGACCCGTACGGTCAGCACGGGGCCGAACCTGTCCACCACCCTGTCGCCCGCGAGCCGCGCCACCGCCATGGTCAGTGCGAACGCCGTGGTGGACGCCGCCGCGAGCCCCGGTTCCGTGTCCAGCACGTCCCGCAGGTAGACCGCCGACCAGTCCAGGCTCGCGCCCTCCGCGAAGACCGCGCAGAAACCGACGGCGCCGATCACCAGCGCGGACTTCGGCGGCAGGGTGAAGCGCGGCGGAGCCTGCGCGTCCGGCGCGCTCTGCAGATTCAGCACGCCCTGGCACGCGAGCAGCCCGACGACGGTCAGCACCAGGGCGGCGAGCAGATGGTGCAACCGCGCGTCGCTGCCCAGATGGGCGGCCAGCGTGCCTCCGGCCGAGCCGAGCAGCGCGCCCACGCTCCACATGCCGTGCAGCCCGGACATGATCGATCTGTCGAGCCGGTTCTCGACCTCGACGCCGAGCGCGTTCATCGCCACGTCCGACATGCCGGCGCACGCCCCGTACACCGCGAGCACCGCGCACAGCGTCCAGATGTTGGGGGCCAGCGCGGGCAGGACCAGCGAGAGCGTCCACAGGGCGAGGAGGCCCCGCAGCGCGTTGCGGGCGCCGAAGCGGTGGCTTATCGCCCCGGCGAGCGGCATGGCCAGGGACGCACCGATCGCCGGGAAGGCGAGGGCGAGCCCGAGCTGGCCCGCGCTGATCGAGGTGTGGTCCTGGATCCACGGGATGCGGGTGGCGAAGCTGCCGGTCACCGCTCCGTGGACGCAGAAGACGGCCGCGACGGCGTACCTCGCCCGCTTCAACCGCTGCGTACCGATCTCCATGTCTCCCTCTTCCCGCCGCTGGTCCCGCTCGGCCCGGTACGGCCCGGGTCTCCGTTTCGCGCCGTAAACTATCAGGAAGCCTGCCTGATAAATAGATCTGGAAGGATCTGGCCCATGCCCGCCTCTCCGAGCACCGCCCGCGCCATCAACGACCGGCGCGCCCTGCAACTGCTCCAGGAGGAGGGCCCGTTGACCGCGGGACAGCTCAAGACCCTCACCGGTCTCTCCCGCCCCTCCGTCGCCGACCTCGTCGAACGGCTCCAGGGGGAGGGGCTGATCGCGGTCGTCGGCGAGAGCGGCGCCGAGCGCCGCGGTCCCAACGCGCGCGTGTACGGAATCGTCGCCGGCCGCGCCTATCTGGCAGCCCTGGACGTACGGACCGACAGCGTCGCCGTCGGTGTCGCCGACCTGCTCGGCCGGACCCTTGCCGAGGCGACCCTGGCGATGGAGGACGAGGTGTCCACCGACCAGGCGGTCGAGGCCGCCGTCGCCCTGCTGGAGCGCACCGCCCGCGGCGCGGGGGCCGGTGTCCTGCACACCGTCGGGATCGGCGCGCCCGGCCTGATCGACCCGGCCACCGGGGAGCTGCGTGACTCCTCCGGGCTGCCGGCCTGGCACCGCAGGCTCGTCGCCGTACTGCAGGAACGGCTGCCCGCCGCCGTCCTCGTCGAGAACGAGACCAATCTCGCCGCCGTCGCCGAACAGCGCCTGGGCGCCGCGCGGGACCACGACACCTTCGCGTTCCTCTGGCTGGGAACCGGGGTGGGCGCCGCGCTCGTGCTGGACGGAAAGGTACGCAGAGGGGCGTCCGGCGGTGCGGGGGAGATCGGCTTCCTGCCCGTGCCGGGCACCACCGGGCTCCCCTCGGCCACGGACTGCGGCGGTGGTTTCCACTCCCTGGTGGGAGGAGCCGCGGTCCGTGCGCTGGCGACCGCGCACGGTCTCGCCGGCGGCCCCGACGCGCCTGCGGTCATCACCGGCGCCCTGGAGGCGGGCGAGCGGGCCGAGCCGTTCCTCGACGCGCTCGCGGAGCGTCTCGCGCTGGGGGTTGCCGCCGTCGTGTCCGTCCTCGACCCCGGCTGCGTCGTCCTGGGCGGCGAGATGGGCCTCGCCGGCGGCAAGGCCCTGGCCGGCCGCGTCGAGGCCCGTCTCGCCGGACTGTCCCCGCTGCGCACCGAGGTGCGGGCCTGCGAGCTCGGCGGCGGCGCGGTCCTGGGCGGCGCCCTGCTCATCGCCCGCGAGGCGGCCCAGGAAGAGCTCTTCGCCCCGGCGCCATGACAGCCGGGGCGAAGAGGTGGGGCGGGGAATGTCAGCAGGTACCGAGGTCCTGCCAGACGCCCCATTCGCCGGTGGTGCCGGGCTCGGCGCCCTGCGTCCACCACTTGGCCTTCCACTGGTGCCCCTTGTGGGACACGGTCGCGCCGCCGCTGTACGCGGTGGCTGCGGCGTAACCGGGCGCGGTGCACGCGCCCGGGGTCGGGGTCGGGGTCGGGGTCGGGGTGGGCGTCGGGTCGGGGCCGGGCCCGGTGCCCGTGCCCGGCTCCACGGGCTCGGTGCCGCGCGCCAGGTCACCGGCGAGCGCGTACGAGGTGCCGCCGATGTTCACCGTCCAGTTCCACGGGGTGGAGACGGGCAGGTAGTAGTTGAAGGACAGGTCGACGGAAGCGCCGGGTGCCAGCGTCTGCCAGGCCGGGAGCTTCAGCGAGGCCCGGTGGAAGTCGCCCTTCAGTCCGCCGACGTTGCTTCCGGTGTGGTCGCTGCTGATCACCTTGGTGCCGAAGCCCGACTGGTCGGACGCGTTGGCCGGGGCCGAGGTCGAGTAGTCGAACTGGAACTCCGTGCCGCCCGGCAGCGTGGCCTTCGTATTGTTGGTGATCTTCAGCTTCGGCGTGATCGGGTAGTTGGAGTCGCCGAGCTTGAACTCCCCGAACTCCACGCCGATGTTCACGGCCTTCTTCGGCAGCGCCTTGTTCGAGACGGAGGCGCCGTACGGCTTGGCCGCCTTGAACTTGTCGTACATCAGCGAGGTCAGCGTGGAGCCGGTCTCGTACTGGCCCTTGGCCGCGTTCCAGCCGTAGTCGCCGGCCAGTTCCCAGATCATCGTGCCGCCGATGCCGCGGTCCACCACGTAGTCGGCCTTGGCGCCGATCGACTGCTCGTCCTCCGTGGACAGGAAGACCTTCTTCTCGGCGTTCCACAGCCACGGCGCGACCAGCGAGGAGTCGTACTTGCGGGCGTAGGTGCCGCTCAGCGTGGTGCCGGCCGCGAAGCCGTACTTGGTGACGTAGTCGCCGACGATCCCCTTCTCCAGGTTCTTCGCGTGCCACATCGGGTTGGAGCCCGCCGGGGACTCCTTGCCGTTGTCGTCCTTGTCGTGCCACAGGTTGTCGATGCCGACCGCGCCGTCACCGCACTTGGTGAGCCCCGACCCGGCCGGGCAGCTGGTGGCCGCCGCCTTGCCCCACAGTCCGTCGGTGCCGCCCTGCACGTTCTTGTGACCGCGGGTGTAGTACGGCAGGCCGACGTTGATGCGTCCCGCGGGCATCGAGCCGCGGAAGTAGTGGTACGCCCAGTCGGTGTTGAGGTAGCCGATGCCGCCGTACTGCGCGCTGCCGTAGACGTTGGCCCCGGCGAGTTCGCCGTCCTTGCCGTTGTCGAAGAGGGCCGCGTTCGGGCCGACGTGCTCGTTCCAGGCGCCGTGCAGGTCGTAGGACATGATGTTGACGTAGTCCAGGTACTTCTGGACCTGGAAGGTCTCCATGCCGCGCAGCAGGTAGCCGGACGAGGGGGCGGCGACGGTCAGCAGGTAGTGCCTGCCGTCGGCGGCGCCGGCCCGGTCGAGCTTCTCGCGCAGGGTCTTCATCAGCGCCGCGTAGCCCTTGACCAGGCCGCCGCGCCGGGCGTTGGAGATGCCGAAGTCGGCCGGGTGGCCCGCGTCCTTCATCGACGTCGGGTACTCGTAGTCGATGTCGACGCCGTTGAAGCCGTACTTCTTGATGAACGAGACGGCCGAGTCGGCGAAGGTGTTGATGCCGGCCTGGTTCACCGAACCGTCGGCGTTGGTCGCCATCGTGTAGAAACCGCCGGAGCCGACGCGCTTGCCGTCCTCGCCGAAGTAACCGCCGGTCTCGGCCCAGCCGCCCACCGACACCAGGGTCTTGACGTCGGGGTGCTGCTTCTTGAACTTGTTCAGCAGGTTGAAGTGGCCCTTGTAGGGGAGTGCGGGGTCCATCTCGGCGCCTGCGACGCCCGGCCAGGTCATACCGGTGGCGGCGTTCTTCTCGCCGTCCGCGCCGACGGACAGCTTGTTCGCGCCGTCGATGTGCCCGAACGCGTAGTTGAGGTGGGTGACCTTGTCCCAGGGGATGTCGGACGCCAGGTAGGACGGCAGGCCGTCCTTGCCGGTGCGCCACCCGGTGAAGTAGCCGATGACGCGGCGCTGGTGGTCGGCGCCCATCTTCTCGCGGCCCTCGGTGTCGTAGACCGAGCAGTACGGCACGTCCACGCCCGGCGTCGCGTACAGCCCGTCCGGTCGACAGGACTCGTTGCCGACGGCGGCAGGAGCGGCTGCGGCGGCCGGTGCGGCGGGCGCCGCCTCGGCGGACAGGGTGCCGGCGAGCAGGGCGGCGAGCGCGGCGGTGGCGGTGCCCGCCGCCAGCAGCGTGGCGCGGGCGGATCCGGCACTGCGGCCGGACGCGGATCTGGGACGGGTGGGGGACAGCACGTCAGGTCCTCCTGGGGAGGCTCGGCGTCACACGAAGGGACGGGGGATGGTCCGTGTTGCGTGCCCGGGGTGTGCGCACACCCGGCGGGCTGTCTCCAGGGAGGTGACGCAGACGTTAAGAGGACTAGACCAGCGCGTCAATAGGTCTGGACCTTTGAATGTGACTCGTCCCACATGTCGCTCCGACGCGCCGGCCCCGCAGATCACGCCCACACGTCCCGTCGGCGGGCCGCGGCTCCTCGCACCGGACTTGACTCCCACTTGTCTGTGAATGACCGCACAGGATCGCTATGGCCCCGCACGGATCAGTCGTGGCACACTGAGCGGGTACCAGCAGCAGCGCACTCCGGGGTCGGTGTAATTCCGAACCGGCGGTTATAGTCCGCGACCCGGCCACCTCCAGTGGTCGGTTGACCAGGTGTAATTCCTGGACCGACGGTGAAAGTCCGGATGGGAGGCAGTGCGCGGCGGGCCCTCACAGGTCTTTTCTCGGTACGCCGCCGTCGGCGGGCGCCCCCTACCCGGGGAGGCCCCTCTTTCCCGGCCCGGCGTGGCCGCTGACGTACCCGTGACGAGTCCGTTCATCTGTCGTCATCGACAGGCCCCGGAGTCCGTGCCCCCAGAGGCAGGAGGACCCGGTGGCAACCGCCGCAGCCGATGAGACAGCGATGCACCGAGCCGTACGGCTCGCCGCTCGCGCACTCGGCGCCACCAGCCCCAATCCGGTCGTCGGATGTGTCATCACCGACGCCTCGGGCGCCCTTGCCGGCGAGGGCCACCACCGGCGGGCGGGCGGCCCGCACGCCGAGGCCCACGCCCTGCGGGAAGCGGGCGACAGGGCCCGCGGCGGCACCGCCTACGTCACCCTGGAGCCCTGCAACCACACCGGACGCACCGGTCCCTGCGCCCAGGCCCTCATCGACGCGGGCATCACCCGCGTCCTGTACGCCGTCGCCGACCCGAACCCCACGGCCACCGGGGGCGCCGACACCTTGCGCGCCGCCGGGATCCAGGTCGAGCAGGGCCTCCTTGAGGCCGAGGCCACCGCGGGGAACGCCGCCTGGCTCACCTCCGTACGACTGCACCGCCCGTACGTCCTGTGGAAGTACGCGGCCACCCTCGACGGCCGCGTCGCCGCCGCGGACGGCACCAGCCGCTGGATCACCTCGGACGCGTCCCGCGCCGACGTGCACCGGCTGCGCGCCGAGGCCGACGCGGTCGTGGTCGGCTCCGGAACCCTGCGCGCGGACGACCCGCACCTGGCCGTCCGCGGCATCGAGGACGCCGTGCAGCCTCTGCGCGTCGTACTCGACACGAACGCCACGGTCCGCCCCGGCGCCCGGGTCCTGGACGACGCGGCGCCGACGCTGATCGCGGTCGCCGACGACGCGAAGGACAGCGCCACCGAGGCGCTGCGGACGCCCGCTGCCGGCGGCTCGGGCCCCGAGGTCCTTCGGCTGCCGCGCGCCGCGACCGGGCTGGACGTGAGCGCCCTGCTCGACGCCCTGTACGCACGCGGGGTCCGCTCCGTGCTCCTCGAAGGCGGGCCCACCCTCGCGGGTGCGTTCGTCGCCGCGGGCGCCGTCGACAAGGTCGTCGGCTACCTCGCCCCCGTACTCCTCGGCGCCGGCCCCGCCGTGCTCGCCGACGCAGGAATCAGCACTCTCGCCGAGGCGTTGCGCCTTGAGGTGACCGAAACGGTCCGCCTCGGGCCCGACCTGCGCATCACCGCTGTCCCCGCCACCAAGGCCGTCCCCACCACTGCCCTCCCGAAGGAGCGCTGAGCAGCGTGTTCACCGGAATCGTCGAAGAACTGGGTGAGATCACCGCCGTCGAGAACCTCGGCGACTCCTCCCGCTTCCGCCTGCGCGGCCCCCTGGTCACCGAGGGCGCCAAGCACGGCGACTCGATCGCCGTCAACGGGGTCTGCCTGACCGTCGTCGACACCGCCGACGGCGAGTTCACCGCCGACGTCATGGCCGAGACCCTCAACCGCTCCAGCCTCGGCGCCCTCGCCGTCGGCTCCCGGGTCAACCTGGAGCGTCCGACGGCGCTCGGCGGGCGGCTCGGCGGCCACCTCGTCCAGGGCCACGTCGACGGCACCGGCACCATCGTCGACCGCAAGCCCTCCGAGCACTGGGAGATCGTCAAGGTCGCCCTGCCGGACGGGCTCGCGCGGTACGTGGTCGAGAAGGGCTCCATCACCGTCGACGGTGTCAGCCTCACCGTCGTCGACGCGGGCGACGACCACTTCACCATCAGCCTCATCCCCACCACCCTCGCGCTGACCACGCTCGGCATCAAGAAGGCGGGCGACCCGGTCAACCTGGAGGTCGACGTCCTCGCCAAGTACGTCGAGCGACTGCTCACCACCCGCGACCACACCTCTGAGGAGTCCGTGAAGTGAGTGCCTTCGACTGGCTCAACTCCGAGGCCTTCACGGCCTTCGGCCAGCACATCCTGTGGTCCGACATGGTCGGCAACACCATCGGTCTGCTGGCCCTCGCGCTGGGCTGGCGGCGCTCGATATGGACCTGGCCCGCCCAGTTCCTCTCCGGTGTCATCCTCGTCGCCGCGTACGCGTCCGTGCAGCTCAGCGGCGGGGTCGGTAAGCAGCTTCTGGTCATCGGCGTCGCCCTGTGGGGCTGGCGGCAGTGGCAGCGCGGCAGGCAGCACGCACAGGACGGCACGATCGCCGTCCGCTTCGCCACCTGGCGCGAGCGCGGTCTGCTGCTCGGCGGCGCCGCGCTCGGCACCCTCGCGGTCGGCGGCCTCTTCAGCCTCTACCCGTCGCTGTCCTGGAGCCCGTGGGCCGACGCGTACATCTTCGTCGGCACCCTCGCCGCGATGGTGGCGCAGGCCCGGGGCCTGGTCGAGTTCTGGTTCGCCTGGCTGCTCGTCGACCTCGTCGGCGTCCCGCTCGCCTTCACCAGCGGGCTCGCCTTCTCCGGTTTCGTCTACGTCATCTACCTCGTCCTCGTCCTGTGGGGGATGCGGGACTGGTGGCTGCGCTCCCGTCGCGCCGCCGCGGCGCCCGCCCTCGAAGGAGCCACGGTATGACCACCGCCCTGACCCCCGCCCCGTACGACAGCCGGGAGGCACTGGTGAGCGACGACCTCCACGACGACCTGGGCCTCGCCCTCGACCCCGTCGAGCAGGCGATCCGCGACATCGCGGCCGGCCGCCCGATCGTCGTCGTCGACGACGAGGACCGGGAGAACGAGGGCGACCTGATCGTCGCCGCCGAACTGATCACCCCCGAGATCGTCGCCTTCATGATGAGCGAGTGCCGCGGACTGATCTGCGCCCCCATGGAGGGCCCGGAGCTGGAACGCCTCGCCCTGCCGCAGATGGTCGAGCACAACACGGAGTCCATGCGGACGGCCTTCACCGTCTCCGTCGACGCCTCCGGCGCGCACGGCGTGACCACCGGCATCTCCGCCGCCGACCGCGCCGCCACCCTGCGGCTGCTGGCATCGGGCGACAGCACCCCCGGCGACTTCGTACGCCCCGGGCACATCTTCCCGCTGCGCGCCCGCCCCGGCGGCGTCCTGGTCCGCAACGGTCACACCGAGGCCGCCGTCGACCTGGCCCGCCTCGCGGGTCTGCGTCCCGCCGGGGCCATCGTGGAGATCGCCGACGAGAACGGCGTGATGCTCCGCCTGCCCGAACTCGTCCCCTTCGCCCGTAAGCACGGCCTGACGATCATCTCCATCGAGGACCTGATCGCCCACCGCCGCGCCACCGAGGCCCCCGAAGCGGTGCAGCCCGCCGACAGCGCCGTACGGCGTGAGGCGGCGGTCCACCTGCCGACCTCCCTCGGCGAGTTCACCGCCTACGGCTACCGCGCCTCTGACGGCGTCGAGCACGTCGCCCTGGTCCACGGCGACATCGGCGACGGCGAGGACGTCCTGGTCAGGCTGCACTCCGAGTGCCTCACCGGCGACATCTTCCACTCGCTGCGCTGTGACTGCGGGCCCCAGCTCGACGCCTCCATGCGCAAGGTCACCGAGGCGGGCCGCGGCGTCGTGGTCTACCTGCGCGGCCACGAGGGGCGCGGCATCGGCCTGCTGTCCAAGCTGCGCGCGTACGAACTCCAGGAGCGCGGCGTCGACACCCTGGACGCCAACCTCGAACTGGGGCTGCCCGCCGACGCCCGCGACTACGCCGCCGGCGCGCAGATGCTCACCGACCTCGGCGTGCACAGCGTCCGGCTGATGACGAACAACCCGGACAAGATCACCGCGCTGGTACGGCACGGCCTCACCGTCAGCGGACGCGAGGTCATGCCCGTACAGGCGAGCGAGCACAACCTGCGGTACCTGCGCACCAAGCGGGACCGGATGGGCCACGACCTGCCCTGGCTGGACGGCGCGGCCACCCCCACCTGCGGCAACCAGTAACCACACCTCATCGATCCACAGAGAAGAGAACCAGCGTGAGCGGCAAGGGCGCACCCGAACTGAGCGTGAAGAACTGCAACGACCTCCGGGTGGCGGTGATCGCGGCCCAGTGGCACGAGAAGATCATGGACGGACTCGTCGACGGCGCCCTGCGCGCCCTGCACGAGCTGGGCATCGACGAGCCCACCCTGCTCAGGGTCCCCGGCAGCTTCGAGCTTCCCGTGGTCGCCAAGGTCCTCGCGGGCCGCGGCTACGACGCGATCGTCGCCCTCGGAGTCGTCATCCGCGGCGGCACCCCCCACTTCGAGTACGTGTGCCAGGGCGTCACCAACGGCCTCACCCAGGTCTCCGTTGACACCGGCGTACCCATCGGCTTCGGCGTGCTGACCTGCGACACCGAGGAGCAGGCCCTGGACAGGGCCGGACTCGCCGGGTCCGTCGAGGACAAGGGGCACGAGGCCGTCACCGCCGCCGTCGCAACCGCGACCACGCTGCGCACGGTCGCCGAACCCTGGCGCTGAGTGCGGGAGGCGGACCCCGTACCCTAAGGACCATCATGGCCAACAAGACTTTCGAAGATCTCTTCACCGAGCTCCAGCAGAAGGCCGCCGAAGGCGACCCCACCACCTCCCGCACCGCCGAACTGGTGGAAAAGGGCGTGCATGCCATCGGCAAGAAGGTCGTCGAGGAGGCCGCCGAAGTCTGGATGGCCGCCGAGTACGAGGGCAAGGAAGCAGCCGCCGAGGAGATCTCGCAGCTGCTGTACCACGTCCAGGTGATGATGGTCGCCCGCGGGATCTCCCTCGACGACGTCTACGCCCACCTCTGAGCACGACTCTCCCCCTCCGCGAGTTCCCTCCGCAATTCCCTTCGCACCAAAGGAAGCTGACCTCATGCTGCGCATCGCCATCCCGAACAAGGGCTCCCTCTCCGGACCTGCGTCGGCGATGCTCCATGAGGCCGGCTACCAGCAGCGCAAGGAGTCCAAGGAGCTCGTCCTGGTCGACCCGGAGAACGAGGTCGAGTTCTTCTACCTCCGCCCCCGGGACATCGCGATCTACGTCAGCTCCGGCAAGCTCGACATCGGCATCACCGGCCGTGACCTGCTGCTCGACTCCGGGGCGAAGGCCGAGGAGATCCTCCAGCTCGGCTTCGCCCGCTCCACCTTCCGCTACGCCACCCGTCCGGGCACCGCGACCGGCGTGCAGGACTTCTCCGGCATGACGGTCGCCACCTCGTACGAGGGCATCGTCGCGGGGCACCTCGCCGAGCAGGGCATCGACGCCTCCGTCGTCCACCTGGACGGCGCCGTCGAGACCGCCATCGAACTGGGTGTCGCGCAGATCATCGCCGACGTCGTCGAGACGGGCACCTCACTGCGCAACGCGGGCCTGGAAGTCATCGGCGAGCCCATCATGAAGTCCGAGGCCGTCGTCATCCGCCGCACCGGCGCCGACCCCGAGGACGCCAAGGTGCAGCAGTTCCTGCGCCGCCTCCAGGGCGTCCTGGTGGCCAGGTCCTACGTGATGATGGACTACGACTGCCGGGTCGAGCACCTGGAGCAGGCCGTGGCCCTCACCCCCGGCCTGGAGTCCCCGACGATCTCCCCCCTCCACCACGAGGGCTGGGTCGCCGTCCGCTCCATGGTCGCCGCCAAGGAGGCCCAGCGGATCATGGACGACCTGTACGCGCTCGGCGCGCGGGCCATCCTCACCACCGCCATCCACGCCTGCCGGCTCTGAACCAGCGGGCCTTCGGGTTCGCCGCCGGTCCGCCAGTTTTCGTCACGTACGCAGAAGGATGCCGTCCGCCGTGCCGCAGCCCGCTCTCCCCGCCCTTCCGGTCACCTTCCGGCCGAACCGCACCCGGGCCGTCCTGCTGAGCGTGGGGGTGGCGCTGTTCGCCGTGGTCTCGGCGATCGGACTGATGCTGGAGATGCTCAGCCCGGGGGAGCGGCTGAGCTTCATCCTCACCGGAGCACTGCTCTTCGCCGTCCTGGTGCTGCTCAGCCGGCCCAAGGTCGTCGCGGACGAGTCAGGTGTCACCGTCGTGAACCTCACCACGAAGCGGCACCTGGAGTGGGCGGAGATCCTGCAGGTCAACCTGCGCCCCGGCGACGCCTGGGTGTTCCTGGACCTCAGCGACGGCACCAGCCTGCCCGCCCTCGGCATCCAGCCCGGCATCGCCAAGGAGCAGGCCATCAGGGACGCCCGCGCGCTGCGCGCCCTCGTCGAGGCGCGCGGCACGCACAGCGGCTGACCGGAGCCGGCTTCCCGCCCTCCGCCCGCCGCGGACGGACACTCACCGGCGGAGCCCCTGCCGTCGCGCGGGCAGTCCTGTTTACTCTGGGGTGGGGCGCCAAGTGCGCCCCAACCCCGCCCGAACGGCCCACGCGGCCGGCGGGGTCGCACCTTCGACCCAAGGAGTGACTCCCTCCAGCAATGGACGGATCGTCCGGTAGTACCTGCGCCGCCCCCTCTCCCGCCCAGGCGGCGGCATGACCATCCCGCTACTGCTGCTCGCCGCAGCGTTCCTCCTGATCCTCGCCAACGGCTTCTTCGTGGCGGCCGAATTCGGCCTCGTCACGGTGGAGCGGCCCGAAGCCGAACGCGCCGCCGCAGCCGGCGACAGACGAGCCGGTACGGTCGTGAAGTCCCTGCGCGAGCTGTCCTTCCAGCTCTCCGGCACCCAACTCGGCATCACGATCACCTCCCTCGTCGTCGGCATGCTCGCCGAACCCGCGCTCGCCGCGCTCCTCGACGGGCCGCTGACCGCCACCGGCATCCCGGCGGGCGCCGTCTCCGGCATCAGCGTCGTGGTCGGCATGCTGCTGGCCTCCGCCGTGCAGATGGTGATCGGCGAGCTCGTGCCCAAGAACTGGGCGGTCTCCAGGCCGCTCCAGGTGGCCCGGTTCGTGGCCGGCCCGCAGCACCGCTTCTCGACCGTGTTCCGGCCGGTGATCTCCCTGCTGAACACCGTCGCCAACCGTCTCGTACGGTCCCTGGGGGTCGAACCGACGGACGAGCTGGCATCCGCCCGCACGCCCGGCGAACTCGTCTCCCTGGCCCGGCACTCGGCGCAGGCCGGCACGCTGGAGCAGGACACCGCCGACCTGTTCGTACGGACCCTGTCCCTGGGCCACCTCACCGCGCAGCACGTGATGACACCGCGCGTGAAGGTCAGCTCGCTCCAGTCGTCCGCGACCGCCGCCGACGTACTCAACCTCACCCGGGCCACCGGACTCTCACGCTTCCCCGTCTACCGGGAGCGCATCGACGAGATCGTCGGCATGGTGCACCTCAAGGACGCGCTCGGGGTGGCTGCGCACGAGCGGATGCGTGTCCCGGTCGGCCGGATCGCGGTACCGCCGCTCCTCGTACCGGAGACCCTGCCCGTGCAGCGGCTCCTGGAGCGGCTGCGCAGCGAGCAGCCGATAGCGGTCGTCGTCGACGAGTACGGCGGCACCGCGGGCGTCGTCACCCTGGAGGACATCGTCGAGGAACTCGTCGGCGAGGTCCGCGACGAGCACGACGCCGAGGGCGCCGACCGGCCCGAGCTGGCCGCGGTCGCCCCCGCCGACGACGGCAGCCCGTCCTGGGAGGCCGACGGCAGCTGCCGGGTGCTCACCCTGCGCCGGATAGGCCTGGACGTGCCCGACGGTCCCTACGAGACGGTGGCGGGCCTGGTGGCCGACCTGCTGGGACGCATCCCCGCCCCCGGCGACCGGGCCGAACTGCCCGGCTGGACCCTCTCGGTCCGCCGGGTCGACCGCTACCGGGCCGAGCGGGTACGCCTGGTGCGTACGACCGCGCTTCCCCTCGCCCACCGGGCCGAACAGCTCACGGAGGCCGCCCGATGAGCGCCCTCCAACTCCTGCTGGCACTGTTCCTGGTGCTGGCCAACGGCTTCTTCGTCGGCGCCGAGTTCGCCCTCGTCTCCGTGCGGCGCAGCCAGATGGAACCCCTCGCGGCGGCGGGCTCCGCCCGCGCCAAACAGGTGATGTACGGCCTTGAGCACCTGCCGCAGATGATGGCGGCGGCCCAGTTCGGCATCACCGTCTGCTCGTTGACGCTGGGCGCCGTCGCCGAACCCACCGTCGCGCGGCTCCTGGAGCCTCTCTTCCACGCGGCGCACGTGCCCGAAGGGCTGATTCATCCGCTCGGTTATGCGATCGCGCTCGCGGTCGTCGTCTCGCTCCACCTCGTGATCGGCGAGATGGTGCCGAAGAACCTGGCGATGGCGGCCCCCGAGAAGACCGCACTGTGGTTCAGCCCCGGCCTGGTCGGCTTCGCCCGGCTCTGCCGGCCGGTCACGGCGGCGCTCGGCTGGTGCGCCCGGATGGTCCTGAAGCTGTTCCGGGTGGAACCCAGGGAAGAGGTCGAGTCCGTCTTCACCAGCGAACAGCTCAACCGGCTGGTCGAGGACTCGGGCCAGGCCGGACTCCTGGACCCCGGCGCGCAGGAGCGGCTGGAGGACGCCCTGGAACTGGGCAGCCGCCCGATCACGGACGTCCTGCTGCGGCGCTCCGCCCTGGTGACCGTCGATCCGTCGGTCACCCCGCGCCGGATCGAGGAGCTGACGGTCCGCACCGGCTACTCCCGCTTCCCGGTCTGCGCGACGGGCCCTGCGGGCGCCTTCATGGGGTACGTCCACGTCAAGGACGTCCTCGACCTGGACGAGGCGGACCGGGCGGTGCCGCAGCAGGTGTGGCGCCCGATGACCACGCTCAGGTCGGAACTCCCGCTGGACGAGGCGCTGTCGGTGATGCGGCGCGCGGCGACCCACCTGGCGCAGGTGGCGGACGCCTCGGGGCGGGTGCTGGGGCTCGTCGCCCTGGAGGACGTACTGGAGACACTGGTGGGAGAGGTACGGGACCCGGCGCACCGGGGCAAGGAGCCCGGCACGACCGCCGCCCCGGGCGCGCCCGGCGGCGTACCCGCCGTGCCCGTGCAGGTGCTCTCGCAGCCGAGGGCCGGGGCGGAGACGGAGACGGAGGCGGGGGTACTGGCGCGGTAGGCCGGGCCGCCGAGGGCGCGGGGCAGGGGGAGGGGCGGGCGCACGGGCAAGGGTGCGCTCATCCCTCCGTCTGCCCCCTCCCCACCGGCCCCCGCCCCGAAAGCACCTCCCCGTACGCCTGCATCAGATCCGGCAGCCGCAGCGTCGCCAGCTCGTCCCGTGTCGGCGTCGACGCGTACCCGGACAGCCGCAGATCGCGGTAGGCACAGCTCTTTTCGTAGAGCGTGCGCAGGAACCGCCCGTTGCCCAGCTCGTCGATCCAGCCCTGCTCGACGACGTGTCCGCTGATGCTCCGCAGTTCCTCCAGCGACTCCTCGTCCCACGCGTCCGCGTTGTCCCCGGCCAGGACCTCGCCGATGCTGGTCAGTTCCGCGGGGCGGTAGCTCGGGAAGTCCACGCGGGTGGTGAAGCGGGACGACAGCCCCGGGTTGGTGGCCAGCAGCCGGTCCATGCCCTCCGGGTACCCGGCCAGGATCACCACCAGGTGGTCCCGGTTGTCCTCGGCCCGCTTGAGCAGCACCTGCAACGCCTCGTCGCCGTACGCGTCGCCCTTGCTGTAGCCGGAGTTGGCCAGGCTGTACGCCTCGTCGACGAAGAGCACCCCGCCCATCGCCGAGTCGATCAGCTCGTTCGCCTTCACCGCGGTCTGGCCCAGGAACTCGCCCACCAGGTCGGCGCGTTGGGCCTCCACCAGGTGATCCCCGCCCAGCAGGCCCAGGGCGTAGAACACCCGGCCGAGGATTCGCGCCACCGTCGTCTTCCCGGTCCCCGAGGGCCCCGAGAAGACGAAGTGGCGCTTCGGAGGCTGGACCGGCAGCCCCTGCCCGGCCCGCAGCCTGGCCATGTTCAACTGGGCGGACAGCGCGCGCACCTGGCGCTTGACCGGCTCCATGCCGACCATCCGGTCCAGCTCGCCGAGCGCCTGCTCCAGCAGCGCGGGGTCGGAGGGCCCGGCGGGGAACGGCGGCAGCCCGGCCGGCGGCGGCCCCGCCTTCTCCCGTACGCCCGCGGGCGGGCCCGGCGGTACCGCGCCGCCGAACGGCAGCTGGCCGTCGCCGCCCATCCGCAGCTCCCCGGCGCCCTCCACGGGGTCGAACTCACCCTGGAACTCCGCGGCGTCCTGTCCGATCCCGGCCATCGACACCGTCGCGAGGCCGGCCGCCGACTCGTCGTACCCGTCGAGACCGTCGCCCTCGGAGATCGCCGCCAGCCGGGCCGCCGTGTCCATGAAGGCCGGATCCACCCGGTGCACCGCCCGGTACAGGGGGAGCGCCGCCGCGGAACGCCCGGTGCCCTCGTGCGCGCGCGCCAGCCAGTAACGCAGCTCCTTGCGCTGCGGCTGCTCGCTGCGGCAGCGCATCAAGGAGGCGGCGAGCAGCGGCTCCGCCTGCCCGAACTCCTCCAGCCGTACCCGGGCCATCCCGCCGAAGAGGCCCGACTCGATGCCCAGCAGCGGATCGTCCACGAGGGGGTCCGTGTGCCGGACCAACTGCTCCCAGTCCTTGACCAGATACGCGCGGCACCCGTGCAGGAACCGCACCTGCTGGTCGGTGTCCACGGGCGGCAGCCCCGCCAACGCCCGGTCCAGTTCCGGGACATGGCGCCCGTCAAGCCAGTGCGAGGCATGCGCCAGCAGCAGGTCCCGCGGGCTCTCCAGCACCGGCTGCACCCACCAGCCGAGCCAGTACCAGGAGTTGAGCGTCCTGCGGAGCCTGGCACGCTGCTCGCCGAACCGTTCGCGGTGGCGGTACATGCGTAAGAGCGCCGTCGTCGTGTCGATGCGCAGGGCGTGCAGACCGAGCCAGCCGTCCGCCATCCCGGGATCGAGCCGTACCGCCGTCCGGAACTCCTCCTCCGCCTGCGGGTACGCCCCCATGGTGTAGGCGTCCACGCCGCGCAGCCAGGCGAGGTCGGCCGGGGCGTGCGTGCCCTGCGCGCCGAAGTCCATCACGTCCCCCACAGACCGTGCCCCCCGTGATGTGCCGTCGGGCGTGTGCCAGTGACCCATTGTCGTTGGCATATGCCCGAACCGCTGTGTCCCGGACGGGAATTGACCGCACCGAAGGGCATCGTACCTGGGCAGGGAGAGGGAAATAAGGGTGGCGCGAGGCCTGCACGGTTGGTGACCCTGGGTGAGCGAAGAGGGTCAATGTGCGCTCCGGAATGACCGGTAAGGGCAGAACGAAGCCCCCGGTCACGGGGGAACAACCGGGGGCTTCGTGTCTGCGGGCGACTCCGGAAAGCCGCACATTGAGAACGTAAGACCTGTACGCCCCCCGGGTCAAGCGGAGTTGGGGCACTCGCGGGGGCGCTTTTCGGCACGTTCCGCAAGTCCGGGGTGAGCGGTCACGGTCGGTGACGGAGTGGTGTGCTCACGCGGTCGCGTGAGCGCCCTGCCGCCACTCGTAGCCCTCCTGCAACTGCCGTACCAGGGTGTCGGCGAACGGGCGCGAGGGATCCGCGGAGAAGTGTTCCGTCTCGGCCCTCGTCCAGCCGTCCCAGAAGGCGGACTGCTCGGTTCCGTCCCGCTCCCGGCCGCGCCGCCAGGACCGATCGGCGTCCAGATCCATCCAGAGCAGGTGCGCGAGAACGGGGCGCAGCGCGCGGCGGCCCGCCCCCACCCCCTCCACCAGGACGACGGGGGCGGGCGGCAGCTCGTACCGCTGGGGGCCGAAGCGGCGGAGCGTCCAGTCGTACGGCGCGTACCGCGCACGCTCGCCCCGCGACAGCGGTCCGGTGACCTGTGTGCACAGCCGGTCCGTCCAGGCGAACAATTCCTCATGGCTCGCCAGGTCGTCCAGGTGCAGCACGGGAGCCCCGCCGAGCGCGTCCGCGAGGTGCCCGGCGAAGGTGCTCTTGCCGGAGCCCGCGTGACCGTCCACGGCGATCAGCCGCACCGGACCGCAGGACGGCGGCAGGGCACGGAGCCGCGCGGCGAGAGGGACGAGGGAGTCGGGAGGGGCGGCGCTGTTCATTGCGGCCACCCTAGACGGGGCGCGGGGTGCGGGGTGCCCGGTGCCGGGTGCGGGTATGGGCGAGGGTGATGGGCGGTCCCCGCTGTCTGCGACCCCCGTCCCCGGGAGCCGATTGGCGGGCGTGGCCCGCGTGCCGTCGCGGGTCGGGGGCCGGCCGGTCGCAGTATGGGGCGGGTTCGGGGTGCCACCGGCTCCGGCGGGGTAGCCATACCGCCTGCCCGGACCGTGCTCATCCGCCATCCGACTGGGGGTCCTCCACCGTGACCAGACCCGATCTGCCGCCCGCCGCTCGCCGGACCGTACTGACCGCCGCCCTCGCGGCCGCCGCCGCACCGGTGCTGCCGGCAGCCGCCGCCGAGCCCGCGCCACGACCTGCGGGCGCGTCCGAATCCGCGGCCGTGTCCGCCTCATCCTCCGCCTCCGCCCCTCCTCCCGAGGGGGCCGGAGCCGTGGACAACCACTTCTGGACGACGTACACGGACTGGCGCTGCGGCACTGGCCCCGGCACCCGTGCCGTCGGCGGGCCCCGCCCCGGGCTCGTCATCGGGGCACCCGACGGGGTGGCCCCCTACCGCGACCCGCACACGGGGCGCACCGCCAGCTACGAGTACGCGGTGTGGACCTCGCCGCTGCACTGCAGCCGCGTGCCCGCCACCGAGATCATCGCGTCCTGGAACGCCGACACCCCGCCCGGCACCTGGATCGCCGTCGAGCTTTCCGCCGCGTACGCCGACGGTTCGCGCACCCCCTGGTACGTGATGGGCCGCTGGGCCGCGGGGGAGAGCGACATCCGGCGCACCTCCGTCGACGGGCAGGGCGACGGCCGCAGCAGCGTCTACACCGACACCCTCGCGGTCGACGACCCGGCGTCCGGCACCCGGCTCACGGGCTACCAGCTGCGGCTCGTCCTGCACCGGACGCCGGGCAGCCGCCGTACGCCCACCGTGTGGCGCCTCGGCGCGATGGCGTCCGACGTGCCGGACAGGTTCACCGTCCCCGCCTCCGAGCCCGGTCGCCCCCACGAACTGCGGGTGCCGCGCCATTCGCAGGAGATCCACAAGGGGCAGTACCCGGAGTACGACAACGGGGGAGAGGCGTGGTGCAGCCCGACCTCGTCGACCATGATCCTGGAGTACTGGGGGCGCGGGCCCACCCCCGAGGAACTGGCCTGGGTCGACCCCGCGTACGCCGATCCCCAGGTCTGCCACGCGGCCCGGCAGACCTACGACCACCAGTACCAGGGCTGCGGCAACTGGCCCTTCAACACGGCGTACGCGGCGACGTACCGGGACATGAACGCGGTGGTCACCCGGCTGGAAACGCTGGACCAGCTGGAGGTGCTCGTCCGGGCGGGCATCCCGGCCATAACGTCGCAGTCGTTCCTCAAGGAGGAGCTGACCGGCGCGGGCTACGGCACCGCGGGCCACCTGATGACCGTCATCGGCTTCACCGCCGACGGCGACGTGATCGCGAACGACCCGGCGGCCCCCAGCAACGAGGCCGTCCGCCGCGTCTACCGGCGGCGGGAGTGGGAGAACATCTGGTTGCGTACCAAGCGGTACAACGCGAGCGGGAAAGTGGCCTCCGGCACAGGGGGCGTCTGCTACCTGTTCTGGCCGGTGCGCGCGACACCCGCGCAGCGCAAGGCCCTTGAGGCCGTCGGCGTCCGCTGAGGGCGCGTTCCGGCCCCTGGGCAGTGATGAACGTCATCTGTTCCGGGGCCGGGCCCGCTGGCACTGTGGAGGGATCCGTTCCGCTTTCCTCCTGCACTGCGAGATCCGATGACTGCTGCCTCCGCCGCCCTGTCCGCCCGCGTCCGTGCCCGTACCGGCGGCCCGGACGACGACTTCGACGGGCCCAAGCTCCTGGAACACGTGCTCGGCTGGGCCCTGGTGGTCGTCGTGGCGATGTTCGTCACGGGAGCGGGCCTGCTGTGACCTGCCCCTGCGGCCTGTAATCCGGTGATCCCTGGTGCCCGCCGGCGGGTACCGGCAGGTACGGCGGTCTCAGGAACCTCCGGACGCCCCGAGCGTCAGACCGTTGGTGACGATCGAGTCCGAGGTGACCAGCGCCTGTTCGGCAGTGACGTCGGTCATGAAGACGAAGGGCGGCACCACCGGGGGCACCGGCAGCCCGTCCGGGGTGAAGGTCAGACAGATCAGCCCCTCCAGGCACCCGCTGAACCGGGTGAGGTAGAGGGTGACGTTGCCGCTGAGATCCAGGGTGTCCGCGCCCAGCGCGAGTTCGTCGCGGCCGTCGCGGGTCCGCAGCCGGTAGTCGGAGAGGGAGGCGGCCTTCATCCTCAGGACCATCACCTTGAGCGGGCCGTCAATGGTCTGCACCTCTTTCACCCCGGCGATCAGGAAGCCGTCGGGGGCGAAGCGGGTCGTGGTGACCGTCGGAGGGGTCCGAGGGGCGGTGGGCACCGCCGCCGCGGCCTCGGCCCGGTGCACGGGCCCGGCGATCGCGACCAGCAGGACGACGGGCAACGCCAGGGCGAGGGTGCGCGGGCCCTGGTGCTCCCGGACGGTCGGAGCCCGGCGCCGCCCGTCATCCGGCTCCGCGTCCGGTGCGCCGGGTTCCGGCAGCGGCGACCACCCGAAACCCATCGCGCTGCCCGCGATCCCCAGCATGGTGCCCACCAGGAAACCGCCCAGGTTCGTCGCCGCGAACGAGAGCACCGAGAGAATCAGCGCGTTGATACTGACGTAGTGCCGGGTGTGCGGCAGGAACCACAGGAAGAGGGCCGCCGCCATCAGGGCGAGCCCGATACCGAGCGCGGCGAGCCCGCCGAGGCCGAGACTCACCAGGATCGTCAGCGGCGAGAGCGGCACGAGCAGCAGCTCGGCGCCGGCCAGCGCCAACAGCAGCCCCGCCCAGAACGGCCGGCGTCGCCGCCAGGACCGGAACTGCCGGCGCCGCTCGGGCCAGGGCAGCCGTTCGTCGAGCCATCCCTTGCGCAGGAGGACCGGCTTCGACCGGCCGCCGGGATCCGGCCCTCCGGCGTGATCGTGGCCGGGTCCGCTGGCCTGGTCGTGGCCCGGCCCCCCGGCCCGATCGTGGCCCGGACCGGCGGCCCGGCCCTGGCCCGGCCCTCCGGCCCGATCGTGGCCCAAATCGCCGGCCTGATCGTGGCCGGGTCCGCTGGCCTGGTCGTGGCCCGGACCGGCGGCCCGGCCCCGGCCCCTCGCCCCGGCCCGCGAGTCCGCCCCGGTGCACCCCTCCGTCCAGGTCACCGCCCCGGCCCGGGAGCCTGCCTCGGTGCTTGTCCCTGCTCAGGTTCCGGCCCCGGCGCGGGCTCCCGCCCTCGTCCCGGTTCAGAAGCACTGCTTGCCGTCCAGGCTCACCGCGAGCTTCAGGCCCTTGAGCCGGAAGTTCCCGCCGGTCGCCGACCAGGCGTGCGACCGTACCCCGGCGACCTCGATGTCCCCGGCCTGGAGCCCGAACTTGCCGGGCTCTCCCTTGACGCCCGGCACCGCGTCCAGGGTGGAGGCGTCCCGGCCGATCTGGGCGGTGCCGAAGCGGGCGTCACCCGTCAGGTCCTCGCCGTCGATGATCAGGCTGCTGGCGGTGACCTCGCCAGCCTCGCCGCCCGCCGTCAGCTTGAACACCACGGTGCCCAGCGGTGTCTCGACCTCCGCGGACTGACAGATGTCCGAGAGCCTGGCGTCTCCGATGCCGAGCAGGGCCACCGGGTGCCCCTTGCCGTCCACGGACCGGTCGGTCTGCACGTACGACGACAGGCCGTTGCTGGTCAGCTTGCCGGAGGCGACCTGGAAGCTGGTGCCCGACACGGCGAACGACGCGGCGAGCGCGCCCTGGCCCATCATCGCCGCCATGGCCGCGACCGCGAGAACGGCCGGCACCGCCGTCACCGCGGTTCTGCGCCAGCCCGTCCTGCCCTCCGGGGGCAGTTGCTTCGGCGGCCTCTTTGCTGCGCTCACCTGTTCCTCCCGTACGTCGCGAAATTGCGCAGGGGAAGTGCATGAGAAGCGGAGGGAGGCCCGTGGAATACTGCGGCCATCCTTCCGGACTGGGAGACTAGGGCCTAATTTGAATAAGAGTCAACAGCGCGGCGCGACCGGCAAATCGCAGGCGCGCAGAGCCGAACTCATAGTGACCGGGCGGAAGTTGTTCGCCGACACCTCGTACGACGCGCTGTCGATGGATGACATCGCACGCCACGCGGGCGTCGCCAAGGGGCTGATCTACTACTACTTCGCCAACAAGCGCGGCTACTACCTGGCCGTCGTGGAGGAGTCCGTCGCCGACCTCGTCGCGCGCGCGGGCAGCCATCGCGAACTGCCACGCGGGCAGCGGGTGCGGCGCACCGTCGACGGCTTCCTGCACTACGCACGGCACCACCAGGCGGCGTACCGGACCATCGTCACCGGAGGCGTCGGCTTCGACATCGAGGTCCAGAAGATCCGCGACACCGTGCGCGAGCAACTGATCACCACCCTCGCCGAGGGGGCGTACGGGCGCACCGACATCCCGCCGACGGCCAGGCTGGCACTGCTCGGCTGGATGACGGGCGTGGAGGGCATCACCCTCGACTGGATCGACACGGGGGAGCCGGCGCAGGAGGAGGTCTGCGAACTGGTCGTACGGTTGCTGCGCGCGACGCTGGACACGGTGGCCGCACTGGTGCCGGAGTGCCCGGCCCCGCACCTCGACGACACGACGGACGACGCGTAGCGCGACGCCTGCCGCGGCGACGCGGACACAGGGGGGCGACGCCTCATGACCGGCGACGGGACAGCCTCGATCGGGCATACTCGGCCGCCCCGGCCCCGGCCAGTCCGCTTCCGTAACCCGGAACCGTGCCCCAGGCTGGACACCAGACACCCGGCGGCGCCGCCACACCCTGCGCGTGCGCCCGCCGCCGCGCCCGACAGGGCCCGAGCAGTCAGGAGAGCGCCGCGATGCCCGACGCCCCGCAGCCGGTGGAACGACAGCTGCCCACCGAGGAGTCCCGCGACCTGCTCGCGCTCGTACGCGACATGACCCAGCGGGAGATCGCTCCGCGGGCCGCCGCCGAGGAGGAAGCGGGGCACTTTCCCCGCGAGGTCTTCACGCTCCTGTCCGACTCGGGACTGCTCGGCCTGCCGTACGACTCCGAGTACGGCGGCGGCGACCAGCCGTACGAGGTCTACCTCCAGGTCCTCGAAGAGCTCGCCGCGGCCCGCCTGACCGTCGGCCTGGGCGTCAGCGTGCACACTCTCGCCTGCCACGCGCTCGCCGGGTACGGCACCAAGGAGCAGCAGGCCGCCCACCTGCCCGCGATGCTCGGCGGCGGGCTCCTCGGCGCCTACTGCCTCTCGGAGCCCACGTCCGGCTCGGACGCCGCCTCGCTCCGTACGAAAGCCGTCCGGGACCGGGCGGGCGCCTCGCAGGACTGGGTGATCACGGGTACCAAGGCGTGGATCACCCACGGGGGCATCGCCGACTTCTGCACGGTCCTGGCCCGCACGGGCGCCGAGGGAGCGCGCGGCATCACCGCCTTCCTCGTACCGGGCGACGCGGAGGGCCTGAGCGCGGCGGCCCCCGAGAGGAAGATGGGCATGAAGGGCTCGCCCACCGCGCAACTGCACTTCGACGGCGTACGGGTGCCCGACGCGCGACGTATCGGCGAGGAGGGCCAGGGCTTCGCCATCGCGCTGTCCGCCCTCGACTCCGGCCGCCTCGGCATCGCGGCCTGTGCGGTGGGTGTCGCCCAGGCGGCCCTCGGCGAAGCACTCTCCTACGCGACCGGGCGCCGGCAGTTCGGCCGCCCCATCGCCGACTTCCAGGGGCTGCGCTTCATGCTGGCCGACATGGCCACCCAGATCGAGGCGGGTCGGGCGCTCTACCTGGCGGCGGCACGGCTGCGGGACGCCGGCCGCCCCTTCACGCGGCAGGCCGCGATGGCGAAGCTCTACTGCACGGACGCGGCGATGAAGGTCACCACGGACGCGGTGCAGGTGCTCGGCGGGTACGGCTACACGCTCGACTTCCCGGTCGAACGGCTGATGCGCGAGGCGAAGGTGCTCCAGATCGTGGAGGGCACGAACCAGATCCAGCGCATGGTGATCGCCCGCCACCTGGCGGGCCCGGAGTCCCGCTGAGAACACCGCGCACCCGCGAATGCCGCACGGAGGGCAAGCTCAGCCCGTCCGGCGTTTGAGGACGCGCGGCGCAGCCGTGCACCGGGCGCAGCCCGGACCCCCGCCCCCACCGGCCCCGGCGGTGCCCCGCCCTGCGGCGAGCAGTTTCGGGAAGGGGCGGGGAGGGGCATGCGCCGCAGGCAACCCGCACCACCCACAGCCCCGCGCCGCACCGCAGCCCCGCCGGCACCGCAGCCCCGCACCACCCGCAGCCCCGCATCACCCGCAGCCCCGCGCCGCACCGCAGCCCCGCGCCGCAGCCCCGCCGGCACCGCAGACCCGTACCACAGCCCCGACCGGCACCACCTGCCCGCACAACTCTGGCCCTCACCCCAATTCCTGACGTACCGTCAGCAAGTCGCCGAGCCGCACCCTCCGCGCCCCACCCCTTCCGTGCCCCGCAGCAAGCCGCCCCGCAACAAGACGCACGGCCCCGCGCCCGCCCCGCGTCACCCCACCCCACCCCACGCCACTCCCGCCAGGAGGCCCCGTGCCCGACGACGACCGTCCCGTCGCCCTCGACGAATACCCCGTCCACCAGGCCCCGTTGTCGATGAAGCACGTCGTCACCGGCGACCGGAACGCCTACGACCGCTGCATCTTCCACCTCGTGGACCACACCGGACGCGCCCTCCTCGTCGCCGGCCTCGGCGTCTACCCCAACACCGGTGTCATCGACGCCTATGCGACCCTCCGCATCGGCGACACCCTGCACGCCGTACGCGCGTCCGACGCCCTCACCGACGACCGGATGAACCTCTCGGTGGGTCCTCTGCGCATCACGGTCGACGAGCCGCTGCGCCGCTTCACCCTCAGCTGCGACACCGACCCCGGCGACCCCGACTCGCTCTCGTACGAGATCAGTTGGACCGCGGACTTCCCGGCCGTCTGGGAGCCCCACCACGTCCAGTACCGCGGCGACCGGTTGATGCTCGAAGGCCGCCGTTTCGTCCAGGCGGGCGGCTGCAGCGGCATGATCCGTGTCGGCGGGGAGCAGATCGCCGTCGTGGCGGGGGAGTGGACCGGAACCCGCGACCGCAGCTGGGGGGTGCGCCCGATACCCGGCGAGGACGGCGGGCGGGCCGCCGCCGAGCTGCGCCCTGAGGGCTTCCACTGGCTCTGGATACCGGCCAGGTTCGACGACCGCTTCGTGATGGTGATCGCCCAGGAGGACGCCGAAGGCCGCCGCAACCTCAACGAGGCCCTGCTCGTCCGCAACGGTACGCACGACGTCCAACTCGGCTGGCCGCACACCGACATCACCTACCGTTCCGGCACCCGCCACCCCGAGCGCGCCGTCGTGCACCTCGTCGACCCGGCCCGCAAACCCCTCGAACTGGGCGTCGAGATCCTCGCCTCCTCACCGCTCGCCGTCGGCGCGGGCTACCCGCCCGCCGCGGACTGGCAGCACGGCAGCTGGCAGGGCCGCGGCTGGACGGACCGCCGTGCCTACGACCTGTCCGACCCGTCGGCCCACCCCATGGCCGCGTACGGCGTCATCGACCACGCCGCCCGCTTCACGCTCGACGGGCGGACCGGCTACGGGATCTTCGAGCACGGCACCTTCGGCCGCCACGACCCGAGCGGCTTCACCGGTTACGAGTCCACAGCGCCCTGACCGGGACCGCGATCCATCACGCCCCCATGGAGGAGTACGGACATGGCCACCGCACCCCGCCCCCGCACCACCACCCGCGATCCCGAGGAACTGGGCCGCCGGCTCACCGCGTGGCTGGACACCCGGCTTCCGGGTGCACGTGTCACCGGTGTCCGCGTCCCCGGTTCCAACGGCATGTCGAGCGAGACCCTGCTCCTCGACCTGGACCACCCCGAGGCCCCGGTCACCGGCTGCGCCCTGCGGCTGGCCGCCGACCCCGCCGCGTACACCGTCTTCCCCGTGTACGACATGGCCCGCCAGCACCGGGTGATGAGCCTCGTCGCCGCCCACACCGACCTGCCGGTGCCGCGCGTCCTGTGGCTGGAGGAGGACCCCGGCCCGCTCGGCGCGCCCTTCTTCGTGATGGCGCGCGCCGAGGGCCGCGTGCCGCCCGACGTCATGCCTTACACGTACGAGGGCAACTGGCTGCACGCGGCGACCGACGGCGAGCGCGCGGGACTCGAGGCCGCCAGCATCGCGATCCTCGCCCGGCTGCACGACCAGTTCCCCGCAAAGGAGGCGGAGTTCCTGCTCCCCGACGGCGCGGGGTCACCGCTGCGCCGGCACGTGGCGGCGCAACGGGACTACTACGCATGGGTCGTTGACGGCCTGCCCCGCTCGCCCCTCATCGAGGAGTCCTTCGACTGGCTCGACGCGCACTGGCCCGACGACGAGGGCGAGCCCGTCCTGTGCTGGGGCGACGCCCGGATCGGCAACATCGTCTACGACGGGTTCGTCCCCGCCGCCGTGCTCGACTGGGAGATGGCCGCCCTGGGCCCCCGCGAGCTGGACCTCGGCTGGACGGTCTACCTGCACCGCTTCTTCCAGGACCTCACGGTCACCTTCGGGCAGGACGGGCTGCCGGACTTCCTGCGCCGCGACGCGATCGAGAGCCGCTACGCGCGGCTGACCGGCCACACCCCGCGGCACATGGAGTTCCACACCCTCTACGCCGCGCTGCGGCACGCCGTCGTCATGCTGCGCATCGCCTACCGGCAGGTGCACTTCGGCGAGGTCCGGATCCCCGAGGACCCGGACGCACTCATCCTGCACCGGGCGTCGCTCGAAGCGATGGTACGAGGCAGCTACTGGGCCGAACCGGGCGGCGAGGGGCGCTAGTCACGCCGCGCGCTGCGGCGGGACCTTCACCGGTCGCGACCCCGGGCCGCCGACGTGCGAGAAGGGCTGGGTCCGCCAGTCGAGGCCCTGGGGGAGCGTCAGCAGCAGTGCGGTGTCCTGCTCCTGCACCGTCAGCGTCTCGTCGGCCGGCTTCGCGTCGGCCGCGGGACGCCCCGTACCGGCGCAGGCAGTCAGCCCGAAGGGGTTCCACGGGGTGGGGCACTTCGCGTGCTCCGGCAGGACGTCCTCCTCCGCGAGCAGCGCGATCGGCTGCGCGCAGTCCGGGCAGATCACCCGGTACATCTCGAAGGTGTCGCAGGAGTCGGAACCGTCGTCCTCGCCGCTGTCGAAGGAAACGACAGTGACGGGTTCCGGTTGGGTACGTCCGGTGCGCTTCAAACTCTGCATGGAGACTCTCCCCCTAGAGGTGGGCCGACAAGGCGCTGCGGCCTCGACCACACCAAGCACTTCCCTGCGCGCCTGCGCGATAACCGCACAAGGCCGAAGGACACGGTTACAGGTGTGTGGTCTTCGTCACATGCCCCGCGCAGACGCGTGCCGGTCGCCTCGGGGAGGCGCACCCGGCACCGGTTGTTCACCAGGCAAGACGCACGGCGCTCAGGTGCACCGTGCACCCCTTAGCCCTGTAGGTTCTTGGCCCATGGAGGAGTTGGATCGTCAGATCGTGGACCTGCTCGTCAAGGACGGGCGGATGAGCTACACCGACCTGGGCAAGGCCACGGGCCTGTCCACATCGGCGGTGCACCAGCGTGTCCGCAGGCTCGAACAGCGCGGAGTGATCCGTGGGTACGCCGCGGTCGTGGACCCCGAGGCGGTCGGTCTGCCGCTCACCGCGTTCATCTCGGTGGCCCCCTTCGACGCCAGCGCCCCGGACGACATCGCGGACCGGCTCGCGGGCGTCGACGAGATCGAGGCCTGTCACAGCGTCGCCGGCGACGAGAACTACATCCTCAAGGTGCGCGTCGCGACCCCGCTGGAGCTGGAGCACCTGCTCTCCCGCATCCGTACCCTCGCGGGAGTCTCCACCCGCACCACGGTCGTCCTCTCCACCCCGTACGAGGCGCGCCCGCCCCGCGTCTGACCGGGCATCGGGCGTCCTTGGCCCCGTCCGGGCCGGCGGGCCGACCCGCCCCACCCGAACCCACGGGGACCCTGGTCGAGACGGGTGTGCGCGCTGGGCGAGACTTGTGGTCATGACCGAGCGCACCTCCCCCTCCTCGCCCGCCACCCCCTCCGACCGCACCGTGCTGCTGCGCGGCGGAGAGGTCCACAGTCCCGCCGACCCCTTCGCCACCGCGATGGTCGTCGAACGGGGGCATGTCGCGTGGGTGGGCTCCGAAGGGGCGGCCGACGCCTTCGCCGGCGGGGTCGACGAGGTGCTCGACCTCGACGGTGCACTCGTCACCCCCGCGTTCACGGACGCACATGTGCACACCACGTCGACCGGTCTCGCCCTCACCGGCCTCGACCTGTCAGGGGCCCGCACCCTGGACGAGGCGCTCGCTCTCGTACGCGCCCACGCGGCGGCCCGCCCGACGGGCGAGGTGCTGCTCGGCGGCGGCTGGGACGCCTCCCGCTGGCCCGAGCAGCGCCACCCCTCGCGCGCCGAACTCGACTCCGCCGCCGGCGGACGCCCGCTCTACCTGCCCCGCGTCGACGTGCACTCGGCAGTCGTCAGCACCGCCCTGCTGGACTCCGTCCCCGGAATCACCGGGCTGAGCGGCTACGCCGCCGACGAGCCGCTGACCGGCGCCGCCCACCACGCCGTACGGGCCGCCGCGCACGGTGCCATCGGTACGGCCCAGCGGACCGCCGCCCAGCGCGCCGCGCTCGCCCACGCCGCCTCGCTCGGCATCGGCACCGTGCACGAGTGCGCGGGGCCCGAGATCTCCGACGAGGCAGATCTCACGGGACTGCTGAAGCTGGCCGCCGAAGAACCAGGCCCCCGCGTCTTCGGCTACTGGGCAGAACAGGTCGCGAATGCGAAGGACGCCCGGCGAATCCGTGAACTCGGGGCCGTCGGCGCGGCCGGTGACCTCTTCGTCGACGGTTCCCTCGGCTCGCACACCGCCTGTCTGCACCAGCCGTACGCCGACGCCCCGCACACCGGCGCCGCCCACCTGGACGCGGCCGCGATCGCCGCGCACGTCGCCGCGTGCACCGAGGCGGGCCTCCAGGCCGGTTTCCACGCCATCGGCGACGCCGCCCTGAGTGCGGTCGCCGACGGCGTCAGGGCCGCCGCCGACCGGATCGGCCTCCCGCGCGTGCGGGCCGCCAGGCACCGCGTCGAGCACGCCGAGATGCTCACCCCCGCCACTCTCACCGCCTTCGCCGACCTCGGCCTCACCGCCTCCGTGCAGCCCGCCTTCGACGCCGCCTGGGGAGGCGAGGAGGGCATGTACGCCCAGCGCCTCGGCGTCGACAGGGCCCGCACCCTCAACCAGTACGCCGCCATGCTCAAGGCCGGGATCCCGCTCGCCCTCGGCTCCGACAGCCCGGTCACCCCGCTCGACCCCTGGGGCACCGTCCGCGCCGCGGCGTTCCACCGCACCCCCGCGCACCGGGTCTCCGTACGGGCCGCCTTCACCGCGCACACCCGGGGCGGCTGGCGGGCGGTCGGCCGCGACGACGCGGGCACGCTGGTCCCGGGCGCGCCCGCCGACTACGCGATCTGGCACACCGGCGACCTGGTGGTCCAGGCGCCGGACGACCGGGTCGCCCGCTGGTCCACCGATCCCCGCTCGGGCACGCCGGGGCTGCCGGACCTCACCCCCGGCACCGAACTCCCGGTCTGCCTGCGGACCGTGGTCGCCGGGCACACGGTGTTCGTACGGCCGAACGCGTGACGCCCGGCGGGTCGCGTACCGCCGATCGGTGCGCCGAGAGCCACCGCGACCCGCCTCGTCCTCTCGGCACTGACCTGGTGATTTGGCGAACCGCCGGCAAACACCGCAGGTCGCACGGGTGTTGACAGAAAGCGGCCATCGGCGGGTAGGTTCGGCCGGGTCCACCACGAAACGTCCGGCCGGAAACCTTCCACGCAGTCGTCGAACGCCGCTGGGTCATGGGTGGTGCGCCACACGGCGCACACGTCCCGGAACCAGGTTCAGCGCCCGCGCCTCGGGGGCGAGGGAAGGTTTTTTCCGGCCGACGGTGCGACCCGGGTAGGGCCCCGGCGTTCAGTAGACAACGGCAAGGATGTCCGCAGCCGGCGGGCACCTGGTCGGCCCGAAGGACGCCGGGCCCCCATCCGCAGATCGCGGGGCACCTTCCCACCGGGGCCTCGACCCCGCCCCCGTACCCGCTCGCTATGGTGGTCCTCTGTGTACGGGCGTGAAAAGGGGCATCAGTGAACGACGGCGGTCAGAGGCGTTACGGCCCGCTCGGCAGTGTTTTGGTGATCATTCCGACCTACAACGAGGCCGAGAACGTCAAGCCGATCGTCGCCCGGGTCCGGGAGGCCGTTCCCGAGGCGCACGTCCTCGTCGCCGACGACAACAGCCCCGACGGCACCGGCAAGCTCGCCGACGAACTCGCGGCCGTCGACGACCAGGTCCACGTGATGCACCGCCAGGGCAAGGAAGGCCTGGGCGCCGCCTACATGGCGGGCTTCCGCTGGGGCATCGAGCACGGCTACGGCGTCCTCGTCGAGATGGACGCCGACGGCTCCCACCAGCCCGAGGAACTGCCCCGCCTGCTGACCGCCCTGAAGGGGGCCGACCTCGTGCTCGGCTCGCGCTGGGTGCCGGGCGGCCGGATCGTCAACTGGCCCAAGTCCCGCGAGTTCATCTCCCGCGGCGGCAGCCTCTACTCCCGGATGCTGCTGGGGGTTCCGCTGCGCGACGTCACCGGCGGCTACCGCGCCTTCCGGGCCGAGACCCTGGAGGGCCTTGGGCTCGACGAGGTCGCCTCGCAGGGCTACTGCTTCCAGGTCGACCTGGCCCGGCGCGCCGTCGAGTCGGGCTTCCACGTCGTGGAGGTGCCGATCACCTTCGTCGAGCGCGAGATCGGCGAGTCGAAGATGAGCAACGACATCCTGGTCGAGGCCCTGTGGCGGGTCACCGCCTGGGGGGTCGGCACGCGCGCCAACAAGCTGCTCGGCCGTAAGCCCCTCTAGCCGGGCCGGCAGCCTGCCGCTGCCGCAGGAGCCCTGGCGGCGTCCGTGAGCCCCCGACAGGAGCGGAGCGCCTTCCGGGGGCGCGGGCCACCACGAGCGGTCACTCACGCCCTCTTTACGCCGTTCAGGCGCCCTGCCAGGCACACTGGGAGCATGACGACCGGCACCCCGCCCCCGCCCGCCCCGACGACCGCCCGCAAGCGCTCCCGCGCCCGTACGTTCGTACCGCTCGGCATCGCCGTCTGGCTGGCTCTGGAAATCTGGCTGCTGACCCTGGTGGCAGGCGCGGCAGGCGGTCTGACCGTCTTCCTGCTGCTGGTCGGCGGGGTCGTGCTGGGCGGGGCCGTGATCAAGCGGGCGGGGCGGCGCGCCTTCAAGAACCTCAGCGAGACCGTCCAGCGCCAGCAGCAGGGCGGCGGCGCGTACGACCCCGCCGAGGCCCAGGGACGCAAGGGCTCGGGCAACGGCTTCGTGATGCTGGGCGGACTGCTGCTGATCCTGCCCGGCCTGATCTCGGACGTCCTGGGCCTGCTGGTGCTCCTGCCGCCGGTGCGCGCGAAGCTCGGGCAGTACACGCAGGTGTCCCTGGAGCGCCGGATGAACGCGGCGCAGCAGCCCGGCAGTGTGGGGGACATGTTCCAGCAGGCGCGGATCCACCAGCCGGACGGAAAGGTCGTCCAGGGCGAGGTCATCCGGGACGGGGCGCCGTCGTCACAGCCCCACCCGCCGCGTCGTGACGAAGGCCCGAGGACCCCGCTGATTCCGTGAGCGCGGTGGCAGGCCCCCCCCGCTGACCACGTGGCGGGGGAGCGACGACAAGAGCCGAGGGGCTCCGGCACACACTCGGTGTGCCGGAGCCCCTCGGCTCTTGCGCTGTACTTCTCCAGTGCCGGGCGTCCTTGGACGTCAGGCGGACTTGCGGCTGTCCCGCGGATGCACCGCGATGTTCATGGCGCCTGAACGCAGTACCGCGAGCCTTTCGGCCAGGACCTCTTCGAGTTCCTCACGGGTGCGTCGCTCCATGAGCATGTCCCAGTGCGTGCGCGCGGGCTTGCCCTTCTTCTCCTCCGGCCCATCGCCGTCCACCAGGAGTGCCTGGGTCCCGCAGACCTTGCACTCCCACTCCGGCGGAATTTCCGCTTCCACGGAGAAGGGCATCTCAAAGCGATGGCCCTTCTCACATGCGTACTCCACCGCCTGGCGCGGGGCCAGATCGATGCCGCGGTCCGTCTCGTAGCTGGTAACCACGAGCCGCGTACCGCGGAGAGCTCGCTCACTCATGAATCGTGCCTCCCGGGCTTGTCGCCCACAGGACAGGTATTTGTCGCTGTCGTCGTCATCCGGTCAACGTCCGGTCGGCGGTAAAGATTCCCGTTGCGGGTCAGTGCGTCGCCCGTCGTGCCGCCCCTTGTTGTACCCACCAGTGACCGCTTTGTCACATCTGACATCAGATGTCACCCAGTCTTTTTCCTGCACAAGTGCGCAGTAACGGTCCGCCTGGCAAGCCAAAGGCGTACACTACCGGCCTTTTACTTCAAGGTCTAAATTCTTTCCGGTACGGGGTTTCCCGCCGCCGCGACGGCCTCCCTCACGGGTACCCGCGCGAGCAGGATGAATCCCACCACGAAAAAGACCACCAGAGAGATGATGGCGTCCCGGTAGCTCCCCGTCAGCTGGAACGCCAGACCGAACACCAACGGTCCCAGCCAGCTCATGCCCCGGTCACTCATCTCGTACGCGGAGAAGTACTCGGCCTCCTTGCCGCGCGGCACCATGTGTGAGAACAGCGAACGGGACAGCGCCTGGCTGCCGCCGAGCACCAGACCGATCGCCGCGGCGAGCAGGAAGAAGCCGACGGGCGCGCCGGCCGGCAGGAAGAAGCCCACCCCGATCGTCGCCGTCCACGCCACGAGGGAGCCGAGCACGGTCCGCTTCGCCCCGTACCGCTGCGCCAGGCGTCCCATCCCCAGCGCCCCGAACACGGCGAGCACCTGGACCAGCAGGATCGCGACGATGAGGGTCGTCTGGTCGAGCCCCAGCTCCTCGGAGCCGTAGACCGACGCCTGGGAGATCACCGTCTGGACGCCGTCGTTGTAGACCAGATAGGCGAGCAGGAACGACAGGGTGAGCGGATGCCGGCGCATGTCCTTGAGCGTGGCGATCAGCTGCCGCCAGCCCTGCCCCATGCCGATCCGGGCCCCGTCCGTCGCCACCGCGCGGTCCCGCAGCCGCCGCAGCGGGACGATCGCGAAGGCACCCCACCAGAGCCCCGCCGACGCCAGACAGATCCGCACCGCCGTCGCCTCGGTCAGACCGAAGCTGTCGTGTCCGGTGTAGAGCACAAGATTGAGTACGAGCACCAGTGCGCCCGAGGTGTAGCCGAAGGCCCATCCCCTGGAGGAGACCCTGTCGCGCTCGTGGGGTTCGGCGATCTGCGGCAGATAGGCGTTGTAGAGCGCCATCGAGACGGACAGCGAGGCGTTGGCGACGATCAGCAGCAGCGCGCCCAGCAGATAGCGGTCGCCCTCCAGGAAGAACATGCCCGCCGTCGCGGTGGCCCCCAGGTACGCGGCTGCCGCCAGCAGCGGCTTCTTGCGTCCCGTGCGGTCGGCGACCGCCCCCACCACCGGCATCAGCACGACGGCGACGATCACCGAGAGGGACACCGAGTACGCGAACACGGAGCCCGCCCGCACCGGTATGCCCAGTGGATGGACGAAGCCCTCCGCGTCGGCGGCGGCCTTGGCCACCGAGGTCAGGTAGGGGCCGAGGAAGACGGTCACCACGCTCGTCGAGTAGACCGAGCAGGCGAAGTCGTAGAAGTACCAGCCCCGCTGTTCCCGTCTGCGTTCCGCGGGGGTCTTCGCTGGCGGTGCTGCTGAACCGGACGCCACGTGCACTCCCTGTTGGTCCCCGTGCCGACGCGTGAACGGGCGGCGGGGCCGGGATCAGGCCCAGGCCCCCCGCTCGGTCAGCACCGACCGCAGCGTGGCGATCTGGTCGGTCATGATGCCATCCACGCCAAGATCGGCAAGAGCGGCCATCCGGTCCGCCTCGTTGACCGTCCAGACGTGGACCTGGAGGCCCAGCGCGTGCGCGGTCCGCACGAAGCGGCCGTCCACCACGCGTATGCCGTGCTGCTCCTCGGGCACCTGGGCGCACACCGCACCGCGCCGCAGGGGCGCCGGGACGCCGAGCGAGCGCAGCCGCAGTGCCAGGACACCGCCGACGCCGTACGAGGTGGCCAGGCGCGGTCCCGCGAGACGCTGCGCACGGGCCACCCGGCTCTCGCTGAAGGACCCCACGCAGATCCGGTCCCACGAGTTCGTCCTGCGTACCAGCTCGACGAGGGGGAGCAGGGCGGGCTCCGCCTTGACGTCGACGTTCCAGCGCGCCCCGGGGAACTCCTCCAGCAGCTCCTCGAAGAGCGCGAGCGGCTCGGTGCCAGCCACCCGCGCCTCGCGCACCCGGCTCCACGGCAGGTCGGCGATGCGCCCCCGCGCATCCGTCACCCGGTCCAGGGTCGCGTCGTGGAAGGCCACCAGCCTGCCGTCCGCCGTGGCGTGCACATCGGTCTCGAAGTACCGGTAGCCCTCTGCGGCGGCGGTCCTGAACGCGGCAGCGGTGTTCTCCAGGCCGCCGGCCGCCCCGCCGCGGTGGGCGAACGGGAGGACAGGACCGGGGTGGTCCAGATAGCTGTGCCGCGGTGCGTGGTTCACCGGGGAAGTATCGCCCGGCCCCGCGGCGGGGCGACGGCGGGCCCGTCCGCCGGGCGCACCTGGCGTTCCGGCACGGCGAACAGCCGCAGGAAGAACTGCGACAGCGGGCCGATCGACAGGGCGTACGCGACGGTGCCCACCCCCAGCGAGCCACCGAGCACGAAGCCCGTCGCCACGACCGCCAGCTCGATGCACGTGCGCACCAGGCGGATGGAGCGCCCGGTCAACCGGTGCGCCCCCGTCATCAGGCCGTCACGGGGGCCGGGGCCGAACCTGGCCGCGATGTACAGCCCGCCCGCGAGCCCGTTGAGCACGATCGCGCCCACCATCAGGGGGATCCGCGCGCCCAATGAGTGCAGCTCCGGCAGCAGGGCCAGGGTGCCGTCCATGGCCAGGCCGACCACCACCACGTTGGAGACGGTGCCGAGCCCGGGGCGCTGGCGCATCGGGATCCACAGCAGCAGCACGAGCGCCCCCACGATGATGGAGACCACCCCGATCGCGAGCCCGGTGCGCTCCGCGAGGCCCTGGTGCAGCACGCCCCAGGGCTCCAGGCCGAGGTTCGCGCGCACCAGCACCGCGGAGCTCACCCCGTACAGCACAAGTCCCACGTACAGCTGCCCGAGCCGTCGCGAGAGATGGGTGGTGGACAGCGATGACCCGGACACGAAGCGCCCCCTGTGTGGTGTGGGTGGACCGACGCATGACACTCTGTGGCCCGTAAGGACAGGCCAGCCATGGCCAATTCGGGGAAGGTGGACTGATTTCATGGTGCAGTGGACTTCGGCGGTCGGGGCGGCCCAGCTCGCCCGCCAGTTGAGCTCCCAGTCCCGCCCCGCGGGCCCGGGCGTCCGCAGGCCGCCGGCCTACCGCTCGCTGGCCGACGGAATCCGGCTGCTCGTGCTGGAGGGCCGCGTCCCGGTCGCCGCCCGGCTGCCCGCCGAGCGCGAGCTCGCGGTGGCCCTCGCGGTGAGCCGCACCACCGTCGCCGCCGCGTACGAGGCCCTGCGCGCGGAAGGCTTCCTGGAGTCCCGCAGGGGCGCGGGCAGCTGGACCGCCGTGCCCGCGGGCAATCCGCTGCCCGCCCGTGGCCTGGAGCCGCTTCCGCCGGAGTCCCTCGGGTCCGTCATCGACCTCGGTACGGCCGCCCTGCCGGCCCCCGAGCCCTGGCTCACCCGCGCCGTGCAGGGTGCGCTGGAGGAGCTGCCGCCGTACGCGCACACCCACGGCGACTACCCGGCCGGGCTGCCCGCGCTACGGCAGATGCTCGCCGACCGGTACACCGCGCGGGGCATCCCCACCATGCCCGAGCAGATCATGGTCACCACCGGCGCGATGGGCGCCATGGACGCGATCTGCCACCTCTTCGCCGGCCGTGGCGAGCGGATCGCCGTCGAGTCCCCCTCGTACGCCAACATCCTCCAGCTGATGCGCGAGGCCGGGGCCCGGCTGGTGCCCGTCGCGATGGCGGAGGGACTGACGGGATGGGACCTGCCGCGCTGGCGGCAGGTACTGCGTGACGCCGCGCCCCGGCTCGCCTACGTCGTGGCGGACTTCCACAACCCGACCGGGGCGCTGGCGGGCGAGGACCAGCGCCGCGAGCTCGTCGAGGCGGCCCGCTCGGCGGGAACCGTCCTGGTCGTCGACGAGACGATGACCGAACTGCACCTGGACGAGGGCCTGACGATGCCCCGGCCGGTCTGCTCGTTCGACCCGGCGGGCTCCACCGTGCTGACGGTCGGCTCGGCGAGCAAGGCGTTCTGGGCGGGCATGCGCATCGGCTGGGTGCGGGCCGCCCCCGAGGTGATCCGCAGTCTGGTCTCGGCGCGCGCCTACGCCGATCTGGGCACGCCCGTCCTCGAACAGCTGGCCATCAACTGGCTGATGGGCACCGGCGGCTGGGAACAGGCCGTCGCGGTCCGCCGGGAGCAGGCGCGGGAGAACCGCGACGCGCTGGTCGCCGCCGTGCGCAGGGAACTGCCGGACTGGGAGTTCGACGTGCCGGGTGGCGGGCTCACCCTCTGGGTGCGTACGGGGGGCCTGTCGGGGTCGCGGATCGCCGCGGTGGGCGAGCGGGTGGGTGTACGGGTGCCCTCGGGGCCCAGGTTCGGTGTCGACGGCGCCTTCGAGGGGTATGTGCGGCTGCCGTTCACGGTGGGCGGCCCGGTGGCCGAGGAGGCCGCCGTACGGCTCGCCGCCGCGGCACGGCTCGTGGAGACCGGTGCTGCGCCGGGCGCGGAGACGTCGCGGACCTCGGCGGCGTAGGGGCGCCGGGCGGCGCCGGAGACGAGTGCCGGGGGCCGAGACTCCGTGCACGTCGGCGGCGTAGGGGCGCCGGGCGCGTGAGACCGCCCGGGCCTCGGCGGTGAAGGGTCTCGGCCGGTGGGCCGGTCAGCTCTCCGCGGGCACCGGGTCCGGATTCCGGTCCTCGCTCCGGGCCGGGGCCGGGGCGCGGTCGGCGGGGACGCGCTGCGCGCCCTCCGCGCCCTCCGGGTCCTGGCCGTCCGGCACGTCCTGGGCGTCCTGCACGGGGACGGGCCGCTCCGGCAGCAGCGCCAGTACGGCCTGCCGGTGTTCCTCGCTCGTGGCGTCGTCGTACGGGTCGGGAGTGGCGGGCACCTGAAGCCGCATCACCTGGCCGGCGCCGAGCCGGGCGTAGCCCCGCCCCGGCGGGACGTGTGCGGTCGGGGTGGTGTGCGGCGGGGCGCCGAGGACGGCCTCCACCTCGGCGGGCGCGGCCGGCCCGAGCACCACCCGCGCGCGGGTGTGCGCGCGCACCGAGTCGCTCAAGGTGTCCAGTGTGTCGAACTGTTCGGCCACCACCACCGTCACGTTGGCCGCCCGGCCGTGCCGCAACGGCACCTGGAGCAGCTGCTGCGGGTCCGTGCGCCCGTCGGCGGCGGCCAGGTGGCCGAAGACACCGGGGCGGTCCAGCAGGATCCACAGCGGACGCCTGGTGTCGTCCGGGGCGGGTCGGCCCGCCTGCCGGGCGAGGTTGGCGGAGATCAGCCGCCGCTCGGTCTCCGCGGCGGCCCACTCCAGGCTCGCCAGGGCGCCGGAGAGACCGCACTCGACGGCCAGTACGCCGTCGCGTCCGGTGAGGCACGCGTACTCGCCGGTGCCGCTGCCCTCGGCGACGAGCACGTCGCCGTCCTCCAGGGCCTGCAGGGCGATCGACCGCAGCAGGCCGGTGGTGCCGCTGCCGGGCTGGCCGACGATCAGCAGGTGCGGCTCGCCGGAGCGTGGTCCGGTCCGCCAGATCACCGGTGTCGCGTCGGCCGTCCCTCCCGCTCCCTGCACCGGCACCGTGCGGGGCACGGCGCCCGCGTCGGTGAAGCCGAGGACGGTCTCGCCGGGGGCGGTGACGAAGCGCTGGGCGGCGATGGTGGTGGGCAGCGCGTCCAGCACCGTCATGACCAGTTGGTTGCCCTCCTCGTCCCAGTCGAAGCGGTACTCCCGGCCCCGCCCGGACTTGGCGTACAGCAGCTGTTCGATGCGGGCCCGGGACGGGGCCTCGCCGTCGGGGAAGTACGCGGGGTAGCGGATCAGCAGCCGGGACGGGCGGCCGGTCCCGTCGAACTCGTACTCGCTGAAGGCCCTGTCCCACTCGCCGCCGTACGCGAAGAGGGGGTCGGGGTCCTCGGGCACGGAGAGGTAGGGCACCAGCGCCTCGTAGAGGGACTGCAGACGCTCCGTCTGCTCCGGGGACGGCCCGGTCTGCACGGGCGCGTGGTCACGGCCCTTCCAGGCAGCCGCGGCCATCACCGTGATCAGGGCGAGCAGCGGCCCGTACGGCATGAGAGCGACCACCAGGACGACGGAGCCCGTCAGGAACAGCGCGGGACCGCGCCGCTCCTTGGGGGTGCCGGACCACCTGGTCCGAGCGGCCGCGGCGAGCTTGCGCAGACCGCGGCTGATCGTGATGAGCGGATGGAGCACGTCCGTGGCGCTGTCGGCGGCAGTGCGCGCCAGCTCCCGGCTGCGGGCCACCGAGGCACTGCTGCTGCTCAGAATGCGGGGGAGGGGGCGCCGGGCCACGTCGGACTCCTGAGGTGAGAGTGGGGAAACGCGGGGTCAGAACTTGATCCCGCCCAAGAGGCTGGCGAGGCTCGCGCCTCCGGCCTTGATGCTCGGGGCGATGGCGGTGCCCGCGAGGTAGAAGCCGAAGAGTGCGCAGACCAGGGCGTGGGACGCCTTGAGTCCGTCCTTCCTGAAGAACAGGAAGACAATGATGCCGAGCAGCACGACACCCGAGATGGACAGGATCATGAGTGTTCTCCTGGTCGATGGGGACAGTCACCATGAGTCCTTCCAGGCTCACAGAAAGTACCCGCGCCGGAAATCGTGCAATCGGGTTATTTTTCGTCCTTTTCACTGCACTGGCAGAGCCCGCTGTCCTCGCGGTGATCTTTGCCGTCGGGGGCCCGGGTCATGTCGCCCGGCGGGCAGTACCCTGACGATTCACCCGTACGGCCCTCCGGTCGTGCGTGCCTGGTCACGGCATGAGAAAGGCAGGCTTCCCGCGATGAGCGAAGCTCCGGACCCCGAGGTCGTCGAGCTGGCGACCAAGATTTTCGATCTTGCCCGGCAGGGGGAGGCCGAGGCGCTCGCCGCGTACGTCGACGCGGGGGTCTCGCCGAACCTCACCAACGACCAGGGGCAGACCCTGGTGATGCTCGCGGCGTACCACGGGCACGCGGGCGCGGTCGAGGCGCTGCTGGCGCGCGGGGCCGACGCGAACCGTGCCAACGACCGGGGGCAGACACCGCTCGCGGGCGCCGTCTTCAAGGGTGAGGACGCCGTGGTGCGGGTACTCGTGGCGGGCGGGGCCGATCCTTCGGCCGGAACGCCCTCCGCCGTCGACACCGCGCGGATGTTCGACAAGAAGGACCTGCTGGGGCTGTTCGGAGCCCAGTGAAGGCTTCCTGGTGAGGGAGTCCCGGGGGGCGTCGTAAATGTGGTCGCGGTGGCGAAATCGCTGGGCCATCATGACGACGGATTCACAAACACCAGGTGCGGGCGGAAGTCGCCGCATTACGGATATGTGGAACAGGCCCGCTCCGGGCCACCTACGAGAGGCAGAGGAAGATGGTCTTCAGCAAGCACGAGACGGTTACGGGCGGCCCGGCATGTTGGCGCACGGCGTAGGCACGGCACGTTTCCCGGTTGCGTCGACAGCTTGATGTGAGGCTTTTTCCCATGTTTGAACCAGCCATAGCGCCGAGCGGTACCATGCTCGGCCTCCTGCAGAGGGGCCGGGGTGACGGCACGCTGCACGCGCTCGCCGCGCCCCGCCCGGAAGCCCTCGCGGCCCTGCACCACTGCGTGCTGAACGACCCCCGCCACGACTGGCAGGTCGAGAACAGGTCGCTCTACTACGCCCGCCTCTACCTCGACCTCGACGGCGGCCTCGACGAGATCGAGAGCCACCTCTTCGACGCCGAGGACGTCCTCGACACGGACGAGAACCGGACCGGGCTCGCGCTCGCCGTCCTCGGGCACCTCGCCTCGTACGGCAGGGACGACGCCCTGGTGCTGCTGCGCAAGTACGCCAGGACCGGCACCAACTGGGCCTGGGCGCTCGACGAGCTCGCGCTGCGCGACGACGACGCCGGACTGCGGTCGCTGGCGGGCCCGGTGCTCGCTCGGTTCGCCGTCTCCGCCGAGGGGGAGGCGGAGCTGTCCGCCGCCGTGCGCGACGCCTTCGAGCCCAGGCCCTGGCGGCTGTGGGCGGAGGACCCGCGCGATGCGGTGGGCGGCCGGGTGCGCGCCGCGCAGGAGCAGGGCTCGTTCGACCGCTGGCAGCGCCAGCTGCGACCCGCGGGGCCCCGCCCGGGATGGAGCGTGCAGGCAATCTTTGACTGGGCCGAGGAGGGCCTTGAGCGGGGCGCGGTGCTGCACGTGCCCGCTGCCCGCTGCCTCTCCGCCGTCGCGGGGCCCGAGGACCGTTCCGCGATCCTCGGAGCGGCACGCGACGGGACCGACGGGGCGCGCTGTGCGGCGCTCCACCACCTCGCGGAAGGCCGGGACCCCGCAGTCCTCGACCTGATCGAGGCCGCGGCACAGAGCCCGTCGCGAACCGTGTCGGACGCCGCCGTCGCCGCGTTCGAGCGGATGTGCGGACCCGAAGCCGTGGACCGGGCCAGGGGCTGGGTGCACCGGCCGGACACGCTGGGCGCATCCGCCGCGGGCGTGCTGGCCTCCCGGGGGACGGCACAGGACGCGCCGCTCGTCCTCGGGGCGCTGCGTGAAGCCGTACGGGCCGACGGCCCCGACGCACCGCTGCTGTGGACCCTGGTGGACGGCACCGGACGCCTGGGCATCTGCGCCGCCGCACCCGTGCTGCGCCACGTCTACCGCGAGACCGCCTCCTCCCATCTGCGGCAGCGCGCGGCAGGCGCCCTGGCCGCCACCGATCCGTCCTTCGCCTCCGGCTTCGCCGTCGAGTGCCTGTGGGACTGCGAGGAGACGACGCGCGAGGTCGCCGCGCTGCACGCGGAGACGGGCGACGCGCGAGTGGCCGACCGGCTGCGCCGGCTGGCCGCGGACCCGGCCGAGGAGGCCGAGGTGCAGACCGCCGTACGCAGCAGGATCGGGCCGGACACCTCGGCGGTCTGACCGGACCCCCACGGTGGTCTGACCGGACCCCCACGGCGGTCCGACCTGACGCGGCGGGCCGTCCCCGCCGTCCGGGCGTCGGAGGGGGAGGGGTCGTGCTCCTCGAGCACGGCCCCTCCCCGGCAGACGTGGCTCCTGGGCGCAGCCCCTGTCGGCTGCCCGCCGCCCCGCCCCTCGCCGGACACGCGACGGGCAGGCCGGACCCGCGTCGGACACGCATCGGACCGGCTGGACCCGCGTCGGACACGCATCGGACCGGCTGGACCCGCGTCGGACACGCATCGGACCGGCTGGACCCGCGTCGGACAGGCACCGCGCCCGCGTCGGGCAGGCGCCGGAACTCCCGGGGCAAGCGTTCCCATCTGGGCCGTTTCGACCGTTGTCAGTGTGAGGACCTAATCTGTGCCTCGTGACTTCGCCTGCCTCGACGGATACGCCCGCGGAATTCGTTCCGCCCCAGCTCAGCGCGGGGCCGCGGCCCGCTCAGGGCCCGGCCGCCGACGAAGGGCTGGCGCGGCGGCTGCGCGCGCTCGCCTGCACCGCCCCGCTGCACGACCTCGACGTGCGCAAGGCGAACCTCGCCGGTGAGTACACGGTCTACGCCATGGCCGAAGTCGCCCTCGCCGCCATTGATCTGATCACGCTGAACATGGACTTCGACACCGGCGCGGACCACGAGCAGATCGTCTCGCGGCTGCTGCCCCGGGCCGCCGCCCAGGCGCCCGGCCGCCCGGCCGCCGAGCACGAGCGCGTCGCCCGCTGGGTGTTGGAGAACCTGATCAACGTCGGCAGCGTCGACCGCGGCTTCCGCGCCGTCTACGGCACCTTCTCCGCCGACGGCGTCTACACCCGCCGCGACTACGACTTCAAACTCGTCGAGGAAGTCGCGGGGTTCGGCGGCGGAGTCTTCCTGCGCACCACGGACGAAGCCGTCAACGTCCTGGTCGGCGCCCTCGACACGGACGTCACCAGCGCCCAGATCGCGGCCGAGGTCAAGCTGGAGGTCCTGATCAGAAGGGGCCGCCTCGCCGACGCCCAGCTCGCGGCCGAACAGGCCCGCTACCGCACCGTCCAGTACGCCGAGACGCTGCGCCGCACACTGGAAGCCACCCGGCGCAACGTCCGGGCCGTCGACTGGCTCAACGCCGTCCCCGACATGATCGCCGAGGCCCTCGACCACGTCGCCGACCGCTACCGCCACGAGAACGCGATCCTCACCAACATCCGCAAGGCCCGCGACGAGTCCGAGGACCCCGAGCAGAAGCGCCGCGCCGCGGAGCTCGTCGACATCGTCAAGGACTGCATCCGCCGCCACACCCAGCTCCAGTCCCGGCTCCTGGAAGCGGGGCCGCTGTTCCGCGCCGAGCAGGACCGCCAGGCGTTCGCCCCGCTCTCCGCACACTCCGGACTCGACCTGTACGGACAGCTCGTCGCACCGCTGCTGCCACTGCCCCTGGAGCGGGCGATCCGCGTCACAGACGCCTTCTTCGCCCACGGCGCGGGCCTGCGCACGCCCGTCTCGGTCCGAGTCGGCGACCTGGTGGACATACTGCTCGCCCCGCCGCAGGAGCGCGAACACCTGGGCGCCGAGATGCCCGAGCCCGACCTCATCGCCACCCCGGACGACAGCCGTTTCAGTGAGGCGCAACTCGCCGTCGCCATGGAGTTGCTCGACCTCCCGCACGACGCCCCACGCCGGCTGTCCGGGCTGCTCGCCGACGCCCGCCGCCGCGACGCGGACCTGCCCTACCTGGTGGCGCTGCTCGCCGTGCACGCGGCGAGCCCGCCCGTCGGCACGGCGTACCGGCAGGGCGAGGAACGGCTGCTGTTCGCCGTCGACGACGGAACCCTGCTGGACGACCCCGAGTTCGGCGGCGCGGACCTCATCGTGGGCACCGCCCTGCTGGACGCGGCGGGCATGGCATCGGGACGGGCAGAGACACCATGAACCCACCACACCCCCTCGGGCGGCGCCCAGCTTCCACCCCCGCAAACCCCTCGGGCCGCGCCCAACCCCCCACCCCCGCAAACCCCTCGGGCCGCGCCCAACCCCCCAACCCCCCACCCCCGCAAACCGTTCGGGCCGCGCCCAACCTTCCACCCCCGTACCCCCCAAGGAGCACCACCCGTGATCGACCCCCACGCCGAACCCCCCGCGTGGAGCAGCGACCCCGTCGACACGGCTCCTCCCGCTCCCGCCCCCCTCACCCCCGCCGACGCGGCCGACGCCGCGCGGCTCGTCTCCTTCGGGCTCCAGCCCAAGCTGCTGCCGGCCCGTGACGCCGAGTACGCCGAACTGCTGCGCCGCTACCGGGAGGAAGCCCCCTTCGCCCGGCTCGCCGACGCCGTCGCCACCGGCCTCGGCCTGGTCGTGCTCGAAGTCTCCACCCGCGCCGGCATGGCCGTGTCCGCGGACGAGGACTCGGTCTTCGCCGTCCGCATGGGCGACTACGCGCGCCGCGCCTCCGCCGAGTCCGCCGACCGGTTCCTGCACGGCCTCGCCCACCTCGCCGTCGCCGCCATGGCCTTCCCCCGGCCCGAGGACCTCGCCGACGACGGGTACATCGGCCGGCTGACCGTGAACGGTGCGGACGCCTTCGTCCGGCAGGCCTGCCGCCGGCTTGAGGAGCGCGCCGAGGAGGCCGGGCAGAACACCGACCCCGCCACCGAAGCGCCGGGACTGGAGTCCGCCTGGCGGATCTACTCGCGGCGCAGCGCCACCGGCGCCACCAAGGACGCCCGACGCCTCGCGGGCTCCACCACCGGCATCGTCGGCAAGGCCGTCTCCTTCCTCACCGAGTCCGGCTTCCTCCAGCGCACCGGGGACGATGCGGGCGGCGCCTACCGCACCACCGCCCGTTACCAGTTGCAGGTCCGCGACATGGCGGGCAGCGCCGCCATGGCCGAACTGCTGGAACTCGGCGTCGTCCCCGTGACCGACGGCACCGCGACGCTGGTGCCGCCGTCCGACGCCGACGACCTCGACCTGGCAGCCGACGCCGGCCTGCCCTTCCACGCGTAACCGCGCCGCCTTCCGCCCTGTCACGCCTTCACCAGCGCCCGTTCCAGACGACTGAGAGTCCGCCGCCATGTACGAGTTGTCCCGGGTCCGCCTCTACTCCATCGGGCCCGCCGGCGCACGCTACGCCGACACCGTGCTCGACCTGCGCGGGGTCGGCGCCCCCGTGCCGCACCCCGCCCCCGCCCAGGCGGAGTTCTTCCAGGACGAGCCCGTCGGGCCGCCGCGCCGCCCGGCGCCCGCGGGCGTCCTCTTCCTGGAGAACGGCGGCGGCAAGTCCGTCCTCCTCAAGCTGATCTTCTCGGTCATGCTGCCCGGCCACCGCAACACCCTCGGCGGTGCCAGCTCCGGCGTGCTCCGCAAGTTCCTGCTCGCCGACGACTGCGGACACGTCGCGCTGGAGTGGCAGCACACCCTCACCGGCGAGTGCGTCGTCGTCGGCAAGGTCAGCGAATGGCGCGGACGCCAGGTCTCGGGCGACCCCCGGAAGTTCGCCGAGGCCTGGTACTCCTTCCGCCCGGGCCCCGGTCTCAGCCTGGACTCCCTGCCGGTCGCCGAGTCCACCGCCGTGCGGCGCCCCGTCGAGGGTGCGTCCGGCGCACAGGGCCGCCGCCGCACCATGAAGGGCTTCCGCGACGCGATCACCGAGGCGGGCAAGGCGTACCCGCACCTCGACATCCACTGGGAAGAGATCCACGACCGCTGGAACGAGCACCTCGGCGAGCTCGGCCTGGACCCCGAACTCTTCCGCTACCAACGCGAGATGAACGCCGACGAGGGCGAGGCCGCCGGCCTCTTCGCGGTCAAGAAGGACTCCGACTTCACCGACCTGCTGCTGCGCGCCGTCACCGACACCCGCGACACCGACGGCCTCGCCGACCTCGTCCACGGCTTCGGCAACAAACTCGGCCGCCGCGCCGAGCTGATGGCCGAACGCGACTTCACCGCCGGATCCGTCGACCTCCTCGGCCGCATCGTCGACGCCACCGGCACCCGCGCACAGGCCCGCGAGGTCCACAACGCCGCCGAACGGCGCACCCGTACCCTGTCCCGCCGGCTGTCCGCGCGCGCGGCCGACGAGCGCGGCCGCACGGCAGAGCTCGCCCAGCAGGTCGCCGCCGCGGCGCACACCGTCACCGAGACCGAGCAGGCGCGCGCCCACAGCGCCCTGATCTCCGCCGAACTTGCCTACCGGCACGCCTCGTTGTCCCTCGCCGCCGCCGAGAAGAGCGCGGCACTCCAGCGCCGTGAGCTCGCCGACGCCCGCACCCTGCACTCCGCATGGCAGGGGGCCGAGGCGGTGCTGCGCCACCGGGCCGCCGCCGACCGCTCCGCACGCGTGGCCGTCGCCATCCGCGATGCCGAGCGCGACGCCGCCCCCGCGCTGGCCGCGCGCGCCGGCGCCGCCGGTGATCTCGTACGGGCACTGCACGGTGCGGCGGAAGAGGGCGAGCGCATCGCCGCCGAGCAGGAGGAGCGGTCCGCGGCCCTCCAGGAGGCCGGCGAGGCCGCGCACCGTGACGCCACCGTCGCCGCGACCGAGGCGCAGCGCGCCCGCAGCGAGATCGGCCACCTGCGCCAGCGCCTCACCGAGGTCGAGCAGGAGACGGCCGAAGCGGTACGGGCCGGGTGGCTCGACGACACCGCACCCGACGCCGACCCGGCGCGTGCCGCCCTGGCCGCCACCGACGCCGAGAAGAGCGCCGTCGACGCGTGGGACGTGGCGCGGGAAGCCGCCCGTACGACGGCGGAGCGGGCGCGCGAGGCGGCAGCGCAGGACGCCCGCGCCGAACTCAGCGCCGCACGCGCGGCGGACGCGGCACACGCCGCCTCGTCCGCGTACGAGGCGGAGCACCGCGCGGCGGCGTCCATCGCGGCGGAGGAACGCCTCGCGGAGCTGCTCAGTCTGCCGCACGCCGTCGCGCCTGCGGGCGTCGCCGCCGCGGGCTTCCCGCAGCCCCGCAGCGGCGAGGACGACGGCGCGTCCGCAGCGGAGAACCCGGGAGCGTACGGCAGCGGATCCACGGGCCGCGACCCCCTCGGCGCCCGGCGGGGCTCCCAGCCGCACCCCGTCTCGGGCGGCGACCGGCGGGACCCCCGGCCGCAGGCCGCTTCGGACGGCGACCGGCGGGACTTCCGGCCGCACCCGGTGTCGGACGGCGCCCGGCGCGGCTCCCAGCACGCCGCCTCGGACGGCGACGGCCGCTCCACCGCCACCGTGGGGCCCGTCCGCCGCGCCCCGCGCCCCGTCGCCGAAGGCCCCCTCACCGTCGAGGAGCTGGACCGCGGCGCCGAGGACCTGCTGGCCCTCCTGGACCAGGGCGTGGCGTCCGCCGAACGCCAGCTCTTCGAGTTGCGCACCGCCGCGGCCGACGACGCCCGCATCCTCGGCGCCCTCGGCGACGGCGGGCTGCTGCCGCCCAGCGCCGACGTCCTCGCGACGGTGGAACACCTCGGCGAGCACGGCATCCCGGCGCTGCCCGGCTGGCGCTACCTCGCCCAGTCCGTCGACCCCGCCGACCACGCCGCCGTTCTCGCCGCCCGGCCGGAGCTCGTCGACGGCGTCGTCATCACCGACCCCCGGTCGCACGCCCGAGCCCGCGAGGTCCTCGCGGGCGCGGCCCTGCTGCCGCGTTCCGCCGTCGCCGTCGGCACGGCGTCCGCCCTGCTCGCGCCCGTACCCGCGGCGGGCAGCGGCAGCGCCGACGAGGGCGCAGTCTTCCTCGTACCGCCGAACCCGGCCATGCACGACGAGCACGCCGCGGACGAGGAAAGGCAGACCCTGCGCGCGCGGGCCACCGCCCGCGACGAGGAGATCCGCGCACTGGCCGCCCGGCTGACCGGCGACCGCACCCTGGCGGCCAGGCTCGGCTCCTGGCGCGAGGACTGCCCGCCCGGGATGCTCACCGAACTGGCGCAGGCCGCGGCAGCCGCCCGTGCGGCGGCCGAGACGGCCGAGGCGGTCCGAGCCGAGGCCCGGTCGGCCCGGACGGAAGCGGACGAGGCCGCGGCCGAAGCGGCCCGGGTACGCGACGAGCGGCAGGACGCCGCACAGCGTGCCCGCCGGGTCGCCGACGCCCTCGCCGGACTCGCCCACCGCTTGCGCGAACGCGCAGGCTGGCAGCACAGGCTGCGCGAACTCGCCGACGAGGCAGCTGAGTCCGAGGCCCGCGCCGCCACCCTCCTGGACCGCGCCAAGGCCGCCGACGAGGACCGCCGCACCGCCCAGCGCACCGCCGACGACGCCCACCGCACCTCCCGCACCCTGCGGGCCGAGCGCGCCGAGATCGCGGGCGCCCCCGAGACGCTGCCCGAACCCGACCCGGACGCCCCGCGCGCCGCGCTCCCCGCCCTGCGCGAGGCCTACCGCGCCGCGTCCCAGCTGTACGAGAAAGTCGGCGTGGGCGCCGACCTGCGCGCCGAACAGGCCCGCTCGGAAAGTGACGAGAGCGCCGCCCTCGCGGAGCTCAACCGCCTCTCCAACAAGGTCCGCAACCGGGCCGGACAGCTCCTGGAGAGCAACGACGGCGCCGACGGCCCGTCCCGGCAGGCCGCGGCAGCCCGCGCCGAATCCCTCGTACAGACCCTGGAGACCCGCGCGTCCGCCGCCAGCGAGCAGCTCGGCCGGCTGCGCGGCGAGGCCGAACGCCTGGCCCCCGAGGACGGTGACGCGCACACGGAGCTCCCCGAGGGCCTCGTACCCTCCGACGCCGAGCACGCGCAGGCGCTGCTCCGCACGGCCAGCACCGAACTCGCCACCCGCAGCGACGCGCGGGACACCGCCCGCGCCGCACACGGTGACCTGCTGCACGCGCACCGCGCCGCCGAGGACGCGGCGGGCGGGTTCGACGAGACCGCGGCCCTGTTGCGTGACCTGCTGCGCGACCACCAGGACGAGGAGGGCCAGGAGACCCCCGCGCCCTACCCCGGCACGCTGGAGGAGGCCCGTCACTCGGCGACGGAGGCCCGTCGTTCGCTGCGCGGCTGCGCGGGGGAACTCTCGGCGGCCGAGGCCGCCGTGCGCGAGGCGAGCGACGTGCTCGTACGGCACGCCAACTCGACCCGCTACGAGCAGGTACGCACCCCCGCGCGCCAGCAGATCAGGGAACTGCCCGCTGCCGCGCTGCCCGAGCACGCGGCGGCCTGGGCGGCTGCCTTCGCCCCCCGACTGCGGGTCCTGACGGACGAGTTGGCGCAGCTGGAGCGCAACCGCGACAGCATTGTCGACCGGCTGCGCGGCCTCGTCGAGTCCGCGCTGGCCACGCTGCGTTCGGCGCAGCGGCTGTCGCAGCTGCCCGAGGGGCTGGGGGAGTGGTCAGGGCAGGAGTTCCTGCGCATCCGCTTCGAGGAGCCCGACCAGGCGACGCTCGCCGAGCGGCTCGGCGAGGTGATCGACGAGGCGACCAGTGCCGCGGTGCGGAAGAACTCCGACATGCGGCGGGACGGCATGTCGTTGCTGCTGCGCGGGGTGCAGGCGGCCCTGGAACCCAGGGGAATCGCCGTGGAGATCCTCAAGCCGGACGCGGTGCTGCGCGCCGAGCGGGTGCCCGTCGGGCAGATGGGCGACGTCTTCTCCGGCGGTCAGCTGCTGACCGCAGCCATCGCCCTGTACTGCACGATGGCTGCGCTGCGCAGCAACGACCGGGGCCGCGACAAGCACCGGCACGCGGGCACGCTCTTCCTCGACAACCCGATCGGGCGCGCCAACGCGACGTATCTGCTGGAGCTCCAGCGGGCGGTCTCCGACGCGCTCGGGGTCCAACTGCTCTACACGACCGGCCTGTTCGACACGACGGCTCTCGCCGAGTTCCCGCTGGTCATCCGGCTGCGGAACGACGCGGACCTCAGGGCGGGCCTGAAGTACATCAGCGTGGAGGAGCACCTGCGGCCCGGACTGCCGCAGCAGAGCACCGAGGGCGAGACCATCCACGGCGAGATCACCGCGACCCGGATGTTCAGGCGGACACAAGGGGAAACGGCCCAGGTGGACTAGTCGGGAGCGGGGGCCGCACCGGCCCCCGCTTCGGCTCCGGCTCCGGTCCCAATCCCGGCCCCGGCCCGGTCTCCGGGCGGACCGACGAAGACGCACCGTCGGTCCGGCCGTCGGCTCATGCGGACGGCACGGCACGGCACGGCACGGCGCGGCACGGCGCCGTCCGCTCACGCCCGCGACAGCCGCCCCGCGTTCCCGCGGCCGCGGTCCTGTATTCGGGCGTCCTTCCGGGCGGTGCGCCGTGCCTTGCGGCGCTCGCGCCGAAGCCGGCGTGCCGTACTGCTCGGGACGGACACCACGCCGTTGCGCTGGTTCCACACCTGGCGGGTGATCCACACGTCGAGCACACCCCATGTCGCGGCAACCGTGCTCGCCACGCTGCTCACCGTCATCGGGAAGGCGAGCCAGGACCCCGCCAACGTGGACAGGTAGGCCACCATCGCCTGGATCAGCGTCAGCGAAACTATGATCACCGCCCGCACCGCGGAGGTACGGACCGGATCGGGCAGCCGCCACCTGAGGGCCGGCTCCTCCACCCACAACTGCCGTACCGCGGGGCCGGCGCCCCGTCCTGCCACGGCTCCTGTGCCCGGATCCGTGTCCCTGCCCGTGCCCGTGTCCCTGCCCGCGTCCGTCCGCCCCGCCGTCGTGCCCGCGTCCGTCCGCACCGCCGTCGTGTCCGTGCCCGGTCGGCCCCTCGCCACCGTGCCCGCGACCGCCGGAAGCTCCTGCGCCTTCATGTCCCCACTCCCCACCGCTCAACCCAGGCCCGGAATCCGCGCCTTCAGGAGTGACTGCCCGGCTTGTGCCGCTTCACGCAGCCACTACTGCTCCCCTTCGTCTCCCCGTACCCGTACCCCAGGACTTTCGTCTCCCCGTACACAGAGACGAACATCCAGCTTGAAAGATTCCCGCCGAATGGACACGGAACGAACACTTCCAGCCATCCCCCGAGATGCGGAAGGGCCTGTTTCGGCGGGTGTCCCGTGCCACAGGCAACGTTTCCAACTCCCTTGATTCCGGGACAAGTCATGATCGGTTCCGGAGGTGTCGGCCGAAAACCGACCGGACGTGTCTTCGAGTTACCAGGGGGTCAGTAGTAGGCTCACGCCGTTTGTTGACGCGCTGCGTTGACGAACGCGCTGCTGGATCCTCCGGACGGACCAGATCACCGGGCGGACCAGTTCGACCAGATCGACAAGATCGACCAAACGGAACACCACCCCCGCCGCGCGGGGTTGAGCTGGGGGAGGCCATGCGCTTTCGCGGGAAGTCCATCCGCCGGAAGATCGTGGCGTTGTTGCTGGTGCCGCTCGTGTCCCTCACCGCGCTCTGGGGATTCGCGACCGTACTGACGGGCCGCGAGGCGAGTGAACTGATGGACATCGCCTATGTCGTCGAGAGGATCGGGTCGCCGGTCGAGGAAGCCGTCCAGGTCGTTCAGGAGGAACGCCGCCAGACCCTGGTCTACCTCGCCGACGAGCGCGGCTCGGAGGCGCTCACCGCCCTGCGCGTCCAACGCGACAAGACCGACGGGGCCGTCGCCAGGATCCGTCGCAACTCCCAGGACCCGGACGTCAACAGCGAGTTGAGCCCGCAGGCCGCACAGCGCCTGAGCTCGCTCCTGGAGGCGTTCGACGGCATCTCCGCCCTGCGCCGCTCCGTCGAGAACAGCACCCTCTCCCGCAGCCAGGCACTCACGCTCTACAACCGGCTCGTCGACCCCTGCCACACCTTCCTGGCCAACCTGCACGTGGTGCGGGACGTCGAGATGGACAAGCAGGGCCGCGCGCTGGTCGGTGCCGCCCGCGCCCGCGAACTCCTCGCCCGCGAGGACGCCCTGGTCGCCTCCGCGCTCGTCGCCCGGGAGATCACCGCCGAGGAGCTGCGCGACCTCACCGGGCTGATAGCCGGCCGCCGGATCCTGTACGAGACCAGCCTTGAGCAGCTGCCCGCGTCCGACCGGCAGGACTACGAACAGATCTGGAACGGCCCCGACACCGGAGCGCTGCTCGCCGCAGAGAAGAGGCTGCTGGAGCAAGGGGCGAAACGCCGTCCCACCGCGGTGTCCACCGCCTCCTGGAAGGACGCGGCCCCGCCGGTGCTCGAACGTCTCGCCAGGCAGGGCGCCGAGACCAGCGACAACTTCCAGGACCGTGTCGAGCCCGTTGCCTTCGGCGTCCTCCTGAAGGCGGGCTCCGCCGGTGTGCTCGGCTTCCTCGCCCTGATCGTCTCCGTCGTCGTCTCCGTCCGCATCGGCCGCGAGCTCGTCCGTGACCTGAACCGGCTGCGCAAGGAGGCTCACGAGGCCTCGGGCGTGCGGCTTCCGGCCGTCATGCGCCGTCTCGCGGCGGGCGAGAGCGTCGACGTGGAGACCGAGGCCCCCCGGCTGAGTTACCCGAAGGACGAGATGGGGCAGGTCGGCCAGGCCCTCAACACCCTCCAGCGGGCCGCCGTCGAGTCGGCCGTGCGCCAGGCCGACATGCGCCGCGGCGTCTCGGAGGTCTTCGTCAACCTCGCACGCCGCAACCAGGTGCTGCTGCACCGCCAGTTGACGCTCCTCGACACGATGGAGCGCCGCACCGAGGACACCGACGAGCTCGCCGACCTCTTCCGTCTCGACCACCTCACCACCCGTATGCGCCGGCACGCCGAGGGCCTGGTGATCCTCTCCGGGGCGGCGCCGTCCCGGCAGTGGCGCAAGCCCGTTCAGCTGATGGACGTCGTACGCGCCGCGGTCGCCGAGGTCGAGGACTACGAGCGCATCGAGGTACGGAGGCTGCCGAGGATCGGCGTCGGGGGCCCTGCCGTCGCCGACCTCACCCACCTGATCGCCGAACTCCTGGAGAACGCCACGGTGTTCTCGCCCCCGCACACCGCGGTACAGGTGCTCGGCGAGCGCGTCGCCAACGGCTTCACGCTGGAGATCCACGACCGGGGCCTGGGCATGGCCGCCGACGTCCTCCTCGACGCGAACCTGCGGCTCGCGGAGACCCCCGAGTTCGAGCTGTCCGACACCGACCGGCTCGGCCTCTTCGTGGTCAGCCGGCTCGCCCAGCGGCAGAACGTCCGGGTCTCCCTCCAGCAGTCCCCGTACGGCGGCACCACGGCGGTCGTCTTCATCCCCGCCGCCCTCCTCACCGAGGCCCCGGACACCGACGGCAGCGGATTCCGCGTCGACCGCGAACCGGACAGGGCACCGGTGGGCGAGCCGGCCACGACCGGCCCCGGCCGCCGCCGGGACATGGCCGCCGTGGGCCGTGCGACCTCCCGACCGGCGGTCCTGGACGGCCCGGTCGAGCTGGAACCGCCGCTGGGCACACTGGGCCTCGAACCCGCACCTGCCCTCGGCCACGGCTCAGGCGACCCGCTGGGCGACCTGGAGGACAGCGAGAGCGAGCGCGGCGGCATCTTCCGGTCCCGCGGGCTGGACAAGCCGCGCAGCCGCGAAACGCACCGCCGCACCGCCGCAGACGCTACGGGCGCGAGCCGCGGCGCCCCGCGGGGCCGCATCGCCGACGCGTCCCGGGTACAGCACCAGCAGGCGGCCGACCTCGCCCAGGACGGCGCGGACACGGCCAGGCCGGGAGGCCCGGTGCCGCTGCCCCGGCGCAAGCCCTCGCTGGTCGCCGAGCACGGCCGCCGCGTCGGACCGCAGCGGCCGGAAGAGGCCAGGCAGCCCGCGGAGACCCGGCAGTTGCGGCCCACGGGGCGTACCGGCCCGACGAACGGGCACGAGGACGGCGCCGTGGCCGGCCACGAGGCCACGCCGTCCCTCGGCGGACTTCCGCGCCGGGTGCGGCAGGCGAGTCTGGCCCCACAGCTGAAGAAGGAAACCGAAGCGGCCCGCACCGCCGGGAGCGTCCGCCCGGCCGCCGAGGAGGACACCGAGCGCGACGCCGAAGAGGTACGCAGCCGGATGGCCTCCCTCCAGCGCGGCTGGCAGCGTGGCCGCCTCCAGAACGAGGCCGACCCGGACCCGGCCCACCCGGAGCCGGCCGGCACCACCGGCACGACTGCCCCGGCCGGCACCGCAGGAACGGCCAGGACAGCATCAGGAACGACAGCAGAGGGGGACGGTCGATGACCGCACCGAACGCCGCAGTACACAACGCCTCGGGCCGCGGCTCCGGCGAGCTCAACTGGCTCCTGGACGAACTCGTCGAACGCGTCAAGAGCATCCGCAAGGCGCTGGTGCTCTCCAGCGACGGGCTCCCCACCGGCGCCTCGCAGAGCCTGACCCGCGAGGACGGCGAGCACCTGGCCGCGGTCGCCTCCGGGTTCCACAGCCTCGCCAAGGGCGTCGGCCGGCACTTCGAGGCGGGCCGGGTCCGCCAGACGGTCGTCGAGCTCGACGACGCGTTCCTCTTCGTCACCGCGGCCGGCGACGGCAGCTGTCTCGCCGTCCTGTCCGACGCCGATTCCGACGTCGGACAGGTCGCCTACGAGATGACGCTGATGGTCAAGCGCGTCGGCGCCCACCTCCGGACGGCGCCACGGACCGGCCTGCCCGCCGGAGGGTGAGCGGACCGGGATGAGCGACGCAGGTACGGAGACGGGCAGGGCGGGACCGACGGGTGCAGCCGGCCCGCCGGGCGCCCGGACCGCCGGAAGGCACCTGGACGGAGCAGAGCGTCCGGGGGGCGAAGGAGACTTCGACGCCGAGGGCCGTCCGGCCGCCGGGCGTGCCCGAAGGGCGGACGCCGCGGCACGCGCAGCCGCGGACGCCCGCCAAGGCCCCGGGCCCGACCCGGGCGGGCGGCAGCCGGCCCCGCACTGGTTCGACGACGACGCGGGACCTGTCGTACGCCCGTACGCGATGACCAGAGGGCGCACCAGCAGTGCCACCCGGCACCGCCTGGACCTCATCGCGATCGTCATCCCGGAGCCCGCGGTCGACGACCCGGGCCGGGACCGGACGCTGGCACCCGAGCACGTCGAGATCGTCGAACTGTGCGCCGAGAGCCCGCAGTCCATCGCCGAACTGGCCGCGACCCTCGACCTGCCGGTCGGTGTGGTCCGGGTCCTGGTCGGCGACCTGGTCGAGGATCAGCTCGTGCACGTCACACGGCCGGTGGAACCTGCCGAGCTGCCGGACGAGAGCCTGCTGCGCGAAGTGATCGACGGCCTCAGAGCGCTCTGAGGCACCGCGCGCCCGGCTACGCCGCCGTACGGAAAACACCGCCCAACACCGCGTGGACACAGCCGTTCGCGCGGCGAGAGCAGCGAGATCGGGAGAACCCAAACGATGGTCTTCGGGCGTTCCAGCCGCAAGAAGCGGCTCGTGGAGCCGGTGACGCTGAAGATTCTGGTCGCCGGCGGATTCGGGGTGGGCAAGACCACCCTGGTCGGCGCGGTCAGCGAGATCAGACCGCTGCGCACCGAGGAGACCCTGAGCGAGGCGGGCCGGCCGGTCGACGACACCCACGGTGTCGAGACCAAGACGACCACCACCGTCGCCATGGACTTCGGACGCATCACCCTGCGCGAGGACCTCGTCCTCTACCTCTTCGGAACGCCGGGGCAGGACCGTTTCTGGTTCCTCTGGGACGAGCTGGCACAGGGCGCACTCGGCGCGGTCGTGCTGGCGGACACCCGCCGGCTGGAGGACTGCTTCGCGGCCGTGGACTACTTCGAGCGCCGCAGCATCCCCTTCACGGTCGCGGTCAACTGCTTCGACGGCGCGGACAGGCACCCCGCCGAGACGATCCGCGCGGCCCTCGACCTCGACCCCGACGTCCCCGTGATGCTGTGCGACGCCCGCGACCGCGAGTCGGTGAAGGAGGTCCTCATCGCGGTGGTCGAGCACGCCCTGGAAGTCTCCGCGAGCCGCCGCAGGGCCGCCGCGTCCGTCACTTCGTAGACCGGGCGGACCGAGCAGACCGAGCAAGCCGGGTGGACCGAGCAGACCAGGTGGACCGAGCAGACGGCGCGGACCGGCCGGGGGCGTCGCCGGCGCCCCGCGCTCGGGAAGCGGCCCGCACCCCCGCCGACTGGGGTGCGAGCCGCGGCAGTTGCCTCTCCCGCGCGCCGCGCGAGACACCGCACGGCGCAGGACGATCGTAGTGCCGTTACTCCTGGCCGTCCTCCTGCCAGCCGAAGCTGCGTTCCACCGCCCTGCGCCAGTTCCGGTACTCGCGCTCGCGCTCCGGTGCCGCCATCCGCGGCGTCCACTCCACGTCGCGCTGCCAGTGCGCCTTCAGCTCGTCGAGGTCCGACCACACGCCGGTCGCCAGCCCCGCCGCGTAGGCGGCGCCCAGACAGGTCGTCTCCGACACCTTCGGCCTGATCACCGGCACGTCCAGCACGTCCGCCTGATGCTGCATCAGCAGACTGTTCACCGTCATCCCACCGTCCACCTTGAGCGTGGTGATCGGCACGCCGGAGTCCTGGTACATCGCGTCGACGACCTCGCGGGTCTGCCAGCTCGTCGCCTCCAGCACCGCCCGCGCCAGATGCGCCTTGGTGACGTACCGGGTCAGCCCGGTGATCACTCCGCGCGCGTCGGAGCGCCAGTACGGCGCGTACAGACCGGAGAACGCCGGGACGATGTAGGCACCTCCGTTGTCGTCCACGCTCGCCGCGAGCGGTTCTATCTCCTCGGCGCTGCGGATGATCCCCAACTGGTCGCGGAACCACTGGACCAGGGCCCCGGTGATCGCGATCGAGCCCTCCAGGCAGTAGACCGGCGCATCGCTGCCGATCTTGTAACCCATCGTGGTGAGCAGTCCGTTCTTCGAGGGCACCGGCCGGTTGCCGGTGTTCAGAAGCAGGAAGCTGCCCGTCCCGTACGTGTTCTTGGCCGTGCCGGTGTCGTAACAGGCCTGCCCGAACACCGCAGCCTGCTGGTCACCCAGCGCGGACGCCACCGGTACCCCGGCCAGCTGCCCGACGGCCGTTCCGTACACCTCGGCGGACGACCTGATCTCCGGGAGCACGGCCTCGGGCACCCGCATCGCGGAGAGGATCTCCTGGTCCCACTGGAGGGTCTCCAGGTTCATCAGCATGGTCCGCCCGGCATTGGTCACGTCCGTGACGTGCACCCCGCCCTGGGTGCCGCCGGTCAGGTTCCAGATCAGCCAGGAGTCGATCGTGCCGAAGGCGATCTCGCCCCGCTCCGCACGGTTGCGCAGTCCGGGCACGTTGTCGAGCAGCCAGGCGGCCTTCGGCCCGGAGAAGTAACTCGCCAGCGGCAGCCCGGTCTTCTCCCGGAACCTGTCCTGCCCGTCGGCCCCGCCCAGCTCCGTGCAGAGGGCGGAGGTACGGGTGTCCTGCCAGACGATCGCGTTGTGCACGGGCTTGCCGGTGGCGCGGTCCCACAGCACCGTCGTCTCACGCTGGTTGGTGATGCCCAGCGCGCTCAACCGGTCGGCGCGCATACCCGCCTTGGCGAGTGCCCCCGCGACGACCGCCTGGACCTTCGACCAGATCTCGCCTGCGTCGTGCTCGACCCAGCCCGGCTTGGGGAAGATCTGGCGGTGCTCGCGCTGGTCCACGGCGACGACGGCCCCGTCGTGGTCGAAGATGATGCAGCGGCTGGACGTGGTGCCCTGGTCGATCGCCGCGACGAACTTCTCACTGCTGTCGGTCATGAGGTCCCCTCGTTCGGAAGCTGCGTCCGGCAGGTACCCGCGGTACCGGCCGCACCGGAGAGCCGGGTGCTAGAAGGCGAGGTTGTAGACGAGACCGCCGAGGGCGCCGCCGATCAGCGGTCCTGCCACCGGCACCCAGGCGTAACCCCAGTCGGACGGACCCTTGTTGGGGATCGGCAGCATCGCGTGCACGAGCCGCGGGCCCAGGTCCCGGGCCGGGTTGATGGCGTACCCGGTCGGCCCGCCGAGCGACAGACCGATGCCCACGACCAGGAAGGCGACGATCAGGGTCTGGGTGCCCGAGGTGCCGAGTCCCTTGGTCAGCCCGAAGGCCAGGATGGGCAGCACCAGCGCGAAGGTCGCGATGATCTCGGTGACGAGGTTGGCGACCGGGTTCCGGACCTCCGGGACGGTGGAGAAGATTCCCAGGGTCGGCAGGGCCGTCTCCTGCTCCCTGTTGGCACCGAACTGCGCGTGGTACACCAGCCAGGTCAGCACGGCCCCGGTCATGGCGCCGACCATCTGCCCGAGTACGTACACCCAGACCTGACTCCACCGGCCGGTGTCGACGGCGATGCCCAGGGTCACCGCGGGATTGAGGTGGCCGCCGGACAGGGGGGCCGCGGTGTACGCGCCGGCCAGCACGCCGAAGCCCCAGCCGAAGGCGATGACCAGCCAGCCCGCGGCCCTCGCCTTGGAGAATCTCAGGGTGACGGCGGCGCAGACGCCCGCGCCGAAGAGGATGAGGATCGCGGTACCGATCAACTCCCCGCGGAACACTTCCCAGTTGCTCCAGGTGGTCATGAGGTGGCGGCTCCTAGGCTTCGCCCGGGGCGGGGCCCCGGTCCTGAAGGTGCAGGGGGCGTACCCGGCGGCGGAGGCCGTGACCGCGGGGGCCGGAAGCAGGGAGTCCCGTCCCCCCGCCGGTGCCCGCGATACACACCCGGCGCGCTGCCGGGCCGGTCGGGACCGCCGGTGGGGGAGGGCGCGGCGCGGCGGAGCCCCGCGCACGCCGGGCCGGTGGTGCAGGCGACGCCGACTGACAACGGGAAGTGTTCACCGATGGTGAGTGAGCGTCAAGAAGCTGAACAGCACCGGTACTTGCGTCCTAACTGGTCCTTCGCGCCCCGTCCGGGAACGGCGGCGAACTGCGCTCAGCGGTTCTCGGCGAGCCACTTCGCCGCGGTCTCGGCCAGTTCCCGGTCGCGCCCGGCCAGCATCATCCGGATCATCTGCGCGTCGCCGCGCAACGACCAGGCGGGGTTGCCGAAGGTGGCCGGGTTGTTCTTCTCGATCAGGAAGTGGGCGGGCCAGGCCGTGCCGTACCCGATGAGCGGCAGCGCGGCGGCGTACCGCCTGCGCCCGCGCGCCAAGCCGTACACGGTGACGGCGAGGCCGGTCAGAGTGCCGGTCAGATGGATCCAGCGGGTGGCGGCGCGGGAGTGCATGGCGACGTAGAACGGCCAGAACTCCTCGTACGAGGCAAAGGTGCGTCCCTCGTCCGCTGCCGCGGCTGCGGGCGCTCCGGTGGCATGGGCCCCGGCCGGCTGCGCCCCGGTTGTCCGGGTCGTGGGCGTCTGTGTCATGGGGGGCACCGTATTCGTTCGCCGTAAATCGCGAAACGGAGAACCGGACATGGGAATCCGGCGTCCGGTAGGAGAGAACGGGCTGCCGGGGCCGACGGGGGTGGGCCTGGCAGCCCGTTCGACGGTGTCAGTGGCCGCCGAGGGACCGCCGCGAGACCGGGAAGTCGAAATAGGTGTCGGGGAAGAGTTCGGGCTTGTGCGTGAAGTGCCACCACTCCTCGGGCAGGTTGGTGAATCCCTGCGCGGCGAGGGTGCTTTTCAGTAGTTCCCTGTTGGCCCGCTGCACGCCCTGGACACGCGGATCATCGGTGTGCGAAAGAGTGTCGAAGCAGTCGTAACCCGTGCCCATGTCCACGGAGTTGTCGCGAAAACGCTCACCTTGAGGTGCGAAGCAGGGCTTCAGCTGCTCGCCCGGCACATACGGTCTTGTGGGTTTGGCCGGCAGCCGGACGATCGTCAGGTCGACGGTGCTGCCTCTGCTGTGCCCGGACTTCTCCGCGATGTACCCGTCGGCGAAAAGCCGGGACTTGTCGACCCTGGGGTAGAACTCGTCCTTCATCGCTGTGTCGTCGAGGTCCTTGGCCCAACGCACGAAGTGGTCGACGGCGCGCTGCGGGCGGTAGCAGTCGTACACCTTGAGGGTGTGGCCGGAGCGGAGCAAGGTGCGCTGGGCCTTCTTGAGGGCCTGGGCGGCGGGGCGGGTGAGGAGGCAGAGCGGCTGCCGGTAACCGTCCACGGCCTCACCCATGAAGTTGTGGGCGGTGGCGTACCGCATGTCCTGGAGGATCGTCGGATCGACCGACCGCAGCGATACGAACGCGGCGGGCGCACGATCGGTGCTCGCCGGCCGGGACCCGGCAGCGGTCTCCATGCCCTCGGGCGCCGAAGGGGCCGCGGAGACGGGCCCGGCGGCAACGGTCAGGAAGGCGAGGGCGGCGGCACCGAAGGCGCACAGGGAACCAAGTCGTGGTCTCATGCGCCCCGTCTACCACTCCCCGCCCACCGGCGAAAGAGCCCCACGGAGACCGCCACCCCTACCAACAACCCGGGCCGGCTACTTCCGTGGACCCTGCGGACCCCGCGGATGCCCCCGCCCGCGCTGTGGCAATCCCGCCGCTCGTACGACCCGAACCCGCGGGCCGGACCGGTCCGGGCCCTAGAGTCTTCGCCGTGAACCATTCCCACTGCGCCCACTGCGGCGCGTCGTACGCCGGAACCACGGACTGGCCCCGCACGTGCGCCGCGTGCGGCGAGACGGCGTACCGGAACCCGTTGCCGGTGGCGGTCGCGCTGCTTCCCGTACGGTCGGCCGAACGGACCGGCCTGGTGGTGATCACCCGCACCATCGAGCCGTGCCTCGGTGGCGTGGCCCTGCCCGGTGGGTTCATCGACCACGGTGAGGACTGGCGGGACGCGGTCGTCCGCGAACTCCGGGAGGAGACCGGAATCGAGATCCCGGCCGCGGAGGTCCATCTCGCCGACGCGATGAGCTCCCCGGCGGGCCACCTGCTGATCTTCGGGCTGCTCCCCACGCAGGACGCCGCGGAACTACCTCCGTCGGAGCCGAAACCTGAGACCGCAGGCTGGCACCTGCTGCACACCCCGGCGCCCCTGGCCTTCCCCCTCCACACCGCTGCCGCCCATTCGTGGTTCTCCGGCACGTACTCCTGACCACCCGCCCCCCGCGAGCGCGACATGCTCCGCCCCCGCCCCGAACCAACCACCGCACGGGCAGGCGCCCCACGCCCCGGCGCCAGCCTTCACGCCCGAGGCTCACGCCCCGGCATCCGTCCCCCTCCCGCCACCGCCCCGCGTCCGTGCGCCCACCCGCACCGGCTCACTCCCGCTCCGCCCCGCCTGCCACCCCGTCCGCGTCCCCGCCCCTCACCCGCACCGGGAGATCCACCTCGTGACCTCCCTCCCGCTCGACCACGACCCGGCCCTCCCGTACACGTGACGTGTACCGCTCGACCCCCGGCTGCTCCCAACCGTCACCCGGGTCTCGCACCACCAGCCCGCTCCCTGTCCTTCCGGTGGCCGGAGCCCACACCTCCAACTGCAGCCCGCCACTCTCGTCGTACACCGGGATCACCGCTCCGGCCCGCGCCAGTACGGGAATCCGGGAGGCGCCGGTCCGCTCCCCGACGGCTCCAGCCCTGCCCGGCCAGGAACCGTCGACGCCCGGTGCGTCCAGCAGCACCTGGCCCGGCCCCTCGTACGACACACCGGTGACGGTGTCGTACCAGCGTCCCCGCGGCAGCCGCACCGCCCGGCGGTCCGCCCCCGGCTCCAGCACGGGTGCCACCAACAGCGAGTCCCCCAGCAGGAACGCGTCCTCACAGCCCCGCAACGCGCGGTCGTCGGGCGCCTCCCACCACACGGGGCGTACGTAGGGCGCGCCGGTGAGCCGCGCAAGGTGGGACAGCGTGACGAAGTAAGGGCGCAGCCGCTCCCGTTCCGCCAGCGCGGCCCGTGCGTGCTCCAGCACCCGCGGTCCGAATTCCCACGGTTCCCGCCGTCCCGCGTCGATCGCCGCATGGGTACGGAAGAGCGGGAGGTACGCCCCCAACTGGAACCAGCGCAGATACAGCTCGGCCCCGGGACTCCCGCCGAATCCGCCCACATCCGGACCGGAGTACGGAACGCCGCACAGTCCGAGCCCCAGCACCAGGGACAGGGATGCCCGCAACCCGGGCCACCCGGTCGTTACGTCCCCCGACCAGGTTCCCCCGTACCTCTGCAACCCCACCCACCCGGACCGGGAGAACAGGAACGGCCGCTCCTCGGGGCGCAGTCGGCGCAGACCCTCGTAACCGGCGCGGGCCATCGCCAGCCCGTACACGTTGTGCGCCTCCCGGTGATCGCCGCCCCGGCCCTCCAGCACATGGCGGGCGGATCTCGGCAGCGTGGGGTCGCCGAAGGCGGAGAGGGACACCGGTTCGTTCATGTCGTGCCACATGCCGGAGAACCCCTGAGCCAGCCGCTCCGCGTACAAGCTGCCCCACCACTCGCGTGCTTGCGGATCGGTGAAGTCGGGGTAGGCGCACTCCCCGGGCCACACCTCGCCCCGGACCTCACGCCCCCGCGCGTCACGTACGAAGGCCCCGGCCTCGACCCCGCTGTCGTACACGGCGGTCCCGGCCTCCGCCCGTACCGCGGGGTTCACGATCGACACCAGCCGTACGCCGCCCTCGCCCAGCTCCCTCGCCAGCCCGGGGAGGTCGGGGAACGCCTCCCGGTCGACCGTGAACACCCGGTGCCGGTCGAAGTGGTCGATGTCCAGGTGCAGCGCGGACAGCGGAAGCCGCCGCTCCTGATAGCCGGCGACGACCCGCCGTACTTCTTCGGCACTCCCGAACCCCCACCGGGCGTGCTGCGGGCCGAGCGCCCAGGACGGCGGCACCGCGGGCCGCCCGGTCAGTGCCGTCCACCCGTGCAGCACGCGCGCGGGCGAGCCGACCACGACCCAGCACCGCAACGGGCCCCCTGTCATGCGGACTTCGCTGCACCCCCGCCGGTCGTGGCCCGAACCGCCACCCTCCTCGCCCTCGCGCAGATCGACCCGGCCGTCCCAGGTGTTGTCGTAGAACGCGAGGTGCGTACCCGCATCGGCCACGACGAACTGCACCGGCATCGTGAGGTACAGCGGATCGTCCGCGGGTTCGAACTGCCCGCCGGGGTCCGTGTTCCACAACCGGTACGTCCCGTCCCGCAGCCGGGGCCCGCCGGCCCGCCCACCGAGTCCGAAGAACCGTGCGTCCGCCGCCACCTCCGACCGTTGCAACCACCGGCCCGCCGCACCTGTCCCACGCACACCACCGCGCTCGACCTGACCAGCACCCCCGCTGTCACCGCTGCCGCTCCCCGCTGGGCCCGGGGCACCCCCCTCCACACCGCGACCCGGGTCCCGTCCGGCCGGGTCCGCCCCTTGCCCGTGCGCCTCAGCGCCACCACCGCTCACGCCTCGTACCGCGGTGCGGCTCGGTTCCCCCGCCCCTTCGTGGCCCCGGCCGCGCCCTGTCCCGCCGTGTGGACCGCGGCCACCGGCTGCCCCCGCCTCGCCCCGCACCGGTTCCCACCAGCGCGGCGGCAGCTCCCGCCGCAGCAGTACCCCGCCCGGGGTACGGATCTCGATCGCACCGTGCCGGGAGACCGCGACCGTGACCCGCTCCGACACGACCTGCCACCCGCCGTCCTTGTCCGGCTCCAGAACGACCCGGACGTCCGCGGCGGGACACGTCCCGGCCAGCGCGTACGACGGCTCGGGCCCGGTCCCGTCCCACCCCCAGAACACCGCACCGCCCGCCGCGACGAAGATCCGCAGTTCGGAGCGCGCGAACCTGACGACCCCGCCGCCGGGCAGCGGCTCGGCCCCCGTCACCGCTCCCGGCACCCGCGCCCGTTCGGCCGTGCGAGGTGGCAGTCCCCAAGCATCCGCGCGCTTCCGTCGCCAAGCGGCCCGCACGGACCTAAGCCCCCGCACGGAACCGACCATCTTCACCGAGCGCACCAGGTCATGACCGTCCATACCCCTCACCCTGCCACCCGTCCTCGCACCGGCGCCGCCCGTTCAACTCCCGTTCACCCACCCCTCAATCACGGTCTCTCCTTTGCGGGTCCGACCCCACGCCCAGACCCAGCACGCACAGCCGGCGGCCGCTCCGCAGCGCAGACCCAGCGGGGGAGGGGAGGGAGAGCAGCCACCTCGCCGCCCCACCGAGGCGCGCCGCGCGCGGTACACACGCGCGCCGCCCGCCCTGGTGCGGGAGTCGATCACATGGCATCGTCCCCTCCAGCCCCGTCCCGCACGGACAGGTCCAGCCCGTCCCGCACGGACAGGTCCAGCCCGTCCCGCACGGACAGGTCTTGTCCCGTCCCGCACGGACAGGTCTTGTCCCGTCCGCACGGACAGGTCTTGTCCCGTCCGCAGGGACTGGTCTTGTCCCGTCCGCAGGGACTGGTCCAGCCCATTCCGTGCAGAGCCTCGTACGGACAGGTCCAGCTCCGCCCCGCACCGACACGTCCACCCCGTCCCGCACCGACAAGCCCGTAACGCGCGGCCCCACCGCCACCGACAGCCACACCCGTCGCCCGCCCCACCCCTCATTCCCAGCCCGCATCGCAGAGCCGCAGAGCAGCAGAGCCGAAGACCCGGGAGCCGCCCCATGACCTCAACCCCCGCGACGAACGCCGCGTCCCAGCCCACCCCTCTCTGGCAACCCGGTCCCGACCGCATCGCCGAGGCAGCGGTCACCCGGTTCCAGGCCTGGGCCGCCGAGCGCTACGGCGCCCCCGCGGAAGGCGGCTACGACGCTCTCCACCGTTGGTCCGTCAACGAACTCGACACCTTCTGGAAAGCCGTCGCCGACTGGTTCGACGTCCGCTTCTCGACCCCGTACGAGAAGGTCCTCGGCGATCGCGCCATGCCCGGCGCCCAGTGGTTCCCCGGCGCCACCCTCAACTACGCCGAGCACGCCCTGCGCACCGCCGAGGACCCGGCACGCGCCGACGAACCCGCCCTGCTGCACGTCGACGAGTCCCAGCACCCCGAGCCCGTCTCCTGGGCCGAACTCCGCCGTCAGGTGGCCTCCCTGGCCGCCGAACTCCGCGCCCTCGGCGTCCAGCCGGGAGACCGCGTGAGTGGTTACCTCCCCAACATCCCGCAAGCCGTCACCGCCCTCCTCGCCACCGCCGCCGTCGGCGCCGTATGGACCTCCTGCGCCCCGGACTTCGGCGCCCGCAGCGTCCTCGACCGCTTCCAGCAGGTCGAGCCGGTCGTGCTCTTCGCCGTCGACGGCTACCGCTACGGCGGCAAGTCCCACGACCGCACGGAAACCGTCGCCGAACTCCGCCGCGAACTACCGACCCTCCGCGCGGTCGTCCACATCCCCCTGCTCAACACACCCGCCCCCGCCGGCACTCTCGAATGGTCTTCCCTTACTGAGAGTGACAACGAGCCGGTCTTCGAGCAAGTTCCCTTCGACCACCCGCTCTGGGTTCTTTATTCATCCGGCACCACCGGACTCCCCAAGGCCATCGTCCAGTCCCAGGGCGGCATCCTGCTGGAACACTTCAAGCAGATCGGCCTGCACTGCGATCTCGGCCCGCAGGACCGCTTCTTCTGGTACACGTCCACCGGCTGGATGATGTGGAACTTCCTCATCTCCGGGCTGCTCACCGGAACCACCATCGTGCTGTACGACGGCAGCCCCGGCTTCCCCGGGACCGGCGCCCAGTGGGAGATCGCGGAGCGCACCGGCGCCACCCTCTTCGGCACCTCCGCCGCGTACGTCATGGCCTGCCGCAAGGCAGACGTGCACCCGGCCGCCGATCACGACCTGTCCCGCATCAAGTGCGTCGCCACGACCGGCTCCCCGCTCCCGCCCGACGGCTTCCGCTGGCTCCACGACGAATTCGCCGCCCAGGACCACGACCTGTGGATCGCCTCGGTCAGCGGGGGTACCGACGTCTGCAGCTGCTTCGCCGGCGCGGTCCCCACCCTCCCCGTACACATCGGGGAACTCCAGGCCGCCTGTCTCGGTACGGACCTACAGGCCTGGGACCCGCAGGGCAAGCCGCTCACCGCCGAGGTCGGCGAACTCGTCGTCACCAAACCGATGCCGTCCATGCCGATCCGCTTCTGGAACGACCCCGACGGCAGCCGCTACCACGACAGTTACTTCGACACCTACCCCGGTGTCTGGCGGCACGGGGACTGGATCACGCTCACCGACCACCACTCCGTGATCATCCACGGGCGTTCGGACTCCACTCTCAACCGGCAGGGCGTCCGGATGGGGTCCGCCGACATCTACGAGGCGGTGGAACGGCTCCCCGAGATCCGCGAGTCCCTGGTCATCGGACTCGAAGAGCCCGACGGCGGCTACTGGATGCCGCTCTTCGTCCACCTCACCGAGGGCGCGGTACTCGACGAGGACCTACGTACCCGCATCAAGAACACCATCCGCACCTCACTCTCCCCCCGGCACGTCCCCGACGAGGTCATCGAGATCCCCGCCGTCCCGCACACCCTCACCGGCAAGCGCATCGAGGTACCGGTGAAACGTCTCCTCCAGGGCACCCCTCTGGCGAAGGCGGTCAACCCGGGTTCGGTCGACAACATCGGCCTCCTGCACTTCTACGAGGAGCTGGCCCGCACCCGCCGCTGACCCGCAAACGCCCGCACCCGACCGGCCCGCACCCGCCGCTGACCGCGCAACGCCCGCTCCTCGCCTGTCGAGGAGCGGGCGTTGTCAGTCCCCCTGGTTACTGTGAGTGAGCAATATTCAACCGCGCTCAGGGGGAGCAATGGAGCACATCAGCAACGACCGGAACCGCACCCGCACCACCAAGTCGATGCGCCGCGTCCTGCGCCGCGAGGCGCCCAGCACGGTGGGCGTGCTGGCCGACGCCGAGGACTTCGCCACCATGACGGGGTACCGCACCTTCATCTTTGACGACCACCGGGCCTACCTTCAGCAGGTCGACGCGCTGCTCAGAACGCTCGCAGCCCAGGGCCTGCACACCAGCGTCACGCTCTTCGACCCGGGAGAGTTCGCGGAGTTCTGTACGACGGGGGGACTCGACCCGGACCGGCCGGAGACCCGCGCCCGCTTCACCGCGCACACGGCGTCCCGTGGTGTCTGCCTCCCGTACACGGGCCAACCGCTCGACCGACTCGTGCCCCTGCTCGTCGACGCGGCGGTCCGACAGGCCACCTGGGACTGTGCGTCCCTGCTCCTCGCCGACCTCGGCAACTGCGCGGAGTGCGGGCAGGACGTCGGACGTGAGGCCTTCGAGCGGTCCTCGCACCTCCTCGTCACCCTGCTGCAGGGAGCCGGCACCGGTCTCCACCACCTCGTGTGCAGCGTTCCCGCAGAGGAGGAACAACTCCTCGCCGTCCTCCACGCAGAGGTGGGCGACGACGGTATCCCCGAACTCGACGACGACGAGGGCGCCGAATTCGTAACGGTCCTCGCCGTGGGAGTCGCGCTCGAAAGCCCCGGCGGAATCGTCCTGCGGACCACCCGCCCCGGCGAACCCGACCGGTTGCACGGCTGGCGCCTCGACCGGGGGAACCTGGTCGCCCTGACCGCGGGCGAGGTGTTCAGCGCGTACTGCACGGACGCCGAGACCGGCGAACCGGTGGCACCGGAACACGGCGTCGAATACTGCGCGGGGCACCCTCTCGACGAGCCGCCCGGGAGCGGCCACTGAGAGGACCCCGGGAAAAGCCCGAGGGGCTGCCGGCCGTGCCGGCAGCCCCTCGGGCCCAGGAAAGCGTCAGCGCTGGTCGGGTCACTCCCCGGACAGCACCGCCTGCGCGGCCGCTCGGGCCTCGTCGGCGGTGTCCACGGCGCGCGCCGCGGCAGCCGCCCGCTCGCACTGCGCCAGCGTGTACTTGGCCAGCGTCGCGCGGACGTAAGGAATGGCCTTCGCACCCATGGACAGGGACGTGACACCAAGACCGGTCAGCACACAGGCCAGCAGCGGGTCGGCAGCGGCCTCGCCACAGACGCCGCAGCTCTTGCCCTCGGCCCTGGCGGCATCGGCCGAAGCCGCCACCAGGTCGAGCAGCGCGGGCTGCCACGGGTCCTGCAGACGCGACACCGCACCGACCTGGCGGTCGGCCGCGAAGGTGTACTGCGCCAGGTCGTTGGTCCCCAGCGAGAGGAACTCGACCTCCTGCAGGATGGAGCGGGCCCGCAGCGCTGCGGACGGAATCTCCACCATCGCGCCGAACTTGGCCTCCAGACCGGCCGCACGGCAGGCGTCCGCGAACGCCTTCGCGTCGGTGCGGTCCGCCACCATCGGGGCCATGACCTCCAGGTACACGGGCAGACCCTCGACGGCCTTGGCCAGCGCGGTCAGCTGCGTCCGCAGCACCTCGGGGTGCTCCAGCAGCGAACGCAGACCACGCACACCGAGCGCCGGGTTCGGCTCCTCGGCGGGCGTCAGGAAGTCGAGCGGCTTGTCCGCACCGGCGTCGAGCACGCGCACGACCACACGGCCCTCGGGGAAGGCCTCCAGCACCTTGCGGTACGCCTCGACCTGCGACTCCTCCGAAGGAGCCTGCTTGCTGTCGTCGAGGAAGAGGAACTCGGTCCGGAACAGACCGACACCCTCGGCGCCCGCCTCGACGGCGGCCGGCACGTCCGCCGGGCCACCGATGTTGGCGAGCAGCGGCACCTTGTGACCGTCGGACGTCGCACCCGGACCCGTGGTGGCAGCGAGCGCCGCCTTGCGGGCCGCGGCAGCGGACTCCAGTTCGGTCCGCTTCTCGGCGCTCGGCTCGACGAAGATCTCGCCCGTGCTGCCGTCGACGGCCACGACCGTGCCCTCGGCCAGCTCACCGGCGCCCGGCAGGGCCACCACAGCGGGCACACCCAGCGCCCGCGCGAGGATCGCGCTGTGGCTGGTCGGCCCGCCTTCCTCGGTCACGAACCCGAGCACCAGCGCCGGGTCGAGCAGAGCGGTGTCCGCAGGCGCGAGGTCCCGCGCGATGAGCACGTACGGCTCGTCGCTGTCGGGCACGCCCGGCATCGGCACGCCCAACAGACGGGCGACGATACGATTCCGCACGTCGTCGAGGTCGGCCACCCGGCCGGCCAGGTACTCCCCGGCACCGGCGAGCAGCGCACGGTACGCGGCGAACGCGTCGTACACCCCACGCTCGGCCGTGCTGCCGACGGCGATCCGACGGTCCACGTCGGCCATCAGCTCGGGGTCCTGGGCCATCAGCGCCTGGGCCTCGAGAACGGCCTGAGCCTCGCCGCCCGCCAGATTGCCACGCGCCATCAGGTCGGCGGCCACAGCCTCCACGGCCTGCCGGGCGCGCCCCTGCTCGCGCTCGGCCTCCTCCGCGGGAATCTGCTTGGCCGGCGGCTCGAGAACCGCCGTGCCCATGTGCCGAACCTCGCCGATCGCCACACCGTGGCTCACGCCGACGCCTCGCAGCGTTGTCTCCATTTCACCGTCTCCGCTAGTTGCGACGGAACCAACCGCCGCGGTGGATGTACTGCCTGCCGTCAGGACGGCGATGACGTCTACTTCCAGTTGAAGAGAGCGTCGCCAAGCTTGACGTCGTTGCTCTCGACCAGGTCCGAGAGCGCGTCCGCGGTGGCTTCGAGCGCCACGACCGGGCAGATGGGCGACTTGCCGGCGGCCTCGACCGCGGCGGGGTTCCAGCGCACGATCTCCTGGCCGCGCGTCACGCTGTCACCCTTGTTGACGAGGAGCTCGAAGCCCTCGCCGTTCAGCTGCACGGTGTCGATGCCGAGGTGGGTGAGCACGCCGTGGCCCTCACCGTCGACGACGACGAAAGCGTGCGGGTGCAGGGAGACGACGACACCGTCGACGGGCGACACCGCCGCGGAGGGTTCGCGCACGGGGTCGATCGCGGTGCCGGGACCGACCATCGCTCCGGAGAACACGGGGTCGGGGACTGCGGCGAGTCCGATGGCACGACCTTCAAGAGGGGACGTCACGCTGGTCATGGGGCCTCCCAGGGGCGGAGTTTGTGCGGCGCCGTCACTACCTGTCCTGGACGGCATACCTGCTTCAGAGGGTATGTCATAAGAAGTCCCGGTTCCGCACGAGAGGTGCCACTTGGACGACCTTGGGATGCACCGGAAACGATTTGCCTCAACAACCCGGTGCCCTGTAGTGTCGTTCTCCTGCCTGACCCCAACACGTCCCGCTCTCTTGCGGTTCGTTGCGTCGGCAGCGCCTCTAGAACGCAGATCCTAACCTGAATCTCTCTTTCCGTATGCCTTGGATCGAGCGGTCAGGAAGACGGAAAAGCCCTGATAGAGTCGGAACCGCCGGAAAGGGAAAACGCGAAAGCGAAGAACCTGGAAAGCGAGCGGGACCGAGGAAATCGGCACTGGAAACGGTCTGA
>NZ_JBIVVC010000012.1:0-204932 GCF_044757485.1 Streptomyces sp. NPDC091272
CGAGTTCAGCACACCAGACAAACCTCAAGCCACACACGCTGAACCATCACTGAAAACAGAACACCGAACCACTAAAAAACCAACGCCGAGCATCATCCGATGATTTTCGTTCGCAGGAGTGGTCCAACTTCTGAAACGATTCTGAGGAGGGGTCCGAGTGGACCTGTACAGCATCATGTGCGTGAGTGACCGGACCAGGGCAGTGAAGTAGTTCGAGACGTTCTTCGGGCGGCCAGCGGACGAGATCATCGGTGAGGAGTACCTGTGGCAGGTCGGTGAGAACGCGTGGGTCGTCATTGACGATCGAGACGTGCGCGCTGAGCGAGTAGGCGGAGCCATGATCACGCTCGGCGTGCATGACCTCGACGACATCCTGGCCCGACTCGCCGCACACGGGATCGACCACGAGCCGGTCGAGACCTACAGCAGCGGCGTCCGCCACGTCGTCGTGCTGGATCCCGACGGGAACAGCCTCTCGCTCGCCGAGGTACCCACAGTGAACCTCTCAACCTGCGCGGCGCTGGATCACACTGCATCTGACCTGCCCGAATTGAGGTTGGAAAACGCTCCCTGGTCTGATGAGTTCGATCTCCGCACACCGTCGGTTTCGGGACCCGCGCAACATGAAGTACGACTTCCTCGCGCCGGTCCTCGTGTGCTGTCCCGGCTGCGAGAAGGTCGCTCACGTCGTGGCAGGACCGGAGCCGGCCGGGGTGCACGATCCGGACCTCTTTGCACCAAGGCGTCTCGTCTGCCGGACCTGCGGGGTGGAATGGAGCCGTGGAGGTGTGGCCCTGCACCGGGACCGGGACGCGCCGGCCACGGACCCGTACTTCAGCGTCCGTCTGTGGCTGCAGACCGCGACCCGTCACGAGTGGGTATGGGCCTACAGCCTGGAACACCTGGACCTGATCAGGCGATTCGTGCAGACGCCGCTGCGTGAGGGGATCTCCTGGCACGACCACGGCCGGAAGATGACCGTGGTGGCCCCGCGTGGCTGCAGCAGGCCAAGAACCGCGACGAGGTGCTGCAGGCCATCGCCCGCATCCACGCCTCACTGCTCCGCGCCTGATCCGGGAACACCGGGGCGCGAATGCGCTTCTCCGGTCTTGAGGACCAGACCGACGGGACGGAGATCGGTGGCCAGGGCACGGACGAGACGCAGTTGGGTGTGAGCGGCACGATCAGCCAAATCCACCGGTCAGCGACCTCGGGATCACTGAGCTTGGGGCGGGTCCGCCCGAGCGTCTGCTTGATCATTCTGAAGGTGTGCTCAAGATCGAATCTGCGCAGGAACGCGTGCCGGAGCCGGTCGACATCCGTCTCGCTCGCGCCGGTGCCCGACCACCACAGCCAGACTGGCTTGGGGTCCGCTCCGTTGGGCAGGCGGTCGACCTTGAGCCGGATCACGGTGCCCTCGATGATCGGCAGTTCGTCCCGGTGGGTGAGCCAGGCCGCACGTCGGGTCAGCCGCGGATGGAGTCGGTCGAAGGAGGTGGCCACCGCGGTGCCGTACCGCTCCGTCTCCGTGACTGTCCGGACGTCGGGCTCGCCCCAGGTGTCCGGCTGGCCGAAGACGAACTCGCCGCCGTGCTTGGGTGGCCGTCCGCCCTTCGGGTCGTAGATCCTCGTTGGTGTGGGCGGGCGCATCACCCGGTCCGACCGCAGCCTGCCCAGCAGCTCGACCGGCAAGTCCGCCAGCAGGAACGACAGGCGCTGAACGTCGTAACCGGCGTCCAGGACCAGGAGAATAGCCAGGTCTCTGGGCTTCCACTGGCCGGCGGCGACCAGGCGCTCGGCAACCTCGCGGACCTGGACGGCGGTGACCGCCGCGACATCGGCACCCGGCTCCACCCGGACCGCGTCCGGCGCGCGGTCCAGGAGGTGTGTCCAACCTCCAGTGCCGCGACGATCGAGTACGGCCAGCCCGGGATCATCCGGTGCTCGTTCTTGTCCCGGCCACCGGTGTGGCAGAACAAGCGGTCCGGCGACGTGTTTGCGTCCGGCCGCAGCCACGGGCTGACATCCGCCGCGAGCACCAGGCGCCCGTCCGCGGCCCGGGGCAGCGGCAGCCCGGCCAGCGCTCTCCGCAGTCGTGCGACGTCGACGCGGCCGCGGTTGAGCCCGCCATACAACACGCCGTGCCCACGCCGGTGTTCGGGCGCGAGTGCGAGATCAACCAGAGTCTTCACGGGCCCATCGGAGCAAAGCAGTGCGTCGCAGAGCTCGAACAGTTCATCGCCCCGTCTGGTCAGGCACGCATACAACTCCGACCGGAAGTGTGATGCTTCCGCGAACGCCTATCGGCGGACTTCCTCGTTCAGCAGACTCGATTCCACGGCCTTCGTTACGGTCACGGGCGCTCCTTGGTCGGAGCACAGGATCGGGCGAAGGCCGCCCGGATGTCCGCTGAACTGTGAAAACACGGCTCAAGTTCGAGGGCCGTTCGACGCTGGGTCGATAAACGACAAGCTAGGTGACAAGGGCTCAATCCGCGAGGGACTCTTGCCTGCCCGTCGCAATGAACTCGTCCAGCAAGTCGAAGAGAATCGCAACCATCTTTTGATCCTGTTCGGCTGTCAGGTACCTGATATCAGGCAGCGCCCCATCCTCATATACCTCGCAGAGAACGAGCTGCGGCCAGAACAACTCAGGGCGCCCCTTATTGCGTTGCACGAGCCAGCCGTGAAACGCCTTGAGAGAGAAATTCCCTGATCCCATTTCATACCCTGAGAGGAAAGCGCAGGTTCCCTCGTATGTTCGCATCATGACATAGATGCCATGATGCTTCTTCAGTTCGGGCAGGAACTTCCAAAGCGATGGAGTCATTTTCAGAACCCGAAGTCCATATCTTCCCCAGTAGAGGAAACGTTTCTTGAAATCAGAGATCGCAATGCCGTTAGGAGCTCACTGATCGTAGATCTTGCCATCCTTGATCACGACAGTGTGATGGAACCAACTCTCGGCGAGCTCCGGTGGACCTGGCCCCAGGGGCATGAGCTTGTGCAGCGCTCAACCCGCCGATAATGCGGGTCAGGTTGGCCGGGGCCAGGCGGACCGGCATGCCCGCGTCGCCGCATTCGGCGATGTGCCAGCTTCTGGGGACGAGGGCGCCGTCGTCGGCGCGAACGCGGGCTCATCCCGCGCATCGCGCGCCCGGGGATCGAATCGGGCGAACGGCTCGGCCGGCACCGTTGGAAGATCGAGCGGACGATCGCCTGGCTGTTCGGCTTCCGCCGCCTGACCGTCCGATACGAGCGAACCGGCTCACACTTCCTCGCCTTCCTCGGCCTCGCTGCCGCTCTGACCTGCTACAAGAAGCTCTCAAGACTGAAGTCGGGCAGCGGGAGACCGTAGCGGTCTCCCGCTGCCCGCACGGGATCACTGGCAAGGCAGGGGCGCGATTGATCAGGCCCGGGTCACCGGTGCCTGCAGTTCCGTCACCCAGTCGTCACGATTTTCCGGGCACTCCAGGTTGATCTCGCGGGGGTATCCGGTCGACTGGTAGTCGTTGGCGTCGATCCAACGGGCCAGAGCCTGGGCGGTGGGGAGCGCGGTGTCCATCGAACCGCGGTGCATGATGGCCGCTGCCTGGTCGAGGGACGGCAGGTCGAGGATTCGGAAGGTGTCGTCCTGGAGAGGGGCGGAGACCTGGACGGCGGCGTGGACGCTGATCCTGCCTGGGCCCTCCGGGGCGTCCTCGTAGTACGCGACGCCGGGGCCTGTGGGGGTGATACCCGCCGACCCCAGGCACCGGAACAGCTCGTCGTAGAGCGGCCCGATGACCGGGCCGATGTCCTTGGGCTCGAAACTCGCGGCGGTTGCGGTCAGCTGCGCCACTCGGATGGAAGGGACGCTCTTGATGACAACGTCGTTCGTGGGCATGTGCCCCTCGCTCTCGATCGCTCGGAGCCTAGCCTCGACCTGGACCAGCCGTGCTCCTGCGGCAGCCATTGCGGTCTCCAGTTCGGCCCGCCGCAGCCGCAGCATGCCGCGCAGTTCCTCGATGCTGACCTTATCGTCCACGATGTCCTGGACCTGCTGGAGAGTGAATCCGAGGTCCTTGAGCGCGATGATCCGGTTGAGGCGGGCGAGCTGAGCAGCGGTGTAGTAGCGATAGCTGCTGACGGGGTCGACGTGAGCCGGTCGCAGCAGTCCGATCGCGTCGTAGTGACGCAGCATCCGGACCGAGACGCGGCCATGCCGGGCGAAGTCTCCGATGGAGAACATGATGTCTCCGAGCTGACCGCCTGACACGGTGTGAGGGTCAAGAAGCTACTTGACGGCCGGGGGACAGGGAAAACTCCGGGCCTCATCGACGCAGCTACACGGGGGCGCCCGCAAGCGAGCCGTCCGTGACGAGACATCGCCACGTGAGACATTCTCTTATCCCGAAGTACTGAAGATGTTGCGGCGGGAGGCGAGTGGCCGGGGCCGACCGACGGAGCAGGTTGGGCAATTCCGTGCCTCGCTGGACAACGACTGTGAGGCGAGGGCGTATCTCTTCCGGTGCCGGGTCTGCGCAGCCCACCTCGCATACACCGACTTCGCATAGGCCCTGCCGCAGACGGGTCGAACGGCGTCCCGAACGGTGCCAACCGCCTGGAAGCTCGGTGTGCGCGGACGCCGGGCGAGAAATCAGCCGCGGTCGCTATCGGGACCCACTCGTCGGGCAGGTTTGTGCGCGTGTCCGAAGGGGATTGAGTTCCGGGCGGCGCGTAGAACACCTTCGCCTTGTGTTCCCACGTCGTCGTCTCCAGCGCGACCCGCTCCGCACGGCCCAGGGACGGCCCCCGCTGGGGGACTACAAACCGCGCAGCGCCTCATACAGTTCGTCGTAGATGCTCCAGCAGATGACGCTGCCGTCGTCGTTCAGGCTGCCTATGTACCAGTAGTCGTTCTCGGAGACCTTCACGATGCAGAGAACGCCGAACCCAAGGACGAGCGTGGGGTGAAGAGTTTCGTCAGCAGCGTCGTAGTACACGGCGGCTCGATCCGGGTTGAGCACCTCGGCTCGGGCATCCCCGGAGACGTCCTGAATCTGTTGGAGCGTCCATCCGTCCGGCGGCTGGTGGTCTTCCATGACGCCGCCAGCGTAGCGCTCGCGCCAAGCACGGCCTAAACGTTGTTGCACAAGGTCCGTTCAAGGACACGTTCAGCGACGGCGAGTTCGTCCCGCTCGGCCCGCACTTCCGTCAGCTGTTTGGCCAGCTGATCTTCGAGTTCGTCCAGTTCCGCGCGCCGCGCGGTGATTCGTTCCAGCAGCTCGGGATCCAGCATGCACCGGATCGTAGAAGGCTGCCGAACTGCTGCGAGTGAGAATCAGCAAGCTGACCATTGGAACGGGTGACTGCGGTCTTCGAGCTGACCAGGATCACCCGTTGCCGCTGAACTCAGAGCACACGCTGGTAGCGAAGCTCAGTGAGCGTGATCTCGTCATAGGGGTCGTCCTGAGTAGCACCGTCGGCTTGATAGCCAGACCGCTCGTAAAAGCGCCGGCCTCGTTCGTTGTCGGAGAGAACCCACAAGGCCGACACTTCGAAGCCCTGACTCTTCATCTGCGCATGGGCCTCCTCCAGGAGCCTCCGGCCGATGCCCTGTCCGATCAGATCCGGTGAGACGTACAGGGCGTAAACCTCACCGACCCGTCCCAGATCAGGCACTTCACCTCGCCACGGCCCGAAGCAGATCCACCCCACCGGGTCACGGTCACCGAGTGCCACAAGATCTCGTGACTGTCGTCCGGGTTGGGAAACCCACTGCCGCCGTTGACTGGCATCACCTCCACCGTCATGGCATCCAAATACGTCTGGGGAACGATGCCGGCGTACGCCGCCTGCCATCCCCGGACTCGGATCGTCGAAACGGCCTCGACATCGGCCGCATCCATCTCCTGCACGTGCACCATCGCGCCACCGTAATCGCACAGGTGCCTCAGGACGAACTCCTTTACCCCGCCATCGGTGCCTCCTCCAACGAGAGCAACTCCTGACGAACGACCTACTACGCAGACGGTCGCTCATGAGCTGCGTGAGTCCCCCGAGCACGAGGCACACCAGCCCTTTGACCTGCGGCTTCAAGGTTCTTCCACTGCGCTGACGGTGCCGCGTTCGTGGGCCCGGCTGGGTCCGCCGAACTCGCGGCTTATCCCGAAGTACTGAAGATGTTGCGGCGGGATGCGCGCGACACAGCCCGGTGAATCTTCCCGGTCACAGCACCAGGGAGCCTCAACAGCTGACCCGAGGCGGGCGATAAGGTGCCCGCGCAGCATCACACGGTCGGGGTGGACCTGGTCATACGCCCGCCCGGAGTCCGTGTCCGCGTCGTTCGTGAGGCTCGACGCGACGGAAGGCGTCCGCGTCCGACACCGTCCGCGGGTGCTCGGCAGCGCGCGCCCGTGCTTCGGCAGCTCGGAAGCCCGTGTGTGCTCGCCATAGCGATCCGCTGTGGGTGGTGGCGCTCACCATCCGTGCCTGGGCGGCGCGCCGCGCGGTCTCGTGGTCCCGTTCCGTGCCGCGTGGCTGCTCGACGTCATCGAGGTGGGTGGTCTGCCCGCGCGCCGCCCTCTATGCCCTGCCCTCGTCCGTCCGGCGGCGTACCATCTCGCCGATCCATTCAGGCGCGTACGGCGAGGTGCAACCCCGTGGTGTCGGGTAGTCCTTGAGTACCTCCAGGCGCTCGCCGACGGCGAGGGCAAGGGCTCGGTACTCGGGGTGCTCGATGCCGATCTGGGCCAGACAGTGGTTCATCGCCCATTGCAGGCGGTCCGGGGCGTCCTTCATCTCGGCCTCGATGACGTCGAGCAGCTCCGTGAGTTCGAGGCCCTCGGGCTTCTTCGCCACGCGTTCGGTGGTCAGCGCCCAGCCGGCGCTCGCGACCACGGGATCCGGGTCGGCGCACCAGACGAGGCGCAGTTCCTCGGCGTGCGGATTGTTCTTCACCACGTAGCTCACGAGCCAGTCGTGCACCTTGGGTACGCGCGCTTCACGCAGCATGGAGTCCAGCTCGTCGCGCCCGAGCCCCCTCGGGCGGAAGATCAGGATCGCCAGGAGCTGCGCCGCGGTGTCGCCCGTGTTCCAGAGTCCGGTGGCGAGTTCCTGCTCGGACTTCAGGCGCTTCGCGAGCGCGCGCAGCTTGCCGAGGTTCACACCGTGGTCGTCACCGTGCTTCTCGTTGACCGTCCGCACCCTCGGGTCGTCGAGACCGGCCAGCTCGGCCATCACCTCGGCGACCGTGGTGCCGGTCGCCGCTGCTCCGGTCGCCGGGGGCCCTGAACCAGTCGTCCCGGAACCCGATGCCTTGACCACTGGTCTTTCCCGCCCTTCGTGTACGCCGTCTGCGGATCTCAGCGTACGGCGGGTACCCGCGCGGACGCCGCCTCGTCCACGGCCCGTGAAGGTGCCCGTTTGAGGACCTCTGTGTGCTCTTCACGGTCCGCACGGTGATCGCCGGCGGTAAGCGGTACCAGCCGTGGAAGGCATGGATGCCAGGTGGCTGTCCGGCCGCGGCGGGAGGCTGGGTGGTCAGCTCTGCTGGGGAGACAAGACCTGATTGGTGATGCTGGGGTCCTTGGGCAAGTACATGTGTGAGAAGTAGTCCAGTGACAGTTCCGTTGCGGGGGCAGTCGGCTGGGCTGTGTAGACGGCGAGGACATTGCCGTCAGGGTCGCGGACGGCGAAGGAGGACGGCAGTGTGGGGTCGCCGGTGGTTCGCAGGACCGGGATTCCGTCGGACCCAGTAGTCAGGTTCAGCTGGTAGGTATTCTCGGCGGCCATGCCACAACTCGTTCACCGGATCAGATCACAGCGACCCGCAAACACGAGCCGCCAGCTCTGCCTGTTGCCTTCCCGAGGCGGTTTACACCCTGGCAAAGGTGACGGTTCACTCGTGAGGTATGGAGCAATGCTCCGGTGCTTCCGGTCTGCCGACGCTCGACGGGTCCGAGAGTAGTTCCCTGAGCCTTTCGGCGATGAGGGGCCGTCCCGGGTCGATGCCGTCGCAAAGTTGTTCCTGGATCGCGAGGGCGGTGCGGGGGTCGGTGCACACGGCCTCCAGGAAGGTATCAAGCACGGTTTCGTCCGAGCGCGTCTCCCAGAACCAGCGGTGCAACCAGGGAAGGATGGCAGCCATCTCGTGCGTGCCGAGTACCTGACAGGCCGCCTGCATGATCGACTTCTGGGCCGCCGCGGGTTGGTTCGAGTCGCAGAGGTGTCGCCAGAACTCCGGTGTCACCGGCACTGGTTGTGCGAACGGGTCGCGGTCAGGGTCGAAGTATGCCTTAGCAACAGGCTCCGCGTATGGGTGCCCGTCGTGAGCGAGCGCCAGGAGCATTGCCGCAGCGTCGGCTGGACGTGCATCGGTGTGCAGTGCTCCGGCAGCCATACGCACGACACCGGGCACGGTCTCCTCCACAGCCGGTTCAAAGATCGCCAGACGCTCCCTGAGGGGCCGGTCGCCGTTCATCCACCCGGCCAGCCAGCAGGAGTCGTAGAAGCGTGTCCACCGTACCGATCTGTCGGTGATCCAGTCCTGCCGCTGGGCGAGCAGTTCAGGCAGCGGCCGTCGACGTCCCAGCGCGGTGAGCATGTGCTCGGCCCACTGGCGGGGGCGGCCAGGCACGGCGTCGACGAGCAGGGCCGTTCCGATGTCGCTGACGTCCGCCGCGCTCCGGCATCGCATGAAGTCATCCAGGAACGTCAGGCCGGCCGTCGTTACCTCAGGGCTGGTCTGCGGCGGGGTGCACAGCCAGACCAGGAGGTGCAGGGCTGCCAGAGGGCGCAAGGTGATTGCCGAGGACGTCAGGAGGTCGCCGCACCGGTCGGACGCATCCGCCTTCCATCGGCGGCGCACCGCGTTCTCGACCTCCTGATGGGAGCGCGGGAAAGCGAGCGCAGCGTCCAACTGCTGGTTCAGCTTGCGGACCGTCGTATGGCTGACGTCGAGCTTCTGCTGGAACCGCGTACGGTCTGCACGTAACTGCCGTCTCTCCGTGATCAATTGCTCGACCTGTTTCTTGGCCGCAGCAAGGTCTGTGGCGCAGGCGTCCAGTTGACTCTGGAGTTCTTCGCCCCGGCGCCGGATCTCGGCAAGGTCGCGGCGCCGTGTCTCCTCCTCATAGCGGCGTTCCGGGTGCCGCCGGGCCACGAGGGCCAGCAGGAGCTGGTCGGCCCGCTGCTGGATCCGCTGCGCCACAGGTCCCCCAGGGCCGCGATCTGCTGCGACGATCAGTTCGTGCAGAAACGCGGTCTGCGGGACCTGGTGCAAGTTCATGAGCCTGGAGAGCTGGGTGGGGTTGAGACCACAGCGTCGCGCATAACTCTGCTGCGTCAGTCCAGTGTCTCTCAGGAGAGCTTTGAGCAGAGCCTTCAGCTCGGGTGTCGGGTCGGCGTCAGCAGTCATGTGGCCATTGTGCGGGGCGAGTTGCCAGCAGGTGGCAACTATTGCGCACTAGCGACAGCCATGTGCCCGGTCCGAGCATCGGCCAAGGGAAAGCTCCGCCGTGACAGAAACCTGGCGAAACCCCCGACCAGTGAGGGCACGCCGCGTTGCGGCGGCGCCCCGCCCTGCCAACGAAGTGAGGGTCCGTGAACTCCGGCAACACGAAACATGGAAAGGCCACCGTCCCCTACCTTGAGTTGCGAGTCGGGGACCTCCACCTGGTGCTGCACCGGCGCCCGGTCCGGGTACTGGCCATACTGTCCGCGGTGCTGCTCACTGGCGCCGGCTGGGCACTGAGCCGCGGCTTCCTACCTATGTGAGCGGCACTCATGCCGCCGCGCCGGGCGACCTGGTTCGTGCAGGCCAAGGCCGAGGCCCGCGCGGTCAGCTGCTCGGACGGGGTGACGCCCCCGGCGACTCCGGGCATCGATTTGTCCTTCGCAAGACTAGGCAGAGCGACCGATAGCCGGTAAACGCGGCGGGACCGCAGCCGCGGGGTGAATCCGAGGGTTCGCGCTCCTGGAGAATCACCGGACGATGTACCCGCAGGCAACCGACTCCGACGACCGCCGGCACGAGAGGGGGGCTACGGCCGTTTCCGGCACTACTGCTCTTCCTCACACACTCAACAGGTCAGCGTACCTGTCGCCGCCTCGACGACAGCTGCGGGCGGCCGGACGCGGCGGCCTGGAGCACTGCGACCCGCGAGGCGCCGTCTCAGTGGGAGGAGCAGAGCGTGACCACGATACGGGCGAGGTCCGCCAGGTTGCTGGTCGAGACCTCGGCCGAGGCTGGCTGCTCCTCCCCCATGGTGGGGCCTTCGAGCCCCTGTACGACTGCAGTTCCTCCTGGCTGGCGGACCACGGCCGGCCCGCAGAAATCCTCGTCCGCCGTGCGCCGGCGCCCCGGCCCAGAGCCTCCAAGTGTTGAGGTACTGGCGAAAGCTGATCCGTCGCGTCGAGGAGAACACCCGTCTGCTGGCCAACCTCCTGACCTCACCAACGAACGACCCACTGCACATGCACTCATAGCGGGTGTGCGGTGGACACGGTCGCCGCCCGTAGAGTGGGATGGCTTTATTCACCAGTAGTGCCGTCAGTTGTTCACGGGTTTGGGTTCTGGCTCACTTTCCGTGGAGCATGCACGCTGAGTGACGGGGCTCGGGCGAATCGGCCTTTGGGGAAGTTGCCCGGAATTGGCCGTACCGGGTGCGGTGTGGCCGCCAGTGCGGCCCATGGAAGAAGTGGTGCTCCGGCTGGAGGAGTTGCTGTTCCCGTCGATTGCCGACGTGGCGGTGCTGCCGGTCGCCGTGAACAACGAGGCGGTACGCGTAGAGGCCCGAAGCACAGCGGCTGGGGCCATCTGTCCCGGATGCGCGATCTGGTCACAGCGGATTCACAGCTCCTACCTGCGGTTTCCCACTGATGTGCCCAGCGGAGGCAGACAGGTCGCTCTCTGTTTGCGAGTCCGCAGGTTCCTCTGCCCGGTCATCTCGTGCGGGAGGCGGACTTTCGCGGAACAGCTGCCAGGGCTGACGCGTCGGTACGGTCGGCGGACCGAGCGGCTGCGGTCGACGCTGGCCGCGGTCGGGCTCGCGCTCGCCGGTCGGGCCGGCGCCCGCATGGCGCGCGTCTTCGGCGTCTCTGTGAGTCGCAGCACGGTGCTGCGACTGGTCGAAGCACTGCCCGACCCCGAAGTTCCAGCCCCGCGGGTGGTCGGCGTCGATGAGTACGCGACCCGCAAAGGGCGTCACTACGGGACTGTCCTGGTCGACGTCGAAAGCCGGCGTCCAGCCTCGCGGCTTGCCTCGCGAAACGGCCCGGGGTGGAGGTGGTCTGCCGCGATCGTGCACCGTTCTTCGCCGAAGGTGCCACGGCCGGGGCACCACAGGCGGTGCAGGTCGCGGACAGGTGGCATCTTTGGCACAACCTGAGCGAGGCCGCGGAACGGTGCGTCGCAGACCACCGAGGATGCCTACAGGTCCTGGCGCCAGATCCAGCCCAGCCTGCCCCCGAGCCAGAGAAGCTCGAAGATCCCTCCGGCTCGCCCTGGCCAAGGGGACACCGCTTCGCTGACCGCACCCGTGTGAACCACGCGACCGTCCACGAACTGCTAGCCACCGGGCTCAGCCGGAGGGCGATCGGCCGCCACCTCCGGATGACCTCCCGCACCGTCAAGCTCCTCGCCGACCAGCCACCCCGGAGGACCTGTTCCGCGGGCAGTGGCAGGGCCGACCATCCAAACTCGACGCCTTCAAGCCCTACCTGGATGACCGCTGGAACCAGGGCTGCACGAACGCCTGGAGGGTGTGGGAGGAGGTCGTACCGCTTGGCTATCAGGGCAGCTACCAGCGGGTTCGCGCCTATTTCCGGGAGAAGCGACTCTCGCCTGGCCCCTTAACGACTCGGCCTCCGTCACCCCGCGTCGTCGCCGGATGGATCCTGCGCCGACCGGAAACCCTCACCGAGACAGAGCACCTTCGACTCAAGGCCGTTCTGGTCCACTGCCCTGAGCTGGACGCTCTCACCGGTCACGTCCGTTCCTTCGGCCAGATGCTCACGCAGCGCCAGGGCGAACGGTTGCCGCAGTGGTTCGATGCCGTCCGGCGCGACGACCTCCCCGGCCTCCACACCCTCGCCGCAAACATCGACCGCGACCGCGCCGCCGTGATCGCCGGCCTCACCCTGCCCTGGAGCTCGGGCGTGATCGAAGGACACGTCAACCGAATCATTCTGTGGAATCAGCAATGTCAAGCCGTGTACTTGTGCATCACGTCAAGATAGTGACGGTCTCGGTGAGGCACGTGGTTGTCCCGGCCCGGGAGGCTGAAGACCGCGTAGACATCAGCGGGCCGGGTGAGGATGCTGGACTGCTGACCGAAGGTGAGGGTGTTGTTGACGTGATGCTCACAGTCTGCGGTGTCCAGGGCCGTGATCAGTTCCTCGCGGAGGACAGTGGCCTCGAACGACTCTGATTCGGGCAGGACGAGAGTGGGGAGCTTCGCCGTCGAACCGGGCCAGAGGTGGATCCAGATGCCGCTGACCGCCCGCTGGGTGACGTCCAGCTTGAGTCCGCCCCAGGAGTACGGGTAGCCGTCGATGTCGGGCCCCTTCATGACGTGGGCGGGGTGCGGCCGCCCCGGGCCGAGGAGGTTCTGCGCCTCGGCCAGGAGCATTCCGCAGTGAAGCGGGCCGATCCGGCCGGTTCGGGCGAAGTCGACGAGCACGTTCATCAAGGTCACGGCAGTGACTGTGTCATTCCCCTGGGCCTGTGTGCACTCCGATATCAGCGCGGTGCGGAGCCCGTTCCGCCCTGTCGGACGTCGACGACCGGCAGCAGGCGGGCCGTCACCGGCACGTCCAGTTCGCGTGGTGTCGGGCCGGCCGGAGTGGGTCTGTCAGCAAGGCAGTCGAGTAGTCGGTCCAGGGCTGCCTGGCCGTCCTCGACGGCTGCCTGCTCGTCGTCGGTCAGCGGGATGGACACGGTCATCTTCTGCAAGTTGCTTTTCGCTTCCAGGAGTTGGGATCTCGTGGATTGCTTTGGGGTGTAAAAGTCGCAGCGTGCGCTGGCCATGCGGTGCTGGCACTGCTCGAATAACTGCGGCGTGCACGACAGCGGCGGCGGCTCTCTACGCTGCATCGCTGACGTCGGAGGTCCGCGATAGGGCGGGGTGTGTGCTGTTGTCCATGGCGGTTCTGTCCGACAAGTGGGATTTCGGTGAGCGCAATCCGGGATGATCGGATGCTGCGAGTTTGCCGGGAGACGTTGAGGGCTGCGGGCCCTTGTGGGCTGTCAGGCCGTCCGGCATGATCGCGAGCATGATGACCAACCGAAAGGCCCATGCCGCGTAGACGGCCTGGCGCGCTTCGCGCCGAAGATCCGGCCCCGGCCGTCTGGAGCCCTTGGACCTATCGGATTCCCGGATTGTCCGAGCGCACCTGCGCCGAGATCCAGCGCACGGAGCGTGATCACGGTGACTCCTGGGCCGGGCTGTGGGACGGCTTGTGGGATGGGGCGGTGGAAGCCGCGCTCAGGCACTACCGGGCGTTCCTGCGACAGCCCGGCCGATACCTGGAACTGTGCTTCCCAGCCTCTCCCCATCCGGAGTCCTCGCTTGTCGACGTGGCGAACGCCCGGGACATTCTGCAAGAAGCGTTGCGTTCGCTTCCGCAGCCGTCCCGCGCCGAACTTGGGCGGGTGGTGGCGCGTTTGGACGCAGAGCTTCGCCGCCGGACCCTGCCCGACCCACACGCCTACCGGCACCTGCGGTGGCATGGCGAATGGTGGCACCGACGCCTCTACGACGGTGAATTCCGGTGGTGAAGGGCTGCAACCGGTCCTAACTTCTCCAGAAATGCCGTGCCGGTCATGGCACGAGGGGAGCCGTATAGGTTGAGGGGATTGTGACGTCCGTCTTGGCCCGTACGGCTCTTTCGCATCGCATCTGCACCGGCATCCCGAGGAAGCAGCTCGGTTCGCTCATCGCCGAGTTGGCTGCCCCGTGGTTGGCACGGCAGGACTCCCGGCTGCGTGAACGCCGAGGTCACGACCGCCTGCGGGCCGAAGGGGGCGGGCCTGGCCATCAACTGGTATTCACCGACCGGGTGATTGCCACCCTGGTGGTCCTGCGGTTCCAGCTCCCGCATGCGGCTCTGGCCGTCCTCTACGGCGTCGACCGTTCCACCATCACCCGCGCTGTCCATGAGATCCGCCCGCTCCTGGCCGTGCGCGGCTTCGCGGTCCCCTGCGAGCCCGGATTGCGCCTGCGTACGATGGCCGATGTCTTCGCCTATGCCGACGCGCGGGGCGTTGAGCTGCGGCTCGACGGCACCGAGGTGCGGGTACGGCGCCCGAGGGCCGGCAAGCCAGGCAGGCCGCCGGGCCTTCGTCTCCGGCAAGATGCGGCAGAACACAAAGAAGGCCACCGTCATCACCGACGAGAGGGGTCGCACTTTGTGGACGGGGGCGATTCGGCCGGGCCGTATGCACGATCAGACGGCGGTGAATACCGAGGGGATCGGCGACCTGTTTGAGCGGTATCCCACGGTCAAGGCGAAAGTCGACGCCGGATACCGGGGCCTGGCCAAACAGTTTCCCGATCAGGTCCAGGCACCGCCGAAGAAACCCGGCAAGGACGCCCTTGCCGCGGACGTCACCGCGTGGGAACAGGCCCGCAAGCAGCAGTCTTCAGAGCGGATCTGCGTGGAGCATGCCAATGCCGAGCACAAGCAGTGGCGAACCCTTCAGCGGTACATCGGACGTCGCGAGTACTACGACGATACTCATCTCGCGATCGCCGGCCTGGTCTCTGACCGCACAGCCATGCGGTGATCGCCCAACAACCGAACCGCCAGGCCGGCACATTGCGGCCTCAGTCGTGCACCACACCGTAAGGTGTAGCTGCAGTAGCCGTGTCCGAGGTCGTAGTGCTGCCAGGGCTCACCGCCTGCGGCGGCGCCGGAGGCGACCGCGTCGCGGTCGATCAATACCTCGATCGTGCGAACGTTCCGCTCGAAGTAGCCAGCCTCGGAGTAGGCCTTCGACAGGGTGCTCGGTGTGATCTTCGCGTAGTACTGGGTGGATTGTGGGGAGCGGTGTCCGAGCCAGGTCTGCAGTTCGAACAGGGTCATCGGCTCCTTGGCGTTGTAGAGCTGGCTGGCGATCGTGGACCGGGCGCGGTGGCTGGTGATATTGCCGCGGACGTCGGCGGCCGGGACTCCGGCCTTGCGGCAGAGCATCGGGATGATGGTGTTGTTGATGTAGCTGGTGGAGACGCGGCGAGCCCGGACGGCGAACAGCGGGTCGACCAGCTCGCCGGTGCGGCGATCGGTGAACTTCGGCTGGTCGGGGCGGGCTGCCTGCCAGGCGTCGACGGCCTGGCCGAGGATCGGGTCGACTGGTTTGGTGAAAGCGGTGCCGGTCTTGTGGGTGGGGACGTCGAGCAGGCAGATCGCGTCGCGTGCCAGGACCTGCTGCGAGTCGCCGGCGATCGGTGTCCCGTCGTGCTGCCAGCGGATGCAGCCCACCTTCAGCCGGGCGATCTCGTTGCTGCGTCGTCCGGAGAACAGCCAGGTCAGCGTGACCGCGCGGACCAGTTCGAAAGGGTAGAAGTGCCCGGAGCGGGTCTGGGGGAGGTCGGCGGGTTCCAGGTTCAGGCCCGCCCACAACAGTTTCGCCCAGACCTCGTCGGCGATCACCCGAGGGTCGGGTCCGAGGAGGGCGGTGACGCTGCGGGGGATCGCCAACGCGCGAAGGGGGTCGAGCGGCGGGGCAGCCACTCCCATTCCTGGCAGTCCCGGAAGAACGTCCGTAGCGCGGTGATCTGCCCGGCCTCGCTGGGCGCTTCCAGCGGCTTGCCTAGACGGGCGCCCAGCCCGATCGTGCGCTGGACGTAGTCGCCGACCTTCATCCGGTCCAGCGCAGCGATCCACGAAGCGCAGGTCTGCCGGGTCCAGTCGGCCGGATCGGCGGCGTCGGGCTGTTCGGCGGCGATCCACCGGCCGACCTTGAGCAGGTTCGAGCGGACGCTGCCGCGAACGCGCGGGGTCAGCGTCGAGGTGGTGTGCCAGCGATCCGCCCACTGTTCCCAGATCGGCGCGCCGCCGGCCCGGGCCGAGTGGTGGCCGGTGCCGGGACGCGGAGGATCACAGAATCCGAGCTCGGCGACCGCCCGCTGCATCGCGTGCATGGTGTTCAGCCGACTGCCCTCCAACAGCCCGTCACGGCGGACCCGGTCGAAGAGTGCGGTTTCCATATCCGCAAGATGCGGGCAGCGGTTGAGCAGGAACAGCTGCCAGGCCACCATCGGCAGCAGGGTGTCCTCGTCCGCCCGAGCCGGTAGCCCCAGGCGCTCAGAACCCGTCTCGGAACTCGCTTCGAGGGTTCCGAGACGGGTGCTCACCGCCCCCGCCACATTGGAAGGGGAGGGGACTGTTGTAGATTCAGCTACACACCGTGACGTGCTCGTTGATCAGAGCCTGGCCGCGCTGCTCACGCACCGCACCCACGCCCTGCGCGGCCGTGACGGATACCGCTGGACCACGGCGCCGCAGTCGCAGGACGCCCAGGCGTTCTTCCCGGTCCTCACCGAGGCGACGGGCGTGGCGTTTCCCTGGGAAGCTCACCTGTGCGAGCACATGCGGGCGCGGGAGCCTCGGCGCCTTCCGGACAGGCAGCAGCTCGACCCGCCGCCCCGCTGAGAGCACAAGCACACGTCAGTGCCTGCTTATGTGAGGTCTTCGTCAACCAGTCCGTCTTGCTGCCGCTGCGGCGGGGATAGCGCCCTGCCCGGATGGTCCAGCCGGAGGGCGCCAAGGGGCGGGAGCTGCACACGCGTTGCACGGGGGATGGTACTTCGTAACTACATACGCACGGATGTGCGATCTCTGCTACGGTCGCTCCGACTTTAGATGATCACCAGTAGCCTGCGACGGGGGATGCAATGAAGGCCCAACGAAAAAAACCGGTACTCATCGCGGCCCTTGCCCTGGCTGCCGCAGGCGCCTTGACGTCCGCGCCTCCGGCTTCCGCGGCGTCGCCGACGTTCGAGTACGAAGTGACACGGAAGGCCGAGGCCTACCGGGACATCCCTGGCACTGGCGTGGTGTTCACCGCCGCCGCGGGGGAGAAGTCCTACCTCTGGTCACGGAACTTCAGCATCGCCAACGTCACCGGCCTGGGCAGCGGCGACAACATCGGATCCACCGCGGCGGTCCGCTGTTCCTACCCCAACGGCACAGCCCTGCCGGGCGACACCGAGGCGGGCGCTTACTGGGCGACAAACCAGGTCCCCCCGGGTGAGAAGTCGGTAGCACCCGCGCTGCGCTGGGTCTTCACCGCGCCGACCGCAGGCACCTACAACTGCCGCCTGTCCGTGACCAGTTACTCCAGCATCATCCAGAACGGCCGCACCGTCACCATGAAGGTCCCGGCCGGTGCGGAACTGGCCCGGGCCCCGTACCCCTCCGCGTCCCGCTGGACGCTGCCCGCCACCGCCGGCACCGTCATCGCCCGCGGAAGCACCCACACCACCCTGGGATACACCTACACCCCCACCGGCGGCGACAGCATCACCGTCGTCCAGGACGCCGCCCTGACCACCTGCATTCCCGACTCACGGATCTGCCCCGGTGGTTCGAGTGCCTACACGGGCACACAGGCCGAGACCTGGATCGAGGCCCAGCCGCAGAACCCCGACGGGGCGAAGTGCGGACCCCCGATCAAGGCCGCACCCGGCAAGTGGAACATCACCACCGCCAAGCACCACCAGAGCGCCACCAACGTCCTGCACCTCACCAAGTCCCAACTCGGCGGCTGCACCCAGATCCGCACCACCCTCAAGGTGCAGAGCACCGACGGCAATCCGCTCAACCTCCATGCCGGCCACGCCCCCGGCCAGATCGCCGCCACCCACGGACTTGCCTTCACCAGCTGACGGGCACACCCACCGAGAACTCCGTGTCAGGAGGGCGGGTTTTCTCTCCGCGCCAGAACGGACCTCCTCGGAGAGGTCCGCCGCACTGCCTGCTGCAGTCCAACCGGGCCAGAACGAGGCTCGTGCCGTCAGCCAAGAACCACATCAGCTGCACTCACACCATGACGCTATTCAGCATGACGAAAGTGAATGGAGAAAATAGTGAACTGGAAATACAAGGTTGTAACAGGCGCCGCACTGATGACGCTCACCATCGGGCTCTCAGCTGCCACAGCAGCGCCGGCAGCCGCCATGGGCCCCTGTCCCAAGGGAAAGCTCTGCCTGTACGAGGGGGTTGGCTACATTCACCTGGATGTGACGTCAACTAGTACGAAAGCCTGCATCTATCTCTTTAAATTCGGAGACTACAAATTTAAAGACGGTATCGGATCATACATCAATGACCTTCCGGTAAATGCCGTTGTCTACCACAGGTCCGGCAGCTCGTACATCGTGGACGGAACAATCCGCCCTCAAGGGTTCAGCAGCATGACCGGCGGATACTTCGGTAAAAGCGGAGCCGTCTGCATGGGCGGCGTCAAGCCGTAAATCCCTGAAAACCAGCCCAGTAAGCACCTCTCTGCACCGATCAAGGAGTCAGCATCATGAAACTGAAAAAGATGGGCGCCGCCATCGCGGCAACTACCGCATTGTTCTCCGGAAGCACTCTGATTGCCGCTACCCCGGCCGCAGCTGTCGGCGGCTGCCCCTCTGGCAAGCTCTGTCTCTACCGCAGCACCGAGTACCGGACCCTGGCCTTCACGTCCACCAGCACCAGTGCTTGCTTCTCGCTTAAGCAATATGGCATGGGCTACGGAACGAACGGAATCAACTCCTATGTAAACAATCTCTCTGTCAAGGCGACGATCTGGCGGACTGAGCACCCGGACACCGCTTGGTCTACAGGAACCATTCGGCCGGGCGGGTTCACTAGCAACACACAGGCTGTGAACCCCGACAACAGCGGTTACGAATGGAGAAGCGCGGACCAAATATGTACAGGCAGCGCGAAGCCGTGAGCCTCGGGAAACCAACAGCGCAGTGACTGCGTAGCGGGCTTGCGCTTCTGACCTCGATCGTTCATGAGTCCCCGTCGGTTCGCTGACGGGGACTTTGTTTATGCAGGATGGTGGCTTTCCGGTGCTGGTGTCGTTTCGTGGGCGCAGCTGAGGAGTGATCGAGTGCATCGCCCCCGGGAGGCAAACGGGATCGGCTGGTAGGACCTCAAGTGCCGGTGCTGGTCACGGCCTCTCGGCGAAGGCTGGCCGTCCCCGAGCCGCGCGGTGACGGTGAGGCAGTTGGTGACGCTCGGGTAGGTGGCCAGGTACCGCCGAAGGAGCCAGGCGTCATAGGCCGCTTCGCCCTCCAGTACGCCACCACCCAGGGCCTCCACGTCATTGCCCTGTCCCCCGATGATGCTGGAGGGGGCTCGTTGGTGTGCGGGGCGGTTGCTGGCCTGGTGTGTTCTGGGTTCGTTGTGAGGCCAGGGACCTGGTCTGCGCCTTCCTGACGTCCGTGCAGGCCGAGTCTGGGCTGCCGGTGTCGGGGCGGGCGATGGACATGACCCAGCTCGCGGTGAGCGAGCTGGTGACCAACGCCCGCAAGTACGCGCCGGGGTTGTGTCTGCTGACCCTGGAGGTCGAGGACGGAGCCGTCCAGGTCACCGTGTGTGACAGCAGCGGTGCCTTGTGCGGCCCGCCCCACCGGGGTGGCCGCTGTTCAGAACACCAAGTCAGAGGCGGCGCCCCGGCCGCCGATAATCCCGTTGGGGCCGGCCGTCTCCTTCAGGTTATGGTCGATGATTTCCTGGGGGTCTGCCACTGGCAGGTCGGCGCCGCCGCAGTGATTGAGGGCGCTGGCGACGGGGACTTGTGCCAGCAGTCCCTGGACTCCTCCGCTTCCGTTTGTTGTCTGTCCTCCTGGTTGGGCGCGGGTGCCGTGGTTGCCGTACGAGTTGTCGTAGCTGGGGGATCCGATGACGATGATTCCGCCTGCTGCTGCGGGTGCGGCGGTGGCGAGGCCGGTGCCGATGGCCGCTGGTCAGGGCGAGCGTTGTGAAGGTTGTATGAGTGGTCACGCTCTGCCAACGATGTTCAGTGTGCGTGGGTGACGGGCCGTTCATGATCATGTCGTTGCCTTGGCCGTTGCGGCACCGCGAGCGCGGACACCAACAAGAACGAGCAGAACTCAGCCATCATGGGCCCGTTGATCACGCAGACTGGGTTGCTTCCACCGGGCGGGGGGCGGCAGCGTTGGGATGGACGGGGTGCCGGGTGAGGCGCCTGGTCATCAGCGTGATGGCCGCGAGAGTCAGCATGGCCTCACTGTGTTCCGGCAGCGTTTCGTAGTCCCGGACGTTCCGTCGTGCGTGCAACAACCACGCCAGACTCCGCTCCACTACCCAGCGGCGCGGCAGGATCACGAATCCCTTTGCGCCCTTGGGCCTGCTCACGGTCTTGATCGTCAGGCGGAGGAAGGTCTTGGCCCAGTCGACGAGCTTGCCGGCGTAGGCCGAGTCAGCCCAGACGATGGTGATTTCCGGGTGCATCAGCCGGAGCCGGAAGAGGACTTCGCGGGCTGCGACGCTGTCGTGCATGTCGGCTGGGGTGACCATCACGAACAGCACAAGCCCTTTCAAGTCCACGACTATGTGTCTTTTCCTGCCGGGCGTCTTCTTCCCCGCGTCGTACCCCGACGTGGCACGCGGGACAGTGGCAGCGACCTTCACTGACTGCGAGTCGATCACCGCCGCCACGGGGTGCGGAGAGGTGCCCATCGTTCGACGGATCCGGCGCCGCAGCTGGTCGCGGATGAGGTTGAACACCCCGGCCGCGGACCAGCGGGTGAAGAACCCGAACACTGTTTTGAACGGCGGGTAGTCCTGCGGCAGGGCACTCCACTTGCAGCCCGTGTCCACGAGGTAGCGCAGGGCATCGACGATCTCGCGCCGCGGGTGCGCCTCCGGCCGGCCGCCGCGCGGCGTCTCGCAGGCCGGGACCGGCAGCAGCGGCTCGACGAGGAACCATTCAAGGTCGGTGGTGTCCGAGGGATAACGGCGTCGGCGCATGTGCGTCCCGTCGTTCAGGCGATCAGGTCGAGGGTGGACTCGACGGAGTTGAGCTGGGCCACGATGTGGCGGACGCGCTTGTCCTGCGGATCCACCGCGGCGTGCGGGGCGATGGTGCCGGTGATCAGGCGGCGGACCTCGGTCAGCAGCACGTGGACCCGGGCGGTTTCGTAGGCCTCCAATTCATCGGGGTCGACGGTGAACTGGTAGCCGTCCGCGCGGGTGTAGATCACCGGTGACCATCCCTTCGTCGTGATGATGTCGCGCATCATCGCGAGTCCGGAACGCGCCTGGCCGCAGGTGAGCTCGGTCGCCCGTGTCAGCTGCGGCATGTGCAGCCCGGCCGGGCGGGCCTGCCGGAGCGCCCGGCAGATCGCCTCCGCGTGCTCTCGTGCCGCGTCGCCCCGGCGCCGTGACCGGGGCACGTCTACTCGCCCCGCAGGAGTTTGGCGAGTTCCTCATGTACGTCGACCTCGCCTGTGTCGACGGCGGTGAGGATCCATTCGCAGGTGGCCCGCACCCTGTCGACATTGCGGTGCACGGTCTCGCGTTCGTCCTCGGAGAAGGGCCGCTCGCGCACTGAGGGCACGATCCGCCCCGTGGCCGCGACGAACCGCTGGCAGGCACCGACCAGGTCCAGGAACTCCAGAGCATGATTGATCCTACGCACCGTCGGCTCGAACGGCTCCTGGGCACCCGTGGACTGCTGTTCATGCGCCTCGCGCAGCTGGCGGGACTGCTCAACCTGCGCATGATTGACCTGATGACGGGCCGTGTCGTCGGTCATGGCCTTGAACGCCACCGACGGACGGCGCAGCAGATCCCTCGCCACCTGGCTGGCGACCTGCTCGTCGGCGACCAGGTCGTGCACGGCCTCGATCTTCTCCTGCACCGTCTCAGGCTTGGGGCCGTGATAGCCGACCCGCTGCCGGCTCGTCTCCGGGGTCCACCGCTGCTTGCCGGTCCGTTCGTCCAGCGGCGGATTCCTGATCGCCTCCCACCGCTCGGCGGGATCCGAGATCGCCGCGAGGATCTGGTGCGTGCTGAAGGCCACCCCGGGGCACCGGTGCCGTTCGGGGAACCTACTGGACACCCACCGGTACTCCCTGACCGTGTTGTAGGGGACGTTGATGTCCTCCGACAGCCGGTGCAGCCACGCCGCCACACCGAACAAGTCATCCCCCACGGATCGCCCGCCGTGCTCCTGCATCGGGGCGATCTCCAGCGCGCCGTCGCCGATGATGAACTGGCTCCTCGACAACTTCTCGACGGCCTCACGCAACTGCTCCACGAGCTGCTCGTACCGCTCTGTGCTGACGCTGCCGACCTTCTCCGTACCGGGCACCGTGCCCACCCCCTGCCAGGACGGAGCACGACCGGATGGCCGTGAAGGGAACTCCGGTCCGCCTGGTACCGGCAGCGTCCGCCCGCCAGCCTGGGCCGGAAAGGCGCATCACGGTGGCCCAGGGAGCACCCGAAAGCTCTCCGTAAAGCCCCTGCCTGGCCGATGACGTCCGGAGGGGCAGGAGGGCACCAAGCGGTACGAGGTGCGTGTACGAGATCGTTCAGGGTTCAAAGATGGGTTCTCAGGATCGCGCGAAGTCGTGCGACCTCGCCGTTGACGCGGTCGCGTCCGAAGATCCGCCAGGCCAGGGTGAGCCGCTGGAAGCTGCCGAGCCGGTGGAACTCGTTGAAGCCACCGAGCAGATAGGCGTGCGCCGCGAGATAGGGGCGGACCTCGTCGCCCGCCCAGGCGGGCGCGTGCTGGCGGAACTCGGCCTGAGTGCGGCCGAGTAGGTGGAACCATTCCTCTTCGGTCCAGCCCCAGAAGGTCCTGCCGGTCTCCGCGCACCGCGTCAGCAGCACCGCGACCACGTCGAGCATGGCCCGTCGGCGATGCGGGGTGGGCGGGGAGTCCAGTGCGGCGTTGACCGCCTCCAGCGGGCCCAGCAGTCGCTCGATCACGCGCCAGCCCGGCGCGGACGGGTCGTGGTGCTGCAGCCGCCGCAGATTTTGCACGCCCAGGTCGGCCACGGCCCTCGCCTCGGCGGGCCGCACCGCCACCGAGGTGCTGTCGCGGGGTGGGGAAATCGGCCAGGACCAGCGTCCGGCCCCGTCCTCGGCGGCGATGGCCGGCAGTGGTGCGGTCACCGCGACACCTCCCGCGTCGTGGCGTCCGCGGAGGTGAGCATCTGTATTCGCCAGGCATGGATGTGCTCCATACCGCGGGCCAGCTTGTCGGCCAGATCCCGGCCCGACAGGTGGATGTACTGGAGCGTGGAATCGGTGGCGCGGTGGCCGGCGAAGGTCGCGATCGCGTGCAACTCCCATCCCATCCGGGCCAGATCGGTCAGACACAGATGCCGGGTGGCGTGGGTCGAGAATCGCGGGACACCGGCCTCCAAGGCGATCCGGCGGACAACCTTCGACCAGGTCCACAGGGTCAGCGGCTGTCCGTGGTTGCGCCGGGACTCCGACAGGAACAGCGGCCCCCTGGCCCGGCTGATCGTGGCTCGGTGGGCGAGGTAGGCCGACATCAGCATGCCGGTCGACGCCGAGTACGGCACCACCCGCTCCAGCCGGTTCTTCGTCGTCTCCGCCCGTACCCTCAGCGTCCGGTGAGCCGGATCGAGGTCGTCGGTCCGCAGGGAGCACAGCTCCTCTCGCCGCAGCGCGGAATCGTAGGCCAGAGCCAGCATCACCCGGTTGCGAACCGGCTCCACCCGCGCGACCTGCGGGATCCCCAGCCACTGCTGTTCGCTGGGAATCCACGGCAGCTTCGTGAGCCGCGGCACCAGTCCGCGCTGCTGCCCGCCCCGCAGGCGCCCAGGGGTGTAGCGGCCCCGGCCCACCGGGTTCGACTCGCGCAGACCCTCCTCAATGAGGAAGTCGTAGAACAGGCGGACCGGCACCAGGCGCTGCTGGATTGTGGCGTTCGCCAGTCCCGACCCCGAGTCGATCGCCACCACGTTCGCACCACGACGGTGCGGCCGTGACGCCACCTCCCTTACGTAGACGGCAATATGGGCGCGGTTCGCGATGACCGGATCGACGTCCTCCCGCTCGCACATCACCAGGTACTCGGCCAGTCCGCGGGCGTAGGCGTCGATCGTTCTCGGCGCCCGACCGAGATCAGTCCAGATCTGCAGCCACACCGCCGCCTGCTCATGCCGGCCCAGCACCGGCCACTTCTCCATCAGCACCGTCGTGCCGCTCAAGCCACCTCCCAAATCCGTGGTTGCACCGGGGAGACATGATCACCCCGGTCAGATTCCACGTAACTTTTAAGATGCTGAAGCGCCAGATGTTCGGCCGCGCAGGATTCGAACTTCTCCGCAAGCGCGTCCTCTTGTCATGAGCACCGAAGCCAGAACCGTCGAGCATAAGCCGGGGCCGGGAACAGCAGCGCGAGTGCGCATGTGATCATGGACGAGTTGCATTCCTTCGCCCGCGAGGTGGTCTTTTGACGAAGGTGGCACTGCGTCCATACGCACTGTTGCCTCGGCAGTACGACGAACGGAAAGCGCTGGCCTCCACGATCGATGCGTGGGGCCGTGCTCTCTGGCTGATCTGCCCTGACGCCCGCTTCCCCTTCCGGCGGTCCGGCCGGGACGTGCCAGCGCCTCTGAAACTGCCCTTCACCGCCGTCGTCGTCATGAGCGATCGCGGCAAAGTCCGTGAACATCCCCTTCACCAAGTGGCCGTGGACCCGACGGCCTTCGATGCCCTGCCGGGCGGCGGTTTCGTCCTCTCCGGCAGCGGAGGGCCCAACGCACGGTCCGGCCAGATCTTCGGCCCGGACGGCCGTTCCCGGCGCCGGTTCCCGATGGGCACGCGCCTCACTCACCTGGTCGCGGGCCGCCGGGCCGGCTTCTGGACCGGCTACGCCGAGGAAGGGATCTACAGCGGCGACCGCGTCAGCGCCGGCGCCCTGGTTCGCTGGGACGCCAGAGGCAACCCCGCGTGGTCCCTGCATCCTCCGGAGCCGCACCACCTTGTGGCGGAGGTCAGCACCGTCAACGTCTCCGACTCCGCAGTCCACGCGATGTACTGGCCCGGTGCACCGCTCGCCGCAACGGACTCCACCGGAGTGCTCCGCATCCGTGACCTGCCAGTATCGGCACCACGCGGCCTGGCAATTCGGGATGACCGGCTGCTTCTGCTCGCAGGGGGCGAGCGGGGCCGGATTACTCGGGCGGATACCGTCCACCACCTCCAACTGACGGCCGACGGAGCGGTCATCACCGACCGTGAAAGCCTCATCCTCCCGAACGGTGACCCCGTCAGACGTTACGCCCGCCGCATCTGCCGGGGCCCGGACATATTCCTGCAGACTCCCCGCTCACTCCGGCAATGGTGGGTACTGACTATTCCTCCCCTGGCCACCCGGTCTCGATGACACTGCGGCCTTGAACCTGAAGAATCCACCACAGCTCGTGACCGAGCGTCATCACCCCACACCAAGTGGACCAGAGCCCGAGAACGGGAGTCGTTGGTCGATGAGCGCGGGAGGCAACCCGAAGGCGGCCAAGTCGATGTTCACGAGTTCGGGAGGCACCCGCCGCTGACCTGGTGGGTACATGTACCCCGGACTCCAGGCGCCGAGCGTTGTGAACCGTACTGCCGAGATCATCACCAGCTGCAACCAGACTGGCAACTGCGGCCGCAGGCAGGACCCTGCCTACACAGCCGCATCGGTGGGGGTTGCGTCCCGCTCCGGGAGCAGCTCGGGCATCCCCTCCACCAGCACCACTACGCCGATTACCTCACCGGCCTCGGAACGGCCGACCCACACCGGGTAGGTACCGTCCCCGGTCGTCGCGAAGGACATGAGCTCGCCGCCGGAAGCCTCGTCCCAGGTGCGCTGCATGAACATGGAACCGTCGTCGATGTCCTCGTACCCGTCCAGGTCCGACTCCCCCCGGATCAGCCCCCGCTCGAAGAGCGCGATCAGCGGCTCCCAGGCCCCGGCGTCGGCGAAGCAGCCGGCGGCACCGTCGGTGTCGAAGCCGGCTATCTGCTGCTCAATGAACAGCCGGGGATCGTCGTCCGGACCGAGTGCCATCTCCCAGGTGGCGGCAGTGGTCTCGCTTACGAGCAGGCGGACGGCCGTGGGTTTTGTGGTCGTGACCTCGGCGTCCCGCCACTCGCAGTGGTAGCTGAAGCGGACCAGCGCCTCGTCAAGTACGTACTCCCCGGGCGGGACGGGGATCGTGATGCGCGGCCCGTCGCCGTGGTCGATGTCTGGGCCGGAGACGGCCGGCAGCCCGCTGGGAACGTGCAGGGTGCCTACCCGGCGCGGCTCCACGACGGTCATCTCGGGGTGGTACCCGTCGGTCACGCGCACCCCGGGCCGGAACAACTCGTTGATCGGCCCGGGCTGCGCGGGGCGCGGCGGATGCCAGCAGGTGTCGGGGGCGTCTCCGTCACTTGCCTCGGCCACCTCAGCCACCTCGAAGGCCGGCGGCTCAGTGAGCCCGTGTACCCGGGCCGAGAGCAGCGACAACTCCTCGAAGGCGGGGCGGTCCATCCAGCGCTCGTCGTCCCGGAGTCCGGGCGAGGTGGTGTAGGAGCCCCCGCCCTGCCCCTGCCGCTCCTCCGTCCGTCGGCCCCTCCCGTCCGGGAAGAGGTCCATGGTGATGCGTGGGCACGCCTTGTCGAACTCCGCCATCTCTGGGCCTGTGTAGTACCAGCCGACGGAGTACCGGCGCAGCAGCCGCGACGGGTCGTCCAGCAGCCGCATGTCCAGGTCGTAGGTGCGGCGGCCCTGGGCGTCGTAGACCCACAACCCGACGTAGTGGTCTCGCCAGGAGACGAGCCGGACTTCCAGCGGAGCCTCCCGGCCCGGCTCCCGGTACACCACCACGTACGGAAGCCCGGCGGCATCCCGCTCCCGGGCCTCCTCGGCGGATATCGGCCGCCAGGGCGCACAAGCCTCCAGGTCCCACGCCTGCGCGTACCCCACCTCGACGACCATTGCCGCTCCTCTTCCTGCAACCTGCCTTGCTTCTGTGCTGAGGTGCAAGGTAGCCGCTGCCTGTGACAACGGCCCTACTGGGCGGGCGGCGGGCCAGCTCCGGCGCCCAGACGGTCGTGCCGGTGATCCGGTCCATGGCCCGCTCAGCGAGTGGCTTGCCAGCGCGATCCGTTGAGCCGCCGGCACCTCATCGACATTGATCAAGCAACAGGGTGACGTGGTGACTCCCGAAGCCGTCGACAAACGACTCCCGTTCTCGGTTCTGGCAAAGATCTTGGGGAGCGGTCACGGAGGGTGTCCAGACCGCTTCACGTGCGCTGGCTCGTCCTCGAACGGGTGAGACTGGCCCCTGCATACTGGCCGGATGAACGCGCGTCGGCCGTACCTGAGCCGTGGCCACCGCCCGTTCGATCACCCACCAGCAGGCAGTGTGGAACGCAAGCGCTTGATCGTCCGCAAAACCTCGGTCCGGTTCTTCGCGACTTTCAACCAGGTGGGAAGCCGTTCGACCAGACTTGTCGGGGCCCAAGGCACAAGCTCTCCGCGCTCACGAAGTTTGGCCCCCACGTAGGCCTCCAGCAGATCGAGATGACGCACGTTATAGGCCCACAGGACGTGTCCACAGCAGCTCGTCTGCAACCACACCGGTTGCTGGAAGTAAGGATCGACAGGGCTGCCCATGACAGCAGAGTCGACCTTCCGATCCTTGAAGGAGCCGCACCCCGTGCACCGCAGCCGCCGATGGAGATCCAGGCTCCCGTAGCCGGCAGCCTTCTCATCTGCCGGGATCTCGGGGTGGGGCGTGACAGTGGCACACCCATCACACCGAGGACAGCGCACCAGAACCTCATCACGGAAGTCATATCCGTACTTGCGTTCGCGTCGGTCTCGAAACCGGTCGCCGAACGCCTCTACATTCCCGCTCATTTGGTCAGCCTGCCAGAACCCGCCATCTTGCTCGTCGTGGGTACCGACGGCCTAGGCACTGTTTCTCGGATCATGTTCTGAGCCAGATGACGAGTGCTGCGAGCGTGACGGTACCGAGGTAGATGTAGGCGCGTTTCTCGTAGCGGGTGGCGACGGCCCGGAAGCCCTTGCGGCGGTTGATGGTGCGTTCGACGGTGTTGCGCTTCTTGTAGCGCTCGCTGTCGAAGCCGGTGGGGCGACCGCCTCGGGAGCCTCGGTTCTTGCGGTGTCTTTGCTGGTCAAGGCGTTCGGGAATCGTGTGCGGGATGCCGCGCCGTCGCAGGTAGCGGCGGTTTCTGCGCGACGTGTACGCCTTGTCCGCCAGGACACGGTCAGGCCGGGTGCGAGGCCGTCGAGCGGGCTGTCATCGACCGGTTGGTAGCCGAAGGGAGCGCGGGTGTTCTGTGGCGGGCCGTTGGCTTGGTGACAGCCGCCGCAGTCCGTGCCGGCGGACGGCGCCGAGGCCGCCGCAGCGTCCGGCGGTCCGACACCGCTGGACGGCATCTCAAGATCCGCCCCCACCCGTCCGGGCCTGGTTGAGACCGGACGGGTGGGGCCTTGCTTGGCGTGCCTCAGAACGTGTCCCGCAAGGGAGCCCTATTGGTCCTGTCCGTGAAGTCGCCGTGCGGGTCGAGCCAGAAGCTGCCGTGGCCGTTGTCGTGGTCACCCTCGCCGCCGTAGTACTTCTCGCCCTTGTCGGTGATGAGGGTGAGCTTACGGAACTGCCACTTGTCGGTGACCACGCCCTCGACCGTGGCTACGCTGAGGCTCACGTCATACGGTGTGACGCAGGTGTTCGGGACGGTGACGGTGTACTCGTCCTCGTCACCGTTCTCAAAATCGTTTCCGTGCCCTTCGAGCGCAGACGTGCGGTCAGCGGTAACGATCTCGCCCTTGGGGCCGTAGCAGTAGACCTGAGCGAACACGTCGGCGTCCGTCCCAGCGCCCGTGTCGGTACCTGTGGCGATCTTGAGGGTCCACTGAAGATCAGCGGCCTGCGCTGGACCGGCAGACGTAGCCAGCAGGACAGCCGCTGCGCAGCTCGCTGTTGCTGCAGCCAGCGCCCGTGTGGGGAGGTGCATCTTGTATTTCCACTTCGTTCGGAACACGCCGCTTCGACATACGGCGTCGAAACGTCGAACGGCCGTGGGCCCTGCGAGGAAACGATGTCGGCGATGTCTTCCCTCGTGTGGAGGAGACGCCGATGCTCGTCCGGCCAGTGCAGGGTGGCCAGTGCCGGGTCGGCGAGGAAGCGGTCAAAGCCGAAGCTGAGGCAGCCGTCCCGGCGGCGGGCCATCAGCGGGCCGAGGTCGTTGAGCTTCATGTCAGGTACCGCTCTCCAGTCCGTACAGTTCGTAGGGGACGGTTCCGGTCTCGGTGTCCCGGTCGGCGGTGCCGATGCGGGTGAACCCGACTTTGGCCAGGACGCGGCCGGAGGCGGGGTTGTCGGGGTGGTGCATGGCCTCCAGCCGAGTGAGACCCGCGGTGGTGAAGGCGGTGGCGACGACCTGGCGGGCGGCGTGGGAGGCGTGGCCGTGGCCCCAACTGTCCTCCCGGAGGATGTAGCTGAGGGTGCCCATGGTCGGGGTGCGCCGGCGCAGGGAGATCAGGCCGATCAGATCGCTCTCGTGGAGGATGCTCCAGCTCCACTGTGAGCGGGGGATTTCAGCGGCTCGGGCGAGAGCCGTGCGGATCTTGTCGTGTGCCTGGTCAAGGGTGAGCGGCCTGCCAGTGGTGTGCCGGATGGAGGCCCCGCTGTAGATGCGGGTGAGGGCGGCTGCGTCGTCGGGGCGCAGTGCACGCAGGGTCACCATGCGGAGGTCAGCTCCTTCCCCGTGGGCCGGGCTGCAGAAAAAAGGCGGCGAATGTTCAGACGTGACTACCCCGGCGCACCTAAGATGAGACGCCCCATCGGAGGTATCCCCATGCTGTTCCACCACGTGCGGACCGTCATGGTCTTCGCTGATGACCCGTCAGTATCAGCGGCCTGGTGGGGTGAGCTCCTCGACGCTCCTGTGAAAACCGACATCAGTCCTACGGGTGACGTGTACGCGTGGGTCGACGCCGCCGGCATCGAGCTGGGATTCCACCCCGCCGACGACCAGCACAACCCCCGCGGTGGCAGCCCCGTCGTGTATTGGCACGTCGACGACGTTGACCAGGCCCGAGAACGGCTCCTCGCCGCCGGCTGCGAACACCACCGCGGGCCCTTGGACATCGAGCCCGGGCGCCGCATCGCCCAACTGCGAGACCCGTTCGGCACGATCATCGGCATCGACGGCCCCTGACCCCCGAACGCCCGGATGCCCGGCCCCCCTCGGCAAGGGGGCCGGGCATCCGCGCGTTCTCATATCAGGCCGTGCAGACTCTCCAGCCCTGTCGCCGCGGCGAACGCCCGCAACGCCGTCCGCAGCCCGGCCGCCGACCACCCGCCGCCGTACACGGCCGTCGCACTGCGGTACATCGCTGCAACCCGGGTCGGCGCGATCTCGTGCCCAGCCTGCCGAAGCACCGCTGGCAGCGTCACGAGATCGATCAGTCCCGTCACGTCCGGCCTCAGCGTCTCCACGTCCAGCAGGACCGCCGTGCCGTCCGCCCGCACCCGCAGATGCTCGGGCTTCAGGTCAAGGTGGCCGAACGGCACGAGGTTTGGCCCGTACGCCTCGCGGTGCGCGCAGATCACGTCCGCCCACGCGGAACGGTCCACGATCCAGAGCGGCCCTGCTGCCTCGCCCAGCCGGAAGGGTGCCATCGCCGTTGCGGCGTCCGGCGCCAGCCGCAGCGATGCCGTGTGCACCGCCGCCACCCGGTCCACCAGGACCTCCGGGAAAGCCGGGCGCGGGGCGAAGGGCTTCGGCAGGTACTCGATCACCATCGACAGGGACCGGGGCGACTCGTCGTGCAGGAGGGCGACCGGCGCTGTCTGGTCCAGCAGTGTGTACGCCAGCGACTCTCCCGCGTACGCGGCCGGGTCGGCGTGGAGTTTGAGGGCCGCCGTTCCGGCTGGCGTGTGCACTGCGACGACGGCCGCCGTGTACCGGGCCGCGAGCAGCGTCAACCGCCCGTCGATACCCGGGTGATCGCGCTCCAGCACCTCCCGCGCCCGTGCCAGTACCGCGTCCTGGTCCCGCGGCATCGGGTTCGCGAGCCACCCGGCGGGGCGGACCCGTGCCAGGCCGGCCAGGGATTCCGCGGCTGTTGCCGGTGCCGTCGTCGTCATGACGATCCCGCTGTGACACCGATGCTGCTGGCCATGTGCGCGTACGACTGTGCCGCGAGGTCCGGGCGCTGGTGCTCGCCGTAGATCCCGAAGAACGCGTACACCAGGCTGTCCAGAGGCGCTCCTACGCCCCAGCACTCCATCGCCCCGCCCGCGACGTCCCACACCTGCAACCGACCCTGCAGCAGTGCCACGAAGTCCTGGAAGAACACCTCCGCACCGAAGGGGTACACGGCCATGGCCTCTTCCCGTCCGGTCGCCTTGACCTGTACGAACGAGGCCGTCGTCACGTCCCACGCGAATTGCAGCAGTTCCCCGCACGGGCCGTCCTTGAGCCGCAGCACCGCACGGTGCGCGCCCAGTGGACCGGATAGGTACTCGTGGACGGAACACGCCAGCATTCCCGTCCCTGTGGCCAGGAGCTCGCGCCCCAGGCGCGGCAGTTCCGCAAGGACCGTCTCCATCGCGGCATCACCATCGGCCGGCCGGTCGGAGAGCGGCGACAGTTCTACCGGGCCCGGGTCGGCGAGGAACGCCGCGTGCTGGACCAGAGCCTGTGCCTCGAACGTGTCGTCGGGCCGCACCCAGGCCACCGTGCGCACCGTCACCCGCGCGTCGGTCGATGCGGGCACGCTCAGCCGGTCGCCCGGCCGGGGGCCGTGCACATGGAACAGGCCCTGGAGGCTGTTCGCCGCATCGGCCATCGCCGGGTGGTCCGAGTACAGGAACGGTCCGTGCGGTGAGGCGGGCGGAAGGAACCCGTTCCCGCACAGCGCGACGTCCCTGACTCCGTCCAGTGGCTCCAGCACCTCCAGCAGCAGCTGGTTGAGGACGCTGAGCCCGGTCTTGTGCCGGGTGCCCGCCACGCCCGGCAGCAGATTCACCGACGACGCCGGCATTCCGTTCGGCACGATCTGGGAGTTGTTCGACACCACCGCCATGCGCGGCACCGGTGCGGTGCCCTCCTGCACGGCTTGGAGGTACAGGTCCGAGACGTCCGCGTCGACTGCGACGAACACGGACGGCCCGTCCTGGACGCGGATGCAGGGCTGGACCACACGGTCCTCCCAGAACAGCGTCTTGGCGCCCGCCGGGTACAGCGTCACCCGCAGGTCCCCCAGCTCGATCGGTTGCGTGTGGTCGAGCCGGTGCACCGAGAACCCCAGGCGCTCGATCGCCTCACTGACCGGCGCGGGCAGCATCGGCCCGCTGAAGACCGGCGTGGAGCGGTCCAGCAGGTCCAGCGACGGCAGATGGAAGTGGTCGAGGTGCTCGTGGGTCAGGATCACCGCGTCCGGTGCGGGCATCGCCGCGGTGTCGACCTCGCGCGGCGGCCACACCCGGCACTCAGCACGGCCCGACAGGCCGAACGCAGGCTTCAGGACAGGATCAATCAGGATGCTGCGGCCGGCCCCCTGGACGAGCCAGGTCTGGTGGCCAAGGAACGTCAGGTCTAAGCGTGTGTCCACTGCTGCTCTCCTCTGCAAGTCCATGGTCCGGGAGCCCGCCAGGGGGCGGGGCAGGCCAACCCCCGCCTCCTGGCGGATCCGGTCAGTGGTGGTACGTGTGCGGAGCCGCGGTCAGCGCGCCGGTGCCGACGAACCGGGCGATCTTCGCCTGGAGCGTCGCAACCGCCTTCGGGTCGACCTTGACCGCAGGCTTCGGGGTGGTGGTGGTCTTCATCTGCACTGCCTCCTTGAACGCGCCGTCCCGCCCCCTGATGGGCACTGTCGGACGGGTGCAACCCAGTGCGACATCACCCGGCCGTCACCGTCCGGGGTGCTGTTCCTGGGTCTGACATTCAGTCAACCGCCGTGCCTGCAACGGCGGTACGGTGAGGTACGGGGTAAGCGGTATATCGGGTATACGGGGCAGGGACACATGGCCACACGGACGCCGAACCACCAGCTCAAAGAGCTCATCGCCGAAGCGGGACTCACCTACGACGCCCTCGCCCGCCAGGTCCGGGCCGTCGCCGCCGAGTGCGGCGCCACCGTCCGGACGAACAAGTCCGCCGTCGAGCACTGGACGGCCGGGACCCGGCCCGCCGCGCCCACCGTCCGCTACCTCATCACCGCGCTGTCCCGGCGCCTGGGCCGGCTCCTGACCCCCACCGATCTCGGACTGCCCGACCTGGGAGAGGATGAAAGCCTCGGACTCACGTGGGGAGACGACCCGATGACCTCCCTCCTGCCGATGTGGCGGCACGAACTCGACCGGCGCCAGTTCCTGTCCACGTCGGCCTACTCCGTCGCCGCCGCCGCGCTGCCCCTCGCGCACGTCCAGGAGATTGCCGACCGGACCAGCACCGCCCGCACCGGCCGCCTCATCGGCATGGCCGAAGTCCACGCCGTCCGCGACATGGTGAGCATGTTCTCCGAGATGGACGAACGCCACGGTGGCCAGCACGGCCGCAGCGCCCTCATCACCTACCTGCGTGACGACGTCGCCCCCCTCGTGCGGGGCCGCTTCGCCACTGACGACATCCGCCGGCAGATGCTGTCAGCCGCAAGCCGCGGCGTGCACCTGCTCGGCTGGAAGTCCTACGACGCCGGACAACAGGGCCTCGCCCAGCGCTACTACCTTCAGTCCTACGCCCTCGCCGCCGAATCCGGCATCACCGGCCACGACGGATTCGTCATGCGGACCATGGCCATGCAGGGCCTCAAGATCCACCGGCCCGAACACTGCCTCGCCCTCGCCGAGACCGGCCTTAACCGCGCGAAAGGCCGCGTCGACGTACAGACCGAAGCCCTGTTCCGGATCGTCCACGCACACACCCTCGCGAAAGCCGGCCCCGCCCCGGCTGCCCTTGCCGAAATGAAACGCGCCCACGAACTCCTGGCCGCCGACCGAGGTGACGAAGTCCCCTATTGGGCCCTCACCTGGGGGCCGCCCACCGCCTCCGTCCACTCCCGCGCCGCCAAGGTGTTCGAGACATTGGACGACCACCGGTCCGCCGCCACCGAGTACGCCCGCGCGGCCGCCGTGCGGCCCGCCGGCACCTACGCGCGGATCGTCGCCCTGGACCTCGACGCCGCTGCGGAGATGCAACTGAAACGAGGCAGCATCGAGCAGGCGTGTGCCACCTGGGGGCGCGCCATGGACCACATGGACGGTGTCCGGTCGGTACGTACCCGTAAAGCCGTCGCCCGGATGCGCCGTGACCTCGCTCCCTACCGCGCCCGCAACGTACGAGCCGCGAGCGCACTGGACGTCCGCGCCCGCGACTTCCTCATCGCACTTGCTGTCTGACCCACAGTGCGACGGCGGCACCCAGGAAGGACTGAGCGGCCTGGCAATGGCGACGATGTCAGCGATCGACGGGGGGCACTCGGTCCAGACCGCTCTCGCGCAGGATCTGCTGGATGGTGTCGTCCAGGGTGCTGCTCGCGCCGATGACGCTCTCGAACTCGTCGGGCAGGAGATCCTCCTCCCGGTACCAGTCGCTGAGGTGAGCGGGGGTGACGTGTGTGAGGTATTCGGCATCCGGCTTCGTCGCGTGCCGACGCACCGTCTCTGCGTACGGCACATCGAGGTAGTAGCAGCGCGAGACACCACGATGGGCATGCACCAGGGCGTAGCGGGCGGTGAGGTCGATCAGGCCGATGTTGGCGCCGCCGGGCCGGTCGCGCTCGCGCAGCACGGTCCGGCGCAGGTTGTCCTGGCCGATGATGGCGAGGTTGCGGCCGAACTGCTCGCGCAGGCCGGTCGCGACGGATGATTTTCCCGAGGCGCTGTTGCCCCGGACCACGATCAGGCGCGTGTCCTCGGTACCTACGGTGTCGGGTGGGGTGGGCGTCACGCGGTCACGCTCTCCGGGCCGGGATCGCGCAGCGGGTTGGCGTGGCCGCAGTCCCCGCACGTCACGGTTTCGGGAAGGGTCTCGAACCTGCTGCCGGAGACCCCGAAGGACCCGTCGATGCGGTAGCCGCCGCAGTTCTGGCAGGGCGTGGCCTGGAAGGGTTTGTCGCAGCGGAAGCAGTCGCCGTCCGCGCTGGTCTGGTCGATGCGGGTGATTCGGGTGTCTGCGCTGCCGCAGCGGACGCAGAGCACTTCTTGGCTGTTCATGGTTCTGGTCTACCGCAGTTCCATGCCTCTGTTCCCCCCTGCTCCTGTTCAACCAGTGCTTGGCAGGGTGACGTTGCAGGGTGGGGATCGTTGGACCGGGTGACTCCACAGAGCCGGGCCCCGGGGCTGTCATGGCTGATTCCCCCGGGGCCCGTAATCGGGTCGTACGCGGCTACTGCGTGAGCGCGGCGAGGGCCTGCTCAATGAGCTGGACGCCCTGCGTCGCAGCCATGGTGGAGGTGCCTTCCAAAAGCTTGTTCTTGAGCTGGGTGGCGAACTGGCGCAGACGGCCGGGCTCGGGGCTGTCGGAGGTCGCCTCGTCGTGGAGGTCCTGGGCGACGCGCTCCAGTTCCACCCGGTCCTCGTCGGGCATCCCCAGGATGGTGCTGACCTGGCCGATGTACCCGGCGGCCTGGATGAACAAGGCCGGGTCGACGCCGTCGGTGTTGTTCTGCGTGAAGTGCTGCTGCTCGCCGATGATGACGCCCTTGGCGTTCGGCAGGTAGGTGTTGTACGTGGTGCCGGGGCGGGGTTGGTTGATGTGGTCCTGCACGCTTCCTCCTGCCAGGGCGCAGCTCGTGCCCTGAGATGTGATGGCGGCCGTGGCCGGGTCGGTGTCGATGTAGTCGATGAGGCGGTGTTCTGCCAGGTAGACGAGGGCCTGCTGCAGATCTGTTCCGCTGATCTCTGTTCCGGCGAAGTAGGAGCTGGGGGTCGCAAGGAACAGGGCCGGGTTGACGGGTGTCTGGTCGCTGCCGGCGTCGAAGAGCCACCGCAGCAGGGCGTCGATCGTGTGGCGGATCCGGGCGGCGCGGTCCTTCTGCAGGTCCTTCAGCTGGCGCGCGGCGACGCGGCCGGCATCAGTGAGACGGACATGGGGCCGGGCAGTGACCCCCATGGCGCGGAGGAGCTCCACCAGGCCGTGCTGGTCCAGCTGAAGGGCCAGGATGACCGGGTCTTCGTCCTCCAGCCGGAGCTCTTCGGGGAAAGCCGCGACGTTGATGTAGCCCGACGGGTTGTCCTTCTCACGGCCGTCCAGCCACAGCAGCAGCCGGGCAAGATAGCCGTTGCTCTCGGTCACCCCACTGCCCGGGACCGCGCCGGTGGTGACATCGATCTGGGCGGATACGCGGGGCGGGTTCCGTCGCTGCGCCCGCTCCAGGCTCTTGTTGGTCTCTTTGACCACGCCTTTCGCCCACCTGTCGATCTCACGCTTGTTGATTCCGCTGCGGGCCACGTGCGCTCCTGTCTCAGGTACTTCAGCCAAGGCTACGGACAGGGTCCGACAACGGAGGTGCCTTCCACCGGGACGCCAAGGGGGTGCCCACCACTCATGCAGGCACCCCCTTCTCAGCTGTCCGGCAGTCAGCTCTCCGTGTCCTGCGGGTCGGCGAGCCAGGTGACGACGTCGGCGTCGGTCATCAGGACCGCCTGCGTTTCGCGGGTGGTGTCCTGCTGGACGACGTGGAAGCGGCCCGGGAGAAGGTGATGCCGGTCATCCTACTCGACACCTTCGAGGACACCGGCGACCGCACGCACCGCGACCTGGAGCGCCTGCTGCAGCGAATCGTGTGGATGATGCCGAACGCGTTCTTCCTCGTGACCGGCCGCAACCGGCTCCAGTGGGCCGACCCCGGCCTCGAAGGGCAGCTCGACTTCACCGGCCCCCACGCATGGCCCGGCCTCGCCACCCACGACATCCCCCTCCCCCGCCCCGCGCCCGGCACCGTGCGGGGGCGGCAGGTCCTGATCGGTGACTTCAGCCCCGAGGACTGCGAGGACTACCTCGCCCGCCGCCTCACCACCCCCACCGGGCAGCCCCTACTTCCGGCAGGCCTGCGCAACGAGATCGCCGTCCGCTCGCACGGGCTGCCCCTGTATCTCGACCTGGCGGTGATGCGGGTCCTGGAGATCCGCCGCACCGGACGCATCCCCGCCCCGTCCGACTTCGACGGCGGCTTCCCCGCCCTGATCACCCGCACCCTCCAGGACCTCACCCCGCAGGAGCGGCATGTCCTGCGCGCCGCATCCCTCTTCGACGCCTTCGACACCGCCCTGGTCATGAAGACCGCCGCCCTCGCCCACGAGAGCGCCGCCCGCCGCCTCATCGAGCGGCCCTTCGTCCACGACAACCCCTTCGGCCTGTGGCCGTACTACCTGCACGCCCTGATCCGCACCACCCTGCGCACCACCGCCGACTCCACCGACGACCGCTGGAGCCCCACCGACTGGACACAGGCAGCCGGCCGCGCACTGGACGCACTCGGCACCCAGTGGCGGGGACACCGCAGCCCCGGCCGCCACCTCCTGATCGGCGTCCTGCGCCAAGGCCTCACCCTCGCCCGCGACTTCGACCTTGACCTCGGCTGGCTCACCGACGCCGCGTGGACCTACGTCAGCGACTCCGTGTGGGAACCACTCGCCCCACCCGCCAGACATGAAGACAGCGGCCCCCGGCTTGGTACGGCCGCCGACGCCCTGGTCGAACTCCTCAGCGCTATCGCCCGCCGCCAGCACCAGCACCGCTCCCACACCGCCGCCCGCCTCACATCGGTCATCGACAGCCACCTGCTCCCCGACGACCTGCAGGACATGGCCCTGTACTACCGGGCCAAAGCCCACCGCGACCTCGGAAACAGCCAGGCCTCCCGCACCGGCATGCAGGCCGTCGCCGACGGCCAGGGCCGCCTCGCCCCCGCCGCCCGACGCGGACTGGCCCATCTCGCCCGCATGGCCGGGGACTTCCCCACCGCCCTCACCACCGCCCACTCCCTGGGCTGGGAAGGCCGCCACCACCGCGTCCAGGGCGACATCTGGTGGCCCCACGGCGACATGAACCGCGCCGCCGACGCATACGCCGCCGCACGCGACGAAGCCGACACCCACGGCATCACCGGTGAACGCGGCAACAGCCAGGCCCACCGCGCCTTCGCCCTGGCCTTCACCGACCCGGCCACCGCCGACAGCGAACTCGACCTCACCGAGCAGCTCCTGGCTGGCCTGGATCTGCGCGCCACCACGCTGATCACGCACATCGCGGCACTCACCCGTGACGCGGGCCGCACCGACTCCCACATCGACAACCGCGGCCAGGCGCTGCGCGCCGAGATCACCGCAGCGGGCGTGACGTACACCGAGCTTGCCCTGGAGCTCGCGCTGGCGTTCCACCACGCCGTCCTCAACGATCAGGACCAGGTCGCTGCGACCATCGCCCGACTGCGCGAGCAAACTCGTGACGGCGACTATGCCTACTACCGCGACATCACTGCTTTCATGGCCGACCTGCCTCGCGAAGCGGCATCACCGGCCCGCTGGATCGACGGCGCAGAGCACACCCGGCGCCGATGGCGCAGCTTGGTCACTGCCCGGCGCACCCAGTTGGGAATCGAACTGTAGATAACGCAATGGAAGACAAGGGGCGGCCGCCACCCGCGCCCTTCCTTCGACAAACTGGCCAACTGGTCAAGGTGACAGCCACTTAGCCATTCACGAATGCTGCCTCATGCCAGTGCGGCGGGCTGCTCCGTTGCGGCTCTTGCTCGCACCCGCCAAGTAAACGAGCAGAATCACAGCACCCCCACAAGCGGGATGAAAATAAGGAGAATGTTCCACGCCGAACGCCCGGTATCGCGAAGACGGCGCGCCATCGCCGCATACGCAGGAAAGACGATGATTCCGGCCCATACGAGGGTCGAGTCAGGAAAGTTCGTCAATCGAGAGAGAACTTGGAAAGCTGCCAAGTAAGCGGTGCGGCCATCATGCCCTTATGGAAGGCCCATGCACTCCGGTCGCGCAACCAGGGAACCCGCCCGTGGCCGCACCCCGGTAGCCCCAATCTGCGTGCTGGCAATTGCCGAGCCCCAGTTGCAGTACTGGGGCGTGCCAGAAACGGTTCGGAAAATGCCCCCCGCCCCGCACCTGGCGCCACAGCAGCAGTCAGACGATAGAAATCACGTCAGCGAAAGCGCCAGCGGTCGTGTACCCACAGATCCGTGGGTACACGACCGCTGGCTCCTATTTTCCCTCGCTCACGGTCGAGCAGGTGAGGTGCCTCGGACGCGATGGCCTCGATCTCCAAGAGGACCGCGGTGTGCACCTCGATCGTTTCCGTTCCGCGTATAGGAGCCAAACATCCCTATAGGCGGCAAGGCCCTCAACTGCGCGCTTGGTTCCGTGATTGTCGCACCGTCACCAGTGTGGCGGCTACGGCGAAGGCGCCGGAGACGATGACAGTAGCCCACCACGGAGCACCCCCCAGGGTGAGGAAAACAGCAATGGCTACCAGGACAGCCAGGTAAATCGCAATCAGTTTTCGCATTCTAGGCCTCCTGGGCTGGGGGTCTACGAGGGCAATATTCTTCTAGTCACCACACGTGGCGAACATGCCGATTGCGGAGCCGACCAGGCCCCCGGCGGAGGTTACAGCTCCGCCTATGGCTGTCGCGCCAGCGGTGGAAGCTGCAACACCTGTTCCCGCGGTTGCGGCTGCACCGGCTCCGATTCCGAGTGCCGTCAGGGCAGCGGGCGCGGCAACGGCCAATCCGACGGCTGCAGCGCTTGCCCCGACTATCGTTCCGATGCACCCCAACGAGATGGTTCCGCTCGGGTCGATGCGGTTGATGGGGTCACCCTCTGCGTAGAGGTAGGGGTTCTTCTCTTGACCTGACGGGTCGGGGCTGGTGAAGCGGCCGATGCGCGGGTCGTAGTAGCGGGCCTTGAGGTGGTAGAGGCCGGTCGGGTCCTGGTAGCCGCCGGTGAAGCGGTACGGCTGGGGGGCTTGTTCGGTGAAGGTGCCGTCGACGCCGCGGGGGCTGTAGCGGTACTCGTTCACCTTCGCGCCGGTCTCGTCGGCCATGGCCAGCACGGAGCCGAGTGCGTCGGTGAGGTAGTAGTACGACTTGCCCCCGGTCGTCATGGAGTTGAGGGTGCCCGTGGGTTCCCGGTTGAATCCCATGTCGCCGGCCGGGTCGGTCTTGCCGGCCAGGCCCAACGGGCCGTTGTGCAGGGTGGTGTCGCCGTAGAAGAGGCGCTCGGACTGGTCGGTGGAGCCGTACAGGCCGTCGTACTTCTTCCCGCCGACGGTCACCGCCGTCTGCTGGGAGTGGTCGGACCAGACGCCGCCGGTGCGGGCCTGGATGACACCGCTGGCGCCTGCGGTTTCGTTGCCTGCCTTGTCGTAGCCCCAGCCGACCGTGGAGCCGGCGCGGGAGACGAGCTGGGAGGCGTCGTTGTAGGTCAGGGCGATGCCGGACGGGCAGCCCTTCGCTGAGCCCTGGGAGGTGAGGTTGCCTGCCGCGTCGTAGCAGTACTGGTAGGAGTCCTTGACGATGATCCCGGTCCTCTCCTCCGAGTAGGAGAAGCGGCCCGCGCTGTCGTACTGGTAGGACTTCACCAGCCCCTTGGCGCCGTCGGTGGCGGTGCGGATCTTGGTGCCGTCCTTCTTCACGCCCCCGGCCGTGTACTCGTAGTTGTACCCGGTGTTCGTCAGCAGGCCCTTGGGTGATGTGGCCTTGATCTGGGTCGGCCGGCCGGACTTGTCCGGGGTGACCTCCTGGACCGTGCCGCCCGGGTAAGTGGTCTTTGTACGCTTGTCGTTGGCGTTGTAGGCGTACGTCGTCGACTTGCCCGCGGGGTCCTTCAGGGCGGTGAGACGGTTGGCGGCGTCGTAGGTGTAGTCGGTCAGGCCGGCCGGGTCCTTGTAGGTGTCGACGTTGCCCGCGGGGGTGTAGGTCAGCTCGGTCTGGGAGCCGTCCTGGAGGATGCGGATCGTCTCGCGGGAGAGCGGGTCGAAGCGGTAGTTGATGACTCCGCCGTCGTCGGTGCGCTGCGAGAGGTTTGCCGTCGGCGTCGTAGACGTAGGTGACCGTGGTGGTCGAGGAGGAGACCTCGGTGATGCGGTCGCGGTTGTCGTAGGTGTAGACCGCGTTGACGCCGCGTCCGTCGGTCATCGTCTCGATGCGGCCGGCCGCGTCGTAGGTGTAGGTGGTCTTGCCGAGCGGGGCGGGCGGGGTGACCTCGACGAGGTTGCCCTCGCCGTCGTACTTGAACTTGGTGACCTTGCCGCGGGCGTCGGTGACCGTGCAGCGCTGGCCCTCGAAGCCGCCGCAGGTCGGGGTCGCCTTGTTGTACGAGAACTTCTCCGTGCCACCACCCGCGCCCGTGACCGCCACCGACTCGGTGTTGCCCGCCGCGTCGTAGGTGTAGTTGGTCTTCTCGCCGTCGGGGGTCTCCTGGTTGCCGGGGACGTCGATGCCCGACTTCGTGGTGTAGCCGCCCGCCAGCGCGGTTGCGCCGGAGGGGAGTTTGGAGGAGGTGGGGTTGTTGCGGGCGTCCCACCCGTAGACGGTCTCGTTGCCCGGGGTGGTGCCGACCCCCATCGCGTCCGTCGCTGTCTTGACGTTGTGGTTCGTGTCGTAGGACTTCGAGCGGGAGTGGCCGAGCGGGTCGGTGGTCTTGGTGACGCCGCCGTCCTTGTTCAGCTCGTAGGTGGTGGTGTGCTGTTCGGGGTCGGTGACCTTGGTCTTGTTCGTCTCGTAGACGTAGGTGTGGGTCGGGCCGGTGTGGGCGTTGCCGTTGAAGGCGGTGGCGCGTTGCATGGAGGTGAGGCGGTTCTGGGCGTCGTAGCCGAAGTTCGTCACCCGGCCGTCCGGGGTGGTGATCCTCGTCAGGCGGCGCGAGGAGTCGTAGTCGAAGAGCGTGGCCTTGCCGGCGGTGTCGGTGGTCTTCGTCAGATCGCCGGCCGGGTTGAGGTCGAAGACGGCGGTGCGGCCGGTGTGGTCCTTGGCCTGCCACTGCGAGGCGTCCGTCTTGACCAGGTCGACGAAGCGGCCCGAGCGGGTTTCGGTGAGCTTGAAGCCCTTGTGCTCCGCGCCTTCGTCGTGCTGGGTGACCGTGATGGTGCCGTTGTTGCGGTCGGTCACCTTGGTGAGGGTGCCGCCCGCGTTGTACGTGTCCTTGGAGCCGGACTTGCGGTCGGTGAGGGTGTACGTGCCGTCCGCGTTCTTCGTCAGGTCCTTCGAGTACCCGGCCGGGGTCGTGTACGTCCCGTCGGCCTTCTTCACGAAGCGCACCGACGCGCCGGTCGCGTCGAACCAGACGAACTCGGTGTCGCTGACCTGCGCGTAGCGCTCGTAACCCTGCCACCAGCGCTGGGAGACCTTGCCCCACGGGGCGTCCATCGAGTTGTACGTCCGTGACAGCTGCAGGCTCTGGCCCACACCCGCGACGTCGAAGTCGGTGCCGGCGAGCATCAGGTTGCCGGTCGAGTAGTTCACCCGCGCGACCAGGGAGTCGGTGATCCGGAAGTCCGAGATCTGGTGCCACGGCACCGCGCCCTGGCCCTTCGGAACCTCCGCGGCAGCCGGAGCGGCGGGGGCCGCCAGGCGGGCCTTCTGCGAGGAGTGGGCGCGCTGCTTCTGCGCGGCGCGCCACGCGGCGCGGTCCTTCGACGGGGCCGCCTCCGCGACCGGCGCCGGGGCCTTGTTCGTGCCGACCTTCACCGGCGGGATCGGCAGCTTCGCCGCGTCCTTCCCCCACACCGAGGACGCGGGCACCGGCGGCGGCTTCACCGGATCAGCCATCGCGGCCGGCAACGCGCCCGCACCCAGCGCCAACACCGACAGTGCCACGATCAGCGAGCGTCTCGCCCGTACATGGGCATGCTTCTGCATCAACTTCCCCCCACGGAAAGTCACTTACCGGTGGCCCCGTTGGTCACCGGAGGCGCACACGTTCACACAGATCCCCCATGGTTGTGCAGGCGGTGCCCCTAAACATCGAACGTAGGCGCACAGAAACAAGCCCCTCCGCTTCAGGGAGACATGCCATGACATCTCCTGAAGGAACCCTGGGTTCCGCCGTGAATCGGAAGGATCGACACCAGTGAATCTGGCTTGTCCTCACCGTTCACAGAAGCAAGATTCTTTGCCGAAGAGAACACCGGCATATGCCATTACGTCATAACGGGCGGCGCCCCCTCACGGCAAGGCAGTAGCAGAACGAGACGCCAGAAAGCCCAAAACGCCACGAGCTTGTTGATGCCCCGTCTTGGTCCGGCGGGTTCCAGACCACCTAGTGCTCACATAGCGATTTGCTTATGAGCAGGGAAGTGGGGAGGGCAGAACACCACGGCGCGAGGGTCGCGCAAGGTCGGCGCCAGACCCCCGGGGGGCGCAACGCCTCGACGCCGCGGTGACGCGGCGCCGGGCCCGGGACCTGATGGGCGGTGCGGGCGAGGTTGTCGTGTGCGGTGTAGACCGTGTTGAGGTGCCTGTCGCGAGCAGCGGCATGCGCGTCACGCACGGAGACGTAACCTAGGGGGTCCCGCGTGGGTTCGGACATCGCGTCGGCGTGGGGCAGGAACTCGGCACAATGAGGCGACAGGCAGGCGCGCCCTGCGTACGTTCGGTGGCGCCTGGCATCCTCAGTGACGGCCCGGCGGTGCCCTCACGAAGCCGATGCTGCCGCCGGGCCACGGGCACAACAAGCGAATGCGTGCAGGATCGGTTTCCCGGTACGACTGATCCACCCGCAGGGATGAAACACACCTCAAGCGGAGCAGGTTGGGGCGGCGTGAGCGCTATCCAGTCCTCATGTTCACAAAGCTTGCCTACGCCCTGGCTTCGACCGCTCTCGCCGTCACCCCGCTGCTCGCCGCCGCTCCCGCGCAGGCCGCCGGCCCGCGAGTCCTCTCACGGAGGGAATCAGCGTGCTCCCCCTGGCTGCGGAGGTCCGCGACGGTTATCAGCGCACCGCCTTCAGGCACTGGGTCGACGTCGACCACAACGCGTGCGACACAAGGGAAGAAGTCCTCCTCAGCGAGTCCCGCTCCCCCGCTGACGTCGGCCCCGGCTGCAAGGTCCTGTCCGGGAGCTGGTTCTCCTACTACGACGGCGTCACCGTCAGCGCCCCCGGCGGCTTGGACATCGACCACATGGTATCTGCAGCTCCGAAACTGCAGCGGGAAGAACTCAAAGGTCAGAACGTCGGCGGCATACCGACGACATCTCTTCGAGCTTCGCTTGGGGCCGCAGCAGATCCAGGACAGCAACTTGAGGACCTCACGGTGGCGCCCAAGGGGTCGATGGACGGCTACAGCCGTGACAAGTATGGGTGAGGTCGTTGGCGAATGTGTTCCGCTGGGCCGTGGTCCACTTGCTGGCGCCACTGACCCACGAGTTTGCCAGCGGGACCATGTGGTCGATGCATGGCGTCCGCCGCTGCAGTCGAACTGGTGCGACTACTCCACGGACTGGATCACGGTGAAGCATCACTACAAGTTGACGATCACTGGGCTGGAGAAGACGGCGCTGAAGGACATGCTCACCCGCTGCTGAACTTGAGTACCTCTACGGATGGCGCGCCACGTACCGCAGGAAGAACCATCGTGGGCATGCGCCCCTATCTCGTCCGCGGCACGAAGACTGCCGCCGTGGCGGCCTTCGCTACCTGGGCCGGTTGGAAGGTGTTCGACAGACTGAACGCATGGGCCGATCACAACGCCAACTCCCAGGTGGTGCCCGGGGAGCCGGGATGGTTCGCGGGATTCACTCACTACCTGGTCGCCGACGCCGTAGGCGTGGAACCCCTACAAAGCACGGCCCAGAATCGTTTTCGGAGTTGGCCTGCGGCCAAGCCGCCTCCGGCGCTCCGATGCCGACGCCGGCACCTGCGGACGACTCGGACTGGCGGTAGTCACGGGCCCAGGTTGTGGTACATGACATGCAGGCCGACCGGACCCAGCGTTGGATGCCGGAACGCGTCGGGAACGGTGCCGACCATGGCGAACCCGAGACGCTCATACAGCCTGACCGCTGGTGCATTGGAGGCCGCGACAGCGTTGAACTGCACGCCGACGAATCCGCTGCTTTGCGCCCAGTCCAGCAGATACTCGCCCAATGCGTGGCCGACACCCCGACCGCGAGCTTCCGGCGAGACCATGAAGTTTCCACTAGCGATGTGCGAACCCGGGCCTGGCCGGTTGGCGTACATGTTGGAAGTGCCGAGTATGCGCTGGTCCTCCACGGCCACTACGACGTGCCCTGGCGGCGGTACCACCCACAAGTCGTGCGCCTGCACTTCAGTTTGTAGCGGGTCATAGCAGAAGGTGTCCCCCTTCCGGATGATCTGCTCGACGATCGGCCAGACCTGCGGCCAATCAGGCTCCTCAAACGTTCGGATCTCCATCTGCCTGAGATTAACCAACGGTATGTGCCACTACCACCGGTTATTACGACCGCTTCTCGTGCCCCACAGGCTTGCGGAACAAGCTCGCCCAGCGCACCCCCGGGGTGCTGCGGTCCTTGGCGACGCCACTGCACAACATCGGTATTCTCGCCATCGCCCTGCAGATCTGCCTTGTCTACATCGTCAGTGGGCTCTACAAAATCCAAGGCCCGATGTGGCAGGACGGCACCGCTCTCTTCTACGTGCTGCGGGTCCCTGAATTCACGTTCCCCAGCCTGTCACACCTGATCTACGAGAATGACTTCCTGGTCATCTCCGGCACGTACGCCACCGTAATCTTCCTCGTTTACTTCCCTCTGGGAATTCTTGTCCCGGCACTCCGACCATGGGTCGCACTGATGTCGATCGGATTCCACCTCGGAATCGCGCTGCTCATGAACCTGACCGGTTTCGCGCTGACGATGGTGGCTTGCGACCTGGTGTTTCTGAGCGGGGGCCTGAGCGTGGCCCTCTCCCGCGGCACCGTCCTGGCCGACAGGCTGCGTTCCCGGTTCGGCTCCGGCAAGACCGCGGGAGTAACGAGTGAACCTGCCAGTCCCCCGATACCGGAGAAGGTCTCTTAGCGCACGGGACCAGGTGCCGGCGTACAACCAGGTACGAATCAACGTGCATAGCGTGAGGCGGCTTCAAGCGAAGTGCGGGGGTCCCGCGTCGTCCTGGTGCGGGACAGGCCCCTGCGCTGCGGCGTCAGCTTGCTATGCACGTACGCCGTGTACGGGGCTGCGTACTCACGCGAACGCCGACACCGGATGCCCCGCCGGGCGTTGAAGCGCCAACGCGCGCGGGAGCGGTCCGGGGATCGAAACTATGGGCGCACCCCTCTGACCTGCATGGCTCAAATGCGGCAGTGCTGTTCTGACGCCCGCCTATGTTTCGGTAGCGCCAGCCCCATCACGGGGCCGGCCAGGAGCAAGGAGCTGACAGTGGAATCAACACCGCCCCATGGCCCCCAGCAGAATCCGGGCAGCATGGTCGGCCTCTTCTGGATCGGTGCGCACGGCACGTACGTGGGCATGCCGCCCGTCGAGCCGAATCCAGGCGTGCTCCTGTCGCCGGCGGGCCCCCAGATTGTCGGTCCCGCACCACGGCAATGGAGTTGGCCCGAGGTCATGGACCTACGAGTGACCGAAGCACCGGTCCGGTCAGCAGCCACCCGGTGGGCAACCCGCGCTGCGACCCTTGCCATGGCAGCATTGGACGCATGGGTTCCCGGCAGCCCGACGGAAATGACCGTGGTACTCAGCTCCGGAAGCGACGAGATCAAGACGCCGGTTTATTCCGGTGCCTCGTCGGCATACACCCAACGCGAGGTCGATCTTTCGCTCGGGCTGCTGGCACGCATGGTGCGAGGCGAATTCTCCCCGTCGGCCATGTCCGACTGGTGGGAGAAGACGCAGCCCGACGAAGTGCTGCGGTCGCGGCACCGCGTGAGCCTCCTGGAGGAATGGCTGTCCGCAGGGTGAAACGCCACCTCTCGTCCACACGGCCGAGCCTGGCGAGTCCCCTGAGTCCTGGCCCTGCCCATCATTGACGAGAGGGGAACTCCCACCATGGACAAGGTAATAATCGACAGCGCCACCAGACCGTATGTCGTACTGGCCTTCGACGGCGACTGCGGCTTCTGCCAGGCCGCCGTCCAAGAGATCCGCGACCGCGCCAATCCCCGGATATCCGCCGTGACTTGGCGATCGCTCCCCGAACACCTGACGCAACCACATCTCCTGCGCTTGGACCGGGAAGTCCTGCTATTCGTCGGCGGTAACCCACGGTGGGGAGGTGCAGACGCTCTCGCCCGCCTCCTCGGGTCCTCTCCGACCCGCCGCTACCGGGCCGTGGGCTTCTGCCTGCGGATTCCCGGCGTCAGGCTGATCGCCCGCCTGGCCTACCGGTGGGTTGCTACAAACCGGCACCGGATGCCCGCTGGAACGGCCGCCTGCGCGCTCCCCCGTCCCCCACACTGAGAGCTCCCTCAATGTCCGCGGTTCCTACTTGCATCTTCAGTAACAACCAGCCTCCCCAAGTCCTTCACGGCCATGCTATTGACCTGTATGTCCAGATCGGTTCACTGAGCAAAGCACTCACCGGCACGGTGCTGGCTCAGCTGGCGGCGGCAGGGACAGTCAACTTGGATGCCCCCCTGGACGAGTTCCTACGGGTCCCCCCGAACACCGGCATCACGTTGCGGCATCTCGCCCTGCACACCTCCGGGCTGCCCCGGGTGCCTCCAGGTCTGCGACGGCGCGACCCCTACATGGCATTCGACGAGGCCGCCATGCAGGCCCTGCCCGGAAGGCTGGGCTCCCTCACCACCACCGAACCGGGCGCCACCGAGGAATACTCCAACCTTGGGTACGCCGTTCTCGGAGCGACGCTTGTTGCTGCCGCGGGGATGCCGTACCAGGAACTTCTCACCCGATACGTTCTCGCACCGTTGGAACTCACGGAAGTGACGACCGCCCCTCCGCCGAGCAAAAGCCTCTACAGCCGTGGGCTCTTCGGACGGCCGCGCCGCCCCTGGACCATGACCGGTCCCATCCTGCCCGCCGGCGGGCTCTGGGCCACCCCAAGGGCCCTCGCCCGCCTGGTACCCGCGCTTCTCGTGGACCGGAGACTGGGGGATCCTGCACTCTCCTGGCAGAGGACAGGGCGCTTGCTCTGGCACAACGGCGCCACCGGCGACGCATCCGTCTTCACCGGAGCTCTTCCTGACGGCAGTTGGGTGCTGGTGCACCGCCTCAACGGCCAGGTGAGCCATACCGACGAACTTGCTATCGCTCTCCTGAAGCAGTCCGCGTTGGGTCCATCCAGCGGGCAGCCATCGGACGGTGCGCAGCGATGAGATCCTCGTGCTTACTTTTCATTTGCGCGCTGCCATATCGAGGCAAGCGAGTATGCGACAAGCCCCACTACTACCGCCCACACCACAGGCCACAATATCTCCAGCGTCCCCCATTGTACTGCGGAGATCACAAATGGACCTGAAGCTAATAGCAGAACGATAGCGATGATGAGCCTTGTTTGATCATTGCCGTCTCGCACAGCGCGCACTCCTCGATCAGGTAATTCACCGCAGTTCTTCATAACCCTCTTGGGCGGACAGCGCCAGCAAAGGCCCCGTGGCTTTATTCACCAGTAGTGCCGTCAGTTGTTCACGGGTTTGGGAGGCACCCAGATCCACGGTCGGGTGATGTTCACGAGTTTCGGTTCTGGTCCAACTTCTGTGGTGTGCCTACTCCCTGTGAGCGTTGATCTTGCTGGCCCCTTCCGCGAGGTCGTCTGGAAACCGCCGGTACCGACCTCGTCTGGGCTGATGGTTCTGGGCTGTGCGCGAGCTACTGCTCCGGCTGGAAGAGCTGCTCTTCCTGTCGGCTCCGGGGATCAGGGTGGTGTCGGTGCAGGACGACGGAGAGGTGGTACGAGTCGGCGTCCGATGTCGGACGGCCAGGGCTCGGTGTCCGGGCTGCGGGAACTGGTCGGGACGGGTGCACGGGTCCTACCTGCGGTTCCCCGCCGACCTCCCGGTGGTGGGACGGCGGGTGGTGTTGTGTCTTCGTGTCCGGCGTTTCATGTGCGAAGACCTCTCCTGTGGGCGGCGGACGTTCGTCGAGCAGGTCGCGGGCCTGACCCGGCGGTACAGCCAGCGAACCGAACGAATGCGGTCAGTGCTGGCCGAGGTCGGCCTCGCGTTGGCCGGTCGTGCCGGTGCCCGACTGGCCGACGTCTTCGGTGCGAGGGTCAGCCGGAATACGGTCCTGCGGCTGGTTAATGCCCTCCCGGAGCCCAAGCCACAGGTCCCGCGTGTGGTCGGCGTCGACGAGTACGCGATGCGCAGGGGGCGTGTCTACGGGACCGTGCTGGTTGACGTCGAGACCCGCAGGCCGGTGGACCTGATGTCGGATCGAGAGGCGGGCACGGTCGCGGCATGGATGGCCGAGCGCCCGGGGATCGAGGTCGTCTGCCGCGACCGTGCTCCATTCTTCGCCGAGGGCGCCAGCATCGGGGCGCCCGCCGCGGTCCAGGTCGCCGACCGGTTCCACCTGTGGCGCAACCTCGGCGAAGCGGCCGAGCGGTGCGTCTCCCGCCACCGCTCGTGCCTCCGCGCGACCTTCACCGAGTCGGCGCCGGAGCAGGTTCCGGCTCCGTGGCCGGCCGAAAACGGGTCGCCATGGCCCACCGGGCACCGGTTCGCCGACCGCACCCGAGCCAAGTACGCCACCGTCCACGCGCTGCTGGCCGCCGGCCACAGCCGACGCGCGATCCAGCGACAGCTCGGCATGACCTACCGCACCGTCCAACGGCTGGCCGACGCCGCGAGGCCGGAAGACCTGTTCCAGGGGCAGTGGCAGAACCGCCAGACCAAGCTCAACAACTTCAAGCCGTACTTGCACGAGCGCTGGGCCCGGGGCTGCACGAACGCCTGGACCCTCTGGGAAGAGATCAAATCGCAGGGCTATACCGGCGGCTACGGCGCCGTCCGCGCCTACCTCCAACCGTTTCGCACATCCCCGACTGCACCTGCGGCCCGTCCTCCGTCCCCGCGCACGGTCACCGGCTGGATCCTGACTCACCCCGACACCCTGCCGGAGAGCGAGCGCCTGAAGCTCAAATCCGTCCTTGCCTGCTGCCCCGAACTGGATGCCCTCACCAGGCACGTCCGCGCGTTCGGGAAGATGCTCACCCAGCTCCAGGGCGACCAGCTCCCACAATGGATCAAGGCGGTCCGCGCTGACGACCTGCCCAGCCTCCACACCTTCGTCAACGGCGTCGAACGCGATCTCGCCGCCGTCACCGCTGGTCTCACACTGCCGTGGAGCTCCGGCATCGTCGAAGGCCACGTCAACCGGATCAAAATGATCAAGCGCCAGATGTACGGCCGGGCTGGCTTCGGTCTCCTGCGGAAACGAGTCCTGCTGGCATCCTGACGGGACAGTCACGAGCTCTGCTGGAGTCGCTCCGCAGCCTGAGCAGGGGTGTCGTAGTAGCCAGGCCGTGCCAGCACGACCGAGCTGAAGTAGTAGCCCTGTTCCTCTTCCGGCTCATCGTCGGCTGCGAACGGACGCCAGAAGCTCAGCAGCAAGTCCGGGGCGATGAATGAAGCATCGTCGTCAGGATCTGCCTCGATCGAGGTGAGCTCACCGACGCGCCGGACAACCTCGCGGGCCGGAAGCGCGAACACGTCCACACCCTGGAACAACACTCGATCCGTCTGGGACAAGGGCCTTGCCAGCTCGACGGCTTCGAGCATGTCACGCATGCAGTGGATGCTGATCATAAGCCCGCTGGGACGGAACACGTGTTGTCCCGGCCGGTCGGACTCCGAGATCGCAGAAGGATCACGGAGCGAGTCCAACGCGGTGTTGGCCGCGTGTCGAGTCATACCGATCCGCAACGGGCCAACGCCGTTTGGTGGGGCGAGGTCGAAGTCCATGCGGGCATGATCCCAAACAGGTCTGTCAGCGAGTGACGAAGGGCCTTCCAATCCCGGCAGGTTACAGAGTGTGAGAGCTCCACAGAAGTTGGACCAGAACCCGAGTTTCGACAGCACTGGGGTACTTGCCAGGGCAGCATCGAGGTGCTCCTGGTGAAAGGTCCTGGTCATGCCGCAGATGTCCAAGGTCGAGCTGTACGCGGCGATCCGGCGTGATCACCGTGCCGGTATGAAGATGCGCGAGCTTGAGCGCAAGTACAACGTGTCCTGGCGGACCGTGAAGAAGGCCGTGGACTCGGTCTGGCCGGAGCCCCGCAGGAAGCTTCCGCCGCGGCGAACGGCACTGGATCCGTACAAGTGAGTGATCGACGACATGCTTCAGACGGACCTCGACGCGCCGCGCAAGCAACGGCACACGATCACCCGGATCTTCCACCGGCTGGGCGAGGAGCACAGCGCCGACGTCTCCTATCAGATGGTCCGGCGCTACGTCTCCGACCGGAAGCCGGAGATCCTCGCGGCCTCGGGCAAGGCCCCGGTGGAAGCGTTCGTGCCCCAGTCCCATCTGCCTGGTCACGAGGCGGAGGTCGACTTCGGCGACGTGACGGTGCGTCTGGCGAGCTGGTGACCTGCTACCTATTCTCGCTTCGCCTGTCCTACTCGGGCAAGGCCGTTCACCGGGTGTTCGCCTCATGCGGCCAGGAAGCGTTCTTCGAGGGGCACGTGCACGCGCTTCGGACGCTGGGCGGTGTTCCCCGGACCAAGATCCGCTACGACAACTTGAAGTCGGCCGTCGCCCAGGTGCTGGGGCTGAGCCGGGCGAGGGTGGAGACCGACCGGTGGATCGCTTTCCGCTCGCACTTCAACATCAAAAGCTTCTACTGCCGCCCCGGCATCGAAGGCGCCCACGAGAAGGGCGGCGTCGAGGGCATGATCGGCTACTTCCGCCGCAACCACTTCATCCCGGTCCCGGAAGTCGACTCCCTCGCCGAGCTCAACGAGATGGTCGACCAGTGGGACCTGCACGACGGGCACCGCCGGATCGGCTCGCGGCCTCGGACCGTGGACGAGTACTTCGCCGACGAAAAGCAGCTGCTGATGCCACTGCCTGAGGAGCCCTTCGAGACGGGCCGACTGTTCACACCACGGGTCGACCGCTACAGCCAGATCAACGTCCGGACCAACCGCTACTCGGTCCCGACCCGGTTCATCGGGAAACGGGTCCGCGTCATGCTGCACGCCTCTCACCTGGTGGTTTACGACAGGAACGTCGAGGTGGCCCGACACGAAAGACTGATCGCGAAGGGCGGGTTGCGCCTGGGCCTGGACCACTACCTCGAAGCCCTCATCCGCAAGCCCGGCGCTTTCCCCGGCGCCACGGCCCTGGAGCAGGCCAGGTCGGCGGGCAAGTTCACCCCGGTCCACGACGCCTGGTGGGTTCGGGCCCGCAAGGTCCACGGCGAGCGGGACGGCACCCGAGCGCTGATCGAGGTCCTGCTGCTGAATCGCCACCTCGCCCACGAGCATGTCGTCGCGGGGCTGGCCACCGCCCTGCGGGCCGGGGCCCTGACCGCCGACGCTGTCGCCCTGGAGGCTCGCATGGCCGCCCAGGCGGAAGACGCGCCGGTCACCGGCACATCCATTCCCCAGATGCCTGGTGAGACGTCGGCGACTGTCACGTCGCTGCACGAGTGGCGGCTTGCTCACCTTCCGCCGGACACCCGGCCGCTCCCGTCGGTGACCCCCTACGACCAACTGCTACGACGCCGTCGCACCAGCGGCGGCGGCCACCTTGAGGGAGAAGCCCAGTGACCCTGCCCCGCCAGCGAGGCTTGACCGAGCAGGCCGCCGACGCGGCGATCGACACCGCCTGCCGCCTGCTGCGGCTTCCGTCGATCCGCAACGAGTTCACCGAGATCGCCGACCGGGCGATCAAGGACCAGATGACCTACCGCGGCTTCCTCGCCGAGCTACTGATGACCGAGTGCGACGACCGGGCCAGGCGTCGTTCGGAACGACGGATCAAGGCCGCGGGCTTCCCACGGGAGAAGTCTCTACGGTCCTTTGACTTCGACGCCAACTCGAACATCGACGCCGCCACCGTCCACACTCTCGCCAGCTGCGAGTGGATCAAGAAGAGCCAGCCGCTCTGTCTGATCGGGGACTCCGGAACCGGCAAGTCCCACATGCTCATCGCACTGGGCACCGAGGCCGCGATGAAGGGCTACCGGGTCCGTTACACGCTGGCCACGAAGCTGGTGAACGAGCTGGTCGAGGCCGCCGACGAGAAGCAGGTGAACAAGACCATCGCCCGATACGGGCGCGTCGATCTCCTCTGTATCGACGAGCTCGGCTACATGGAACTCGACCGGCACGGCGCCGAGCTCCTCTTCCAGGTGCTGACCGAACGCGAGGAGAAGAACAGCGTCGCCATCGCCTCCAACGAGTCCTTCGGCGGCTGGACGAAGACCTTCACCGACCCCCGCCTCTGCGCGGCCATCGTCGACCGCCTGACCTTCAACGGCACCATCATCGAGACCGGCACCGACTTCTACCGCCTCGCCAGCACCCGGGCCCGAGCCGAACAAACCACAGCGGGCTGACCCCCTGAAACCGCTGGACTGCTGGTCAGGACACCTGTCACGCTCCGCCTCGTGGAGATTCTCGAAGTCCTGACCAGCATGGCGAAGACGGGCCGACTGGGCCCGGTGTTCAGCGGAGCCGATTGGAGCGACGTGACCGCAGCTCTCGGCGAGCCGTGGGAGATCGGAACGATGGGTCGGAACAGAAAGTGGCCGAGGCTCTTCGCCTACGGAGATCTTGAGCTGAGTGTCTGCCGCTGCCGCAAGGTGTCTCTCATCTGCGTCCAGACCTGGCGTGACGTCGTCGAACTCCCCCCGTCAGTGGTCGATGGGACGGGAACCTTCCCAGCAGGACTCAGCCACGGGGACGTCATTTCCGCCTTGGACAAGGCTGGCTGTTCCTGGGAGCCGTATGCGCCGCTTACCTTCGCCGACCAGTGCTCGCTCGTGGTGATCCCGACAGCAGCAAACTTCACCTTCGAGATCCCTGAGGGCCAGGAACCGGTGCTGAACGTCATGGGCCTGCCCGGCGACGGACACGACTGCAACGTGAAGCGCCGTCAAAACTCGGGTTCTGGCTCACTTTCCGTGGAGCTTGCACGCTGAGTGACGGTTGTTGGGTGAGCGGGCCGTGGGGAAGTTGCCCGGAATTGACCCGTACCGGGTGGGGTGTGGCTGACAGTTCGGCCCGTGGAAGAAGTGGTGCTCCGGCTGGAGGAGTTGCTGTTCCCGTCGATCGCGGACGTGGTGGTGCTGGCGGTCGACGTGAACGACGAGGCGGTACGGATAGAGGCCCGAAGCACGCTGGCCGGGGCTGTCTGTCCCGGATGCGGGAGCTGGTCACGGCGGGTTCACAGCTCGTACCTGCGCTTTCCCGCTGATGTGCCCAGCGGAGGCAGACAGGTCGCTCTCTGTTTGCGAGTCCGCAGGTTCCTCTGCCCGGTCATCTCGTGCGGGCAGCGGACCTTCGCTGAACAGCTGCCAGGGTTGACGCGTCGGTACGGCCGGCGGACCGAGCGCCTGCGGTCGACGCTGGCCGCGGTCGGCCTCGCGCTCGCCGGCCGGGCCGGTGCCCGCCTGGCGCGCGTGATCGGCCTGTCCGTAAGCCGCAGCACGGTGCTGCGGCTGGTCGAAGCGTTACCCGACCCCGAAGTTCCGGCCCCGCGGGTGATCGGCGTCGATGAGTACGCGACCCGCAAAGGCCGCCACTACGGGACTGTCCTGGTCGACGTCGAAAGCCGGCGTCCAGCGGACCTGCCGCCCGACCGGGAGGCGTCCAGCCTCGCGGCTTGCCTCGCGAAACGGCCCGGGGTGGAGGTGGTCTGCCGCGATCGTGCACCGTTCTTCGCCGAAGGTGCCACGGCCGGGGCACCACAAGCGGTGCCGGTCGCGGACCGGTGGCATCTTTGGCACAACCTGAGCGAGGCCGCCGAGCGGTGCGTTGCAGACCACCGCGGATGCCTGCAGGTCCTGGCGCCGGATCCAGCCGAGCCGGCCCCCGAGCCGAAGAAGCTCGAAGACCCCTCCGACTCGCCCTGGCCAAGGGGACATCGCTTCGCTGACCGCACCCGCGACAAGCACGCGACCGTCCACGAACTACTGGCAGCCGAGCTCAGCCGGAGGGCGATCGGCCGCCAACTCCATATGACCTCCCGCACCGTCAAGCTTCTCGCCGACGCAACAACCCCGGAGGAACTGTTCCACGGGCAGTGGCAAGGCCGGCCATCCAAACTCGACGCCTTCAAGCCCTACCTGGATGACCGCTGGAACCAAGGCGGTGCACGCTGCGGAAAGTATCGCTGCCGTCATCGGGGCGCAGCCGCAGCCGCGGCTGCCCCGCCTTCGGCGGCTCCTTGGCGAACAGGCTCTGGAACAGGGGTGTCTCGCCCGCATCCCGGCGGCCCGCCTTGTTCTGGGTTTCCGCGTTGACCTTCTTCGCGGCCGAGGTCACCGCTTCGCGGTAGTGCTTGCTGGCCCACAGGGAGCGGGCCCCGTCCCACACCCACGGGTGGAGGGCGGACGCGCTGAGCCGGGGTGCGTTGTCGCCGAGATTCGTGCGGATTTCCGCATCCCGAGCCAGCATCGCGTCGGCCCGTTGGGCGGCCTCCCGGTGCTGGGACCAGCGCTCTGCCCCCAAATTCTGCGGCCGGGCGAGCTCGGTGCGCCAGCGCGGAAGAACCAGCTTCAGGATCTGCTCCACAACCTGCGCACTGGCGACGGCCGCGTCCGCCGTTTCCCGGGCCTGCATATCGCTGCTCGATATGAGCGTCAGTGGCTCCGCCGGGGGTGGAGGCAGGAAGTACTCGGTGATCCTCAGAATTCGGCCAGCTCGGCGCGGGCCCAGGCGATGTTGATGCTCACTCGGACATCATCCCCGCCCCCATTGACAACTCGCCGCGCTCTTTGGCCGGTTCAGCGGTGAGGAGGGGTCAGGTCACTGCCGGGCTGCGACGCTCCAGCAGCATCACGTCACGCCAGGCCCCGTGGTGGCGTCCGATACGCTCGCGGGTGCCGATGACACGGAAACCTGCCCGCCGGTGGAGGGCGAGGCTGGCACTGTTCTCCGGGAAGATGCCGGCCTGGAGCGTCCAGATCCCGGCCGCCTCCGTAGAGTTGATCAGCGTCGTGAGCAGGACGGATGCCACGCCGCGACCGCGTGCGCGCGGGTGGACGTACACCGAGTGCTCGACCACCCCGGCGTACGCGCTCCGCTCGGAGACCCGGCTCACCGCGGCCCACCCCAGGAGGTTTCCGTCCTCGTCGAGGGCGGCGAAGCGGTGCTCGGGCAGCTTGCCGGCATCGAAGACGTCCCAGGTGGGGGCGATGGTCTCGAAGGTGGCGTGGCCCTCGTCAATTCCTGCCTGGTAGATCTCCCGCACCTGTGCGGCGTGCGCAGGCTCCAGCGGCACAACGGTCACCGACACGGCGGGGTAGGACACGAAAGGCTCCTTCAGGGGACTCATCCGGGGGCGGACAGGGGCACGGTTCAGCGGGCGGCGGAGGTCAGCAACTGACCCATGGCGGCCAGCACGCTGGGCTCGACCCGGTAGTAGACCCACGTCCCGCGCCGCTCGGAGGTCAGCAGACCCGCGACCTTGAGCTTCTTGAGGTGGTGGGAGACCGTCGGCTGCGACACCCCCACGTCAGAGATATCGCACACGCATGCTTCTCCGCCCTCATGGGAAGCGACAGCGGAGAACAGGCGCAGCCGCACCGGGTCACCCAGCGCCTTGAACATCGCCGCCGTACGGACCGCTTCCTCAGCGGTCAGCGGGCGCTCGTTCAGGGGCGGGCAGCAGGGCTGCACGTCCGGCTCCAGCAGGGGCAACGCGCGATCATTCGACATGTGTCTATGTTGACACATGTCGAATCACAGCGGCAGAGGCCGGACCCGTCGCCCCGTGCCGACTGCCCGCTCACCGGTCTCAGAGCCCCACGGCGGCGGGCGCCCTGCGGACGTGCGCGGCGAGCGGGCCGCTTACGTACGCGGCGTCGCGGGCCAAGCCGCGCAGGGTGTTGGAGGAGAAGGACCACTGGAACTCCAGGCCCAGGTAGGCCAGTCCGGGGTGGGTGAGGGAAAGCCCTCCGGCCTGCAAGGGCATTCCGTCGCCGTCCAGGGCGCCGAGGGCGGTCAGGTAGTCCAGGTGCGGGCGGCAGCCGGTGGCCAGCAGCACCACGTCCACCCGCTCGCGTTCGGCTTCGCTCCACACAACGTGCGGGCCGTCCAGTGCGGCAAACATTTCCCGGCGCTCGAAGCGCCCGTTCTTCAGGGCCGTGCGGTAGCGGCCGTCGTCCAGGACGAGCGTGCCGCTCACGTGGGGGGCGAGCCAGGGGGCGGGCAGCTCGTCGAACCCGGTGGAGGTGAGCCAGTGGTGGACGTCGCGGGCGTCGCGGACCTGGTCGAGGAAGGACAGCGGCGCCCGGGAGGCGAGGGTGACGCGGGAGGTGGCGGCAAGTTCGTGCGCGATCTGCACGGCAGAGTTCCCGCCGCCGACCACCACGACACGCTGGCCCTCGAACTTCCGGGGGTGCCATGACCCCGCGGGACTGCCGGATGCTTCCAGGACCACCGGCGCGAGCCCGAGCAGCCGCAGGCTCCGGGCGGCAGCCAGGCCGGACTGGCTGCCCCCGATGATTGCGACATCGGGAAACGCCATGAAAAACCCCGCTGATTCGGCAAACATCTATGTTGACCAACATCGAATCAGGTGCGATGCTGACGGCGCAAGCCATCGACAGACATCGATGCAAAGACTTAAAGACTTGGGGGAGTCCTCATGAACGCGTCCACCACCACCCTTCCCACCGTGGTGATCGGAGCCGGCCCCGTCGGCCTGGCCGCCGCCGCCCACCTCACCGCACGCGGCCTCACTCCCCTCGTCCTGGAAGCAGGAACGGCGGCGGGCGCCGCCGTGCGGGAGTGGGGGTATGTGCGGCTGTTCTCCACCTGGGCCGAACTCGTCGACACCGCAGCGGAGAAGCTGCTCGCCCCCACCGGCTGGGTCAAGCCCGACGGCGGAACGTACCCGACCGGCGGCGACTGGGTGACGCTGTACCTCCAGCCGCTCGCCGACGCCCTCGGCGACCGTGTTCGGTACGGCGCGAAGGTGACCGGCGTCTCCCGGCTCGGCCGCGACCGCATCGTCGACGCCGACCGGGACACCCAGCCCTTCACCGTCCACGTCACCCACGCAGACGGCCGCGAGGAGCGCCTGCTGGCCACCGCGGTCATCGACGCCTCCGGCACCTGGGCCACCCCCAGCCCCATCGGCGCCGACGGCCTGCCCGCCCTAGGAGAGCGCGCCGCCGCCGACCGCGTCTCCTACCGCATCCCCGACCTCAACGACCCTGCGGTCAAGGCCCGCTACACCGGTAAGCGCACCGCGGTCATCGGCTCCGGCGCCTCCGCGTTCACCGCACTCGCTGCCCTGGCCCGCCTGGCCAAGGACACCGAAGGCACGCACTCGGTGTGGGTCCTGCGGCGCGGGATCAGCGGGTCCACCTTCGGCGGCGGCAGCGCCGACCAGCTCCCCGCCCGCGGCGCCCTCGGCCTGGCCGCGAAAGCGGCCGTCGACGACGGACACGCCACCGCCGTCACCGGATTCCGCACCACCGCTCTGGAACCCGACGGCGAGCAGATCATCCTCGTCGCCGAGGACGGCCGCCGCCTCGACACGGTCGACGAAGTCATCGTCCTGACCGGCCTGCGCCCGGACCTCTCCTTCCTGGACGAACTGCGCCTCGGCCTCGACGAACGCCTCCAGGCACCCACCGCGCTGGCCCCGCTGATCGACCCCAACCAGCACTCCTGCGGCACCATCTACCCGCACGGCGCCGGCGAGCTCTCCCACCCCGAACAGGGCCTCTACCTCGCCGGCATGAAGTCCTACGGCCGCGCCCCCACCTTTCTCGCCATGACCGGCTACGAGCAGGTCCGCTCGATCGCTGCCGCCCTCGCCGGAGACCAGGAAGCCGCCGACCGCGTCGAGCTGACCCTCCCGGAGACCGGGGTGTGCGGCGGCGCCGGACTCTTCGACGACCCGCAAGCTGCCCCGGCACCCGGGGCTGAGGACGGGGACGGCTGCTGCGCCGCACCGGCCACCGTGCAGATCGGCACCGCCCCCACCACCGGCGGCTGCTGACACCCGTGACCCGCCTCGATACGGCCGGGGTCGCGACCTGAACAGGGGACCGGTCGCGGCCCCGCGCCGTGCTGCCCGCCCTGTGCGCCACACAGATCACCAGCTGGGGAAATGGTCTTCTACGCCTTCCCCGTCCTGAACCCGCAGACCACCGCGGCAACCGGCTGGCCCGCCGGGGCGACCACCGCGGCATTCTCCGCCGCCCTGCTCGTCTCCGCCTTCGCCGGTATCCGCGTCGGCCGCATCATCGACCACCGCGGCCCCCGCACTGTCATGACCGGCGGATCCGCCCTCGGCGTCCTGAGCATCCTCATCGTCGCCCACGCGCCCAACCTGCCCGTGTTCACCGCCGGCTGGCTCCTCACCGGTATCGCCATGACGGCCACCTTCTACCAGCCGGCGTTCGCCGCCCTCACCCGCTGGTGGACGCCCGACCACGTCCGCGCCCTCACCCGGCCTTGGGACTGGTAGGCCCACCTGTTGAGGTGTCGTGTATTCCTCGGTGAGGTCAGTCGTGGTGTCACCGTGTGTGGTCGTCGAAGGTGCCATCGTCTGCTGGCACAAGTGACAGCGGCGAGTGGAAATTCCCCACGTACGGCCAGTTAGTTGACCACTCTCAGTAACCTCTCCGGAGGTGCTCGACCGGGCATTCGTGATCTCCCCTGCCTGTCCGGTTGAAGATCACAGGACCGGACCACTTCGACGTGTGCGCTACGAAGTAGATCCGAACGGTGGCGGCCGGATCTGTCCGGACTTACCTCGCAGTTTCCGAGAGAGGGCCGTCGATCATGTCGTGCACGGCGGCCTCAGCGGCACGGGGTTTGTCGATCTTGCACAATGCGCCAGAACTCTGGGGAGAATCTATGCCGGCACTGGCTGCGGCAGTTTCCCGTGTCTTTACACCCAGGCCGATCCATGTCCCCCCCATTCCAGGGAGAGTTCGTGCAGGAGCAGGACACGCTCGGCAACATCTATTCCGTCTCCTACAGCGATGTCACCGTCGTGTCGGTCAGGGAGAAGTTCGCCGAAGGCACCCCCGACGAGCCGGTCCCGACGGTGACGGCCACGGTGGCCCGTGAAGGCATGCAGCGCAAGACCTTGGGCGCTCACCGCGCGCGGGTACACGTCGCAGGATATGAGGCAGGTGATACCTACCATCAGGTCCCTGAGAAGCAGGTACTGGTGGTCTCCGGCGGATCCCTGGACGGGCAGGTCCTCGCGGATATCAAGGCGACATTCTCCGACGTCGGGAACCCTGCCAACAGTAAGTCCGCTTCCTACACCGTCCAGATCGACCCAGGCGCCACCACCGTCGACCTGGACGTGCCCGTCATCGACCCGACCGGGAATCCATGATTACCGTCGCCATCACCGAGGTGAGGTGGGGCACCTCGGGCAGTGGCACGCTGGCCGCCGGCCTCGACGCCGTCACCGGCGTCGAGGAGGTTCAGTACGCCGACGGCTCCGTCGCCCTGGATACCGATGGCGCCTTCCTCCTGGATCCCCAGAGCCTCCTGGATCCCGAGAGCGAGGACACCCGCCGCGATCCCCGCTTGCCTGCCGGGATCACCTTCCACTCCGTCGAAAGCGAACTCCCCAACGATTTTGGTCCCGGGCCAGCCCTCCAGGACGAACCGAGCCCCGAAGACGACTCGTAGCCCACGGCTACCCCCTTAGCCATCACGAGCAGGGGAATGTTTCGCCTACCCCTCGCAGGAGGTCCAGCCAGGTTTCGGCCACATCAGCAGACGAGAGACGCCGCCCTCTCACAGTGATCGCCGCCGTCGTCGCGTTCGCGTCATGGGCGCTGTGGCCGGTCTACGACTCGTCGTGCGTCGTCTACTCCGGGGCCTACATCCCCATGAATGCACCGAAGGCCGAACCCGACGCCGCCGTGCAGCGGTCTCACGACAAAGCCCTCGCCGACGGCGCGTGCGGTCCCAAGCGGGCGCGCTTCCACAATTGGACTCAGTGAGGTCAATCCTGACGTCACCGTGAGTGGTCGCCAGGGGCGTATCGGCTCCAGGTGCCTCCGGCTTCGGTGACCAGGCGGGTGGCTGTCTTATCGTGGTAGCCGAGTGCCTTCGCGATGACGGGTGCAGGGGCCGGGAGGACGAGTTGTCGGATCGCGGAGGTCCTGCCGCGTTGCGGCGGGACGCCGATCTCTCGCAGGTGGACTAGGAGGCTGACCGGTTTCATGGGCTGTCCGGGCTGGCGGCCGGGGAAGAGCCACTGTGAGCTTCTGCTGCTGGCGTAGGGCAGGTGCTGGCGAGACTGGATCTAGGTCCGCATGAGGTCAGCGACGGGCTCCGGAAGCGGGGACGGCGAATCTCCCAGCCGGACGGCGACGGTGGCCCCGTAGTCGAGGACGTCGTCCACCGTGAGGCGGACGATGCTGGTGACGGGTTGCGCGTAGAGGAGAACGAGCGCGGCGGCGACCCGGGCCCGCAGGGACAGAGCGTCGTTGAGTGCCTGCCGGAGAATGGCGAGTCGGCGATGCTGGTGCAGCGGCGCTTGGTCCTGGTTGATGACCTGGGGTGGCAGGGTGAGGCGGGACATCCGGTTCGTCTTCATGCACCAGCGCAGTAACGTCTGGGCCGGGCGCCGGGTGGCCAGCTTCTCCGTGTGCCAGGCGTCGAGGTCGGCCTGCTGGCAGTGTTCGATGGTGCGGCCTCGGTCGGCAAGCCAGATGAGGAACGCACTAGCCTGGGTGATCTCCTGCTTCGTCTGGCTCGTCTGGGAGCGTCCCAACGGCCCTTTCTCCGCCTTGCTCCGCAGGCGCCGCATCTGGTGCCAGACGGCGAAGTGCTGCAGATGGCGACGTTGTTCGGGGTCCTCAACGGTGGCGAGCCGTTCAGTCAGCCAACGCTGATAGAGCATGAGCTGCCGGTCGACACGCGGCAGGACGCCGCTGTCCATCAAAAGGTCACGCAGGTGGACGACAGTTCGCCAGGGTGTTTCCTGGTGCAGATGTCCGCCGAGGAGACCGCTACCGTGACTCCGAGGGCAACGCCCCTGGTGAGACCAGGTCCATGCGCTTCATGGCCAATCTCCAGGACGGATGTCGCCTATTCGCATCTGATGCAATTGGCGTCGGTAGGAACAGCGGTACAGCGGTTAACGCTAAGGCGGTGATCATGGGATCGGGGCAGGTCGTGGGCAGGCCTACCGCATCTCGGCGTTCGGGTGGGGCCGGGATTGGAGCCGTTCGCGGAGGTTGATCTCTTCGGGTGTGAGCGGGTCCTCGGGCCGGCGGATGCATACGGGCTTGGACCGCAGGGGCAGGCCGTCGTCGGCCGCGGTGGCCTCGGCTTCGGCGAGCGCCCGGTAGAACGAGGCGACCGACGGGGACTTGCCCGCGTTCTTGCCGACCTCGATAGTCAGCTTCTTCGCGATCTCGGGGACGGGGCGCCCTTGTCCGACGGAATCAGACGTACTGGAGTTCCAGCGGTGGCGGCGTTCATGACGCCGAGGGGACGGTTGGGCAGGCTAGCGGGACCGGGATGCCGCCGCGATCGGTCAGCTCAACGACTGCTTTTGCCAGACCGGCTACGTGGATGGGCGCCCCTGGCGGCTGATGGGCCGGGCGCCTGACTGGTCTCCGATTGGACTTGCGAGTCCAATTCGGAGCTTCCTAGGCTCGATGAGCCCGAGTAACAAACTTGGGCACATCGCTTGTAAAGGAGTGTTTTCGTATGCACGCCATCATCGTCGAGGACTACGGCAGCCCCGAAGTCATGCAGTGGCGTGAAGTGCCGCGGCCGGTTCCCGGGCCCGGGGATGTCCTCGTCCAGCTGATCGCCTCCGGCGTCAACTACATGGACACCGGTGTGCGCACCACTCCGACCCCCGGCTGGAACTTCCCCGGCGGCATCGGCGTCGAGGGCGTCGGCCGCGTGGTGGAAACCGGACCCGGCGCCGAGGAATTCACCCCGGGGCAGCGGGTCGCCTGGTTCTACCACCCCGGCAGCTACGCCGAGTACCTGGCCGTTCCCGCCACGTCCCTGGTCCCGGTGCCCGACGGCGTCGGCGACGACACCGCCGCAGGCCTGCTCATGCAGGGCCTTACCGCGAACCACTTCACCACCGAAACCTACGACGTCCGCCCGGGCGACACTGCCCTCGTCCACGCCGCCGCCGGCGGCGTGGGCCAGCTCCTCGCCCAGCTCATCCGGGCCCGCGGCGGCCACGTCATCGGCATCGTGTCGCGGCCGGAGAAGGAGGAAGCGGCGCGCGCTGCGGGCGCCGAACACGTACTGGTCCACAGCGGCGGCGGCTTCGAGGGCCGCGTACGCGAACTGACCGACGGACAGGGCGTGCACGTGGCCTACGACGGTGCCGGCTCCGAGACGTTCCGCTCCTCGCTGGCCAGCCTGCGTGTCCACGGCACCCTCGCCTACTACGGCCCGTACATGGGCGTCCCCACCCTGAAGACGACCGACCTGCAGAACAGCATTCTGTTGACCGCACCGAAGGTCGGCGACCACGTCCGCACCCCCGAAGCGCTCCGCCGACGCGGCGCGGAACTGTTCGACCACGTCCTGGCCGGCCGCCTGAAGGTCACCGTCGGAGCCCGCTACCCGCTGCGCGAAGCCGCCCGGGCCCACATGGATCTGGAGTCCCGCCGCACCCAGGGCAAACTCCTTCTGGTGCCGTGAGCGGGGCGGGCAGCACCCCCCGCGGGGCCAGGACGCGGCGGCGGATCGTGGAGGGCACGGCGGCCGAGCTCCGTCAGCACGGCGCCGACCTCACCCTGGACGACGTCCTCACGCGTACCGCGACCAGCAAGAGCCAGCTCTTCCACTACTTCCCCGGCGGGAAGGAAGAGCTGCTGCTGGCCGTCGCACAGCACGAGGCCGGGCGTGTCCTGGCCGACCAGCAGCCCGAGCTGGACAACCTGTCCACCTGGGCCTCCTGGAACGCCTGGCGCGACCGGGTGGTGACCCGCTACACCGAGCAGGGACCCAACTGCCCCCTGCACACCGTCCTCGCCCGCGCCGGCCGCTCCACCCCCGGCGCTCAGGCCGTCGTCACGCAGCTCACCGCCCAGTGGCAGGCGAAGCTGGCCGCCGGGGTGCGGGCCCTGCGAGCCGCCGGGCTGGTACCGCGCGCCCTGGACGCCGACCGCAGCGCGGCCGCCCTGCTGGCCGGCATCCAGGGCGGGGTGGTCCTGCTTGTGGCCACTGGCACCAGCACCCACCTGGAGGCCGCCCTGGACGAGGGGATCGCCCGGTTGCAGACCGCCGGACGCTGAACGCCCGCTCCGATCGCGCCGTCACGGGGGGCCACGGTCTCAGTGCAGTGAGCGCCCCGGATGCAGCCGAACTTGACCGGGACTGCCCGCCCGCGCCTGAGGGCGGCGGGCGGGCAGGCAGTTGGTGGTGGGCTCAGGCTCGATTCGACTTCACCTGTAGAAGGGTTCAGCTGTTCTCGAGGGTGAGGTAGTCGGTGTAGCCGGCGGCGTCGCCGCCGTATGCCTTGCTCATGTCGGCTTCAGTGAGGGGTGCTCCGGTGGCGAGGCGGTGGGGGAGGTCGGGGTTGGCCATGAAGAGCTGGCCGAAGGAGAGGATGTCGGCCGCGCCGTTCTCGATGAGGGGCAGTTGCTCGGTGCCGGCGCGCGAGCCGGGGGTGGCGGGGTTGAGCATGAAGACGCCGTTCCACTGCTCGCGCAGGACGGGAGTGAAGTCGGGGGCCATGGTCTCCATGACGTGGAGGTAGGCCAGCCCCAGAGGGTTTATCGATTCCAGGAGCAGGGGGTAGGTCTCGGTGTAGTCGTCCTCGACGATGTCGTTGAAGGGGTTGGCCGGGGAGATGCGCAGCCCGGTCCGGTTTGCGCCGATCGCGGCGGCGACGGCTTCGACGACCTCGGCGGTGAAGCGGGTCCGGTTGTGGGAGCTGCCGCCCCACTCGTCGGTACGGGTGTTGGCGTTGGTGGACAGGAACTGCTGCAGCAGGTAGCCGTTCGCGCCGTGGATCTCGACGCCGTCGAATCCGGCGGCGATCGCGTTGCGCGCGGCGGTGGCGAAGTCCTCGATGGTCTGGCGGATGTCGTCGGCGGTCATCTCGACCGGTACGACGAAGTCCTTCATGCCTTCGGGAGTGAAGGTCTGCCCGGCGGCCTGGACGGCGGAGGGGCCGGCGGGGGTGAGGGGGGTGTCGTAGTTGGCCGGGTGGCCGATGCGGCCGGTGTGCATGAGCTGGGCGAAGATCACGCCGCCCTTGGCGTGGACGGCCTCGGTGACCCGGCGCCATGCCTGGACCTGGGTGTCGTTGTGGAGGCCGGGGGTGAAGGGGTAACCCTGGCCGATCACGTTGGGCTGGGTGCCCTCGGTGACGATCAGGCCGGCGCTCGCGCGCTGGGCGTAGTACTCGGCGGCCATCGGAGAGGGGCTGCGGTCGGGGCCGTAGGCGCGGCTGCGAGTCATCGGAGCCATCGCGACGCGGTTCTTCAGCTCGTAGGGGCCGACCTTGATCGGATCAAAAGCGGTGGTCATGGTGGTGCCTTCCCTGGGGAAACGGATAAGCGCGCGCTGCACGGCAGGCGTGCCATTTCTGTACGCTGACGTACAGAACCTTGCTCGATAAAACTGTACGACACCGTTCACTATTCCTGCGAGGCGCCGCCCCTTCGTGTACCGCCCGGCCGTAAGGTGATCCCGTGCCTCCCACCAGCCCTTCCTCCACCCCGCCGGCCGACAGCGCCGCCATTGCCGGCTCACCGAAGCGGGGCCGCGCCCGCGAGAACGCGATCCTGACGGTCGCGTTGGAGCTGGTGGCCGAGGCAGGCTTCGAGGCGCTGACGGTCGACGCCGTGGCAGCCCGCGCCCGCGCGTCCAAGGCGACGATCTACGGCAAGTGGAAGACCAAGGACGAGATGGTCGCCGAGGCGCTGCGCAGGCAGTCGGAGGGGCGCGTCGTGGTCACCCCCGACACCGGCAGCCTGCGCCAGGACCTGCTCGCCACGACGGGCGAAGTGGCCGCTGCGCTGCGCGGCAGGAACGGGGTCTCGCTGGTGAGCCTGGTCGAGGCCGTGCGCGACCACCAGGGCCTGCGCGATGCGGCCCGGTCACAGATGGAGCGCACCAGCCGCGAGATCGGTGCGGCCATCGCGGAGCAGGCCCGCCGACGCGGAGAGCTGCGACCGGGTGCCGACGTGCCCGCCTGCCTCAAGCTCACCCTGGGGCAGCTGCTCTTCGATGCCCTCTTCACCGGCCGGGTGCCGGGCCGCGACGAGCAGGAGCGCCTCGTGGACCAGGTCCTGCTGCCCCTGCTGCAGAACCCGCAGAGAGAGCCCGAAGGCGGCCCGGGGCGCACTTCCCCGCGCCCCACCGGATAGGGCCATCGGGTTGCCGCAAGAATCCTATCGGCAGGAACGGGAATTCTGTACGCGTCCGTACAGTTATGTGGGGTGCAGGTCGGGCGCAGGAGGCCGGCCGGTGACCCGTTCTCCGGTACGGCTGACGTCGCCGCATGCCCAGAAGGCTCTCGTGGACCAGTACCGCGATCTCAACGACAGCATCATTGCCGAGTTCCGGGCCAACAACGGCCACGTGAGCTCTGCCGGATTCGGATCGAATCTGATCCTGATGCGCGCCATCGGAGCAGGGACCGGCCAGGAACGCGTGAGGCCCGCCATGTCCCTGTCCGCCGGAGAAGCGTGGTTCGTCGTCGCGGCCGCCCGAGGCGCTCAGAAGGACCCGGCGTGGGTCCGCAATCTCCGCGCCTACCCCGACATCGACATCGAGGTACCGGCTCCCGGCGGCGTGCGCAAGGTTCCTGCCACGGCCGAGGAACTCCCCGGAGCTGAACGCGACAGGGCCTTCGCCCGTTTCGCGCGGCAGTCACCCGCCTTCAGCACCTTAAGAGGACACCGTCACCGATCGGGTCATCCTGGTCGTCCGGCTCATCCGCCGCGCCGACACCCCCTGAGCGGTGCACGCTCGGCATGCACCGCCGGAAAACGTACGCAAGCCCCTGCTCAACGAACCCGCCGTCGCGCAGGGCGGAAGACTGGGTCTCCTGGTGCGGGACGGGTCCCTCGGCGACCCTGCCAAGAAGGCCGGGATCGACGATCTGGTGGCGCAAGGGGCCGTCGTGGTTCCCGGGGACCTCCAAGATCACGGCGCCCTCGCGGAGGCCACCTCCGGCGTGGACGTGGTCGTCAGCGCCGTCCAGGGAGGCGACAGCGTCGTCACCGACGGGCAGGTGAAGCCGGCGCGGGCCGCTGAGCACAGCGGGGTGCGGCGGTTGATCCCCTCGGACTTCGCGATCGACATCTTCGCAGCCGATCCGGGCGCTCCCATGTTCGCCGCCAGGCGCCGGGCCGATGCGATCATCGACACCCTGGGCCTGGAGGTGCTGCACGTTCTGACGGGCGGCTTCCTTGACAAATGGTCAGTCCTACAGGCGGCATCGTGGACCACGGCAACCAGACCGTCGCCTGCTGGGGTACCGGCGACGAACCCTCGAACATGACCACTGTCGAGGACACCGCACGCCTGACCGCCCGCCTGGCCCTGGACGACACCGCACCCGCGGGCGTGCGCACCTTCGCCGCCACCGAGGCCACTCCCCAGCAGATCGCCGAAGAGATCAGCAGCGTCACCGGCTGCCCCTTACCGTCGAGAGCCGCGGCACCCTCGACGAACTACGCGAAGCGATCAGTAGAGAGCACGACCCGGCAGCGGCGATCGGCCTCTGGTATCAGCTCGTCGTCGCCACCACCCCGACCTTCAGCGCCGCGGAAAACGGCCGGTACCGCGACATCAACTAACGACCCTGCAGGACCAAGTACGCCAGTCCTTCAACTGACCACCCGGACAGCACCGCCCCCGCCCGCTCAACACGTGGGACGCGCCTCACGGCCGGTGCCCGGCCGGCTGGGTCCCGCACGCGACTTCTGAACCATCGTGGCGTGTGGATCAGTTCTGTGGCTGCGCTCGGTCCCACGCGGCGTAGTAGGTGAGGGTGTCCTCCAGGATGCCCGGGTGGCGCGGCTGCCACCCGAGCACGGTGCGCGCCTTGGTGCTGTCGACGAGTTCGTCACGGTCGGCGCAGCTCTCCAGCATGCCGCCTGCCTCCGCGCTCTGGAAGGCGATGTTGCCGGTGTAGCCGGCAGCGTTCAGGCATGCCCGCTGAACATCGAGGAGAGCGGGCTGGTGCTCGTCGCCGAGCATGAAGACCTGACCGTCGAACGCTTCGGGTCGCCGCAGGACGGCGACGTAGGCAGCAGCGAGATCGTCGATGTGGACCCAGGAGTAGCGCTTGATGGTGTCGCCGTAGAAGACCGGCTCGCCCTTGCGGGCGGCGGCGAACCACTGGGCGGTCTTCGAACTGCGTCCGCTGCCGCCGTAGATGAAGGAAGGGCGCAGCACGGTGTGGGGCAGGCCGCTGTCGGCGAGGTCCTGTTCGGCCTGGGCGCGCAGGTGGAGCGGGTTGGCGGGGTCGGCGGGGGTCTTCTCGTCCCAGACCTCGCCGGTGGTGGCGAGGAAGGTGATGCCGGTGGTGAAGACCAGGTGGCGGCTTCGCCCCGTGCGCTCCTGGGCTTCGCGGAGTGTGCGGAAGAGGAGCCGGTCGCTGCCGAGGGGGTCGTTCATGTCGAGGGCGGCGCACACGACGGCGTCGGCCTCCTCCAGGGCCGCCCGGTAGGTGTCGGGGTCGGACATCAGCCCTTCGACGGGGCGGACCTCCTCGACGAGGAGTTCCCTGGAGCGGGCGCTGGTGGCGTCGCGGGTGAGGCCGAGGACGGAATGGCCTTCCTGGCGCAGGGCGCGGGAGATGTGGAAGCCGGCGTAGCCGGTGGCACCGAGGACAAGGATTTTCATGGAGGGAGTCCCTCTTCGGGGGGGTGTATTTGTCTAGGCAAAGACAACAGTAACTTGCTCAGGCAAGGACATGGCAAACTGGGGGGATGACGGAGTCCGCAGAGGAGAAGAATCCGGTGCTGTCGGCGCAGGAGGCGGAGGTGTGGCGTGAGCTGGGTCGTCTGGTCCATGCGCTGCCGCGCTTGCTGGAGGAGGACATGCTGCAGGCGACACGCCTGCCATTGACGGAGTTCTCCGTCCTCAGCGTCCTGAACGAGGCACCGGGGCGCCGACTGCGCATGTCGGAGATCGCCGTGCGCACCGGACTGACACCCAGCCGGATCACCCGACTCGTCACCGCGCTGGCATCCAAGTCACTGGTGGCCAAGGTGCGGGACGGCTCCGACGGGCGTGGCAACGTCACCGTTCTCACGAAGGAGGGTTTGGCGTGCTGGGAGGGTGCCCGCTCCGCCCACCAGGCGAGTGCGCGCCGGCGTTTCCTCGACCACCTGCCCGAGGGCTCGGCACCGGCTCTCGCCGACGCTCTGCGGGCCGTGACCGCCCATCTCATCCCCGACGGCTCGTGCACCGCCGGCGAGGGGAGCGGCTGACCGCCCGCAGCGCGATGTGGCCTGCCCCGCCGGTTTCCGGCGGGACAGGCCACAACGCGCGTTCCGGGTTGGCGGGTCAGTGCGCCAGGGCGGGAACGGCTTCCTGGTCTTCCTGGGGCTGCTGGCGGACGACATCGGCGTTGATGAAGAGGGCGGCGGCGAGCGTCGACAGGAGCAGGATTCCCGCACCGACGAGGAGCGCCTGGCTGTATCCCTCGGTCAGCGCCTGGTTCTGACGGGCGGCGCCGGAGGTGTGCTGGTCGAGGTAGGCGACGGTCGCCGAGGCGGCGATGGTGTTGAGCAGGGCGGTGCCGACGGCGCCGCCGATCTGCTGCGAGGTGTTCACCATCGCGGAGGCCGCTCCGGCGTCCTCGGGCCGCAGGCCCTGGGTGGCGAGGTTCATCGCAGGGGAGAACGCCGCTCCCAGGCCGAGGCCCATGATCAGCTGGCCGGGGAGGATGACGGCCGCGTAGGACGTGTCCAGGACGATGGTGGACAGCAGGAACAGTCCCAGGGCCGCGGCCAGGAAACCGCCGGACATCAGCAGCCTGGGCCGGACGCGGGTCATCAGGCGCCCGCCGATCTGCGTGTTGCCGACGATCATCCCGGCGATGAGCGGGATGAAGGCCAGTCCGGTGGTGACGGGGGTGTAGCCGCGGACGACCTGGAGGTAGTAGGTCAGGAACAGGAAGACGGCGAAGACTCCTGCCAGCGACATGCCCAGCGAGAGGTAGGCCCCGCCGCGGTTGCGGTCGAGGACGACACGCAGGGGCAGCAGCGGCGAGTGGGTCGTGCGCTGGCGGACGACGAAGGCGATGAGCAGCACCACGGCGGCTGCGAACGATCCGAGGGTCACCACGCTGAGCCAGCCGTCGGTCTCCGCCGCGGTGAAGCCGTACACGAGGAAGCCGATACCGAGCGTCGAGAGCAGGGCACCCGGGACGTCGAGCGCGGTGTGTTCGGAGCGGTCGGTGTTGTCCCGGATCACGGTCACCGCGCCGGCCACGGCGATGACGGCGAAGGGGATGTTGACGAAGAACGTCCAGCGCCAGTCCAGGTACTGCGTGAGGAGGCCGCCCAGGATCAGGCCGACCGCCCCTCCACCGCCGGCGATCGCTCCGAAGATCCCGAACGCCTTCGCCCGCTCACGCGCGTCGCTGAAGGTGACCGAGAGCAGGCCCATGGCGGCCGGCGCCAGCAGGGCCCCGAACGCGCCTTGCAGAGCGCGGGCGCTCAGCAGCATGGCCTCATTGGTCGCCACGCCGCCGAGCGCGGACGCCAGGGCGAAGCCGGTCAGTCCGACGGAGAACGTCTTGCGCAGGCCCCAGATCGACGATATCCGGCCACCCAGCAGGAGCAGGCCGCCGAAGGCAAGGGCGTAGGCGGTGATGACCCACTGGCGGTTGCTGTCGCTGAGCCCCAGGTCCTGCTGGGCGGAGGGCAGGGCGATGTTCACGATGGTGGCGTCCAGGACGACCATCAGCTGGGCCAGGGCGATGAAGAAAAGCGCTTTCCAGCGCGAGGCGTGCCCCGCGTCGGCGACGCGAGGAGGACGGGGGGTACTCATGAAAGTCTCTCCAGATGTGCAGGGGCGGTGCTCCTGCAGGGGCGGAGTCGCACGCGGACGGGCGCGTGCTCTCCGCCCTCACGGCACAGCGAGTCAGCTGCGGAAGAAGCGGTCCAGGCGGGCGGCGTACCAGGCGGGGTTGTCCTCGCCCAGGGTGTGCGCGCTGGAGGGGGCGATGTCCTGCTCGAAGCGGGAGGGCTCGGCCACGCGTGCCACGCTGGCGGCGGTCTGGGCGGCGGGGATGCCGTGCTCGCCGTTGACAGTGAGCACCGGCATGGCGAGCTTGCCGTCCCCGAGGAGGGTACGGGCGTCATCGATGTCCTGGACCAGGGTCCCGTAGTGCTGGAATCCGCCGCGCATGCCGCCCGGGGCCTGGTACGAGGCCAGCAGCTCCCGGGTCCAGGACTTGTCCTGGCTCACCGACATCACGTCCCACAGCGGCAGGAGGTACTCGGCCTCCTTGCCCTCGGTCAGCATGCTCGCCAGGTCGACCTGCATGTGGAATGCGAAGTGGGGGTAGCCGCCGCGGGCGGGGTCCATGTAGTCCTCCAGACCGTAGCCGGGGATCAGAGCCTCGTTGAGGACGGCCTTCTTCACCAGATCGGGGCGGGCGGCGGCCAGCGCGAAGGCGACCATCATCCCGATGTCCTGGCCCACCAGGTTCACGGGCGGAAGTCCGAGCTGCTCGATCAGCTCGGCAACGTCCCTGGCGACATCCACCTTCCGGTACCCGGACTCGGGCTTGTCGGAGAATCCGAACCCGCGCAGGTCCGGCGCGATGACCCGGTACCCGGCTGCCGCCAGCAGCGGCATGGTCGCACGGAACTCCAACCAGGTGAAAGGCCAGCCGTGCAGCAGCACCACCGGCTCCCCGCTGCCGCCGTCCACGTAATGCAGACGGACTCCGTTCACGTCGGCATAACGGTGGGCGAAGCCCGGAAGCCCCTCGACCGCATGCCCCTCGGCAGGCGGGACGGGCGAGATCGACTGACTGGACATAGATCCCTCACAGATTTGGCAGTGCCGTCCCATGGGCCGGCACCTACAACTTACTTGCCTAAGCAATAACCAGTGTGCACCTACTTGCCAAAGCAAGCAAATGTCGTCGTGTGGTGCCTTCCCGCTGGCAGAGTGGCCGCGGAGGAGCGCGCGCGCAGCGCGGAAAGCCCCGCCGACGGGTGTCGGCGGGGCTGCCTGAGGTGCGGTGCTCCGTTGATCGGCGAGGGGGCTCCGGCGGTCAGGGGAGCTGGAAGGTGCCGGCCAGGAGGTCCGTCTGTACGTCGAGCAGGGTGGCAGGGTCGTGTCCCATGCCGGTGAACTGGCCCGCGATCTCCAGGCTGACCGCGCCATGCATCTGCGGCCAGATCATCACCGCACCGGCGAGCGCGACGGCCGCCGCTGGTCCGGCGGGCCGGTCCGTCCACTGCCGGACCCAGGACGCCACCTCGGGCTCCTCGTCCAGCCATGTCCGCAGCTGTTCAAGGAGTGGGTCCACGGCGGCCGGCGGCCGCCCCTCGGCGAAGACGGACAGGAACGGTCCCAGGACCGAGCGCGCCTTCAGCACGGTCTCGGCCGGCGCGGTGAAACCCGCCACCGGGGTGCCCTGGATGAGCAGGTAGAGGTGCGGCTGCGCCACGGCCCACGCCCGGTAGGCGCCGGTCAGGGCGTGGAGCACGGCCCGCCCGCCCTCTCGGGTGTCTACCGCGTGGACGGCGTCGGCCGCGCCCTGGTAGGCGTCGAGCACCAGCTCCGCGAGGAGCTCGTCGCGGCTGGCGAAGTAGCGGTACAGCGCCGGACCGGACGTCCCGATCTCCTTCGCGATCCGCAGGAGTGCCACGCCCTCGACACCGCCGGCGGCCAGCTGCCTGACGGCAACCTCCTTGATCTCCGCACGGGTCTGCTCGCGATAGCGCTCACGCGGACTGCTGACGCGGGCCGCCATTCCACACCTCCTGCTGCTGGCACCGGATCGCCCGGCTCGGTGGTATCCCAATTGCGTCAATGTATCGCTGTCGCTACAGGTCGACGCCCTCCTAGGGTCCACCGCCGGGCGAGGGCATGCCCTGTGCGCGCACGTGTGGGTTTCAGCCCTTGGCCTGGGCGGCGAGGAAGCCCCGGTACCACTCCAGGGTCTCCGTCAGGGTCGTCTCGATCGCGGTGGGCTCGATGCCGAACTTCTGCTGGATAGCGGTGGAGTCCATGGTCTGCGGCTCGGTGTGCTGGTAGAACAGCTCGGCGTAGGAGTTCATGAACGTCTCGTCGAACGGACCGAACGGGCGGGGCTCGTCCATCGCGACGCTCTCCAGCGGGTGGCCCACCAGGCCGCCCAGCACGCCGAAGATCTCCCGGGTCGTACGGGCGGGGGCGGTGGGCAGGTGCCACACGCGGCCGTCGCCTTCCGGGTTCTCGCCGAGGGTGGCCAGGCCCCGGGCCACGTCCAGGATGCTGGTGTAGCTGTGCTTGAGGTCGATGTCGCCGAGCGCCAGGACCTCGCCGCCCATGAGCGCGGCAGGGAAGACCGCCCCGCCCAGTGTGGAGTTCAGCACCCGGGGGCCCACGAAGTCCGCCGAGCGTCCCAGGACGACCCTCGCGCGGCCCTCCTTGTGCGCGGTGAGGTAGTTCTCGTCCAGCGTGGCACGCATCTTGCCCTTGGCCGTCGTCGCCCGCCACGGGGTGTCCTCCGTCATGGCCTCGCCGTGCGTCTCGCCGTAGGGGTACAGCGTGTCCAGGACGACCAGACGCGCGCCGGTCCGCTCCACAGCGCCCAGGACCGCCTCCTGAATGCCCGGCATGACGTCGACCTGCAGGTGGTAGGCGACATTGACGCAGTGGTACACCACGTCCGCCCCCTCGATCGCCGCGAGCGCCCCCTCCAGCGTGCCGACGTCCCCCGCGACTCGCTCGATGCCCTCCAGCGGCTCACCGGAACCGCCGCGGTCCACGAGCCGGACCGAGTGCCCACGCCGCGCGAGCTCCAGCGCGACGGAGGTGCCCGCAGGGCCGGCCCCCAGAACAGTGTGAAGTGAACCCGGTGCTGCAGCCATGATCCAGCCCTTTCGAGACGGCGACGGAACACATTCGCCTTACTGGCGAACACTTACGTTATACACCGTAACTCGTGCTTCGAAGTGTCGCAATCCTACGCAGCCGCCGTTCGAAGGCGCACAGTGCACGTACGTCGCGAACTGGACGGCGGTCAAGATGCGGTGGCAGCTGGCGGTCGACGCCGACGAGGCGAACGCACTCGCACAGACCGCGGTGACCTGCCCCAACACCCCCATCAAGGTCACCCTCGCCCGATAGGCGCCGGCACCCGGTTGGAGCGGTGTGTGAAAACCGCGGGGTCCGGCCCGGCGTCCCGGGCCGGGCCCCGCGAGTCGTACGGTCGCCCTCGCCGGAGAAGATGCCCGGGCCTTGCGAGACTGCCGGCTCGGGGTCCGGGGGCACGACTAAAAGTTGTTGCACAAGGGTGGGTGCGGGCAGGCCGGTGGGCGGCTCTGGCCTGCGGATTCATCCGGCGAGGGCAAGGTTGTGCATGGTGGCGACGGCCTGGACGGCGTGGTGGAGGCCGGGTCCTTTCTGGCGGCAGTCGCGGAGGATCTTCCAGTTCTTCATCCGGGCGAAGGTGTGCTCGACCCGGGCCCGGACCTTGCGGTGTGCGGCGTTGTCCTCCTCCTGGCCGCGCAGCAGCGGGCGGTTGGCCCGTTTGCGGTGCGGGACCACCAGGCCGGTGCCCCAGTACGCGCCGTCTGCCAACACCGTGACGCCCGCACTTTTCGCGGGCAGGTCGGACTCGCGCCAGGCGTGGGCGTCGGCCTTGTTGCCCGGCACCGGGCGGGCGGTAGCAATCACCAGGCGGGTGTCGGCGTCGATGATGACCTGCACGTTCGCCGAGAACCGGTAGTTGCGCGACGAGGCGCCCACGCCCCGGTCGCGGACCGGGATTAAGGTGCCGTCCACGATCCACAGCCGGTCGGTGTCGGTGAGTGGCCGCGGGGCCGGCTCCAGCGCCAGCAGCGGGCGCAGCCGGTGAATGACCCGGCAGACGGTCGCCGGGCAGACCCCGAAGAGCGGAGCGAGCTGGCGCATCGTGAGGTTGGTCCGGTAATAGACGGCCACCAACAGCACCCGCTCGGCCAACGGCAGGGCCCACGGCCGGCCTCCGCCGGGACCGTTGCCACCACGTTCACGCACCACCTTCACCAGCTTCACGAACCGGTCCATCCGCAGCCCGGTGAAGGTCTCCACCCACAACGTCTCAGCCCGCAACACCCCACGCATACAAGGGAGATGCCCACCACAAGAGCTTGTGCAACAACTTTTAGGGCTTGTCCCGCTTTGATCTCGGGCGAGTGGGGGCCCGTTGTGGCGAGGCGGCCGATCTATCTGGAGAGGTTGAGGTTGTGCAGGCGGGCGACGCCGAGCATGGCGTGGTGGACGCCGTTGCCCTTGAGGTGACAGTCGCGGAGGATCTTCCAGGTCTTCATGCGGGCGAAGACGTGCTCGACACGAGGTCGGCCAGGATGGGGATTAGCCCGTCACCGACGCGGTCGCACTCGGCGAGAGTGCCGTCCAGCAGGACGAAGTCCGGGTCGGCTTCACGCAGTGTCTTGAGCAGGCCCGGAGCGCGCTCGGCTAGCAGATCGGTGACCGCGGTGGTGTAGGCGTGGACGGTGGACTCGCTGATCCCGAAACCTGCGGCGATCTGTGCCAACGTGATGTGCTCACGTAAGTACATGAGCACCAACATCGCGCGTTCAGACGGTCGCAGCTTGCAGCGCCGGTCTCCCTCGCGGGTGACGATGAGCATGGTGACCCACTCCACGAGCGCATGCGGGCACGTCGAGTGCGGCAGGATTGATGACCAACGAGGCCTCCAGGGCCGCTTGGTTGAGACGTCAGACAACTCCATCAACAACCTGGGGGCCTCGCCTGTTACGTGCCCTCAGCCGTCACCCGATCGGTGCCCAGACTGAAGAAGCGCAGTGACCAGGACGAGGAACGGATTGGCGTCAACCATCGGTCAGCTGTCGGATGGCCTTGAGGGCCTGACCAGCTCCGTTCTCGGTCACCAGATGTTGCGCCGCTTTTGCGGCGGCTCGACTGTGTGCCTGCTGCTTCACTACTTGGTGAAGTGAGTCGGCAAGCCGTTCGGCGGTGAGGGATCGGAAGGGGATTGGGTCGGTGGCGGCGCCTATGGCGGCAAGTCGCCCTGCCCAGAACGGCTGGTCCGCTGTCACCGGTACGGTGACCGCGGGCACTCCAGCGCGCAAGGCGGCGGCCGAGGTGCCGGCCCCGCCATGGTGGACCACCGCGGCCAGCCGTGGGAACAGCAAGGCGTGCGGTACGTCCCCGATGGTGAGCACGTCGTCCCCGTCGGCGGCGAGCCCGGCGCTGCCGGCTTGGAGGATGCCGCGCAGCCCGGCGCGGCGCAGGGCTTGCACAGCGATCTCGCTCAACCGTTCCCCGTCGCCGGACGCCATGCTGCCGAAGCCGATGAGGACGGGTCGGGGTCCGGCACGCAGGAAGTCCTCCAGCTCAGTAGGCAGCCGTTCGGCCGCGTCGTGACGGGGCCACCAGTTGCCCACGACCTCCAGGCCGGAGCGCCAGTCGGAGGGGCGAGGCACCAGGGCCGTGCTGAAGCCGTGCAAGATGGGCCAATTCGCCTGTTCCTGTCGTTGACGCATCTCGCAGGGTGAGGCCGGGGGGAGCTGGAGGCGGTGGCGCAGCTTTGCGACAGCCTGTTCGTAGACGCGGTCGGCCATCCGCAGCGCGAAGCGTCCGGTTGCTCGGTTGGCGAGACGGCCCAGTGAGCGGGAGCCTGTGACGACGGGCGGGAAGTCGCTGGTCGGTGCGGTGGGTTGGAGGTACACGCCGAGGCTCGGTGTGCCCGTGGCCTCGGTGAGGTGCCAGCCGAGCGGTGCCGTGGTGGTCGACAGCAGGAGCAGGTCCGCACCATCGTCCATCACGTCGGCGAAGCCCTGACCGAGTTCGGTAATGAACGCGGCAGCGGTGCGCATAAGTTCACGTTTCCCTGTGACGCCGCCACGCACCCGTGTGTCGGCGGGGAGGCTGCGAAATTTCAGCCCTGCATCGCGTACGAGGGGTGCGAAGGTGTCTGTGGTGGCGAGGGCAACGTCGTATCCGGCCCGGCACAGTTCGGCGCCCAGACCCGTGTAGGGCGCGACGTCGCCGCGCGATCCGGCCGCGGCGATCAGGATCCTCATTGATTCTCCTCGGAATCGGTACGGCCACCTGCGTGGCGGGCCGCGTTGGCGTGAACCGCCTTGCGCGTGTAAGCGGCCAGGCCCGGGCGTTGCTGCGACGGCGGTATGACCAGAGCGAATGCGCGGGGATCGGCGACGAAGTCGTCCGCGATGCGCCGGTGCATGTCGGGCGGGCAGGAGGTGAACCATCGTGAGATGTGCAAGCGGTGCTCCTCGGCAAGGTCCACGGCCCGCTCACCGTTGCTCAGCTCCCCCTCGTCGAAGGCCGCGAGTAGCTCCGCGCGCCAGGCGGCAGCCTCGCCCATGAGCTGACGCCAATCCTCTTTGGTGTGAGCAGCCGCGCGCGCCATCGCCTCGCGCTGTCCCTCCGAGTGCGCCCACTTCAGTTCTGCCTCGGTGGCATAGCTCAGGTCGAAGGTGATTTCACCGAAGACCTCGAAGCGTTCCTGAGGAGTCAGGGACACCCCGGCCTTCTGGACCTCTATCGCCCGTTCCGCCACCTCGGCCAGCCGCTGCAGCCTGGCGATCTCCTCACTCAGCTGCCGCTGCCGGGCCCGGAGCCGTTCCAAGGGGTCTACCTGCGGATCCTTGAAGATTGCGGTGATCTCGTCGAGGGGGAAGCCGAGCTCACGGTAAAAGAGGATCTGCTGGAGACGGACCAGGTCAGCCTCACTGTAGAGCCGGTATCCGGCATGGCTGCGGTCACTGGGCGAGAGTAGCCCCGCCTTGTCGTAATGATGCAGTGTCCGCACCGTCACCCCGGCGAAGGCCGAGACCTGCCCCACGGAGTAACTCATCCACCTGCCCTTTCGTCGGTACACAGCCTCAAGCCTGACGTAAGGGGAGTGTCAACTCGCGCTCGCTGCGCCTCGGGGTTGAAGACGGGGAATGCTCACCGGTCCGCGAGCTACGGCCCATTGAGCTTTGAGGGAGGCCACCGCGCTGCGGTGTCCCGGCAAGAGGCAAGGATCCGGTGCGGCAGCTGGATGGTTGAGGGAGGGTGCACGCCAGAGTCGAGGGCACCCTGATGCCATCAGTACGGCGGGCACGCCGCCCCCGCCTTTGTGGAGAACGACATGAAGCCCTGCCCTGCCCTGCCCTGCCCTGCCCTGCCCTGCCCAGAAGAAACAGGTCGAGGTGGGGGCTGGGTGCGGCAGCCCAGGGATGCGAAGGTTGCCGGACCTAAGCAGTGAAGTGCGGCACGACCGAAGCGGATGATGCCCACGTCGTGGTTGCTGCTCCCGAAAGGAGCGGCGGTCTGCGTCCATTCATTGAGTTCGGCAGATCGGGTGTTGCACCGCTGCCTTCTCTGGCAACAGCGGGCACTGCCCGGCAAGGAGGCCGCTTTCGTGCTGGCTTCCGTTGGCGTGGGATGGCTGTGGTTGCTGGCCGCAGCTGCCCTCGTGCTGCTCTGTTCCGCCATGGCCATCTGGGTGCCCACCCGTAGGTTCCGTCTGGTGAACCCGTTCATCTGGATCGCGTACGGTGCTGGCCTTGGCATCACTGGGTGGGCACAGGGCTGGCCCCCGGCCACCACCCTCGTGTACTACTCGTTCTCCTTGATCGGGCTCACGATCGGGTTGTTCCCCTCCCGCAAGTTGTTCACGGCCTCTGCCCGTGAGAACGAGGGCGCAGCAGCAACCGTCATCCCGCGCCAGCATGTTGTATTCAGCGTTGTTGTCGTGATCCTCATGGTGGTAGCCGCGACCGCGCTGCTGCCGGTTCAGTAGCCGTTTCCGCCCGTACTACTGCCTCACCGACGCACTCGGCTCCGTGCTGGCCATGGCCGACGAAACCGGCACTGAGGTGAACAAGTACCGGGTGCGCCCCGGTGCAGGCCGTGAGTGGGGAGAGGCTTCTCAGGCACTCTCCTTGGTCCCGCTTCGGCGGAACAGACGCGCGGTGCGGGCGCAACGGGTGCGCGCCGGCCGCCTGCCTGTGTGCTCCGTCGTGGTGCACGTTCACTTGTACGTCATCAACCTCTACCGGCGGGTGAACCTCCTGGCCGTTTCCGGCACTTGGGGCACCGTCCTACGCTACGCAGATCACGCCCCACCGTGATCTGCGAAGGACGAACACCATGCGCCTGCCCCTCCCTCTGGCCCGCGAAGCCGGCCGCGGTCGCGGCCAGGGCCAGAGGGGTAGTTCATACCCCGAGCGGCAATGACATCCGCCGCGGTCCGCGTCTGCGGATCAAGCACCGGGCAGGCTTCGGTTCCAGAGCGGCTCTCCACGGCGCAGCGTCCCGACGTGGTGGGAGCGGTCGACAAGGTGGGCGATGTCGGCGAGCGGGTCGGCGTCAAGGAGGACGGCGTCAGCGACCGCGTTCTCGGTGATCGTCCCGGCCGTCGCGTCCTGGCCGATCTTCTCGGCCGCGTGTCGGGTGCCGGCTGTCAGTACGCCCGACATCGGCACACCCGCCCTGGCGAGCAGTTGCAACTCCCGCACCAGGGCCATCGGCGGCGAGGGCATCAACAGGGCGACGTCACTTCCGGCGGCGATCTTCACTCCGGCGTCGTGCATAACCCCGAGCGTCTCCATCGCGTAGTCGAACCGGGCGCGGGAGCCCTCCGCGGAGTGGCGGGGAAACGGCCGCCCGTAAATCGGCCGGGCGGTGATCTGCGGGATGTCGGCGTCGGTGATGATGCCGTCATCGGCCAGCTCGCGGAGGTAGCCCTCCTCGCCGTTGCGCGCGAGCTGCTCCCAGGTGACCAGCGTCGGACAGTAGTAGGTGTTCGTCTGCGCCAACATCGCCGCCACGTCGAGTGCCTCCGCACTGCTTCGGGCGTCGTCGGGCAGGAACGCGTGCTCGATGCCGTCCGCACCGGCCTCCACGGCCTCCTCCAGCTCGGAGCGGTGGTGGATGTGCGCAAGTACCTTCTTCCCCTTGTCGTGCGCGGCCGCCACGATGGCCTTCAGTGCGTCGAAGGGCAGCTTGTCGGGTGCGCCGGGCTCTCCGTCGTAGATGCACTTGATGAAGTCGACCTTGTCGGCCAGCTCCAGGGCCTGGCGGTAGGCGTCGTCGGCGTTGTCGATCTGGTAGCCGAGGGAGGCGCGCTCCACGCTGTCCAATACCGGCCAGCCCTTGATCCCGGTGAAGACCGGACCCGCGAAGAACAGCTCGGCCGTCGGGCGGGAGATCTTCTCGCGGTGGTCGCGCGCCTGGATCTCGAGGTCGAGCGGGCCGCCGAGGTTGACGACGCTGGTCACCCCAACGGCCAGGAAGTCCTCCAGCAGCTGCGTGATGTGCCCGACGCGCTCGTGCTCGGGCTTGCTGAGGGCAGGACCGCTCAGGTGGGTGTGGCTCTCCCACAGGCCCGGGATCAGGTGGCCGCCACGCCCGTCGATCACGGGGCCGTCGCCGTCCGCCCGCACTCCTGATGTAGCGCGGCGGACGGCGCTGAACCGTCCGTCGGTCACGACCACCTCCGCACCGGTGATCGGGGCGGCTCCGGTGCCGTCGATGACGGTGACATTGCGAATGATCATTTGCTGCCTCTCAGAGCGGATACAAAAACCGTATAGGACCCTATGCAATTTTTCCATAGGGTCCTATACGCTTACGGATATGAAGCACCCTCCCACCCACGCCACGCCTGCCGCCTCGATCAACATCGCCTCGCGCGTGCTGGCCCGGCTGAACGACCGCCGGCTACGGCCGTTGGGCCTGGCCTTCGGGCAGGTCCCCGTCCTCGCCGCACTCGGCCAGGCGGAAGCGCTCCCGCAGAAGGAGCTCGTGAAGCTGGCCAGGATCGAGCAGCCATCGATGGCGCAACTGCTCGCCCGCATGGAACGTGACGGCCTGGTCCTGCGCACGCCGTCCGAACAGGACCGACGGGTCAGCATGGTCTCCCTGACCGCGACCGGAAGGGCGGCGCTCCCCCGGGTGCGGTCGGCACTGTTCGAGACCAACAGCCGTGCGCTGAGGGGCTTCAGCGAGCAAGAGGTCGACGCCCTGCAGGGCCTGTTGGACAGACTGCTCGCGAACCTGGAGGCAGACCTCGCCGGTGACACGGGAGAGGACGACGGGGACGCCTGACCTCATCCCCCGCTCTCGTTGCCGCAGGCTCGGGCGGGACCGTCACGGCGGGCCGCGCGGAGGTGACGGTGCCCACGGCTGGACCTGAGGGGGGACTCCCGCAGGCCCGTCCGTCGCCGGTCAGGGTGCAGTGCGGGTACCGAGCTCGGCGGCGGCGTGGGCGTATTCGACGAGCAGCCTGGCGAATTCGAGGCGTTTGGCCTGTGGCCAGTCGCGGGTGATGTGCTCGAAGGCCTGGCGGTGCTGGCTGCTGAAGCGGTCGCGCAGGGCGGCGCCGGCAGGGGTGAGGAGGAGCACGGTGCGGCGGCCGTCGCGCTGGGAGGCGGCTCGGACGAGAAGTCCTGCGTCGATGCAGTCACTCACCATCCGGCTGGCCACGGAGGAGTCGACGGTGAGCTGGTAGGCGATGCCGCCGACGGTCATCTCACCGTCGGCCTCGTCGACGATGTTGATGACCTGATTGCGGGCCAAGTCCTTGCGCGTGACGGGTGGATCGACGTCCACCAGGGCAGTGCGGCGGCGCATGCGGGCGAACGCGGCGCCGACCGCGTCCAGCAGTGCGTCGTCCTGGGTCTCGTCTCCTCTGGTCACACCCAACAGCGTAGCTCCAGATCGCTGCGAAATACAATTACGTGCAACAATGCACACATCTGCATTTCGCAGAGGACTGGTGGGGCCGGAAACCGGCGACCGCTCCGGAACGACAACGACAGGAAACAGCCATGCGCACAACGGCCATCGTCAACGCACGCGTCTTCGACGGCGACCGGACACTTCAGGCGACTACCGTCGTCCTCGACGACACCGGGATCCTCGCGGTCGGCGGGCTGGCACCCGCGGGAGCAGAGATCGTGGACGCGCAGGGCGGAACGCTGCTGCCAGGCCTGGTCGACGCCCACGTGCACACCAATGCGGAGTCCCTCGCGCTGGCATTGCGGTTCGGGGTGACGACCGAGCTGGAGATGCAGGGGACGAACACCGCCGACAACCGTGCGCACATCACCGGCAACGATGCCGTGGCGGACGTGCGCTCCTCCGGGTTCGGCATCACCCCGCCCGGCGGCCACCCCAGCGAGCTGTTCCCCGAGGGTTTCCGCCCCGGCCCACCGCCGGGTACGGCCCGGCCCGCCGGGCCGGCGCCGCTGATGCCGTTCTCGACCACCCCCAAGCAGGCCGTCGGGTTCATTCCGCAGCTGATCGAACGCGGCTCGGACTACATCAAGTTCATGGTCGACGACGGCTCGGTCGAAGGCCACCCCGGCCTGCCGATGCTCGACCGGGCCACCCTTAACGCAGGGGTAGCCGAGGCCAAACGGCTCGGCATGCTCACCGTCGCCCACACACTGACGATCGACGCCACCCGCATGGCGATCGAGGCCGGCATCGACGGTTTGGTCCACTTGTTCATGGACGGCCCGCACACCGACGAGATCATCACGCTGATCCGGGACTCGGGCGCCTTCGTCGTGCCCTGCGTCGTGCTGGACGCCTCGATGATGGGCATCAGCGGTGACGAGCTGGCCGACGACCCGCGGGTGGCGTCCCGGCTGGACGAGGCCTGGACGAAGACGCTGCGCAGCAGCTTCAACCACTACCCGCAGGGGAAGATCACCGACGTGCTGGGGTCCGTGCGCGCGCTGCACGACGCCGGTGTCGACATCCTGGCCGGTACCGATGTGTCCATGGCGATGCCGTTCCTGGGCGGACTCGCCCACGGCGCCAGCGTCCACCACGAGCTTCAGTACCTCGTACGGGCCGGTCTCACCCCCGTACAGGCCCTGCGCGCGGCCACCTCCACCACCGCCCGGCGCTTCGGCCTGACCGACCGCGGCCGTATCGCCGAAGGCCTGCGCGCCGACCTGCTCCTGGTCGACGGCGACCCCACCACCACCATCAGCGACACCCTCAACACCCGGGCCGTATGGCGCCGCGGCGCCCGGCTCGATGGCTGACCCCGAAGTGCCCTCGGGCGACACCGATCCCGTCACGAGCGCAGTCTCCTGACGAAAGCCCCTGTCTGCCCTGTTTCACCCACGGAATCTGCTACCTCGACGTAGTGACCATCGACAGCAACCACCGGGTAGAACCAAATGGTGGAGAAGTCCGGCCACCGGACCTTGCGTGTCGCTCTTGCAGCGGAACACCAGGACCGGGACCAACCGCACGAACTCCTGCACGCAAACTCGTCGAAGCCGCTCTGCCTCACGAGTGGTTTCAGGGCACACGGGACCTCTCTGTCCCTCATCGCCTTCAGCGTCGCCGAAGGCCGGATCACCACCATCCACACCCTCGTCAACCCCGAAACTCGCCTCGATCCGTCTGCCCAACGAGGCCTGAGCCAGCACGTCCGGGTCGTACCGGGCCCGGCAGACCTCCGGGCTCCGACCCTTCATCAGGTCGACGGCCCGGCCCCATCCCAACCACGGGCCCGGTGGGCGCGGCGCGGGCCTCCTCGGTCAACGGCCCAGCCACGGCTGCGGCCGAACACCAGCTCATCCTCGACCCGCTCGCGGACCCGCTGTCGGCCCTCGCAGGTGGGCGTGCGAGGCCGGCTCCCACGCGTGGGAGCGAAGAAATCCAGGTCGTGGGGAACGGTGATCCCACGGCGCTGCACAACACGCCGCGGATTCGTCCGGGTAGGTGAGGGCTCCTATGCTTTCCCTTTCCTACCCTGGGACGGAGCCCCCCATCAGCAGCGGCCAGCAAGAAGAGCCCGTGACGGCGACGGGGCCCGACATGAACGTGGGTCGCGCCGTGCAGGCAGTGAGCGCGGGGGCAGCACTGGCACGGCGTTGACGCTGGCAGGAGCGCTGGCTGCGGCCGAGAGCGCGGCGCCGGTGGAATCGCTCGATGTGGTCGCGCGCATGCTCCGAGAGCATCTCGGGGCGGCATCGGTGTCGTTTCTGATCACCGACTTCACCGGCAGTTCCGTTGTGCGGCTCGGGGCTGCGGGCAGCGTCGAAACCGGTGAGCCGGTTCGGCGCATCCGCCTGGCGGGCACCGTGTACGACGACGTGATCCGCACTCAGCGGCCGAGCGTGGTGGAACTCAGGCAGGGCCAGGGGGTGTGGGTCGTCGCCCCGGTGACCAACCGCGGGGACGCCATCGGGCTCCTGGAGCTGTCCCTGCCCGAGGCCCCTTCCGAGAACGTGATGCGGGAGATCGGCGAGGCCGCGCACGCCCTCGCCTACATCGTCATCGCGAACCGGTCCTTCACCGACGTCTACCAGTGGGGGCGCCGTACCTCCCCGCTGACCCTGGCAGCGGAGATCCAGCACCGGCTGCTCCCGGCGTCACTGGCGTGCGAGGCCGCGCAGTTCGCCGTCGCCGGGTCGCTGGAGCCGGCCGACCACGTCGGGGGCGACACCTTCGACTACGTCATCGACCGGAACACCGTGCAGCTCTCCGTCACCGATGCCATGGGGCACGACGTCGACGCAGCACTGCTGGCCACGCTTCTGGTCGGGGCGCTGCGCCGGGCCCGGCGGGCCGGTGCCGACCTCGCCGAACAGGCCCGCCAGGCCGACGAGGCCGTGCGCAAGCACGGCCGTCAGAGCTACGTGAGCGGTCAGCTCCTGCGCATCAGTCTGATCGACGGCACGAGCGAGTTCATCAACGCCGGACACCCCTGGCCCCTGTTGATGCGCGACGGCGAGGTCCGGGAGGTCACCCCGCAGGTCGACCTGCCGTTCGGCCTCGACGTCACCCACTCCTACCGGGTGCAGTCGCTGGACCTGCGAGCGGGTGACCGGCTCGTGATGCTCACCGACGGCATGCTGGAGTGCCACGCGGACCGCCTCGACCTCGCGGGCCTGATCATCCGTACCCGTGCACTGCACCCCCGGGAAGCCGCCCGCACCCTGATCGCGGCCGTCGTCGACGTCAACGGGGGTCACCTCCAGGACGACGCGACCGTCATGTGCCTCGACTGGCACGGCATCGGCGACTCCCGCCGGGACGCCGACACCGGCGCCAACCTCACCAACGCCTCCGCCGCCACGAAACCCACCGAACGCGGACAATGAGAAGCAACGCTCCTCGGGCGGCCGTGGCAGGGTGAAACGGGCGTGGCCTGCGCCCTCCTGGCTCTCCCGCTCCGGCCCCCGGCCGGTCGTTCAGGCCGCGGTCGTCTCACCAAGAGTGTCGTCGGGGCCGGTGATGCGGAGGTACTCCGTGTTGATCCGCTGCGCCTCGTCGAGCTGATCCTCAAGGGTCACGATCCGGCAGGCGGCCTCAAGAGGGGTGCCCTGGTCGACGAGCTCACGGGCACGCGCGGCGATACGCAACTGGCAGCGGGAGTAGCGGCGGTGGCCGCCTGCGGAGCGCAGCGGGGTGATCAGGCGGGTCTCACCCAGGGCGCGCAGGAAGTTCTGGGTGACGCCGATCATCTCGGCGGCGCGGCCCATGGTGTAGGCGGGGTAGTCCTCGTCCTTGAATCTGTCGTGCACGGTCGTCTCTGCTGTCACTGCCACCTCTTCGGGGCTCGGGGTATGTCGGAGGGGCCCGGTGCCATGTGGCACCGGGCCCCGAAGGAACTGCTACACCATCTGCCGGCCCTGGTACTGCACCGGCCCTCTGTTTCCGCCTGTCCGACCGTGTGACGGTCGGGGTTGCGGGGATCGCGGCTGCTTGACCTCAGACCACCTCAATTTCTCGATGTCCTGCGGTACCCGGACTCAACGCACACACGTCCGGGCGATCCTGATGATGCGTGCACTCCTCCGTTCATCCCTCTGGGATCACTCAACTGAACTGCTGGTACTGCGCACTGCGGGTGATGCGGTGTTGCGTACTGCTCGCGGCCTGGAAAAGCACCGCGCCGGTGACCTGGGCAAGCGTCACCTCATCTCCGGCAGCCAGCCCCGTCGCCCGTCCTGCGTCTGCTCTGGCTCAGAACCCCACTGCCGGACTTCCTGGTGCGCGCGCCCGCAGTCGGCGCCTTCACCAGGGGTACTGCACTTGCACTGCTGGGTACTGCACCTGCGGGTACTGCTCCCGCGTGCACCGCGGGCTCTACCGGGTGGTGGCCCCTGATCACTGCGGGCCACCGGGTCCGGTGGTCAGTTCCGTCGCCATCTGCCACTGACCGGCTTCGCAACTCCACCACCGCACCGTCATGCGTACTTCAACTGCGGTACTGCTGCCCGGCAGTTCGTCTCTGCCAGGCCCTGCTGTCTCTCTGGGCTACGAGAGAAACCATAACCACACCCAACCCACAATGTCTACTGCCGTGAGGAGAGATTTCCGCTTGTCCGGAAGGGAGGCAAACTGTGCCCGTCTCCATTGGTGCCCTGAGCCTGGCAACCACCTCCTGAGGTACCCGGTGGCAGGGTGAACGCCGGAGTCGAGGGCACCCTGATGCCATCAGTACGGCGGGCGGGCATACGAGGACGTGGCGTGGGTTCCGTGACGATTTCACCGCCGCCCCCGGGGCCGCCTCCCGGCTGGCCCGGCGGGTCGGGCTCAGTGAGCACCGCGCCGGAGAAGTCCGTGCGGCGCTCGCCGAAGCCGCCTCGAACCTGCAGAAGCACGCCGTCGACGGGGCGCTCCTGCTGCGCATCGTGCGGACCGCCGAACATGCCGGCGTCGAGTTCCTCGCCGTCGACCGCGGACCGGGCATCGCGGACACCGCCGCCTCGATGCGCGACGGCCTCTCGACCACCGGAACCTTTGGCATAGGCCGGAGAATGATCGCCCGGCTCGCCGATACCTTTGACCTCCACACCGCTCCCGGGCACGGAACAGTGCTGATGGCACAGTTCTGGCCACGGACCGTTCCCGGCCGGCCCGCAGCACCGGACGGCGTTGACGCGCAGCCGGCGGGCGGCGGAGTAACCCGGCCCATCGGCACAGAGCGTGAATGCGGGGACGGATGGCAGCCCGCTGGGACGACGCCGGACCCACCACCCGGACGGCAGCATCCTCGACGGACGAAGGACGGGCGCTGCTGGTGATGCTGTGCGACGGTCTCGGTCACGGGTCCCTGGCACGCAAGGCAAGTCAGGCCGCTGCACGCCTTGCGGACGGGTGGCGGCCGCACGCCCGAGGAGATCGTGCAGGAGATCCACCAGGCCCTGCGCGACACGAGGGGTGCCGCGGTGGCCGTGGCGCGTATCGAACCCGACATGCACCGGGTGCTGTTCTGCGGGGTCGGCAACAAGAGTGCCGCGATCGCGACCGCCACCACCAAGAACAGCCTGCTTTCCATGCCCGGGACCGCCGGACACAAGATGTACAGGCTGCGCACCTTCACCTACCCGCTGCCGCCCGGCAGCGCCCTGGTCCTCCACTCCGACGGCATCTCCACACGGTGGACCTCCGACACTCTTCCCGCACTCCTGCGCCACTCCCCCACGGTGATCGCCGCACACCTCCTGCACAGCGCAGGCAAATACCACGACGACGCCTCAGTCACCGTGGCCAGGGGCCTGTGGTGAAAACACCGGCGCCGGCTTCTGGCAGTTAACTTCTCCTTGGTCCAGTTCCGCACGCCTCGCCAACACGCCGCCTGGGCGCCCTCTTGAGATGGGAATAAATTGCACCAGAGTGCCGAAAGCTCGATACCGAGTACCGAGGTACTCGTGGATACAGGGTTTTAGTGCACCCCGGGAGGGAATTTCTAGCCTATGCAACAAGAAGGGTGCGAAAATTCACCCTTCGATCCTGCGGGCTGAGGTGAGGAGTCATTGTGTGGGTTCCTGTTCTGAAGTCAGAGGATCTCGGGAAGACTCCCGAGCGCGTATTCTACTGGGGATCACCCGTGGCTGTTTTCCGTGATGCCAACGGACAGGTCCGCGCATTAGAGGATAAGTGCAGTCACCGTGGTATCCCGTTGTCGCGTGGAACCGTAAAAGGCGACACCCTGCGATGCGACTTCCATCACTTCCGGTTCGACGGTGCGGGCCGTTGTGTCGACATCCCCAAAGAGTTCGGAGCGAATGAGGAGTTCAAGGCCCGTTGCACTGTTCGCAGTTACTACACGCGGGAAGTACTCGGACTCGTCTGGATATCTGTTGAGAATGACCCGGACGCACCCTTCCCCGTCGATCAGCGCCATCTGGAGGGTGGCGACTTCTACGCATGCGGACAATTCAAGGTAGAAGGTGATATCCGGATCTGGATGGACCATTTCCTAGACATCCCCCACTGCCTCTGGACGCACGCGGAGACCGCCTACTGGGGAAATCCTGAGCAGGCGGCAGAACTTGAGTCGATGAATATCCGCATCACCCCGCAAAGTCTTTTCCCGGTTACCGGAGCCGTCGACATGGTCTTCCGGGCCGAGAAGCAGCGGCCTGTCTCGTACGACTGGAAGATGGGGCTGATGTCCGCAACGTCCTTGGCGCTGCGCAAGGCACGCAAGCCTTTCGGCCGGAAGGATCCGTTCCATCTGGAGGTGGTGGCCGACCTGGCGACTCCCGTGTGCCAAGTGAGCCATATCTCGCTGGGGGCACTGGGGGTCAAGGTCACCGGCTGGACCTCCATCAACCCCACGGGCGGCGGGGAGCTGGACTACTTCTGGGGAGCCGCCGTGCAGGCCGAGAAGCGAGGGATCGGCCGGCGGAAATTCCTCAGGAAGACAGTCGCAGATTTCGCGGAACAGCACCTCGGCGTCGAAGACGGACTGCTCCTGGCGGAGGCCGTCCATCTGGAGGACGACGAACTGAAGGAGACGAGGTTCGAGCCGACAGTCATGGCCATGCGAGGAATGTTCGCCCAGTACCAGAGCGAAAAGGCCCATCTCTACCCGGAGAACTCCCTCATGCGCAGTCTTCGGTACGGGTCCCCTCCGGGTGCTGCAGAAATCTGACCGGGAGGAATCTGACATGCCGGAACGCAAGGTGTACGCCCAGAAACTCCTGCAAGCCCCCGCACCCCGCATCTTCGACGTACTCGCCGACCCGAGGAATCATGCTCGCCTCAGCGGCGACGGGTCGGTGAGGGACGCACACCCCGGAAATCCGGAGCGACTGTCCCACGGGGCGGTCTTCCGCATGCGTGTCCACATGGTGATCCCCTACTGGATCACCAACGAGGTGGTCCATTTCGAGGAGAACCACGCGATCGCCTGGAAACACTACGCCGGGCACACCTGGCGGTGGACACTCGACCCTCGTGGCCCGGAAAGCTGCCTGGTTACCGAGACGTTCGACTACTCCACCACCCTGACCCCCAACCTCTTCGCGGCCGCCCGCGTACCCCAAAGGAACCTCCGGAACATCGAAAAGACGCTGACCAAGCTCGCGAAATGGACGGAAGAAGCGCGGTAGATCCGCGGTCGACGCCGACGCACGCGATGCCGTCCGGCAGAACGGCATCGGCGAAGGAGGTGAACTCGACCTCGCGGGACAGGTCGAAGCGGTCGATGGCCTTGATCAGGGCAGACCGGCTCCAGCTGCTCCGCCCGCGCGTCCGTGCCACCCCTCGCCGGCCCGGCAGGTCAGAGATCAGGACGGTGGCTCTGTCCGCGTGGACGGGCGCGTGCCGGGCGGAACCTCCAGCAGGTACTGGACTGCCGCCGCCGGTCGGCGCGCGCGAGGATCGGCCCGAGCGGCACACCATGATCCACCAGAGGTTCGTACGCGCCACGAGCACCCGTGGGGACGGCCTCGTCGTGGTGGCGCGGGCGGCCGCTCAGCGGACGGTGTCGGCATCCGGCCGGGTGGTGGCCGACCGACATGGTGTCTGCGTCCGGCTCAGGTGAGCTGGTCCCACCACCATGCGATGGCGGGGTGGGGTGGTGGGGTCAGGTCGTCGGGGTCCCACAGGACGGGGGTGTCCGTCGTGGAGATGGTCGGGGCGGTGATGCGTTGCGGTGGCCGTCCCTCGGCAGCGGGGAGTTGGAGGTAGCGGGTGCTGGTGGCGGTGAAGTTGATGGTGGAGGGGAGCCAGTAGGGGAGTTCGGACGCGTAGCGGGCGACGGCTGGGCGGGGGTCGTCGAGGAGTTGCCTCTGGAGGCGTTGCATGAGGCAGATGGTGCGCTCGTAGAGTTCCCAGACGTGGGCGAGTGCTTCGACGGGGTTCAGGTGTTCCTGGTGGGCGACGGTGCCGACGATGTTGAGTGCGGCCTGGCCCTGGAGTTTCTCCTTGGCGAGGCTGACGAGGTCGTTGATGATGATGCAGGGCCAACATGCTCGGATGGACGTACACCGGATGGTCCCCCCGCCGCGCACCCCCCACACGGGGCGCGCGACCGGCGCTCGTTGTGCGTCCCGGCCGCCCAACACGCACTGGCACTACCCCTGCACCACTCCACAAACACACGCTGGCGACACCGTCAACCGACCCGGTTCCGAGACCCGAAGGCCAGCAGAATCACCGGAAGCACTTCCTCAGGACGACCCCATGATCGGTTCCCCGTAGATCTGCGGTGTCTCATGAGACACCGCGAAGTCCGGAGAACGTCGGCCACCGGCTGGTCCTTTCCGTACGGCGGACAGCGTGATCTGCCAGGCACGGTCCGGCCGGATCGTCACCCTCCCCCGCCTTCGGGGACCTTGCCGTGGAGGCTCCATGTTCTCTGGGGGTCGGAGGCTGTCGCGGGGACGACCAGTTCGGGCGATGCAGCTCAGCGACGCTGGAAGGAAGCCTTGCCATTGCAACACCTGTGGTCATCGCCCTGGCGAGTGAACTCTGAGCCACGCGTGCTCAGCGCCGGTCGTGGTTTGGGACCTGCGGGGGGGGGCGCCCGGATCAGGACAACGTTTCCGGGCAGCACGTCGAGGTGACCCAGCCTCTGAGCAGTCCTGCGCTGTCTGCGTGGTGCGCGGACAGGTATGGCGATGGTTCAGCGCCCGAACAGGGAGATCACGGTCCGGCCGAACGAAGCGGGTTGCCAGCTACTTCTACCGCGAGGGGGACCGGGGCCGGGGCGATGGGCGTCCCAGCGGATTCGCGCGGTTGGGGGGAGGACCATCGGCACGGTGGGAAACTGAATGTTCTGGCCGACGGCTGGCAGGAACAGTCCTACGGACACGTGGCTGCTGGGCAGGGCTGTTTCCCGCTGGTCCTCGGGCAGGAGTACCTGGCGGTAGTAGGGGTGCAGGAAGGCGACGGGGAGCCAGGTGCCGCCGGCGTCCTGTACCTGGAGGCTCACGATCAGTTTGGCGGCCATCGGCGTGTTGTGGTCCGGCTGCATGTCCTCGGGCGGGTCGCCGACGACGACGGAGAAGAAGAGCGTGTCCACCTCGCTCAGGTCAAGGGGATCCGAGTAGCCGGTCCCGACGAGCGTGACGCCTGCCGGGTTCTCGCGGTTGGTGGCCCAGATCAGTCGTGCGGGCACGGTCCCTCCAAGCGGCGGCGGGGTCACGCGGTCACGTCCGAAAAAACAACGCCAAGGGCTGAGTCGCAGGTCAGCGTACGGGTTCCGTCAAGGCCGTCTGCTCGTCGTGTTCGCGCAGCATGCGCATGACGGTCGCAGGTGAGGTGTGTTGGCGCTTCTTCGTGCCGGTGGTGGTGACGAGCTTCTTGGCGATGTCGCGCAGGCTCAGTTCTTGGTCGCGCAGGTGGAGGGCCATGGACAGCATGTCCTCTTCGGTGACGCCGGCGCCGCCGATGGTCTTGCCGCGTTTGCGGGCGGATTCGTGGCCTTCGAGGGTGCGGACGCGGATGTACTCGCGTTCCATGCCGGACATGGCCGCCAGCACGGTGAACACGATGCCGGAGGGATCGTGCGAGCCCTTCAGCTCCCCGGTGAGGAACTCCAGGCCGACGTCGCCGGCTTTCAGCTCCTCGGCGAGCATGGTGAGTTCGATGCCGCGGCCGAGCCGCTTGTGTTCGTGGACGACGAGGGTGACGCGCACGCCGGAGGAGCGGATCTCCCCGGCGAGTTTGACGGCGGCCTCCAACTCGGGGCGCTTGGTGGCACGGGTGGAGATCTTCTCCGAGAAGATGCGGGTGACCCCGGCATCGGCGAGGGAATCGCGCTGCGCGTCGAGGGACTGCCGGGCGGTCGAGGCACGGGCGTACCTGAAACGGACGTGTCCGACCGGCTCGGTGTCGACGCTCGCGGGCCGGGGCAGTTCGGTCCAGACCGAGCCGGGCTTGCGCACGGCGGGGGTCGGCACGCTGAGCGCGCCTTGGCGAGTTGGGGCACGAGGCGCGCGGTGTGGTACTGGATGGCCACCTTGCCCTTCCCGGTCCGGCACGGCGAGCCCGCGGGGACGGCGCAGGTGGACATCGGGCAGGCGTGCGATTCCACGCGCTTGAAGTCGTCGCTCACGCCCCAGACCGTTTCATGAGGGTGTTTCAGACGTCCAGTCGTTTGCAACAACTCATGAAACATGATCGCCCCAGGTGGACCTCCGGGCGTCAGGGTGTTTCACGAGCGACCACTTATGAAACGTCGACTGCGAGGGGGGGGCCGAGGCTCATCAGGGTTTGTTCAGGTAGGTGAGGACGGCGAGGACGCGGCGGTTGTTGTTGTCGTCATTGGTGATGCCGAGTTTGCCGAACAAGGAGGTCGTGTATTTGCTGATGGCGCTCACGCTGAGGAAGAGCCGCTGGCCGATGGCCTGATTGGACAATCCTTCGGCCATGAGGCTGAGCACGGAGTGTTCGCGTTCGGTGAGCCGTTCGAGTCGCCGGTTCGAGGACCCGCTGGACAGCAATTTGGCGATGACGGCTGGGTCCATGGCGGTCCCGCCACCGGCGACGCGTTCCAGGGCATCGATGAACTGATCGGCGTCGAAGACGCTCTCTTTGAGGAAGTAGCCGATGCCACCGGCGCCGTCGGCCAGGAGTTCGCGGGCGTACAGCTGCTCGACGTACTGGGAAAGGATGAGGACCGGCAGTCCGGGCAGTTCGCTGCGGGCGGCAAGAGCGGCACGCAGGCCCTCATCCGACTGGGCCGGCGGCATGCGGACGTCGATGACGGCAACGTCCGGCCGCCACGTCAGCAGTGCATCGAGCGTCTCGGGTCCGGTTGCTGCCGTCGCCACCACCTGGTGCCCGCACGCCTCGATGAGGCGGACCATTCCGTCACGCAGGAGGTAGAGGTCTTCGGCTACTACGATTCGCATGGCACCATCATCCTCACCCGGGTCGGGCCGCCTGCCGGGCTGGTGATCTCCAGGGTGCCGTCGAAGACCGCGAGGCGGCGACGCAGCCCCGCAAGTCCGCCGTCGGCTCGCAAGCCGGCTCCGCCGCGGCCGTTGTCCTCGACATCGATGACGATGCCGGTGTCGTCCTGGGTGACGGAGATCCGGGCCTGGGTCGCACGGGCATGCTTGACCGAGTTGGTCAGCAGTTCGGCGATGGCGAAGTACAGGGCGGTCTCGATCGGCGGGTCCAGGCTGAGTTGAAGGTCTGCGCTGACAGCCGCTTCGAGCGGGCTGTCCAGGGCAAGAGCGCGGACGGCATCGATGAGCCCGCGGTCGTTCAGCACGGGCGGGTTGATTCCCTGGACCAGTTCGCGGAGTTCGGTCAGTGACGCGGTGGCACCGGCCCGCGCTTCCCGCATCAGCGTCCTGGCCTGGTCAGGGTCGGTTTCCATTAGCTTCTCCGCAGTCGCCAAAGAGAGCCCGAGCCCGACCAGGCGGGCCTGCGCCCCGTCGTGCAGGTCCCGCTCGATCCGGCGGATCTCGGCGGCCTGGGCGACCGTCGCATCCGCGCGCTGGGCGGTCAGTTCGTCCACACGGTCCGCCAGCGCCATGGCGGGTGACGGGCGTAGGAAATGGACGGCCACTGGTTCGACACACCGCCAGGCGTACGGGGCGCTAGCGACGGCCACGACCAGGCCGAGCGTCCCGACGACGCGCGCGGCGGGCTCCGGCTGGCCGAGCCCGAGGATCGCCACGGCCACCCCGGCCGACGGGAGGGACGCGACCACGCCCGCGGTGAGTGGCGCGATCGCCGTGAACCTTAGGTCGCGCCAGTTGGCGGGGTCGCTCCACCGGACCCGCCACTTCTGATCCAAGAGGGCGTCGCGGCGGGTGCGTTCGTAGCTGAAGCCGTTCCACCAGTACCCGGTGGACATCCGCGTCACCGGCCCGGCCTGCCGGTACCCGGCGGGGATGACGGTGGCCGTCCACTTCGCGACGAGGAAGCGGACCATCCGGCAGACCGGGCGGGACAGGGCGAGCGTGCCCCCGCACACCAGCACGACCGGCGCAACCCACGACCAAGGGTTTCCCGCCCCCCACCTGATCCCCAGCGCCACGGCTGCGGCCCACACGGCCGGGACCAGCATGCTGATGACCGCCACGACGCATGCCCGTACGAACCCCACGCCGGCGCGCGCCAGCCACGAACCCAGCTGTCTCATGATTCTTCCTTCGCCCTCCGTTCGGTGCTCCCACTGTGCACCGCGCGGAACCCGCTACCGTCCTGGTCAGCCGAGGAGTGGGGCTAGCCCCACCCACACGTGCGTCCAGACGGATACCGTGTCGTCCGAGCGCCTCGTAGCGTCGGTGAGCATGGAAACCAACAAGCACACCACGACCGAGCCGGCACTCCTCAACAGCTCCCGCGCCCAAGAAGCTTTCGACACGGCGAAGAACAGCGTCAGGGTCTATGGCGCACTCAGCGCCGTCGCCCTCCTGGCGGTCATCGCGGTGTCGAGCAGCGGTCATATGGTGAACACGTTCATGTGGGTCCGGGCAGCCCTGCTGCCTGTAGTCGCCGTGCTGATCTACCGGATGACCGTCTCCGCGTCCCGGGGATCTCGGCGGACCTGCGAGCGCGTGAGCGCCCTCGCCGTCATCATGCCGATCGCGATCATCGGCGTCGACCTGATCCCGGGTGTCTGCCCGCCGTGGTACGCCGTGATGCAGGCCATCTGCATGCTGCCCGTCATCCGAGTCGCGTTCATCACCCGCGGCTCCGCACTGCGCGCCTCCTTCCCCAAGTCACGCTGACCCCCTCAGCTTCTGCGTGCTTCCTGAGCTCGAACTGCACCAAGTGGCTCTTCTCCCCACCGGAGCGGACGGCACGGTGGTGCTGCCCGCACTGCACTCCGGGGGGCAGAGGAAGGCAGGTTCGTTCTTCATCTGCAGGCGGGTCAGGACGTCGTGACCGAGATCGCGCTGACGGTCCAGAAGCCCCCGCAGCCTGACCGAGTGCAGCTGCTGCCGCGCGGGCGGTGAGGAGCCGAGGACTGCCGGAAAACGCGGGACCGTGCCCACGGCCTGACCGCGACGCTCCTGCCGGGCGAGCTCACCACTGGCGATGAACGGCTGCTGGCGCTGCCTGAGGGGCCGGGGGGACTTCAAGGCGGGGAGAAGTGGTTGGAGTGCGCGAGGGCGGCACTGCGCGTGCACAGGGAAATCCTCGCCGAGGAAGAGCACACTCGCAGCTGACAACTTCTCCGCTCAGCCGCGGTGCCGGGCCGGTTGTCCTTTTACCGTGCGGCCGGCTGCACGCCCGCGTCCTGAGGCGGGGTAGTGGTGTAGAAAACCGAGTTCTGCTGCTGGAGCCGCTGTGCCTTGCCCCGGCTGATCAGGGTGTTGAGGGCGTTGCGGACCAGCTGGTCGCTGGTGGCGCGCTCGGGGTGGTGCTCCCTGAGCGCGGCGAGGACTTCCTTCGTCGAGCGCGGGGTGTCCGCGCTGAGCAGCGGGGCGACCAGGTCGGTCAGCGACGGGCCCCGCTTGGTCCGCCCGGCGGGAGCTGTTTTCGCTGTGGTGGCCCGCTGGCCGGGAACCCTTTTCGCCGCCGGCTTCCTTACGGCCCGCTGCTTGGGCGCGTCCGCGGATGCCGTCTCGGTCGCCTCGGCGGCGTTCGGCCCGGAGTTCTCCGCGGGGGCATCCGCAGATGCCGCTACCTCCGTAGCGGCGGTACGGGTCTGCGGCTGCGAGGTCTTCCTCCGGGCCCGCCTGGCCTTCACCGGTGTCGGGGCCGTGGCCTGCTCGGTGGCGGGAGCCGCGGGGGCGTTGTCGGCGGCCGGAACTCCACCGGCCGGGGTGGCGTGGGCGGCTGCGGCCTGGGCGCGCATGGTCTCGAGCCAGGTGTACTCCTGTGCCAGGACGGCGAGACGTTTCTGCGCCTGCTCCACCTGCGCGCGGGCCTTCTCCTGCTCCTCAGCGTTCCTTGCCAGGTCGTCCGCCAGCTGCTGCATGTACTGGTCCTGGATGGGGGTGGTACTCAACGACATCGTCGCTCGCTCTCAGAAAAAGGGGGGCGCGTGGTTAGCCGGATGCTACTCATACACAGCGCGCAGCACAGACACCTCCGCCCCGGCCCCACCCCTACGGGAGGGCAGAGGTGGAGGCGGCGTCCCTTCAGGGGGGAACGGCTTCGAGCCTCAGGCTCTTCGAGCGAGGTTGACTGCCTCGCGCGGCAAGGCTGCTACGTCGCTGCCCGTGGAGCCCCCTGGAGGGCGTGGGCGGGCGATGTGCCGGAGCGCTGGTGGGCATGGCACCCACATTCCCTCCGCACACCTGCACTGACGGTACTGGGTCTTAAGCGCGAAGCAGTACCCGGTCTCCGGAGGCAGCTTCCCAGGGCCGGCCGCGCCGCGCGTGCTCGGCGCCTTCGCGCCGCAGCGCCGCCGCCAGCTTCGCAAAGTGCCGCAGCCTACTACGTGCGAATCAGCGGCTCAGGACGAGGCGCAGGAGGGCCGTGACAGCGACCGCGGCGATCAACGCGACAGGGAGCGGGGCACGGCACCAGAGGAGTAGCGGTACGGCTGCGAGTCCGGCGGTCGCGGTGAGGTCCAGGGTGTTCCAGTGGGGGCCCAGTACGTCCACGGTGACGAAGCCGGCGAGTAGGGCGGGTGCGGTGAGGGCGATGACGGCCTGGGTTCGTGGGGGCATGGTGCGTCCGCCGAACAGGGCGGGGCCGAGGGCCTTGCAGGTGAAGCTGAGGACGGCGAGGGCGCCGATGGCGAGCCAGAGAGTCATCGTGTGGCCTCTTCGTCATGGTGGGCGGACTGTCCGTCAGGTTTTTCGGCCCTGTCTTCCTCTTCGTCCTTGTCTGTCCTTTCGGTCTCTTCGGTTCGGGTGGTCGGCGGGGCGGGTGCCCTGAAGAGGGCGATGAGTGCGGCGAGCGCCGCGCCCACGAGGGCGGGTCCGGCGGGCAGGAAGAGGATGAGGCCGGCTGCGAGGACGGCACCGAGCAGGGCCGGCAGCCGGGTGATCCGTTCCTGGCGGACCTCGTCGAAGAGGAGCGCGACGAAGAGCGCGGGGGTGAGGACGTCCAGGCCGAGCCGGTGCAGGAGGTCGGGGTGGGGGGATGCCATGACTCCCAGGACGGTGCCCGCGACCCAGGCGGGCCACTGGACCGCGGTGGCGCCGAAGAGCAGGTACCGGTCGAACCTTCCGCCGCCGAGATGGGCGGCCGCCCATGATCCGTCGACCACTGCCTGGCCTTCGAGTGCGCGGCGGAACCGGCCGCCGCGCAGGTCCGAGGCGACGGCGATGCCCATGGGTATGAAACGGCTGTTGATCAGTGCCGCGGAGGTGACGGCGCCGACGAGGCCGCCACCGGAGCCCAGTGTCGCCAGCAGGGCGAACTGGGCCGAGCCCGAGAACACGGCCATGGAACAGATCACGGGCGCGAGGTACCCCCAGCCCTGTGAGGTGCTGATCGCGCCGAAGCTCACGGCGAGGAGGAAGGAAGCGGCCGCCAGTCCGGACCCGGTCCTGATTCCGGAGAAGAAGCTCGCTCGCGGGGAGACGGCGGCTTTCGCTGATCGGAGACTGTCCATGCCCCAAGAGTCTAACAGTCAAAAGCCTCTATGGTTGTTAGAAGGGTGCGTACGATGAAGGCATGACGAGCAAGCAACCGGTTCTCCGAGTCCCTGCCGCATCGGGACCTCCTCACGACGCCGGCATGCCATTCGTGGGCGGTCACCCGGTACTTGACTTCGTCAACACCGTCGCCTGGCGCCTGGACCCCGCCCGCACAGCCGACCGCGTCCAGGGCCCCCAGGAATGGGTGCACTGGGCGGCCGCCACCGGAATGCTCACCGCCGACCGCGCCGAGGCGCTGCTCCGGGCCGAAACGGCGGACTCCACGACCGAGGCCGCGACCGAAGCACTCGTGGGCCTGCGCGCTACCCTCTCGTCAGTTCTGGACGCCCTCGTCGACGATGAAAAGCCTCCCGCCGGCGCGTGGGAGGCACTGCGCCAGGCTCTGGTGCTGGCACGCGCGGACGCCACACTGCCGCCGGGTTTCCCCCTGCAATGGCAACCCGGCACGGACCGCCTGGACGACCTCCGCCACGCGCTCGCACTACGCACGGAGGACCTGCTGAGCGACGACCGCTTGAGCCGCATCCGGCGCTGCGCAGGCCCCGGATGCGGCTGGTTCTTCCTCGACCGCTCCCGGAGCGGGACCCGACGCTGGTGCAGCTCGACGGACTGCGGCAACCGGGACCGCGCCAAACGCCACTACACCCGCACCCGCCAACACGGATAACCCGAGAGCATCCACCGCCGGACAACCGTCGCTCCAGTCCCTACCTCCGCGGAGCGCCTCGGCCGAGCCCACGCGGGCGCCAGCGAGGAGCGAGACGGCCAGGCGCCGAAGTCCGGTGAGCCGTCCGAAAATCAAGCTTTGTGGACCCTGTGCCGCCGCCTCCGTGCTCTGTCAGGAACTCCACGGTTCCTGTGGGTTCTTGCACCAGATGTACTGGCGATTGGCTTCGACAGTCATACCGAAGTCCCACAGGGACGGCGCCCCACGGTCCTGCCAATGCTGGCGCCCCTGGCTGATCTCGGCCATCAAGGAGCGGGGGCCGCCCTGGACGACCATGGCCTGACCGTCGGATCGGGTGGTGGCGGCGGCCCAGGAGGTATGTCCGTCGTGGGCGTGGGCGGTGACCTGGCCGTCGGAGGTGAGGGTGGTGGTGATGCGGATGTCGGGGTGGGTGACGCGCAGGCTGAAGATGAGGCTCGCGTCCCGCAGCGCGCGCACGCCCAGTGCGGGGGCTGTGGACGTGCCGGCGGTGGGGATGGTGGTGCGGAGGTCGTGGAAGTCGTGTCCTTGGTCGGTGCCGCGGCGGGGCATGAAGGTGGCGAGCCCCTGGATCCAGCCCGTCGCCGTGCGGGAGTCGTCGGCGACGGTCAGGGCGACGTGGCCCAGCCGTCCCCAGGGGGTGACGATGCGGGCACCGGATGCGCACTGCTGAACCCACGCCCAGGGCACCTCATCGACCGCATAGGTGGAAATCACCCGGTCGAACGGTCGACGGCCGGGGGCGCCGAGCTCTCCGTCCCCGGTGAGTACCTCGGCGTTGAAGCCGTGCTCGGTGAGCCGGTGGTGGGCGGCGGCGGCCAGGTGGGGGTCCGTCTCCACGCTCACCACCTTGCCGGCGCCTGCGCGGTGGGTGAGCAGGGCTGCGTTCCAGCCGTAGCCGGTGCCCAGTTCCAGGACGTGGTGGTCTGGCTCGGGCATGAGGGAGTCGAGCATGTCGATGACGATCGAGGGCGCCGACAGGCTGGAGGAGGGCAGCCCGTCGGTGATTTGCGTCAGGGTCGGCTCATCGGGGCCCGCGTAGGCCAGTGATGCCCACCGGTCCGGGTGCTGGGCGCGGTCGACGGGAACGTGGTGGTGGCCGTCCCACTCCCACAGCCGGTCCGGAGCGAAGAGGTGGCGCGGGACGGCTTGGAGGACGGCCTCGCGCAGCCACGGGGAATCGGCGGGCCAGCCCTGTACGTCGAGTGCGTGGGCCAGGGCGCGGCGGCGGTCGTCGAGAGGCATGGGACGGATGCCTACTTTCTGCGGGTGCCCGACGGAGGAGGCGGGTCCGGGGCCTTCCCGTCCGCGTTCCCGGGCGGCGGCTTGCCCTGCCCGGGATCCGGATCGGGCTTGCGGTGCTCCCCCACAGTGGCCTCCCTCTCTGGCGGGCGTGCCCTTCCCCTTGAATGGTGCACGCCCGGTGGTCAGTTGCACCAGTACGCCTCGCGGGCCCTCTCGCCCGTGCCGCTGAGGTGGCACGGCGGCTGAGCACGGCGCCCCCACCCGGCGGAGGACCCGCGGGTTCGGCGCCGGGAGTACGGTCGCCGTCCCCAGCGCTCCTACCGGGTGCGTCCGAGGTGGAACACGATGATCGTCAGGCGGCCGTCCTCGATCTCGTACATCACCCGGTAGCGCCCCGCGTGGATGCGGCGGATGTTGACCCCGTAGGGGAAGGAGCGGCCTGGCCGCAATCCCGTACGAGTGTCGTCGGACGCCCCCACGGGTGCAGGCTTCCGGGCCCGCGCTCTACTGCCAGGTCGCGGTGTCGGGGTCGATGCCGTGGGCGCGCGCGCTGGCGTCGATGATTCGACGGAACCACGTGGCAAGGCCGGCGCGGATGCCGTCGTAGTGGGCAGCAAATCCCGGATCGGCCTCATACTTGCGGCCGAGACAGACCTGCATCTGCCTGGTGAGGGGAAAGTACGAAGCAAAAACTTCACGGTGCCTCTCGACGAGTTGATTCGCTTCTGGGCTACCAGGTGTGACGCCGGTGTCGATCGCATCCCCGAGGGCGCGGTCGAAGTCGGCAACGGCGTCGGAGATGTCCTGCCATTCCTCCGGACCGCGAGAGGCTGAGCCTTCGGCGTACTGCAGCCATTGCGTCGTGTCTCCGTAGCGCTGACGGGCTTGGGCGGGCCAGTCCGGGTTCCACTGGGGGCCGAAGACCGCAGCCTGCTGCTCGCTGGTCAGCAGCAGGCCGCGCTCGTGGGCGTCGACCATCCGATCCAGTCCGGCGCTGAGCTGCTGGAGGCGGTCGATTCGTTCAGCAACCTGTTTGCGCTGCGCGCGCAATGCGCCGGGTACGTCTGCGGTCGAGCCGTCCAAGATGGCCTGAATCCTGTCCAGGCCGAGACCGAGCTCACGGTAGACGACGATGCGGTGTAGGCGTTCCAGATCACCGGCGGTGTAGAGCCGGTATCCGGCGGCCGTGCGCAGCGACGGTCGCGCCAGACCGATCTCATCCCAGTGGTGCAGCGCGCGGACTGTCACGCCCAGACGGGTCGAGACCTGACCGACAGTCAGACCATCGGCATCAGTGGCGTCAGTGGCGTCAGTGGCGTCAGGCATGCTCCCCATTGTCGCCGCGGCCGACGTCCGGCGGGGTGATCCCGATGGCTTCAAGGTTCCGTGCCTCCTGACTGGCCGGATCAAAGGGCTTCGCCGCAGTGAAGACGATCCGTGCGTTCTCGGGGGTGATCACCTCCACATCGCGGGTGTTCCAGGGAGTGTCCCGTGGACCGTCGACCGAGTTGGGGCGCAACGCAAGACAGGCCTCGGCAAGGGAATCGACCTGGCTGAGCACGCCCGCGAAACTGAAGCTCATCGCTGGTGGCTGCTCCGGAACGCTCGCCGCCGAGACGAGGAGTACGTCCTGGAACGCCCACCGGCGCAGATGCACAAGCGTGCCGGGGACGCTGAACAGCTCGAAGAACCCGAGCCCACGAATCCAGAAGTCCACCGACGCCGCCAAATCACTCGTGGGGATCGTCACGAACGCGGGCATTCCATAGATGCCACGGAACGGCTCCGGCGGAACCGCATCCGGGCCGGGAGCCGGCACGGGACTCATCTCAAACGCGTCGTAGTAGTCACTCATGCACCCCACCCTCCAGCCTCACGCAACGTGAGGGTCAAGCCGGCTCCGTGAATCGCGCCCTACCCCAACGATGCGACCAACGTGGCGGCCGGGTACACCTAGCTAGGCACCGCGGTTGTCGAGTGGGGGCCGGGTACACCTAGCTAGGCACAGCAGTTGGCGAGCGGTTCCGGAGTCAGTCGGTGGTCATGCGGTTCGTGAATGTCGAGCAGAATTGACGGCGTTCTTGCGGGGCGGCGAGAAAAGGGGAGGCGGAAGCCGACTGGCCGTTGGCAGGATGTCCGCGCTGCACACCCGAGGGGAAAGGACCCCACGATCGTGTCTCGTGCCATCACTTTGATCCGCTCCACCGCCCTGTCCGACGTCGCTGAGTACGCCTACGCGGCAACGGCACCCGCCGAGTCACGCCTCATCTTCCTCGCAGGGGCGTGTCCGCTGAACGATGACGGCTCCACGGCAGCGATCGGGGACTACGCGGGCCAGGCAGCGAAAGCCATCGAGAACATGCAGGCCGCCCTTACTGCATCAGGCGCGTCACTCCAGGACGTCATCAGCACACGGGTTCTCGTCGCGTCGGCCCGGCAGGAGGACCTGGTGGCCGCCTGGCAGGTAGTGCGGGACGCGTTCGCCGACCATGACGTCCCCAGCACGTTGATGGGTGTCACCGTGCTCGGATACAAGGACCAACTCGTCGAGATCGAGGCCGTCGCCGCCGTGCTCGATTCCTGAGACCTTTTTCCGGAGCTGTCCTGGAGGCGCCGGGAGGACCTGGACTGGATCGATCCCGGCTGGTGCCCGGCACGGGACGCCGGACGGCAGCGCGCCTGCGACTGGTGCAGAACCACTTGGAGAACGGCGGCAGCCTGCCGATGGTGGCCGGTGGGGTCGTCGTCCGGGGCGAAAACCTCGGAGGGTGGGTGCAGGGCTGCCGTTTCGAATGGGACGCCTTGTTGCCCGCGCAGCAGTGGCTCCTGGAGAACGCCTTGGGTATCGAACCGGCGGAGGAGTCGGAGCGGCCGGTAAAAGCGCACCCAGGATGACAAGTGGATGCTCAACCTCGCGGCCGCGAAGGCGTTCCATGCCCGCGAGGGACACCTGACGGTGCCGAGGAAGCATGTGGAGTCCGTGGAGCCACACGACGGGTCGGGAGGCGCTCGGAGCGACGCTGACGGCCCCCAGGTGGTGGACGTGAAACTGGGGATGGTCCTGGACAACATCCGCAAACGCGCCGACAAGCTCCCCGAGGAACGCCGGGCTGAGCTGGACGCGTTGGGGATGCGATGGAAGACAGCGAAGAGGGCCACGACGTGACTCGGCGTCCGCCGGGGCCACCGTCCGCGCCGTGCCTACACGCGTGCCACCGGTTTTACCCGGGAAACAACAGCACTTTTCACCGACGCATCGATGCCCCTCTCGTCAACAACCCTGCCTGCCACGGGCGCACAGCAGTGCAAACAGGTGGCGCACCCCGGTGCAAGAAGCATGACGCGCGTCGCCGAGGGCCGTTGGCGTGGGCGGTGTCATCCCGTGCTGCCGGTGAGGAGGGTCCGTATCTTCTCGTGCTGCTGCTGGGGGATGTCGGCGGGGACTGCTCCCAAGTAGGTGGTGAGGACGCCGCCGGTGCGTACGACGGTGATGGGCACGGTCTGGTTCATCGCGATGTGCGGCACCGTCCAGGTGAAGGCAACCGCATCGTCCCCGGCATCCGGGGCGGACCACGGCCCGATGTCGATCTGAGCGTCCTGATCGCCGTAGTTCAGCGTGTAGACGAGGAACCCGCCGCACGCCGGCAGGGCCTGCTTCAGCGAGTCCATCACCGCCGAGGCCTCTTCGACGGAGTAGCTTTTCAGCCTGACCGAGTTGAGCTTTGAGAAGTCGATCTTCTGGCCCTTGCGGTCTCTCGGCGTCATTCTTGCCCAGACGTGCGCGACGGGTCGGTGCAATACCCCGTCCATCTCGAAGTCGACGAGGGGCCTGCAGGCCTTGGGGCTGTCGGGGTAAAGCGGTGAGCTCGCGGACGCGCCACCGGCCGTGGGGCTTTCCGTCGTGGACGGTACCTGCGGTTCGGCGACGTAACCCGGGAGGGACTCGCCAGTCGGCAGGACGGACCGCAGGTCAGCCTCGGTCAACGGCTGCGGCCGGGGCGCCCGGGACGGTCCGGCGCCCCCGGGTCCCCATGGCCCGCAGGACGTGACGGCCAGCAGGCAGGCCGTCATCGCGCACAGCGTCCGCACGGTGTGACGGAGACACCGCCCTGCGAGGGATGCCCGCACGTCTCCGCGCGGCGGGGAAGCCACGGTTCATGGGTATCACCCAGCACTGCTCCGGCGACCAGCAGTGTGCCCGGTCGGGCGCATCGGGGCCGATCCGGGCGGGTCCTGGGGCTGCCCGCCTCGACCGTTCACTGCGTTCTGACCCGGCACGGGCTCAACCGCCTGTCCTGGCTCGATCGTCCGACCGGCGCCGTGATCCGCCGCCACGAGCGTGAACGCCCCGGCGAACTGATCCACGTCGACGTGAAGAAGCTCGGCCGGATCCCCGACGGCGGCGGGCACAGGACCCTGGGCCGCCAGGCCGGCCGGGCCACCCGCAGCCGCATGGTTTCGACTACGTCCATTCCGCCATTGACCACCACAGGCGGGGCGTTCAGCCGTCCCGTCAGCCGCAGTGACCGATGTTCGCCTTCGACCGCGGTCACGCACGGGATGGAGGAGGTGAGAGCCCTCCGCCTTGCAACGACCGGTAGTTATGCCACCATCTCGCTGCCTGTCGGGGCGGCTTGCGAGCGGGGTGCCTTACGTCCTGGGCCGCCAGCTTGATGGTGGCAGGGTCAACTGCTTCGAGGGGTGAGCCGACCCGGTAGCGACAGTCGGGGTCGCCCGTCTGGTTGAGGCCGGGGTCTGCGCCCGACTGTTTTTGATCCTGCTCGTGCAAAGGGTCAATTATGAGAATCCGGGCGACAGCGGATTCCGCTTGATCCGACGACGGACTGCCTCCGCCTCTTCCTCGCGCCCGAGCCCTTCACATAGATTCGCCTGTAGTTCCAGCGCGGTGTGGAGTCGGGCAAGCACGTAGGGCGCCTTGGCAACGTGCCTGCGGTAGAGCTCCACAGCCTCCCTTGTGGCGCGTAGCCCGGCAGACAGGTCATCTTCCGCTGCCAGGATCATCGCGATGGTGGCGAGTGAGTCGGCAAGGTCGGGTTCGTAGGCGGCCGGGTTGCCCGCGGCCAGCCGCCGATAGACCTCCACCGCCTCCGCGGCAACGGTCAGGGCCTCGCCCCGCCGACCCGCCTCCGTCAGCTGGATGCCGAAGTTGAACAGCGAGGCGGCGAGGGCGGGTTCGAAGGCGGCCGGGTTGCCCGCCGCCAGCCGCCGAGAGATATCCACCGCCTCCGCGGCAACGGTCAGGGCCTCGCCCCGCCGACCCGCCTGCGCCAGCCGGACGCCGAGGTTGGACAGCGAGCGCGCGAGAGGGGGTTCGTAAGCGGCCGGGTTGCCCACGGCCAACCGCCGCCGGATTCCCACCGCCTCCTGCTCGGCGGTCAGGGCCTCGCCCCACCGGCCAGCCTCCGCCAGCTGGATGCCGAGGTTGGACAGCGAGTCAGCAAGGTCGGGTTCGTAGGCGGCCGGGTTGCCCACGGCCAGCCGCCGCCGGATTCCCACCGCCTCCTGCTCGGCGGTCAGGGCCTCGCCCCACCGGCCAGCCTGCGCCAGCCGGACGCCGAGGTTGGACAGCGAGTCAGCAAGGGCGGGCTCGAAGGCAGCCAGGTTCCCCGTGCCCAGCCGCCGGTAAATCTCCACCGCCTCCGCGGAAATGGTCAGGGCCTCGCCCCATCGACCGGCCTCCGCCAGCCGGATGCCGAGGTTGGACAGCGAGCCCGCGAGGTCGGGTTCGTAGGCGGCCGGGTTGCCCGCGACCAGCCGCCGATAGATCTCCACCGCCTCCGCCGCAACAGTCAGGGCCTCGCCCCGCCGGCCTGCCTCCGCCAACTGGATGCCGAGGTTGGACAGCGAATGCGCGAGGGCGGGTTTGTAAGCGGCCGGGTTGCTCACGGCGAATTGCCGGTGGGCGTGGGTGAGGGCGGTGGTGAGGCGGAGAGCGAGGGGGGCGATGACGCGGGATGGGTAGGGGAGTGCGTTGGTTGCGGTCTGGGCGCCTTGGTAGGTCAGGGGGGCGGTGTCCAGGGCCGCGCTCATGGTGTGGAGGATGTGTTCGCTGGCGGTGGTGCGCCCGGTGTTGTAGTGAGCGACGGCGGCACGGGCCAGGACGGTGATGAGCTGGGCCTGCTGTGCAGGCGCTGCCACGCCGAGCAGGGAGCTCAGCGGGATGTCGCCTTCGATGAGGGTGCGGGAGCTGTGGTATTCGGCGATGCGGTCGGGTTGAAGGGAGCCCCAGTAGTGGTCGCCGTCGGCCGGGTACAGGGAGGCCAGCCACGCGGCGGCGGGTGCCCTCTGGTGAGCAGGCAAGCTGGGCAGGGTCGTAATGACCCGTAGGGCCTCGTCCTTCGTGCCGGCGCCGCACAGGGCGGCCACCGCCACAGCGGCGCCCAAGGTGGCGGCGGACAGGTCGAGTCTGTAGGTGGGCGATCTCGCACTGGCTTCCCAGAAACGGTCCTCGTGTTTGAGGAGGGTGCTCTCTGGTGGGGTACTCGGGTCCGCGTCGACGGGTCGCGGTCCGTGCTGCAGGAGACCGACCAGGGCGGTCATCTGCAGGGTGAGGACGTTGCCGTAGCGGTTTTCGTGGAGATCTGCGGGGGGCCGGAGCGAGGCTGCCAGGGATGTCCACTCGTGTGCGGGCAGGCCGGGAAGCAACGGCAGCAGGAGGGCGAGGTCACGGGCGGCGCGGTGGAAGGCGTCGCACCGACCCTGGACGGCCTGGCTGGTGGGGATGAGCGGGGCGAGTGGGGTGACCGGGGCTTCTTCGAGGAGGTCTCGTACACCGGCGATGGCCTGGAGGGAGCCGGTGCGCCATTGCCCGTCGGAGCGGGCGAGCAGCAGCACGCGCACCCGGTGACGGGAGCGGTGCAGGTGGGTGAGGAGACGGCGGAGCAGGCGGGGACGGGTCTCGGCGTAGTCGACGACCAGCAGCAGGGGCAGAGAGGTGGTCAGAGTGGTGAGGTCGGGCGGGGCGGGGTCGTCGGTGAGGTCCGAGTTCAGGTGTCCGGTGACCCAGCCGCGCCAGCCGAGGGAATCGGTGAGCCGGCGGGCGAGGCGGGTCTTTCCCTGTCCTCCTGGGCCGGTCAGCACGCGCACCTGAATGGCGGGCGGGCCGTTCTCGCACCATGCGTGCAGGTCGGCGAGTTCGCTTTCGCGGCCGTGGAAGGCGACGGCTTCGGCGTCGGCGCGCAGGAGAGCGGCCGGGGAGCGGAGGTTGCGGTCGACGGCGGCTGGGGTGAGCAGGGCGGCGGGTTCGACCGGTTCAAGGACGGGTTCCCAGCCGGTGTGTTCGGTGATGAGGGCGCGGAGGGCGCCGTCGGCGAGGAGATGGGTGGCGGGGGTGGCGGTCAGGCGGGTGCCGTCGTCGGCCTTGCGGTCGCGACGCATGATTCCGCACAGCAGGTCTGAGCCGTAGCCGTCGTCGGTGAGTACGGCGGCGCCGGACATGCCCGACCAGCGGCTCCCACCGGGAGTGTCTGTTGCGGCGGCGGGGGTGGGATCGGTACTGGTGAGTTCGTAGCGGCCTGCCAGGGATCCGGTACCCGGGGCGATACGTCCCGTGAACTGCTCATCCAACCGTCGGCCGTCTGTGACGTCCTTCTGCAAGCGGGGAAAGCCGCTCGCGGTGACTGGGTGGGGTTGCGTCCCGATGATGAGGCCGTAACGCTGGGGCGGCCGGGTGAGCAGGTCGCCGAGGGACTGCGGCACCTTCCAACCGTGGCCGTCGGTAATCTCGATCAACGCGGCGTCCACGGTGTCGTCCGTGCGCTGCCATCGCACCACCGCAGGGAACTCCCGTTCGCCGGTGTCGGGCAGACTTACCGTCACCGGGCTGTCGGAGCCGGGGTCCACTTGGTCGAGGACGTGGGCGGCGGTCAGCACCAGCCGCGGCCCCACCAGGTACCCCGAGCCGAACCCCTTCTTCCTCTCCCCGTCCTTCAGCCGGTCCACCCGGATCTGCACCCGCCGGTCGAACTCCACCAGTGCTCCCCCGCTTCCTTGCCGCCGCCTTCGGCACGTGCCTGGAGGGTCTACTCCTCGTCGCTGACGTCGATGTCGCCACCACCGGGCCGGTGCGGGGTCAGCTTCACGCTCACCGTGTGGGTTGCTTTGCTGCCGCTCTCCTTCTTCCCGCCCAGGCTGATCACGCTCCACCGCAGCCCGCCGTTGACACCCTTGGTACCGGTCAGCTCCAGCCCGAGGTCCAGAGTGATCTCCCCCATCGTGAACAACACCCCCCGGTGGCCTGAACCCGAAGGACGAGCAATCCGGTCCTGTGCCTCGGCGACCTGATCCCGCAGCAGCGTGATCGCGTCCGCCAGATCCATCCACTCCTGCTCCGAACCGCTTGCGTTACCCACCACAATCCCCCTCATCTCCCATGCCTCCTGCCGTACGGCAACAGGCGTATCCAGCTACGTCAATCCTCCCGGCACGAACCAGCGGAAGCCATCCCTAGATCGTCGTAACTTCCGAAAACCTGACACGCTCCCGGCCCGACGCCGCCGAGGCCCAGGGGGCGAGCATCTGTTCCTACACGGTGTTCTCCGTCTCCGCCGCGGCGGCGGCCGGGTCGCGCAGGGGGGGCTCAACATCCCACCGTTGGGGAGGGCCGGCAGGAAGCTGTACCGGCCCAGGACGTTGAGGTGTCTGGCCTTCAGCGGGGACAGCCGGGCCAGGTACTCGTCCTGCACCTCCGTGCCGGCCTCGTGCAGAACGGTGACCACGGCGTCGAGGTAGCGGGTGTGCCACAGCAGCCGCTCCTAACGTGTTCTGCATGACGACGTCCGAGACGGTGACACTCACTCACGCCGACCTGGTCGAGGCGACACTCACGAACGCCGACCTGGACGGGACGACACTCAAGAACCTGTCCGCCGAGACGCCCACACGGGTCGTCTCCCTGTCCCGCACCAGCCGCACGGCCCGCGGCATTCAGCACCAACAGGCCTTCGCCGTGAATGTGCTGAGCTGGGAACAGCGCGACCTCATGCGGCACTTCGCCGTTGGTGAGCCGCACCAGCGCTTCGACGGGGTCCCCTACAACTCCAAACGCGGTCAGCCCGTCCTGCCAGGAACCAGCGCCGACGTCGTCTGCTCCGTAAAGTCGGTCCATGAGGAAGGCGACCACGTGCTGCTCGTGGGGCAAGTCGTGGAGTCCACGCACACCCCCGAACAGACTCCCGTCATCTACCACCGCCACCACCAGCACCCCGTCCCGGCCGCGGACGGGGCCGTCAGTTGAAGACCTCACTGCGGGCGGCAGCCGCGCGCAGCGCCGCCAGCCCTTGAGCGATTGCGGGCTGGGCGTCGCTGCCGCGGCGTACGCACGTCAAGAGGCGGCGCCGGGGGGCAGGATCTCCCACCAAGGGAATCCGGGCCACCGGTGCCCCTGGGGGCAGAGGCGCCCAACGAGGGATGAGACTGACACCGAAGCCGCCACCGACCAGGGTGATGATGGCGTTCCACTACTGGGCCCGGTGCTCGATGCGCGGGACGAAGCCGGCAGCCTGGCAGGCAGCAAGGATGAGCTGGTGCTGGTCGATGCTGTCCGGCGCGGCGACGAAAACCTCCGCTGCGGCCTCGGCGAGCGACACTCGCTGGGCGACAGCCAACCGATGACCGCTCGGGACAAGGAGTTCCTGACGGTCATCGGCCAGTGGCTGTTGGTAGAAGCGGTGGTCCGACGCCGAGGGGTTGGCCGGTAGCGGCACGACGACCGCGACGTCGGTGGCGCCGGCGGCGAGCAGGTCGAAGGAGTCCGAGGCTTCCGCCTCGGCCAGCTCCAGGCGCAGATCGGGGGCTGTGTGCCGCAGTTCCTGGGCTGCGGGGACCACCAGGCCCACCAGGGCTGTCGGAAAGGCAGTGATCCTCAGGAGGCCGGCGGCGTCACTCTGGAAGGCCGCCAGCTCCGCGCGGGCGCTCTCCCACTGGGCGTACATCACGTCCGCATGGCGCAACAACGCATAGGCTGCCGAGGTAAGTTGCGCTCCCCGTCCTCGTCGTTCGACCAGGTTCACGTCCAGGTCACGTGCCAGGGAATGGACTTGCTGAGACCGCTGCCGGGGTGAGGTGAAGTGCCTCGGCCGCGGCGGACATCGAACCGTGCTGGTGCACCATCTGAAGGATTCGCAGACGCCGATCATCGATCGTTGTTCTCTGTCCTTGCTCCTCAGCCTGCCCGGCCCCGCTCGGAGGTCGGGCGAAGTACCTCACCCTAGCCACGACCTGTGCCCCTGCCGGCTTTGGCAGGGGCACAGGTCGTGGTACGGATTCGCCGGGGAAAACACCAGGCAGTCGTCTCAGCGGCGCACGGCGCGTGCTCCGGACTCTGCGGCGTGGACGATTCCCTCGCCTCGATCCGGTTTTGGTTCCGGTTCCTGCCGACGGTGCGGTGCGCTATGTGCCTTGCCCTTTGCAGACCGTGCGGGCACCAGGAACGTTCCGATGGACGCAATGACGACACAGGCGACCCCGCCCCACTGCAGCCCGGTGAGGAGTTCCTCGAGAAGGGCCACAGCGGCCAAGCCACCCACCGCCGGCTCCAGGCTCTCCAGCACCGCCACGATTCGCGACGGCAGACGCCGCAGGGCAGCCATGTCGAGGGTGTAGGGAAGCACGGCGGACAACAGCGCGATGCCGAACCCGGCCGCAAGGACCCTCGGCTCAAGCAGCCGCCCACCGGCCTGCGCGACACCGAAAGGCAGTGACAGCACCGCCGCCCACAGCACCGCGTAAGCGAGGAACGTGCCGTCCGTACTGACCACACCCGCCTCTTATTGAGAAGTACGTACACGGCCATCGCCACCCCCGAGATCAGCCCCAGCACCACCCCTGTGACCGACAGATCCCCGCCCGAGCCGAGCGGATTCCAGAACAACAACACCCCGGCCCATGCCAGCGCCGCCCACACCAGGTCCAGCAGCCGGCGAGATCCCGCCAGCACCAGCACCAGAGGTCCCAGCAGCTGCAGCGTGGTCGACACCCCCACAGGAAGCCGCTCCAGAGCCAGGTAGACCACGTTCATCCCCGCGATGCCGTCGTCCCCAGGGCCATGATCAGGCCGCGCTACCGCCAGCTGCGCGGGAGCCGGGGCCTCCACAGAACCAGGAGCACGGCGGCCGCCAAGACCAGCCCCAAAGTGACCGCGCCGGATGCGCCGACGGCCCCGAACAACGAGCAGGTTCGCCCAGCACCTCGAACGAGACCTCGACGCCGTCACCGCGAGCCTCACGCAACCATGGAACTCCGGCGTCGTCGAAGGACACGTCAACCGCATCATTCTGTGGAATCAGCAGTGTCAAGCCGTGTGCTTGTGAATCACGTCGAGGTAGTGCCGATCACGGTGCGGCACGTGGTTGTCCCGTCCCGGCAGGCTGAAGACCGCGCAAACGTCAGCGGGCTGGGTGAGGATGCTCGACTGCTCGCCGAATGTGAGAGTGCTGTTGACCGCATGCCGACAGCCAGCGGCGTCGAGGGCGTCGACCAGTTCCTCGCGGAGGACGGTGGCCTCGAACGAGTCGGCATCAGGCAGGACGAGCGGCGGAAGTTTGGCGGCCGAACCGGGCCAGAGGTTGATCCAGATCCCGCTGACGGTCCGCTGAGTGACCACCAGCCCCAGCCCGTCCCAGGAGTACGGGTAACCGTCGATGTCGGGCCCCTTCAGGCGGTGGGCCGGGTGCGGGCGCCCCGGGCCGAGAAGGTCTTCAGCCTCAGCCAGGGACATTCCGCAGTTCAGGGGCCCGAGCCGGCCAGTGCGGGAGAAGTCGACGAGTACGTCCATCAAGGTCACGACAGTGACTGTGACACTCTCCCGCGCCACTTCGCACTCCGATATCAGCGCGACGCTGGGCCTGCACTGCCTTGCCGGACGGCGATGAGTGGCAGAAGGCATGCACTGGCCGGCACGTCGAGTTCGCGGGGTGTCGGGCCTGCGGGTGTCGGAGTGTCGGCCAGACGGTCAAGCAGGCGGTCCAGAGCGGCCTGACCGTCGTTGACGGCCGCGCGTTCTTCGTCGGTGAGCGGGATCGCTGCAGTCATTTCTGCAGGTTGTCTTTGGCTTCGAGGAGTTGGGCTCTCGTGGAGTCCTTGGGGGTGTAGAAGTCGCAGCGTGCGCAGGCCATGCGGTGCTGGCACTGTTCGAAGAAGGTGTAGGTGCAGTAGCCGTGTCCGAGGTCGTAATGCTGCCAGGGCTCGCCGGTCGCGGTGGCGCCGGAGGCGACCGCGTCCCGGTCGACCAGGACCTCGATGGTGCGGACATTCCGCTCGAAATAGCCCGCCTTGGAGTACGCCTTGGACAGAGTGTTCGGAGTGATCTTCGCGTAGTACTGGGTGGATTACGGCGATCGGTGTCCGAGCCAGGCTTGCAGCTCGAATAGCGTCATCGGTTCCTTGGCGTTGTAGAGCTGGCTGGCGATGGTTGACCGGGCTCGGTGGCTGGTGATGTTCCCGCGGACGTCGGCGTCCGGGACTCCGGCCTTGCGGCAGAGCATCGGGATGATCGTGTTGTTGATGTAGCTGGTGGAGAGGCGGCGGGCGCGGACGGCGAACAGCAGCTCGACGTGCTCGCCGGTGCGGCGGTCGGTGAACTTCGGCTGGTCGGGGCGGACGGCCTGCCAGACGCCTATGGCCTGGCCGAGGATCGGGTCGACCGGCTTGGTGAAGGTGATGCCGGTCTTTTGGGTTGGAACGTCGAGGAGGCAGATCGCGTCGCGGGCCAGTACTTGCTGTGAGTCGCCGGCGATGGGTGCTCCGTCGTGCTGCCAGCGGATGCAACCGAGTCTCAGCCGGGCGATCTCGTTGCTGCGTTGACCGGAGAACAGCCAGGTCAGTGTGACCGCGCGGACCAGCTCGAAGGGGTAGAAGTGCCCGGACCGGGTCGGCGGAAGATCCGCGGGATCAAGGTTGAGACCGGCCCACAACAGCTTCGCCCAGACCTCGTCAGCGATCACCCGCGGGTCGGGCCGAGGAGGGCGGTGATGCTGCGGGGGATGGCCAGAGCGCGCAGTGGGTCGAAGCGGCGGGGCAGCCATTCCCATTCCTGGCAGTCCCGGAAGAAGGTACGGAGTGCAGTGATCTGTCCGGCCTTGGTGGGCGCCTCCAGCGGCTTGCCGAGCCGGTCCCCCAGGCCAGCCGTGCGCTGGACGTAGTCGCCGACCTTCATCCGGTCCAGTGCGACGATCCAGGTCGCGCAGGTCTGGCGGGTCCAGTCGGTGGGGTCGGCGGCGTCGGGCTGTTCGGCGGCGATCCACCGGCCGACTCGCAGGAGGGTGGAGCGGATGCTGCCGCGGACGCGTGGGGTGAGGGTTGAGGTGTCGTGCCAGCGGTCGGCCCACTGTTCCCAGATCTTGGCGCCGCCGGTGGCCCGCGCCGAGTGACGGCCGGTGCTCTGCAGGGGCGGATCGCTGAAGCCGAGCGTGGCGACCGCGCGCTGCAGAACGTGCAAAGTGTTCAACTGGGAGCCCTCCAGCAGCCGGTCGCGGCGGACCCGGTCGAACAGTGCGGTGTCCATGTCCTCCAGGTGCGGGCTGTGGTTGAGCAGGAACAGCTGGCAGGCGACCGACGGCAGCAGCGTGTCGTCGGCTTGGCCCAGCTGGTAGCCCCAGGTGCCAAGGACCGTGCGGATGCGGGCGATCTCGCTGGTGACGCGGTCGCGTCCGAAGATCCGCCAGGACAGTGTGAGGCGTTGGAAGCTGCCGAGCTGGTGGAACTCGTTGAAGGAGCCGAGCAGGTAGGCGTGCGCCGCAAGGTAGGGGCGGACTTCGTCCCCGGCCCAGGCGGGTGCGTGCTGCCGGAACTCGGCCTGGGTGCGGCCGAGTAGACGGGTCCATTCCTGCGTGTCCCAGCCCCAGTAGCTGCGGCCGGTCTGCGCGCTGTGCGTCAGCAGAAGGGCGATCACGTCGAGCATGGCCCGTCGGCGGTGCGCAGTGGGCGGCGAGTCGAGTGCGGCGTTGACCGCCTCCAGCGGACCCAGCAGCCGTGCGATCACGCGCCAGCCCGGTGCGGCCGGGTCGTGGTACTGCAGCTGGCGCAGATTGCGGACACCGAGTTCGAGTACGGCCCGTGCCTCAGCAGGGCGGACCGCGACGGCCGTGTCGTAGCGGCCCGGGACGATGGGCCAGGACCAGCGACCATCGTTGGCCTCGGTGGCGATGACCAGTGACGGCCCGGTCACTGCGACGCCTCCGCCGTCGTGCCGGCCTGGGCGGTGAGCATCTGTATTCGCCAGGCATGAATGTGGTTCATGCCGCGGGTCAGTTTGTCGGCCAGGTCCCGGCCGGAGAGGTGGATGTACTGAAGGGTGGTGTCGGTGTGACGGTGTCCGGCGAACGCCGCGATCGCGTGCAACTCCCAGCCCATCCGGGCCAGATCGGTCAGACACAGATGCCGGGTGGTATGCGTGGAGAACCGCTCGACACCGGAAGCCAGCGCGAGCTTGCGGACCACCTTCGACCAGGTCCACAGGCTCAGTGGCTGGGCGTGATTGCGGCGCGATTCCGATAGGAACAGCGGCCCGCGGGCCCGGCTGATCGTGGCCCGGTGGGCGAGGTAGTCCGACAGCAGCACCCCCGTCGGTGCCGAGTAGGGCACCACCCGCTCCATCCGGTTCTTCGTCGTTTCCGCCCGTATCCGCAGCGTGCGGTGGGCCGGATCGACATCGTCGGTCCGCAGCGAGCACAGTTCCTCACGGCGCAGTGCCGCGTCGTAGGCCAGGGCGAGCATCACACGGTTGCGTACCGACTCGCCAACCTGGCCTGGGCCACTCTCACCGATGCCCACCTGGACAGAGCGACGCTTATAGGCGCCAACCTGTCCAGGACCACGCTCACCGGCGCCAAACTGCGCAGGGCCACACTCACCGACGCACACCTGACCAGAGCGAATCTTGCAGGCGCCGACCTGGACAGAGCGACACTCACAGGCGTCAACCTGTCCGAGGCGACACTCACCCACACCAGCCTGTACAGAGCCACTCTCACCGGCGCCAACCTGACCGGGGCAACGCTCACCGGCGCCAAACTGGACGGGGTAGATCTATCGCAGGTCCACGGGCTCACTCCCGACGCCATCGCGGAAGCACGGACGGACCAGATCGTACTTCCGCCGGGACTATGAGCTTGTTTTTTACGGTCCGGGACCTGCGCCGCTGCCCATATATGGGCGGTTTTCCCTGCTGATTTCTCCGCCTTGACGAAGGCTTCCAGGGCACTTCCCGCCTTGACACCCCATTTAGCACCGGTAGCGCCCCATCCAAGACCAGGAATGGCTGCGGCCGCAGAGAGGGACGCGTTGAGTGCATCGCCTTCGAGGCCGTACCACCCGGAGTTTGCGAGGTCGGCAACTTCGCCTGCGACCGGTATCATCCGGGCCGCCGCAGCTCTCTCCTTCGCTTCCTTGTCTGCCAGAATCACCCAAGCAGCCAACGCGTCCTTCGACGCCTGATTGGCCGCGTCACTGTCCTTGCCGACCGCGATCTCGGAATCGTGTGCGATGCGGGCCGACGCCCAAGCCTCGTCTGCGGAGCCGCGGGCAGCAGCGGCGTACGAGTCGGTGCGAGTAGCGGAGTGCTCCGCGTTACGCGCGGACTGTTGGGCGTCTGCTTCCGCCTTGCGCGCGGTCCTGGCGGAGTCTGCGGCCTGGGCCGCGGACGCCTCGGCTGGGTTGGGCGACTTCTTCGCCTCATCGGCGAAGTTCTGAGCCTGCCCGGCGAAGTCAAGTGCCTGCTGGGCGTACTTGGCTGCCTCAGTGGCTGCGCCGGCGGCGTGCTGAGCTGCTTCGCCTGCCTTCTTGGCGTTCGCCTGTGCCGTGGCCGCGACGCTGGCGGCACTACGGATCAAGTTCTCGATCTGCAGGTTGTGCGTGGCAGTGAGGAGGTCCTTGCGCTGGGCCTTGTACTGGCCGGACTTGATGAATTCGTGCAGCACCTGTCCTCAAAGCAGTAGGCGTTGCGGAGTTCTTCGGCCGTCGCCCAGGGCACGGCGACATCGTTGCGCCGGGCCAGCGTCATCAGGAGCTCAGGTTCGAGGCATCCCTCCAAATGCACGTGCAGTTCAGCCTTCGGCAGCTTTCGGCAGAACCCCAGCGTTTCGGCTTCTGGCGCGTCCGATGTCCCCGGGTTGTGGATGGGATCTGTGCTGCTCACGGGCGGGCCCCTTGGGGAGCCGGGTTCGGCAGCGGCTGGGTGAAGGACTGTTGTCAGCAGGTGGTACTGGTCCGTCAGTTGCGGCCGGCCATGACCCCGCCGTCCACGTCCCAGACGGCTCCGGTGACCCAGTCCGTCTGGTTCGACAGCAGGAAGGCGACGGTGGCGGCGACGTCGTCGGGGGTGCCGGTCCGGCCCAGGGGGTGGAAGGCGTTGAAGCCGTCGAGTGCGGAGTCGAGGTCCGCCTTGGGGATGAACTCTTCGTAGATGGGGGTGCGGACGACGGCGGGAGCCACCGCGTTGACGCGGATGCCGTGCGGGGCCAGTTCCATCGCCAGGTGCTGGGTCAGGGAGTGAATCCCGGCCTTGGCCATCGAGTACGCCGCGGACGGGGTGGCGGCCACGGCCTGGTGCGCCCACATGGAGCCGATGTTGACGATGGATCCCTTCACGCCGCGGGCGATCATGTTGGCGGCGACGGTCTGGGTGAGGAAGAAGAACGCCCGGTTGATGGCCTGGTAGCGGTCGTAGTCGGTTGCCGTGTTCTCCAGGAACGGCTTGGGGGCGAAGACGCCGGCCGCATTGACCAGGAGGGTGGCGTCGGGGTGCTGTTCGGTGAGGGTCTCGCGCAGGTGGTCGACGGCCGTCGGGTCGGCCAGGTCGGCCGCCAGGCCGACGGTGTGGCCGTGCGCCGACAGGGCGGAAGCGGCTTGGTCGGCGCTCTCTTGCGAGCGTCCGGTGACGATCGCGCTGCCGCCTCCTTGGAGGACGGTGCGGGCGATGGCCTGGCCCATGCCGCTGGTGCCGCCGATGACGATGATCTTCTGGCCGGTGAAGTCGATGCTGGTGCTGGACATGTGGTGCTCCGGATGTCGAGAGTCGTGGGCTGGGCGTGTGGGGGCGGTGATGCGCGGTCAGGGGTGGGGGGTGAGGACGAGGTAGCCGTTCACGCGGCTGAGCTGGTCCGAGGCGGGGTCAGACGGCAGAGCGTGACCAAGGCGGTCGGCACGGACCTCACTGATCCACTGGTCGTGCTGGTACTCATGGTTGATGAGCGCGGTCAGCAGGTGGCCGCCGATGACGGTCAGCTGATCAGGGGCGCTGACCTGCCCGGCGGCGATGTCGCCGATGCGGGCGTGGACGCGTTCGGCGACGGTGTCGCGGAACGCGGTGAGCCGGTCGACGGTGGGCAGCGCGCCGCGGAATTTCTCCGGGTTGGCCGAGTCCATCAGGCCGTCCAGTTCCGGGTCGGGGCTGGGCTCGGCTGCGGTGAGGTTACGGATCATGAAGTGGGCGACGTGCGCCTGGTGGCCGAGGTGCCAGCCGATGGCGCTCGATTTCTCGTGGGGGCAGGTCACCTCTTCTGCGGTGAGGTCTTTCCACAGGTCGTCGGTGTAGGCGCGGGCGCGGTCGTACTCGCGCAGTAGCCGGTGCAGCTCGTGCATGGGTCTGCCTGTCGGTGGGCGTAGAGACGCGGGGTGCAGCTCCGGCGCGAGGCCGCCCGCAAGGAATCTCCGGCCGCGGGCGGCTGCCGGTGGGGGGAATTTGGCCGGCAGCCGCCCATGGTTGGGAGGTCAGACGCTGTCGTAGACGCGGGCCTCGGGGGCCGCTTGGAGCAGCGGGGACAGCCCGCTGGTCACGTCGCGGGTGAACAGGTCGCTTTCCAGGTACGCCTGGGCGTCTGCTGCGGACCGGAAGCCGTGCAGTACCTGGACGTCCTCGTCGCGGACGAGGAGTTCCTTGCTGGTGGCGCCCGGAACGGTGTCCAGGAAGGGATTCTTGTACTTGGCGTAGACGGCCGCGGCAGCGGAACGGTCGCCCGGATCGACCTGCAGCGTGATCTCAAGATATGCCATGGCTATGCCTCTCTCGTGCGGCGGGGACGGAGCCGTAGATTGCGGGCTTCGCCATCTGCCTGCAAAGCTAGGCATGAGTCGCGAGGTCCGGTAGAGGATCATGTTGAATGTCGCCATAACCTGTGGTTATTACTGGCGACGTTAGGCTGGCGCAGACAGTGAGGGCAGTAGCCAGCTCCGTCGGCCGAGCAGCGCAGGCCGGTGCGGGGCGGGGTGGTGCTCCGACCACCTCGCAGCGGTGCGCACCTCACTTCCGCGCTCCCTGCTCACCCGCTCCGGGCGCCCTTGGCCGCCGCCTGAACGACGGTGGCGGCCCCGATTCGCAGCGAAGGACTCACATGCTCAACCCGACCGTGCCTTTCAGTGACCTTCCCCCGGCGGAGACCCGCCTGCTGAAGCGGGCGCTCGAGGTCGCACCCCGGGCGCTGAACCCCGCATCGCGCTTTCAAGTCGGAGCGGCCGTCCAGGCGGCCAACGGGGACATCTTTACGGGTACGTTCTACGAGTCGTCCTCGTTCCCGCTCGGTGTGTGCGCCGAAGCCGCGGCCCTGGCCGCGGCTGTCACGGCCGGAGTGCGTGACTTCGAGGCGATCGCTGTGGTGGGCGGCGACCCGAGGAGTGGGAATCCCGGGCGGCCCGTCACCCCATGTGGTGGATGCCGCCAGCGCATCTTCGATGTCACCGGCGCACCCCGCCGGAACGTGGACGTGCTCTGTGCGGACCTGACCTTGTCGCAGATCTACCGGGTCGGTATCTGCGATCTGCTGCCTCTGCCCTTCGGCGCCGAGGCCCTGCCGCCCTCGCCGGAATGATCAGGACACCGTCCGCAGCTGCCGCTCCTGGCCGGATCAGCGGCGGGCCGCTGCCAGGCCGTCGGCCAGCCGGAGCAGGTCGGCACCGAGCGGGGACTCGGCATCCCAGACCGCCTCGAAGGAGATCTGGACCTCGCGCCCCTGGTCCATCAGGGGGCGGTGGGGGACGTCGGGCGAGGTGAGCTTGGAGCGGGGGACCATGGCCGCGCCCAGACCCAGCCGAGTCCAGTCCTCCAAAACCTGGTAACTGGCCGCCTCTCCCGGATACGTGCGCAACGGCATCTCGTGGGACTGGAAGAGCTGCGCGGTGAACGTGGTCAGGCCGCAGGTGTCGGGGACGAGAATGAACTGCTCCTCCCCCGCCTCCTGGAGTTCGAGCGGGGCGCTCGCGTCGGCGTCGGGGGTGACGACGACCACCGGTTCGACGTCGATCACCCGGTGCTCGAACCGCGGCATCGCGCTGACGGCCGGGATCAGGATGATGTCGAGCTGACCGGCACGCAGACAGCCGCGGAGCTCCTGCATGTCTGCCTCGCGCAGCACCAGGTCGCGAGGGACCGGCAGATCGCGGACCATGCTGAAAGCCCGGGTCACCAACGCGGAACTGATCAGCGGCGAAAGTCCCAACCGGATCTTCTGCGCGCCGGGTTCGGTGAGCCGCTTGGCCTCCACGGTGACCGCGTCCAGGGCGGCCAGGGCCTGTGTGATCAGCGGCAGGATCCGGGCGCCGAAAGCGGTCTGGGTGACTCCGCGCGGCGAACGTTCGAAGAGCTTGTCACCCAGGCGTTCCTCCAGCTTGGCGATGCCGTTGGACAAGGCGGGCTGAGTGACCCCGTACGCCCGGGCGGCGGCGCTGAAGGATTTCGTCTCGGCGACCGCGTGCGCGTAACGCAGCCCTTCGAGGTTCACTCGTTCTGCCATAGCCGTTCCTTATCGCCCTATTCACCGGTGTCTTCTACCGGGCCTCTTCATCAGTGCCTACGGTAGGAGGCGTGCTGACCCAGCATAAGCGTCTCCTATAGGAGCGAAATATTTTCGGAGAGGGATGGTGGCCATGGCGGGCAGGTCAGTGACCATGATGGTGACGGAGCCCGGGGGGCCACTGCGCCCGTCCTTGGACACACCCGCGCCGCCGTCTGCGCGGTGGGTGCGCGTGGCTGTCGGGGCGAGCGGCGTGTGCAACGCCGACCTCGGCACCGCCGATGCCGTCGGCAGCGGTACCACCTTCCCCGTCACGCCCGGGCATGAAGTCGCGGGGACGATCGCCGCGGTGGGCGATCTGGTCGAGGGCTGGTCGGTCGGGGACCGGGTGGCGGTCGGCTGGTTCGGCGGCAGCTGCGGGCACTGCGCCTTCTGCCGGGCGGGCGACGTCGTGCACTGCCCGGAGCGCAAGATTCCCGGTCTGTCCTACCCCGGTGGCTGGGCCCAGAGCATCACGGTGCCCGCCGACGCCCTCGCCCGTGTCCCCGACGGCCTCGACCTGTTCGACGCAGCCCCGTTCGGCTGCGCCGGGGTGAGCACCTTCAACGCCGTACGCAAGGCCGGCATCCCCGCGGGCGGACGGCTCGCCGTGTTCGGCATCGGCGGACTGGGGCACCTGGCCCTGCAGTTCGCAGCCCGTCTCGGCTACGAGACCATCGCCATCGCCCGCGGCGAGGAACGCGAAAAACTCACCCGCACGCTTGGCGCCCACCACTACATCGACAGCGACGCCAATGCGCCCGGAGCTGCCCTGAAGGCACTGGGCGGAGCCGACCTCATCGTCTACACCGCCTCCTCCACGGCCCCCGTGGATGAGCTGCTCGCCGGGCTGAACACGCACGGGCAGCTCACGCTGGTCGGGGTCGACGCGGGCTCGGTCACCGTCCCGGCGGCCCAACTGGTCATGAACGGGCACACTCTCACCGGCCATCTCACCGGCAGTGCACGCGAGACGGAGCAGGCCATGGAGTTCGCCGTCACCCACAACATCCGCCCGCTGATCGAGCGCATGGCGCTGAAACAGGCCGGCGACGCCGTGACCCGGCTGCGCTCCGGGGCACCGCGTTTCCGCATCGTTCTCGACACCAGCGGCCAATGACCGCCCGGCCTCGAAAAGGACCCCGTATGCCGCACCACGCCAGCCATGACGTGATCGTGATCGGCGCCGGCGCTGCCGGGCTTAGCGCGGCCGCCGCGCTGCACGCCGCCGGCCGCGACGCGCTCGTCCTGGAGGCCCGCGACCGGATCGGCGGGCGCCTGCTCTCCACTTCCGCATCCGCCTCGCAGCCAGGACTCGACCTGGGGGCCACCTGGTTCTGGGACGGTGAGAAACGGGTGCGGGCACTGGCCGCGCGCGGCAGCATCACCACCTTCGACCAGCACCTCGCCGGAGACACCGTCGTCCAGGACACCACCGGCACCCGGCGCCTCCCCGGCAATGTCCTCGACGCGCCCGCCCGCCGGTTCCACGGCGGAGCCCAGCGCCTGGCCGTCACTCTCGCCGGGGCGCTGCCTGTCGGCGGGCTGCGCCTGGACACACCGGTCACCGCCATCCGCCCGCACCAGCGGGGCGGCCTTCACGTGCACACGCAGGACGCAACGCTGCACGCCGAGCACGTCGTCCTGGCCGTCCCCCCAGCCCTGGCCCTGGAACGCATCGATTTCGCCGGGGCCCTCCCCGCCGAGCTGATACGCCTGGCCCGCGCCACCCCCGTTTGGATGGGCGCGGCGGTCAAGATCGTGGCCACTTACGAGTCCGCATTCTGGCGTCGGCTGGGGCTGGCCGGCGCCGCGATGAGCCGGACCGGGCCGCTGCAAGAGATCCACGACATGGCAGGACCCGACGGCCACCCCGCCGCCCTCTTCGGCTTCGCCCATGCGCGCACGCTCCGCCCCGGATTCGAGGGCGCCGTCCCCACGCTCTTGGCGCAGCTCTTCGGCCCTGGCGCGGCCACCCCCCGCGCCGTGTACGTGCAGGACTGGAGCACCGAGCACTGGACCGCGCCCTCGACCGTGCAGCGCCTTGCCGATTACTCCCTTTTCGGTCACTCCCTCTACCGGCAGCCGGCGCTCGAGGGCCGGCTGCACTGGGCGTCAACGGAAACCGCCGACGAGTACGCCGGACACATAGAAGGTGCTCTCGCCGCCGGAGAGCGCGCCGCGCAGGCCGTGCTGGCCAGGCCCTTCATCCCGGCACGGTCGTAGCAGTCGCAGCGTCCCTCGCGTCGGCCGTCAGGGGAGCACTCAGGTGAGCCGCGGCCCTGTACGGCCAATTCGGCACCAGCCGTGCTGCGCGGGTGCCTAGCGTCCCTCCAGTGCGGCGAAAGCCGCCTGGACGAGGTCGCCGAACTGTCCGATCGTCAGCTGCGTGGCCTCGTCATCGGCGCGGACGATGAAGAGCGCCCGCAGTGCGGAGATACCCGCCCGGGCTTTCACCGCCGCCTGGAGCCGCAGGGCCGCCGCATCCGGATGTGATGCGTTCGCCCCCAGGCGCTCATGGAGGGTGTCGGTGACCGCGGTCTCCAGCTCGGCGAGCAGGAAGCGGTCGGCGCGTGACTCGGGACCCAGGCGGACCGGCGGCCCCGCCGTGAAGATGGCGGGCGGGACGTCGTGCTGGGCAGCAAGCTCAAGGACGGCGTTGCGCATCGCCTCGTAGGGGGCTCCTCGGCGGGCCGGTCGCGCAGCAACTGGGCGAGGCGTGGAATGAGGTCGCGGACCTGACCGACGACGAGTGCTTCCTTGGTGGGGAAGTAGCGGAAGAAGGTGCGCTCACCGACGCCGGCTGCGTGGGCGATCGCGCTCACCGTGGTGTTGGCGAAGCCATGCTCGTCGAAGAGGCGGGCTGCCGCCTCCTCGATGGCCTGCCGGGTCTTCTGGCTGACGCCCATGCCGGCCGCAGAACTCCGCACGACCACGGTCAGGGGTGCGTGAAACTACTGGAGGGCCTGGCCAATGATTCACGTCCAAGCCATTGACCGTTTGCTATAGCACCAGTCATTCTGGCCCCATGAGCACTGACGCACTCGGTCCCATGGAGACCATGTCGCTGGCCGACCAGGCCTACCGGCGGCTGCGGACCGCGGTCCGCGAGGGAGTTCTGCGACCGGGCGAGAAGATCACCGAGCGCGATCTCGCCACCCGGCTCGGAGTGAGTCCCACACCGATCCGCGAGGCGCTGCGCCAGCTGGTGCACGAGAAGGTCGTCGAGCGGGTCGGACCGCGCTCCCTGCGGATCGCGGACCACTCCGTGGCGGCCCGCTCCGAGATCGTCGAGGCCGAGGTCCGCCTGTCCGCGCTCATGGCCCGCCTCGCGGCCCGCAACGCGACGGCCGAGCAGCTCACGGGCCTGGTGTCGCTGCTCGCGCGGAGCGACCTGATCGTGGCCGGCATCGAGGAGACGGTCGCCGAGCAGGGACCGGAAGCTGATGTCGCCGACCAGCTGACGGCTGTCTTCCACACGCTGCGACGCTTCCACCACCAGGTGGAGGCGTGTGTCGCCAACCCTGTCCTGGAGGGCCTGCTGGCTCAGGCCCGCGCCTTCAGTGACGAGGAGCGGCTCGACCTCACCATGAGGATCGTGCCCGAGCGGGGCGAAGCCTTCCGGGCCCGCTACCGCGAGCACCGTGAACTCCTGGACGCCCTCCTGGAACGGGACGAGGACCGCGCCGAGGAACTCGCGGCGCGCCACCACCGCGCCGCGCTGGTCCAGCTCTCCAACACCTGACCCGTCCACTCCCCAGTTGTCAGCCCGCCACCCGGCGTCGGGACACGCCCAACGGACTGATCTCACTCTTGCTATAGCATGTGGCAAACAGGAGCCGATATGACGTTCGATTCCCCCACCGCCACCGGCGCGGCCGCTCCGGCAGAGCCCACGGCAGGCGAGCGCATGAACCGCAGCGCGGTGCTCTGGGTCGCGATGGCCGTCTTCGCCCAGGAGGCGGTCTGGAACTTCTACGACGCCCAGGTGCCCGAGCAATTGCGGCACTACTTCTCCTCCGCGGGCATCATCGGGCTGATCATGGGCCTGGACCACTCCTGGGGAATCCTCACCCAGCCGTCGGTCGGGTTCTACTCCGACAGAATCGCCCGCCACCGGGCCGGCCGGTGGCCCATCGTGCTGGCCGGCGCGGTGATCGCCACCGTGCCGTTCGTCCTCATACCCTGGGCGACGAACCTGCCCGTACTGCTGGTGTGCGTGGTCGGGTTCGCTGCGATCGCCAACGCCTTCAAGGGCGTGACCGAAACATTGGTCTCCGACTACGTGCGACCGGGCAACCGCAGCAAGGCCCAGGGCTTCATCAAGGCCGGCGTCAGCCTGACGATCGTCGTCTCCTCGCTGATCAGCCTCCTCGTCGTCGACCGCAGCCTGCATCTCGCCTTCGCCGTCCCCCCGCTACTGATGCTGACCATGCTGGGACTGTCCTGGGCCTTCCTGGGGCGCCGCCACAGCGAGGCCGTACTGCCCGAGGAACAGGCCGACGGCGAACGCGGGTTCACCTCGCCCCGGGCCGTCCTGAAGGACGCGCTCCGCTCCCCGTCCAGCCCCACCCTGCTGCTGATGATCGGCATCTTCTGCTTCGCCGGCATGTGGTCGGCGCTGCGCTCGCTCACCACCCCGTACGGCACCCAGGTGCTCGGCCTGACCCGGGGCGAGGCCGGCGGTCTCGCCCTGCCCGGCGCCGTCGCCTTCCTCGTCTGCGTACTGCCGATCGCCTACCTCTCCAACCGGCTCGGGCAGTTGCGTGCCATGCGGCACGGCGTCGCCCTGTTCATCGCCGGGCTGCTCGTCGGATTCTTCTGGCCCAGCGTGCCCGGAACCGTCGTGTCGATGATCATTTCCTCCGTCGGGTACGCCTCGTTCGCCGTCAACGCACTCGTCGCGCTGTGGAACCTGGCCCCGACCCAGAAGGTGCTGGGCACCTACACCTCCCTGTACACCATCGCTTCGGCCTCCGGCATGGCCCTCGGCCCCGCCATCCTCGGCACCACCATCGACCTCACCAGCTGGCGGTACATGCTCCTGAACGCTGCCGTCTTCGCCGCCGTCACCTTCGCCGTCTTCACCCGCCTCGCCCGCCGCACCCCGAGCCGCGCCACCGGCTGACGCTCCCGCCCGCCGCACCCCGAGCCGCGCCACCGGCTGACGCTCCCGCCCGCCGACTCCACCGCACCCCCCGAAAGGCACCACCTCATGGAACTCCGCATCCTGGCCCCCACCGGCGCGCTCGGCGCCGGGTTCGACGCCGACGCCTTCCGGCGGGGCGTCAGCGCCCGCCCGGACGTGATCGCCTGCGACGCCGGGTCCACCGACTCCGGACCCGCCGCCCTGGGCTCCGGCACCCCCAAACTGTCCGCCCAGGCCGTCACCCGAGACCTGCGCCTGCTCCTCAAGGCCCGTGACGAGCTCGGCGTACCGCTGATCATCGGTTCCTGCGGCACCTCCGGACGCGACGTGGGGGTCGATCAGGTCGCCCGCATCGTCCGTACCCTCGCAGCCGAGGAAGACCTGCACCTCAAGCTGGGCCTGATCTACTCCGACCAGTCCGCGGCGCGCCTCCAGGACCTCTACGACGCCGGGCGGATCCAGCCGCTCACCAATGCACCGGCAATCGACCGGGACTTGTTCGAGCGCAGCCACACCGTCGCGATGATGGGCGTCGAACCCATCCAGGAAGCCCTTGAGGACGGCTGTGACGTCATCCTCGCCGGACGGGCCAGCGACACCGCCCTGTTCGCCGCCCTGCCCCATCTGAAGGGCGCCGACCCCGGGCTCACCTGGCACATGGCCAAGACCGTCGAATGCGGCGCGGCCTGCGCGATCCCCCCGTCCGCCAACGGGCTGCTCGTCACCTTGCGAGACGATCACTTCGACGTCACCACCCTGGCCGACGGCAGCCGCCTGACCCCGCGTTCGGTCGCCGCACACACGCTGTACGAGAACGCCGACCCCTTCCACATCGCCGAACCCTCCGGCGTCCTGGACACCACCGACGCCACGTACGAGGGGCTGGACGACCGGACCGTCCGGGTACGCGGCGCCCGCTACCTGCCCGCCGACGGCTACACCAACAAGCTCGAAGGCGCCGAACTCGTCGGCTACCAGACCGTCATCATCGGCGGCGTCCGCGACCGCGTCGTCATCGACACCCTGCCCAAGCTCCTGCCGATGGCCAAGCAGTACTTCGACGCCAAGATCCTCGATGTCTTCGACGGGGCCGTCGACCCCGCGGACATCGACATCGACTACCGCCTCTACGGTGCGGGAGCCGTCCTGGCCGGCCACGAACCCGAACCGCTGACACCTCGCGAACTCGGCGTCCTGATAACCGTCACCGCTCCCACCCAGGAAACCGCGCACGCCGTCGCCACGTTCGTCGCCCACGCCAGCAGCCACCTGCCCGTCCCGGAGTACGACGGCCTCGTCTCCACCCTCGCGTACCCCTACTCGCCCCCGGAGACGGACCGCGGCGCCCTGTACCGCTTCACCCTCAACCACGTCGTCACCGGCGTCACCCCCACCGAACTCTTCCGCACCACCACCGAGGAGCTGTAACCATGTCCACCCTGCTCGACCACTGTTCCCTGGTCCGCTCCAAGAACGCCGGTCCCTTCACCCTCACCTTCGACTTCATGTGCCACGACGAGGACGCGTACGACGCCCTCGTCGCCAGCGGCTTCCTCAATGAGAACCTCTTCGCCACCCTCTTCGGCGCCGACCCCCGGAACGTCCTCGTCGTCAACCACCCCCTGGCCCTCGCCGTCAAGGTCTCTCTCCCGAGACCCACCACCCAGGGCGACCTGCACGACAGCGACTGCTACGCCGGGCAGCAGTACGCCCCACTCATGGACATAGAAATCACCCCAGCCTGACGGAAGGACGTCTCGCTGAATCAAGGCTGGACGAAGTGAACGTGCGCCGTGATCATCGCCGGAACCGTCGGGGCGAACTGGATCTCCGACGCCGGCGGTGCCCTGAACACACTGCGGGTCTCCGGCTGGATCGCTGCGTGACCCTCGCCGGGGTGTGGATGCGCGGCTACCGCCAGCGCGCCGAACGTGCGGAGCGCACCCGCGAAGAGGTCGCCGCCCGGCGTTCGACATGGTCTTCTCTCCCGCCCCTGATCGTGCCGGCCCTCAACTCGCCGTCACACGAAGCGCGTTGTTCCTGGACTCGCAGGGACAAGTTGCTCGTCGTGCAGGCCCTTCTTCACCCCAGGGAGAAACACATGTCGCTGCCTTCGAGCGTCTGGCACAAGAGCACCTACAGCGGCGATTTCCAAGACGCCTGCGTCGAGGCTTGCGCAGCAGCGGACGGTACGGAGGTGCAGGTCCAGGATTCCAAGGACCGCGGGCTGGGCCCGCTTACGATCTCGCGTGCAGCGTGGTCGGCCTTCCTGGTCAGCCCGTACACCGAGGCAGGCGCCGCTGAGCGGTACGTACGTGAAGAACCCGGGGAAGTCCGCCCGGTGCACGGCGGTCCCCTTGGCGCGGCGATCCGTGCCTGTCTGCTCGAATTGGTGTTCTCTCACCCGGGAGTGTGGGGTTACGGTCGGGTGCACGCAAGATCGACAAGGGGGATCTTATGCGTGCTGCCCCTGGCCTGCCCGGACGTCCGCCGGCCATCCACGAGGACGCCGACGGCCTGACCGCGCGTCAGCGCAGTGTCCTGGCCTGTCTCCTGGACCTGCCGGCCTGCTCGACCACCCCCCCGATCCGGAACCCGTTCTTCTCCCGCGTGACCTGCAAGTTTTCATAGCCGGAGGTGTCCTCATGCCCGTGCGCCTTCAGGGAGACCTGCTGGTAGCGGGACACCGACCCGGGTGCCGCCTGGGGACGCCTGCGCAGGAGGGTTCGGCCAGGAACGACTGGTAGCTACGCAACCATCTCGTGGCCTGCCGCGGCGGCTGAGGTAGTGGCGGGCACGCAAGCCCGCTGAGGAAACCCCGAGGCAATGTCAGGGTCGTAGGGGTCGTGCGGTAGGGGGGCGTAAGGGGGCAACCGATCGGTTGACCCCCGGCGATCAACCCATCGGTTGACCCCCGGCGAGCGTGATGGGTGATGTATCAGCCCGGTCCGGCCCGGCACTTTGGGGGCATGACTCTCATTGAAGTTCACGATCTGCGCAAGAGCTACGGCGGGCGACCCGTCGTGGACGGCGTCTCCCTCCCGGTGGAGGCGGGAGAAATCTTCGGGATTCTCGGCTCCAACGGCGCCGGCAAGACCACCACCGTCGAGTCCATCCTTGGACTCCGCGTTCCAGACGGCGGTACGATCCGCGTGTGCGGGCTGGACCCGGTCGCCGACCGCGCACAGACGACACACATCGTGGGAGCGCAGCTGCAGGAGAGCGAGCTGCAGGGCAAGCTCACCGTCGCCGAGGCACTCCAGCTGTACGCCGCCTGCTACCCCAACCCCGCCGACTGGCGCACCCTGGCCGCACGCCTCGGCCTGGAGGGAAAGCTCGACACCCGTTTCGCACAGCTGTCCGGAGGCCAGAAGCAGCGGCTGGCCATCGCGCTCGCCCTGGTCGGCACCCCTCGGGTCGTCGTCCTGGACGAGCTGACCACCGGCCTGGACCCGGCGGCGCGGCGCGAAGTGTGGTCGCTGATCGAGGACGTCCGGGCGAGCGGCGTCACCATCCTCCTCGTCACGCACTTCATGGAGGAGGCGCAGCGGCTGTGCGACCGGGTCGCGATCTTCGACCGGGGGCGGGTCGTCGCACTGGACACCCCGTCCGGTCTGGTGGCGCAGTCCGCGAGCGGCACCGTCATCTCCTTCACCCCCTCCCGCCCACTGGAGGAAGACGTCCTCGCTGCCCTGCCGGGTCTCGCTTCCGTTACACACCATGAGGAAAGGGTCACCCTCGCCGGCACCGACGAGACCGTCAACGCGGTGATCAGCCTGCTCGCCCGCAACCAGGTGAGCGCCCACCAGCTGCGCGTCACCGACTCCACTCTCGATGACGCTTTCCTCGACCTGACAGGAGCCGGAGCATGAGCGCCGCCACCGCACCCCCGGCAACTACCACTACCGCCACGCCTCGTCCCGGGCGGGCCGTGCTGCGCGCCGAGCTGATCCTGTTCTTCCGGGAGCCCGGCTCGGTGTTCTGGGTCCTGGCCTTCCCCACGCTGCTGCTGTTGGTCCTAGGCCTCATTCCGTCCATGACAGAGCCCAAGGACGAGATCGGCGGCCTTTCCACCGTCGAGGCCTACGTGCCCGTCGCCGTGCTCCTTTCGATGATCATGGCTGGTCTGATGGCCATGCCTCCGGTGATCACCGGCTACCGTGAGCGCGGCATCCTGCGCCGGATGTCCACCACCCCCGTGCGCCCCACCGCCGTTCTCGGTGCTCAGGTGGGACTGCACGCCGCCGCCTCGCTGATCTCCGCTGTGCTCACCCTGGATGGGGCGCATCTTCTCCGACGTCGCCCTGCCGAGCCAGGTCGTGGGCTACCTGCTGACCCTGCTGCTGGCGGTGGTGTGCGTGCTGGCGCTCGGCGCGCTGATCTCCGCGCTGTCCCCCACCACGAAGATCGCCCAGGCGGTCAGCATCTCGGTGTTCTTTCCCGCGATGCTCGCAGCCGGCGTCTACATGCCCATCCAGCAGATGCCCGACCTGATGGCCAACATCGTGGAGGCATTGCCCTTCGGCGCCGCCGCCCAGGCCCTGAACCAGGCCACCGCCGGCGACTGGCCGGACTCGATCCACCTCGGCGTACTGGCACTGTGGACGCTGGTACTGTCCGCGTCCGCCGCGCGCTGGTTCCGCTGGGAGTGACGAACGTGTCACGCGCGCCGGGCGCCATGGCCGACACTGAGGGCGTGGCACCGGACGCATCCCCCTCAATCACCGAGCCGCAGGCCGCGCACCACGCGCAGCCGCGGTTACTCCTTCGCTTCAGCCCTCCCGTCCTCCTCGGCGTCAGTCTGGTGCTCGCCGTTGCGACCTCGTCCCTGGTCGGCATGGACGGCGCTGACTGGTTGGCGGCGGGGATGCTTGCCGTCGCGGCGCTCGTCCTGCAGCTGTGGTGGGACCTGGTGGCACGCAGCCGGCCCGGCCCCAGTGCGGCCGGTGCCGTGTACTACGCGCTGCGCTCGGCCCTGGCGTTCGGCCTGGCCTGGATCAACCCGTTCTGCGCTTTCTACGCCGCGGTCGGATGCTTCGACACCGAGCGTCTGGTGCCCCGCCGCTGGGTTCCCCTCGGCCTGCTGGCCACCGCCGTGACGATCGCCGGCGCGCAGATCGGAGGTCTGCCGCCCGACGACCTGGCGAGCTGGGTGTTCTACGGCGTGCTGGTCGCCACCAACATGGGCATCTACCTGACCGTCCAGCAAGACGCGGAGAAGGAGGAGGACCGCGCCAAGAAGCGGGTGGCGACCATCCGCGAGCTGGAGCACACCAACGTCGCGTTGGAGCGGGCCCTGGTGGAGAACGCCGCCCTGCACGACCAACTCCTGCTCCAGGCAAAGGAGGCCGGGATCGCCGACGAGCGCCGCCGGCTGGCGGCGGAGATCCACGACACCGTCGCCCAGGACCTGACCGGCGTCATCACCCAGCTCCAGGTCGTCACCGACACCCAGGAACAGGACAAGGCCCGCGTCCACGCCGAACGAGCCCTGCAACTGGCCCGCCACAGCCTCCGCGAGGCACGCCGGGCCGTCGCCAACCTCGCGCCCGTCGCGCTGGCCGAGGACGACCTGCCCGAGGCGTTGAAGAAGACCGTCATCCGCTGGTCCGAACGCACGGGTGTGCACGCCGAGTTCACCCTCACCGGCTCCGACAAGCCGCTGCACGAGGAGGTGCAGGCGACGCTGCTGCGCATCGCGGCGGAGGCGTTGTCCAACGCGGCACGCCACGCGAAGGCCACCCGGGTCGGCGTGACCCTGTCCTACATGGGCGAGGAGGTCGTGCTCGACGTGCGCGACGACGGCCACGGCTTCGACCCGTCCGCCCTGCCCGAGCGCGACACCGCGTCCGGGTTCGGTCTGAAGGGCATGCGTGCCCGCGCGGTGCGGCTGGCGGGGGAGCTGACCGTGGAGTCTGAGCCGGGCCTGGGCACTGCCGTGTCCGCACGCGTACCGTCGGTGCCCTATGAACGCTGAGAACAACGGGGCGATCACTCTGCTGATCGTTGACGACCACCCGGTGGTGCGCGACGGCCTGCGCGGCATGCTGGAGCCCGCGGACGGCTTCACCGTGCTCGGAGAGGCGTCCGGCGGCACGGAGGCGGTGGAGATGACGCTGCGCGTGGACCCGGACGTCGTCCTGATGGACCTTCGTATGCCGGCCGGCAGTGGCGTGGAGGCCATCGCCGAGCTGACCCGGCGTGGCGCCCGGGCCCGTGTGCTGGTGCTCACCACCTACGACACCGACTCCGACACCCTTCCCGCGATCGAGGCCGGGGCGACGGGGTACTTGCTGAAGGACGCGCTGCGCGATGAGCTGGTCGCGGCCATCCGGGCGGCGGCGGGCCGCACCGTGTTGTCCCCGGCGGTCGCCTCACGCCTGGTCACGGCGGTGCGCGGCCCCACCGCGCCGCCTGTCGGGGACACGATCTCCGCACGGGAGTTGCAGGTGCTGGAGCACGTTGCGCGCGGCGCGTCGAACCGGGAGATCGCTCGTGCGCTGTTCATCAGCGAGGCGACGGTCAAGACGCATCTGATCCACATCTACGGCAAGTTGGACGTGAGGGACCGGGCGGCGGCGGTGGCGGCCGCGTACCGGCGGGGCATCCTCGGCTGACCGCCGGCATGGGCGAAGTACTCCTCACCAGCCTGCACCGCAGCCCCGAGCGACCCCTCGGTGACGCCGTCGAAACGGTAGCGGACATGCACCTGGTTCCCCTCGTAGGGCGTCTGCGGACGGAGTTCAAGTCGCCACTCGCCTTTCGGGGTGACCGCCGAGGTCGTTGTATGACTCCAGGACCCCCTTGGCCGGCCCGCGTTCTCGACGGAGCCTTCGGGGTGAACCTTGGCCGTGAACGACGGGCACACGGACTGCGGCCGGGCAGCTGCATACGCAGCACCCCGATTTACCCGCAGACAGAAACTCGATTCATCAGGCTGTACGGAGGGGTGGGCCTCTGGTGTCCGACGAAGGGCTGCTGGGCCGCCACCTGGTAGGGCTGGCGGCCCAACCGCCCGCCAGCTCGCCCTGCTGGAGAACCGGTCCCTTGGGTCAGCGACCGGGTGTCGTCGTCTCCCGGGGGACCGTGGTCTGTGTGGAGTCTGCGGGCTTGGCTTTGGTGTGATTGCGTACCAGCAGGCAGGCGAGCGCTCCAGCCACGACCACGGCGATCGGCAGGATCGTGGTGACGTGCATCGTGGCGATGAACGCGTCGGCGGACGTCTTGCCCGTGGCCCGCTCGGCAGCCAGTCGGCCCTGCAGCAGAGCACCGACCGTCGCCGCGCCGATGACTGAGCCGATCTGACGGGCCGTGTTGTTGACGCCTGAGGCGACGCCGGCCAGCCGGGGCTCGACATTGCGCATTGCCTCGGTGGACATCGGAGCGACCACACAACCGATGCCCAGGCCTGTGACCACGGTCGCAGGGATGAACGCGTACCAGGGCGTGGCCACCCCTGCGATCAGCACAATCGCGAGCATCCCGGTTGCGTACAACGTCAGTCCGGCCATCAGCAGGTATTTTCCGCCGATGCGGTCTGAGAGCCGTCCGGCGAACGGCCCGACGGTCATCGACACCAGCGAGGACGGGGCAAGCACCATTCCGGCCTTGATCGCGCTCATGTGCAGTACCGACTGCAGATAGAGGTTGAACGGCAGCACCAGCCCGATCATGGCCATCGACACCAACGCGACGAGCACGGTCATGACGGTGAAATTACGGTCGCGGAAGATCTCGAACGGCACCAGCGGTTCCTGGTCCTGCTTGCCGCGCTGGTTCAGCACAAATCCCGCGACGAGCAGGGCGCCGGCGGCCAGCAGCGCCCAGATACCGGGGCCCCAGTGGTAGTGCTCGCCCTCCTGGAGGGCGAAGGTCAGACAGAACAGCGCCGCTGTGGCGATCAGTACGCCCAGCACGTCGAAACGGTGCTTGCGGCCATGCCGGAGGTCGGGGACGACCAGGAAGGTAAGGACGAGCGCGGCCAGGCCGACGGGCACGTTCACCAGGAAGATCCAGCGCCAGCCGACCGTGGAGACCAGGATGCCGCCCAGGGTGGGGCCGGACAGGGTGGCAAGACCGGCGACCATGCCCCAGACCCCCATGGCGGCACCACGCCGCCGGGCGGGAAAGACCGAGACGATCAGGGCCGTCGTCTGGGGCACGAGCAAGGCGGCGCCCAGCCCCTGGACAGCACGGGCGGCGATCAGCACGGCGGGGCCCGCGGCCGTCCCGCAGGCGACGCTGGACAGCGTGAAGATCACCAGCCCCGTGGCGAAGAGGTTCCGCGGCCCGAACAGGTCCCCGAGGCGGCCGGCGGTGATCAGTAGCACCGCCAGGACCAGTGCGTAACCGCTCACCACCCAGAGCGTCTGGTCGAGCGAGGCACCCAGCCCGTCGATCATCTCCGGGATCGCGATGTTCACGATCGTCAGGTCCAGCAGGGTCATGAAGAACCCGACGGAGAGCGTCACCAGGACAGCCCACGGGTTTGCGTGCCATTTCCGCACAGTGTCCACCCCTTCACCTGGTCCCCGGAGTTTCCGGGATCCGACCATGAGGGTAATCCATCGAACTCGATACATCACAATAGATGCATCGAGTTCGATGTACGGTGACGGCATGAATGGAGTAGAGCTGTTCCTGCTGGGACGAACCCTGATGAAGATCGGCGAGGAAGCCATGCCGGAGCCGCAGGGGGGCAACGAACGCCACCCCGGTACCGTTCGGTCCGTCCTGATCACGGTGAGCGACATCGCCGCCCATCCGGACAGTGCCGTCGGCGAGATCGCCGCACGCACCGGCCTGCCACAGAGTCAGGTGTCCACCGCCGTCGCTCGCCTCAAGGAGACGGGTGCGATCACGACAGCACCCGACCCCGCGGACCGTCGCCGCCTTTTGGTCCGTCAGTCCCCCGGCCTCTCGGACCGGGTGGAACAGGTCCGGGCGACCACGATCGACGACGCACTCGCCAGAGCGCTTGGTGCCGACGATCCGGAACGGATTCAGGAAGTCGCCGGAGCCCTTGCTGTACTCGCCCGACACTTGCCTCCGCGGGCCCTCGCCAACCTCCGCCCATAGGGGGGCGAGGAGCTAGTAATGGTCGGGCCCCGTCCGCGATTGGCTGGTCACGTCACCTGTGCATCGCAGGGGACTGCACTCCAGCCCCCGTGAGGAGTCACTCACCGGCCCGTACCGGCTGTCCGTCCCTCACGACCAGGCGCGGGCGCCCCGTGGCGAGGATGTCGGCGAACGGGTCACCGTACAGGGCCACCAGTACAGGGCCACCAGGTCAGCGTGGCGCCCGGGACCAGGCGTCGTCGGGGGCGGTGGAGGCTCGCCGTACAGCCGGACGACCTGCCCGTCACGTACGAGGGCCTCGGTGGACCCGAACCGGGTTGCGTCACCAGACCCGCAGAGCGCCGACACAGCCGTCCGGCTCGCCGCCGCCGACCGCGGCAACCGTTTCCAGTCCTGACAGATCGACGGCTGCAGGCACGAGGGGCTCACCCCGTCAAAGGCGCGCATACGCGAGGAAAAGGCGGCGACGAGACCGGTGGTGCAGGGATACTCACGATTCTCGGCAAGTCCACCGTTGCCGCCAAGATGGTCGCCAGCCGCGCCCGCGCAAAGGTCCACGCCACGGACTGACCGACGGGCTCCGGACGCGAACACCGTGAAGTCGTCCCGGCGTTCGGCGCCGCCGCCCGCAGCGGCGACTTCGAAGCACTCCCGCGTGTCCTGGACCCCGACGTGGAGCTCACCGTCGACACCGCGGACGGCGTCATCGTCACCCTCGGCGCCACCAAGGTCGCCACCGGTGCCCGCATGTTCTCCGGCGAGGCCGCCCACAACCGGCCCGTGCTCGTCAACGGCACCCCCGGCCACATGTCCTGGCGCCCCGACGGGACCCCTCTGTCCCTCATCACCTTCACCGTCGCCGAAGGCCGGATCACCGCCATCCACATCGTCGTCGACCCCGCCAAACTCGCCTCGATCCGCAGCCGCTGCCCGCCCGAGGTAATGACGTACTCGGCATGTCCGGGCGAGTGACCGGCGGTGATCCTCATCCGTACGCCCGGGAAGATCTCCTGTCCGTCGGCCACGGTACGGATGTGCGGTGTCAGGACGGCGACCTCCTGCGCGTCGAGGAGGTCGCGCCGGTCCCATTCCGGTTCGGACACCAGATAGTCGGCATGGGCGAACGCGAGCCGGTCGGCGCCAGGTGCGAGTTGCCAGGCCCAGCCGGTGTGATCGGGGTGCAGATGGCTGAAGGCCACTGCCTCGATCTGCTCGGGCCTGCAGCCGAGTTGGGCCAGGCTGTCCAGGAGCGCGCCCCGTGGATCGCGCCGCGTTGGCCGTCCGGCGCGGGCTGCCATGACTGGGGTCCGAACCCTACGTCGATCAACAGTGCGCGGTCGCCGTTCTCCACCAGCAGGCCGGCGATGTCTGCCACCAGGCTGCCGGACTTGTCCAGGTACTCGGGGTGGGCAGCCCGGACGTCGCCGGTTGTGTCGGGGATCAAATCGCGCGGCCTCAGCCGCACCGCCCCGTCCGGTATGCCAGTCGGCCGCCGCAGCCGCTCTGCCTGGTCAATCTGGGACGTGGCCGGTTGGTTGCCGACGAGCAAGACCTGGCTGCGGCTGGAAGAAGCTCAACGACTTTACGAACTGCAGGTGCGGGACCACGGGCGCCGCGCATGGTGAGCTGTCCGCCGCATCGGGGGCATGGGATGCCGAGGTGAGCCCGGCGTGGACGCCTCGGTCGAGTGCGCCCCGGTGCAGGCCGTGAGTGGAGAGAGGCTTCTCAGGCGCTCTCCTTGGTCCCGCTTCGGCGAAACAGACGCGCGGTGCGGGCACAACGGGTGCGTGCCGGCCGCCTGCCTGTGTGCTCCGTCGTGGTCGGCCGATCATCACGCCTACCGCCACCGGCGGCTGAACCTCCCTGCCGTTTCCGGCACTTGGGGCACCGTCCTGCGCTACGAAGACCACGACCCACTGTGATCTTTCGAAGGACGAAGTCCCTGCGCCTGACCCTCCCCCTGGCCGCGACCGCAGCCGTACTCGCGGGCCTGCTCGCCCCCGGCGCCGCCGCCGCGCCCGCACCCGGAGCCCCGTCACTCGGGCTGCCGGGCGACGTCCTGTCCATGCCGCTGCAGAACGCCCTCCAGGTGCCGCTTCGGGCTCCGCGCCCGCCGGAACCCGTCCCGGCCAACGCGGCCGCACGGAGGACGGGGCCCCGGAATGCTCGCGAAGGAGAGGCAGCGGACCGCCGGCCAGAGTACGGGGTGCGCATCCAGTTCCACGCCGTTACGGACTGCTGGATGCGCACCGGCCGCAAAGCCCACGTCATCCCCGTGGCCGACGCCCTGCACCTCATCAACACCGACCCCGCCTCACAGGCCTGCGACGCCTGCGTCAGCGACACCCCGGCCCAGCTATATTGACCCCCGACAGGTGATCTTCGCCGTTTGCCGTGTGAGTCTTGACCGGTTGGATTGGTTCCTACTCGTCGGAGTCCGTGGGGCGGGCGTGTGCCCAACGCTCTTCGAAGTCGCTCTGGCTGATCTCCTGACCGGCCAGCATTGGGGCGAAGAGGTCCACCACTGGTGGATTGAATGACCAGTCGTCGGGACCACTGCGAAGGGTGATTCCGCTCTGCGGCAGTTCCACCTGGCGGAGCCGACGCCCGTCGGAGCCGACCTCCATCAGGTAGTCGACCCGTTCATCGTCCTCCTCCCAACGGCGCCGCAGATACACGATGTTCCTGTCCGCCAGTGCACCGAAGCCCTCCTGTCCGCGCTGCGCATCACGCTCGGCACGCAGCTCGTCCAGGCCCGCAGGCATTCGGGGCGCGTCGACGTCGGCCTCCTCCAGCTCTTCCGCCTCGAACCGGGCCACGGTCTCGGGATCGGCAACCACCTCGACCCAGGCGAACACTTCACGCACCTCCCGCGCCGACCGCGCCCGGACCCACCACCACGAGCCACCCATTCCGTAGTCGTGCAGTACGAGAAAGCGGCCCTTGTCCGTGACGTCTTCACCCACCATGGAACCCGACCTTAACGATGTACCGACAAGGCCACAGGCCCGGCCAGACTCACATCAGCCGTCAAGATCATCTGTCAAAGGATGCCCTTTGGCAGATGATCTTGACCGACCGTCAAACCTTCTTGACGCCCTACCAGGACTCAGCCCCCCACCTGAACCTCGTCTGCCTGCATACCCTTTGGGCCCTGCACGGCAACGAAGGACACCTTCTCGCCCTCCCTGAGATTCCTGGGGCCCTCCCCCCGGATCGCCCTGTAGTGCACGAACAGGTCCGGACCGGTTTCCGGGGTGATGAACCCGAACCCCTTTTCGTCGTTGAACCACTTCACGGTGCCGCTCTGCCGCTCCGCCATGTCCACTCCTCCTTGAATCGCGCGCTGTAGCCGGACGCGCAAGACGTCCCGACGAGCTGATCATGGCCGACTGGAGGACGGAACCCGGGACAAGCACCGCCACCGGAAGCGAGCGGAGCCAAGCGGTCAGATTCACCTGTCAAACGATCAAGATCGCCTGTCAGAGGCCAAAGAACCCGGACTCTTTCGCGCCATCTGGCCCGATCCGATACTATCGAACAGGTATTCGAAAAAGGTCTTCAGGGAAGGGCTCGCGGCCCGTGAGGGGGAGCACCTCGTGTCCGATCGCTCCATCCTTCGCGTCCCAGCGTGGGCGCCGCGCCCAACCGGATGCTTGCCTCCATGGCCGCCGACGCGAGCGCTCCTGGCCAGCCCACCGTCCTGGTCCTCGATGGTGTCGAGGCGTTCCTGCGGCCGCGGCCGGCCGCCGCGCTGCCCCGTGTGGGCCCGGCCACCGCGATGACGGCCCGCCGCCTCCTACGCCCTGCTCACCCTCGACGACCCCCGCGTACGGATCGTCGGCCTGACCGTGCCGCGACCGGGCCGGCTGCTGGTCCGTCTGCAGTCCTTCGCGGAGGAGCCCCTCACCTGCCGGCTCACTCCGCGCTTCCCCGTCACCGACCCGTGGTCCGCGGACTTCCTCGGCACACCCGCCGCTCCGCTCCACCCCGCCGCGGACGGCTCCTTGCCCGTCCCGGTACCCCGCCTCGGCACCACGGCGGTGTCACTGGCCATGGGAGTGACCTTGCCGAAGACGTGGTTGGCGGGGGCCTCCGGGTCGTTGCCGTAGAAGCACTTTTCGGAGGTGTCCGCGGCAGCTCCCCCGCGCTGCCCCGCCGGTGCGACCGAACTTGGACGGCTTGTCACTGGAGTGGGACCGGGCCTGGGTCAGGCGGGCTCGGGGGCCATGGCGGCGCGGGCGTTCCTCGCAGCATCGGTGTTGGGGTAGGACGACATGATGCTGCTGAGTCCGGTCAGGTCGAGCGTGCGCAGCAGGCGGTCGGGGACCGCAGCCAGGGAGAGGGAGCCTGCTGCGGCCATCGCGCAGCGCATGATGCCGATCATGGCGTTGAAGCCGGAGGAGTCGCAGAAGGTGGTGCCGGTCAGGTCCAGGATCAGGTGCGGGTGCCCCCTGGCGATGACTTCCAGCGCTTCTTTGCGCAGGGCGGGGGCGGTCTGTATGTCGATCTCTCCGTCCACGCTGAGGATGGCCAGATGGCCGTCGATGCGTGTGATGGTGAGGGTGAGGTCGTCGGTCACGGGTCAGTGCTCCTGGCCTGTGCGGGCCGCGCCGTAGGCGGGCGTGGTGGCCAGGGTGTGGGAGGACGACGCGGTGGCCGGTTGCCCGGCAGCCGGCTCCAGGGGTACGGAGAGCGCGAGCAGGGCGACGTCGTCGCCGGGGCCTGCGGGCAGGCCGGCGATCAGATCGATGGTGTCCTCGATCAGGCGCCCGGCGTCCGGGAAGGTGCGGGTGGTGAGGAAGGCCGCCACACCCTCTTCGCCCAGCATGGTTCCGTCCGGGAGGCGGGCGTCGGTGAGCCCGTCGGTGTAGAGCAACAGGCCGTGGCCCGGGGCGAGGTGCAAGGTACGAGAGGCGAACCGGGCGCCCTCCAGCGCGCCCACGAGCATGCCACCCGGGGGACGTACCCCCTCCACCACCAGTCCGCCGGCATCTCCGTCCTCGCGCCGGACGTGGAACGCGGGCGGGTGGCCTCCCATGGCCACGGTCACGGTGAAGCCGTCGCCGGGGGCGGGGTGCAGCGTGCCGAAGACGCAGGTGCAGTACCGGCTGCCCGTCGAGGGGTCGAGCAGCAGGGCGCTGTTGAGGGCGTTCAGGACGTCGGTGGGGGCCTCGTGGTGCTGGGCGGCCTCGCGCAGGGTGTAGCGGGTGAGGCTGGTGACGACGGCGGCCTCGGCGCCTTTGCCGCACACGTCGCCGAGGAAGAACGCCCAGCGCTGACCGCCCAGCGGGAAGACGTCGTAGAAGTCACCGCCGACGTCCCGCGGTGAGTCTGTCTGGTAGTGGCAGGCCAACTCCAGCCCTGGGATCGCCGGCAGGGCAGGGGGCAGCAGTGTGCGCTGGAGGGTGGTGGCGAACGCGGTGATCGCCTCCGTGTCCTGCTCTGCCTGCACCCGCGCCTCCTCCTGGGCCTTGCGCCGCTGCTGCTCCCCGCGCAGCAGGCGCAGGCCCGAGAGGCGCAGCTCCATGGCGTCCAGGACCATCGCGGCCAGGTCGGCCAGGGTCGCGGTGTCGTCCTCGGTGATCAGGCGTGGCTTGGTGTCCAGGATGTTGACGGTGCCCAGCCGGTGCCCGTCCGACGTGATGATCGGCGCCCCGGCGTAGAACCGCACGCCCAGGTCGCCGGTGACCAGCGGGTTGGTGCAGGCGGCCGGGTCGGTCGTGGTGTCGGGGATCACCAGGGTGTCGTCGCGCAGGATCGCCGACCCGCACAGCCCCGGGTCCCTCCCGATCTGGGCGACGCCGTCCAGGCCGTGGACGGCCTTGAACCAGATCCGGTCGGCATCGACGATCGTCACACTCGCCACGGGAACGTCGAACAGACGGGCCGCCATCGCCGCCACCCGGTCGAACGCCCCGTCCGGCGGGGTGTCGAGGATGTCGTAGCGGCGCACCGCCTCCATTCGCGCCGCCTCCACGTCAGTCGGTGGCACCGCCTTCAGCCATGGTCCGTCCGGCGAAGCGGCAGGAAGACCTGTCATCGCTCAGCTCCTGCTCTGCGCAACGGACCGGTTCCAGCGCCCGGCCCTCGACCGCAGACCCTACGGCACCAGAAAAACCAGAGAATGCGCCGAGCCGCGCACCCACACGGACAGCCCTTTTCCGTTGACACGGAAGTCTGGTTTGTGCCGTTCGAGTTGGGTGACTCGCGACGCAGGTCGTCGGGACCAGTCGCTGCAGGTCAGCACCGTTCGACCCATCGTGTGAGCGGTCCGACAGCTGCCACCGGACCAACGGTGGCGATGACCGGGCGGGTGCCGCAAGAGCCGGTAGCTATCAGCGCACGGGCAGCGGTCAAACTACGCCGGTTCCAGCAGTACCGCCGACAGGGTCCGGCTGACGATCGGGGCCTTCGTCAGCGAGAGCCCGAAGCACTCCTCGATGAGGCCGAGCGCGTTGCGGTGTATACCTCCCCGTCGTCGTCGGGGACGGGGAGAAGGGGCCCGGGTCAACAGCCGCACGGTCGGCCGGCCCTTGCCCGGCTCCCAGGACAGCCGGGTACGCGTGGCCGAGGCTGGTCGATCAGGAATTGGGACGAGCCCAGCGTCAAAGGGTGCCAGGGCACCCCGGCCGGCCCGTCCCGGTGGCACGGAAAGCGGGACGCCCAGGCGTCAGGTGCGCAGGACGCACACACGGTCCGTGACGTCCTCGACCCTCCGACGGTCCGGCCGCACCCGGACACCGGGCGTCCCGATGTCCAGGGAGCCCAGCAGCTGTTCGTCCGGGCCGATGCCCAGCAGCTCCCGGCTCCGCTCGCTCCGGCACCACCGCCCCTTGCGCCAGACGCTGCCGAAGCCGCGGGCGTGCAGCAGCAGCATCAGGCCGTAGGCGACGTTGCTCGCCGCGGCGAGCTGCTCCCACTCGGGCACCCCGCGCTCCGCGATCGGCGAGAAGACGAGCACCGCCTTCAGGGGTGCCCGTACGGACTCCTCCCCGGCCGGGGCTCCTTCCGCGGAGTCCCCGCAGTCCTCCGCGTCGGCGCCGAGCCGGTCGCCCACCGCCGCGAGTTCCGCGTCCCGGAGCAGGATCCAGCGCCACGGGCGCAGTCCGCCGTGGTCGGGGGCGGCGGCAGCTCCCTTGAGCAGGTAGGCGAACTCCTGGTCGGAGGGTGCCGGACCGGCGAGTTCGTGAATGCTGCGGCGCGTCAGAATGGCCGTCATGACGTCCAAGGCAGGTACTCCTCAGTACGGATCCGGGTACGGATGAGGCTGCGGATACGGGCCGATACGAAATCGGGTACGCGTACACGCGCGATACGAAGGCGAGTACGAGTGCGGTACGAAGTCGGGTACGAGTACGGCTAGGACGCGTCCCCGGACTCCTTGAGGAGCACCAACTCGCCCTTGCCCACGGGCAGCAGGACTCCGGAGAAGTCGTCCGACGCCTCGACAAGCTTGTTGAACTCCTCCAGCTGGTGGGCGTGCGAGACGGCGTTGTCGATCACGAGCAGGCAGCCGTCCGCGAGGATCCGCCGCAGCGAGTCCCACCAGCCGACGTACTGCGCGCGGTTGCTGTCCAGGAAGAGGAAGTCGTACTCGCCGGCGTCGCGCCCGGCGATGAAACGGCCCGCGTCGTCGGTGATCTGCCGGATGCGGGAGTCGAGTCCGGCGCGCCGGAAGTTCTCTCCGGCCATCTCCGCCTTTTCCTCGGCCAGTTCGACCGTGGTGACCGTGCCGCCCTCGCCCACGGCGTCGGCGAGCCAGAGCGTCGAGTAGCCGTTGGAGGTGCCGATCTCCAGGACGTTGCGCGCCTTGCACGCCTTGACGAGCACCGCGAGGAACGCGCCGGTGTCGTGCGTGATGTTGAGCATCTTGCGGCTGCGCTCGTCCGTGGACGAGTCGTTGGCCTCGCCGAATTCCTCCAGCTCGCGCAGTAACTCGGTGAAGGCCTGTTCCATGATGTGTGTCTCCTCGTCAATGAACTGATTCGGTGTCATTTGGCAAGATTCTGGACCGTGATGTAGAGGCCCAGCAGCACCAGAGCGGTACAGAGTACCGTGTGGAATTTTTCCTCGGGAATGCTGTGGCGGATCTTGTTTCCGAGCGACATTCCCAGAAATGCCGGTACCAGGGCCGCCGCCGACATGAGGAGGAGGTTCATGTCCAGGAGGTCCTGGGTGCGCAGCGACCACGCCAGGGAGACCGTCGACAGCGTAAACAGGATCCCCATGCTCTGGATCAGCTGGTCCCGCAGCAGACCGATCGACTGGAGGTAGAAAACACCCGGCACGGCCGAGGATCCGGTCATTCCGGTAAGGAATCCGTTGACCGCTCCGAGAAAGACACCGATCGGGTGATTCCACCATTTTCCCCTGATGTTCACCCGCAGTCGGAAAAGGCCGAGAATTCCGTAGACGGCGAGCCCGACGCCGAGCAGGGCGGACATCACGTTCGCCCGGAAGTAGCTCAGCGTCAGGGCCCCCGACAGGGTGAACACCGTGGCCGCCAGGAGGAACGGCCAGGTGAGCCGGATGATTCTCCGGCCGTGGCCGCCCCGGACCGCCTGGGCCACGTTGGTCAGGAACGTCGGGATGACGATCAGCGCCTTTGCGGGCTCGATACCGATCGTCGCGGTGAGCACACCGAGCACGACGGGCGGCAGGCCCAGACCGGTCAGTCCCTTGAACAGGCCGCCCACGAAGAACGTGAGGACGATCAGTACGAAGGTGGTCGGCCCGAACGGGAAGGGAGCGGCGTCGGTCACGGCTGGACGGCGGCCCTCGGGTGCTCGGCCGCGATCCCGCGGTCCACGAAGCAGCGCAGCGCCTGCACCACGTCGCCCTGTTCCTCCTCGGTCAGGACCTCGGGCCTCTCCGCCGCGAAGTGCTCGGCGAGCTTGCGGATGTCCCCCTCGCGGTTCTCGATGTACACCTCGGCGTCCGCCACGTGCGTGGCCTCACGGTCGGCGACCTTCTCCGCGAGCCCTTCGGCGGGCGGTACGAAGTTGATGTCGAACGCGCCGATCTGGAGAAGGACGTACCGCGAGCGGGTGCCGACGGGTGCTCCGTTGACGAACCGGTGCTTGTTCGTGCGGGGCACCTGGAAGACCTGGCCGGGATGCACGGTGAACACCTCGCCGGCCTCGGGGAGTTCGATGGCTATCTGCCCCCGGGAGCAGTACACCATGTCGGATACCTCGTTGTGGAAGTGGTAGGGCACCGCTTCGTGATCGAGGTTGAAGACGCTGACCCGCAGACCGTCCTGGTAGTAGAACTCTTTCATTTCCATGGTTAGCTCCGTGTTTCGGTGGTGATCAGCTCTGACTCGTCCGGGACGGTGGTGCCCTCGGGGTTGCCGGTCTGCTGCGGAATGCCTCTCGCGGTTTGCGCCCAGTCGGCGGCGACCTGTTCGGCGGCTCTCACGAAGGCCCCGGCGTAATTGTTCTCGGTCTGCCAGAACCTGACGGGGGAACCGTACGACGACAGGTGCGGCGAGGGGCCGGTGATTCCTCCCACGCGCCTGGTCACCCGGTAGTCGCCGTGCGGGTCGAGGGCGAGCCCGCCGGTGGCGTAGCCCGATTCCTCGTGACGCACGATCTCGCCCCGCCGCAGCAGGTTGCGCACGAGGGGCGAGGGGTGGCGCTCCAGGCCGAAGTCGTGCGCCTTGGCCCGTACGACGCAGTCGGCCCGCAGCCGGGAGCGCTCGCCGTCGGCCGTCTCGTGGGCGATCACGAATCCGCCGTCCTCGTGCACGCCGACCGGTGGGTCCGCGTAACCGTGCTGCACGGTGGACAGGACCCCGGCGTCCATGAGGGCGAGCAGTTTCTCCGCATTGGCCGTCGGCATCGGTACCGCGGTGCGGATGAAGTGCGTGTCGAAGTGCCGGTCGTACAGGGCTTTGTCGGCGGGTGTCAGTTCCCGGTAGAAGCACATGCGGCGTGCTTTCAGGACGAGCGTGTAGACGAGGTTGCCGTGGCGTGCGTCGTGGAGGTCGCTTACGAGCTTCTCCCTGGCCGAGGCGAAGCGGGGCTTCTCCACGTCGTGCCACCCGAGCGCCCCGTCGGTCGCCCGGCGCAGGTCCTTGTCCAGCAGGTCCAGCACGAGTTCGAGCCGCAGCTGTCCGCGGTTCCCGCTCCGGATGCCGGCCAGGGCGCCGGGGGTGAGATGGTGCAGTTCGTGGCCGGTGAGCGGGCCACGGACGGGCGGGAAGAAGCCGGAGCGCGACCCGACGACAATGTGCAGGGGCTGCGTCCCCCCTGCCGTCGGGGCGGGCCGGTAGGAGTCGATGTGCCCGTCGGCGGTGTACGTGAACGCGCCCTCGTCGCACAGGGTCATGACGGCGTCGATGCCGCTGGGCCCCATGCCCTGGACGTAGACCCGCGGGCGGTCGCCCGCACCGCGCCGCGAGCGGACGCGGTCGGCGACGGCGGGCAGGATCCTGCCCGGCGGGTAGGGCGCCGCGAGGTACCCCGGGTGTTCCGCGAGCGGGTCGCCCTGCGCGGACTGCCAGTGCCCGGTGCTCAGCAGCACCCGGTCAAGCCCGTCCAGGTCGAACTCGCGTCCCGTCGCCAGGGCGCGGAGCCGTACGGAGAATCCGTCCCGCGCGCTCCACCCGTCGACGGCCTCGTGCTCCGTGTACTGCCGTACGTCGATGCCGTGCTCCCGGGCGGTCCGTACCGCGTCCTGGAACCGGTGCTCCAGGTACAGGCCGAACAGGGCGCGCGGATAGAACTCGCCGTCCTCGGGCCGCCATTGCTCCAGGTCGATCCCGGGGTGGGTCTCCAGGACGAGTTCCGGGTGGTCGGCGACGAGCCGGGGCTTGTTCTCGGCGAGCCAGTCGACGAAGTCGTTGCCATGGATGCCCATGGTGCTCGCCTCGTTGTTGCACCGGTGCCCGAGTTGGGCGTTGTCCTTGGCGTAGGGGTATCCGGGGCCGCTGACCGGCCCCCGCTCCACCGTGGCGATCGAGACCGCCGGACGGGAGAGCGGGGACCGACGGCCGGGAGCGGTCAGTTCTCGGACCAGGTGCCACAGCGCGCAGGTTCCGGCGAATCCGGTGCCGATGACGCAGTACCTGACAGTTCCCACCGTGTTGGCTTTCAGCTCAGGACTCCAGACGGCTGAGGGCAACCCTGATGCGTGTGCCGGCTTGGCTCAGGGTGGAACCCGTACGGCCGCAGTTGATCCGTACGTAGTGGTCGAACTCCTTCTCCTGGGCGAAGTGGTTGCCGCAGATGGTGGCGACCCTCGCCTCCTCCAGCAGGAACTGGTCCGCCGTGACGTATCCGTGCTGCTGGTAGGCATGGGCGTAGTGCGACAGGTCGACGAAGAGGAAGTAGCCGCCGTCGGGGGGCCTGACCCGCAGTGCGGGCACGGACTGAAGTTCGCGGAGCATGACCTCCAGGTTCGCTCGCGCGGACCTGGCCCGTTCGGTGGCCACCTCGTCCATGTCCGGCTGGAGCGCGAGGTGCGTCGCGACCTGGCCGTAGGTGGAGGCGAACGACGTGAGGTTGACCTGGGCACGGGCGGCGGCCTCGACGATGTCGGGCGGTCCGCACAGGTAGCCGATCCGGTCGCCGTGCATGCCGTACGTCTTGCCGGGGCCGGTCACCGTCAGCGTCCACGGCCGCATCGGGGCGGGGGTCCCGTCGGGGAGGGTGGCCTCGACGGCGGCGAAGGTCCGGGCGCGCTCGCCCAGGACGTGGGCCTCGTAGGGACAGTCGAACAGGACGTAGACCGGGCTCGCGCCGTCGGACTCGCGCCGCTGGTTGTGCCGGGCGAGAACCTGGGCGAGCGCGGAGAGCTCCTGCGTGGAGTAGATCTTGCCGGTCGGGTTGACGCAGTCGCCGAGCACCACGATCTTGGTGCGGTCGTTGAGCGCCTGCGCCAGGGCCGGCGCCGTCAGCCCGTCCTCGGCCGTGACGCGGACGGTCGTCGGCACTGCCTCGTGGAGCAGCACCATGTCCGGGTAGTGGGGCCAGTTGGGCACCGGGACGACGACCTCGTCGCCCGGATCAAGCAGGGCATGGAAGGCCACGGAGATGGAGCCCTTGACGCCGCCGGGCGTCACCAGGATCTCGCTCTTCGGGTCGTAGGAGATGTCGTGCAGCCGGTTCACGCGCGCCGCGACGGACTCCCGTAGGAAGGGGAATCCCTTGATGGGGGCGAACGCGTGGAGCACCTCGGGCCGCGTACGGATGAAGTCGATCACGCCGCGGTCGATCCGGGGGTCGGCGGGTGTGTCCAGGGCGCCGATGCTGAGGTCGATGACCTGGTCCTCCGGGGCGAGCGTGCTGTTCATCGCCAGGAGTTTCGCCGCGGTGCCGTGGGTCACCGATTCGGGGATGTTCAGGATGGCGCGGGAGATTCCTCGGTTCTTCTGCACAGTCGTGCGGTCTACCTCTCCGGAGTCGTGCGGGCAGCCTCGGGGAACCGCGGACTCAGTGGGTGACGGCCTTGTGCATCGCGTTCCACATGCGCAGCTGGATGTCCAGCGTCTCCGTCGCGGCGGCGGCGATGGCCGCCACGTCCGCCTCGCTGTGGCAGTTGTTCACCACGCACTTCTTGGCGTCCGCGGCGTGTCGTTCCTCGACGCCCGCGTCGCCGACGTGGACGTTGAAGTAGACCTCGACGTCGTGGACGAACTTGTCCTGCGGCAGGTTCTTGTTGGTGTTGCGGAACGCCGTGCGGCAGATCTTGAGCATCCGGTCGGCGTGGGACTCCAGGGCCATCGCGACGCCCAGCATGCTGTGGTAGCCGGCCGTCAGCAGGTCCAGCGTGCGCTGCCGGTACTCCAGGGTCTCCGGGATGACGAGCTTGCTCTCCCGTGCCTCCTTGACCAGCATCGGAGCCACCCCGAACTCGACCTGGCCGTGCAGGTTGTGGGTGTTCTCCATCAGCACCTCGTGGCAGTGCGCCCGGTTTCCGTCGCCGGTCTCCTCGTTGAGGATGTGCGAGAACAGGACGAGGGTGTCCATGTCGTGGTGGGCCGCGGCCTGGGCGCACACGTGGGCTATGCCCTTCACGGTGCCTTCGGTGCGGTGGTAGAAGTTCGCCCGGTGGAAGTCGAACGCGTCACCGGTCCAGGGCGTTCCCTCAAGGAGCTTGAAGTACTCGTTCTCGTAGACCGGGTGCCGGTCCAGGTCATCGATGAGCGTGGTGACCGAGTCGTGAATGGCCGTGCTGGGAAACGTTGTCATGCGTGTGTCCACTCTGTTTCAGGCGCGGTTGCTTGACGGAACGACTTTGCTGAGCAAATGGAACGGGAACGCAACTGGTCGATGCACGGATCGGACCGGGGGAAGAAGGGCTCCTCCACCCGTTTCCTTGCGGACCCGGATGAGTGCTGCACCGTTCCTCCACTCGTCGGCGTACCTGCCGCCGACCCGTCACGATCATCCTGACGGACGGATCTTGGGCTCCACAGGACGGAAACTCGCCATTGCCAGCACAAACGCGGGCCGGGCGGGCGCACGGGAGAGGTGTACGCGAGGAGCGGTGCGCCTGGTCTGCGGAAACGAATACGCCCGCCAACTATCAACAACGCGATTCAGGACAGGACCGCCGCGGAGAACAAGACAGCGCTCGCACGAAGGCCGACGGGCGGAGAACTCCCCTCGCTCTTACACCCGTTCTTCGCGATGGCGATCGTTCGACGGCAGCACCGGGCCCCAACTGCGGGTTTCCCCGGCCGACCGGGACGGCGGGAGTGGCGAATACCTGTACGACCCCCGGATGCACGACCGGTCGTCCTGATCGCGCCCTTGCGAGCGATTTGAGCGCCGTCATCGCGGAACCGGGCGTCCGAACGCTTTGCGGGGAGAGGCACCCGAGCCCCGGCCCTGTACTCCCCTCACGCCTCCACCGGGGCCGTCAGCCGGCCCTCCGGCAGATCGGGCCGGGCGGGGTGCCCGTTCGGCGGTCCGGCCCTCCCGCGGCGTGCGGCCGAAGACAGCCGCCGAGGGGTGCGGGGTGCTGCGGGCGGGGACAGGCGTACGTGAGGACGGCGGGCTCAGACGCGCACTGGGTGACGAGACCCGCTCCCTGCACCAACTCGCGGCCGACCACGAGACACCGAAAGGAGCCAACGAACGCATCCGCACCACGTGGTTCGACACCACAAACTCCGAGGCTCTGCAGAAGGCACTTGACGGACTTCTCTCCGACCTCAAGTAATCAAGTGGGCAGACGAGGAGGGGCAGTTAGCGACGCGCAGCGGCCGCCACACGCGGGCTTCCCCGGACGGCCCCGAACCTCTGTAGCCGTGACACCGCATGCCCCGGCATCTGACGCATGGTCCCGGCTCCGGAGCCAACCCTCGAAGGACTTCCGGAGCCGACCACCAAGCGGAGGGGGCAGTGTTTCCGGCCTCACCCGACAGCCCCACGGGGAAGGACCGTTCGGCCGAGGCAACGCTCCTTGAGGCCCTCCCGCTCCGGTCCCGGCTGGTCGTTCAGGCCGCGGCCGTCTCGCCACGGGTGTCGTTGGGGCCGGTGGTGCGGCGGTACTCCTTGTTGATCCGCTGCGCTCGTCGAGCCGATCCTCAAGAGTCACGATCCGGCAGGCCACCTCAAGAGGGGTGCCCTGGTCGACGAGCTCGCGGGCGCCAGCGGCGATACGCAGCTGGTAGCGGGAGTAGCGGCGGTGACCGCCCGCGGAGCGCAGCGGGGTGATCAGGCGGGTCTCGCCCAGGGCGCGCAGGCCACCTGGCGGTAGGTGGGGGTATGTCGGAGGGGCCCGGTGCCATGTGGCACCGGGCCCCGAAGGAACTGCTACACCATCTGCCGGCCCTGATACTGCACCGGCCCTCTGTTTCCGCCTGTCCGACCGTGTGACGGTCGGGGTTGCGGGGATCGCGGCTGCTTGACCTCAGACCACCTCAATTTCTCGATGTCCTGCGGTACCCGGACTCAACGCACACACGTCCGGGCGATCCTGATGATGCGTGCACTCCTCCGTTCATCCCTCTGGGACCACTCAACTGAACTGCTGGTAATGCGCACTGCTGGTACTGCGGTGTTGCATACTGCTCGCGGCCTGGAAAAGCACCGCGCCGGTGACCTGGGAGAGCGTCACCTCATCTCCGGCAGCCAGCCCCGTCGCCCGTCCTGCGTCTGCTCTGGCTCAGAACCCCACTGCCGGTCTTCCCGGTGCGCGCGCCCGCAGTCGGCGCCTTCACCAGGGGTACTGCACTTGCACTGCTGGTACTGCACCTACGGGTACTGCTCCCGCGTGCACCGCGGGCTCTACCGGGTGGCGGCCCCTGATCACTGCGGGCCACCCGGTCCGGTGGTCAGTTCCGTCGCCATCTGCCACTGACCGGCTTCGCAACTCCACCACCGCACCGTCATGCGTACTTCAACTGCGGTACTGCTGCCCGGCAGTTCGTCTCTGCCAGGCCCTGCTGTCTCTCTGGGCTACGAGAGAAACCATAACCACACCCAACCCACAATGTCTACTGCCGTGAGGAGAGATTTCCGCTTGTCCGGAAGGGAGGCAAACTGTGCCCGTCTCCGGCGATGCCCTGGGCCTGGCAACCACCTCCGGAAGTACCCGGTGGCAGAGTGAACGCCGGGGTCAGGGGCACACGGAGCCCACCAGTACGGCGGGGCTCCCCGCCCACGCCTCTGTGGAGGACAACATGAAGCCCTGGCCTGCCCCGAAGAAACTGCTCCCCGGCGGGTCGGGCTCAGTGAGCACCGCGCCGGTGAGGTCCGCGTAGCGCTCGCCGAGGCCACCTCGAACCTGCAGGATCACGCCGTCGACGGGGCGCTCCTGCTGCGCGGCGTGCGAACCGCCGAGCACGCCGGCATCGAGCGAACCCTGATCTGCGCCCGGCCTCGAATACGCGACACCTGAACATGAGAGATCGCCAGTCCCAAGGCCGGAGAGTCCGGCGGGTTTGCGAGTTGCGCACCTCAGGTACAACTGCGGCAACTCGGCCTCCTGGCACGCTCATGGTCTTCGGCAGACCCTGTGCACGGGGGACCCACAAGACCACCCGACCGAGTCGCCACAAGCGCACCAATGCTCACCAAGAGCGCTCGCGGTCGCGCTCAGGCGATGCGTACGCCTGTGAGGTCCGCGCTGACGACCAGGCGAGTACGGGCAGCCTCATCGAACGCCCGGGCCACCTGGAGGGAATTGTCCGATCGAAGTGTCTGGGCGCACTACTTGGCAGGATTCGCCGGTTGGCACGCTCAGTTCGAGGCGGGCCAGTCGGCGTACCGGATGCGGCGGAGGTCGCGTATGTCTCCGACGGTGCCCCATTCGTCCTTGCCCAGCCGCGTCAGGGGCCGCAGCCGCTGCACCTCGGGATGCCCATGGTCGAGGACGGACTCATCGACAGCGGCGTGCACTACCCGCCCGAAGACGACGGTGGAGTCGCCGAGCAGGAGCGTGCTGTGAAGTTCGCACTCGAGCGCCACGGGCGACCCGGCGACGCGCGGCGCCCTCACCCGCGCACTGGGCTCCCGAGCCACTCCCACCGCGTCGAACTCGCTCACGCCGGGCGGGAAGTCCGTAGCGGTCTTGTTGATCTCCTCAATGAACGGCTCGGACGCCAGGTTGATCACGAACTGCCCGGTGGACTCGACATTGCGCAGGGAGTCCTTGCGACCTACCGAGGTGAACTGCACGATCGGCGGTGTGACCGACGAGATCGTGAAAAATGAGTGCGGGGCGAGGTTGTCCACACCGTCGGCGGAGACGGTCGACACCCAGGCGATGGGGCGGGGCACCACAGTCGACGTAAGCAGGCGGTAGACCTCCGTCCGATCGAGAAGTTCCGGGTCGTATTCACTGCGCATAACAGCGATTATCCGGTGCCTGCACGATGGTCCCGGCCGACCGGGACGTGATCCTGATCATGCGGGCACCGGGCCGGGAATGCCCAGCGTCCTGCGTGATGATTCAGGACTACTCCCGCCACAAGGGCCACGCCGACCGCATAAGAGAGCGGACCGTGTTCATGGCGCGCATCGGCCAAGCTCCGGCAACGTCACCTGTCGCGTTCCGGCGCCTGTTTCACCCCGGGTACACGGCCGAGCGTCGGCTTCAGGACCGGTGCGTGGCGGGCCAAGAAGTTCCACAGCTGGTCGGCGACCGGCCCGTGCGGACGGTCGCGCCGTCGCGCCGCCGAGAGTTCTTCGACCACACCGGGAAAGTGCTGACCGGCAATGGAAAGCAGGCTTCCATTGCGCAGCTCGGTCTCGATCATGAACCGCGGCACGTGTCCCCACGCCATGCCGTGCAAGATCAGCTCCTTCTTCATGAGGTGGTCCGGAACAGAGGTCTGGGGCGCGCCCTCCACCAGGAAGTGGCCCTGTTCGGACGGATGCCGCGACGAGTCCCGGACCACGCATTGAGTGAGGGCCTGCATCCGCTGCGGTGTGATGTCGGCGTCCGGAGGGAAGGGCAGGAAGCCGGGCGCCACGACGGGCACCAGGGCGACGCGGCCGAGATCGATCCACTCCATCCGGACGTCGCTCTTGAGGACGCGGTGCACGATGAGGTCGGCTTCGTCCTCCAGCAGTCGCTCCCAGGGACCGGTGACGGTCTCGAACAGCAGGTGCAGTCGTGTCTGCGGGCGCCGGCCGAAGAAGCTGCCGAGTATTTCCAGCACTGGTGGAAGCGGGCACAGGTCGCCGAGCGCCACGCGCAGCTCGGACTCCTCACCCATCGCCAACTGCGCGGCGTAGGCCTGCAGTTCCTCGGCGTCGTGCAGCAGGACGCCCACCTTGCGGTGGAAGGCCTGCCCGGCCTCGGTCGGCTGAACCCGATAGCCCGAGCGATCCAGCAGGACCAGACCCAGCTGACGCTCCAGCTTGGCTACCGCTGCGAACACGGAAGGGTGCGAGCGGTGCAACAGATCGGCGGCGGCCTGGAAGCCGCCGCCGCGCACAACGGCATTGAAGCACTGCAATTCATGGAGCGTAAAGTTCGACATTGTCCAGAGAACCTACAGTGTAATTCCGACCTTTGTAATAGATATCTTCAGGCAGTGTTCCTAGGCTGAGCGCAATAGCCGCTGGACCACTGGAGTTCACATGCCTTCTCGAACCCGCCCTGCCATCACCACCGGAGACGGTGTCCGCATCGCCTACCGCTTCGACGGTGACGAGAACAAGCCCGTGCTGCTGCTCTCGAACTCCATCGGCACCGACCTCCACATGTGGGATGGTCAGGTGCCGGCACTGACCGAGCACTTCCGGCTGCTGCGCTACGACGCACGCGGCCACGGCGCCTCCGGTGTCCCGAGCGGCCCGTACTCCATTGACCGGCTGGGGCGCGATGTGGTGGAGCTTCTGGATGCCCTGGGCCTGCAACGGGTGCACGTGCTGGGGCTGTCTCTGGGGGGAATGGTCGCGCAGTGGCTGGGGATCCATGTTCCGGAGCGTGTCGACCGACTGGTGCTCTCCAACACCGCCGCGTACCTCGGCCCGGCGAATCAGTGGGATCGGCCGATCGCCGAACTGCTGGAGGCCCCGGACATGCAGGTCACCGCGGAGATGTTCCTGAACAACTGGTTCCCGGCCCGCATGCTGCGGGGCGACAACGAGGTTGTCGAGGGTTTCCGCCGCACTCTGCTGGCCACGCGACGCGAGGGTGTGGCCGGCAGCTGGGCCGCGGTGCGTGACTACGACCTGCGCCGCACGGCGACACTCATCCAGAACCCGACCTTGGTCATCGCGGGCGAGCACGACACCGTCACGTCGGCCGACCACGGCAAACAGCTCGCCGCGACCGTACCCGGGGCGCGGTTCACTGTCCTGCCCACGGTGCACATGGCGAACGTCGAAGGGCAGACAAGGTTCTTGGAGGTTGTGGTGGCGTTCCTTACCGAAGGGTCTTGATCAGCAACGAAAAGCGAAGGGTGGGCCGCACTCCGGCAGAGGTCCACCTGACTTTCTGAACAGCGGTGATGCGCTGACCACTTGAGCTCGCCATCGGTTGACGGCAGACGATCGACGCCCTGTTGTTCGGCAGCGGAGGGCCACTGGCCGCCCCTTCAAGGTTCCGCTACAACAGATGGCGGGCGAAGAAGGCCCCTACCCGGCGCCGGACCTCAGCGAGTGCCATCACCGGGTCGGCGGTGCCGATGAGCGCGGCACGCGCTGTCGCTGTTACAAGACCGGCCATCTGGAGCCGTGCGACGAGCGAGCCGTAGTCGGTGAACGCCCAGTGGTTCGCGTCGGCAAGCAGCATGCGGCGGCCGGGGAGGCCCGCCCAGGAGGACTCGATACGGGCGGCGCCCTCGAATCCGTCGGTGCGGAACAGCAGCAGTGGCCGGTCGACCTCGGCCGGCGTCGGATACAGGTCGAGGTAGCCCTCCAGGTTCACGACCGCGCCGACCCGGCGGTCGCCGCAGGCTGCGTACACCGCCGCCGTGCCGCCTGCGGAGTGCCCGTACAACCCGACCCGGCGGAAGTCCATGACCGGTGCGGGAGGCAGGTCGCTCAGCCGGTCCAGGACCAGGCGGAGGTCCGCGACCCGGGTGTCTGTCATCGTGCGGAAGGTCGCCGGGTCCGGCGCTCCGGTCAGGACGGTCGTTCGTATCCCGGTCGGCAGTTCCACCTGAGAAGCATCGCCGGGGTGGTCGACGAGGACGACCACCCGGCCGTGGCTCGCCAGGTCCTCGGCGAGGGTCGTGCCGAGCGTGCGGGAGTCACCCCCGCCGGGTGAGTACACCAGTACCGGCCGCCGTCCGGGCAGCGGCGGCGCGTTCACGTACCCGTGGGTGAGGACCGCACCCCAGTCCACCGCTCCCGGCTCCGGCAGTCCCGGGTGCACGCGCGGCGCGTACTCGGCGAACACCCCGGCCTCGGCCGGGGTGAGCTGCGGGGCCCGGGAGAGGCCGCGTACCGATCGGGCCGGGTAGAGGACGGTCAGCATCAACTCCCGCGTGCCACCCACCCACGGGTCATTACGGGCGGGGTCCGTCAGATGGACCCTTTGGATGCCTACGGGGTACGGGCCGGCGGGCGCGGGCAGCCGGAGGGACGAGCCGTTGCCGGAGGCGGACGCAGCCGCGGGCAGCCGGAGGGACGGGCCGTTGCCGGAGGCGGACGCAGCCGCGGGCAGCCGGAGGGACGCGCCGTTGCCGGAGGCGGACGCAGCCGCGGGCAGCAGGGCGGCGGCACTCCCGAACAGGGTGCCTTGCAGAAGAGTGCGTCGAGAAGTCATACGAACATCCTTGGGGCGGGAGCCGTTACGGTGCGAAGGTTCAGGCCCTGACCGAAAGGCTGGCCGAGGACGAGGAGTTGTGAGCGTGCTGCGAATCCGGTTCACCGCGCAGGACTTCGCCCGGACCCGCTTCGCGCCCCGTCCGGCGCCGCTCCAGGAGCTGCACGCCGCCCTGACGACAGCCGTGACCCAGCAGGGCGGGCCGCTGTTCGCGCCGTGGCGCGGCCGTGTTCTGCGCTCCCTCCCGGCCGCGACTGAGCCGCTCGCCGACCTGGTTCCGGCGGGCCGCCCGCCTTCCTTCCTCGACGTCCTCGGCGACACCATGGCCGACGGCTTCGAACGGATCCGCGCCGCCGGCCCCGGTCTCGTCCGCTCCGAATTGGAGCGGGTTCACGGGGCGGCGCCCGCCCCTCGCTGGATCCACGGCCTGCACGCGGGCGACGAGCCGGCCTGGCGCACTTTGCACCGCGCCCAGTTGGCCGCGTACGAGACGGTCCTCGCCCCGGTCTGGTCCGTCGTACAGGACCTGCACCGCGAGGAGTTCACCCACTACGCCCTGACGGTCGCCGAGCACGGCGTGGCCGCAACCCTGACCGGCCTGGCCCCGGGCAGCCGACTCCACGAGGATGTGTGGGAGTGGCCCGGCCCGGCGCCGGACCGCGACGTCCGCCTCGACGGGCGCGGCCTGGTTCTGCTGCCCACCTTCCACCACCCGGCGGGCCCACTTCTTCAGGAGACCCCGGGCCGTCCCGCAGTCCTGACCTACCCCGCCGGCCCCGGGCTCCCGCCCACCGCAGGGGGCCCGGTCGTTCCCGCAGAGACCCTGGCCGCCGTCCTGGGCCGCACCCGACGGGCCGCCCTGCGCCTCCTCGCCGAGCCGCACACAACAACGTCCCTGGCCCGCGCCCTCCACGTCAGCAACGCGACGGCCTCGTCCCACGCGGCCGCGCTCAGATCGGCAGGCATGGCGACGACAACCCGCACAGGCCGCTCGGTCACCCACCGGCGCACGTCCCTCGGCACACTCGTTGCGGGCACCTGACCGACCGTAGTTCTCCCTTGTCTCCTGAGGGTCCGGGCACTGGCCAGCTCGGTCAGATGTGGAGTTCGGGCGGGAAGCCGGTCCAGCGCAGTTCTGCGGGCAGGTGCTGCCTGTCGTTGCAGAAGAGCACGGAGGCCGGCTTGCCGGGTGCGTAGCGGATGACCGTCAGAGCCGCGTTGCTGTGATTGAGGCCCATCCAGCGCCACTCGGGCGCATCGAGGGCCGCCCGGATGAGCCAGCCGATGAGGAAATTGTGTGTGACGACCAGTTCATGACGGGGGTGATCGCCGTCGACCGGACCTGTGAATTTCGCAAGTGCTTCCCGCGCCAGTGATCCACCGTTGCGTTCCTCTTGCGGAAACTGGGCGAGGAAGCTGAGCCCGACGCCGTCACGGCAAGGCCGACGCCATCGACGCCAAGGCCGCCCGTCCGCACCGTGCTGACCGGACGAGCCACCGCCGCGGCGAAGGCCGACGACGGTCCAGTCGAGGTGCCCCGGCTGTTCAGCCGTCGAAGGGGTCCGCGATCAGGTCCAGGATCCACGCGATCAACCAGCTCAACAGCCTCTTGGTCTCAGCTGACTCCGCCCCCCCCCCGCGAGTTACTGGACGGGCCGCGGGTACTGGACGGGCTGAGCAACGCGCACCTGTCCAAGCGGTGCGCCGACCTCGATCCCCAGCACACAAGGGCGTTGGCCAGGGCCGCCCGCCACACCTTGAGGCTGCTGGCCCGCCACACCCGGCACCTGACCGAGGAGGTCGACGACCTCAACAAGCGGATAGCCGAGGCCGTCGAAGTCAACACACCGCCACAGTGCCCAACGAATGGCTCTGACCAGCGTTTTCCCTCCACCCTCTAGCCGTTCTCCCGGCCCGGCAGAGGCGCGCCGCCCAGGAAGGCGTCATAGGCATCGGCGGCGTCCGAATCGACCTCGGGGTCTGAGGGGGCGAAGCGAGTGTCGGCGCGGTCCCGCTTGGGACCGGAGACCCAGAACTCCTCGCCGGTCTCGATGTCGTAGAAGTTCGCATCGAACATCCCCCCTGCACGGCGCAGCGTCCGCCCGTGGAAGTACGCGGTCCCCCACGTCTTCGAAAAGTCCACCCACCCGATCCACGAGGGCCCGCGGTCGGTGTCGTAGCCCGTCTTCAGCTGCACGAACATGATTCGTCGAGGCATACGCTCAGGGTGGCAGGCTCCCCCGGGGACCTCACCAGCATTTTCGCCACACGTCCTGGGCGTCCGAGAAGCGCTCTATAAGTCGCCTTCATTCTGGGCTGCAGAAGAACGCCGTCCAACGCCCCTGGCCCTGCCGGGAATTCTCATTGACAAGGAGCACGTCGGCGGCGACGCATCCCTGCGGGGCCGCATAATGCGCGAATGGACATGATCGCGGCATGGTGCGGGTTCGTGGGTGCCTGGGTACTGGTGGCCGGCCCGGTCTATCAGGGCACGGTCGAGATGAGTGGCGTCACCCGGGTCCGGTCTGCCGTCAGAACGCAGGCGCAGGACGTTGCTCATCCCGAGCGGGTCTCGCCGTGGTGGTGGCTGCTCCCACCGGTCGCGTACGTGATGACCCACCGCAAGGAGAGTGCGTGGCAGCAGCAGGTCATGGCGTCCCTGACACCCGAGCAGCGCACCGAGTTCTTGGCCCTCTCCAACAAGGGCGCCGGCTGGTTCATGGTCGGCAGCGGGGCCATGCTGATCGGCTTCAAGGAAGCCGTGGAGCTGGTGGAAATCCTCCACTGGCCACCGCCGACCGCCCTCGCACTGGTGCTCCTCGCGGCCGGCGCAGCTCTGGGGTACACGGTCTACCGGGTGCATCTGACCCAACAGACCCTGCACGTCAGCGAAACGCATCACTGACCCGTCCGCCACTCACTTGCACCAGCAGACTGCCCGCACGATGCGGTTCGGCAGGCCGGGCCCTCCCGGAGGGCATCAGGGGGTCACCCGGGGCACGGCCGGGGCTCCCGGACGCTCCGGAGCCCGCGCGGCACACAGGTCCACGGGCCGACCATCACGCTTACTGCACCGGCGGGTGCCCCCTGCCGTTGCCGCTACTTGGGGCACCGTCCTGCGCCACAATGCCGATTCCCGGGAACTCCGAAGCGAGTGCGCGCCACATTACTTCCTCGTTCCGCAGATTCTTCTCTCTGCTGCGCGGACTGCCCCAGACACGGGCGAGACGCTCCGGGATCTCTGGCCAGGGGATGGCCTTCGGGTTCCAAGTGCTCGCGCTCGTCTACTCGCTGTGACGCGTCAGGGCGCCGGACTCCATCGCGACCCAGATCGCTCCGTCCGGGCCGACGGTCAGCCCGTGGGGTTCGGCGCCCTCCAGCGGGAACTCCTGGATCTTCCCGTCGGTCGTGACGCGGGCCAGCGTGCCGGCGCCCCACTGGGTGAGCCAGAGCGCACCGTCCGGTCCTGCCACGATGGCGTGTGGCCGGGCGGCACGGTCAGGCAGCGGGAACTCGGTGATCGCGCCCGAGGTGTCGATCCGGCCGACCTGACCGGCGCCGATCTCCACGAACCACAGCGCGTCGTCCGGCCCCGCGCAGATGCCGACCGGCGCCGCGCCCGGTGTGGGCAGCGGGTAGGTCGACACCTCGCCGCGGATCGTGATGCGGCCGATCGCATTGCCCTGGTTGAGCGTGAACCACAGCGCACCGTCCGGCCCCGCCACGATCGCCGAGGGCATCGCGCCCGTACCGGGCAGTGGGTGCGAGGAGACCTCTCCGTCCAAGGTGATCCGCCCGATCCGGTCGTCCCGCAGCTGTGTGAACCACATGGATCCGTCGGGACCCGCCGTGATGCCGTACGGCGAGGCCACTTCGAAAGCGGTGATCGCGCCGTCCACGGTGATCCGCCCGATCCGGCCACCGACGAACTCGGTGTACCACAACGCGCCGTCACTCCCCACGGCGATCACAGTGGGCTGGCCGTCCGCAGGGTCCAGCTGAAAGATCGCGGGCTCCTCGCCGGGGACAACCCGCCCGATCCGGCCCTGATGAACCACCGTGAACCACAGGGCGCCATCGGGACCGGTGACGACGCCGTAAGGAGAACCATCGATCAACATGCGTAAGCCCCCGAGAGTGAGATTTCCGTGCTGGTGAACCGGCGCCGCAGCGCCCGGTCATGTGCGACGGCGACGAGTGCCCTACCGTAACCGTCGAGCGCCTGCTCAAGCTCGTGCCGGCCTTGAGCCCGAGCATCACTGGACGGAACGGGCCGGACGCCGGCAGCGCCCGGGCCTGCCCGCCGTAGGTGAGGAAGCTGGACATCGACCACTTGGTCGCGCTTCCGAAGCGTGGGACTCGGGGGCCTCTGCGCGGTCGCTCGCGCGGTGGCAGGCGTACGCGAACGACTCGGGAGACTCCCGGAGCCTCCTGGCGGGCACCGCAGGCACCGCAGGCACCGCAGGCACCGCAGGCACCGCAGGCACCTCGGGCACCTCGGGCACCAACCGCAGCAAGAGCGACCAGGACCCCACGGCGTGGCAGCCACCGTTCGAAGGCGCGCAGTGTGCGTACGTCGCGAACTACGGGCTGTCTCGAAACCCCCAGCGTATTAGCCCGTAGATGAGTACGGCCACGGCGCTGGGGGCACTCAGAATGGCCATCGTGGTGCCGTCATCGGCGCCACCGAAGGCGAAGGCGGCGGCCGTTCCGGACACGGCGAGGGCCAGCAGCCACGGCGCCAGAAACCTGGTGCGCTCCGCGAACAGGAGAACGATCGGGCCTCCCCAGGACACGAGGACGACGATGAATCCGGCGATGAGGACATAGACCATGAGATCCCCAGTGTGGCTCCGTGCGGACCGGTACTCCAGCCGGACCTCGGTTGCCGCGCCGGCGCGAGCGTTCGTACTCTCCGATCCGGAACGCGCTCACATGTAGCGTCTTGCCGGCGAACTGCCTCCCGAAATCGTAGCGCCCGGCACGGCGATCCGGCCGGGGCTCCTGCGCGTGCTTCACAGCCTTGAGGACACCATGCCTGCCACCGTTCACGACGGGCACCTGGACCTGCTGGCGTGCAACGCCGCTGCCACCGACCTCTTCGGACCGCTCCCTGACAGCAACCAGTGCCGCATTCGGCGACCACTGGAAGCGCGGCGAGGCCGGAGCCCCGCGATCCGCCGCCAAACGCGTCGTTCACCATCACGTAGGTGCGCGTCACGCCCATTTGCGCTGCTTCGAGTGCCAGGCGCCGCCGCTCCACGGCCACTCGTAAATGCGACAACCGCCCTGCCAGAGAGCGCAGTTCGCAGAGTGGGCGGGCCAGGGCGCCGAAGAGTCCGTTCTGCCAGCCAGCAGTAACAACCCGGAACGCCGATGCGGTCGGCCAACAGGCCTGCGCACGGCGGGTGTTGGCGCTGGCGCCGGATCCGTCGGATCTGCTTTTTCAGACGCCGGTTGGGACGTCTGCGTCATCCTCACACCGTCCGCGCACCGGAGGTGCCATACAGAGTGCCGAGGGAGAGATCGAGGCCCTGGGGAGGCTGACCGGGCGTCCGGTCCGCCGACTGTACGAGCTCCTCTACGCCCGGAAGAAGTCGGCGAGCGCACGGCCGATGAGGTCGGGGGCGTTTTCCATGGGGATGTGGTCCGCGTGCGGGATGCGAACCAGCGTGGTGCGAGGTATCTCTGAGGCGAATCGTTCGGCGTACGCCACAGTCTCGTGGCGGTCGTCCTCGCCCCAGATCAGCAGCTTGGGCACCGTCGACCGCTGCAGCGCGGGAACGAGGTCCAGGGTGTAGCGGTTGTCGGCCGCGCTCGCCAGGGCCGTCCAGGAGCGGCGCACCCGCTCATCGGTCCATGGATCTGCGTAGTCCGCGATCAACGACTGTGTGGCGGCGCCGGCCAGTGCGCCCGCAATCGCCCGCCGGCGGGCGGTGAGCACGCCCTCGCCCGTTTCCGCGTCCCGGAATTGGGCCACGTGGGGCGCGGGCCAGGAATCGTAGAGGACCGAGTTCACCAATGCGAACCGCGGCACTTCGAGCAGCTCGTGGGCAACGAGGTGCTGGGTGATGGCACCGCCGATGTCATGTCCTGCCAGAGCGATGGGGCCGCAGAGGTGCAGCGCGGAGACGAACCGCGTCATCCAGTCGGCGAGGGCCGGAACCGCGCCCGTTGCCACGGTGAGTTGGCCTGCTGAGCGCCCCAGCCCGGGGAGGTCTACCGCGAGGGGCCGCAGCCCCGCGTCGGCGAGGTGGCCCAGCACGGGGAGCCAGACACGGCTCCAGTACGTACCGTGCAGCATCAGCAGGGGCGGGGCGTCCTGCCGGCCTGCGGTCAGGTAGCTCGCCGGCTCGCCGTCGACCTGGACTGCGGCCCTCAGCACTCTCGTTTCGCTGGTGTCACTCATGGGTCCACCGTGCCCCGTGCGGGCCACCCGGCCGAGTGTCCGGAAAGACACCTGAGGGTACATTCTTGCCATGCGTCCGCATCGGGTGGTGGCCCTGCTGAACCCGCCTCAGTCGACCTTCGAACTCTCCTGCGCCGCCGAGATCTTCGGGAACGTCGCTCAGAACGAGCCGCCCCGCTACAGCTTCGGGATCTGCGCCGAGCGCCCCGGCCCGCTGGTGACCACAGCCGGCTACGAGGTGGTCGTCGACGCCGGACTGGAGGCCATGGAGCAGGCGGACACCGTGGTCGTCCCCGGCTGGCAACCGCCCGGAGCCCCCGCGCCGGCGAGCATCATCGCGGCGCTGCGATCCGCCCACCGACGCGGGGCGCGGGTCGTCGCCCTCTGCACGGGAGCCTTCGTTCTCGCCCAGGCCGGACTGCTCGACGGCCGCCGCGCCACCACCCACTGGCGCGACACCGCGCGTCTCGCCAGCGCTTTCCCCTCGGTACACGTCGAAGAGGACGTGCTCTTCGTGGATCACGGCGACGTGGCCACGAGCGCCGGAACTGGTGCGGGCATCGACCTGTGCCTGCATCTGGTCCGTTCCGACCACGGCGCGGGACACGCGGCCCGCATCGCCAGAAACATGGTCCTGCCGCCGCACCGGGAGGGCAGCCAACTCCAGTACGCCGCACGGCCCGCACCGGCCAAGGCGGACGAGTCGCTGGCACCACTGCTGGAGTGGGCCGTTACCCACCTCGACACCCGGCTGACTCTCGACCGGCTCGCCGAACGCGCCGGGCTTTCCAGCCGGACCCTGGCCCGGCGCTTCACCGACCAACTCGGCACCAGCCCGGGACAGTGGCTGCTCGGCCAACGCATCGATGCGGCACGTGCCTTGCTGGAGCAAACCGATCTCCCGGTCGAAGCCGTCGCCGCCCGCGTCGGAATCACCCCCGCCGTGAACCTGCGCCGCCGGTTCCGAGCACGTCTGGGCACCACCCCCGGTGCCTACCGACGCACCTTCAGCTCTCCTGGCCGGCCACGCCAGGCGGAGATCGATCAGAGGGGCGGCGGCCCGTCGCTCCAAGGCCGCCCAGCAGACTCCGCTCAGGAACGGGACGGCTAACAGCGCCAGGGATCAGGGATTGACCGGACAGCCACCCGACGCGCCGACGCGGGGGATCCGGGACAGATTGAACGTGGGCGCACCGCACGGCCCGGCCGCCGGGCCATGCTCTCGGCGGCGCCCCCGTGCCCCTCCGCGGCTGGGGATCGCGCAAGCGATTCGTGGCACCGATGCCGCACCGGCGCCTCGTGTCACGATGGTTCCATGGACGACAGCTCAACGAATCTTGACAGGGGTTTGCTGGTCGACAGGACTCCGTTCCCCGAGAAACTGGACGAGCGGTTGCGCAAGCAGTTCACCTTTCTCATCGAGGTGGACCAGCTGAAGGCGATCCTTCGGCAGTCGCCGTTGGCCTGTGTGGAGCGGCGCGAGAACGACGCGGAACACTCGTGGCACCTGGCCATGATGGTGGCGCTCCTGGCCGAATACTCCGACGAGCCCATTGACGTGGGACACACCGTCCAGCTCGTACTCGTCCACGACCTCGTCGAGATCTACGCGGGCGACACGCCGCTCTACGACGGTGTGGCGGAAGCGGATCAGCAGGGGCGGGAGCAGGCAGCCGCCGATGAACTGTTCGCGCTGCTGCCCGACGACCAGGCACTGGCCGTTCGGGCCCTGTGGGACGAATTCGAGGCGCGTCGCACTCCTGAAGCGCGCTTCGCCAAGGCGATGGACCGTCTTCAACCCCTCCTGCTCAACTGGATGGCACGCGGCGGCACCTGGCAGGCACCGGGCGTCACGGCAGACCACGTGCGCAGTCGCAAAGCAGTGATCGGCGACGCCTCCACCGCGCTGTGGGAGGCCGGACGGTGCCTCATCGACGAAGGCCAGAAGCGCGGATGGTCCCGTAGCGGCGAACCCCCGCAGTAGACGCAGCGACAACCGCGGGTGCTTCGACGGGCCGGGATCAAGGCTTTCGCGTACGCCGAACCTCGCCTGGTGGCACCTGGGTGAATGCGGCAGCACGTACGACCTGCTGCGCATGTTCGGCCGCGACGGCCGCCCGACCCCGCTCGGGGCGGCGTTCGTGGAGTACGGGCGGATCGCCAAGACCGGGCTCCTGCTGCGGGTGCTCGACCCGGTGGACGATACCTACCCGCGGCAGATGGACCGGCAGCTCACCGACGAAGCGCACCTAGGACGTGCAGGAGCAGCACGCCGCGCGCCCTTCGGCTCAGGTCGCGCGCGGGACACCGTGGCGCAGGCCGTCGAGGACGAGGTTAAGGCTTCGCGGTTGCGGCGCGCGTCGGCGCGGAGCGGGCGTGGTGGCGGCAAGGGACCTCCATAAGATGAGTCCGGTTCCGTGTGTATCCGATGCGGATCACCGACGAGGGTCTGAACGGCCTGCGGGTCCTGGTCACCGGCGGCAGCCGGGGCCTGGGTGCGGCGACCGCGCGCCGGTTCGCAGCCGCGGGCGCGACCGTACTGGCAGACTCCCGCAGTCCGACCCGCTCAGGGTCGGCGCCGGGGGGCTCGCGCGCCCGCTTTGTTCACGAGGACGTCCACGCCGCCCACATGGTCGATGACGCGGCGGTGGAGTGCGGCCGCCCCCTCCTGGGTGGAGAGATCCGCGGACACGAAGGCAGTCCGCCCCCGGCCACACCGCCCCGGACTGGCCGGGAGGCGTCTCGCAGCAAGTCCACCTCGACTTCGGCGTCGAAGACCTCGCGACCGCCGGCCACGCCGCCACCGACGCCGGCGCCACCCGTCTGCGCCCCACCGAGGCACCCAGCGCCGACACCAGCACCGGCAGCCGCGTGTACGCCAGCCCCGCCGGGCATCCCTTCTGCCTCCGCGGGGCCTGAGACTGCCGTCGGTCATCGTGGGCGGCCGCGCAAGCGTCCACCGCAGTTGGGGCGGGATACCGAGGAACCTCCTCGTGAGGTGCGGGATGGCCTGCGCGGCCCTGCTGCCGTCTGGCAGCGCCGCGACGGTGGTGCAGCGGTCGAGGGTCTGGCTCGGCGGGGGTCGTGGAGCGAGAGGTGGATCCCCTCGTGGGCGCACGCGGAGGGCCCGAAGACCTTGTTCGGTCATGCGGGGGGGGCTGGTTGCGCCGGCGCCGGGTGCTGCTACCGGGAGCGAGAGTGCTGACTCGACAGGTCGCCGAGGTTCGGCGAATCGCTGACAGGAGGCCGTGTTTGGCTCAGCCGCCGTTAACCGCTCACCGCCGTGGTGAGTCCTGTACGCAGCAGGTCCAGGAAGACGGTGGCCGCGGGGCTGTAGGAGCCGTCCGTCCGCCAGGCCAGAGCGACCCGGCCGCGCAGCCGCGGTTCGGTGATCTCCAGCGTCCGCAGCCCGAAGGCCGACGCCGCGCCGTCGGGGAGGGCCGGGACCACCGCCACGCCGAGACCGCGGGCAGCGAGCTGGGCAAGGAACATCGGAGCTGCCGCCTCGAAGGCGATGCGGGGCCGGAACCCCGCCTGCGCGCATGCGCGGTCCAGTACCCCGCGCAGCCCTGTGCCACGCGGCAGGCTGATCAGCGGACGATCGCGGAGCTCGGCCAGCGGAATGCTTGTGCGGTCCGGTGAGGTGAGGGACGGGTCGTCCGGGGCGATGGCTGCGAGCAAGGGGTCGTCCGGGGCGACGGCTGCGACCAGGGGCTCGTCGACCAGGACCTGGAGGGAGATCCTGGGCGGGGCATCCTCCTCCGCAAGTCCGATCAGGGCGATGTCGAGTTCCCCTCGGTGGAGCGCGGCGAGCATCCACTCCGAGGTGTTCTCGGTCAGGGCGATCTCCACCTGGGGGTGGTCCTCGTGGAAGCCGGCCAGGACGGCCGCCAGATCGAACTCATCGGCTGCCGCGGCCGCGCCCGCAACGAGGCCGAGGGTGACGCTACCGCGCAGCAATCCGGTGAACTCGTCTGCGATCTGGCGTACCGCTTCGACGGCGCCGAGCGCCGCCCGCGCGTACGGCAGTACGGCCTTGCCCACCTCCGTCAGGGTCACTGACCGGCCGGAGCGGTCGAGCAGCGGGTGTCCAAGTTCCCTTTCGAGCTGGCGGACTTGGGCACTCACCCCGGGCTGTGCCAGGTGCAGCCGGGCGGCGGCGCGGGTGAAGTTGGCTTCCTCGGCGACCGTAACGAAGTACCGCAGCTGCCGGATGTCCATAACTGTTCATGCTAGCTACGAGACAGGCAAACTCTTGGACTTATGGCGGGGTTGCCGAGAGCCTTGACGCCATGGGGAACACGAGGCACCGGAGTCCAGCGGCGGACATCAGAGCCGCGATCGCAGCCGAACGCCGGGAGCTGGCGGCCGTGCTGGACGGTTTGTCGGCCGAGGAGTGGGACGCGCCGAGTCTGTGCGGAGGGTGGCGGGTACGGGAGGTCGCGGCCCATATGACGATGGGTTCTCGCTACTCGTTCTCCAAGATGACGTGGGAACTGATCAGATCGCGAGGCCGTCTCCATCGGATGACCGATCGATGCGCCCACAAGGACGCGGTCGCCCATTCGACGCGTGAGCACGCCGCATTCCTCCGTGACAACGCGGAGCACCCCTGGAGGCCGCCGGTCGGCGGGATCGAGGCAGCACTGGGCCACGACGTGATCCACGGCCTGGACATCACCGTCGCCCTGGGCCTCGACCGCCGGGTTCCCGAAGATCGCGTACGCATCCTGCTGGAGAGTGTCAACGCCAGGACCCTCAAGTTCTTCGGAGCAGACCTCGACGGCATCGAACTCCGGGCCGACGACCTCGACTGGTCCTTCGGTACCGGAACGACTCTGTCCGGCGCCGCACAGGATCTCCTCCTGCTCGCATACGGCCGACGGCTCCCCCCGGGACACCTCCGCGGCGAGCTGCACGACCGCTTCGTCGCTGCGTAGGCGTGACTGCGCCAGTCCGTGGGCGGTCCTCTGTACGCCTGTTGGCAGGCGTGACTGCGCCCCAGTCCGTGGGCAGTCATCTGTACGCCTGGCGGCCAACGACGACACCGCGGGCAGCAACCCGCGCCCCGCGCCGCCCCGCAGAACCGATACCGGTCGAGTCCCGCACGTCGCCGCGCCGGACAGTCGGAGAACTGTCGCGATCGTGGCTGTGACCGGCCGCTACGCCAAGTGGTCGCCGGCCTGCGGGAGCAAGTCGACTACCTGCGACCATGCGGGACACCGGTCTGTCCCTGGACTTCCGACACCGCCAACAGGCAGACGCACCGATCCGATTCGGCCCCATAGCACCCATGCACTGGAGCCAATGAACATGCGCATCGCCTCCTTCAGGGACTCGTCCTGCTCGCCACCGGCTTGGGAGCAGTACGCGCATCGGTTCGGTGTCGAAGGGGCGCTCCCCTGCGGGATGTTCGGGACTTCGGCCAGCGCCGATGCCGATGCCGAGATCACGGTCTTGCCAAGGCGCGGCTGCACATCAGCTCACCGCCGCCACCGCCACCGCCACCGCCCTGAACTGGTAGCTGAGCGCTTCAGTTGACCGGACGTCCGGCGAAGAAGTCCGCGAGGGAGGACGCGAGCGCCTCTGGGGCCTCTTCGGCCATGTGGTGCCCCGAGTCGATGCCGTGGCCCTGTACGTCCGGTGCCCACTGCCGCCAGATCTTCAGCGGGTCCCCGTACAGGTCCTCAAGGTCGTCCCGGAGCGACCACAGCGCCAGTGCCGGGCACCGGACCCGTACTCCGGCGGCGCGGTCGTCCTCCTCGTGCCGCCGGTCGACGGTGAGGCCGGCCCGGTAGTCCTCCAGCATGGCCCGCACCACGTCGGGGTTCCTCGTGGCGGCGTGCCACTCCTCGTAGTTCTCCTGGCCCATGCTCTGCGGATCGCCGCGGTACCAGCTGTCTGGATCGGCGTTGATGACCCGCTCGGGTATGTCCGGCTGGGCGAAGAAGAACCAGTGCCACCACTGCGTGGCGAACTCGGCCGTGATGCGGGACAGGTGCTCTGTGACGGGCAGACAGTCGAGCAGCGCCACCCGCGAGACCGCGTCCGGACGGTCGAGCGCGAGACGGAGCGCGGCAATGCCTCCGCGGTCGTGCCCGGCAAGCGCGAACCGGACATGGCCGAGGGAACGCATCACCTCGACCACGTCACCGGCGACGGCCCGCTTGGAGTACCCGGCGTGGTCCGCGGTAGGCGCCGGGCCGGTGGACCGACCGTAACCGCGGAGATCGGGACAGACCACGGAGAAACCGCGCCGGACCAGGAGCGGGGCGACGCGATGCCAGGTCGCGGATGTCCGGGGGTGGCCGTGCAACAGCACCACCGGCGGCCCCTCGCCGCCGTGGCGAACGAAAATCGACGCGCCATCGACCTGAACCTGCCTGGCCTCAAAGTCCTCGAACAAGGCCCGAACCTCCGCCGTCATCGAAGTACCGCCCCCCACACACAGCCTTGCTCCTGCCCCGTGGGCGCGGTGGAAACAACCACCAACCGAATCGCGACAGACGGGATTCGCCCACTGCGCGCTTTGATGAGCGAGTGACACACCGATCGGGGTGGTGGACGATCATCCTCGATGCGAACGAGGCCAGAACATGATCAGGAAAGCAACCAGTACCGGCAGCATGCCGCCGGCCGCCATCGCCCAACCCACCTTCGGTGAGGACGTCTTCGCCCCGACGAAGGCACAGAAGACTGCCATCAGCGCGAGGTAGACGAGCACGGGGATGGCGATCAGTATCATTCCTGCGCCCATAAGAGCTTCTCCAGATGTCTCACGATCGGCACGCTCAACTCGGTGCGTGCAGCACTGAGCAAGAATGTAGATCAAGCCGGTGCGACCCTCGCCGGCGCGTGACTCAGCTGCCGACCGTGGGTGCCCGGGGCCGCGCGAGGTCGCGCAACAGTCCCAAGCGCATTGAAGCCGCAAAATACGGGCCGCCCGAGCGCCCGGTCGAGTTCGGCGCGTTCCTGAATGACGCGGGCGTTCAGGAGTTGAGGCGGTGGAGTCGCTCGGCGGCGCGCGCCAGCGCGCGCCGGACCAGGTGGTCGTCCTTGTAGGCCTGGCTCGCGTGCAGGTCCTGAAAGACGAGAAGGACGGCGTAGTTGCCCTCGCGGATCAGGTAGAGCGACTCCCCGCTCGGCGGCCAGTCCGCGGAGCCTCCCAGGGTGGTGACGCGTCGGAGTGCGACGCTGTGGTCGCCGAGTGCGGGGGCGGCCGGAGTGCTCTCGTTGAGTGTGCGGCCGTACGGGTCCCCGTACGGGGCCGGGACCACCTGGCCGTCGCAGGCCCGGGGGGATTCGACGAGGGACCGCTCCAGGCGGTCGATGTCCTCGCCGGGGAGCCGGGCGGCCCGCACACTGATTTCGTAGATGCTCCCGCCGTCCGCTTGGAAGACGGCGGAGGACGCGGGGACGGTGGCAGACGACTTCGGGAGTTGGAGGCTTTCCTCGACCCGTTGCCGGAATGCGAGCATGATGCGCTGGTTGCGGTGGCAGGCCGCGTTGACGGTCTTGGGCACGTCCGGATCCGCGGTGGTGGCGACGCGGGCCGGAGTAACACGTACCCACGGGGCGCCCAAGTCCTTCTGCGTCAGCAGGTCGTACCCCGGGAGGGCAGGGCGTGGTGCGGGCCCGGAGCGTGTGACCAGCACAGGAGCGACAGCCAGGAACGTCAGCGCCGCCGCAGCGAGGCGCACGGAAGGCATCCTCCGGCGGCCAGGCGAGCGCGGTATTCGGGGGGTCACCACCTGAGCCTAATCGCCGGGCAGGGGCAAGCCGCGGACGGCAGGTCAGAGGGGCTTCCGGGTCGAGGGACGGGACAGGACGGGACGGGACAGGACGGGACGGGACAGGGCGGGACAGGATGGGACGGGACGGGACGGGACAGGACGGGACGGGACAGCACGTCCTACCGGAAAAGCTGTTCCGCTCGCCCAGCCTCGTGTGCCTGCACACCGGGATGATTCGGGCAGCAGCCGACCCGGGCCAGGGGTGCGCATCGAGCGCAGTGCAACGGACAACGGATGCGGCCGGTGCGCACACCATCACCCACACCGGTGCCCGCCCCCGGGATCTTCCTGTGGTTCCCGCTGGAAGAACGGATCTTGTCCCTTGCACGGCCCGGTGATTGGCTCGACGCATCCCCGGACGCCCCCGAGTGCGGAAGGCCACCTCAGCCATGACGACTCCCTTGTCGATCGGTCTCGTCCAGACGGCCGCACGGCATCACGCAGCCGAGGACCTGGACACGTTCGCGGCGGACGTACGGCGCCTGAGCTGCTCGACCAGGTACAGCTCAGCTCCCGGGACGCCAACGTACGCCCCCGCAACCTGTCCGGCGGCCAGCGCCAGCGGGTCGCCATCGCCCGCGTCCTGGCCGTGCGCTCCAGGACCCTGGTGCTGGACGAGGCCGTGGCCGCACTCGACGTCTCCGTACAGGCACAGATCCTCAACCTGCTGGCGGACATCCGCGAACAGGCCCGTCTCACCTGTCTGTTCATCACCCACGACCTAGGAGCTGTCCGGCCGATCTTGTGAAAGTCGTCTGGCCGGATCGTTGTTCTGTGCATAGGGCGGGGTGGACGCGGTGATCTGTCGGACGCAGAGTGGGAACGGCTGCGGCCGTTCCTGCCGGTGAGCAAGGGCCGGTGTGGTCGGTGGCGCGATCACCGGCAGATAATCGACGGGAATCTGCACCGGGTACGGACCGGAGAGCACTGGCGCGACCTGCCGGAGCGGTTCGGGCTGTGGAAGACGGTTTACGAGCGCACCGGCTCTGGTCCGCCGACAGCTCCTGGGAACGGCTGCTGCAACAGGTCCAGGCCACAGCCGATGCAGCCGACGAGATCGACTGGGACGTCTCGGTGGACTCCACCATCGTGCGCGCGCACCTGCATGCGGCTGGCGCCCGCAACGATCCGCCGCCAACCCTCGCTACCGCAAAGGGGGACGAGACGCTGGAACACCAGGCCGAAACCACGCGGCAGAGCCTCGTCGGCCAGCTGGTGGAGGTGGTGCGGGAGGCGAGGTCCTGGGTCGTTCGCGCGGCGGCTTCACCAGCAAGATCCACCTGAGCGCGGGCAGCCGCTGTCGCCCGCTGTCCCTGATCATTACACCGGGGCAGCGGGCCGACTGCACCCAGTTCGCGCCGGTGCTGGAGAAGACCCGCGTCCCTCGCTGCGGCCTGGGTCGAGCCCGCAAGAAGCCCGACAGCGTCGCGGCCGACAAGGCATACAGCAACGGTCCTTGCCGTCAGTACCTGCAGCGACGCGGTATCCGGCACACGATTCCCGAGAAGACCGACAGGCCGCCCGCCTGCGCAAGGGATCGCGAGCCGGACGACCATCGGGGTTCGACGAGGACCGGTACAAGAAGCGCAACACCGCCGAACGGACGATCAACTGCTTGAAGCAGTCCCGGGCGGTCGCGACTCGCTACGACAAGCGCGGCTACGTCATCCTCGGCACCACCGCGGCGTCCGTCGCCATCTGGCTCCGAACATGACGTCCTGTGCAACCCAGCAGCAGACATGCTGGTTCTGGCGCCGGGCGCTGCTGATGAGAACACCCCAGATCACTCACGATCGCGTCGGCGATCTCCCTGACGTGTTCGGATGATCCCAGTAGTACCGGTGTCACAGGCGCGCGGGCACGGCTCAGGCCGAGACGGGCGTACGGGACAGAGCGGTGCGCAGCGCGAAGACGCCGAGCAAGCCGCCTGACGCGAACCGCTGAGCGGTCATCACGCGAGGCCGGGCGGCCAGAAACCCCGACACCCGTGCTGCGCCCAGCATGATCAGAGCGTTCACGGAGATCCCCACGATGATCTGTACACCACCGAGCTGGGGCAGTTGCGCCCAGTCCGGGCCCGCCTGCGGATCCATGAACTGGGGCAGAAGAGCGGCGTACATGAGAGCGACGCCCTCGACCCTCCGGGAGACGGTGCCGCGCGGCTTCAGCCGCGGCGGGTGCTGACCACGGTGGGCCTCCGTCCCGCAACACGGGACGCGAGGCCGCGGTGGCGAGGGCTACTTGGATACCAGGTGCCCCAGTGGGTGGTTGTCCGTAAGGACGGCTTCAGCCTGCCGCCAGTCGGTGTGGTCAACGCCGGTGACGTGCCGCAGGTAAGCGAGCGTGACCTGCTGAACAAGAGCGACACGGCCGGGGTCCTCGTCGGTGGTCTCCGCCACCTGGTAGCCGGAGATGCCACCGAGGAAATGCTCACCACCCAGCACGGTGAGCAGACTCTTGTCGCCGTGGCTGAGCGTGTATGGATCGGTCGTCCAGTCCGCGCCCCGGGTGGTCAGCGGGAGGTCGTCCTTGTCTCCGGCGACGACGAGGCCGGGGGCGGTGACGTGAGAGAAGTCCTGGTCGCGGAGCCAGGGAAGATGCTCGTGGGCAAAGGGAGTCAGTTCGTCGTCGCCCTTGCCTGCGGTGGCCAGCTGGATGCTCGCCATGACCCGGGCATCGGAAAGGTCCTCGACGGCACCGGTCTGCGGGTCCGTGACGCGCAGACCCACCAGGATGCCGGCGGTCTGGCCGCCGAAGGAGTGCCCGGCCGCGACGACACGGCTGCGATCCATGCGGCCGGACAGGCCCGGCACCGCCGCCTCCAGGGTGGGGAGCTCGTCGAGGATGCACCGCATGTCCTGTACTCGGTAGCGCCACATCCGGGGTCGGCGGGGATCGTCGGCGGGGAGGTCGAGCCGCTTGGAGTCCAGGTGGGTGGCCTGGACGACGACGAAGCCACCGGCCGCCCAGTGGTCGATCAGCGGGGCGTAGCCGTCCAGGTTCGAGCCGAAGCCATGGGCGAAGAGCACAACGGGCAGATTCGTGCCGGTGGTGGGAGCGGTGACGCGGACGTGCAGGTCCTCGCCGCGCTGCGGAGCGCTCAGCACGAGCGGCTTGACGGAGACCGTCACCGAGGGGGCAGGGCCGGTGAGGCCGGTGGTGTGGTGGGTGATCATGCGTGTGTCTGCCTTTCAAGAGGTGGCGGGCCGGGGAAGGTACAAAGTGCGCTCGGCGCCGAGGTGGCCGGACTTGTCCGTATCCGGTTCGTCGCGCGGGTATGGCGTGTTCGGGCGAGGAAAGGGCGGATCCCGCCCGCAGCGCCGCGCCGCCACCCCTCCGACCCGGACACCACCGGCACCTCCGGTTCGAGCCGAGAAGCAGCAGGCACTTGCTGGGCCGCGATTCCATTTCGACGGCCGCGCGGTCAGCCGAAAAGAGAGCCTGGCCGTCGGCACACAGCTCAGCGACAACGTCCACGCCGGAGCGTGGACCCGGTCGCGCTCCGTAGTTCCAGCCGGGCGCGGCCGAGATCGGGAGCTGACACCGATACTTCTACATAGGGCCATGAGACCAAGTCAGTTGGGATAGCGTGGAGTTCCATAGTTGAGGAGGAAACCTGTGCTCCTGCTGTTCCCCGTATGGGCCCTGGTTTCTCTGGTGTGGGCATTACTCGTTTGGCTGTTTCCATCTCAACGCGTGCTGGGTCTGGCGATCGCGGGTACTCACCTCTCTCTGTCCGCTTCCACGGTGCTTTGGGGTGTCGTCAGTGGACCGGCGGACGGCGCGCTTCCTGAATGGATCATTGCCCCTGGAGTCGTTTCCGCACTGATCCGGGTGGCCGTCGAGCTCTCGGGCACCCATGGGCAGCGGCCATGAGCTGAAAAGCCGAAGCTTCCAGGTCCGTGTCCGCGAGCCCAACCCTCCCGAGGTGGCAGCGGGCCACCCGCCACACCACACCGGCCACCGCTCAGCTGCGAACAGGCAGTTGCAGGGCGAAGCGGCGGACAGCGTCGGTGAAGGCGGCTGGATCGTCGAAGTTCGCGAGATGTCCTGCCCGCGGGATCAATTCGACGCGGGCGTTCGGATGCGCGTGGGCGAAACCCCTCTCGCCGGACCGGAAGACGGTGTCCTTCTCGCCGTTCAGAATGAGCACGGGGGCTGCCACATGACGCATCGAGCCCGCGTCGAAGCGACCCAGCACCTCACCCCAAGCTGCCGGCAGGGTGTGGAAGGCGTATCCAGAACGTATGGTCGCCTCCACCACGTCGGGAGGGTAGAGCCGGCGCAGCAACCGGTCGTTCCACCGGGCCAATCGGTTCGCCGGAATGCGAGGGACAAGTCCGGCAGCCCACCGGTACGGGGTTGCCCATGGGCCACGAGTCGAGGCGCTGGCGCCCGCGAGGACCAGTCCCCGCAGCTGTTCGGGGCGGCACCGCGCGAACTCCAGCGAGGCGTATCCGCCGAGCGAGTGCCCGACGACCAACGCCGGCCCGTGGTCGAGCGATGCCACTGCGGAAGCGATGATCTCCGTCGCCGCGTCAAGGCTCCAGGGTTGAGCAGAGCGAGCTCCGTGGCCCGGTAGGTCAACAGCGGCCGCCCGGAAGTCCTCGGCGAGTGCGGCGAGTTGCGGGCTCCACTGTCCCGCGCTGAGCCGCGTCCCGTGTACGAAGACGATGGGCGGTGCACCCGCTGCAGTCATGAGTCCCCCAGATCAGCACTTGCGTCGAACTGACCCTACCGGCGGGGCATTTCGGCGTTGAGATGGGGAGATGTTGGTCGGCGAGGGCGCCCAGTCACAGTGCGGCGCGCCGTCCGGGAGTTGTGCCGTGCGGCGCGTGACCGTCATCCTGTCCGGGCGGTGGAACGATGCGGGTTCGGTGCGACTCAGCCATGGCGCCTGGAGCCACCGCGCGTGCCGCGTGGTTCCCGCTCCATTACGGGCGGTGCGATCGGCGGCCGATGGCAGCGCGTCCGGGTCATCGGACAACGGCCCGGCCACGGCTGCGGCGAACCCCCGAACTCTCCTCCCGCAGGCCGACCGGGCCCATCCTCGACCCGCTCGCGGGCCTCGCTGAGGTGGGTCCCTACGGCTTGCGTCCGATCACCTCACGCGCCAGGCCCTGGGTCCACATCACAGGTCTCGTCCCGTTGCCTGGCAGGCGTGAACTCGATCCGCGGCGCCCGGCCTGACGGCGCCCCGATCTACATCGTTCTGGACAACCTCCCCGCCCACACCGGCGCGGGCATCCGGGGCTGCGCGAAGAAGAACGCACTTCGGCCCCACTGCGGCACCCCCTGGCGAATTCGTACCGCCGCAGCCATCCCGCGTAGGGCCGGGCCCCGCATTGCTACCTACGCTGGCGCAACGTCAGCGCCCGCCACCCTGAAGTCCTCGCCGCACAGCGCAAGAAACGCCCATTCACAGCGCGAAAGGCATCCGCCGGGCGGCCGACCAGCTCTCGCGGCGTGATCAAGAACGGTCCATGTCTTCCTAGCTACAGGCGGCGTGCCGCAACTACCGCGGAACTAGCGGGGGTTGTGAGTACCTCAGTTGCCTCCAGGTCCGGGTGAGTGAGGTAGAACAAGCGGAGCTCATCCACTTCGCTGCCGAAACGAGGCGGCCAATGGGGCGATGGGGTGAAGTCGTCCAGGATGAGAAGGCCACCGGGAGCCAGCAGCTCGACGACCTGCTCGGGGTCGTCACGCTTGCCTCCACCGTCACAGAAGAAGACTTCGAACGGGGCATGCTGCTCAAGCAGCCGCCAGTCCCCGGTGAGGACGCTGACGCGGTCGTCGTCCGCGAAGACACCAGCCGCTCGACGCGCAAGCTCTTCGTCCCGTTCCACGGTGACCAGGCGGGCACCGGCGCCAAGCCCGCTGTGCAGCCACGCGGTACCCACACCCGAGCCGGTGCCGCTCTCCGCAATGACTCCGTGGGGTTTCGCAGCAGCAGCCAACTTGAGCAACCTGCCCACCTGAGGGATGCAGCTCTTCTTGAAACCCGCCTCGAAGGCGACACGCTCCGCGGCCACTACGCGAGACGGAACCACACGTTCTGCCATGATTACGAATCCCCCTTCATCCTGGACATGACGCTATCCGTCGGCAGAGGCGTCCATGCGGAGTTTCGCCCACCCAGGCCCGGCAGACCCTCATGGTCAGAGCGCTCTACACGGCCGCGAGCTCTATTCCCATGGTCCTGGTTGAGGTGGCGACTCGTCAGGCACGCTCGGATGGAGCGTGGGGTCCGAGTAAAGGGCGTCAAGCGCTGCCGTTCCATCCACCAGCGGAAGGGTTCCCGACGGGATGTCAAGGGTCCCTCGTCCTTGTACGCGGCAGCCATCGCGGTGAACAGGCGCTCGGGATGGGCCAGCCTGTCGGCGTGCTCGGCCAATCACCCGGCTGCTTGCTTTGAACAGCCCGACGCCGGCCGCGGCAAGGTGGGCGGGACTCTCCAGGACGCGGGCCAGACGGTCACAGGGCGTCCCCGGCGAAGATCACACCGTCGTGAGGCACGTGCACGGCAACGTCGGCGTGGCTGTGGCCGGAGCCCCAGGACGAGCGGCTCGACCACTTCCTGACCTCGACTTCCAGGCGCCCAGTGAACGTGCGGGCCGGTTCCTGGACGGTGATGCCGGAGAGGTCGAAATGCCCGAAGTACTCAGCCGCACACGCCGCACGCCACGGAAGTGATGCGTTCCGCCCCGGGGACGAGCTGGTTGCCCCAGGTGTGGTCCCCGTTCCCATGGGGGTTAACCACCCTCGTTACTCACGCACCGGGTCCAGAGTGGCGACTGATGGAGCGGAAATCGCGCATGAGCGCTCAGCGCGGGCAAATCACGAGCATGTGAGGGTGACTGGTGGCTGGACACCTACCGTCCCCACGCGCCTATGGGGTACGTCCGAGGTGGAACACAATGATCGTCAGACGGCCGTCTTCGATCTCGTACATCACCCGGTAGCGTCCGACGTGGATGCGGCGGATGTTGACCCCGTAGGGGAAGGAACCCTGCGGGCGGGGATCCTCGGCCAGGAGATCGGCAGAGTCGAACACCTGCCGGATGCCTTCGGGGTCGGTCACAGCCAGGCGTTCCGCCTCCTGCAGGGCCTGGAGGCGCCAGTGGATCTCGTAGGTCACTTGGTGAATCCGAGGCGCCGACGCGCTTCCTCGTGGCTGACGGTGCGCAGGGTGCCGTTCAGTTTCTCGTTCTCGTACTCGGCGAGGGCGAGGGAGGACTGGAGGTTCTCGAGCTCGACGGGGCTGATGAGGACGGCGGCGGGCACGCCGCGGTCGGTGAGAGTGATGTGTTCGTGCTGCGCAGCACGGCGTGCGAGGTCGCCGAGCTTGCCCCGGGCTTCTACGATCGAGTAGGTCGATGACATGCACCTACTGTACAGCGAGATGCATGTTCGCGCGGTAGGTCTGTCAATGAAGTAGCCCTGACTACCGGTAGGCGATCAAGTTTCGGTGACGGTGAGGGCCTTCGTCGTCATCCATGCACCACAAGGCTCACGCTCGGTTCCAGTATGGTGACCCCGGAAAATCTGGAATTCCACTTCGGAACCTAGATGTTGAACTGTTGGATGAGTAAGTCTCAAAGCATGTTGTCCAGTCGAATGTTCGCGACTCTCCAATGCTGAATCTAGAAAGAGCTGCACCCTTTGCCCCACCGCGCGCATCGCCCAGCATGGAGGATTCACTGTTCTTCCGGGCGCAGCCCCTTTCGCTTCCCTTTCTTCCTGCCCCTGGTGGAATATATGGACGGTACTTAGCGGACACAGTGACACCACTCCCCTCTTTGAGACGTTCGGGGAATATGAGCAAGGCACATTCTGGGAGGTTCACGAGAGGACCCGGGAGGCGGCCTTCACCCTGGCCGACCCAGAGATCGAGCCAACGACGGAGGTGCTTACTCGATTTCGTAATATCAGCGCACCGGGACTCCATCGATACGCGAACAAACAATTCGAATGCACTATGGGGGAATATGTTACAGAATTTCCGGAGGACTATACGGCAATCATGAAAGAATTCGCGGGAGGGGTTATTGCGGGAGTGCGCGTATTCCCTCTTTCGAGGAGCCTCGCGACCAGGACCGACGACGAACGGGGAGGCGACATGTCAGCACGGCTCAAGGGGCTGGGACAGGGCACGTCTTGCAGGCATTGGAGGGAAGCTGACGGCTGAGCTATGGGGTGGCTCACCACACAGGAAGATCCAAGGGACTGGCGCATCGCCTACCTGGAGCCGGACGGCTCGGCGCTCACCTGCCTGGAAGATCTGAGCTTCGCCGCGTTCCTGCAACGCCGTTTGCGTGGCAACAATTCGCTTTTCTGAACACGGACATGCGTAGGCGCGTTGTACAGGGACTCGCATGGCCAAGCTGCCCGTCTGCACCGTCAGTAAGACACCCGTGCCGCTGCCTCCGAGCGTCTGGCACAAGAGCACCTACAGCGGTGATTATCAGGACGCATGCGTCGAGGGCTGTACAGCAGCGGACGGCAACCGAGGTGCGGGTCCAGGACTCCAAGGACCGCGGGCCACGCCCGCTCACGACCTCGCGTGCAGCCTGGCGACCTGTGTCATGGACGCCCCTACGGCGCGGTGGTGACCGCTTCATCCCGAAGCTCATCGAGAAGTCCCGCAGCACGCTCGTTCCGAAGTTCACCGCAACTGCCTGGCCTGGATACGGTCATTGTCACCGCCGCCGGGAGCGAACCCGCTGCGCAGAGTGGGTTCGCTCGCGCGGATGCGACTGCGCGTTTCATCTGGCGGGCCTCGCCAGATGAAACGCGCCACGCGGAACCGGTCAGCCCTGGTCGCGGGCGTACTGCGCTGCGTGCCAGCTGGAGTCGATGGCAGGGTTGTGCAGGGTCCCCCAGAAGCGATTGTCAGGTATCGGCGGCAGGGGCGGGTTTCCCAGGTCCGCGTGCAGATCCGCACGCCAGTTGGCAGCGAGGCGGCCGCGGAGGCTCACGCTCTCGTACAGGGACCTGTAGGGCGAGCCCCAGGCCCCGTGCACCATCCTCTCGGCGGCCCACCGGCGAGGAGAGTCCTGGTGAGTGTCCGCCTGGACGATCACCGAGCGCAGTCGCAGTACGAACGGATCGGCCTGTGTCTGCTGCGGCAGGCATTCGCCCCGATCCAGCGCGTCCAGGAACGCTTCGATCTCCAGGTACTTGATCAGGCCCGTTTCCACGGCCACTCTGCGCAGCTGCTTCCGTGCCGCTTCGGCTATCTGTTCACGGGGCAGGACCGCGAGCAGCGCCCCGAGCTCCTCAAGCCCGTCCAGGGCTCCGACATGGAGGACATCGGTAGGGCTGCAGGACAGGTCCAGCTCCGGCAACTGCTCATCCGGTCCGGGGAGAGGGTCGCCGGCACTTCCCCAGTCCGGGCCGGGAGGCATGGCCCACTCCCAGAACAGTCGGCCGTTGAACGTGACCGCTCCCCCGTCCTGGCCGCTCTCCAGCAGGCCGGCCAGCTCCTCCAGGTACCTACCCAGGGAGACGGCATGTCCGAAGTCGGTGCCGGTCTCGTCGAAGAACCGACCGATCGCACCACAGGAGTCCTGGCCAGGGCGGCAGTCGATGGTGAGACCGTCAGCCGTCACCCCGTAGGAACCGATCTTCAGGTAACCGCCGCTCCAGTAGTACTCAGCCTCCTCCTCGTCCAGGTCCTCGGCGATGCCGCGCATCCACTGGGTGTCCTCGACGATCTCGCTCGTTCCGAGCAGCCGGTCGTGCGTGCTGAACTGGAACGCTTCCGCCCCGTCCCGGGCCCCGTTGTGCCGGAGCAGCGACGCGACCAGGTCGGCAGGGAAGGTGACGCCCAGCTCCTCCTCCGCTGCCGCAATTTCCTCAAGCCCTGCGGGCGGCCTCAGGGTGGCGAAGGTGCGAGGCGCGTGCTCGCGCAGCCACGCGTCGATGCGGTCCCACGATTCCTGGACCAGTTCAATTCTCATGTGCTGACCCTAGGGACAGCCACTGACATCCGGACTTGCCACCCACCGGCCGCCACGGTGGCGGAGGGGGTGCCCGTCAGCTCTGTTCGATACCCGGTTCGCCAAGTGTGCCACTGTGCCCGCCAACTCGGCTGTGCCAGGACGGGGCGTAGCCGGTGGGAGGCCGGCGCGGGTGCGGGCCCACGACGGCAACAGCGTCTGCCGTTTACAGGGCGGGGGGCCCGCAGACGTTCAAGTCGCGCCACGCCGCCCTCAAGTTCATCGACCGGACAGCCCTCGACGACGGGATCGCGTGGTCGACGCCGAACAGCGGGCAGCCGTCTCCCGCAACGGGAGCTCTACCGGCAAGACACGCCGGCACCGACTCCGCCTCAACCACGCCCCGGCCAGACCGCCACGTGCCGCCCGGCACGAAGGCCGAAGACAGTCCACTACTGCAGAAGTTCCAGCGTGATGTGCGGGAACAACGCGCGCAGGAAGTCCGTCGCGTCGAAGATTTCGCCCGCGGCGGCGACCCCGACCGTGCGGGTGCGGCCGGTGAGGACCCGGGCGAGGGCTTCGACGACTAGGGGTGCCGTGACGGCGTAGATGTCCTGCCCACGGGCCACGGCGCGGCGTTCGGTGCCGCCCAGGCGTACCACCGCGTCGACGAGGAAAGTCTGGTCCGATCTTCCGCTCTCGTCGGCCGCTACCGGGGTCGGGGTGTTGGGGGCCCCGATGTCCCGGACCGCTTCGACCGTCATGTAGGTGGTCACGTCCGGGACGGACAGGTGGCTGGGTACGGTCACCACGTCCGCCATCGTGAACTCCCCGATCACCGCCCGGGGACCGATCGGTTCCGGGAAGCGCCAGTCGAGGGCCGGCGGAGCGTCGGTGCGGTACTCCCACCCGCCGCCCGTGTAGCGCATGCGCCGCTCGCCGCGCCGCTCCCGCGAGACCGCGCCCGAGAGCCGGGTCCCGGCGGTGGGGTGCCAGCTGCTCAGGGCGTACGCGATGTGTGCCTCGTCGGCCTCGGTCCAGTCGCCCATCGCCGCGGTTGCCAGCAGGTCGCCCAGACCGCCGAAGAAGGCCATCGCCGGGACGATCACCGCACCGGCGTCCCGGGCACGATCGGCGAAGTGGGCGAAGGTGTCGATGTTGGCCTCAAGCTCGGCCGCCACATCCAGATACGGAATTCCGGCCCGCAGCGCCGCCTCGATCACGGGGGCGGTGGTCGAGGCGAAGGGGCCCGCGCAGTTGATCACGGCGGCCGTGCCGGCCAGTGCGCCGTCGAGCGAGTCCGGGTCCTCCACCATCGCCGGGCGGGCGTCGAGACCGGTTTCGTACGCCAGGGCCTTGAGCCTGTCGGCGTCCCGGCCTGACAGCACCGGGACGAACCCACGCTCCACCAGTTCCGCCACCACGAACCGCCCGGTGTGCCCGTACGCGCCGAACACAGCAACCCTCTGACCAGACCTCATGGCATGTCCCTGCACTCGGATGACCGCTGCGATCTGTTGATCTGTTGCGGCCTGACACGCACATCCTGTCGAGAAAGAGCATTCCCACCGAGAGTCTGAAACGACATACCCCGTACAGTTTCGGACATGCACCATGTCGCGCTGGCCGTCACGGACGGCATGCTGAATCTCGAACTGTCCCTGGCGGTCGAGGTCTTCGGATCGGACCTGACCCATCTCGTGGACCCCTGGTACCAGTTCTCCGTCTGCGGACCGGGCGCCGTGCGGGTGGGTCGCTTCCACATGGAGCCCGACCACGGGCTCGACCGTCTCGCGAGCGCGGACACCGTGATCGTCCCGGCCTGGGCCGACACCGACCAGGATCCTCCGGGCGAACTCGTCGACGCAGTACGCGCCGCCCATGAGAGTGGTGCGCGCGTGGTCTCGCTGTGCACAGGCGCCTTCGTACTCGCCGCAGCCGGCCTGCTGGACGGCAAGCGCGCCACCACACACTGGGCACACACCCGGGAACTCGCAAGACGCCATCCGAAAGTCACGGTGGACCCGGACGTCCTCTATGTCGACAACGGCGACGTACTCACCTCCGCCGGCAAGGCCGCCGCCATGGACCTCTGCCTGCATCTCGTCCGCCTCGACCACGGCTCGTCCAACGCCAACAAGATCGCCCGCCGCCTGGTCGTACCGCCGCACCGGGACGGTGGCCAGGCCCAGTTCATCGAGACCCCCGTGCCCACCCCGGGCAACCACCCGCTCGCCGACCTCTTCCCCTGGGTGCTCGGACGGCTGGGGGAGCCGCTCACCGTCGAGGACCTGGCCCGCCAGGCACGTATGAGCTCACGCCACCTCGGTCGCCACTTCAAGCAGGTCACCGGCACCACCCCGCTCCAGTGGCTCCATGTCCAACGCATCCGCCATGCCCAGGAGTTGCTGGAGACCACCGACGACACCGTCGACGCCATCGCCACAGCCGCCGGCATGGGCACCGCCACCACACTGCGCCGACACTTCCACCGGACCGTCGGCGTCCCACCGGACAGCTATCGCCGCACCTTTCGCGCTCAGAACGGCTCCGGGGCCGAATCCAGCGGCCGACACCACCCGGGCGAGGCCTAGGCAGCAGAGGCGATTTTCTCGCGCAGCCCCGGCTCCCCCTCCAGCAGGCCCTCACGAACAGGCCCTACGGCTCCTGACCACCCAACCCCGTGCCTACCGCCCGTACGAAGGTCTACGTGCGCTCCAGCGCTGCGGGAGTACCGGAGGGCCGGCCCCGCCCCAGGACAGACAGGGCGGGCGGGGGCCGCGCAGTAGGCATACTCGCCACCGCTCCTCGCCGCCCCTACTCCCCGCCGCCCTCGGCGAGGAACTGCTCCAGGCAGCGCGTGACCAGTTCAGGCGCTTCGACGGTGGCGTGGTGGGCCACCTCGGGCAGGACGGTGAGCTGCGAGCCGGGGACCAGGCCGGAGATCTCATCCGAGAGGGCCGGCGGCGTCGCCCTGTCGTCCGCACCGGCCAGGACGAGAGTACGGGCCTGGATGCCGGACAGCAGCGGGCGCATGTCGCGGCGTTCCAACACTGCCGCATCCAGGGCGCGTTGCATGGCGTACGGGTCCTGGCCCGCCATCAATCGGAGTTCGGCGGCAGCCGCTTCGGGCTCGTCCGTGCGCCAGCGGGTACCCGTGACGCTCTCCTGCACCTCGCGCATCAGCTTCTCGCGCTGCTCGGGAGAGCCGTCGCCGAGCACGGCACGGCGCTCCTGCCACATCCCGAGCCGCTCCTGGGGCTCCGGGCGTGCGCTGGTGTTGACCAGGGCCACCCTGTCCACCAGGTCGGGCCGGCGGGCGGCGAGGAGCATGGCGACCATGCCGCCCTGCGAGTGGCCGACGAGCGTCAGCGGGCCCCAGTCCTTCTCCTCGGCCATCAGGGCGAGATCGTCGGCGATGCTGTCCAGGGTCCAGCCCCGCGCAGGCGCCACCGAGGCGCCGTGTCCCGGCATGTCCAGCACGATGCAGCGGTGCCGGGCGCGCAGGGCGTCGCTCTGGTGCGAAAACATTGCCCGGTCACCGAACAGGCCGTGCAGGAACAGCACCGTGGGCCCGTCGCCGAGGTCGTCGTAACCGTAGACGGTGTCGTTCACCCGGAGCCGGTGCGCGTCCGGACCGCTGCGATCGTCGGAGGCCACGTCGAACGCCCTGGCCAGGGCGAGGGAGTCCTCGAACATCTGGTAGCGGGCGATCTGCCGGTCCCGGACAGTGAAGCGCATCGTGTAGTCGCCCCGGAGCACCCTGCCCGTCGGCCGCACCAGGAAGTGGAAGCGGCCGCAGACGATGACGTCCGCGCCCTGCGCCACCGTGGTGAGCACGGTCCCGCCGCGGGGCTCGAACGCGGCGGGAAAGACGTCCATCCATTCCCGCACCTGGCGCCGGCCGCGACGCAGCCCCGTCGGCGGGACCCCGGGAGCGCCGTCGACATGCCATACGGCGTCGTCGGCGACCAGGTTCGCAGCCGCGTCGAGGTCACCCGCCCAGAAAGCCTTCAGGAAGTGCTGGACGACGTCTGCGGGGCGGGGTGCGGAGGGTGCGGGGGTCGGGGTGGGGGTGTCCATGAGCGATCTCCAGAAGGGGCAAGGGATTGCAGTACTCGGGCGGGAAGGCCGTGACGTGTCGTGACGTGTCGTGACGTGTCCCGGACTCCTGCTCGTGTGGTTGTCACAGGCATCCTGCTCAGTATCAGGCTACCTGATGTCTATCAAGAACCTATACTCAGCCGCATGGACCCCGACTTCGCGCCCAGACGGCGCCTGCTCACCGCCGTGAAAACCGCCGAGCACGCCACCCAGGTCGCGAAGGGCGCAGCCGTACGCGCGGCCGGTCTCACCATGACGCAGTACAACGTGCTGATCATGCTGGCCGAGTCCCCCGGCATCACCAGCGCCGAGCTGGCCCGCCGCTGCTTCGTCAGCTCCCAGTCCATGAACGAGACCGTGACCCGGCTGGAGCGCGAGGGCTGGATCGCACGGACCCGTCACGCCACCCACCGCCATGTGCGCGAGGCACACGTGACCGCCGAGGGGCAGACCGTCCTGGACCGAGCCGACCGCCGGGTCCTCGCTCTCGAACGGAGGCTGCGCGCCCAACTCTCCGCCGAAGATCAGGAGCAGCTGCGAAAACTGCTGAGCACCGTGGAACAGCTCGCCCGCAGTTACGACGAGGGCCCATGAGCCTCTCCGGCACTCCTCGCGCGGCACGTCACTTCAGGGTGGGACCGCCCAGCTGGACCGAGGCCGGTCCGGCGGCCGGCAGGCGCAGATCGGGCCGCGCCCGGGTGCGTTTTACAGGTGCCGCTGTCGCCTTCGGCGCACAGGCGGCGTCGAGCTTGCGTTACGCGCTGTAGCTGCCTTGTCCCAGGACGGACAACAGCCGCAGCTTCTCCGCACTCTCGCTGCGCGGTGCGGCGGTGAGCACCAGCAAGACCTGCGACTGGTCCTCGGTGAAAAGGGCTTGGCAGTCCACCTCGATGGCGCCTACCTCCGGATGTACGAGCGTCTTGTGGTCCTCGAAACGGCGGGCGACCTCGTGCATGGCCCACAGCTCGGCGAACTCCTGGCTCACCTTGCTCAGCGCCCGTACCAGCTCACCTGCCCGGGACTTGGGGCCTCGGACCCCGTAGGCGACGCGCAAGTTCGCGACCTGGCTACGGCTCTGCCGGTCCCGGTCCGCCTCCGGATACATGGTGCGGGCCCCGGGGTCGGTGAACCAGCGGTGGATCCCGCTTCTTGCGAGCCCGGTCAGGTGCGACGCGTCGCCGAACAGGGCCGCGGCCAGGTCGTTCTGGACCAGCGTCTCGCCGAGATCGCTCAGGATCAGGGCCGGCGTGTCGACCAGGCGGTCGAGCACGCGCTGCAGCGCGGGCGCCACATGAGGCGTGGTCGACAGTAGGGTCGGCGCGTTGCGACCGGCGAGGCGGTACAGGTAGTCACGTTCGCTGGCGGTCAGCCGCAGGGCCCGCGCGAGCGAGGACAGCATGTGCTCGCTGGGCTGAGGCGCGCGCTGCTGCTCCAGCCGGGTGTAGTAATCCGTGGACATGACAGCCAGGGAGGCCACCTCCTCACGTCGGAGGCCCGGGGCGCGGCGGCGGGCGCCCATCGGCAGGCCGACATCCGCAGGCTGGAGTGCCTCACGGCGGCGGCGCAGGAAATCGGCGAGGGCTGGTCGGTCCATGCCTCCAGTGTCGGCCGAACGACGTACCTCAGCCAGGGATCGCCGATCCCCCGATAAGTGGTCTCTGCACTTGCGCCCCGCACCAGTCGATATTGGACGCATGAACATCTCCGGAAACACCATCTTCATCCCCGGCTCCACCAGCGGCATCGGTCTGGCGCTGGCGCTCGCGCTGCAGGAGCGGGGGAACACGGTCATCGTCGGTGGTCGGCGCACCGAACTGCTGGAGCAGATCGCCGCCGATCACCCCGGTATCGACACCGTCCAGATCGACACGGCCGACACGGCCAGCATCGAAGCCGCAGCGAAGCAGGTGCTCGTTCGCCACCCGGACCTCAATGTCCTCGTACCGATGGCCGGCGTGATGATCGCCGAGGACTGGCACAGCCCGGCGTCGTTCCTCTCCACGGCCGAAACAACGATCACCACGAACGTGCTCGGTCCGATCCGGTTGATCGCGTCGTTCATCGAGCACCTGCAGGGCCGGCCGGACGCGACGATCATGACCGTGTCGTCGGGGCTGGCGTTCGCGCCGCTCAAGCTCACACCGACCTACAACGCCTCGAAGGCCGCGATCCACATGCTCAGCGAGTCCATCCGGCTCCAGCTCGCCGACACCTCGGTGAGGGTGGTGGAACTGGAGCCGCCGGCCGTCCGCACGGCCCTCATGCCCGGTCACGAGGAGAACGAGGCAGCGATGCCGCTCGATGATTTCATCACCGAGGTGATCTCCCTGCTCGAGAGCCGGCCCGACGCGAAGGAGATCCAGGTCGAGCAGGTGAAGTTCCTGCGCTACGGCGAGGCTCGTGGTGACTACGACCGCGTGATCGAGGCCCTCAACAGCACTGACCCGCACGGAAAGTAGCTCACCTCACGAGAGCGCCCGGCCCGGTCGAGTTCGGGTTACCCCTTACCCCTGACTCACGAGTACGTCGACGGCGCCGTCGGCCGGCTACGCGCCTGCACCGACGCCCGGCTGCGCGCCGGCCGCCACGAGGCGGAGCGGGCCCCACTGCCGCCTGGCGTCTGCGTGTCGGAAAACCTTCGGTGTGTCGGCGGCGGCGTCCGCTCCGCGCGTGCAGCCGCTTCACAACCCGGGTCGGAGTACGCCCTCGAATTCTCCCTGCTGCAGCCGTTCGCGCAGGCGCGTGCTGTCTGCGGCGGGTGGTGCTCCGTAGAGCCGGCGGTAGTCACGGGAGAAGTGGGGGGCGCTCCGGTATCCGACCTTGAGGGCGGCCTGGGCGGCGGATTCGCCCAGGACGACCATGCGGTGACGGGCCTCGCCCAGTCGCAGACGCTTGAGGTACTGCATGGGTGTCATGGACGTCGCCTCCTTGAAGCGCCGGAACAGCGTCGGCTGGCTGGCGCCGATCTCGGCGGCGAGCGTGCTCATCGACCACGGCTCGGTCATGCGGTCGGTGAGCGCAGCCACGGCGTGCGGAACGACCGGGTCACCGTCGTCGAGCGCCGCCAGGACGCGCGGAGCCTGCTGGGTCTGCAGGAGGCGCAGGACGATCTCGCGTGAGATCAGCGGGGCAAGGACGGGGATGTCCTCGGGTGCGTCGAGCAAGGAGACCATCCTTGCGAAGGCGTCGGCCAACGCAGGGGTCCATGTCCCGAGGCGGCGGATGTCACCCGCGGGCTGACGGCTGCGCGGCATCGCAGCCGCGACCTCCCTGACCAGGGCCGGGGAGATCTGCCACCGGGCCGCGAGGAAACCGCGCCGGGGGTCTGTTTCGATCACACCGGACACGACGGGAATGTCGACCGGGGTGATGATGAAGCGGTCCACTCCCCAGACCTGGTCGTCGTCCCCGACGATGGTGCGCTTGCGGCCCGCCAGGACGGTGGACAGGGACGGGGGGTAGTGCTGGTAACCGAGTTCCGTCAGCGCTGTGACGTGGCTGAGCCGAAGGCCGAGCGACTGCGCCAGCTCCCGGTTGGGGGCGCGCCGCAGGACGACCTCGGCCGCTCGGTCGAGGCTGCGGGCGGTCTCGTCATCCATGGCGCCACCTGAGCAATCCGGCAGTTTCGTCATCCACGGCGCCACCTGAGCAAACCTGCAGTTTCGTCATCCACGGCGCCACCAAGCATTCCGGCAGTCTCGTCGTCCATCACGCCATCTAAGCAATGCGCTGGCCTCCGCTCGCGCCGCGAGACGGGATCAGGCAAGAAAACGAGCATTTGCAGCAAGACGCAATGCGTCATCAAAGGGAAGGATCGGAGCATGCAGACGAACGAAGAACTCTTGAGCTCCCTTCCTTCCGACACCTCGCTCACCGGACGCACCGCGCTGGTCACCGGGTCGTCGGGAGGCATGGGCGAAGCCATCGCCCGTGTCCTGGCCGCATCCGGCGCCGAGGTTGTCGTCAGCGGACGCGACGAGGCTCGTACGCAGGGCGTGGCGAACGCGATCGTCAAGGCCGGCGGGCAGGCGCACGCAGTCACTGCGGACCTCAGCGGCGAGCCCTCTGCCGTCCGGGCCTTCGCGCAGCAGGCCGAGGAGGCACTCGGCGGGCGCGTCGACATCCTCGTCAACAACGCGGGCGTGTACCCCGGCTTCCTGACCGAGACCGTCACCGATGACGAGATGCAGGCGCTGTGGGCCACCAACATCCGTGCCCCGCACGTCCTCGTGGCCACTCTCGCGCCACGCATGGCCGAGCGAGGCACCGGCGCCATCGTGAACATCGGCTCGTGGATGGCTCGGGTCGGCGTTCCCTTCAAGGCCCTGTACCCGGCGACCAAGGCCGCCGTGGAGCAGCTGACGCGGGCGTGGGCAGCCGAGTACGGGCCGCGCGGCGTACGGGTGAACACCGTGGCCCCGGGAGCGACTGCCACCCCCGGTACCTCCAAGAACCCCGACGCACTGGCCGAAATGGCGAAGGGAACGCCCGCGGGTGCACCGGTACGCCCCATCGACATCGCGTACGCGGTGCGCTTCCTCGTACGCGACGAGGCCGCATTCGTCCACGGAGCCACCCTCGACATCGACGGCGGGATGGCCGCAACGCGCCTGCGCTGACGCACTCAGCGCTGCGTCTTCGCCGCGGTGGCGCCTGCCTGCACGAGGGTCGCGAAGACCGGGAACAGACCGGTCCCTCCTGGACCGCACTGCGCCGGAGGGACAGCCCCCGATCGATGCCTCCGAGCCCAAGGCATTGAATTGGGGTGAACAACCGCGGTCGCGTCCCCAGCAAACGCCCGTGCCGGCTGCCTCGGCACCAACCCCGCGCCGAAGCGACCGACCGCTGTCCAATTCGGCAGTGGCTACGCACAGCAGCTCTACGTCTGTCCGGCAGCACCGGAGCACCCACACGTCGAGCTGATGCCCTAGCTGGCCACACCACACCGGGCCCGCCCCTCCGGATCCGAGAAGAGCACGGGCATGCCAGTGGTTGGCAGACCGGCAGTTCGGAGGGCGCGGCCCGCTCGACGAGCTACCGCGCATACTGACGGCCGCGTTCCACGGGATTCCACGGGCCTGGACTGCGCGACTGTGCCGGAAATCCGCACAACTCCTCGTAAAAGCAAGGGCTGAGGCGCGCGACCCAAGGCCCGGCTCACCCTGTCGTCACTTCCTGTCGTCACTTCCTGCCGACCCCGAAACCGGGACGAGAATCGAAGCCCAGGAGGACCGATGAAAGGAGAAGGCCGTGCGGCACACACTGAACCTGTGGCGTCAAGAGCTCGGAGAGGTGCCCGAGTCGGTCTGGCGGCAGACCGAACTCCGCGTGCTGATCCTCGCGGACAACGGACTTACGGCGATTCCTCCGGACATCGGGCAGCTTCACCAGCTGAACACCCTGGACCTGGGCCACAACGCGCTGACGTCGGTCCCCGAAGAACTCAGCACCCTGACCGAGCTCAACGGCTGCCTCTACCTGCACGACAACCAGCTGACACGGCTCCCGGACTCTCTGGGAAACCTGACCCGCTTGCGCTACCTCAATGTCGGTGAGAACCCCCTCACCACCCTGCCGGAGACGATCGGCGGGATGAGCGGCCTCGTCGAGCTGAGGGCGCAGCACAATCGGCTCACCACCTTGCCCGATGCCATCGGCCGGCTCCACAACCTGCGCGAGCTGTGGCTCCGGGGCAACGCGATCGAGCACTTGCCGACGTCGGCAGCGGGCCTCCGCGAACTGCGCCACCTGGACCTACGCGAGAACTCTCTGGTCGAGGTGCCGGAGTCACTGGCCGGCCTCCCGCGCCTGCGCCACGTCGACCTGCGGAGCAACCGCCTTGGCCGGTTGCCCGAGTGGCTCGCCCTGATGCCGTCGCTGGAGAAGCTGGATCTGCGTTGGAACGAGGTCGATCCCTCGCCACCGCTCCTCAGCGAGCTGGAACGGCAGGGGTGCGTCGTCCTGACGTGACGGAGCCACCACCACCTCGCAGGGACGCGTCCACGCGACGCACCCACAACACGAGCGGCCGGAGCACTCCCCGACGCGCGACACCGAAGCCGCGGCCGCGTGCATGTACGGCCGCACTCAGGGAACGGTGATCATGGCGTCCAGCACAGGCAGCAGGCCCGCGCCGGCGCGGAAGGGAAGGTGCAGCAACCGATGGGCTACGCGTACGAGAACGAGCACGGGGAAAGGTACGACCTCGACGGCCCCCTGAGCTTCTCCGACGACATCCTGCGGCTCACAGGGGGGTGGGACAGCAGGAGCGGGTACGTCGTGTACGAGCTGACAGCCATGTACGGCGAGCCCGAACAGAAGACGGTGGCCCTTGGCACGGCAAAGGGCAAGGCCGACCATGACGACCTGAAAGTCGAGTACCGGGACCGCGACGGTTACGCACAAGCGCGGGTGCGGACGAACGATCTCGGCCACCTGGTAATGGAGTACGACTGCTCATTCCTCGGCAAAACCTCTCGCGGCGACGACGTCCGCATCGACGCCGACTCGGCTGACTCCCCCGAGCCGACGAGTACCTGAGCACCGGCTTGGCGTGCGTGAACCGCTGCGCCGAGACCGCACCCGTGCGCTCGGCCTGTTCCCCGAACGACTAAACGCTTCGTCTTACGGCTTCGTCTTACGGCTTCGCCCCCGGCGTTGGCGGTCCGGGTGGACCTGCGCCCGATGTCGACGCTGTCGTAGGCCCCTGCCCGCCAGTGCGACTGATCCAGTACGTGAAGCGCTCCCGTTGTCCGTGACGAGACACTGACACCGCCCGACTACTGCCCCGCCTCCTGCGCGGCCGCACCCGCGGTCCGGTGTTCGTTACCTACCGCCGCCCCGACCCGGGGAAGGTCGTCAGCCCGCGCGACGTGTGCCCGGACACCGGCTCAGCTCGAATCTCCTACGGCCGGGCCCGCGCCCTGTTCGACGAACACACCGCGATGCGTGGGCCGGGGCCGGGGCCGGCTGGAACCTGCGAGATTGCTGCCGTGATTCCGCCTCACCCACCACGGGGAGCAGGGTGCCTCCCTGCTGATGCTGATGGCGAAGTCCCGGCGCAAGAAGCCGGAGAACGTCCGCCGCTACCGCTACCGCAGCCGTCCGCCAAGACGATCTCTGATCTGACCAGCCTGCTCGCACCCGGCCACACGCGCCGCTGACCAATCGCACAGCTCCGGGAGGACCCTAGCGAGCGCACGCGCCGACGACTGAGCCAACGAAGTACCGGTCCGTCGGCTGATCATGGCCAACACACTCCGGAAATCGCTTGCAGCACCTACATAAACTGCCGACATGCCAACTTCGCTTCACCTGCAAGAGATAACTGCTGACAACTTCGAGCGCGCCATCGACCTGAGGGTCCGCGCCGACCAGGAACACCTGGTGGCACCCGTGGTGAAGTCACTCGCTGAGGCATACGTCCATCCCGGCATCGCATGGCCCCGGCTCATCTGCGACGACGACGAGGTCGTCGGGTTCCTCATGGCCTTCTTCGACATCGACTGGACCGGCAAGGGCACTGACTTCCGTTCCGGACTCTGGCGTCTCAACATCGCTGATGGAAAGCAGGGCCGGGGCTTCGGACGCTTCGCAGTGCAGTCCGTTGCCAACGAGATCCGGCGCCGAGGAGGCACGCGGCTGACGACCACCTGGCATCCCGGAGCGGACGGCCCAGTGGGTTTCTATCTGGCACTCGGCTTCCAACCCACCGGAGAGACCAGCGGAGACCAAACGGTGGGCGTGCTGGAACTGGGCTGAACGCACGTTTCTGCCACACCGGCGGGCACATCACGCACGGCGGTCTCCCCACCGCCGGAAACCCCGCCGATGCCTGCATCAGCAGCACTGCAAGCAGGGGGGCAGCCCCTGCCGCAGCCTCGCGGGTGCCGTCCGCCGGCGCGAGGGGCCTGGGCAGCCGGACCGCGCAGAGTGGTTCTAGGCGCCCGCACCCACATCATCGTGGTGAGGGTCCCGCGGTCGAGGGAGAGTGATTCCCGCCTCGGTGCCGGGACAGGTGCGGCCGCTCGTCGAGCTTCCGGACAGTAGATCGCGCGGTTCCGAAGGAAGGCTCCACCGGGCCGGGGTACCTCGTCGACAGCCCGCTCAGGTAGCTGACCACGCCCTGGGACCATGGCGACATGGGCTAGTCCCGAGAGTCACTGCCCAAGGTCCAGGTCGTCGAGGTGGAAAGTGTCAGTACCGACATGCTTGCCATCGTTGTGCGCTGTCTGGCGACAACACGACTTGGAGCCCGTTTTCACCACGCGAACGGCCAGAGCCTGGCCATCACCCTGACCCTGACAGAGATCCAGCGCTACCTTCAAGTTTTTCGTCACCGAAGTAGACCCGCCCCACGCTGCTCGCCTCGTCCTCACCGACACGCGTGCGGACGAACTCGTCTTCCGGGCCGGCGACATACTGCAGGGCAGCAACCCACCGTCATGACGGTCATGTGGAGAGCGAGCAGGGCGGTGCCTTCGCTGGCCACGCGGTATCGGTAGGGGCGGAGTCCGAACTGGGCCGGGGTGCTGCAGCTCGCGGCCGGTCCGGCGGTTGGGTGCTCCAGCCCGTCGCCGCACGCATCCCGTCAAACCCTGCTGGCATGACCGAGTTGCTGTCTGGCATCTACGCGGTCGGCGAGCAGGGTGAAATCTGGATGCATCGGCTCCTGAAGGGCGAACCGCCACCGGAGGACCAGATCGCGAAGGCCGAGGGCTTCATCACCCGGCCGGGATCGATCGAGGACCTTGAGCTCTTCTTCTACGACTGACGCCCGCACATTCGTCGTCACGCCGCGACGGCCCGCCCGTCCTCACCGCAGGCGGTGGCCAGTCTCGACGACGGCTGAGGTATGACAGCGCGGTACTCACCGGAGGAGACGGCCGACTCTGATCATTTCGAGGGGCAACATCACGCGATCACAAAGTGCGCGTCCGGTTCCCCAAGCGCCGGATGGGACGGCCGCGTCAAGCACCCGTTGACCATGTCGGCCATGTCCTGGGCCAGCGACAGGCTCGCGCCGCGCTGCACCATCCCGTCCCGGAATCTCGCGACCGGCATGCCCTGCGCGAACAGCAGCACCATCTGGGCCTGCCGCCAGATCACCGCCGGCCCGGTGCCCCGGCGGATAATCCGCAGCGGCCGTCGGCCTTCGTTGTCCTGGCTCTCACAAACCTGTACACGTCCAGCCACGCGATCAGTCTGGCCTGGAAAGCCGCGCAGGAAACCGCCCACGCGGCAGACAGTCACGAGGTGAACGTAGACAGCGCGCGGATCAGTTCACCGTCGTACTGATCGGCGTCGAAGTGAAAGGCCGGAGGGCGCGCTTCATCGGCAGGCACCTGCCAGTCGGACCACTCCACGATCCCGCCGTGGCGTTGCACGAACACGGACAGGTAGCCACAGCATCCGCCCGTGCACTCGGGCTCACCCAGCACTACACGTCGTCCCTGCTCGGTCGCCCAGAGGGGGCCGTGGCCATCGGCCGGCAATGCCTCCTCGGCAAACGGACCGCGGCCTCCCTCTCCGACTGTGGCCGCAACCACTTCCTCGCCGTCGATCCGGAGAGACAATTGGGCAGCCCAGCGGGGGCCTGGTGGCGACACGTTGATCTCAAGTCGATTGAACACCCACGCACCCTACGCGAGTCCATTCGCACAGCCGCCGGATGCGGCCCTCTGGCCGCCTGTCAGTAGACTCCAGAGGAGGCGGACGTAGCCTGATGCAGCTCTAGTTGCTGGCGTGCTGGGTGAGCCGGCCGGGGAAAGGTGAGGCTCACGCCGGGGGTTATCCCGAGCTACGGTCTTGGGGTACGCCGGATCGCGCCCCCATGTGGAACGGCACTAGCGTTCAGGCACGGCTGCGAATCCGGGACCGATCCTGGGCCGCACGACGACGGGTTCTCACATCGATGCGCATCCTCCTGATCGGGCCGCCCGGGGCCGGCAAGGGCACCCAGGCGGTGCACCTTGCCGCACATCTGTCGATCCCGCACGTTTCCACCGGTGACCTGTTTAGCGAGCACATTGGCCGGGGCACGGAGCTCGGCCAGAACGCCCACACGCACATCAACGCCGGCGCCCTCGTACCGCACGAGGTCACGATCGGCGTGATCGGAGAGCGCCTCGCCCGCCCGGACACCGAGCACGGGTTCCTGCTGGACGGCTTCCCTCGCAACGTTGCCCAGGCGCAGGTGCTGGACGGCATCCTGGCCGACTCCAAGTTGGGGCTGGACGCCGTGCTCGACCTGGAAATTCCCGAGGGCCAGGTGATCAGACGGATCGCTGGACGACGCTTGTGCCGTCAGGACCGCGAGCACATCTTTCGCGTCGACTACGGCCCGCCTGAAGTGGCAGGAGTCTGCGACCTCTGCGGCGCTGAGGTGTACCAACGTGAAGACGACCGCGAGGCAACCGTTCGTAAGCGACTGGAGGTCTACCGCAACGAGACGGCGCCGGTCGTCAACCACTACCGGGCGCAGGGCCTGGTGACCACGATTTCGGCCCACGGACAAGTCCACAAAGTCCTGCACCGCGCGTTGGACGCGATCGGCCAAGGCGGGGCCGACGCCGCTGATACGGCGAGCTAGTTTGCCTCGGCTGAGCCGCGTCGGCTGGCTGGTCACTCCACCCCGATGGACCAGATGTCGCCCCTCCGATGCCCGTCTGGATCTGATGCGCCTGACCCGTACGGGTCAGGGTCGCTGACGACGTGGATACGGGCAGCGGAAGCAGATACGCGGTAGCAGTCCATGTCATTCGTCGTGTTGCTCTGGTCGAGTGCGATCGTGTGGCCCAGGGCCAGGATGGTGGTCCGCAGTTCCGTGAAAGGAACTCTGGGCGGGAATTCCCCGTACTCCCGCGAGAGCGGGGGCGGCACGGTGCTCGGGGACTGGTCGTACAGCAGTCGCTGGATCTTCACGCCGAAGCCGAAGCACGACATCCGTCCTTGTCGCCCTGACCGCTCAGGCGAGAAGTTGATTTCCACGAGCCCGTAGTCCCGCCGCAGTAGCCCCCTTGTGGGGACATCAAGGTATGTCGCACCCAAGGCGGCTTCCCAGGCTTCCGGGTCGGCACCGAGGCCAACTCCCAGGACCTCTCCGCCAATGGCGACGTGTGCATAGAAGTCCAACGCGGCCACTCGCCAACTCCCTCAATCGTCCGGGCAGGACACCACTTGCTGATCTCGGCACACGACGGACGGTCCAACGCCCGATATTCAGTGATCGTACAGAGCAGCCTGTCAGGAAGTTCGCCGAGCCGGCTCAACGTGCGACCAGCTGGACGGCAATTGCCTCTGTCTCCACGTGCCCTTGCTTTTGGGTGGTGGTGGATCCGGCGCTTACGGCGGTTGTTCCCGGTACCAGTTGAAACTGCTCTGATCTCAGATGCGCGCGGCGTCCAGCAACGTCAGGAGTTACTCATCCCTCTCGTTGCCACGCTCATCGGCGGAAACCGGCACGACGTCACCCGGCCCCCGCCACCGCTCGACACCAACCCTCTCACTCGGGGGCTGCGAGGACGCTTCCGTCGCAAGACGCGGCGTCTGCATACCGACCGTGGTGACGGTCTCGACCAGGGGTGCCGGGAGGCCGAGTGCGCCTGTGCCGGGTTGCGCCAGTCCAAACGGCTCTACATCCGGTACGAACACCACGCCGATGAACACGGCCTACACCGCCCCAGGATGGCGGAATTCGGTGAGGGGTGCCCCAGGATTACCAAGGACTTCTTCCTTGATGGAAGGGGTCGGCGGACGGAGGAGCGTCGTGGTGAGCTCGGGGGTTCGTACGCCACTTTTCCCGTCCTTCCGGAGGACGAATGCTGGATGATCCGGCCCGCGTTCGACAACTGGCCGTTGGTCTCGGCCCAGGCCCACGGGATCACGAAGCCTCCCAGCATCGACTATGGCGACGGACCGCACATCACGCTCCCCGCCCCACCCGGGGAGTACGTACTCGACGAGGCGCAGGCCCGCCACAGTTACCACTCTGAGTGGACAGCGACCCAGGTCACAAGTACGGCCACCACGGCCGTCCGCCTGCTCGTCAGCGCGGCCCCCGCCGCTTCCTGGGAAATGGCCAGGAGACCGGACGACGACCCCCGGTCGTTCGTCGACCACCAGATCACCGGCTTTCGACACTGACGGTGCCACCGGTTGCTTCGCCGACGACGGGGCCCGGAGCCGCTCCTCGACCTCTTCGAGAGCGGGCTCATCCAGGGAGATCCGGACACGGCCGAGCACATTAGCGTCTCCAGGTACCTACTACGCACCCAGGACCAGGCCTCCGGCGGCGAGTTGGTCGCCCTTGCGATGACCGGAGACGGTACGTACCCCGTGTGGGTGGGCCGTTGTTCGGCCGGGGAGGTGGTCGCCGTCGTGGTACTCGTGGAAGGGATGCTCGCTCTGCTCCCGTACGAGGCCGATGCCTGATCCTGGACGGAGCGCGACAGGCGGCAGCCAGTACGGCCGGCTGACGCACTCCCCCCAGATGAAGGAACACATCGGTCCGTAACCGTGAGACTGAGTTCATGAGAAGCGTGAGAGTGCGGGACGTCACGTTCGTCAACGGGGTTGTAAAACTCGCCGGTTCACTGCGAGTGCCAGATGAGACCGACTTGGCCGGTACTGGCGTGGTGATGATCGGCGGGTCCGGGCCCACAGACAGGGACAACGGCACGTACTTCCCACCCATCAGGCAGCATTTTCTAGAGGCCGGATTCACCGTGCTCTCCTATGACAAACGCGGTGTCGGCCAGTCATCCGGCGATTGGCGCACAGCGACCCTGGACGATCTGGCGGCTGATGCAGCCGCCGCGCTCAGTTTCCTCCGTGCTCAACCAGAGGTTCAGCCACGGGCGGCGGGGCTCTGGGGGCATAGCGAGGGAGGCTGGGTCGCTCTGCGTGCTTCCGCGGCGCGCGATGGCCTGCCGTGGGTGGTCACCAACAGTTGCCCGGGTGTGAGCCCTGCTGAGCAGGAACGCTACGCCCTCGCCAACCACCTGACGGACCTGCACGGCGATGGGCACCCTCAGATCCGCAACACCCTGAGCCTGTACGACCAGCTGGCACAAGCAGGCCGACGCGACGTCGGCTTCTCTACGGCTCAACAGCTCGTCGACGACGCGGGAGCGCCGCCGGGACTGGACTACTACTGGGGCGAAGTGGACGAACACCTCTGGTCGTTCCTGAAGCGGAAACAGGATCACGACCCGGTCCCGGACCTGCTCCAGCTGCGCTGCCCGCATCTGGCGCTGTTCGGTGGTGCGGACACAACAGTGCCGGTCGCCGACAGCATCCGCATCTTCGCCGCCGCCTCCTGCTACTCGGCCCGCCCGCCCCACGCCACCCTGTCCGTGGAGGTGTTCCCGGGCGGTGACCATCGTCTGCAGGCAGAACAGTCGGCCGCCCTCGTTCCCGGGTACCTCGACACGATGAGCCACTGGCTGGCAAACCGCGTCAAGCCGGCAACCGGAGGTGGCAAATGAGGTTACGTGCGCTGCTGCTTAGCGCTCGCGAGTAGTGAGTGGACTGCTTTGCGTTCGCGGCGCGGGCGGATCGGTGGGATTCACTTCACGGGGGCATCGGGGTGCTGCATGCCGTCGGGAGTCGCCTGTCCGGCCCACTTGGCGAGCTCCAGCAGTCTTTGCGCGGCGGGTCCGACACCAGCCCCAACACCAAGTCCCCCCCGTGCCGGGGCTCCACCTGCGCGAGTCAGCCCGCTGGCCGGCCCGTCAGGACTTCGAAAGTCTGGTGCCGACGGGCAGGATCTACGCTGTGCTTCGCGGCCACCGCACAAGTTGCAGTCTTCAACACCGATGGTCAGGGGTGGCCGCAGGCATGGGTGCCAACGGGGTGGAACGGCCCGGCCGCGACGCCATCACCGGGAACGCGCACCGCCACTCCCTGGGTTGCTCATCGCTGCTTACCGACGGCACTTGGATCTGGCGCCAGGACTTCCCGCACTATCTGGAAACGCACCACGTCCTACTTCCCGAGACGTTCATCAAGCACGCGCGCGACCTGAACTACCAGATGCCGGCCCTCATCACCGCGCGGTTCGCTCGCCACTACAACGAGACCATGCCCCTCGTCGGCTGGGCCTCCTCTGTCCCGTGGCGCTCGGCTGCGGCCGTGCTCGAACCAGAGCCACGAACGGTCACCAGCAAGGCTGAGTTCGACGCGGCAATCCTCACCCAGGAGCGAAACCGGCCGCCCGGCAGCTGGGCCAAGCCGCGCAAGCCTCGCAGAGCATGAGCCGTTCCAGCCAGTCACGATCTTCGGCTGGAGTAACTAGCCCTTCGGGCTCACGATCCGCGTCCGGCGAAGGCAGGGGGACGAGCCCTGCGACAGCGTCCAGGCGCTGGACGCATGTCCCCGGCGGCCAGCCACCAGGGGGCGTGCGCCCCCTACGGGGATCTCGGCGACCTCGGCGCCTCGGCGAGCGGACCCCGCCACCGACATCGCGGCCACGAGGCCGACTCCGCCAGGTGTCCGACGCCGGCTGCACCTGCCTGAGCGGGCCGGCGCCGGATGCAACATCCCGTTCTCCTCCTGCGTCGGTCACTCCCCCTTGGCGACCCGGCTGCAAGCTGCCGGTACGCGGCGGAGGTGACTCCGGCGTGCGCCCCCCGCCCCCGTACAAGATCGAGCCGGCCCGATCTGACGGCGTAACAGCGCACGCCGGTGCCCTTCGATGAGGAATCGGCCTCCCCGCGGCGTGAGTTCCGCGAGGGCAGTGCAGCTGCGGCATGCGACGCCGGTCGAAACGCACCCGCGCCACCGTGCCTGCGCCCTCGCAACCGGACTCAACTTCCGGACTCAACCCCAGGACATTCGGCCTACGGCCTCACGGGCGGGGGTACCAGGTGCCGTTGTGCCACTGCTCGTTGGCGACGTCGTTGTGGTGGTCCATGTTGAAGTCGTTCGCCTTGTAGTTCTCGACGTGGTTGTGCGGGTAGGTCCAGATGCCGGCCGACTCGTCACAGACGTAGTCCCAGTGGCAGATCGTTTTGACCGGCACGTTGCCGAAGAAGTCGTCAGCACCCGCGAGTGGGGCGCCGACGATTCCGCCGAACGGCACGGATCCACCGTTGGCGCCGGGAGGCCCCTTGCGCTTGGGGTCCGCGACCAGGACGGCATTGACGTTGTCGAACGTCTGCCAGTTCTCGGTGACCCAGATGTGTACCACTGCGGCACCCAGGGAGTAACCGCCCATCTTGACGTGCTGGGCCGGGCACGCGGCACGTTGGTCGCGGACCAGCCGGTTCAGCTCGTTGACGCCTGCCCGCGCGCTCGCACCGTTGGGAATCTGGGTGGGGTACCCGACGTGCTGCTGGATGTTGCCGTAGAACAGGTCGTTGTTCCATGAGCTGCCGGTGCCACCGACGACGATGGTGTAGGTGCCTTCGCACGGAGCCGCTGCTTGCGCCGTGGGGGCCTGCGCCACGGTGAGTCCGGCCGTCAGCAGGAGGCCGGACAAGGCGGCCGCCATTTTCCTCGATCGCATTCGATTCTCCTCGGTTGGTTGGTCTCGTTGACTCGGTCGGTTGGTCTGGTGGGGCTGGTTGCTCCTGTTGCACTGGTTGGGCTGGCTGTACTGCGCGAACTGGTTGGACTGGTGGGCTCGGATGCCTTGGGTAGGCGGTCGCGGTCGTACGCCGACCTCGGATCGATGCCCGAGGGAGGGCGGAAGCAGCGAACATGCCCCCGGCTGTAGCTGGACGCCGTGGACGCCGCTAGTTATTGGTGATCCAGGTGCCTCTGTCGGGGTGCCAGTGGATGGTGACCTTCTGGAACCTCTGGGCCTTGCCGCCTGCTTCGTCGGTCTCGTCGGTGGTGGGGTATCCGAGCGCCTTCTCGTGGCCGGCTTCGCGAAACGCGTCGTAGATCGCGCCTTGCACGGGGTGCGTGCCGGTCTCGGCGGACCACAGGAACAGGGCCTTCTCGAAGAACTGGTAGCGGCCGCGGTTTCCGCCGGGCGCAGTGCTGGCGTCGGCCTCGTCCGTGGTGGGAAAGCCCCAGCGGCGTTCGGCGTCGGTGTCCCAGTACTTCTGCAGGATCTCCCCGTAGATCGCGTGCGCGACATCGGGATGCCAGATGACGATGCCGTTCTGGAACTGCTGGAAGCGCCCGCCGAGGGAGGAGTCGCGCTCGCCCGTGACGGGCCAGCCCAACGGTCCGGAAGGGCCGCCCGTACTGTCGTACTTGGCCCTGATGGTCCCGTACGGCATCAGGTCGTCGAGCTTGTTGTAGCGCCTGGGCGTGAAGCCGCGGAGGCCGTTGCCCCACACCCGTTCCTCGGCGACCTGGCCGAAGTCCCACTCCTCGCGCACCACCGGCTGCGTGTGGGCTGCATCAGCCCAGCGGGCGAACAGCGCCACATGGTCGATGCCACCCGAGTCGCGCAGCAGGATGTCACCGGGCTGCAGATCGTTCGCGGGAACGTCGACCGTGACGTTCCACAGGTCCCAGGTGGTGAGGGAGGTGGGCAGATTCCAGGCCATCGACACATAGCCCGAGCAGTCCGGCCGGTAGCAGCCGAACTCGTTCTCGTAGCAGCCGCTCTGGCCGTACGGCACCCGCTCGGCAACCCACGACCACGCGCGGTCCATCACCTCGCCCCGGCCGATCGAGCCACCGGGCTCCGAGGCGCTTGCGGTCGTCGGCGCGGTGAACACGAGGCCGAGGGAGACCAGCGCCAGCGCCACAACCCCGATCACCCGCCGAAGAATCAGCGATCTCATAGCTGTCTCCTGCTAGTTGTTGGTGATCCAGGTGCCGCGGGTCGCGTTCCAGTGAAAGGTCACCTTCTGGAAGCGCTGGGCCTTGCCGCCCGCCTCGTCGACCTCGTCGGCCGTGGGGTAGCCGTACGTCCCCTCGTGCCCGCCGGCGTGGAAGGCGTCGTAGATCGCGCCGTGGACGGTGTGCGCGCCCGTCGCGGGCGACCACAGGAACAGGCCGCGCTCGAAGAACTGGTAGCGGCCGCGGGTCCCGTCGGGCGCCTGTGCGCCGTCCGCCTCGTCCATCGTGGGGAAGCCCCAGCGCTGCTCGGAGTCCGAGTCCCAGTATTTCTGCAGGATGTCCCCGTAGATCGCGTGCGCGGCGTCCGGGTGCCAGATGACGATTCCGTTCTGGAAGAGCTGGAACCGTCCGCCGAGCCGGGCGTCCTCCTCGGCGCGCAACGGCCGGCCAAGCGGGCCGCCCTCTCCCCCGAGGCCGGCGAACTTCGCACCGATGGTGCCGTACGGCTGGAACGCCTCGCTCATCAACTCCCGTGCGTAGCCTTCCGCCTGGGCGTAGCGCTCCGGGTAGGCGGAGCGCTGCACGGCCTGCGCCAGCTCTCCGGCGGTGGCCCAGCCGGGTTCCATCTCCTGGGCGACCTCGAAGAACTTGTTGGCCGCGTAGTCGACGTCGAGGCACTGGTCGGGGTCGCACCACCCCTGCGAGGGGCGTTGTTGGAAGACGCCGAGGGAGTCGCGGTCCCCGCAGTTCAGGTTGTTCATCCGGGACTCGACCCAGCCCGTCTCAAAGCCGGCGAGCATCACCATGTCGGACACGCCTCGGCGTTGCCCGACCTCGTACACTTTGCGGATCACCGCAATGTCCCGGTCCGGGGGGATGTCACAGAGCACCGTGGCCGGCTCACGGTTCCCGAGCGGCCCCGGCACCTCGTGTCCACCTCGGGCCGAGGCGGGGGCGGCGAGAGCGCCCGTGGACAGTAAGCAGAGTAAGGACAGTAAGAGCGCCGATCTGAGCAGTGTTCTTCTGGGTAGGGCGTGGCGTGGGCGGGGGGTACGCATGGGACTGCTCCGTGGTCGTTGTCGTGGGCGGGGGGTACGCATGGGACTGCTCCGTGGTCGTTGTCGGGGGCGGGGCCGCGCCGGTGGGGCGGGGGTTGGGTGTCGGTTGTGGGGTGTCAGGGGGTCAGGGGGTCAGTTGTCGGGTGTCAGGGGGTCAGGTGTCAGGACCAGCTCTGGTACGGGGTGTTGTTGCAGCCCCAGGTGCGCAGGCCCAGCGAGCTGTCGTCGATGCACCGTCCGGTCAGCTGGTTCTGGAAGCGGACGGTGCCGTCACCCCAGACCGTGACCCACCAGCTCTGCTCCGGGCTGGAGTTGCAGGCGCCGACGGTGCGGAATCCGTTGTCGGTGTCCTCGATGCAGCGGCCGGTGGCCACGTTGCGCAGCTGACGGGTGCTGTCTCCCCAGACGTGCACGGACCACTTCTGCGGGTTGGAGCCGTTGCAGCTCCAGGCGCGGAAACCGCCGTTGTCGGTGTCGTCCAGGCAACGTCCCGTGGCCTGATTGCGGAAGCTCTGGATCGCGTCGACGGCCCCTGCGGGGGTGGTGACGGTCTCTGTTCCCTGGGGTGCGGGATCGCCCTCCAGAGCGAGGGCGCCGGGCGCCGAGGCCAACGAGGCCAGAGCCAGGGCTCCGCCGAGCAGGAGGGTTCGAAGCGCGCGCATGCGGCACCTGTCTTTCTTTGGGGCGTCTGTGGGGGGCGCGGGGAGCGGCTCCCTGTAGGCAGCTCGTGAGATTGTGGTGCACCTGTCAGGTCTGGGAGTCGGGGGTGGCGCTGTTCGTTTACGACTACGGCGATAGTCACGGAACACGGCCATCCTGCTTCGTGACCACGTCGGCGATCGTATTCATGGACCAGCGGACAGGCTTGGAAAAAATTGATGTTCCAGTGACGGCAGGGGGCGATGGGCACCGGATGATGTCTGAACTGGTCGGCTCTGTCTGGCAGGTGGGCTGGGACTTGACCCCGGCGCGGGTGCGTACGACCCGCAGACTCACAGGACGGGGCCGGTCGCCGCGGAACGGCCACGCAGCATCTGAACTGGGGCGCCACACCAGCCACTTGGCCCGTTCGCGCGAGTGGCATAGTGAGCTGGATGATCGGACGCCTATACACCGTTGTCATCGATTGCCCTGACCCGCGTGAACTCGCCGGTTTCTACGAAAAGCTGCTGTCACTCTCAAGAGGGGAGGACACCGGTGACTTCGTCGTGCTCCAGAACGACGCAGGCGCACCGGTAGTCGCCTTCCAGCGGGTGGATGACTTCCGCGCGCCACGGTGGACGGACCCCGCGCACCCTCAGCAGATGCACATCGACGTGATGGTCGCGGACCTTGATACGGCCGAGGCCCAGGTGCTCGCCCTCGGTGCAGCGCTGCTGGACGGTTCGGACAAGCCGGTCGGTTACCGGGTCTACGAGGACCCCGTCGGCCATCCCTTCTGTCTGATCACGCCCGAGGGTGCCTGAGCATGCGTCTCTCCACCGGGACTGTCGGCAGGTGGGCTTGAGCCGCATGGGCGGGCGTGCAAGACCCGAGGTCCGTCCTTGAGGAGGGGCCCACATGGAGAGCGTGGGGAAGCAGTAGAGCCCTCCCCCCCTCGCCAGCATGGTGAGCGAGCTGAGACAGAGACCCTGACTGACGTCCCCGAATTCCCGGCGTGCCCGGAGCCGATGCACTCGCGGTGGGCCCATGACGCAGCGCTCGTCCTGCTCATGCCAGACTGCCTGGATGATCGTCAGACTCGCAGAAGATGAGGACTTCTCTGGCTTCCTCGGCCTGGCGGCCCAGGTTGAGCACTGGTTCGGTCCCATGGTCGAGGACGCCGGCTTCCATGACGCTCTGCGCCAGCACATCCGTCGGTCCAGGGCACTCGTAGCGGCATCGACGGGACCGGAAGTCTTCGGCGGGCTGCTGTTCGGAGCGCAGGCGTCGACGTACCACATCCACTGGCTTGTCGTCTCGGAACAGGCACGAGGGCAGGGCGTCGGTCACGCGCTGATGTCGGACGCGATGCGTAGGTGGGTGCGGGGTCCGGGCAGCATCGAGGTAGTCACCTTCGGGGCCGACCACCCCGGTGCTCTCGTCAGCGGCGCACGCGTCTTCTACGAACGTCTCGGCTTCGCTCCCGCCGAGACTGCCGCCCCAGGGCCCGAGGGCGGCAGCCGGCAGATCTACCGCCGGACCGTCACCTGATTCACGCAATGCCGGTCTAGGCAACCGCGGTTCAGAGGCGTTGGCCGTCGGCAGGGCGACTCTGTGGAGCCGCCCAGGGCCGGAGCGGGCATGAGCAGCTGGACGGAGGCCGTGGAGCTGGCTGACGATGCGCGGGGCAGGAGGCAGGAGCCCCGCGTCTGTGCGACACCCAGGCTCTCGCCGACCTCAGCCTGGATGAGTTCCTGGCCGAACCGCATCGGCAGGATGTGCCTGTTCCGTTCCGAGTGCTGGGAGTGTAGCGGGGCGAGAGTGAGCAGGTCCTCGAAGAGCTCCCTGCCCGGGGCTCAGGAACCCCGTAACGGCACAGTGGCTTGACCCATGCCCAACGGCCGACGACCGGCCATTGAGAAATCAATGACCAGCCGCTGGCTTGCGCTCTCGACGGTTCGGCAAGTAGCGCGAGGCCCCACCCGGTGGCGTCGCCGGATTTCTACTGGCCGAAACCACCGCCGCCTTCTTCGCCCCCGTCCTCGTCCTCGTCCTCGTCCTCGGAAGTTCCCTCGACGCGGCCGGCACAGGCGTGCTGGTGGCCTGCTACTTCGTCGTACCGGCCCTCTGCGGAGTCCTCGGCGCCGTTACGCGCGGTACACCGCGCACTCAGATGATCAACGTCAACACCAGCCCGGGGCGGACCTGTCGGGTGTCCGCAACGCTCTCCCGACGCGCTCGTCCACATCGACGCAACCTCGATCGTCGTACCGCCAGGGAGAGGTCGTCCCCAGGCCTCTGCCGTCCCGACTGCGACGGGGCCGAGCACACCCAGGACGGACATCGTCATAAAGGAAAACAGCGCGCCGCACAACAACTACCGGGCAGGCCATACGACTTCCCTCTCCGCACTCGTGTGCCCGCTCAGTCTCGACGCGTCCGACAGCGCATCCCCCAGGGTCCAGCCCGTCTCCTGACGTGAGCCGGTGGCACGCCCACGCGCGAACCATCGCGCACCGGACACCTGCAGGCAGCCACGCCAGGACCTTCCCACCTATCGGGGGAAGCGGCTGAGCTTCTCGGAAAGCGACTGCTCGAAGGCGCGTGAGGCCTGAAACAGCCACAACAGGTGCTCATAAGTTGACCATGGAAAGCACGACCAAATGGCTATTCAGACGGCGACTTCGTTAGCGCGGCGAGGGTTGCCCCTTAGATAAAGGTGCGGGGTAGATCACAAAGAGGGGGTTGTAGGTTGCGTCAGAGGTCTGGACCAGAGAGGGTTCATGACGTCCCGGGCTGACCGCGCCGGGATGCGGGCACGAGCGCATGGTTCCTAGGCCATAAGTGCGCAGACGTGCCCGCATCGTTACCGCAAAGGAATTCTACGTGAACCGCAAGTCCATACGCCTTGCCACTTTGACCGCACTCGCCGCCGCGTCGGTGGCCGTGGCGGCCCCCATGGCGTCCGCAGCAGAGCGGCACCACGCCGTCGAGGCCCGCAACACGCAGCAGACTGAGCAGGTTCAGCAGGCTCAGGACCAGATCGACCTGTTGGCCGCCATCGATGAGGACGGCTTCGAAGAGCGTCTGCTGGCCCTCCCGTCGAATCCGTCCCCGCAGCAGGTCGCCGAAGCCATGTACCCGGGCAACGAAGCCGCTCAGGAGGCCGCGCTTCCGCTTCTCGTCAACACCCCCCAGGCCCCTGCCGCATCCCATCTCGACGGGGGTGTCCAATACGGGTGGTGGGACACCACCAAGCGGGTCACCGCGTGCATCGGTGCCGTCGGCGCCTTCGTCGCCGGCAACGGCCTCCTGGTGACCAAGGCCGCCAAGTTCGGCGGCGTCATCAAGGGCGCCAAGCTCATCGCACAGGCAGGGAACAGCACGGAACGGTGGAAGCTGGCCGTTGCGATCTTCGGTGACATCAGCGGTATCAGCGGCGTGGTCAAGGCATGCGGCGGCTGACCGACCCGGCAACAGGGAGGAAGGCCCTTAAATGCAGCATGTGTTCATGGGTGCGTTCGTACTCGCCGTCGTCGTGCAGTGCGTGACCGTACTCGTACTCCTTCTCCAGCTCTGGCGCTTCCTCAAGCGCAATGGGCCGGAACCGAGGGCGCTGAGCGGCAGCGATGTCCTGTCAGGGGCCGCACTCTTCGGCGGGTCCATGACGGTCGCACAGTGGCTGGCATCCACGTGGGCCGAGGCGAGTTGGTCGGACACGCTCCTGTTCACCGCGGTGTTCGCCATCGCCACGGCCGGATGCATGGCCTGGACGCGACGAGCCGGGCATCCTCGCCTTCAGCACGTACTGCTCCTGCTACCGATCGTCTTCGGAGCACTTGCGGGAGCTTCCGGGGCAACCTTCTGACCCTCGGGGCCGTCGGAGCCGTCCGGGCCCTCGGGGCCCTCGGGGAATGAAGCGGGGGGGGGGGGGGCCCCGGGGGGGGGCCCCCCCCGCCGAACACGGGGGTTTTTGTTGGTTGAACACAACCAGGGGGGGGGCGGCGCCCCCCCCCGGGCGCCGGGCCCCCGGCCCCCCCCCGCCGGGGGGCCCC
>NZ_JBIVVC010000012.1:204942-230092 GCF_044757485.1 Streptomyces sp. NPDC091272
GCGGGGGCGGCGTGCGGGGGGGGGCGCGGGCCCCCCCGGGGGGCCGGGGGGGGGGGGGGGGGGGGGGGGGGGGGGGGGGGGGGGGGGGGCGGGGGGGGGGGGGGGGGGGGGGGGGGCCCCCCCCCCCCCCCCGCTTCACTGTCGTTGTTCAGTACGTACACCACTCCTGGGCGGGGCCCGGCGCCCCGGCGTGGACACGGTCCCAGGCGCGCCCGGACGGCGTGCGCAGCAACTCCGCAAGCGGGCCTGCGGGACCTTCTCCCTCGACCTCGCTCGTGCGTGCGAGGCGTGCGCCCGCCGGACGGAGAGGTGGGGGCGCGCAGACCTGGACCGCATTGTCCGACACCGTACCCGCGGCCACTGTCGGCTGCCTGGCAGAGCCCGCGGACGAAGGTGCCGAAGCGGCAGCGCAGCTGTAGATGTCCTCGTAGGGGGTGGGGACGCGCCGTCTGCCACAGCCGGCAAGGAGCACCCCGTGTACTCAGACCAGGCTGAGTACCCACGCGCTGTCGCGCGGCTGCTGCCGCTGCTGAGATGTGCGCATGACGACGATCTCCACCCCCTCCCCTGAATCGGTACGGCGCCGCCGACGCGGTCTCTTGGCGCTGATCGTGTGTGGGGTGATGACGGTGTTCCTCCTCGCCGCGGCCGCCAAGGCCTTCGCCTCGCTTGCGGGCTTCCAGGTGCTGTCGGAACTGGAGTTCCGTGCACATATGGACCACACGCAGGAGGCGGGCGAGAACACCGTGCGACAGCTGGGCCTCGACCCGGACTCCGTGGTCGACACCAAGGAGATGGCCAGCTCATCCTGCGTGGACGATTTCGGGATGGACTCGGGGGACGTCACCCGCGACCAGCCCACACTCACCTGGACGCCCGTCTTCGCGGACCGCGCCGCGTACGTGGCCGCTGTCCGGGTGCTCCGTGAGGACTGGTCCGCCAAGGGGCTGACGGTGCACGACGTCCCCGCCCCCGCGCAGGGCGAGCCGGGCGCCGGCCTGCCGGGGGTGCGGGCGACGGACGACCACGGCGTCGACCTGTCGATGCGCCCCGACTGGTACTCCGGCGAGCCGGTCATCCGCGCAGACGGCGGATGCGTACGCCACGAGGGGTACGAGATCGAATGGACCGAACACGAGGGCGGCTCGTAGGCGACCACCGGCCACCAGCCACCGGCCACCCGCCACCAGGCACCAGGCACCAGGCACCAGCCATCAGCCATCAGCCATCAGCCATCAGCCATCAGCCATCAGCCATCGACAGCTTGCTCGTTGACCACTCCCCGCCCCCTCGCGGAATTGACCGCGGCCGATTGCGAGGTCCAGGTGGCGCTGGGACGCCAACAGTGCACACGACCTAGCAGTAAGGAAGCACGTGTGAACGCTCAGATCTCGACGGGGCCCGGTCCACGCTGTCCCGTTCCCGTACGGTCGATCCGTGATGATCAAAACGGGCAACCTTCTCCGTATCGGCGTCCCTTCCTCCAGGGCGCGGTTGCACTTCGGGACGGAACGGCACGAGATTGGTGGCGGGCCGCGACGGCGCTTGCTGCTGGTCGACGACGAGCCTGCCTTCGAGCTCAGCTTCTACTGCGGAACGTGCCCGCTGCTGTTCCGGCGGCTGGAGACCGCGCAGGAAAAGCTGTCCCTGGAGAGCATGCAGGAACGGCTCACCGGAACGCTCGACGATCCGGACGACCAGGGCGTGATCGACGCGTTCGGCGCGTTGCTGCCGGAGGGCGAGTACCTTCCGCTGCTCCTGGACGTGGAACCCCGGCTGGTCATCCCGGGCAAGGAAGGCGACTACTTCAGCGGTGAACAGGTCACGGCATGGGGGGTCGATCAGTTCTGGGGCCTTCCGGAGTACCCGCACACCCCCTACTACCGGACCTACGAGACCGTGGTCGACACGGACGCACACCTCTACGAGTTCGTCGTGCCCATGGTTCCCCCGACGTGGAACGAGAGCGCGCGGGTCGATGAGTATGTCGCGCTCATGGAGCAGGGAACGGTTCCCACGGCGGTGGCGATCTCCACGCTGGACGTGTGTCAGTCCGCCCTCGGTCTGGCCGATGACCCAGCCGCGCACTGGGGCCTGACCCACTTCCTCCTCGACGGCCACCACAAACTGGAGGCCGCGGCCGCGGCGGGCCGACCGGTGCGGCTCCTCTCGCTGCTGACCTTGGAGGCGAGCCTGGCCGGAGCGGACGACTGCGCACGACTGCCTGCCCTGCGCGGGCAACCCCGCTCGACCCGAGCGAGCCTGCCCGCGCAACCCCGTTCGGCCCGAGCGATCGGATAGATCCCGGCTACGCCGGTCAGCGACCGGCGCTGGTCCCGCTCCGCTCGCGCGCACGTCGTCGACCCACCCGCCGATCACTCCCGTCCGTGGCGACCGCCCGGCACCGCCCCCGGCAGGGTCCGAGGTGAGCAGCCGCGCCAAGGGCAGTGGCGTGTCCGAAGTAGTCCGTCAGGTCAGATGCCGAGCGCATGTCCGGATGTTGCGTCGACGTGCTCCGGGACCTCGTCGTGGCGATCACCCACGGTCGGTGTCCCAGTGGGTTCGAACATGAGGATCGCGGCGCCGGACGGAGCGTACGGCTTGTGCTCTGTGCCTCGGGGAACGGTGAAGGCCGCCCCCTGCGGGAGCAGGACCGTGCGCTCCCCGTCGGGCTCCCGCAACGAGATGCGCAGCTCCCCGTCGAGTACCAGGAAAAACTCGTCGGTGTCGTCGTGCACGTGCCAGATGTGTTCGCCCTGGACCTTGGCGATGCGGACGTCGTAGTCGTTGACACGCGTGACGATGCGGGGGCTCCACAACGCGTCGAAGGAGGCCAGTGCCCTGCTCAGGGGGATGGGTTCGCTGCTCATGGGCACATCCTGGGCCGTTTCGTATGGCCGTGGTGAGTGCTAGGAATCGCACATGACGAAAGAATCCTCGCACGCTGATCCCATCGCGGGCACACACCGGGTTGTCGTGATCGTGGACGAGAACTCGAACCCCTTCGAGCTCGGCTGCGCGACGGAGGTCTTCGGTCTGCGCAGACCGGAAATCGGCCGTGACCTCTATGATTTCAGGCTCTGTTCCCCTGAGCCGCGCACCCTGATGCGAGACGGATTCTTCGCGCTCTCGGGGGTCGCCGGCCTGGAAGCGGCCGACACGGCGGACACCTTGATCGTCCCCAACCGCCCAGACATCGAGGTGCCGCGCCGCCCCGCCGTGCTCGATGCTGTCCGCCGGGCACACGCCCGGGGTGCGCGCCTGATCGGCTTCTGCAGTGGTGCGTTCACACTGGCCGAGGCCGGAGTCCTCGACGGGCGCCGGGCCACGGCGCACTGGCAGTGGGCGGACTCCTTCCGAGCCCGCTTCCCCTCGGTCCAGCTCGAAGCAGACGTGCTGTACGTGGATGACGGGGACATCCTCACCGCGGCGGGCAGTGCGGCCGCGCTCGACCTTGGGCTGCACGTGGTCCGACGCGACTACGGCGCGGAGGTCGCCAACGCCGTGAGTCGCCGACTGGTCTTCGCGGCGCACCGGGACGGTGGACAACGGCAGTTCGTGGAGCGTCCCATGCCCGACCTGCCGGACGAGTCCTTGGCACCTGTCCTGGCCTGGGTCCAGGAACGGCTGGACTCACCGTTCACCGTGGCGGGTCTAGCGGCACGCGCGGCGGTCAGTCCGGCGACGCTGCACCGCCGCTTCCAGGCACAACTGGGCACGACTCCGCTGGCGTGGCTGACGGGGGAACGGCTGGCTCTGGCTTGCCGGTTGATCGAGCGGGGTGAGTCCCGGCTCGAGTTGGTCGCGCGGCGCAGCGGGCTTGGCACCGCAACCAATCTGCGTACGCTGATGCGCCGCGAAATCGGCATCACACCGTCGGCGTACAAACGCCGGTTCGGGCCGACGGCGAACTGACCGGTGGGCACTGGTTGCGGGCAAGCCATGTGTGGTGCATCGTCCGCCATCGCGAGGGGCGAGCACGCTTGCCGTCTGCGAGGTCGCATCGAGGGGTGGCTCGAAGGAGGGCTCGGAGGAGGGCTCGAAAGAGGGCTCGAAAGAGGCCCGAGAAAGCGGGGGACGCCTCCCAGCTTCGTGCGCCGAGACGTCGACGTCAGCACCCGTGGAAAGGCGGCAGGTTCAGCTGGTGCCCGCGCAGCCGCAAGAGAATCGAAGGCTTGCCCCCGTGGGCTCCATGCGGCGTCCGCACCCGAGAGCACACGCCGCGGGCCAGAGCCGAATCCCCGCACCTTTGGTGCCGAAGGTCTGTTCAGGGAGTCTGTGCACATGATGCTTCCGCCCGCCCAAGAGCAGACCGAACTGATCGAAGTCGTCCGCATCACGGACCCCATGAGACACCTCAACTCTGAGGACCTGACGGGTGACGACGTGGCGATCTGGGAGGCGGCTCAGGTCAGCGACACTCTGAGGTTGATCGGCTCCCTACCGGACAGTGAGCTGTACCGCTGCTTCATCCCGAGTTGGGGCATCCGTGCTCACAGCGACTCCGACCTGCTCTTCCAGATCGCGTTCTGCTTCCGCTGCCACGGCGCTCGCCTGTGGGGGCCTCGGGTGCCCGGCGCGCTGAATACGATCCACAGCTTCGCCCCGGACAGTCCCCCGGCCCGCGAACTGCTTCAACGATTTCACGACTCCGCGCCGCGCCAGGCGCAAGCGCTCCTCCGACGTAGTTGAGCGACCTTCAACACCTGGCGGGTTGTCCGAGGACGAGGCCATACGTCGCGCAAGCCAAAAGGGGGGCCTCGGCTGCAGGACTCGTTCGCCACCGCAGACACCTGCGTTGCGCAATCCGCGTGGAGCAGGGGCTGCAGGGGTTCAGAGCTCGATCAGCGGCGGCCCGCCGTCCTACGGTCGGCAAGGTCGTATACGTCGTAGCCCTTGGATTTCGCGCCGGGCGGGCCCTGCGTCAGGAACCACAGACGGTCCGAGCCTGGCAGCCTGTGCAGCCCGGGGCGGGTCTCGGAGCCGTCGGTCCACCGGTAGGCGATCGCGCCGACCGTGGGCGCGGTCCAACCGAGGACGAGTTCGGCAGTCCGTCGGATGCCGTCGGCCCCTGGCCCGGCCGGAACCCGCACGGCAGTGGTCCTGGTCCCGCCCGAACCGGCGGCGGGCAGCGCCCCGTACGCGAACAGCTCCTTGTTCGGGCCGAGCGTGGCCGCGAAGAGAACACGCCCCAGTGGGTACGGGGGCTTCTCACCCGGCGTGCGGACACTACCGCCGGGCATGGCGTCCGGCCACGCCTCGCCGAAGTCCTCCAGTTGGCTCCAGGCCGACTTCGCTGGGGAGTACGCGCGGAGATGATCGATGGGGAGCCGTGGACAGCGGCCGTCTACGGCGCACCCGGGCATGCGGGTACCGACATATCGCGCGGGCTGCTGACCTGACTCACGCAAGCAGAAGCACGATCACGCCGGTGACCACCACAGGTGCGGCAATCAGAACTCCCCGAAGGCTCTTCCTCCGCCGTGGCGCTGCAGGGTCATCGGACAATGCCACGCTCATGCAGACAACAATTGCCAGGCAACCTGCGGCCAGGAGGCCATAACCCACGTGTTTCATCATCAACACCCTTCAGAGAACATGCCCGTGACCCCACCCACGGTTCCAGCGACGAGTGCGAGCCTGGCAGATCCCGGCCGGGTCAGAGGTGGCAGGTCGCGCGGGACGGCGGGTGTCTACGTGTCTGCCGCGAGTGCCGGCACGAGGTGCGGCCAGGTGCCGGCCGTTCTGCGGCACCGTGTGGCAACTACTGCTGTGGGCAATCGCGTTGCCGCCGGACAGCAAGCCTGCCCGAGCCAGGGGTGTTCGGCGCAGGGACCGAGCGGCCCAGTAGCGGGTGGCGCAGGCGGGCGGCGGACCGGGTGCCGTGCCGGAGCTGCCCTGGCGCGCAAGAGGACGGATTAGCCGGCGGCCGCGCGAGGGTTCGGCGGGACGGTGTCCTTGCCGGACCGACCGGCGGGACTGCCGATGAGAGCGCACACCTGCGGCGGGGGCGGCGGAGGGGCGGGGCAACAGGGATCGCCGGAGCCACGGCCGCACTCGTCCTCGGCTGCGGCCATGGCTCCGGCTCTGGATCCGCTTCCGGTTCCGGTTCCAGTACCGGTCCCAGTTGCAGAACCGGCTCCGGTGCCGGCTCCGGCTCCATTACCGGCTCCGTACGGCGAGAACCGCCGCAGCAATTCCGCGAACCGGGCCGCCGCGCCGCTCAGTTCGACCCGCGAGTACACCGTGAGGGCGCGTTGCCACGGCGGTTCGACCGACAGCACCGCGCAGCCCTCGCCGCCCGCGCCGCGCACGACATGGGCCGGTGAGGTTGCCACGCCGACGCCGGCGGCGGCCATCCGTACGGCGGTGGAGGTGTGCTCGGTACGTACCGCCGTGCGCGGTACGAAACCGGCCCGGCCGCACGCCCAGTCGAGGAAGGCCTGCCCCTCGACCACCGCTTCCATCGCGCACCGCACCCACAGGTGCTCCGACAGTTCCTCCAGTCGGACCGTGGTGCGGCCCGCGAGGGGTCGTCGAAGGGGACGACGATCACGATGTCCTCCCGCCCGAAGTGGACGACGGGCCCTGGCCAGCGCTCGGGCTCAGGGCCCACCGCCAGGTCCGCGACGCCGCGTTCGACGTGGTCCTCCAGAGCGTCGGTGGTGGCGTACTCGTGGAGGTGCAGGGTCACACCGGGGTTCGCGGCGCCATTGGGCGAAGACGTCGGGGAGAATGCCGACGGCGACCGAGTGCAGGGCGGCGACATGCAGTTCACCACCCTCTGCGCCGGCCGCGGCGCGGGCCGCCCGCCGGGCCTGTACGGCGCTGCGTACGGCGCGTTCGGCGTGCGGGAGGTAGGCGCGGCCCATCACGGTGAGGCCGACGCCGCGCGCTCTGCGCTCCAGGAGAGCCCCGCCCACCGACTTCTCCAGCGCCTTGATCTGGTGCGACAGGGCGGGCTGGGTGACGTGCAGCAGTTCGGCGGCGCGGGTGAAGGACTCCTCCTCGACGACCGTGAGGAAGTACTCCATCTGTCGAAGACTCATGACTGGCCGCTCCTCTCCGAGGTCGTTCGCGCAGGAGTCGCGCGTGAACGTTGTGCAGAACGTGTACAGCCGGATGATCACCGACGTCGCCGCCACCAACGCGGTGGCCTGCCTTCCGCTCCACGAACGTCAGATCGAGGAACTGCGCCGCGTGGACCCGACCCCGATCTCGTACCGGGAGGTGACACCCGCAGCGGTCGTCGGCCTCCTTCTCCAGCGCGGAGTGCTGCGCCGCAGCCTCGATACGATCTCGCGGCGGCGAGGCCTCGTCCTCACGACCGACCACGTCCACCAGAACAGCCGCGGCGCCGCTTTTGTCGCTGAGGTCATCGACGTCGGTTGCTGACTGGAGGTGGGTAACTGGTGCCGGCGCCTGGGTAGTCGGATGCCGTGCAGCGCGGGCGCAGGATAGTGCGGGCGCCGCCTACCGCAGGCGGCGTCTACCGCGGGAAGGTGGCATGACTTCGGGCAGCGGCTCGGTTCCGATCGGCGTGACGCCGCGTGACGCCGCGTGACGCCACGTGACGCCGTGTGACGCCGTGCGCTGCTCGTTCAGGGCGCGCGGGACGAAGCGCCGGCAGGGCTGAGGGCGGCCCAGGCCCCGACCGGCTTCGTGGCCGGGACCCGGGAGCGGCTCAGTCGTCCTGGCTGTTCGTGTGCTTGGGCAGGCAGAACATCAGCACCCACATCAGGGCCAGGAGGCAGCCGACCCACCACAGTACGGTGACGAACGCGTCGCGGTTGACCGCGCCGTCGGGAGCGCCGCCGGTGATGGCGAAGAACACGACGGCGGTCAGCGCGGTGCCCAGCGCGATGCCCAGGTGGATAGCGGTGTTGAACAGGCCCGAGGCCGAGCCGGCGTCCTCGTGCGGGACCCTGGCCAGCGACAGATCGGCGAGCGGGCCGGAGACCATCCCCAGGCCGAAGCCGATCAGCACCACAGGAGCGGTCATCGCCAGCAGGGTCAGGTCAGCCTGGCGGCTACCGATCTGGAGGCCGTAGCCGACCATCGCGGCGGTCGCGACGAGGGCTCCGGCCTGCGGCAGACGGCGGGCGAATCGTCCGGCGGTCTTCGCCGCGACCGTCGCGCCGCCCAGCTCTCCGACGGAGAGCAGCACGAAGGCCAGGGCCGCGTAGAGCGGGCTCATACCCAGTCCGCGCTGCAGGTACAGCGTCCAGGTCATGAAGAACAAGCCGCACAGCAGACCGTGCAGCAGGTCCGCGGCCATGCCCCCGGAGAACTGCCTGATCCGGAAGAGGCGCAGGGTCACCAGCGGGGCGTTGCCCTGCTTGCGCTTCTGCTGGCGCAGGAAGACCCCGAGGGCGAGGACGCCGGCGGCGAGCATGGCGAAGCACCACAGCGGCCATCCACGGGCGTGGCCCTCGGTGAGCGGGAAGAGGATCAGGACGATGGCCAGGCCGGACAGCAGCATGCCGACCACGTCGAGCCGGTCGGCCTTGCGAACGGCCGATTCCGGGATGAATTTGCGTCCGAGGAGGAGTACCGCCAGCCCGACGGGCACGTTGACCAGAAAGATCGGCCGCCAGGACAGCCCGAACAGGTCGGCCTCGGTGAGGACACCGCCCAGGACCGGCCCCAGGACGTTGGCGATGGCCAGGACGGCGCCGTACAGGCCGAACGCCCTGCTGCGGTTCTGGCCCTCGAACGTGACGTGCATGGTTGCCAGAACCTGCGGGATCATCACGGCCACACCGACGCCTTGCAGCAGGCGGGCGCCGATCAGCACGCCAGGGCCGGCGGCCAGACCGCACAGCAGCGAGGCGACCGTGAACACAACGGTCCCGACGAGCAGGATCCGGCGCCTGCCGTAGATGTCACCGAGCCGTCCGCCGGTGATCAGCCCTACCGCGACGGGCAGGGAATAGGCGGTGGTCAGCCACTGCACGGTGACCGGGCCGGCGCCGGTCGACTCCTGGATGGCGGGCAGGGCGGTCAGGACGACCGACTGGTCGAGCATGTTCATCAGCTCAGCGGTCAGCAGCACCAGGAGTGCGATCCAGGCCGCCAGGGCCATTTTCGGGCGGAGCGGTGCTGGTTCGGCCGGGGTTTGGGTGGTGTGCTGCGGCTCGTTGCCGAGCGCGGAGGAAGACACGACGGGAGACTCCTGATCCAAAGGAACCGGGGAGCCCTGCCGACAGCCGCACCAGGCCGGAAAAACACCGGGGCCCGGGGCAGACGGCAGAGCTGCACCCGGGGAAAGCGGAAACTGCGGGGATGGGTGACGCAACTCAGACCAGCGCGACGTCCGCCCCCGGACACGTGCGACAACACAGCACGTGGGGAACACGGACGACTACATGGCCTGGTTGATAAGACGTCACCTCAAGATCGACCCAGAAGGAACAGAAAGTCCGGCCACTGCCACCGAAACCTCGGCACAGGGACCGAACCACCATACGACACGGCGGGGCGCAGATGCACAGCGATTAACGGCGGCTATGGGGTCGCGGCACGGCGGGGCCTCACTGTCAGAAACGGTCTGTCGCGGCACGGCAGGCCTCACTGTCAGAAACGGCCCCTTTCCCCCCAAGACCAACGGACGGCCTGCGAGACCCGTTCATCATCTGAAGCTGGCACACCTGCGGTAACTTCCTGATCACCAATCACAAGGCGCATAGGGGGAGTTGTGGGCGACGTAGTGGTGAAGGCACTTGGGGAGCTCATACCGGCGGGGGCCACGCGTGGCGAGTTGGACAGGGGTGGACGTACCTTGCGGTGGATTGAGGCAGGTGTGGGAAGTACCACCGTGATCCTGGACGCGGCGAGTGGCACTCCGGGTTTGACGTGGGCACCGGTCCTGCCTGGACTGGCCAAACACGTACGGGTCATCGCCTATGACCGTGCCGGGCTTGGCATGAGCGACCCTGCGATTCCGTTCACCGCCGAGACCTCGGTGGAAGACCTGATTGCGCTGCTGACAGATGCCGTGCCCGGCCCTTGCGTGCTGGTTGGTAGCAGTTGGGGAGGTCTGCTTGCTCAGCGGGTGGCGTGGGCTGTTCCCGAGTTGATATCGGGGCTCGTGTTGGTGGACCCGGCCCACGAGGAGTTCCAACCCTTGGTTGGGCGCCTTGCGGACGAGGCTTTCGCTCGCGTCTTTGCCGTGCAGAAGACGTTGGGACTCGCTGAGCGCTTCATACGTAAGGGCGCGTCGAGGGCGGCTCAGGTGGCGACCCGCGACCAGCGTGTCCAGGAACTTCTTGTCGACGCAGAACTGGCCTGCTACGCGCACAAACATCAGATACGCACGGCAATGGCCGAGAACAGAATGGTCCGTAACCAGATCCGCACACTCCGGCGGTTGCGCGCTTCTTCACAGCTGCCGGACGTACCAGTCATGGTTCTGAGCGCGACCGAGGGACTGCCGAAAGACATGCGGGCTCGGTGGACCGAGCTGCAGGCGCAGATCGCGTCGACGGCCGAACGGGGCGAACATTCAGAGGTGCCCGAGGCCGGGCACTACATTCACCAGAGTCAGCCAGAGGTCGTCACCAGGGCTGTGCTCGACGTGGTTGAGCGGGCAGGACTCAGGTGAGACGGCGGGCTTGATCACTTCATGCGGTCGGGAGACGCCGAGAAGTTGGTGATGCTCGCCGGCGGGGGCTCGCCGTGCAGTGCGTGGCGAGGGGTGGTTACGGTCATTCGGGGCCATCTGCGGTCACGTTCGGCCAGCCATTCCTCGATGACTCGCAGAGCACGCTTGTCGAGGATGGGCGCGGATCGTGCCGTTGCTTCCGGGCGGGACACCGGAGCAGGGTGACTGGTCAGTCCTCAGGTCGGATTGCCTGGTGGCCGTGGCTGGCCCGAGCCCCACACATGCGGGCCCTCGCCCTCCCAGCGGACCGCTTCCGGATCAGCGAGCACGTCCTCGGCCTTCTCCATACCTGCCCGGCGCAGCGCCTCGGCCAGGTCGGCGTCGTTGTAGACGCGACCCAGGTCGGCCGCGCCGCCGGCGTGCTGGACAGTGACGCGGCGGGCGTCGTCCACCAGCCGGTGCACGGTGATCACACTCATGCATCCAGCGTGGGCCGGCCCGCACGCGACTGCACCCGGAGCACCCCAGCCGCCCCGAACACGGGGGACACAGGCAAGGCACCACACACGCCCTGACCAGGCACGGACGTCAGCGTGCTGATGTATCCCGGCCGCCATGGACGCAGTCGGCCGGCTGATCATTGCGGGGCACTCATGCCGCGATACGCACCCAGGTGTTGCCTGTCCGGAGCCAGAGAAAGCCGTCGCGTCCCTGCCCGCAGCGCAGGACAATCCGGCCCGGCACCCGCAGCCGGCAGCGGCTGGTGACCGTCCACGCGGCGTCGTCGAACACTGCGCGTATGAGCTCGATCGTGCGCTTGCAGTGGTCCCGGCGGGTGAAAATGGCCCGGTTGCCGCGCACCGCGAATCCGTCGGGTAGCGCTACCGGACTGACAAAGCTGGACACCTCTCCCGTGGTCGGAGTGATCCGCGTCAGGTAGGTGCCGGACGGGCTGACAGCGCCGTACCAGACGAGCCACACCTGATCGTTCTCGGTCGAGGCGGTGCACCCTTCCAACAGATGGCCCGGCAGTCGGCCCTCGGGAGCCCAGACAGCTCGGCCCTGGGTGTTCCAGCCCGCGAGGCCGTCTCCCGACTCGGGGTGGCCGCCGTAGATGCCTTCGTCCCCGTAGGCCGTCCAAATGCTCCCGTGGGCGTCCGTGACCAGGACGGGGATGTCGTCGCCGACGCAGAACTCCGCTTCAGGGGTTCCCGAGGAGGAGAACACGACCGCGTTGGGCCGCCACGACTCCTCGGCCTGCATCCGCCGCGTGCGGCCGTTCACCAGCACGAACCGGGACTCCGGGAGCAGGGCCAAGTGGGTGGGCCACATCCGGATGTTCTTCACGAGGAGGCGCCGTTCTTCCTGCCCCGTGGTGGTGACGAGCTCACCCGTGAACGGGACTTCCGGTCTCCACCCGACCCAACCCCCGGGACAGCGGCTGCGCGTCAGGTAACGCCGGTGGACCAGCATCACCGCCAGCTCCCCGGCGGGCCCGACGCTCCACCACAGGGCCCGGAGTCCACGCACAGCATCAGCGGCCGGAAGCCGCCACACATGGTGGCCCGCGACATCGGACAGGTCGCGTACGGGACGGAGATTCATCGGCAGTCGCCTCTGGTACTCCGGGAGCCGGGCTGCCCGAAGATCGCTACCTTACCGGTCTTCGTCCAAGCCACCCCGGCGGGCGGGGTGTTCGTCCTCGGGGAGCTGAGGGAGGCTCGGTCCGCCTCATTGGAGGCCGGCTCGTCGAGGGGCCGCCGGATCCGTTCACGAGCCGTACCGACACATGTGCCCCACCGCGCCGCGCCCGGACACGGTTCGCACCCGGACACGGTTCGCGTGACCAACCGAGGCCGGATCGGTTAGAGGAAGCGTTCTGTTCGTCGGCTCTCTCCCCGGAGGCTCCATGTCCCGTACCCGTAACTCACTTGCCGTCCTGCTGCTGGCAGCGGGAGGAGTCCTCGGGACGGCCGTCTCCGCCCCGGCACACGTTCCGGATCCCGAAACGTTCATCTTCTCGAACGAGTCCTACGCACGTTTCCTGCACGCGTCCCCGCAGGAACGGCAGCTCATCGAGGACGACCCGGACTACCGCGAGGCATGGCTCAGCTGCCTGCCGCCCGGCCGGGTCGAGCCGAACATCTGGGGACACGGGTACGTCTGCATCCCCGAGGGCGCGGTGCAGTGACCTGCGCACAGTGAGAAGGTCAGTGGAAGCCGAGCATGCCCGGTGAGTTGATGTCCACGGTGACCACGCCGGGCGGATACGCGGATTCGTGCTCGGTGAGCAGGATCGACATGCCGGTGAACTCGGCCCGGGGCAGGGCGCAGTACAGGGCGTGGCAGGTGTCCGGGCCGCCGTAGCCGTCGCGCATCATGGTGCCAACCGTGCTGGCTGCCATGGTTTCGAGAGGGTCGACGGCGACCGAGGAGTAGGCCAGGACCTGCTGGTGTGCCCGCTCCTCGTCGGCCTCTGCCTGCATGAGGCACAGGGCGGGGATACGGAGCTGCTCGCCGGGGGTGCGGGCCATGTTCGCGGCGAGGAGGCTGAGGGCCTCGTGGCCCGCGGCCAGCGCTTTCACGGCGCCGGTGTCGAGAATGATCACGCGGCGGTGCCCCGGGCGGCGCGGGCCTTCTCGGCGGCGATCTTGTGAATGTTGGCGAGGATGTCGGGGGCCTGGTCGAACTCCTCGTCACTGAGGTCGATCCCGGTCAGCCGACGGGCGACCTCACGGTCGGCGGCCAGCCGCTCCGCCCGCTGCGCGGCGGTCGGCTGCTCCGCGGCCAGCGCCTCCACCAGCTGCCCCAGACTCAGGTCACGCTCCTTCGCGAGCGCGGCCAGATGGTCGCGCACCTCACGGGACACTTGAATCGTCGTGGAAGCCATAGCATCACTATAGCCTCGCCATGGGGGGGTGGGGCGGGCGTGTCGCCTCGGTGCACCGGGGCCCTGAAGGTGAGGGGCCCCGGCACCCTCGCGGCAGGCGCCGGTGGCACCGATTCCTTCTCCCCCGCGCAGTGGGACAAGCCTCGTACCCGGGGTCATGACTCCGTTCGCAACGTGACGTCGTCGCGGCCGCCAACGCCGAGGAGACCCGTCGCGTCGAACGTGTGATGCGCTTCGATACGGGGCAGCTCGGCCCGGGACAGGCGGGTGACCATCGGTGGCAGGAGGGCCCGGAAGGGCTGGACCGTGCGGAGCCAGGCAGGGGCGTAGACCGCCGGAGAGCGCCTCTCGACGGCGTGGACCAGACGGGCGGCGACGCTCGCCACCGGGTAGACCTTGCGGGCGGGCAGCGGCATGTGCGCACGCAGTTCGCGCAGGACCGTGTGCTGATCGGCGTCGCGGATCATGTCGGTGTCGGTCCAGTTCAGATACGCGATGCCCACCCCGACACCCCGGTGTGCGAGTTCCGCCTGCAAGGTGTGGGCGAAGGACTCGACCCCGGCCTTGGACGCGCAGTAGGCGCTCATCATCGGTGAGGAGCCCATGGCGGCCAGTGACGCGATCTGCAGGTAGTAGCCGCGCGTGGCGATCAGGTCGGGCAAGAACGCGCGGGCGGTGATCGAGCTGCCGACCAGGTTCACCTCGATCACCCGCCGCCAGCTCACCGGGTCGGACTCGCCGAACGGGCCTCCCTCGGCGATCCCGGCGTTGGCGACCACCACGGCCGGCGCGCCGAGACGCGCACGTACCAGGGCGGCCGTACGGTCCATCCCGGCGTCGTCGGTGACGTCCACCTCCCACCAGCAGGCCCCGCCGGGCAGTGACCGCGCGACGGCTTCGAGGGCTCGCGCGTTGTGTCCCAGCAGCGCCACGGTGGCGCCGCGTTCCGCCAGTCTTCTGGCCGTGGCCTCGCCCACACCGCGCGCAGCCCCGGTCACGACGGCGACACGCCCCACCAGGGGCCGGTACCTCTGTTGCCTGCTGGAGACCATGCACTCACCGTAGGTCAGGATCCTCGGAGCGGCACGGCCCCCGATGCGGTGATGCGGTGACCGTCACCAGCACTACCGCCGCACTCCTCACCCGGTACCCGTGTGCAGGTGCGGGATTGGGCGGCACACCCGCGCGGCACACCCGCGCGGCATACCCGGGCGGCGCACTCGGGCGGCGCACTCGGGCGGCGCACTCGGGCGGCGCACTCGGGCTTCATACGGGGGTTTCGGTGACCGTGCCGTCGTGCAGCTCCAGCCGTCGGGTGATCCGTACGGTCTCCAGCAACCGGCGGTCGTGGGAGATCAGGAGCAGGGTGCCGGTGTAGGAGTCCAGGGCGGATTCGAGTTGCTCGATGGCCGGCAGGTCGAGGTGGTTGGTGGGTTCGTCCAGGACGAGGAGGTTCACCCCGCGGCCCTGGAGGAGGGCGAGCGCGGCCCGGGTCCGCTCTCCTGGGGACAGGGTGCTCGCCCGGCGCAGCACGTGGTCGGGGCCGAGGCCGAACTTGGCGAGCAGGGTGCGGATCTCTGCGGGCTCCGTGCGGGGGACGGCGGCCCTGAAAGCGTCCAGGAGGGATTCGGCTCCGTGGAACAACGCTCTGGCCTGGTCGATCTCGCCGGTCACCACGCCCGAGCCGAGCGCCTGGCGCCCGGCGTCGAGTGGGACGCGGCCGAGGAGGGCGGCCAGCAGTGTCGACTTGCCTGTGCCGTTCGCGCCGGTGATGGCGACACGGTCGGCCCAGTCGATCTGCAGCGTGACGGGACCCAGGGTGAACTCGCCGCGTCGGACGGTGGCCTCGCCCAGTGTGGCGACGACCGTACCGGAACGGGGCGCTGCGGCGATCCGCATGCGCAGCTGCCATTCCTTGCGGGGCTCGTCCACTTCTTCCAGGCGCTCGATGAGGCGCTCGGCCTGTTTGGCCTTGGCGGCGAGGTTCTCGCTGTTCTCCATCCGGCCGGCGCGGGCGAACTTGTTGTTGTCGCGGCTGCGGCGCTGTGCGGTGCGTACTCCTTTCTCCGCCCAGGAGCGCTGGATGTTGGCCCGGTCCTGCAGGGCGGCCTTGCGGTCCGCGTATTCCTCGTACTGGGCGCGGGCCTGGTGGCGGGCACGCTCGGCTTCCTCCAGGTAGGCGGCGTAACCGCCGCCGTAGTGGCGGACCTGCTGCTGGGCCCGGTCGAGTTCGAGGACCTGAGTGACGGTACGGGCGAGGAACTCGCGGTCGTGGCTGACCACGACCGCGCCCGCGCGCAGCCCGCGCACGAAGCCCTCCAGCTGTTCCAGACCGGCCAGGTCGAGGTCGTTGGTGGGCTCGTCCAGGAGGAAGACGTCGAAGCGGGACAGCAACAGCGAGGCCAGCTGCGCACGGGCGGCCTGCCCGCCCGACAGCGAGGTCATGGCCTGCTCCAGCCCGGTGCCCAGGCCGAGCGTGGTGGTGACCTGCTCGGCGCGCTCTTCCAGGTCAGCGCCTCCCAGAGCCAGCCAGCGCTCCAGGCTCGTGTCGTACGCCTCGTCGGCCCCGGGTTCGCCGTCGGCCAGGGCCTGGGAGGCGGTGTCCAGGGCGTGCTGGGCTGCCGTGACGCCGGTGCGGCGGGCGAGGAAGGCGTGGACGCTCTCACCCGGACGCCGGTCGGGTTCCTGCGGCAGGTACCCGACGCTCGCGCCGGCCGGGGCGAGGTGGATCTGTCCTTCCCCGGGCTTGCCGAGTCCGGCGAGGAGGCGGAGCAAGGTGGACTTGCCCGCCCCGTTGGCCCCGACGAGGCCGACCACCTCCCCGGGCGGCACGACCAGGTCAAGGCCGGTGAACAGGAGAAGGTCGCCGTGGCCCGCGGCGAGGTTCTTGGTGGTCAGGGTTGCGGTCATGAGGTCGCCTACCGGAAGGATCTAGTCACGTGGAGTGACGAATGTGCGAGGGAGCGCGCTCGGCATCACGACGACAGGCGGAAGTGCGGCGCATCCAAGGGGACGAATGCGAACGACGCGGAGTCAACGGCGTCGAAACCAGGTGGGCCTCAACCGGCCCTCAGAGGGGCCGGGAGTAGGCGCAGAGGCATGCACGACCGCCACCGTCGGCATGGCCGACCGCGGCAGGGCGGCACGGGCGAAACACCGTGCCGGCAACATCGGGTGCATACCTCAGACGCGCAAAGTCCACCTCGATCGGAGACAACAGGACCACTCACTACGGTACACACCGGCCGGACGACCGGGCCAATCCCTTTTCGACCGATGGTGTCGCTCCCGCGCGGACGTTCCCCGCACGGACTGGCGGACGTTCCCCGCGCGGACTGTTCCCCGCACGGACCGGCGGACGTTCCCCGCGCGGACCGGCGGACGTTCCCCGCACGGACCGGCGGACGTTCCCCGCACGGACTGTTCGCGGTGGCGGCAACACCCCACGGGGACGGCTGCGGCTCCACGATCGCTCTGGCCGTAACGCTGATCGCCGAGCTGCTGAACACGCTCTACTCACCACCGGCACTGGCGACGGTCGCAAGGCGGGCCACAAGGAGGGCGACCAAAATCGTTGAGTGGTTGACCGGAGTCCGGCCGCCGCCCAAGTGGCCCGGTCGCCGCAGGCCCCCTCATCGTGACGGTTCAACCTCCGCAGCCCTGGACAGGATTGGTCTGTCCCGGCGTCGGCGGATGAGGGTGACGTGCGCAGGTTGTGGGTGGCCAACTGCAACAGCGAGTACATGGTCGACCGTCTTGACGAGCTCGATCCCAAGGAGCGGGAGGGGACTCCGGTCGTCGGGGCGCGGATGGTGTGGTTGCTGAGGGACGGTGACGCGCTGGTGCTGCCGCAGCCGGTCGATCCGGCGTTCGTCGCGCACGTAGGAGCCCTGATGGGTTTCGATCCTGCACGGGTGGACCTGCTGACTCCCGAGGACGACACTGTGCGGGTTCTCAGCCAGGATGTCCTGCACCGCGCCGGACTGCTCGACCGGTTGCAGGCGCTGGTGGACGCGCCCGGCGACTGGGAACTGCGGGCCTACATCGCGGACCGCGGCACCGCAGCCCTTGCCCGGGCGATCGGCCTGCCCCCGGATGCGGTCTCTGCGTTCGACACGGCCGGCGGGGCCGAACTCTTCAACAGCAAGGCCGTCTTCCGCGCCCTGGCCGCCGGCCTCGGCATCCCCGTACCTGACGGTGCGGTCTGTGCCACCCGCGGTGATCTGGGACGTGTCCTTGAGCGGCTGGCCGCCCCCACGGGAGCGGTGATCGTCAAGGCCGACAGGAACTCCGGCGGCACGGGCAACCTGCTCTGCCTGGCAGATCCGCGCATCCCCGCACTCGGCGCCGGTCGCGTCCACGCGCTGACCGGCGAGGCCGACCGGGAAGCCATCATCGACCGCACCGGGCTGGCAGCCACCCACGCTCCCTACGGCCAGGTCGTCGCCGAGACCTACCACCCGCACTGCCGTTCCCTCTGTCTGGAAGTACTCTGCCCCGAACTCGCCACCGACGCGCCGGAGTTGCTGAACATCGGCGAGATGCTGATGGAACCGACGTGGAACGGCTTCATCATGCCCGCACCCGGCAATTTCCCTGCCGGCGTGCAGGACACCCTGATCGAGTACGCCCTTCGGCTGGCCGCAGGAATCCGTGCCTTCGGCTATCGCGGGCTCGTCAACATCGACGCGATCGTCGCCCCCGACGGACAGGTCTGGTTCAACGAAGTCAACGCCCGACTCGGCGGCTGCACACACCTGCACCACCTCGCCGGCACACTGCTGGGGCCGAACTGGCAGGCCGACCACGTGCTGGCAACCCACAACGACCTGCCCGCCCCCGATGTGCCGCAACTGCTGAAAACGCTGGAGGACCAGTCCCTGGCGTTCACCACCGCCGCCGGACAGGGCGTAGTGATCACCGCCGACGACTCCCGCAACTCGGGAACCGTCGAGTACGCCGTCCTTGCCCCCGATCTGCAAACCGCCCGGACAATAGAGAGCCGGCTGCGAGCCCTCGCGCCGTGACGTCGTCACGCCCGACTGCTGTCAAACATGATGTGCGCGTGACAGCCTCAACCGGCCTTAACCTCCCTCCAGAGCACGAACCTGCTCTCCCGCCCTGAGCGGACACGGCGCCGGTGATGGTGAAACACTGCCCTGATGGACGGTGATGAGCCGCGACTGAGCGGCGCCGCGCAGACCGGTTCCGGGACGAGAAGCGCCGAAGGCTTCCTGGAGGCGCTCGATGCCAGCGATCTGCCGCCGCTGCGCGGCGGCCGGCACACGGGCGAGGACTTCCGCGCCGGCGTGGTCAGCCGTGATCTGGGCCCCCTGCGCCTGGTTGAGCTGGTCACCCCGGAGGGCGAGTGCTTCCGCGAGGCGCGCGCGGCTCGGGCTCAGGACAGTGAGCTGTGGCAGGTCGAGGTGGTTTCACGTGGGCACGTCCGCGCCGAGCAGGGAGGCAGCACCGCCGTACTGGGACCCACGGACCTGGTCCTCATCGACCCGGCCCGGCCGGTGCGGTTCGCCAGTTCCGCGACCACCCACGTGACGATGCTGATGCCGCGACATCTGCTGCGGCTCGGGGCGGACGACGCGGCCCGGCTGGTCGGCGTACGGATCCGGGGCGACCAGGGCCCCGGAGCCCTGGTGTCCTCGCTCGTACGGGACATGACGCGGTCCCTGAACGGGTTCCGTGCCCACGAGGCGGACCGGTCGGCGGCTGCGGTCATCGAACTGATCGCGGTGACTCTGGCGTCCCGCCTGGGCGACGTCCGACCCGTCGACGACGACATCCTGCGCACGAGAGTCGTCGGTTTCATCGAGGCGAGACTGTCCGACCGGGATCTCACTCCGGCCAAAGTGGCTGCGGCGCACCACATATCGGTGCGGCGGTTGCACAAGCTGTTCCAGGACCAGCCCCTGACCGTGGCCGCCCTGATCCGACGGAGACGGCTGGAACGCTGCTACGTGGATCTGGCCCGGCGGACCACCACGGTCGCCGCGGTGGCCGCCTCCTGGGGTTTCGCGGACCCGGCCCACTTCAGCCGGTTGTTCAAGGCCACCTTCGGGCACAGCCCGGGAGCACGCGTGTCCAACGACGGTGCGCTGATCGTCAATGACCGCCTCGCCCGACCCGGCAAGGATGGTGGCCGGAACGACGTAGAACGCAAAGGGGCCTGACAATGGATCTCTCGCTCGACACGCTGAGTACTGTCCCCGCCCGGATGATCCAGGGTTGGAACCAGGGCGACGCGGCCGCCTTCGCCGCGGACTTCGCGCAGGACGCCGAACTCATCGACTTCGACGGCACTGTCCACAAGGGGCGCGACACGGTGATCGCATCCCAGCAGCCCGCCTTCGACACGGTGTTGAAGGGCTCCCGGCTCGTGCGGAGCGAGGTGGAGTTCGCCCGGCACGTCGCGCCGGGATGTGCTGTGATCCACCACCGCTTCGGCATGGTGATGGCCGGCGAAGAGGAACCCCCGCCCACCCGCTACTTCCTGCAACTGTTCACGATGGTCTGGCAGAACGGCCGATGGGAGATCGCGACACTGCAGAACACTCGCCGGGTCTCGCTGGAGAACGCCATGGCCCTGGACGCGCAGGCGGCCGGGTGACGCGGATGCGTGCCGGCAGCTGACTTCGCTGCCCGGAACACGCACCCCGTGCGCCAGAGCTTGGTCAACGAGGCGGTCACTGACGGATCCGCCGCTATCGTCCTCCCGTGACCGGTTCCGTGCAGCGCGCCCTGTTGTTTCTCGATGTCGATGGGCCACTCATCCCGTTCGGCGCGGATTCCCAGCCGTATCCGGTATACGCGACGGGTGCTGAGCTGCCCGATGCCGCTGCGAATCCGCTCCTGACCAGGATTGATCCCGAGCACGGGCCCCGGCTGGCGGCGCTGCCGTGCGAGGTGGTCTGGGCGACGACATGGATGGAGGACGCGAACGAGTGCATCGCGCCCCGCATCGGTCTGCCGCAGCTGGCGGTGGTGGTCTGGCCGGAGCCGTCCGACATCGATGAACAGGATGAACGGAACGGACTGCACTGGAAGACCCGTGCCCTCGTCGAATGGGCTGCGGGGCGCCCGTTCGCCTGGGTTGACGACGAGATCACGAACACCGATCGGGCCTGGGTCGCTGCCCATCATCAGGGGCAGGCACTGCTCCATTGTGTCGATCCCCGCCGTGGCCTGGCTGACACCGACTACGTGGCTCTTGAGTCGTGGCTGCGGCACCCGGTCTGACGATGGTGCGTGTTGAGTGCACAGGAGCACAGGAGCACAGGAGCACAGGAGCACCGAAGCAGCGGGCCCGCCCGTCCGGAACTATCGCGCGGCAGGGTCGGAGGCCGTGGCCCCCGAGGGCTGGGTGTGCGCGCGTGGTCTCGTGCGGAGGTGTGTCGTCGCGAGGGCTGCGAGCAGAGCTACGACGACGCACACGCTCCACCAGCCGTAGTGCTCGAAGGTGCGGACCCCGAGCCAGGAGCCCGCGCTTCCTCCCAGGTAGGCGCAGGTCATGTAGGCGGTGATGAGCCGGCTGTGGAAGTCGGGGTGCAGGGTGTAGAGGCGGTGCGTGTTGGCGACCATGCCGGCCTGCATGGCGACGTCGAGCAGCAGGGTGCCCAGGGTCAGCGCGCCGAGGCCGGGCAGTCCCCCGTACCCGCCGGCGAGAAGGACTGCGGCGGCGAGGAGGACGGTGAGCAGGCACAGGAGGTTCACGGTGTCGGGGCCGCGGCGGTCCACCAGACGTCCTGCGAGGGGTGTGCACAGCATGGTGGCGGCGCCCACCAGCGCGAGGAGTCCGGTGGCATGGGCCGTGAGGTGGTAGCGGGGGCCGGTCAGGAGCAGGGGTACGACCGCCCACAGCGCGGAGAAGCCGGCGAAGACCGTGGCCTGGTAGAGGCAGGAACGCCGCAGTTCCGACGTGGTCGGCAGCAGGCGCAGGGTGGAGGTCAGGAGCGTGCTGTAGCGCTGCGGAGCGGGCGGTTCCGTGTCCGGCAGAGTACGGGCCAGGCATGCCGCGAGGGCGAGGGTGAGAACCGCCGCGGCCAGATAGGGGGCACGCCACCCCAGCATCTCGCCGAGCGATCCGCCGAACGTACGCGCCAGGAGCATGCCGCCGATGGTTCCGCTCGCCAGAGTTCCCAGCACCTCGCCCCGGCGGTCTACGGGTGTCAGCGCGGAGGCCAACGGTCCCAGCACGGGAGCCGCGATGGTGGTGAGACCGCTGCAGGCCGCGGCGACGGCGAGGAGAGTCAGGGTGGGCGCGGCAGCGGCGGCCAGCAGGCTCAGCCCGGTGAGCGTGAGCAGGACGACCAGGAGCGTACGCCGCGGGTAGCGGTCACCGAGAGGTACGAGCAGGAACATGCCGAGGGTGTATCCGACCTGGGTGGCGGTCACCACCGATGCGGCTGCTCCGGGTGTGACGTGGAGCCCTTCGGCCAGGAGGGGGACGACAGCCTGCGGGAAGTAGAGGTTGCCCACGGCGACCGCCCCGGTCAGGGCCAGCAGCAGCGTCATCCGGCGGGTCATTTCCCGCCTCCGACCCTGGGGGCGGTGGGCCGGGGAGCGGCGGGCCGGGGGGCGGCGGGCCGGGGAGCAGCGGCCCGGGGAGCGACAGACCGGGGGGCAGCGGCCCGGGGAGCGACAGACCGGGGAGCGACAGGCCTGCCGAGGACGGCTCTCGCAGCTTGGGCCTGCGTGCGGACAGTTCCCGTACGCCGAGCTGTACGGCGGCCAACGAGCTTCTCGGTGCAGGGTGTTGTGGTCGAGGGTGACATGTCTGCCAGTGCAGCCCACTGCCTCGGCAGCGCCAATGAATGTAGCCTGGCGCTTAATGATCAGTTTCGAGCTCGGTGTTGAGGATCTCGCCGCGACACGGTTCGCGATGTCGCCCCTGCACGAGACCCTGCTGAGTCTTCGAGTGCTGCGGGAGCCGGGCCTGTCCGCTCTCCATCTGCCATGGCGGCGCAGGACGTTGAGCCTGATCGGCTCGCTGGACGTTGAGCTGCTGCTCGCGTCGGTCGCCCGTCGGCGTACCATCGCCGACTTCCTGACACCCCGGCCGAATTCCTTCGCACCTGACTTCGAGGAACAGCTGGCCGAGGTGGGGCGCGTGCCTCCGGGCCGTGTCCGCCAGGACCTGCGTGCCTCGTTCGCGCCGGACCCTCTGCCAGATGTCCTGCGTGCGGCTGCCGAGGCTGACGACGCGACCGTCGTCCGGTTGCGGGACCAACTCTGCGCAATCCTGCGGCAGTACTGGCTGTCCGCCCTCGCCCCGTCGTGGCGGGAGATGAGCCTCCTGCTCCAGGCCGACATGACCTACCGGGCACGCCGGCTCGCCCTGGGCGGCGCCCATCTGCTCTTCAGCGACCTTCACCCCCATGTGCGCTGGGACGAGGGTGTGCTCCACATCGACCGGATGATCGGCGAACACCGGGTGGGCGTGGCCGGCCGGGGTCTGCTGCTGCTGCCCTCCGTCTTCGCCCACCAGCCCGCGCCTCCCCACACGCCGCAGGAACCACCCCATCTCGTCTATCCGAGCCGCGGCACAGCCACTCTGTGGGCGGCGCCGCGGGACAGCGACACGGCGGAGCTGGCGGCGTTGCTCGGCGCGCCCAAGGCCAGACTGCTCGTGCTGCTCGAAGAGCCCCACGCCACCGTCGACATCGCCCGTCTTCTGCGGATCACGCCCAGCGCCGTGTCCCAGCACCTCCGAACCCTGCACTCGGCCGGTCTGCTCACCCGCGCTCGCGACGGGCGTCAGGTCCTCTACCGGCGCAGCGACCTCGGTGACCGCCTGGCACACGGGAGCAGTTGACGTGTGCGAGCGGATCCGCCCGCGCGGGGAGACGCACATTCATCGTAGGTACGGCACACCGAGCGACCCGCCGCTGCCGGCCAACTCGTCGGTCGGCAGCGGCGCGCGCTCATACCCGGTTGCGTAACCCCCCGAATCCGGCGGCCAGGTACGCCAAGAGTCCCGAGCCAACCCGTAAGCATCGCCCGGCCGCGGCCTGCTCGGTCCGCTCGGAGACCCGACCAACCGAACTACACCGCGGTCGGGTTGACCTCGCGCGTGCACAATCGGCGGTCCGTGGGGCCGGCGATGGCCTCGCCGGTTTCCAGGAGAAGCTGGAGTGGTGCAGGGGGCAGGTGATCCGCAGGCGGGCCGCGTTCACGTAACCGTGGGCGAGGAAGCCCCGGCGGCGCGGGCAGTTGGCGCCCCCACCTCGAACTCCCGCTCCCCCACACGCACTCTGAGGGTGTCCTCGCCGATCTGCTCGACGCTGATGTCACTCACTCAGGCCACCTTGACCGCGGAGGAGACCGCTGCCTCGGTCGCCGCCCCGATGACCTCACTGGCCATCTTGAACCCCGCCCAGACCTTGGCGGGCTGCAGGTCGGCCTCCGCGTCGAACTCCCTTATTGCCACCTGGAGTTCCCTGGCGTGGAAGTGGTCGATGTGCAGGTGCTCGGTGTAGTAGCGGGCGCCTTCGAGGCCGAGCCGCTGCGCCGCCGTGGCGAAGCACTGGAAGGCGTAGAGGATGCTGGACTCCAGGTAGCACAGCGTGCCGAGGAAGTACTCGGGGCGCGGCGCGCGTGCGGCGGCCCAGAAGAACGTGTTGACGTAGGCGAACGTCTCCTCGTTCGTACGGTCCAGATAGTCCTCGACCTCCAGGGACATCCCCAGCTCGGTCATCAGGTCGCGGTAGATGTTGAAGTGCGCCTGGTCGAGGTTCCCGCAGCCGAACTCGTCGACGAGGACCCGGAAGACGGCCATCTTGGCCTTCTTCGGGAGTCGCCAGATTATGGGCAGGAAGGACTCGGACTCGGTGAGGCCGTCGACCGCGAACTGTGCAACGACCTCCTTGAACTGGTCGCGGCCGAGGTCCTGCGCCATGACCCGCTCGAACTCCGGCGGGTCGGACTCCTCGGCCTTGAGCAGCTCCTTCATCTGCCGGCCGAGCGCCGCCCGGTCCGGCAGAGAGGGCGCGGCCGTCTCGATCTCGCGGACCCGGGAGACGATCAGGCGTTCCTCCAGTTCCAGCAGCTCGCGCAGTTCCTCCGGGCCGGGGATCGTGCGGTTGAGGACGAACAGACGGCTTCCGGCGCTCTGTTGCGTGATGGTGTTCACGGTCACTGGGGTACTCCTTCGCAGAGAGGAGAGGGGCGGGGCGGGGCCGGGGTGGCGGGGCAGGCGGACCCGATGACACGGGCGCTGGCCGGGGCCCCCGGGCCGGTGATCGCGGTCAGTGACTGGATGCGGGCGGTCCCTGACCAGATCAGCCCCTGGGTGGAGCAGGACTGGATGTCCATCGGCACCGACGGCTACGGCCTCTCGGACAGCCGCGAGAACGTCCGCCGCCACTTCGGCGTGGACGCCCCGTCGATCGTGGTCGCCGTACTGGCCACGCTCGCCCGGCGCGGAGAGGTGAAGCAGGAGACCGTACGGCAGGCCGCCACGCGCTACGGGGTGGAGGCGTGAGCATGCCGAACGATGTCGTCACCCTGCCGGCGCTCGGCGAGTCCGTCACGGAGGGCACCGTCACCCGTTGGCTGAAGGAGGTCGGCGAGGAGGTCTCCGAGGACGAGCCGCTGCTGGAGGTCTCGACCGACAAGGTCGACACCGAGATCCCGGCCCCCGTCTC
>NZ_JBIVVC010000013.1:0-226155 GCF_044757485.1 Streptomyces sp. NPDC091272
CAAGCGCGACTACATCTTCAACGGCACCCTCACCGTCGCAGCGATCGCCATCTGGCTCCGCGACACCGTCCAAGAGCCATCAGAAACGACCTAGGCGCGCAAGGGCTCGCCGACCTCGTGCATGTGGCTGAGCGCCTGCCGGTAGGAATCGATCAGTCCGGTCTCCGTGTACGGAAGGCCCGCCTCCTGGCAGTGCGCACGGACGAGAGGCTGGGCGAGACGCAGGTGCGGTCGCGGCATGTTCGGGAACAGATGGTGCTCGATCTGGTAGTTCAGCCCGCCCAGGAACCAGTCGGTGAGCGGCCCGCCGCGCACGTTGCGCGAGGTGACGACCTGGCGGCGCAGGTGGCCCCAGCGCTCCCCGTCGGGGTCGGGCATCTCCATGCCCTTGTGGTTGGGCGCGAAGGCCATGCCGAGCTGGAGGCCGAAGAAGGCATGGTGCAGGAGGGCGAAGGCGAGCGCCGTGAGCGGGGGCATGGTGCTCAGCAACAGCGCCGCGTAGAGGCCGAGATGAGTGACGAGGAGGGCTGCCTCCACCTTGCGCTCGCGCACGTCCTGGCGGCGCAGGTCCTGAAATCCGTACACCTTGAGCGCGATGCCTTCGAGCAGCAGCATCGGGAAGAACAGCTTGGCCTGGTGCCGGGCGAGCCACCGGGCGAAGCCCTCGCGGCCGGCGGCCTGCTTCTGCGTCCAGACCAGCGCCCCGACCCCCACGTCCGGGTCCTTGTCGACGTGGTTGGGATTGGCGTGGTGCCGGTTGTGCTTCTCGTTCCACCAGGCCTGGCTCATGCCAAGGAGCAGGTTGGCGTGGGTGAGGGAGAGCCACCGGCCCGCCCGGCGGCTGCTCGATATCTGGGCGTGGCCGGCGTCATGGCTGAGATAGGCGGTACGTGTCCAGACCAGCGAGAACGGAACCGTGAGCAGCAGTACCCACCAGGTGTGGCCGAGGAGGGCGATGCCCGTGATCACCGCGGCGAGGCCGGCCAGGTTCACACCGACGCGTGCGGCGTACCAGCCGTGCCGCCGCTCCAGCAGCCCCTGTCCGCGCACCGCGCGAAGGAGCGGTGCGAAGTCACTTCCGGAGGGCGCGCCCGGAGGCTGCTGCGTGGTGGCGGTGGCCTGGGGCATACGTGAACTCCGGTCTCTGGAGGCGCACTCCGCGAACTGCGGCGCCCGATACTGAGAAACCTACGGATCAAAACCGATCATGGCCATGGCGTCACCACCCCGGCCACCCGGGGGTTTGCCCCCTTGTGGTGGTGTCCCCGGGTGCACCACCACGCACCCGGATCCAGATCTGTTCGGGTCGATTCAGCTCTCTTCAGGACGATTCAGCTCGGTCCAGGTCGATTCAGCTCGGTTCAGGTCGATTCATGGCAGGAAGGACTCCAGCTCAGAGGGGAAACCGCTGGGCAGCCCGGTCGGGAAGTCAGAGGGGAAACCGCTGGGCAACTCCGTGGGGAACCCCGAAGGCAGCTCCGTCGGGAAGTCCGACGGCAGGGAGGGGAACCCGGACGGGAGGCCGGTGGGGAACTCGCTCGGCAGGCTGAAGGAAGGCGCGGGTGCGGTGGTGCCGGTAGCGGGCGCCCCTGGCTGCCCGGACCTGTCGTTGCCGGTCATCACCAGCACGACCGCCACGACCGCGGCCGCGACCAGCACGACGGCGAGCACGATCAGCAGGGGGCGGCGCCCTCCTGCACCCCCGGGCCCCTGGCCGCCCGAGGGTATGTCCGGACCCCCTCCCCCGGCAGGCGGCCCGAAGCCACCGGGCGGCTCCCAGGGAGGACCTTGCGGCGGACCCTGAGCCGGAGGATGTTGCGGCGGACCCTGAGGCGGAGGACCCTGTGGCGGCCCCTGGGGCGGTCCGAATCCTCCCTCGGGCGGAGTTCCCGGCGGCTGCGGTGGTACGGGCGGCGTGGCCATACCGTCCAGAGTCGCCCGTCCGGGTTCAACCGGCGACCAAAGTCGGCAAGTTGACTCTTTCCGCTCGACGGACCGCGACATTCCGCACGCTCGTACGCTTCCTCCCGTACGTACGCACCTCCCCGAGGCGGGGGCGCAGTCGCGGCCGCCCTCTCACGCTGCACGGGTAGGTCGGGCAGGTCGGGCAGGTCGGGCACGCAAGGCTCCGGTTGGCAGCGTGCTCCGCTCCCGTGCCACTATCCGCTGCATGGATACCGAGAAGAACCTGGCAGCGCTGGAGCTCGCCCTGCAGCGGCTGCGTGAGGCGGAGGTCGCCCTGAACGCGGCGCGCGCCGACGTCGAGACCGAGGCCGTGGCGGCCGCGCGGGCCGGGGCCGACATCGAGGAGGTCGCCGGGCTCTGCGGGATCGCACCGGGAGACCTACGGCAGCTGAGCGCCGATCTCGGCGACATTCCGCCCCGGTAGGCGTTCCGTCGTGGACGAGTTCGAACTGCTCGACCCCTGGTCGATCGAGATGCTCGCGCCGATCGTGGTCGCGGGCGAAGGCCCGATGGCCTGTCCCGGCTGCGCCGCGGTCACCGGGTTCTCCGCCGGGGGCCGGTGGGGCGACCCGGTACGGATGCGGTGCGGGTGCGGGCGCGACTGGCTGCCCTTCGAGGACGATCCGGAGCTGAGCCGTGAGCTGATGAAGGAGCTGATCATCGCCGCCCAGTCGGAGCAGTAGGCACAGCCACGGGAACAGTGGTCGAAGGCGCACGGAGAGCGAGCCCCTCTCGGCCGGGCCCGGTCGAAGGCGCACGGAGAGCGTGCCTCTCGGCCGGGCGCGGTCGAGGCACACGGAGAGCCTGCCTCTCGACCGGGCCCGTGCCGTGACGCTTGTCGGTCCCGTCCTGCGGTACGACGATGGGGCGGACGGCCCGCGGGGCCGCTGCCGTCACCACGTCTTCGCCGGGAGGCCTAGTTGACCGACGCGTGGGTGGCTCTGGAGCCCGGCGCCGATCCGGGGGCGCGGCTCGGCGCGCTGCACAGGGCGTACGACACGTTCACCTCGGCGGGCCGCATCGAGCGCCCGGTGCGCAGTGTGGTGGCCGAGTCCTGGCGGCGTTCCGCGCGCGCCCTGGTCAGCCCCGAAGGGCAGGCGCGCGTGGAGCTCGCGGAGGACGAGCTCGGCCCGTACCGGGAGGGCCATCCGCTGGCGCGGGCGATGCCGCTGCTCCGGGAGCTGATGGGGGCGTACGCGCACGACGGCGGACACCTGCTCGCGGTGTGCGACGCACACGGGCGGCTGCTGTGGGTGGAGGGGGACGCCCGCTCCCGGGAGCGGGCCGGGCGGATGAACTTCGTGCCGGGGGCCCGGTGGGCCGAGGCCTCGGTGGGGACCAATGCGCCGGGAACCGCGCTCGCCCTGGACCGGCCGGTCCAGGTGTTCGCCGCCGAGCACTTCCTGCGGCCCGTGCACCCCTGGACCTGCGCGGCGGCCCCGCTGCACGATCCGCGCACCGGGCGGCTGCTGGGCGCGGTGGACATCACCGGGGGTGACAGCCTCGCCCATCCGCACAGCCTGGCGTTCGTCCAGGCCGTGGCGAGCGCCGCCGAGTCCCACCTCGCGCTGCTCGCTCCGTCACCGCCCGCGGACACCGACCGGGCCCTGCTGTACGCGCTGGGGCGTGACGAGGCCCTGCTGGTGGCGGCCGGGTCCAAGGTGCGGCTGAGCAGGCGGCACAGCGAGATCGCGGTCCTGCTCGCGCGTCATCCCGAGGGCCTCTCGGGTGACGAGCTGCTCTGTGAGCTGTACGAGGACGAGTCGGTCACACCCGTGACGCTGCGGGCCGAACTCTCGCGCATGCGACGCCTGTTGGGGCCGCAGTTGCTGCGCTCACGTCCGTACCGCCTGACGGTCCCGCTCGACGCGGACTTCACGGTGGTGGCCAGGCGCCTGGGCTCCGGCGCGGTGGCGGCCGCGATGGGGGCCTATCGGGGGCCGCTGCTGCCCGCTTCGCAGGCGCCGGCCGTCGTGCGGCTGAGGCGGCGCCTGGAGGGTGAGCTGCGGGCGGCACTGGTGGCGCGCGCGGATCCCGGCCTCATGTCGGACTGGGTGGGCAGCCCGTGGGGCGAGGACGATCTGGAGGTGTGGCGGGCGCTTGCCGCCGCCGCGCCCTCGGCCCGGCGGCCGGCGGCACGCGCACGCGTGGCGGCGCTCGACGCGGAACTGCGCGCCGCGCCCGACGGTGAACGGCCGGGCGGTGCAACGGTGTTGCAACGTCGACCGTCCTAGCGTCACCCCCGGGTGCCGGCCAACGGCGGGCGGCACCGTCCGAGGGAGGCCAGAGCGATGACCCGATACTCCGCGCCCGGCAGCGAGGGCGCAGTCGTCTCGTACCAGGATCGCTACGACCACTGGATCGGCGGGGAGTACGTCGCGCCCGTGCGCGGTGGGTACTTCGAGAATCCGAGCCCGGTCAACGGCCGTACCTTCACCGAGGTCGCCCGTGGCACCGCGGAGGACGTGGAACTCGCCCTGGACGCGGCGCACGCGGCGGCTCCCGGCTGGGGGCGCACGGCTGCGGGCGAGCGGGCGAACATCCTCCTGAGGATCGCCGACCGGATGGAGGCCCATCTGGAGGAGCTCGCGGTCGCGGAGAGCTGGGAGAACGGCAAGCCGGTACGCGAGACCCTCGCTGCCGACATCCCGCTCGCCATCGACCACTTCCGTTACTTCGCGGGCGCCCTGCGCGCCCAGGAAGGGTCTCTCAGCGAGCTGGACGACGACACGATCGCGTACCACTTCCACGAGCCGCTCGGCGTGGTCGCGCAGATCATTCCGTGGAACTTCCCCATCCTGATGGCGACATGGAAGCTGGCGCCCGCACTGGCCGCCGGCAACGCGGTCGTCCTGAAGCCGGCCGAGCAGACCCCCGCCTCCATCCACTTCTGGATGAGCCTGATCGCCGACCTGCTGCCGCCGGGCGTCGTCAACATCGTGAACGGCTTCGGCGTCGAGGCGGGCAAGCCCTTGGCGTCCAGCCCCCGGGTCGCGAAGATCGCGTTCACCGGGGAGACCACGACGGGCCGGCTGATCATGCAGTACGCGTCGGAGAACATCAAACCGGTCACTCTCGAACTCGGCGGCAAGAGTCCCAACATCTTCTTCGACGACGTGTGGAGCGCGGACGACGACTTCCGCGACAAGGCGCTCGAAGGGTTCACGATGTTCGCCCTGAACCAGGGCGAGGTGTGCACCTGTCCCTCGCGCGCACTCGTCCAGCGCGGTCACTACAGCGAGTTCATGGAGGCGGCGATCGCCCGCACCGAACTCATCGCGCCGGGGCACCCCCTCGACACAGCCACCATGATCGGCGCGCAGGCCTCCAACGACCAGCTCCAGAAGATCCTCTCGTACCTCGACATCGGCCAGCAGGAGGGCGCGAAGATCCTGACGGGCGGTCAACGCATCGATTACGACGGCGAGTTGGCGGGCGGTTACTACGTCCAGCCGACCATCTTCGAGGGCGACAACCGGATGCGGGTCTTCCAGGAGGAGATCTTCGGTCCGGTCGTCGCGGTCACGTCCTTCTCCGACTTCGACGACGCGATCGCCACTGCCAACGACACGCTGTACGGCCTGGGTGCGGGCGTATGGACCCGCGACATGAACACGGCGTACCGGGCGGGCCGCGCGATCCAGGCAGGCAGGGTCTGGACCAACTGCTACCACGCCTACCCGGCACACGCCGCCTTCGGCGGCTACAAGCAGTCGGGCATCGGGCGGGAGAACCACAGGATGATGCTGGACCACTACCAGCAGACGAAGAACGTTCTTTGCTCTTATAGCCCGAAGAAGCTTGGGTTCTTCTAGAGCTTCAAGTGGGCTGCCTGGAGACGCCGTTACGCTCCAGGCAGCCCGAATCCTGAGTCACGCTGGGCAATCACTAGACTGCCTCAGGTCGATGGTCGATCCGCACGAGGACCGTCCCCGGACCAATCACGGACCGTACTCCCGCCCAGGGCGAGGCAGGCGAGAACTCTTTGACGCGTGTAGAGGCACGACCTAGCAGGACAGCTCAGGCACTGCAGCGTGCTCCGCAGACGTGAGCACACGCTTCGCTTCCTTCGATGGGGGCGGCCAAGCCACTAGTACTCCAGCCGCACTTCTCCATTAACACTGGTCAGCAGCTTGGGTACGCCGCATGTAGTGAGAGCGGATCGAGCAGTCCGTAGATGTGATCAATGATGTGCCTACGAGTGCCTGGGGCCGTGAACTTGAGAACTTGTTCCTTCGGGCCGGATCCTGTTTCGCCAGGGTTGAGCCCCGCCGTCGGATGCGTGACTATGTGCGCGGACTACTGGGTCCGGTAGGTCGCAAAAACGGCGGCAACTCGCCGAGCATGCCGGCCATGCCACTCCGGACGGGCTGCAGCACCTCCTGGCCCGCAGCCGCTGGGACGCCGACCGCCTCAGCAGTGACCTGCAGAGTTATACGGCGGGGCAACTCGGCGCATCAGAGGGCCAGTTTGTGTCACCTCACGGGCCTCATTAGGGCCTCAGCCTCGTCACGTCCCGCATGAAGCCCGGGACGAGATCGATCTGTCGGGGATCGGCCTTCACGAGCAGCTTCGTCCGCTGGGCGGGCAGCGCAGGCGAAGTTCCTCAGCCGCTGGTACGCGGCGTACTGCTTGCGCTGCACTCGCGTCACGCCATCGCTGAGACCTGCAGCACCTCGTCCACGGCCCGCGCCAGCTCGGCCACCCCAGCCTCCGTTCGAGTGCGGGGCCTCTCGGCGGTACGTCGGCGAACCGGTTTCGATGCCGCCGTACGGCCTGTCCCGGAGGCCACCGTCTCCAACCTTGCAATCGATCAGCACGAGGTCATTTCCTTCTGCCGCAATGAGGTCCGGGAACCATCGGATGAAACTTTCCGTCCGCCGAAGGGCACCCTGAATCTCCTTGCTCGGGAGGCCCTGTCCCCAGGGGTCGACTTCCCACCCGCGCCCCGTGTGTTTCTAGGCGATGTATCGCTCACGAGCTTCCCCTATCGCTTTCCGTTGCTGAAAGCCCGCCATAAATGCAGTGTGGCCCACTCCGCGGACTGCGCGGCCCGGCTCAGATTGAACCCAGGCCAGTGCCACTCAGTCCCATGAGGTATCAGCGCGTCCGCGTGAAACCGGGGACGTCCGGCTGAGTCTGAAGAAGCTCACACCAACGTGGCGGAAAATGGCCCAGCGCCCGCGACCGCACCGCCGACTGCTTCAAGAAGGCCGTCCCTGCTCCCCCAACACGCGTCAGCGGGAGATCGGAAAGAGCTCACTGCTCGGCCGTACAGTCTGCATCGTCAAGACGCGCCTCCACCGGGCCCTCGAAAGCGGTGAACCGGAAGACGACGGAGCACCCATCACGAGCACCAATCCACCTTGCCCAGCAGCCGCATGACGAAGCACCGCCGGGAGCAACCTGCGGTGCTTCGTCGTACCCCCAGGTGTCACCCGGAAATCACGAACGCCACGGACGCCATCCGCCGCCGCACGGCCCTGAAACCGGATATACGTGCCCCCCACCGGACTGGATGGACGCCTCTGCCTAGCTGTCCCTATGAATGGGGGGCGGAAGAGACTGGCCGGGGTGTGCATGGTCAGAGCCTGGTGCGAGCGTTGGTGGCTCTAGGCGTGCACCCAGCCATCGTTCGCTTAGTGGGCCGCGGCCAGCGACTCGAACGGCACCACGTGGTCGAGGAACTCCTCACGCAGGGTGCGGTGGGGGCTCGGGATGCGCCCGCCAGCCGCGACCAGTCGTCTTGCGCGGGTGAGTCTGGTGCCGCCGCGCCACGCAGGAGCTGGTTACTTGAGCGTTAAACTGCGCTGAGCCGGCGAAATTCGTGCGGGTTCCGAGGGAAATAATAAGACGAGAGGAGGTTTGACTCGATGTCTCCATCAAGGGCCGAGGCGAGGAACTGGGTGCAGGATACTGCGAAATGTTCCCATCGATCGCCGCGTGCTTCATTAATCATCACCGTCCATTGGTCCGGATCATGGCCGGGAAGAACGCGCCAGTAGAGGCTTTCGCCGTTATCGGTGACGGCCCAGGAGATGACTCGCGCTCCTTCGTCCTGAAGCTCATCCGGCTTCCTCTCCTCTTCCCACAGGTCTTCCAGGTCCTCCTGCCTTCCCTCGTTCTCTTTGAGGAGGTCGTAGTGCTTGTTGGGGCATCCGGGCTCCAGGACATACAGGTAGTCGTCCCAGTTGCTCCCTCCGTAGATGCGGATGAATTCCTTGTAGTCGGCGGGGAGCTCGAGCCCCAGGGTGCACTCAGCCTCACCCCAGTCCTTCTGGCGGGGTTCGGTTGGCGCCGGGGCAATCTCTAGTAGCCGTGCGAGGGAATTATTCACTTAAAGGGTCCTCTCTTGGTATCCAGCGAGTTCAGATGGCATTCTTGTCGGCTGCGCCTGACTTCGTCACTCGCCCTTTGCCTTGTTGGGGATGAATGCAATATTTCCCGGATCGGTGATTCCGGTGCTTCTGTGCTGAGTGGACTCGAAACCCCTCGATCCGTATGCCTCAATGGTTACCCCGAGTGGGATGGGGCTGTCCAGATTGTATCGAGGAGTGACGGTGTACTGGATGATTTCCCCGGCCTCGACTGCGGCTCTGATTTGGTTTTCAATTTTTCGCATGACTGGGGGGTTGGCGTAGGCCTGCATGGTGACAAAATTCTCTGGCATGTAGTTGGATCCGCCGAGCTGTGCACCGAGGAGGTGGGCTCGGTTATATTTTTTATCGCTGGCCCAGCCGGGGGGATCGCCGTGCGGGTCCGTGGGATTCTTCCCCATCATGTCCTCTCCCAACGTGGCGTGCATTCCTGTCGGCCGGCCCTTTGCATCCATTTCCCCGTAGACGACCCTGCCGCCCCAGGTCGGGTCGTCCGGCTCGTTCGTCCGGCAGCGAAGCAACCCGAGAACATCGGCCCACAGCAGGGGGTTGTGGACGTATGCCGCGGGGTTGGGCGCCGGGGCAGGGCCGAGGGGGTCCTGGCTGAGGTAGCGGGCTGATTCCGGGTCGTAGTAGCGGAAGTAGTTGTAGTGGAGGCCCGATTCGGGGTCGAAGTACTGGCCGGGGAAGCGCAGCGGAGTGTAGGCGGTGGCGTCGCGGTTCCATGTGGTGCTGCCCCAGAGGGTGCTGCGGGTGCGCCAGGCCAGGTCGCCGTATTCGTCGACGAGTTCGGTCGGGGTGCCGATCAGATCGGTGACGATGGCGAAGAAGCGTTCATCGTCGGTGTCGGTGCGGCGTTCCGTCTGGGCCAAGGGACGCGGGCCTGCGTGGTCCCAGGTCAGGATGATGTTCGCGTTCGTCTGTTCGCAGAGGGTGGCGCCGTCCCAGGTGAAATGGACGGTCTCAAAAGGGGACTGTTTGGCTATGCGGCGGCCCAGGGGGTCGTACGTGTAGCGCCAGAGGGTGCCGTCCGGGGTGGTCACCGCGGTGAGCCGGTCTTCGGCGTCCCACTGGTAGCGCCAAGTGTCGGGGGTGCGGGAGAGCCGTCTCCTCTGACGCAGGACGATGCGGCCCTGGTCGTCGTGTTCGTAGCGGAGGGCTCCCGCGCGGGTGATCCGGGTGCCCTGGTAGGTACGGGGCCCTGTCGCGGACTGGGAGGGGTGCGCCGCCGGCCAGGTGGCGTGGGTCTGGTTTCCCGCGTCGTCGTAGACGTAATGCTCCGTCCAGCCCCTCGCGTGGACAGCCGTGACGCGGCCGGAGGGGTCCACGTCGAAGCCGCGGGGACCGGAGAGGGCATCGCTGATACCGACGAGACCGCCGCCCGCACCGTAGAAGTAGGCGCGGTGCTGGAGACGGCTGTCCTGGGAGGTGACCTCCTGGTCCGTCAGACGGCCCATTTCGTCGAACGAGGAGCTCAGTGTCACGAAGTCGGAGACGGTGTGCTCCACTTCGCGGCCCGAGGCGTCGAAGGAGAAGGCAATGTCGCGCCCGGACGCGATGAGCTTCGTTCTGCGGCCCGCCGCGTCGTACGACCATTCGCTGACCGCCCCGCCGGGTGTCGTCCGCCGCACTCTGCGGCCCAGTGCGTCGTACTCGTACGTCAGGGTCCGGCCGTTGACCTTCTCGGACCTCAGCCGGCCATGGCGATCTCGCAGGCGTTCCAGACGGGCGTCCGGACCTACGGCGATGGCGAGTTCGTCGAAGATGTCGTACTCGAGGGTCGTGACCGCGGTGCCTTCGGCCGCATTGCGGATGACCTGGCCGAGGGTGTTGTGGGTGAAGTCGATGCGCTGGCCCAGGCCGTTCGTCCTGGAGGTCATGTGCCCCGCCACGTCGTAGGCGTAGGTCAGTGGCCGGCCGTCGAAGTCGGTTTCCGTGGCCAGCCGGCCTGCTGCGTCGTAGGCGTAGTCCCATGTCAGGCCCTGCGGGTTGGTCACCCGTGTCAGCCGCAGGTTGGTGTCGTGGGAGAACTCGTGGCGGACTCCGTCCGGGCCGGTACGGGACGTGAGCAGGTCGAAGTCCGTATAGGTGAAGCGGGTCGTGCCGCCCATCGCGTCGGTATGGGCGAGGCAGTTGCCCTCCCCGTCGTAGGTCCAGGACTGCACGGTGCCGTCGGGGGAGGTGCGCCGGGACGGGTGGCCTTCGACCGTCCACTCCAGCCGGGTTTCGGCACCGAGCGGGTCGGTGATCTGGACGGTGCGGCCGAAGGCATCGTGTGCGTACCGGGTCGTGGCACCCAACGGGTCGGTGACCTCGACGGGGAGGCCCCGGCGGTCCAGGAGGAGGCGGGTGGTGGCTCCGAGTGGATCCGTCACCGAGGTCTGATGGCCTGCCGCGTCGTACGCGAACTGCGTGGTCGCGCCCGAGGGATCGGTTACCGAGGTGCGGTTGCCGCGCTCGTCGAAGATCTGGCGGGTGACGCGGCCATCGGTGCCGATCAGACGTACCGGCATGCCGTTGTCGTCGTACGCCGCCCGCGCCTGTCGGCCGTCCGGGCGCTCCGCCAACGTCGTGCGGCCGTGCTCGTCGTAGGCGAAGTGGCAGGCGTGGCCCAGTGGGTCGGTCCGTGACAGCAGCCGGTTGCGGCGGTCATGGGTGAAGCGGGTAGTGGCGCCCAGTGGATCGATCTCGGCGACGACCTGAGAGCGCTCGTTGACGAGGAAGCGCTTGGTGTGGCCGAGACCGTCGGTGAGTGCATTCGTGCGCAGCCCGGTTGCCGGGTCGGTGGAGCCCCAGATGAACCGGGATTCGACGTGTCCACGGGTGCCGGACTGGTAGGTGCAGCGGTCCTGGTCGTCGTAGACGTAGTCGTAGCGGCTGTTGTTGGTGTCGGTCCACGAGGTGATGCGGCCGTGTGCGTCACAGCCGAACTGCAGTGGCAGCGCCCTCGGTTTGGATCAAGTCCTCAGGGGCCCGCTGAGGCCGAACAGCATCAGCTCCGCCTACGACACCGGGGACGGATTCCATGTGAACATCACGGGCCAGCAGGCGCTGGCCGACACCGTTTCGCTGCCAATACTCACGTCCGCGGGGCGGAGTCGTACCGTGCGGACGACCGACTGAGCCTCGCTCGGCTGCACTGGAAAGGCAGGGCGACAACTGTCAGCCGGAGCGCTCTCGCGGACCGTGCTCGCAGAGCAGTGCGTCGGTGGCGCGATTGATGGCCTCGAGCGTCGCGGGCATGGTCTCGGGCGGGATATGGGCCAGGATGCGGTTGCGTACGCTCGCCACATAGTGCGGGCGGGCCTCGTCGGCCACGCTGCGCCCGGTGGCGGTGAGGGAGACGACGTTGCTTCGAGCGTCGTCGGGATCCCGGGCCTTCACGACGAGGTCCCGGGCCTGCAGGCCGTCGACGACGCGGGTGATGCGGCTCGGTGTGAGCCCCACGTGCCAGGCCAGGTCCACCATGCGCAGGCGCTGCCCCGGTGTCTCCGCCAGGACGATCAGTACAGCGAAGTCGGTCATCGCGATCCCGGCCATACGCGCCATGTCCTCCTCGAGGAAGCGCGGCAAACCATGGACGAGGCGCCCCAGTTGACGCACAAGCTGTTCTTCTTGGGGGTCCAGCGGAATCTGCTCTGCCACACCATCAGCATGCCCGACATCGCTTGCGCAAGCAAGAAAATCGCGGTAACACTTGCCTAGGCAAGAAACAGTCGAGAGAAGCTGAGAGCCCGCGATGGTGAACCTGTCAGGCAAAGCCGCTCTGGTGACGGGAGGAAGCCGCGGCATAGGCGCCGCGATAGTCCGCCGACTGGCCGAGGACGGCGCCGACGTCGCTTTCACCTATGTCAACGCTCACGAACAGGCGGCGGCTCTGGTCAAGGAACTTACGGAGACGGGGCGTTCAGCGATCGCGCTGCAGGCAGACAGCGCCGACCCCGACGCCCTGACCGGCGCTGTGGAGAGCGCGGCCGCGGCACTCGGACGACTGGACATCCTGGTCAACAACGCAGGCATCACCGTGAGCGGCCCCGTCCGCGACGTCACCGTCCCGGACATCGACCGCGTGCTGGCCGTGAACGTCCGCGCGGTGATCATCGGCGTCCAGGCGGCGCTGCGCCACCTGCCCCCGGGCGGACGCATCGTCACGATCGGCAGCAGCCTCGCCGATCACATCCCCTTCCCCGGGGCCGCCCTGTACGCGGCGAGCAAGTCCGCGCTGAGCGGACTGACCCGAGGGCTGGCCCGTGAGGTCGGCCCCCAGGGCATCACGGCGGTGCTGGTCCAGCCCGGTCCGACGGACACCGAGGCCAACCCGGCAGAGGGGCCCATGGCCGCCTCCCTGCGCGATGCTACGCCGCTCGGCCGCTACGGATCCCCGTCGGACATCGCGGCAAGCGTCGCGTATCTCGTCGGTGAGGGAGGGCGGCACATCTCCGGCACCACCCTCACCGTGGACGGCGGACACAACGTCTGACCCGCCCTGCAGCACTCACTCTGGAGTCACACCATGTCGCATCCCGTCACTCCCTTCCCGATCGACGTACCCGAGGCAGACCTGCAAAATCTGCGCCACCGCCTGGACCGCACGCGATGGCCTGCCCCCGAGACCGTCACCGACACCAGCCAAGGCCCCCAGCTCGCCAAGATCCAGAGCCTTGTGGAGTACTGGCGCACCAGCTACGACTGGCGCCAGACCGAGCAACTGATCAACTCCTACAACCACTCCACGACCCACATCGACGGTCTGGACGTTGCCTTCCTCCACATCCGCTCGTCTCACGCGGACGCCACACCTCTGCTGATGACCCACGGATGGCCGGGGTCCGTACTTGAGTTCCGGCACGTGATCGCCCCGCTCACCAACCCGCAGGATCACGGCGGGTCCGTAGACGATGCCTTCCACCTGGTCATTCCCAGCCTGCCCGGCTTCGGTTTCTCCCAGGCCCCCACCGCACCGGGATGGGACTTCACGCGCACCGCCCGGGCCTGGACGACCCTCATGGCCCGGCTCGGTTACGACCACTGGTACGCGCAGGGCGGTGACCTCGGCGGCGCCGTCACCGAAGAGATAGCCGCGCTCCGGCCCCCAGGCCTCCAGGGCATCCACCTCAACTTCGCGACCTTCACCCCCACTCCGGAGGAACGCGCGGACGCCACGGCAGAGGAGGCGGCCATGCTGGATCGGGCCGAGATGTTCTGGCGAACCCAGTCCGCATACGCCCAGCAGCAGGCGTCCAGGCCCCAGACCATTGGCTACGCCCTGGCCGACTCTCCCGTGGGGCTCGCCTCCTGGATCTACACCCTGTTCCAGGACAACAGTGGCACCCCTGGAGACGCCGAGGCATCCCTGCCGCTCAGCGAGATCATCGACGGCATCATGCTCTACTGGCTGCCCAACGCCGGCCCTACGTCCGCCCGCCTGTACTGGGAAACCGCCCGATCGCGCTGGACATCGCCGGCCCGCCCCGACCGGCCGATCACCGTCCCGGCCGCCTTCAGCCTCTCAGGCAGTCCGCCCCTCTCGTCGCTGGACCGAAAGTCGCTTCACCAACCTCGCCCATTTTCACACTGTCGACCGGGGAGGCCACTTCGCGGCGTGGGAGGAACCCGCGCTCTTCGTCGCGGAAGTGCAAAAGGCCGTGCGTCTCATGCGAGGCCGGGCTTCATGAGTCGGGCTGCGGGCCGCGACGGGAGTGTCACGAAGCGATTGACCGCTTCGCGTAAGCGCTCCAGGCCAGCATCCAAGTCTCCTCACTCCTGACCCCTGTCGCCCGCACCGGCGTCTTCGTTGGGCCTCGGGTCCCGCCTTCGGGATCCTGCCGCTCCTCTCCCCCCCGTCACCCAACTCGTGCTGGCCGAAGCCGCCTTCCCGGGCATCTCCGATGACCCGAGCGCCACACCGCTGGCCACTCGCGCGGTCGAAGCCACATGGCACTTCATGTTCAACCGGCTGCCGTCCGTCAACGAAAAGCTTGTCGAGGGACGTGAAGACCTCTACTTCCGCGATCAGTTCGCCGCGAAGGGCGCCACACCCGGCGCCATGCACCCGGACGTCATCGATGTCTACATCGAGGCGCTTCGCCAGCCCGGTGCACTGCACGCCAGCTTCCAGTACTACCGTGCCCTGGATGTGACGATTCTCCAGAATCAGAAGCAGACACTCACCCCTCTGTCGATGCCCGTACTGGCGGTTGGGGGCGCAGCCTTCCGAGGTGCCGGCGTCGCGGACGATGTGCGCCGCATCGCTACCGACGTGAAAAAGCTCGTAATCGAGGGATGCGGGCACTATGTGCCCGAGGAAGCGCCCGACACCTTCGTCTCGGCACTCCTGTCGTTCTTCGCACCTACGGTTTCAACACCGGCCTGACGCCCGGATGGAGCCTCGCCTGCGCTGACCGCAGGCGAGGGCAGACGGCAAGTCCGAGGAACGCTTCTTGGATGCCGTCGCGTCGTTCCCAGCGGATGCGTGGGCGGCGGAAGCCGGGCAGCCGGGCAGCCGGGCGATGGTCTGCTCGACGACGTACCGGAAGATGCGGAGGCCTGTGACGTGCGGCTCGCCCCGCTTCGCGACCACGGGGCACATGCAGGCCGGCCGTGAGCACGGGGCAGACCTGCACCACAAACAACTGGGGCACCACGACGATCTTCCGTCCGGCGCCCGCATGTCGTTGCTGGTGATCCATCCCGGCGGTCGGGGAATGTGGCCGCGCGCCGGAACTGGTCCGCGCGTGGGGCGCAGGCCGTAGACCCCGCAGTAGTGCGCGGGAAGCCGGAGGGAGCCGGCGAGATCGCTACCGAGGGCGGCAGGGGTCAGGTGGAGGGCGACGGCGGCGGGGCCACCGGAGGAACCGCCGGCAGTGCGCTCAGGATCGCCGTCCAGTAACGAACCCGCCCTTGCTCGATCCACTTCCACACGCAGACCTCACAGGGAAATACGGTTCCAGGTGAAGTCCCGTGTGTTGACCCCGTACCGATCGGCATCCGAGTCTCGCCGTACACGGATGCGGCGTCGCCACACCGTCATCATCCGTACTGCAGTCCTGGGAGAGGGAGCGGGCTGGCTAACCTGTTTGACGGAAGGGGAGTGCAAGCGATGGAAGCAGGGCCGATCGGTGGCGGTCAGCGGGACGGGCAGGGTTCGCGGCGTCGGCGGGAGATCGTGGCCGCGGTCCAGCGACTTCTCGGCGAATGGGGCAGCGCCGAGCGGCTGACGATGCGGGCGGTTGCGAAGGAGGTGGGCATCTCCGCTCCGAGCATTTACCTGCACTTCCAGGACAAGACGGAGCTGGTGTGGGCGGCACTGGAGGACCGCTACGGTGAACTGGCCGCCCAGATGGCTGCTGCGGCCCTGGCCTGCGGTGACGCGGATCCGCAGCGTCGGGTCCGGGCGCAGGCACACGCGTACTGCCGGTTCGCCCTGGGCAGTCCGGGCCATTACCGGCTCATGTTCGAGGCGTATCAGCCGGCGGCGGACCCGAGCAGGATCGGCGCCCACCCCGCCCGCCACATCTCTGCCGGTCTGCGCGCCTGCCTGCACAGCTGTGCGGAGAACGGTTTCGGCCTGTCGCTGCCGGTGGAACAGGCCGCGCAGACGCTGTGGGCCGGTCTGCACGGCATGGTCTCGCTGCACCACAGCCTCTATCGCGACGAGTCGTCGGAGGGGCTGGTCCTGCAGCTCGCCGACGGACTGGTCGACTCGCTCGTGACTCGCGCGCCCTGCGTTCCTTTCCGCGTCACGCCCGGATTCGAGACCGAGGCGTCGCACAGGATCAGGGCGCTCAGGAGCGCCCCGGAGCCGGACGGCCCGCAGCCGTAATGGGTGCGCCGCCCCCTCCGCGAGGGGGCGGGCGCCCGGTCGCGCACCCGTGTGCACACTTTCTTCACGCCATCAACAACCCTTTCCTTGGGGCTGGTTGCTGCTCCGCATGTGCGGGAGTACAGTCGCCCCTGAACTAAGTTAGGTGCCTAGGGCAACTATATGGCGCCTGGCCCGCGTCGCCCGTGGCAACGGGCTGGACGGAAGTGGATCCCCCTCATGGACATCTCCATCGACTTCGACAAATGCTGCGGTGCCGGCCAGTGCGTGCTGGCTGCACCGGAGGTCTTCGACCAGCGGGACGAGGACGGCGTCGTGGTCCTGCTTGACGACAACCCGCCGGCCGAGCAGGCCGAGAACGTGCTCCAGGCCGCCGCGGTCTGCCCGGCTGCCGTGATCCAGGTGCGCGTGTGAGTGCCTCGGCCGCCGCTCCGTCGCACATCGCGGTGGTCGGCGCTTCCGCGGCCGGACTGAGCGTCGTAGAAGGACTGCGGCGTGAGGGCTACACCGGATCGCTCACGCTGATCGGTGAGGAGGAGCACCTTCCCTACGACCGGCCGCCGCTGTCCAAGCAGCTGCTGTCCGGCGCCTGGGACACCGACCGGCTCCATCTGCGCGGCGAGGACCACATCGCCACCCTCGACCTCCAGCTACGCCTGGGACAACCGGCCACCGCCCTGGACAGCTCCGCCCGCCGGATCACCCTGGCCGACGGAAGCCTGATCGGTTACGACGCCCTGGTCATCGCCACCGGAACGCGGGCCCGACGGCTACCGGGCACCGAATCGGTGCGCGGGGTGCATGTCCTGCGCACCCTGGAGGACGCGCTCGCGCTGCGCGAGGACCTCGCGGAGCAGCCGCATCTGGTCGTGGTGGGCGGCGGCTTCGTCGGTGCCGAGGCCGCCGCGGTGGCCCGCCACCTGGGCTGCGAGGTCACCCTCGTCACCGACACCGCCCAGCCGATGGGTGACGCCCTCGGTGACGAGTTGGGCGCCCTGCTGCGCACCGTCCACCAGGAACGTGGCGTCCGGATCGAGGCCGGGGCCCGCGTCGACGAGGTCCTCACCGGCGGCGGACGGGCGCACGGGGTGCGCCTCGCCGACGGCCGCACACTGACCGCGGACACCTTCCTGGTCGGTATCGGAGCCGAACCGAACACCGAGTGGCTGGCCGGCAGCGGCGTTCCGGTCGGCAACGGGGTGGAGTGCGACGCCACCCTGTACGCCGGATTCGGGGTGTGGGCGGCGGGTGACGTCGCTTGTTGGCTCAATGCCCGCACGGGTGAACCGTGGCGTATCGAGCACCGCACCAACGCCGCCGAGCAGGGCCTGGCCGTTGCCCGCAACATCCTGGCCGGACCCGAGCGGGCTGTCGCGTTCGACCCGGTGCCCTATGTGTGGTCCGACCAGTACAGCCTGAAGATCCAGATCTACGGCCGGACCCGCGGTGCCGACGAGGTCCGCATCGTCGAAGGCAGCACCGCCGAGCGCAAGTTGGTCGCCCTTTACGCCAGGAACGGCAGGATCTGCGCGGCGGTCGGCATCAACATGGCCCGGGCCCTGCGCGGCTACCGGGAACAGGTCGCCGCGGCGGCCCCCCTTCTCACCGGGAGTGCGGCATGAGTGACACCTTGAGAGCCGGGGTGGTCGGCCTGGGCATGATCGGCGGCGGGGTCGCCGTCAGTCTGGCCCGCAGCGGACGCGTCCCCGCGGTCTACGACGTCCGCCCCGACGCCGCCGCACACCTGTCCGGTGTGCCCGATCCGCTCGGCTCGCCTGCCGAGGTGGCCGAGGTGTCCGATGTCGTGATGGTCGCGGTGGTCAACGCCGACCAGGCCCGTGCGGTCATCGACGGCAAGGACGGCCTGCTGCGGGCAGCCCGGCCTGGCCTCACCGTCGTCCTGCTCGCCACGGTCGCTCTGCGGGTCGTCCACGAGCTGGCCGCGCTCTGCTCCAAGTCCGGTGTGGGCTTCCTCGACTGCGGGGTGACCCCGGGCGACCAGGCCGCGGAGAACGGTATGGTCGCCATCCTCGGCGGCGAGCAGAAGACCGCGGACGCGGCCCTGCCCGTCATCGAGGACTGGGCGAAGCAGGTGGTGCACTGCGGCCCGGCCGGTGCCGGTATGGCCACCAAGATCGCCCGCAACGTCGTCACGTACGGCAGTTGGCGAACGGTCGCCGAAGCCGCGGCCCTGGTCCGCGCCGCGGGCGTGGACCCTGCCCGGCTCGCCGAGGTCATCGACGCGGCCGACCCCGAGGGGCGCACACTGCTGCAACTGTTGCGCATGCAGGACGCCGACGGCGTGCTGCCCGACGCCGTCGGCAGGCAGATCGAACCGTTGATGACCAAGGATCTCGATGCCGCCCGGGACCTCGCCGCCAGTCTTGGCGTCCAGGCGCCCCTCGTCGAGACGGTACGCACCCAGGCCCGCCGCACCCTCCAGTTGGAGGCCGATGTGGCGCCGACCCCGGCACCGGCGAAGGACAGCGCCCACGCGTACGGACTGCACATGATGGACCGGGCGTACGGCCCCGGTTTCAGCAATGCCATCCAGGACGCCGACGACCCCTTCAGTACCGAGACCGTCGACTACCTCTTCGCCCAGGTCTGGGGCCGCGAGGGACTGTCCGTCCGCGACCGTCGGCTGCTCACCCTGGGCGTCGCCGCCACCGTCGCCCGGCCCGAACTCGTGCAGGTCATCGCCAATGGCGCGCTGGTCAACGGCGAGCTGAGCGCGGAGCAGCTCCGCGAGGCCGTCCTGCACCTGGCTGTCTACACCGGCTGGTGCAAGGCCACCGCCACCCACACCGGCGTCACCGCCGCGATCGACGCGCACGGTGCCGCCCAGCCCCCCACCCTCGCGCAGGAGCAGCAGTAATGACCGAGATCCCCGTCCACCAGCCCGTCACCCGCGATCCTGGCGCTCCCCTCGACCCTCCGGCCGAGTACACCGGGCTGAGGGAGGAGCAGCCCATCGTCAAGGTCCGCTTTCCCAACGGCTCGACGGGCTGGCTCGTCACGCGTTTCGAGGAGGGCAGCCAGGTCTTCACCGACCCGCGTCTGAGCGCCCGGCGCCCACGCCACGACACCCCCGAGGGAGAGGTCGCCGAGGCCGGCGAGGACGCCCCCTTCGACGCCGGTTTCGTGATGATGGACGAGCCCGAACACGGCGCCTACCGTCGCCTGCTCACCGCCCGTTTCACCCCCAAGGCCGTGCAGAACAAGCTCCAGCCCTACCTCGACAGAATCGTTGACGAGCACCTGGACGCCATCGCCGCGGGCCCCGAGACCTTCGACTTCGTCCAGGCCATGGCCCTGCCCATTCCCTGCCTGGTGATCTGTGAACTGCTCGGCGTCCCCTACGAGGACCGCGACGGCTTCCACGAGGCCACCGTCGACCTCATGGACATGGCCAAGAGCCGCGCGGAGCGCGACAAGGGCGCCCACTGGCTCGTCGACCACATCACTCAGCTCGTCGCCGACAAGCGCCGCACCGGCGCCCGCGACGGCATCCTCGCCGAACTGATCCACAAGACCGACGGCGACGACGCGGCGCTGACCGAGAAGCAGCTCATCGGCCTGGGCGTGCTGCTGCTGTTCGCCGGACACGACACCACGGCCGCCATGATGGGCCTGTCCACTCTCACCCTGCTCACCCACCACGAGCAGCGCGAGCAGGTGCTGGCCCACCCGGAGAAGGTCAGCACCACGGTCGAGGAGCTGATGCGCTACCTCACCATCGTCCAGTTCGGCCTGGGCCGGGTGGCCAAGGAGGACCTCGAACTCGCGGGCGCGCAGGTGGCGAAGGGCGATCTCGTCGTCGTCGCGATGAACGCCGCCAATCGCGACCCGCGCGCCTTCCAGGACCCCGACACCCTCGACATCGACCGCAAGATGGCCCGCCACATGGGCTTCGGCTACGGCGTCCACGCCTGCCTCGGCCAGAACGTCGCCCGCGCCGAACTCAGGACCGTACTGCCCAAGCTCTTCCAGCGCTTCCCCAACCTGCGGCTCGCCACCCCGCTGGAGGAAGTCCCCATGGACTTCACCGGCACCAACTACGGCGTCCGCAAACTCATGGTCACCCGTTGACCCAGCCCTCCCGGGGCCCGGGCAGCTTTCCCCGGAGCGCCCTGCACCTTCCCCTGATGGGCGGCGCGCTCCGGGGAGCGGTTCCGGCCGCGGCATGACCTCACGTCTTTCGTTAGCGAAGGAGTTTCCCATGACTGTCTCCTCCGAACCCGCCCCCGCCTTCCCCCTGCAGCGTGGCTGCCCCTTCTCCCCGCCCGAGGACGCCACGGCCTTCCGGGAGAGCGGCCGGCCGCACCGGGTGAAGATCTGGGACGGCAGTACTCCCTGGCTGATCACCCGGCACGACCACATTCAGCAACTCCTCGGGGCAGTCGGCACGACCAGTGCGGACGTCACCGACCCCGGCTTCCCCAACACCAGCGACGCCCAACCCGCGGTCGAGGGCAACATCTTCTTCCGCAAGGACGGTGCGGAGCACCTTCAGGTGCGCCGAATCCTCAACGCGGACTTCACCGCCAAGCGTTCCGAAGCGCTGCGCCCGCGCATCGCCGAACTCACCGACCGGCTCCTCGACGACGTGCTCGCCATGGGCGGACCCGTCGACCTCGTCGAGCACTTCGCGCTGGCCCTGCCCACCGTCGTGATCTGCGAAGTCCTTGGCGTCCCCTACGAGGAGAGCCCCACCGTGCACGAGTCCTCGAAGAAGATGGTGCAACTCACCATCGCGCAGGACGAGAAAGTGGCCGCGCACCGCGCGCTGCACGAGCTGTTGGCACGCCACATGGAGGCCAAGCGCTCCCGGCCCGACAACGGACTGCTGTCCCGCCTGGTGAACACCCATGTCGACGAGAAGGGCGATCTGACCTTCGAACAGGCCGTGGGGCTCGGCGTCCTCGTGATCGGCGCCGGGCACGAGACCACAGCCAACATGATCTCCCTGGGCGTCCTCGCCCTCCTGCGCGAACCCGCACAGCGCGACATCCTGCTGTCCGATCCGGCGGCGTATGCCCAGACCGCGGTCGAGGAGATGATGCGCTACTGGAGCATGGTGCAGACCGAACCGCGCCGCGTCCTGACAGAGGACACCGAGGTCGGCGGCGTACTCCTGAAGACCGGCGAGGGCATCATCTGCAACCTGCCCGCCGCCAATCGGGACCCCCTGGTCTTCGCCGACCCCGAACGCCTGGACATCACCCGCAGCGAGCGCAAACACATTGGCTTCGGCTACGGCGTGCACCAGTGCCTGGGCCAGAACCTCTCCCGGGTCGAGATGCAGGTGGCCTGGCCGAAGCTCTTCGAGCGGATCCCGGGCCTGCGGCTCGCCGTCGATCAGAGCGAACTGCACTTCCACGACGACGCCCTCACCTACGGAGTCGAAACCCTGCCGGTGACCTGGTGAACACCCACTACACACCGGGCCCGGCACGCACACCGGGTCCGGACCACTTCGCCCCTCTCGCCACGGCCGGCCGCGTCACGCAGGCCGAAATCATGCGCGTACCGGAGGAGGCAACCGGGAGCGAGCCTGGGTCGCTCAGCGACCTGGCGACCAAGGTCGTCTTCGGTGGCCTCTGGAACAGACCGGGACTGAGTGTCCGCGAGCGGCGCATCATCACGCTCACGGTCCTGGCCACGCTCCAGTCCCATCAGATCGACGGACAATCGCACGTCATGGCCGCCCTGGACCGTGGTGACCTGACCGAGGCCGAACTCCGGGAAATCGCCGTGCAGATCGCCTACTACGCCGGTTGGCCCGTCGCCACCTCCTTCGAATGGACCGTCGACAAGGTCACCGGCACAACATCACCAGTGGAGGACCTGTGAGCGGACGGCTTCAGGGCAGGCGCGCGATCGTGGTCGGCGGTGGCCAGACCCCTGGCGCCACCACCGGCAACGGCCGCGCGGTCGCCCTCACCCTCGCCCGCGAGGGCGCGCAGGTCCTGGTCGTCGACCGGGACCTGGACTCGGCCGAGGAGAGCGCCGAACTGATCCGCAAGGAAGGGGGCACGGCGACCGCTCACCGGGCCGACATCACCGTCGAGGACGACTGTGCGGGCATTCTCGACGCGGCTCTCGCGGCCCTGGGACACGTCGACGTGCTGCACAACAACGTCGGAGTCGTCCCCGCCGGCCGCACCGAGGACCTCGACGCCCAGACATGGCGTCAGGGCTTCGAAGTCAACCTCACCGGCATGTGGTTGACCTGCAAGGCGGTCCTGCCCCACATGCGCAAGCGTAGGAGCGGCGCGGTCGTCAACATCTCCTCCATGGCCGGCCTGCTCGCCGGCGGCGAGGCGATCGCCTACTCCACATCCAAGGCCGCGGTACACGCAATGACCCGCAGCCTGGCACTGGAGTACGCACCCCACGGAATCCGGATCAACTGCATCGCCCCCGGCATGATGGACACCCCCATGGGCGTCGACGCCCCGGCCAGAGCGGGAGGCGCCTCCCGCGAGGACGTGGCCGCCAAGCGGGCCGCACTGGTGCCGATGGGGCATCAGGGCACGAGCTGGGACGTTGCCAACGCTGCCCTGTTCCTGGCCTCTCAGGAGGCCGCCTTCATCACTGGCACGGTGCTCGCGGTGGACGGCGGGTTCACCCTGACCTCGCGCATGAGTTAGGGGCCCTCTTCGCTTCTCCAACGAAGGTCAGCGAGGTCGGAAGACCGGGCACGGCTGCGCATGCGTCGTCCGACTTCACGAAAGCCCCAGAGCGCCGGCCGCGTCTGACCGCGTGGAGGGTTCGGGGCAGGGCACAGGGGGCATGCGGACTGCACGGCGGTGCGGGTGTGCCGCGGTGGGTCCGGGTTCGGCCCGGGGAGAGGGGGAGTCGGCGTGCAAGAGCAGTCGTCCGTCGAGTTGGCCAAGATGTGGTCGTCGGGCACGGGAGCGACCGTGTTCGTCATCGTCTTCGTCGTCTTCGCCGTGATCCTGGTGACGCTGCTGATACGGCGCGGGAAGCGGTGACACGTCGGCGATCCGTGACGAGCAGGTGGGGCCGGCCCTCGGACGGAGCCGGCCCCGGCTGCTCAGGTGGTGGGGGTCAGCACTCCCCGCGCCAGACCACCTTCGTCACTGCCACGCCTTCCGCGAAGCTCAGCTTGTAGGGGTACGGGTCGGGGCCGGGGTTGTAGTGCAGGCACTCCTCGTAGGTGCCGCCGTTGTAGGTCCAGGTCAGCTGGACGTGGTCGGCCTCGGGGTAGGGGATGCCGTTGTTGAAGACGGATCTCGCCGGGACGTTGCCGGTCCAGTTGTCCTTGGTCTTGAGCAGGAGCTGTCCGCTCTGGCCCTCGCCCGCGTACATGCAGAAGTACTCCTTCTCGCAATTGGGCGGGTTCGGCTCCGCCGCAGCCGCCGGGGCCAGGGCGAGCGACGCGGCGAAGAGCGCGGAAACGGCGACGGGCACCGTGGCGAGGGCGCGGAGGTGCGGGGACATGCGGGCTCCTGGTGTGGTGGTGGTTGCGGTGGCGCGGGGGCATGGATTCCGCTTGTGAGCGGTGGGGTGGCCGCGCCGAGTACGTGAACGCCTTCACGATGCTGGTGGAGGAATGCGTTCCGGGGGGCCGATCCCGCCTTTCTCCGGGGCGCAGGCTTCTCGCTCCGTACCAGGTCAGGGCGTTGTGTTCGGGTGGGGCAGACTGAGGGCCTGTTGGGGTTTGGCGTGTTCCTGACGACATGGAAAGCGATTCCGGGGGAACGGCGCCGAGTTGACCGAGGGGTCGGTGTCACTTTGAGGGACATCGGTGACCACAAGGGTCACACTTCCTTCATCTTGGGGACGAAGTGTCAGCCTCACGTACCTCGCGTACCTCACCTACCTCACGTGCCTCCCGTGCATCCCGCGCCTCGCGCAGATCCCGCTCATCCGGCAGACCCTCGACGGCCGGAGCCCGCGCCCGTGTGCTCGCCGTCGCCACCCTCACCCTCGCGCTCGGCGCGTCCGTGCTGAGTCCGGCGTTCGCGGCGCCGCCCCCGCCGCCGCCCGGCGGCTCGCACTGGGGCGACCGCGGCCGGGCCGCGATGCCGCCCGTACGGGCCGGTGTCACCGTGCCGCCCCGCTCGATACCGTCCGACCCCCAGCCGGGCGGCATCGCGCGGTACGTCCCCCGCGACCAGGGCGACGTGCCCTGGCACCGGATATCCAACTTCCGTATCACCGACTCCCTTGTCGGCAGGGTCAGTTACTCCACCGGTAACCTCATGCTCGCCGCCACCGACTTCGACGTGAGCGGCGTCGGCCAGTCCCTTCGCCTCACCCGTACGTACAACTCCTTCGACGCGCCCGACGGGCAGGTGTCCGCGCCGTGGTGGCTGGGGTACGAACGGAGCCTGGATCTCAGCTTCACCGGCATGGTCCTGCTCTACGACGAGTCCGGCGCGACCGTGGAGTACACCGCCAACGCGGACGGCTCGCTGGCCACCCCCGCCGGGTACTCGAAGGACCTGGTGAAGAACGCCGACGGCACGTACACCCTCACCGACCGCAAGTCCGGCACCGCAGACACGTACGACGCCAACGGCAGGCTCACGAAGATCACCGACCGCAACAAGGGTGAGATCACCGTCGCCGCGCACACCGCCGACGGCTCCGACACCGGGTTCAAGGTCACCGAGACCCGCTCCGGGCGCTGGGTCGACCTGGTGCGCACCACCGCCGTCCACTGGCAGGCCACCGACCACACCGGCCGGAGCGTCGGCTACGACCTCGACGCCGCACACGGCAACGTCGTGCGCACCACGGACAGCGAGGGCAAGGCGACCCGCTTCGGGTACGACGCCGACGGCCGCCTGGTCAAGGTGACGACGCCGGAGAACCGCTCCACCTCCTTCACCTACGACGCGCAGGACCGGGTCACCTCGATCCGGCGTCACGCGGAGGGCAGCACCGGCGGACCGACCTACACGTACACCTACAGCGCGCCGCAGGCGACCGACGCGGGGACGACCAAGGTCGCCGACCCTCTCGGGCACACCACCACCTACGACCACAACGCCGACGGCGAGGTCACCAACGTCCTCGACGGCCTCGGCCACACGCGCTCCACGACGTACCAGAACCACCAGGTGCAGACCGCCACCGACGCCATGGGCACCGGCAGCGGCGGTATGGGCGGCAACGTCACCACCTACGGCTGGGACGCCCGCAACAACCCGACGTCGGCCAAGCTGCCCACCGGTGCGACCGCCACCGGGAGCTGGCAGACCGTCGCCGGCACCGAGCGGCAGAAGAGCAGCACCGGCGCGGACGGGCAGAAGAGCGACTACGCGTACGACGCGGCGGGCAACACCACCTCGGTGGCCACCCTGGGAAGCGGTGGCGCGACCGTCACCTTCACCTACAACGAGGCCGCCCCCACCTGCGGCGGCTTCCAGGGCCAGCGCTGCACTGCCACCGACGGCAACGGCAAGAAGACCTCGTTCCGCTACGACACGAGCGGCAACCTGCAGAGCGTCACACCGCCCGCCCCGCTCGGCGTCACCCGCTACACCTACGACGCGCTGGGACGCACCGCGACGGCGACCGACCCCCGCGGGGTCAAGACGCTGTACACGTACGACAGGCGCGACCGCGTCACCAAGGTCGACACGTCCGGCTACGCCACGGTCACCTACACCTACGACGGCGACGGCAACATGTCCTCGCGCACGGACGCGACCGGTGAGCAGAGCTACCAGTTCGACGCGCTGAGCCGCGAGACCATCCGTACCCTCCAGGACGGCTCGCAGACGGTGCTGGCCTACACCGCCGACGGCGACGTCGACACCTACACCGACCCCGGCGGCGTCACGGACTACGCGTGGGACGCGGCCGGGCGGCTCTCCTCGCTGGTCGACCCGCAGAACAAGAAGACGACCTACGAGTACAACAACAACGACGAGCGCACCAAAACCACCTACCCGGGCGGCACGGTGCAGAGCCAGAAGCTCGACAACTCGGGGCGCCCCGAGAACATCCGGGCGATCGCCCCTTCCGGGGTCGTCCTGAGCGACCTCTCCTACACCTACGGGTACGTCGCAGGCGGCGAGTCGCTGGACGGCACCAAGGTCCGCTCCCGCACGGACAACCTCACCAAGGCGCGCACGGCGTACTCCTACGACGACACCGGCCGGGTCTCCCTCGGCGCGGAGACCAAGTCCTCGGGCGTCCGCACGTCCTGGCAGTACTGCTTCGACCCGGCCGGCAACCTCACCTCGCAGGGCGACGCGCCCGGCTGCCGGGCGGCCACCCAGTACACGTACAACGACGCCTCCCAGCTCAACGCCAAGAACGGCGTCACGACGGGCTGGTCGTACGACAAGGCGGGCAACGAGACGTCGGGCGCGCCCACTGCCGAGAGCGCCCGCAGCGGGGAGAAGTACACCGACTTCCACCAGCTGAGGTCGGTGACGGTGGGCGCCACCACCTACACGGGGGCCTACGCGAGCACCGACAGCAGTGAGCGCACCAGGTTCGGCGACACCGTCTTCCACAACGGCCCGCTGGGGCTCTCCGGCCAGACGGTCGGCACCAAGGACACCGAGTTCATCCGCGAGCCGGGCGGCACCCTCAACTCGGCCCGTACGGGCGGCAGGAGCTACTACTACCTGACCGACGCGCTGGGCTCCGTCATCGGCCTGGTGGACGAGGCGGGCAAGCGGGTCAACACCTACCTCTACACGCCGACCGGTGTCGCCAGGACCGGCACCACCGAGACCGTGCCGCAGCCGTACCGGTTCGCGGGCGGTTACCAGGATCCGACCGGGCTCTACCACTACGGCGCCCGCTACTACGACCCGGTGCTCGGCCGGTTCACCCAGCCCGACCCCTCGGGCCAGGAGAAGAACCCGTATCTGTACGCCGAGGGCGACCCGTTGAACCGGATCGACCCGTCCGGCCTGGTGACGAGTTCCCTCAAGGGTGAGCTCTGCTACGGCATCTGCATCGGGATCGGCGGCAAGACGGACGGCAACGAGATCAAACCGACCCTCAGCTTCGGCTTCGGCTCGCCCGGCGCGAGCCTGGGCCTCGGCGCCGACACCGGGGACATGGACAGCGGCGGCCAGGTGGGGGCCTCCTGCGGCTTCGGCACCGGCAGTGTCACCGCCGCGACGAACGGGGAGGGCGTGGACGTCGGGGTCGAGACGGGCGGCAGCACCGGCAAGTGCTCGGCCACCGCGGAGTACACCTTCTAGGGGTCCGTTTGCAGAGGTCCGTCGAACGGTGTCCGTCCGCCCGCTCCCCGGCGTGTGCGGGCGGACACCTCTTTCCCGGGAGGACGAGGTGTGTTCTCGTAGGGGCGATCATCTGTGCGTGCGCGAACGAGGGGGACACGATGGCTGCGGGATCCGGACAGCTACTGGCCATCAGCGACCTGCACATCGGTTACGCCGAGAACCGGGCGCTGGTGGAGGAGATGGTGCCCGGCTCCGAGGACGACTGGCTGCTGGTGGCCGGTGACGTCGCCGAGACGGTGGCCGACATCCGGTGGGCCCTCGAAACTCTGGCCGGCCGCTTCCGCAAGGTCGTCTGGGCCCCGGGCAACCACGAACTGTGGACCCACCCGAAGGACACCGTCACCCTGCGGGGCGTTGAGCGCTACCAGCATCTGGTGGAGATGTGCCGGGAGTTGGGAGTGCTCACCCCGGAAGACCCCTACCCCGTGTGGGAGGGTCCCGGCGGCCCGGTCGCCGTCGCCCCGCTGTTCCTGCTGTACGACTACAGCTTCCTGCCGGCCGGCTGCACCACCAAGGACGAGGGGCTCGCCCACGCACACGGGACGGGCGTCGTCTGCAACGACGAGTACCTGCTGCACCCCGACCCCTATCCGAGCCGTGAGGCCTGGTGCAGGGACCGGGTCGCGGAGACCGAGCGCCGGCTGGCGGCGCTGCCCGAGGACCTGCCGACCGTGCTCGTCAACCACTACCCGCTGGACCGTCATCCCATGGACGTCCTGTGGTATCCGGAGTTCGCCATGTGGTGCGGCACCCGGCTCACCGCCGACTGGCACCGCAGGTTCCGGGTGTCCGCCATGGTGTACGGCCATCTCCACATCCCCAGGACCACCTGGCACGAGGGAGTCCGCTTCGAGGAGGTGTCGGTGGGCTATCCCCGCGAGTGGCGCTCGCGCCCCGCACCGCCCGGCCGGCTGCGCCGCATCCTGCCCGCCGACGGGAGCGGGCGGTGAGCGGCGGCACTCGGGTCAGGCGGCGAACCGGTGGTTGCCGGTGAGTGACCACACGGCGGTGATCCGGCCGTCCGTGACGGCGAACATGTCGATGCCGCTCTTGACGACGACGGTTTCGCCGTCGGCGTGGCTCTCGCTCCACCGGCAGGCGATCTCGCCACGCTCGGAGTCGACCAGCGGTGCGGCCTCGGCGGCGAAGGTCAGGCCGGTGAAGGCCCGGCTGTTGGCGGCGATGAACGCGGTCAGTTCGTCCTGACCGAAGGTGTGGGCGGAGCCGGTGCCGTCGAAGTCGTCCGCGAAGTACAGCCGGAAGCCCGGGGCGAGGATCTTCTCGGCGAGGGCGACATCGCCGTTCCAGAGCGCCGCCCAGCTGTCCACCAGTCGGTTTCCGGCGTCCCTGGTCAGCGGTGCGCGGTCGGTGAGGGGGGCCGTCGTCTCAGACATGGGTGCCTTCCGTGGTCGGTACGTGCTCCCCCAGCCTCCGGGCCCGGGGCGACAGCCCCCTGTCGGTGTTTGGCCCGGCCGGCGGTGGCTCAAGCGAAACCGTAGAGGTCGTCGAGTGAGACTCGACCGCCGCCCGAGGTGTCCAGTCCGGCGAGGTCGACCGCCCGGGGCTCCACCACCTCTTCGAGTACCCGCACCTCGCGGATGCGGTCGAGCCGGAAGGCCCGCACGGCGCGGTTGTGCCGGCACCAACCGACGAAGTGCCAGGGGTCGCCCTCCATGAAACCCAGGGGCTCGACGGTGCCTTCGCCGACCTCGCCCTGCGCGTCGGCGTGGCGCAGGAGCAGCAGCCGACGGGCCGAGAGCGCCTCGCACAGGGTGTGCGGGAGCGCGGACGGCTGGGCGGGCCGTGCGTCGAGCCGGATCCGGGCGGCGAGCTCGCGCGCGGTTTGCCGTTCACGCTGCGGCATGACGGCGCACACCTTGTGCAACGCCGAGCGGGCGTCCGCGGCGAACGGCGTCCCGCTCAGCCGGTGCGCGGCGACGGCCAGGGCAGCCGCCTCGGCGGGGGTGAGGGTCAGGGGCGGCAGCGTGTGGTCCTTGTCCACCACGTATCCGCCGCTGCGGCCGGTTTCGGCGTAGAGCGGCACCCCGGACTGCTGCAGGGCGTTGAGGTCGCGCTCGACGGTGCGGGTGCTGACGCCGAATCGTTCGGCGAGCCACCGGGCGCTGCGGGGCCGCGGCGAGACCGCGCGCAACTCTTCCACCAGTGCGTACAGACGCTCGGTACGGTTCACAGCCAAGGACCGTAGCCGATGCCGAGCCACCGGGGGCCGCCTTTCGGACCCCGATGCCGCGCCGCCGGGTGCCGCCTTCGGACCCGATGCCGCGCCGTCGAGCGCCGGCCTCGGAGCCGATTCCGGGGCGCCGGGTGCCGGCCTCGGTCCCGGTGCCGGGCGCCGGTACGGGCACGAATTCGCCGTCCCACTGCGCGTGCGGGTGGGCGCTCCTATGCTGCTGACACCGAGCAGGTCACGACCTGGGGGGGTCATTTCTGATGAGGGCAGCGGGCAGGGGCACGTCAGTGGTGAAGTCGGGGGTGAGGCGTCTCGTGAGGCATGCGGGCTTCGACATCGTGCGCAGCACCAACAACCTCGCGGGCGTCGACGACTTCATTCCGTTCGAGGCGACGATGCGGGCGGCGCGGGCGTCCGGCCTGTCGGTCGGGGACCACATCGACGGGGTGATGAACGGGACGCCGGGCGCCACCCGCTCCACCGTCGAACAGCTGCGCGCACTCGGCGTGTTCGCCGGCGGGCTCGACACGGTGCTGGAGATCGGCCCCGGCTCCGGCAGGTACCTGGAGAGGACGCTGGAGGAGTGCGCACCGGCCCGTTACGAGATCTACGAGACGGCGGCGCCCTGGGCGGACTACCTGGTGGACACCTTCGGCGCGTCCGGTGTGGTCGCGCGACCGACCGAGGGTTGCAGTCTCGCCCCTACGGCCGACGGGAGCGTCGACCTCGTTCAGGCCCACAAGGTCTTCAACACGGTGACCTTCCTCTGTGCCTCCCGCTACTTCTTCGAGATGGCGCGCGTCACCCGGCCCGGTGGCCGGATCGTCTTCGACGTGATGACGGAGACCTGTCTCGATCCGGCCGCGGTACGCACCTGGGCGACCCGGGGCGGCGCGGGCCACGGCTCCTTTCCGTCGGCCCTGCCCCGCCGGACGTGCGTGGACCTCTTCGCGACGCTCGGCTGCGATCTGACGGGAAGTTTCCTGGCGCCCCTGGGGGTCGCCTCCACAGAAGTGCTCGTGTTCACCAAGAGGGCCTGACCCCCGGGCGGCTTCGGCGGGCCCGCCGCACCCGTCGGCGCAGCCCACGAAGCCGCAGCTCACACCGCGTGTCGTGACCGCCGTCTGCCGTCGGCCGGTGGCCGCGCCAAGGCGCCATCCTCAAAGGTTGGTCACGAATTTCACACATCCTCTCTGCAACCTCGCCTCGATGGTCTAGATTGACCGTGCTTCAGCCGTTCGGGCACGAAGAGACCATTAATGATCAAGAAGAAGCCATTAATGATCATTAGGTCTGGTCGACCCGGGGGAAGCGTCTGAGGTTCGACGGGTCCGCGCACCACGCAGGTTCGGCAGGGAAGTTGGGCTCCCGTGCCGCCGAGGTGTGTTGTCCCGCGTGGCACCGAACTGGAACCGGCACAGGAACAGCGCGGCGCGGAGGCGGGGGCCTCACGCGGGGAAGATCCAGTGCGGGGGCCGGGGGGCCTCCCGGGGGGAGAGGAAGCGGTGTTAGGCGAGCGCGTCGAACCACTGGCGACCTGGGGGATTCCGTGCAGCAAGGGGATTTAGTCAGCCCGTTTCCGTCGGCGCGCGGGCGCTCGGCGAATGCGGTGATCAGCCGGCCCGCGAGTGACTGGGAGCAGCGGTACCGCCGTACCGTGATCATTAGCGACACCGTGACCACCGCCGTCGTGGCGGCGACCATCGGCAATGTCTTCGGAGCCAGGGACGCGGCCAACTGGCACGAGAAATGGATCATCCTCGCCTTCGGCACCGAACTGCTGGTGCTGGGAGCGCTGGCGGTGAGCCGCTCCTGGGCTCCCGCCGTACTCGGCCAGGGCGCCGAGGAGTTCCGCCGGCTCGGGCGCTCGCTGTTCATGGCGACCGTGGTCCTGGCGCTCGGCGGCATCGCTCTCGCCTCGCGCAACATCAAGCTCTGGATCTTCGTCGCGATGCCCGCGCTCGCGCTGCTCACCATGATCGCGCGGTATCTGCTGCGCGTCTGGCTGCACAAGCAACGCAAGGAAGGGCGGTGTCTGCGCCCGGTGCTGGCCGCCGGGAGTCTGGAGACCGTGCGCGACCTGATCGCCAGGACCCGAAGATTCCCGCACCTCGGCTGGCGGGTGGACGCCGTGTGCACGACGGACGGCCGCGGCCTCGACGGCGACCGGCTGGACGGGGTGCCGGTCGTCGGACAGCTCACGGACGTGGCGGGTCACGTCCGCCGCGACGGCTACCGCGTGGTTGCCCTCACCTCCGACCCGCACTGGTCGCCCGACCGGTTGCAGCGGCTGGCCTGGAACCTCGAAGGCAGTGACGCCGAGATGGTCGTGGCGCCCGTACTGATGGAGGTGGCCGGCCCGCGGCTGCACGTGGACGCGGTGCTCGGCATACCGCTGTTGCGGGTGAGCATGCCCGCCTTCACCGGGGGCCACCGGGTGGTGAAGACGGTCGTCGACCGGACGGGAGCGGCGGTCCTGTTGCTGCTGCTGGCGCCCCTGCTGCTGCTCGTCGGGCTGCTCGTGCTCGTGGACAGCCGGGGCGGCGCGGTCTACCGACAGCGCAGGGTCGGCAAGGACGGCTGCGAGTTCACCATCTTCAAGTTCCGCACCATGGTCGCCGGTGCGCACGACGCGCGGGCCGAACTGGCCGGCCTGAACGAGGGCGCGGGACTGCTGTTCAAACTGCGGCGTGATCCGCGGGTGACCCGGGTGGGTGCGGTGCTGCGCCGGTACTCGCTCGACGAGCTGCCGCAGCTGTTCAACGTACTCACCGGATCGATGTCGCTCGTGGGGCCGCGGCCTCCGTTGCCCGAGGAGTCCGCGGCGTACGGCCCGGACATCCGTCGGCGGCTGCTGGTCAAACCCGGGCTCACCGGGCTGTGGCAGATCAGCGGACGCAGCGACCTGCCCTGGGAGGAGGCGGTCCGGCTCGACCTGCGGTACGTGGAGGACTGGTCGCTCGCCCTGGACGCGGTGATCTTGTGGAAGACACTGCGTGCGGTGCTGCACGGGCAAGGGGCGTACTGATGCGCGGGGGCGGCCGCGTGGCCGCTCCCCCGGGGTCGCCGGTGGGTGGGGGCGTACTGATGCGCGGGGGCGGCCGTCCGGCCGGCGCGCGGAACGCAGGCCGCGAGGGCCTGTCCGAGGGGAGGGAGGGGTCATGAGGGTCAGCGTTTTCGGGCTCGGTTACGTCGGCTGTGTTTCCGCCGCGTGCCTGGCCGGCATGGGTCACGAGGTCATCGGGGTGGACGTGAACCAGGTGAAGGTCGACCTGGTCAACGACGGCAGGGCCCCGGTGGTGGAGGAACGCATCGGTGAACTCGTCGCCGAGGTCGTGCGGACGGGAGCGCTGCGCGCCACCGGCGACGTCCGCGAAGCGATCATGGGCAGCGAGGTGTCGCTGATCTGTGTGGGCACCCCGTCGGAGCCCAACGGCAGCCTGTGCACCACGTATCTGGAACGGGTCACCGAGCAGATCGGCGTGGCGCTCGCCGAGCGGGGCGGGCGGCAGACCGTCGTCTTCCGCAGCACCATGCTCCCCGGCACCTGTCTCAACCTGCTGGTGCCGATCCTGGAGAAGGCCGTCGGCGGCACCGCGGGAGTGGACTTCGGGGTCGCGGTGAACCCGGAGTTCCTGCGCGAGGGCACGAGCGTGCAGGACTTCTTCGACCCGCCCAAGACCGTCGTCGGCGAATTCGACCGGGCGAGCGGCGACGTGGTGACCGCGCTCTACGAGACCTTGCCCGGCGAGGTGTTCCGGGTGCCGGTCCCGACGGCCGAGGCGATCAAGTACGCGGACAACGCCTTCCACGGCCTCAAGATCGGCTTCGCCAACGAGCTCGGCGCGGTGTGCCAGGCGCTCGGCGTGGACTCGCACCAGGTGATGGACGTGTTCCTGGCAGACCGCAAGCTGAACATCAGCCCCGCCTATCTGCGGCCCGGCTTCGCCTTCGGCGGCTCCTGCCTGCCCAAGGACCTGCGCAGCCTGGTCCACGCCGCGCAGCGGGCCGACGTCTCGGTGCCCATCCTCGCGCACGTACTGCCGTCCAACGCCGCACATCTGCAACGTGCGGTGGACATGGTGGAGCGCACCGGCAAACGCCGGGCGGGGCTGTTCGGCCTCTCCTTCAAACCCGGCACCGACGACCTGCGCGAGAGTCCGCTGGTCGAGCTGGCGGAGACACTCCTCGGCAAGGGCTACGACCTGAGGATCTACGACGCCAACGTGAGCCTCTCCCGGCTGCTCGGCGCGAACCGCGAGTACATCGAGACCAGGCTGCCGCACCTCGCGCAACTGCTCGCGGACTCCGTCGACGAGGTGCTGGCGCACGCCGAGGTGTGCCTGGTGGGCACCAGGGACCCCGCGGTTCTCGCCGCGCTCCCCCACGGCGAGGGGCCGGTGCTCATCGACCTCGTCCACCTCCCCGACGCCGATGCGCGCCGGGCCGAACAGGGGTACGTGGGCCTTGCCTGGTGACACGTCGTTCGACGGGACAGGCGGCCCGGCTTCCGGGTCCGGCGGCGCGGCCGGCCCGTCCGCCGGGTCCGAGGGCACGGCACGGGGCGGCCGGCCGGGCCGTCGCGCCCTGATCCTGGTGGAGAACCTTTCGGTGCCGTTCGACCGGCGGGTGTGGCAGGAGGCGACGACGCTGCGTGACGCGGGCTGGGAGGTGCACGTCGTCTGCCCCCGGGGGGAGAAGCGGGACACGGAGGCGGAGGCCGTCGTCGACGGGGTGCGCATCCACCGTTACCCGCTGCGCGCGGCCACCGGGGGGCCGGCCGGCTATCTGCGGGAGTACGGTGCGGCGCTGTGGCACACCGCCCGGCTGGCCCGCAAGGTCGGCCCGGTCGACGTGGTGCACGCCTGCAACCCGCCCGACCTCCTGTTCCTGCCCGCGCTGTGGCTCAAGCGGCGTGGCGCACGGTTCGTCTTCGACCAGCACGACCTGGTGCCGGAGCTGTACCTCTCCCGGTTCGACCGCGGCGAGGACCTGCTGCACCGCGCGGTGTGCGCGCTGGAGCGGCTGACCTACCGGGCGGCGGACATCGTGCTCGCCACGAACGAGAGCTACCGGGACGTCGCGGTGCGCCGTGGCGGCCGGCGGCCCGAGGACGTCTTCGTGGTGCGCAGCGCACCCCGGACCGACCGGTTCCAACCGGTGCCGCCGGAACCGGAGTTGAAGCGGGGCAAACCCCATCTGCTGTGCTATCTCGGCGTCATGGGACCGCAGGACGGCGTCGACTACGCCCTGCGCGCCCTCGCCAAGCTGCGGGACGAGTTGGGGCGGAGCGACTGGCACGCGGTGTTCATCGGCTCGGGCGACGCCTTCGACGCGATGGTGGAGCTTTCCGGGCGGCTCGGGCTCGGCGCGCAGGTGGAGTTCACCGGGCGCATCCCGGACGGCGACCTGCTGCGCCACCTGTCCACCGCGGACGTGTGCCTCTCCCCCGACCCGCGCAACCCGCTCAACGACGTGTCGACCATGAACAAGGTCCTGGAGTACATGGCGATGGCACGGCCTGTCGTCTCCTTCGACCTCCGCGAGGCGCGGGTCTCCGCCGGTGAGGCCGCCCTCTACGCGCCCGCGAACGACGAGAGGGCGTTCGCCGAGCTCATCGCCGTGCTGCTGGACGATCCCGGCCTGCGGGCCCGGATGGGCAAGATCGGCCAGGAGCGGGTCGGCGGAGAACTGTCCTGGCGGAACTCCCAGGTCGCGCTGCTCGCCGCCTACGCCGCCGCCTGCCGCCCACGCCCCCGGGCCACGGCGACCAGGGCGCCCAGGGCCCGGAAGAGGCAGCGCAGTTGAGCGAGGACACGATACGCCTGGCCACGGTCGCACGGATCCTTCGCAGGCGCCGGCGGCTGCTCGCCGTTCTCACCGTGCTCGGCGCGCTCGTCGGGTTCGGCGCCTCGCTGCTGCTCCCGCCGCGGTACACGGCGTCGGCGTCGGTGCTGCTGCCGGGGCAGTGGGAGGAGCGTGAGCTGCTGACCCAGGTGGGCATCGCGACCAGTTCGGTGGTGGTCGACCGCGTGGCTGCCGCTCTCGGCCGCCCGGAGGCCGGCGAGGGGCCGCTGCGGGAGCGGGTGGGCGCCGGCGCCGCCGAGGGCAACATCGTCAGGATCTCGGGTACGGCCGCCACCCCGGAGCGTGCGCAGCGCCTTGCCGACGAGGTGGCCCGGCAGTTCGTCATGTTCGCCGCGCGGCTCGGGGGCGGCGCGACCGACTCCACGGCCACCTCCGGGCCCGAGGCGTTGCGGCAGCAGGTGGTGCAGACCAACCGCCGTATCACCGACCTGGCCAACGCGGCCGATCCTGGCCGGTCCGTGGAGAGCGTGCAGGCACGCACCGCGCTGGAAAGGCTGCGCAGCACGCTGGAGGAGGCCATGGAGAAGCTGGCCGCTGCCGACCCGACGACCAGTACGGCCGGCATGGTGGTCATGGGCCCCGCTCCCCGGCCCACCGGCGCCGCGCCGCCGACGAGGACGCATCTGGTCGCCGGCGGGGCGCTGTTGTTCCTGCTGGTGACGGTCGTCGCCCATCTCGGGGCCGCGCGGGCGAACCGCAGGCCGCGCACCGGGCCGGAGTTGGCGGCGGCGCTGGGCTGCACACTGCTGGGCACCGTCGACGTACCTGACGGGCCGCGTGCGCGGCGGACGGCCGGCCAAGGCCCCTGGCCCCGGTTACGCCGGCTGCTCGGGGCCGACACCCGGTGGGACGTGCCGCCCCCGCGGAGGTCGGGGGGCGAGGCGGACAGGCGTCTTCGCTACCAGCGGGTGTGCGCCCGCCTACGGGACCAACTACCGCCCCCAAAGAGCCTTTTGGTCGTCGTACCGGCCGGCGACGACACTGCTCGCCGGGCCGCCGACCAGCTCGTGTCCGAGGCAGCGGCCACGCCGTCCCCGAGCACGCCGGACGAGAAAGGCCCCCTGCTGCGGGTGTTCGAGGTGGGAATGGAGCGGCCGACGGTGCCCGAGTGCGACACCGGGTCCGGCGCCCTGGTCGTACTCGGCGCGGGCCACTGGACCGCGCAGGAACTCGCCGAGGTCGCCGGGGCGTGCGCGGACGGCGGGCACGAGGTCGTCGGCGTCGTCGTCGCCGGTACGGTGCGGGCCCGCCCGGCGCCGTCCGACGGCCCGCAGGCGGACGAGGCCGCTCCCGTGCTCGCGGTCGGCGGCCGGGGGACGGGGGGTCCGCGGTGACGGCGCGCACGGCCTCGGAGCCGTCCGCGGTGGCTCCGCTCATCGACCTGCAGGCGCTGGTGGTGGCGGTGCGCAGGCGCCGCCGCCTCTGGTACGCCATGGCGCTGCTGGGGCTGCTGGCCGGTACGGCCCTGGCGGTCCTGCTGCCGACCCCGCCGACCGCGGTGACCACGGTCCTCGTCGCGCACCGGGAGGACCAGCCCAACGACACCGGAACCCTGATCCGTACCGACGTCGCACTTCTGGCCACCACGCGGATCGCCGGTCAGGCCCTGCGGTCGCTCGGCTCCCAGGACGAGCCGGAGGACTTCCTGCGGGACTACCGGGGCGCCGCCCTGAGCAACAACCTGATGCGGATCGACGTGTCCGCCGGGAGCGACGCGCAGGCGGTGGCTCGCGCCAAGGCGCTGGCCGACGCGTTCGTCGCGGACCATGTGCGGCGGATGCGGGAGACCGCCGAGGCCGAGGCGAAGGCGCTGCTCGACCAGCGTGACCGGATGCGGACCGAGCTCGCCCAGGTCAACGGGGCGATCGGCGGCCGGTCGCCGGAGAGCGATCCGCAGGGGGCGGCGAGCATCGAGTCGCTCTTCGCCCGCCGGGCCGAACTCAACTCGCGGATCACCGACTTCGACCAGCGCGCCGCCGAGGCGGGCACCGGCACCCCCCGGCTCGTCGCCGGTACGCAGATCGTGGACGCCCCGCGCGCGGTGCGGCGCTCGCTGCCCAGGGCCGCAGCCACCAACGCCGGGATCGGACTCGTGCTCGGCCTCGTCGTCGGACTCGCGCTGGCCGCGGTCACCTCCGTGGTGGCGGACCGGCCGGTGCTACGCCGTGACATCGCCGCGCACCTGGGCGCCTCGGTCATCGCGGAGCTGCCCCACCGGCCGGGCGGGCCGTGGCGGCGCCGAAGGACCCGCAGGGCGCGCGAGCGGCTCGCGGCGACGCTGGCACGCACCGTGCGCGGCCGTGAGGAGCCGCGGTCGCTGCCGGAGCTGTCGCTGCTGGAACTCGGGTGTGCGCGCGGCGCGAGCGTGATCGCGCGGGACCTCGCCGAGGCGCTGGCGGCGGACGGGCCGGTGGTCCTCGTCGACGGACTGCCGGGCCCGCAGCTCGCCGGGAGACGCCCGAAGCCGGGCGGCCCGGAGGTGGTCGGCCCGGAGGTGGTCGGCGGTGAGAGCGCCGAGGCCGGGGCGCAGGAGAGGCTGCGGATCGGTGTCGGCTCGGTGGCGCCGGGCACGGCGTGGACCGACCTCCGCCACCTCGGCTCCCGGGCCGTGCTCGTCGTGCGGGCCGGGCACGGCAGTACCGCATGGCTGCACACCGTGGCACGGCAGCTCACCGAGCAGCGCATCGCGGTGAGCGGTGTGGTGCTGATCGACCCCGACCCGCGGGACAGGACCGACGGCACGCTGTGGGACGGACCCGACGGACCGCGCCCCGCGCCGCGCGGGCGCGGCGAGCGGCAGGCCCGGCTGAACGGGGCCGGCCGGCGGCTGCCGGTGCGCACCGCACCGGTCCCGGACAACGACCAGGAGGCGCGGTAGACATGTGTGGCATCGCAGGCGCGTACCGGTGGCCGGACGGGAAGGCCGTGACCGACCGGCTCACCGACGTCCTCGCCCACCGCGGTCCGGACGGCTCGGGCCGCTACGGCCACCCCGTCGGTGACCTCGACGTGCAGCTGGGGCACCGCCGGCTCGCCGTCATCGACCTGTCCGAGACCGGCGCCCAGCCGATGGTCGTGGACGGTCTGGCCCTGACGTACAACGGTGAGCTGTACAACGCGCCCGAGCTGCGCGCCGAGCTCACGTCCGCCGGGGTGCGTTTTCGTGGCACCTCTGACACCGAGGTGCTGCTGGAGGCCTGGCGGCGCTGGGGCACGGACTGCCTGGCCCGGCTGCGCGGCATGTTCGCGTTCGCGGTCTTCGACGAGCGCACCGGTGATCTGGTGCTCGTCCGCGACCAGCTCGGCATCAAGCCGCTGTTCCTGCTGCGGCGGCAGACGGGTCTGGTGTTCGCCTCGGAGCTCAAGGCGCTCGCGGCGGCCACCGGCGGATCCCTGGAGGTGGACCCGGCGGCGCTGGTGGCCTCGCTGCTGTACTACTGGGTGCCGGACTCGCGGTGCGCGTTCCGTGAGGCGGAGAAGCTGCCGCCAGGTACCTGGTTGCGGTGCCGGCCCGACGGCCGGGTGGAGCGCGGCAGGTTCTGGCACCTGAAGGACGTCGCCGCCGAGGGCCGGGACCGGGCGCTGGCCGGTGAGCTGCCGGATGTCGCCGCCGTCGTCGAGGAGTCGACCCGGCGCCATCTGGTCTCCGACGTCCCCGTGGCGACCTTCCTCTCCGGGGGCCTGGACTCCAGTTACCTGACCGCGCTGGCGGCCCGCGACCGGCCCGGGATCTCCGCCTACACGATCGGGTTCCGGCCCGAGGACGCCCGCTTCGAGGCGATGCCGGACGACCTGCGCCACGCCCGGCAGGTGGCGGCGCGGTTCGGTGTCGACCTGCACGAGATCGAGATCGCGCCGGACGTGCTCGACCTGCTGCCGCGGATGACGTACCACCTGGACGAGCCGATCGGCGACCCGGCCGCGATCAACACCTTCCTGATCTGCGCGGCGGCCCGGGAGGCCGGGGTCAAGGTGATGCTCTCGGGGATGGGCGCCGACGAGCTGTTCGCCGGGTACCGCAAGCATCTGGCCAACCTGCTGGCCCTGCGCTACCAGCGCGTCCCGCGGCCGCTGCGGCGCGGGCTGGCCGCGGGCGTGGACCGGCTCCCGGTCGCGAGCGCGCGGCGGGGGTACCGGTCGGTGCGCTTCGCCAAGCGGTTCCTGTCCTTCGCCGGTCTGCCGCAGGAGACCGCGTTCCGGCGCAGCTACACCATGTACGACCGGGCCGAACTGCTCGCCCTGGTCGACCCGGACCTCGCGGGGACGGTCGACGACGTGCTGAACGAGCACGCGGACCTCTACGAGGACAACGACCTCGACGACTTCGTGAACCGCATGTGCCTGGCCGACGCCCGGATGTTCCTGCCGGGCCTCAACCTCGCCTACACGGACCGCTCCAGCATGGCCGCGTCGACCGAGGTGCGGGTGCCGTACGTGGACGTCGAGGTGGTGCGGGCGGCGTTCGCGGTGCCGGGCAACCGCAAGATCGTCGGCCGGCAGGGCAAGGCCGTCCTGAAGGAGGCCGCCGTGTCGGTCCTGCCCCGGGAGATCGTGTACCGGCCCAAGGGACTGTTCAGCGCACCGCTGCGGGCCTGGATGAGCCGGGACCTGGCGCCGCTGGTACGGGAGGTGGTGCACGACGGCGTGCTGGTGCGGTCCGGGTTCCTGAGCCGCGAGGCGCTGGCGCGGATGGTCGCCGAGGACGCCGCCGGGCAGCGGGACTACTCCAAGCACCTGTGGCACGTACTGACTCTCGAGTACTGGTATCGCGACGCGACGTCCGGGTCCGGGTCCTGCCGGGACGCCCGTTCAACGGCTTAGAGATTTCGGAGGAGTTCGGGTGAAGCAGGTCGTACAGAACTACAGGAGCGGCGAGCTGGCGGTGCTCGACGTGCCCGTGCCGGGGTGCAAGCCCGGCGGGGTGCTGGTCCGCACCGCCTACTCGCTGATCTCCACCGGGACCGAGCTCATGAAGGTGTCCGAGGCCGGCATGTCGATGCTGGGCAAGGCCCGCTCGCGCCCCGACCAGGTGGCGAAGGTCGTCCAGAGCGTGGCCACCAACGGGGTGCCCGCCACGTACCGCAAGGTGATGGGCAAGCTGGACTCCTACACGCCGTTGGGCTACTCGCTGTGCGGCGTGGTCGAGCAGGTCGGCGCGGGGATCGACGAGCTGAAGGTGGGCGACGTCGTGGCCTGCGCGGGCAACGAGCACGCGCTGCACGCCGAGCTCAACTGGGTGCCGAAGAACCTCTGTGCGCGGGTGCCGGACGGCCTCGCGCCGCGGCACGCGGCTTTCGGCACCGTCGGCTCGATCGCGCTGCAGGGCGTACGGCGCGGCGAGTCGCAGCTCGGCGACGTGGCCCTGGTGATCGGTCTCGGGCTGATCGGGCAGCTGGTGGCGCAGCTGCTCACCGCGTCGGGGGTGCGGGTGGTGGGGGCCGACCCCGACCCGGTGCGCTGCGCACTCGCCGAACAACTGGGGGCTGCGGCATGCGGCGATCCCTCGTCGGCCGCCGTGGCAGCCGCTGTCGCCGAGCTCACCGCCGGACATGGCGTGGACCAGGTGTACCTGGCGGCCGGCGGCGGCAGCAACGAGCCCGTGGAGCTGGCCGCCCGGCTCTGCCGGGACCGCGGCCGGGTCGTCGACATCGGCAAGTGCCGTCTGGACCTGCCGTGGAACGCGTACTACGAGAAGGAGCTCGACGTCCGGTTCTCCCGCAGTTACGGTCCGGGGCGCTACGACCCCGAGTACGAGCTGGAGGGGCGCGACTACCCGATCGGCTACGTGCGCTGGACCGAGCGCCGCAACCTGGCGTGCTTCCTGGACCTCCTCGCCCGTGGCCGCCTCGACGTGGAGCCGCTGGTCTCCCGGGTCGCCGACTTCGAGGACGCCGTGGAGACCTACCGGAGCCTGGGGAGCGGCGAACTGAAGGCCGTGGCCGTGCTGTTCCGGTACGCCGGGCAAGAGGCCGGCACGGACCCCGCGACGGCGCCGGAGCTATCGGCGCACGAGCCCTCGGTGACGGTGCCCGCGGTGACCGTGCCCGCGGTGCGGCGCGACGGCACGACGTCCGGGTCGACCAGGTCAGCGTCGGCCCGGTCCGCACCGCTCCGGTCCACGCCGGCGCCGGTGCGCCTCGCGTTCGTCGGTGCGGGCAACTACGCGTCGTCGATGCTGCTGCCGCACCTGGCACGGCGCGAGGGTGTCGAGTTGTCGACAGTGGTGACGACGACGACCCTGTCCGCGGCCAACGCGAGGCGCAAGTTCGGCTTCGCGGCGGCGACCACCGATCTCGACACCGTGCTCGGTGACAAGGACGTCGACGCGGTGTTCGTGGTCACCCGGCACAGTTCGCACGCCGAACTGACCCGCAAGGCACTGCTCGCCGGGAAGGCGGTGTTCGTCGAGAAGCCTTTGGCGCTCACCGCGGACGAGCTGGCCGGGGTGCTCGCCGCTGTGGAGGAGTCGGGCAACGACCGGGTGATGGTGGGGTTCAACCGCCGGTTCGCGCCCCTGCTGCGGGAGGCCGCGAGACGGTTCGGCGCCAGGACCGGCCCGGCGAGCCTGCGCTACCTGGTCAACGCGGGCCGGCTGCAGCACGGCAGCTGGTACCTCCAGCAGGGCTCCGAGGGTTCGCGGTTCGCCGGCGAGGGCGGTCACTTCATCGACACGGCCAGCTGGCTGCTCGGGGCCGACCCGGTCTCGGTGTACGCACTCGCCGCGCCGGGCAACGAGGACCTGCAGGTCGTGCTGGGCTACCCGGACGGTTCCACCGCCACGCTCAGCTACGTCACCACGGGGTCACCCGGCTTCCCCAAGGAGACCCTTGACCTGGTCGCCGACGGGAAGGTGCTGCGGCTCGACGACTTCGTCCGGGCCTCGGTGCACGGCCGCAGGAAATGGGTCAGTTCGAGGCTGCCCAGAGCCAGGGACAAGGGCCAGTCGGCCGAGCTGGCCGCGTTCGTCGGGGCCGTACGGTCCGGCGGGCCGATGCCGGTGCCGCTGGAGTCACTGGCCGTCACCACGGCGGCCACCCTCGCCGTGCGCACCGCCCTGGCCGGTGGCGCGCCGGTGAGGCTGGAGAGGGCGCGATGACCACGAGCACGCTCTGGTACTTGCGGCGGCTGTCCCGGATGGGGCCGCGGGAGGTCGGCGGCCGGGTGGGGGACGCGGTGCGCAGGCGGCGGTGGCGGTCGGCGCGGCCGGCCGGTCCGCGGGTGACGGGCGCCCGGTTCACCGCGGTGCTGCCCGCCGGGACGCTCGAAGCGATGCCGGCGGACGCGGTGAAACGTCTCGTCGCCGAGGCGGACCGGCTGATGGCCGGGCACGTCGAGTACTTCGGCGTGGTCCGCGACGACCTGACCGACCCCGACTGGTGGTACGACCCGAAGACCGGCCGCCGGGCGCCCTGGGGGTACGCCTTCGGGCTGCCGTACCGGGACGAGGACACGGTCGGGGACATCAAGCAGATCTGGGAGCTGTCCCGGCACCAGTACCTGACCGTGCTCGCCGCCGCCTACGCGCTCACCCGGGACGACCGGTACGCGGAGCGGGTGGCCGGGCACCTGCGGGGGTGGTGGGCGGCCAACGCGCCGCTGCGCGGGGTGCACTGGATCAGCGGGATCGAGCTGGGGATCCGGCTGCTGTCCTGGGTGTGGATCCGCCGGCTGCTCGACGGCTGGCCGGGGGCTGCCGCCCTCTTCGAGAACAACCCGGTGGCGCTGCGGCAGATCTGGCACCACCAGCGCTGGCTGGCCGCCTTCCCCAGCCGGGGCTCCTCGGCCAACAACCACGTTGTCGCCGAGGCCGCCGGGCAGTTCGCCGCGTCCTGCGCGTTCGGCTGGTTCCCCGCCTCGGCCCGCTGGCGGGCCAGCGCGCTGCGTACGCTGGAACGTCACCTGCGGAGCAACACCTTCGGCTCCGGCCTCAATCGCGAGCTGGCCACCGAGTACCACGGCCTCGTGCTGGAGCTCGGCCTGGCCGCGGTGGCGGAGGCTGCCGCGGCAGGCGTGCCGGTCCCCGCGTCGGTACGGCAGGTGCTGCTGCGGATGACCGACGCGCTCGCGGCCGTCGTGGACAACCGGCTGCGACCGCCCCGCCAGGGGGACTCGGACGACGGGCACGGACTGGTCGTGGACGGTGCGGGCACCGACCGGTGGGCCTCGCTGCTGGCCACCGGGGACGCCGTGTTCGGGCGCCTCGACTGGTGGCCCGCGGTGCGGGGCAGCGATGTGCGCACCCCGCTGCTGGTCTCGCTCATCGGTACGTACGCGAAGGACGCGGCCCTGTCGCGGGTGGCCCGTCCGGCGGAGCGGCCGGACCACTTCGCCGACGCGGGCATGACCCTCCTGCGCGGGCCCGAGGAGATCTGGTGCCGCTGCGACGGCGGCCCGCACGGGTTCCTGTCCATTGCCGCGCACGCCCACGCGGACGCGCTGTCCGTGGAGGTCCGGCACGACGGGGTCGACGTGCTCGCCGACCCGGGGACGTACTGCTACCACGGGCAGCCGAAGTGGCGGCAGTACTTCCGCTCGACGCTCGGCCACAACACGCTCCAGCTGGACGGCGGTGACCAGTCCCTCTCCGGCGGCCCTTTCCTGTGGACCCGGCACGCCCGCAGCCGCGTCCTGGTCGCGGACACCTCCGGTGCGGACGTGTCCCGGTGGTGCGCCGAGCACACGGGCTACCGGGGCTCCTTGCACCGCCGACGGGTGGAACTCGACCACTCGGCGCGGGAGTTACGGGTGACCGACGAGGTGCACGGACCGCGCCGGGCCGTGCGGCTGGCCTTCCATCTCGGCCCGGCGGTCACCGCGGACCTGGTGGGCGGCCGGGCCCGGCTCACCTGGACCAGGGACGGCGAGGACCGCTGTGCGGTGCTCGACCTGCCGGCGGAGCTGCGCTGGCGGGCCCACCGCGGCGAGAGCGAACCGCCGCTCGGCTGGTACTCCCCCGGCTTCGGACGCAAGGAGGCGGCCACCACGCTGATCGGCACCGGCTTCAGCTCGGGCCCCGCGCCGGCCGGCGGGTTCAGCACCGTACTCAAGTTCAGCGACTAGGAGGGGGGGGACGCATGGGGATCAGGTGGCGGCACCGGGCGTTGCCCGCGGCACCGCTGGTGCTCGCCGTGCTGGCGGCGGCCGGCTGCACGAGCACGCCGGACGTCCCGCCGAAGCCCGCCGGTACGCGGTCGGCCGCCGCCCCGGGAGCGCCCGCGACGTCCGCCCCCCGGGTGTGCGCCAGACCTTCGGCCGGCCCGGCGAAGGCGCCCGCGGGCGCGGTGACGGTCGATCCGGCGGTCGTCGGAGACCTGGCCAGGAAGACCGGGAGCAGCCCGCCGCACACCACGTTCTGGCTGCGGCCGGGCAAGCACACGCTTGTGCCGGAGCAGTACGCCCAGGTCATCCCCAAGGAGGGCAACCGCTACCTCGGCGCCCCCGGCGCGGTGCTGGACGGCCGCAAGAAGAACCAGTACGCGTTCGGGGGCGCGGCCGCCGACGTCACCATCAGCCATCTGACCGTGCAGCACTTCGTCGCTCCGCACGACGAGGGCGTGGTCAACAACAGCTCCGCGGACGGCTGGGTGATCGAGCACTCGACGGTCCAGTACAACTCCGGCGCCGGGATGATGGCCGGCGCCCGCCAGCAGGTCCGCGCCAACTGCCTGCGTGAGAACGGGCAGTACGGCATGAACGCCTACAAGGCCGGTGACTCCATCCGGGGGCTCGTGGTCGAGGGCAACGAGATCGTCGGCAACAACACCGGTGACTGGGAGCGGCGGAGGCCGGGCTGCGGCTGCACCGGGGGGATCAAGTTCTGGGCGGTCAACGGCGCCGACGTCCGCGGCAACTGGGTGCACGACAACCGCGGCGCAGGGCTGTGGGCGGACAACAACAACAACGACTTCCTCTTCGAGAACAACGTCTTCGAGGCCAACGACGGCGTCGCGCTCATGTACGAGACCAGCTACAACGCGATCATCCGGAACAACACGATGCGGCGGAACAACTGGGTGGAGGGCGGCAGCGCCGCCAGGCGCGGCGACAACTTCCCGAACGGGACCGTCTACGTGTCGGAGGCCGGCGGCGAACCGCGGGTCAGGGCCCGCACGGCCAAGATCGAGATCTACCGGAACGTGCTGGAGGACAACTGGAACGGCATCACGTTGTGGGAGAACGCCAACCGGTTCTGCAACAGCCCGGCCAACACCTCCACCGGCTACTGCACGCTGCTGGTGAAGGACACCCGGCGGTGCGCGCAACCGGCGATCGGGAAGGCGCCGCTCTACGACGACTGCCGGTGGAAGACCCAGCGGGTGGACATCCACGACAACCGGTTCCTGCTGGACGCCTCGGTCGTCAGGTGCACCACCGAGTGCGGCCGGATGGCGGTGCTGTCCAACTACGGCACCTACCCGGACTGGTCGCCGTACCAGGCGAAGCGGGTGTCCGAGGCGCTGGTGCACAAGCAGGGCAACCGCTGGCACGACAACGTCTACCGCGGGCCGTGGAGCTTCGTCGCCGACGACCCGGATCGGGCGGTCGACTCCGGGCAGTGGCAGGACACGCCGTACGGGCAGGACCGGGGAAGCACCTTCGACCCGCGGGCAGGTGGCTGACGTGGCCGGCGGACCGGGGCACGGGGAGCAGCCGGGGCACGGGGAGCAGCAGGGGGGCGAGGTCACGGACGCACCGGTCACGGCGGAGGCCCGGCGCGGCGGCGAGCTGCGTCCGGCCGGCACGCCGAGGGCGGTCGGCGCGGTCTGGGGGCTGCTGGGCCTCAACGTGCTCGGCTCCGCCGGGGCGCAGACCATCTTCCCGCTGCCGCGCTCCCTCATCCAGATGGTCACCATGGGCGCGCTCGCCGCCGCGTTCGCGCTGGCGCTCGCGCTCAATCTCCGGCTGCGGGTCAGGGCGAGCGCCTTCTTGTTCCTGCTCACCCTGCTGCTGGTGCCGGGCGTGCTCGCCAGCGTGAACCTGGAGGCCGGGTTGGGCGCGCTGTTCCGCTGCTGCCGCCTCGCGCTGTTCGTCACCACACTGTGGCTGCTCAGCAGGTGGTGGGACGGCAGCCTGACCTTCGTCCGCGCCCATGTGCGGATGTACTTCGCAGTGCTGGTGTCGGTGGTCGCAGGCCTGGCCGTGTCTCCGGGCGCCGCCATGCCCGAGCTGTACGGGGGGCGGCTGGTCGGAGCGCTGTGGCCGCTGACCCCGCCGCAGATCGGCCAGTACGCCGCGGTGATCGTCGGGTTGACCGTGCTGCTCGTGCTGGACGGCAGGACCACCAGGGCCGGCGTAGCGGTGGTCGTCGTGCCTTCGCTCGTCCTGCTCGCGATGACCCACACCCGGACGGCCACGATCGGCCTGCTCGCCGGTCTGACGCTGGCGGTCTGCTCGCTCGTGCTGACCAGCGCCGCCGCCCGCCGGTTCTTCGGCTGGGCGGTGCTGGTCGCCACGGTGGCCGCCGTCGGGTTCGCCTCCCTGTTGCAGGCGTGGTTCCTGCGCGGGCAGTCCCAGGAGTACTTCACCAGTCTCACCGGCCGGGCCAAGGTCTGGGACGCCCTGCTGGCCGCGCCCCGGACCGCGTCGGAGGAACTGTTCGGCACGGGTCTGGGCGACAAGTCGTTCGGCGGGCTGCCGATCGACAACAGCTGGCTGGCCGTCTACGACGAGCAGGGCCTGGTGGGCGTCGCCGTGGTGACTGCGCTCTTCGTCGTGCTGGGCGGTGTCGCGCTGCTGCGGCCGCCGTCGCTGCCGAGGGCCTGCGCGATCTTCCTGATCAGCTATGTGGCGATCTCCTCGTACACCGAGGCCGGTCTCGGCGACGCCTCGGCCTATCTGCTGCATCTGGCCCTGGCCGCCTCGCTCCTCGCGGTGCCCGCTGGGGACGCGACGCCCCCGGCGCCCGCGGTTCCCCGACCAGACGTCCCGCGACGGATCAGGAGGTGACCCCCGGTATGCATGTCCTTGTGGTCCACAACCGCTACTCCTCGGCGCAGCCGAGCGGGGAGAACAGGGTCGTCGACGAGGAGGTGGGACTGCTGCGCGCGGCCGGGCACCGGGTCGACGTGTTCGAGCGGCGCAGCGACGACATCGCGGCGCGGTCCCTGCTCGGCAAGGTCGCGGTGCCCCTGCTGGTGCCGTGGAACCCGCCGGTCCGCGCCGAGCTGACCGCCCGGTTGCGGGACGAACGGCCCGACGTGGTGCACGTCCACAACGTCTTTCCGCTGCTGTCCCCCGCGGTGCTCGCCGCCTGCGCCGACGCCGGTGTGCCCGTCGTCGCCACCCTGCACAACTACACCCAGGTCTGCCCGCCCGGCACGCTGCGGCGGGACGGCCGGCTGTGCACCGAGTGCGTCGGGACGAAGCTGGCGCTGCCCGCGGTCCGGCACGGCTGCTACCGCGAGTCCCGGGCGGCGACGGTGCCGCTCGCCGTCAGCATGTCGCTCAACCGGCGGCGCTGGTGGACCGGGGTGGAGCGGTTCTTCTGCATCTCCGCGGCACAGCGCGACATCCTGGTGCGTTCCGGCATGCCGCCCGAACGGCTGGCGGTCAAGCACAACTTCGTGCCCGACCCTGGCTCCTGCCGCACGGGCCCCGGCGAACACCTGCTCTTCCTCGGCCGGCTCGCGGAGGCCAAGGGGGTGCGGCTGCTGATGGCCGCGTGGGACGAGATCGCGGCGGGCGGCGGGGTGGGCGTGCCTCTGGTGCTCGCCGGGGCGGGGCCGCTGGCGGAGGAGGTGACCGCGTGGGCGGCGGGCCGGGACGACGTGCGGTACGTCGGGCTGTACGACCCCGCGCAGTGCCGGGAGGCCGTCGCACGGTCGGTCGCCGTGGTGGCGCCCTCGATGGCACTGGAGACGTTCGGCCTGGTGGTCGCGGAGGCGATGGCGGCGGGGGTTCCCGCCGTCGCCGCCGGTCACGGTGCCTTCGTCGAGCTGGTCGAGGCGGGGGTGAGCGGGCTGCTGCATCTGCCGGGCGACGCCGCCTCACTCGCGTCCTGCCTCCGCCAGCTCGCGGGCGACCCCGGCCGCAACCGGGAGATGGGGCGGGCGGCCCGGCGCCGTTACGAACAGGGCTTCAGTCCCGAGGTCGGACTCGAACGCCTGGTGGAGGGGTACCGCACCGCGATCGCGGGGCGGTCCGGCGGTGCGGTCGGCGCGCCGCCGGTGGGAAACAAAGGAGCCGGCTCGCGGCGGGTCACCCGCGCGGGCGGGGATGGGGGCAGTAGATGACACGATGCCGACTCTGCGGCTCGGCGGCGCTGGCGAGCGTCGTCGACCTGGGGGCGACCCCGCCGTGCGAGAGCTTCCTCGCCGCGGACGAACTGGACAGCCCGGAGCCCGCGTACCCGTTGCACCTGCGGGTCTGCACCGACTGCTGGCTGGCGCAGCTCCCGCCGCTGATCACTCCGGAGGAGACCTTCACGCAGTACGCGTACTTCTCCTCCTACTCGACCTCCTGGGTGGAGCACGCGCGCACGTTCGTCGCCGACGCCGTGGCGCGCCTCCCGCTGGGCCCCGACGCCTTCGTGGTCGAGGTCGCGAGCAACGACGGGTACCTGCTGAAGCACCTGGTGGACCGTGGTCTGCGTTGCCTCGGCATCGAGCCGTCTGTGAACGTGGGCGCCGTGGCGCGGGAGGCGGGGGTGCCCACGCTCTCGGCGTTCCTCGACCCGGCCACCGGTACCGCCGTGCGCGCCGAGCACGGCCCGGCCGACCTGGTCGTGGCCAACAACGTGTACGCGCACATCCCCGACGTGGCCGGCTTCACCCAGGGGCTGCGCGCCCTGGTCGCCGACGACGGGTGGGTCTCCATCGAGGTCCAGCACCTGCTGACGCTGATCGAGGAGAACCAGTACGACACGATCTACCACGAGCACTTCCAGTACTACACGGTCGCCTCCGCCATGCGGGCGCTGGCTGCCGGGGGGCTCGCCCTGGTGGACGTCGAGCTGCTGCCCACGCACGGCGGTTCCGTCCGGCTGTGGGCCAGGCCGGCCGCGGCGGCCGGTCCTCCGGGGCCGCGTGTGGTGGACGTGCTGGCCAGGGAGAAGGCCGCCGGGCTGCAGGAGCTGTCGGGTTACGCCGAGTTCTCCGCCCGGGTGGCCAAGGTGCGCCGGGACCTCCTGCGGTTCCTCATCGACGCCGCCGAGCAGGGGAAGACGGTCGTCGGCTACGGCGCCCCCGGGAAGGGCAACACGCTGCTCAACCACTGCGGCATCCGGCCCGACCTGCTCCCGTACACCGTCGACCGCAACCCGTACAAGCACGGCAGGTTCACCCCGGGCAGCCGCATCCCGATCCTGGCCCCCGAGCAACTCGCCGCGGACCGCCCCGACTACGTCCTCGTCCTGCCGTGGAACCTGCGGGCCGAGCTCGTCGAGCAGCTTTCCTTCGTGCACGACTGGGGCGGCCGGCTGGTCTTTCCCATCCCGGAACTCAGCGTTGTCGAGGTCACGTCGTGAAGGAGATCGCAGCATGAAGGTCGTTCTGTTCTGCGGCGGTTACGGGCTGCGCATGCGCAGCGGCTCCGCCGACGACGTGCCCAAACCGATGGCGATGGTCGGCCCGCGGCCACTGATCTGGCACGTCATGCGCTACTACGCGTACTACGGACACACCGAGTTCATCCTGTGCCTGGGGTACGGGGCGCACCACATCAAGGACTTCTTCCTGCGCTACGAGGAGACGATCTCCAACGACTTCGTGCTGCGCGGCGGTCGGACCGAGCTGCTGTCCACCGACATCGCCGACTGGACGATCACGTTCGCGCAGACGGGCCTGGAGTCACCGATCGGGGAACGGCTGCGCCGGGTGCGCCATCACCTGGACGGCGACGAGATGTTCCTCGCCAACTACGCCGACGTGCTCACCGACGCCCCGCTGCCGGAGATGATCGAGAGGTTCGCCCGGCGCGACGCCGGTGCGTCGATGATGGTGGTGCCGCCGCAGTCGTCCTTCCACTGCGTGGAGCTGGGCGAGGACGGCCTTGTGGGGGGCATCACCGCGGTGAGCGAGCTGCCGCTGTGGGAGAACGGCGGGTACTTCGTGCTCCGCCAGGAGGTCTTCGACCATCTCCCCGCGGGCGGGGACCTGGTTGCCGACGGCTGCGCCCAACTGGCCAAGCAGGGACGGCTGGTGGCGCACCGACACCGTGGGTTCTGGAAGCCCACGGACACAGTGAAGGAGCGGGCCGCGCTGGACGACGCCTACGCCAGGGGCGAGCGTCCGTGGGCCGTGTGGGAGCGGGACGCCTCGGGGGTGCGCGCGTGATCCGGCTCGGCGCCGGACGCCTTGAGCGGGTCGTCGCGGTGGGCGCGCACTGTGACGACATCGCCATCGGCGCAGGCGGCACGCTGCTGACGCTGTGCCTGGCGCGGCCGGGTGTCCGCGTCGACGCCCTGGTGCTCTCCGGCGGTGGCGGCGACCGGGAGCAGGAGGAGCGGGCCGCGCTCACCGCCTTCTGTCCGGGCGCCGACCTGCGGCTGACCGTGCTCAAGCTGGCGGACGGCCGGGTGCCCGCGCAGTGGGAGGAGGCCAAGGCAGCGGTCGAGGAGCTGCGCGCGCGGAGCGAGCCGGACCTGGTGCTCGCGCCGCGTACCGACGACGCCCACCAGGACCACCGTGCGCTGGCCCGGCTGGTGCCGACCGCGTTCCGCGACCATCTGGTGCTCGGCTACGAGATCGTCAAGTGGGACGGCGATCTCGGCCGGATGCCGGCGTACCAGCCGCTGTCGCCCGAGGTCGCCGAGGAGAAGGTGCGGCTGCTCCAGGAGCATTACCCCTCGCAGCGGCGCCGGCCCTGGTACGACCGGGAGGCCTTCCTCGGCCTGGCCCGCATCCGCGGCGTCGAATGCCACGCGCGTTACGCCGAGGCGTTCGCCGTCACCAAGCTCGCTCTGAATCTGGGGGACTGAACCTTGCGCGTACTGCTGACCGGACACCAGGGCTATCTGGGCACCGTGATGGCCCCGGTCCTCGCCGCCGCCGGGCACGACGTAGTCGGCCTCGACGCCGGCCTGTTCGCCGACTGCGTGCTCGGCCCGCCGCCGGTGGACCCGGCGGGGCACCGGGTGGACCTGCGGGACGTCACCGCCGAGCACGTGGCCGGGGTGGACGCCGTGATCCATCTGGCGGCGCTGTCCAACGACCCGCTGGGGTCGCTGGCACCCGACCTGACGTACGACATCAACCATCACGCGTCGCTGCGGCTGGCCCGGCTGGCCCGCGAGGCCGGGGTGCGCCGTTTCCTGTACGCGTCGACCTGCTCGGTGTACGGCGCCTCGGGTGGCGACGGCCTGGTGACCGAGGACGCTCCGCTGCGCCCGGTCACTCCGTACGCGGAGTCCAAGGTGCGAGTGGAGGACGACCTGCACGCCCTGGCCGACGGCGACTTCAGCCCGGTGTACCTGCGCAACGCCACGGCCTTCGGGTTCTCGCCCCGGCTGCGCGCGGACATCGTGCTGAACAACCTGGTGGGCCACGCGCTGCTGTCCGGCGAGGTGCTGGTGCTGTCGGACGGCACACCCTGGCGGCCGCTGGTGCACGCCGTCGACATCGCGCGGGCCTTCACGGCCGCGTTGGACGCGCCGCGCGAGGCGGTGCACGACCGGGCGTTCAACATCGGCAGCGAGGTCAACAACGTCACCGTCGCGGAGATCGCCGAGCAGGTCGCCGACGCGGTGGACGGCGCGAAGGTGGTGATCACCGGGGAGAGCGGCGCCGACCCGCGTTCCTACCGGGTGGACTTCTCCCGCTTCCGCGCGGCGATACCCGGCTTCGCCTGCGAGTGGACCGTGCGGCGGGGAGCCGACGAACTCGTTGGGAAGTACCGGGAGTTCGCCCTCACCCGGGAGGACTTCGAGCAGCGCTTCACCCGGCTCGCCGTACTGCGCGCGGCGACCGGGTCCGGGGACGTCGACGAGACCCTCAGGCGGCGCCGGTGACCGCGGTCGGCGCGCAGATGCACGCCCTGGTGGAGCGGCTGTACCCGCTGTGCCGGAGCATCACGGGCGACGGGGTGCGCGCCACCCTGGACATCGTCGACGAGTACGTGCCCCTGGAGAGACACGAGGTGGCGACCGGTACCCGGGTGCTCGACTGGACGGTGCCGCAGGAGTGGAACATCCGTGACGCGTATGTCGCCGACAGCGCCGGGAACCGGGTGATCGACTTCGCCGCCTCCAGCCTGCACGTGCTCGGCTACAGCGTGCCGGTGTCGGCGACCATGCCGCTGGCCGAGCTCCGCGCGCACCTGCACACGTTGCCGGACCGGCCGTCCTGGGTGCCCTACCGCACCAGCTACTACCGGCCGCAGTGGGGGTTCTGCCTGGCCCAGGAGACCCTGGACGCGCTGCCGGACGGCGAGTACGAGGTGCACATCGACTCCACGCTCGCCGACGGCCATCTCAGCTACGCCGAGCACGTCGTCCCGGGCCAGGTCCCCGACGAGGTGATCGTCTCCAGCCACGTCTGCCACCCGTCACTGGCCAACGACAACCTGGCCGGCATCGCGGTGGCCACCTTCCTGGCCCGCGCCCTGGCACGGGAGACGCCGTACTACACCTACCGGTTCATCTATGCGCCGGGCACCGTCGGGGCGATCACCTGGCTGGCCCGCAACCAGGACCGGATCGACCGGGTCAAGCACGGCCTGGTGCTCGCCTGCGCGGGCGACCGGGGCGAGTTGACGTACAAGGAGAGCAGGCGCGGTGACGCGGAGATCGACCGGGTGCTGCGGTACGTCCTGGGCGCATCGGGGCGTCCGCACCGCGTCACCGGCTTCACTCCGTACGGCTACGACGAACGGCAGTACTGCTCCCCCGGGTTCGACCTCGGTGTGGGCTCGCTCTCCCGGACCCCTTACGCCGGATATCCCGAGTACCACACCTCGGCGGACAACCCGGACTTCGTCTGTCCGAAGGCGATGGCGGACACCCTCGACGTCTGCCGCGAGGCGGTCGCCGTCCTCGACCGCAACCGGCGGTACGTCAACCTCAGTCCTTACGGCGAACCGCAGCTGGGGCGGCGGGGGTTGTACGACTCGCTCGGCGGCCGGAGCGACGCGCAGGAGGCCCAGCTGGCCATGCTCTGGGTGCTCAGCCTCTCCGACGGCGAACACAGTCTGCTGGACGTCGCCGAGCGGTCCGCCCTGCCGTTCGACACCGTCGCCGTCGCGGCCGACGCCCTGCACGGCGCCGGGCTGATCAAGGCATGACGCCCATCGCCGCCGGGAGGCAGAAATCACGGGGGCCGGCGGCCGGTGGCTCGGCGTCCGGACGGGCCATGGCCGGCCGGCTGTCCTGGGGGCTGGCCGACCAGGCGGCCTCCAGCATGACCAACTTCGCGGTGGGCATCTACGTCGCCCGCTCGCTGGGGCTGGTCGCCTTCGGGGTGTTCAGCCTGGCCTGGCTGACCTACGGCGTGGTGCTCAGCGTCTCGCGCGGGCTGGCCACCGACCCGCTCGTGGTGCGCTTCAGCGGGGTGCCGGACGCCTCATGGCGTACGGCGTCGGCCCGGTCGTCGGGTACCGCGCTCGGCGTCGGCGTGGGAGTCGGTGCGGCGTGCCTGGCGGTAGGGCTCGCTCTGGGCGGCCAGGTGGGGGGCGCGTTCGCCGCCCTCGGCGCCGTGCTGCCGGGGTTGTTGCTGCAGGACGCCTGGCGGTTCGCGTTCTTCGCCGCCGGCGCCGGACGCAAGGCCTTCGTCAACGACCTCGTGTGGGGCGTCGCGCTCGTCCCTGCCATGCTGCTGGCGGCCAGGACCGGCACCGTGGCCGCCTTCGTGCTGGCCTGGGGCGCGTCGGCCACCGGGGCGGCGGCGTACGGCTGCTTCCAGTCCGGCATCCGGCCGCTCGTGTCCGGAGCACGCGAGTGGCTGCGTGTGCACCGCGACCTCGGCTACCGGTACCTGGTCGAGAATGTCGGTGTCAGCGGGGCCGCCCAACTGCGGGCCTACGGCCTCGGGTTGATCGTGGGCGTCGGCGCGGTGGGTGTCGTCCGGGGCGCCGAACTGCTGCTCGGCCCGTTCCTCGCCCTGCTGATGGGGCTGTCGCTGGTCACCGTCGCGGAGGCGGCGCGGGTGCTGCGTCAGGCCCCGCACCGGTTGCGGAAGTTCTGCCTGCTGCTCGGCGGCGGGCAGGCCGCCGCCGCCCTGCTCTGGGGCGGTGCGCTGCTGCTGGTGCCCGACCGGCTCGGGGTGCTCGTGCTCGGCGGGGTCTGGGACGCCGCGTCCGCGCTCGTCGTCCCGGCCACGCTCGGCGTCGCGGGCGCCGGTCTCGGCGTCGGTGCGGCTGCCGGGCTGCGCGCCCTCGCGGCGGCCCGGCGCAGCCTGCGCTGCCAGCTGTTCGCCTCCGCCTGCTACGTGGGCGGCGGACTCGGCGGGGCTGCGGTGGGCGGCACTGCGGGCTCCGCCTGGGGGGTGGCCGCCGCGACCCTGATCAGCTCGGCCGTGTGGTGGCTGCAACTGCGGTCCGCCCTGCGCGAACGCCTCCGGCTCCCCCCGTCCACAGCCTGAGAACGCCGTCGGCTCCGCCCGCCCACAGCCCGAGAACCCTCCCGTTCCGTCCGCGTCACCAGAACACCGCCGTCTCCCCCATCCGCGAAGTGAGGACGCCATGGCCGCCCAACCCCGGCTCAGCATCGGACTGCCCGTGTACAACGGCGAGGAGTACCTCGCCGAGGCGCTCGACGCCCTGCTCGGCCAGACCTACCAGGACTTCGAACTGGTCGTCTCCGACAACGCGTCGAACGACGGGACGCAGGAGATCTGCCGCAAGTACGCCGCACGGGACCCCCGCATCCGGTACATCCGGCTGTCGAGGAACATCGGAGCGGCGCCCAACCACAACTACGTGTTCACCGAGTGCCGTGGCGAGCTGTTCAAGTGGGCCTCGCACGACGACCTGTACGCCCGGGACCTGCTCCGGCGCTGCGTGGAGGCCCTGGACGAGCGTCCGGACGTGATTCTCGCGCACGCCCACCAGGCGGTCATCGACGAGGACGGCCAGGTGAAGGTCCCCTACGACTACACCCTGGCCACCGACTCGCCGCGCGCCCCCGAGCGCTTCCGCAGCATGCTCTTCGAGCCCGGCGGTGACGACTTCTACGGGGTGATGCGGGCCGACGTGCTGCGCCGGGTGAAGCCGCACGACAGCTACCACCACGCCGACCGCACGTTCGTCGCGGAGATCGGTCTGCACGGTCCCTTCCACCAGGTGCCGGAGCTCCTGTACTTCCGCCGCGACCACCCCACCCGCGCCGAGCGGGCGAACCCCTCCAAGCGCTCCCGGTGCGTCAATCTGGACCCGCGCCGGGCGGGCCTGCTGCACCCCACTCCCCGGCTGCTCGCCGAGTACGTCGCGGGCTTCGTCGCGGCGATCCGCCGGGCGCCGCTGTCCGCTGCGGACCGGGGCGCGTGCTACCGCCATCTGGCCGCGTGGCTGGCCAGCCGGGCCAGGCCGGGCGCGGGCGAGCGGGTGGAGGACCGCACCCCGGTCGACACGGCGCTGCGTGCCGTGTCCGTCGACGCGCTCGTGGCCGGGCGTGAGGGGCGGCTGGGATGACGTCCACCGCCCGCCGAACTCCCCCGCGGGTGGGGGTGTTCGGCCTGCTCGGCTCCGGCAACCTCGGCAACGACGGCTCGCTGGAGGCCCTGCTGAACCACCTCCGCGCCGCACATCCTGACGCGGTCGTGGACGGGCTGTGCGGCGGTCCGGACGTGGTCGCGGCCCGCTTCGGGATTCCCGCCGTCCGGCTGCACCGGTACCGCGGCGAGTACCGGACCGCTTCCCGGGCGGGTGCGATCGCGGCGAAGGGCCTGGGCAAACTCGTCGACGCCGTGCGGACCGCGGCCTGGGTGCGCCGGCACGACGTGGTGATCGTGCCGGGCATGGGCGTCCTGGAGGCCACGTTGCCGCTGCGGCCCTGGGGTTTCCCGTACGCGCTGTTCCTGCTCTGCGCGAGCGGCCGGCTGCTGCACACCCCGGTCGCGCTGGTCGGTGTCGGTGCCGACGCGATCAGCGACCCGGCGACCCGGGCCCTGGTGCGATGGTCGGCGCGGCTGGCCGCTTACCGGTCCTACCGCGACGACCTGTCCCGCGACGCGATGCGGGCGATGGGCGTGGACACCGCGCGGGACGAGGTCTTTCCGGACCTCGCCTTCGCCCTGCCGGCGCCGCCACCGGGCGTGAGGTCCGGACCGCCGGGCAGCGTCTGCGTCGGTGTCATGGCCTTCCACGGCAGCAACGAGGACCGTGCTCGGGCCGAGGAGATCCATCGACGCTACCTCGAAGGGACGACCCGATTCGTCCGCGCGCTCGCCGGGGAGGGCAGGCGGGTCCGGCTGCTCACCGGCGACGACGTCGACCGGCCGGTGGTCGCCGCGATCCTCGACGCGGTCGACTCCCCTCTGGTCTCCGCCGCCGAAACCTCCTCGCTGACGGGGCTGATGGAGGAGATGGCCACCGCCGAGGCCGTGGTGGCCACCCGCTATCACAACCTGGTCTGTGCGCTGCGGGTCGGCACGCCGACGCTCGCCCTCAGCTATGCCGCGAAGAGCGACGCTCTCATGGACCGGATGGGCCTGGGCGCGTTCCGGCACCCGGCCCGCGACGTCGACCCCGACCAACTGCTGGCTCAGTTCCGCGAGTTGGAGAAGCGGTCGACGGAGCTGCGCCGCGTCCTCGCCACACGGAACCTGGTCGTCGCGGACCAGCTCCGCGACCAGTTCGCCGCCTTGACCACGGCCCTCTTCCCGGCCGCGGACCGCGCCCACACCTCACGGGAGAAGACATGAGAGCGACCGAAGTCCCGGAGATCGACGGCGCGTACCTCTTCGCCTCGACGCCGCATGCCGACGAACGCGGCTTCTTCTGCCGTACCTTCGACGCCGAGGTGATCCGCTCGGTGGGCCTCGACCCGTACTCCTTCGTCCAGGACAGCGTGTCCCGCTCAGCCAGGGGGGTGCTGCGCGGGCTGCACCTGCGCTCCGGCGCGGGCGAGGCCAAGCTGGTGCGGTGTTCGTACGGGAGGATCTTCGACGTCGTCGTGGACCTGCGGCCGTCCTCGCCGACCTACCTCCACCGGGCCCTCCTCGAACTGTCCGACGAGACGCAGGCGACCCTCTACATCCCGGCGGGCTGCGCGCACGGCTTCCAGGCTCTCACCAGCACGGCCGACACCTCGTACCGGATCGACCGGCCGCACGACCCGGCCGAGGACGTCACCATCGCCTTCGACGACCCCGATCTCGCCATCCCCTGGCCGCTGCCGCCCACTTCGATGTCCCGGCGCGACCGGGAGGCGCCGAGCCTCGCCGAGGCACTGAAGCAGAAAGAGAGCTGAGGCCGACGTGGACCGGGCAGCGGAAAGAGACGCAGAGGCAGTGGACGTCGACGGGCCAGGAGTGGGCGGCGAGGAAACGGGAACGGGCGCCGGCGGGTTCGCCCTGCCCAGGTCCAGGCTGGCCAACGAACGCCTGCACGCCCTGATCCCCGGCGGCGCGCACACCTACGCCAAGGGCGACGACCAGTACCCCGAGCACCTGGCCCCGGTCATCAGCCACGGCCGGGGCGCCCATGTGTGGGACCTCGACGGCAACCGTTACGTCGAGTACGGCTCCGGGCTGCGTTCGGTCAGCCTGGGCCATGCCCACCCCCGCGTCCTCGAAGCGGTGCGAAGGGAGCTGGAGCGCGGCTCGAACTTCGTCCGGCCGTCCGTCGTGGAGATCGAGGCGGCGGAGCGTTTCCTCGCCACGGTGCCGACCGCCGAGATGGTGAAGTTCGCGAAGAACGGCTCCGACGTCACCACCGCCGCGGTGCGACTCGCCCGCGCCGTCACCGGCCGCGCGCGCGTGGCCGTCTGCGGTGACCAGCCGTTCTTCTCGGTCGACGACTGGTTCATCGCCACCACCCCGATGTCCGCGGGCATCCCGGCGGCGACCGCGGAGCTGACCGTGTCCTTCCCCTACGGTGACCTGGCCGTCACCGAGCAACTGCTCGACCGGTACCGGGGCGAGATCGCCTGCCTGATCCTCGAACCCGTCGGCCACACCGAGCCCTCCCCCGACGCCCGCCCCCATCCGGGCGACGAGAGTCCCGCTGCCGGATACCTCGCGGGCCTGCGCGAACTGGCCGACCGGCACGGCTGCGTGCTGATCTTCGACGAGATGATCACCGGCCTACGCTGGTCGGAGGCGGGCGCACAGGGGCTGTACGGCGTGGTCCCCGACCTGTCCACGTTCGGCAAGGCGCTGGGCAACGGGTTCGCCGTCTCCGCGCTGGCCGGGCGCCGCGAACTGATGGAGTGGGGCGGGCTGCGCCACGGTGGCGAGCGGGTGTTCCTGCTGTCCACCACGCACGGCGCGGAGACCCACTCCCTGGCGGCTGCGGCAGCCGTCCAGACCACCTACGTCGAGGAGGCGATCACCGATCAACTGCACGCCCTCGGCGCGCGGTTGGCCACCGGTGTCCGCGCCGCCGCGGCCGGCGCGGGTGTCGGCGACCACCTGGTGGTCCGGGGCCGGGCCAGCAACCTGGTCTTCGCGACCCTGGACGAGCACGGGCAGCCCTCCCAGCATTACCGCACCCTGTTCCTGCGCCAGCTCCTCGCGGGCGGGGTGCTCGCCCCCTCGTTCGTGGTGAGCAGCGCCATCGACGACACCGACATCGACCGCACCGTCGACGTCGTGGCCCAGGCGTGTGCGGTGTACCGCAAGGCGCTGGACGCAGGCGATCCCTCCCCGTGGCTGGCGGGGCGCCCGGTGAAGCCGGTGTTCCGCCGCTCGGTGTGAGACGTGGTCAGCGTCCGGGCCGCCGGGCGTCGGCCGTCCTGTCGATCAGCCAGCCGGCGGCCGGCGTCACCGCCAGCGCCGTGCACCAGCCGCCGAGGGCGTCGGTCGGGTAGTGCGCGCCCAAAGCCACCTGTGCCCAGCCCATGGCGGCGCCGGCGATCAGCGCGGCACCGAGCACGAGCAGGGTGGCGACCGCCCCGCCGAGCCCGAACCGACCGGCCACGAGCAGCGCGACGGACAGGGCCAGCGCGGTGAGGAAGGCAGTGTGTCCGCTCGGGTAGGAGAGGTTGCCGCCGTGGATGGTGCGTCCCACCACGTGCTTGAGCAGCCTGGTCGTCGCGACCGCCAGGCCGGCGCCCGCGACGACGAGCACTGCCGCGCGAGGCCGCCGAAGCAGCAGACAGCCCGTCACGGCGGCCAGGACCAGAGCCGCCGCTCCCACGGGCTCCCCCAGGAAGTCCGCGGCCAGGGCGGCGTGCCGCCACGGTGACCTCGCTCCTGGTTCCGACGGCCGGAGCCACGAGTCCACCGCGCCCGGCCTGTCGCGGTCCGCGTACCGGATCCCGACCGCGGCGACCACCAGCGCGGCGAGGACCGCGCCCGGTCCCAGCCACACCCGCACCGCGGTGGGCAGCGCGGCGTCCACCGGCCGGCCGCTCACCCGGCCACCTCGTCCGGGCACGCCGGCCCGGTTGTCGCAGGATCACTCACCGCTGCCGCGATACCGCACCCCCAAGATCCTCACGCGCACGACGGTCCCGCCCGCACGGCTTGCCACACCCGCTCCCGTCCGGGAGCGACGGAATCGGGTACCACCAGGCAACCTAACCAACAGGCCGCTCGGACAAACCGGCCCCGGCCGTGCCACCTCACCACCGCCGGCGCGGCGGTCAGTCGTACGGGAGGAGCGAGCCGAGCGGCCCCAGGTCCAGGTTCAGGTCCTCGCGGCGCAGCCCGTGGCGCTCGCAGAGGTCGGTCATGCGTTCGTCGAGCAGCATCAGGGCTGTGCCCACCCGCTCCTCCTGCTCCTCCGTCAGCTCGCCGGTGTCGAAGCGCCGGACCGCCTGGCGTTCCATGAGCTGACGGAGCAGTTCCACGACCGTCAGAACCAGGGACGCCAGGTCCCGCCCGACCGCGTCCGGGTCCAGGTCGAGACGTGCGCTGGTGCTCACAGCGGCCCCCCGTCGGCCCACGGCGCGGGCACCCGTTCGCTCACGGACGCCAGCAGGGCGTGCAGTGAGATGCGTACGAGGGGTACCTCGGCGATGGCGATGACCAGGTCGCCGCTGACGACGACGCCGGTGGCGAGCACCCTGTCGAGCAGGTCGACCAGGGGTACGCCGATGGGCGCTCCGCTGTCGGGGCCCTGCCAGGCCACCGGCTGGGACGTGGTGTGGACGGTCATGAGTGACTCCCTACCGTGGATCCGTGCTCCCGGGCAGCCTGGGCGGATCCGTGATCCGGGTCCGCCGCGGCGGCCCCGTGCTCTCGGGCCGCGGTGTCTGCTCCGGGTGGGCCGGCGCGGTTCCCGGCTACTTCCGTGAAACCGGTCGGGTCGACGAACGAGTAGGGCACCCACGGCCCGGTGACCTCCAGCTCGGTGTCCATGAACTCCGGCTCGGCGCGCAGCTGTTCCAGAAGCTCGGCGAGTCGCCTACCGTGGTCCTCGGGCACCAGGTAGGCGGTGTTCATGATCTGGGTGCGGTCCCGGCCGGTGATCTCGGTGCCGTGCGGCCGTCGTCGCACCGTGCCGTCGGCGAGCGAGAGAACCGCCCGGTCCAGCAGTTCCGCCGCCCGTACGGCGCGCTCCCTGCGGCTCTCGCGGTCCTGCTGGCGGCCTCGCAGGCGGGTGAGGTAGGCGCGGCCGGTGGGCCGGGGCGTGTCGTCGCCGTCGGCCGGGCCGCCGCCCGCGACAGGCCTGTCTCCACCGCCCGCGGGCCCGTCGCTCTCCGCCGGGCCGCCCTTGGAGATCAGGTTGACCTTGACGGCCCACTCCGTACGGCCCGCGATGCGTGCCAGAGTGCGTTCGAAGCGCGGGGCGTTCTCGACGAGGGTCGCCTTCGCTCGTTCCTGCGAGTGGAAGAGCGTGGCCAGCGGCAGCGGGACGGCGCAGCCCCGCGCGGCGAAGGCGGTGACCACCTCGTGGTGGGCGCGTACACAGCGCTCCAGGGTCTGCGGTTCGGACAGCCGGCCGTGCAGCGCCTGTTCGCCGTACGCGTCGGCCGGGACGTCCTGGACCACCGCCCACAGGGCGCCGACCGGAAGAAGCCGCAGGGGGCCGCCGCCGTCGTGACCGGAGAGGTGCGACGGCAGCTCAGGACCCCTGCCGCGGCGTACGGCGAACACACAGACGGCGGTCCGGTCGGTGGGGGGTGTCCCGGTCATCAGCGGGGTCTCTCCTCTGTCTTGCGGCTGCCACTGCTGCGACGGCCCTCCTTGGTGACGCGGTCCCACGCGGTGTGCGGGTGGTCGTCACTGTCGGCCGCGTCGGCGCCCTCAAGCCCTTCGAGCCGTTCCAGGCGCTCCCGCAACTGCTTGTTCTCCTCGCGGAGATCGTCGCGGGCGGCGCGGGAGGAGAGCGCGGGATCGGTCTCCCACCAGTCGATGCCGGCCTTGCGCGCCGTGTCGACGGAGGCGATGAACAGCCGCAGGCGAATGGTGAGCAGCTCGATGTCCAGCAGCTCGATCTTGATGTCACCGGCGATGACGATGCCCTTGTCCAGCACTCGTTCGAGGATGTCCGCGAGGCTGCCGCTGGACGGGCCCGAGGACGCTGGGGCGGACGGGGTGCGCCAGGTGTCGAGGTCGGTCATGGCTTCCGGTCACCGCCTTCGGGCGGGACGCTCGTCGGCGTCCTCGTCGTCGGCGTCCTCGTCGGCGTCGTCCTCGTCGGCGTCCCCGTCCTCGTCGTCATAGGCGTCGTCGTCGTACTCGTCGCCCTCGTCCTCCTGGTCCGCGTCGTCGTACTCGTCGTCCTCGTCCTCGTCGTCGTCCTCGTCGTCGTCCTCGTCGTCGCCCTCGGAGTCCTCGTCGTCCTCGTCGTCGTAGGACTCGTCGTCGTCATCGGACTCGTCGTCGTCATCGGACTCGTCGTCGTCGGACTCGTCGCCCTCTTCGTCGTAGGGCTCGCCGTCGTCGTCGTAGTCGTCGTCGTCCAGCCCCTCCTCGTGGGAGCGCACGACCTCGCCGTCGCGGACCTCGCCGCGCCATCCCTCCACGTCCTCGTCCGCGTTCAGCGTCACGTACCGGACGAAGTGCTTGAGGTCGAGTCGCAGGCGGCGGCCCTGGGCCCGCCAGATGTTGCCGGTCTTCTCGAAGAAACCGGCCGGGTAGTACTCGACGACCAGGACGATGCGTGTCAACGAGGGCGCGAGTTCGTGGAACGTGACGGAGCCGCGGGTGCTGCCCTTGGCGCCCTCGGAGGTCCAGACGATCTTCTCGTCGGGCACCTGTTCCTGGACCGTCGCCTTCCAGCTCCGGCTGGAAGGGCCGACCTTGAGCTTCCAGTCCGAACTCAGCTCGTCCGACTTCGAGACGCTGCGGACGCCCTTGGTGAAGCTGCTGAACTCCTCGAACTGCGTCCACTGGTCGTACACGGTGCGCAACGGCACCCCGACGTCGGCGGTTTCCACGATGTTGGTGACCTTGCTGCCGCCACCGCCACCACCCCCTCCGCCGCCGCCGCCGAACACGTCCTTGGCCTTGCCGACCACGTTGTCCTTGAGGTCCTTGGCCTTCTCCGTCACGGCGGCCTTCATCGGGGAGTCGCCGCCCAGCACCTTGGACCCGATGCGCGGCAGGGTGCCGCCGTTCTCCGCCGCGTCCTTCAGCTTGTCGGTGAGGCCACTCAGGGCGTCGCCCGCGCGGTCGGTCAGGTTCTGGGCCTGGGCGCCGAGAAAGTCGGTGACTTCGCTGCGGAGCCGGTCCATGCCGGACTCCTCGCCGCCTCCCTTGCCACCGTCGTCGCCGCTCCTGCTGTCGTTCGCACTGCGCTTGTCTTCAGCCATGACCGGCTACCTCCGCTGCCTGGAGCGCGACGTGGACTGCCCGGACGTCCTCTTGGCCGCTCCGGTCTTCTTCGCGGTCGTTCTTTTCGCTGTCGTGCTTCGTGCGGCCGTGCCCTTCGAGGCCGCCTTCTTCGCGGGAGCACCCTGCCGGGACGACGGCGTGGTCTTCTTCGCCGCCGATTTCTTGGCGGGCGCGGTCTTCTTGGCCGGCGCGGTCTTCTTCGCCGCCGCCTTCTTGGCCGGCGCGGTCTTCTTGGCCGCCGCCTTCTTGGCCGGCGCCGCCGTCTTACGGGCGGATGCCTGCTTCGTGGCCGCCGGCTTCGTGCCCGTCTGCTTCGAGGGCGATGCCTTCTTGGCCGACGCCTTCTTGGCGGGTGCCGTGCCACTCGAACTCGGCGCTGATGTCCTGCCGGCCGGAGCTGCCTTCTTGGCCGCAGCAGCCTTCTTGGCGGGCGCCGCCTGCCCGGCGGACGATGCCCTCCCGCTCGCCGACTTCTTCGCCGGAGCGGCCTTCTTCGCGGGGGCGGCCTTCTTGGCCGGTGCGGACCTGCTGGCCGGAGCCGACGCCTGAGCGGGCGCCGACCTCTTGGCCGGAGCGGCCTTCTTCGCGGGCGCCGACTTCTTGGCCGGCGCCGACTTCTTGGCCGGGGCGGAGTTACTGGCCGGGGCCGACCTCTCGGACGTACGCGGCTCCTGTGTCCGGCTGTTGGATTCCCCCGGGGAGGACCGGCCCGCTGCCGACGGTCGGCCGGACGCTCCCTTGTCCGCCTTGCGCGGCGCGGACTTCCCGGAGCTCGGCTTCCTCGCGGGCTCACGCTTCGTCGCGGTCTTCGCGGCGGCCTTCTTCGCGGGAGCCTGCTTGCCGCTCGACGAAGGCGCCGAACGCTCCCGGTCCGAGTGCCTGCGAGACGGTGACCGGTGGGCCTGGTCACGGCGGGACTGCTCGCCACGGGCCGGCGTGGAACTGCCGCGCGACTGGCGACGACGGGGCGGCGGCGCGTCTTCCTCGGCATCGTCGTCGTCCGCCTGCTCGTCGGCGTCGTCCTCGTCGTCGTCGCCTTCCAGGCCCTCGTCGTCCTCGTCCGCGAACTCGTCGTCCTCGGGCTCGTCGTCCTCGGCGTCGTCGTCGGACTCGTCGTCGTCCTGCTCGTCGGAGTCCTCGGCGTCGTCCTCGTACTCGTCCTCGTCGTCCCAGTCGTCCTCGGGCTCCGCGTCGCGGTCGTCCTCGTCCTCGTCGTCCGCCTCTTCGTCCGTGTCGTCGGACTCCGCGTCCTCTGCCTCCGTGTCCTCGGGGCGGTCGTCGTCGTCCTCGTCGTCCTGCGGCCCGTCGCCACCCCCGTCCCCGTCCCGCTCGGACGAGGAACGCAGCGACGCGGTGCGCTCCTGGAGCTTGTCCGCGAGCGAGCTGAGCCGGCGGTCCTTCGCCGCGGTGAGCGCCGAACGCCCCGCGTCCATCAGCTCGCCCTTGACCTGTTCGCTCAGGTCCGCGAACTGCTGCGTCTCGCGCAGCTTCTGCACGCCCTGGCTCAACAGTTCCTGCGGCGACAGGCCGAACTTGCGGCCCGCCAGGTAGGAGCCCACCGCGAAGGCGAACTTGGCCTTCTTGGTACGGCCGAGGAGGTAGCCGCCCGCGACGGCCGCGCCGAGGGCGATTCTGCTGGTCTCGTTCATGAGGAAGATTCCCTGGGTCGGTTCGGTGTCATCCGGACGGCGAGACGTGGGAGCGCCGCTCCAACAGATCGAGCAACTTCTCCTCCTCACGCTCGAATTGATCGAGGTCGATCTCTCCCAAGTCCAGTGCTTCGTTGAGCGCGGCCAGCCTGGCCCGGACCACGTCCGGGTCATGGAGTTCGGCGTCGGCCGCCTCGATCAGCCGGTCGGCCACCCAGCCGACGCCGCGCACCGGGGCCAGCGGCAGCAGCAGAATGCCGCTGATCAGGCCCACGTCAGGAACTCGCGCCCACGGGCGTGACCCCGGTGAACTGGGAGGAGACGAAGCTGTAGCAGGGCAGCGGACCGGTGACCGTCAGTACGATGCGGCCCGCCTGTTCGGCGGCGAGCCGTCCCGCTGCCGCCCGGAAGTCCGCCTCGGCCTCGTGCGCCACCAGGAAGGAGGCGTTGAGGGCGCCCCCGCCCACCTCGCGGCCCTCGCAGGACTCGGCGGCGAGCGGGCGCAGGGCGCTCAGCACCTTGGACGCGGCCTGTTCGGCCCGGTGCTGCAGTCCGGCCGCCACCGCCTCACCCAGCCGGACGCTCGCCTCGTAACCCGGGCGTCTGCGAGTGCTCTCACGCAGCGCGCGCAGTTCCGCGTCCTCGCGCAGGAGGTTCGGGAGGGCGTCGGGGTCGGGGACGCCCTTGACGTTCCACTCGGCCTTGCCGGTCAGCCGCTCCAGCGAGGCGAGGCGTGCCTCGCGTTCCGCGCCCAGTTCCGCCAGGACACTCTGCTCGTCGGGGGCGATCACCCCGAAGCGCATGGGCAGCACCGGGCCGCGGGCGGCCAGTACGGCGAGGACCTCCTGGTGTGCGCGCAGGTCCCGCCTCCGGGCCCGGGGGCGGGCGGTCAGCGGGCTCACGACGGCGGCGAGTCCGTCCCGGTGCAGTGCCCGGACGCGCGCGTTCTCGTCCCCCACCCCCGGACAGTCGACGGGCAGGGCGGTCTCCGAGGCCGTGATGGCGTACACGTACAGGCAGGGAAGGTCGGTCGGTTGCGCCACGGTCATTCCTCTTCGTCTTCGTCACGGCGGCGGGAGCGGGAGCGCTGTCCGTCGCGGGACCCGCTGCGGGAGCGGGAAGGGGTACGGGCGGAGGCGGTGCGGCGGCGTGGCCTGGACGACTCGTCGCTCTCGTCGCCTTCGTCCTCGTCGTCGGAGCCCGAGTCGATGCCCAGGGTGTCCTTGACCTTGTCGCCGAGGGACGACGCGGCCTTCTTCGCGCCCGCCTTGCCCATCGACTTGACCGCGCCGCCGCCGAACAGCTCGGGGACGGTCTTGCTCCGCGAATCGTGTTCCAGGTCGAGACGGTTGCAGGCCTCGGCGAAGCGCAGATAGGTGTCCACCGAGGCGATCACGATCCGCGCGTCGATCTTCAGGATCTCGATGCCGACCAGGGACACCCGCACGAAGACGTCGATGACCATGCCGCGGTCGAGAATGAGTTCCAGTACGTCGTAGAGCGTGCCCGCGCGCGGTGCGCACGCGACGGTTTCCTCGCTGTAGATGGTCATGCGGGACTCGTTTCCTTTCGGCGGCGCGCGGATGGCGCCTCAGCCGTCGGCCCAGCCGCGTCGGTAGCGGCGGACTCTCCGGTACTGCGTCAGTCGTCCATCCGCGTCCAACTCCACCTCGTAGGTGGCCAGGAGGCTGGTGGTGTCCGGGATGCGCGAGACCTCCAGCACGTCGACCGAGACGAGGTGGCCGCCGTCCTCGGTCGGGCAGACGGCGGAAACGCCCTCGGCGCGGTGTCCGATGAGTTCCGTCAGCGTGCGGCAGGCTTCGGCGACCAGTTCCCGGAGGTCCGGAGCGCTGCGGCCGGAGCTCTTGGAAGCGGACCGGCGCGGTGCACTCCGAGTGCGTGGCGAGCGTGACTCCGTCATACGGACCACTGTTGACCAGCCCCGGTGCCACGGCGCGGGGGAATAGGCCGGACGGGTTGCCGCCGGGGGCGGAGCACAACCCGGCCCGGTGGCCGTCGGGGGCCTCCACGCCCCGCGGGACGGAGGCCGACGAGTGAGCCCGGCGGGCATCGGGAGCGGCCACGGCGTACCGGCGCACCCGCCCACCCATTGGAATGAGGGAGCGATTGACCGGACGGTGATCAGGGGCAAGGTCTGGGGAGCCGATTGTGCTTCTGTTCCGATCACTGTCCCGGAGGGTGACGCCTTGCCAGGTCCTCGTCACATGTGGCCGCGGTCTCGTTCCCTGGCGCGCCCCGGCGCGGCGGTCCGCGCGTCTGCTCCGGCCGGCTCCGTCAGGGCCGCCCGATGATCCTCGACCGCCGGGCGCTGCTGACCACGGCGGTTCTCACCGGCTCCGCCAGGTTCCTTCCGGTCGGTTCGGCCGCGCCCGCCACGCGCGCGCCCGTTCCGGTCCTGCCCGCCACGCGCGCGCCTGTTCCGGTCCCGCCCGGCCGGCCGCTGCGGTACGGCGTCATCGGGGACAGCATCACGGGCCGGGGCAGTTTCGCGTCCAGCGTCACCAGGTCGTGGACGGCGTTGCTCCAGGCCCGGCTGGCGAAGACCTGGCGGGTCACCCGCGTCAACGGCTCGACCTCCCAGGACGAACAAGGAGTGACGTGCCTGGGGACAGCGGACTCCGTCCCCTTCGGGTGCGACCTGGTCGTGGTCGGCCTCGGCTCCAACGACTGCCTCGCCCGACGGGACGGCAGATACGTGTACACGCCGGACGACACCTACTCCGCGGCCCGCGCCCTGTTCTCGGCGATGGCCGCCGCCAACCCGGGCGCAGTCGTCGTCGGGCTCGGTGTCTGGGGCGACATCAACCTCCGGTGGAACCGCAACCGGCTGGCGCGCCCGGAGTCCAGGGTCGAGTACTGGGACAGGATCCTCGGTGAGGTCTGCGCGGAGAACGGCAGTATCCACGTTCCCTGCGCCGACCTCTACGGCAGCACCGCCCTCCGGCTGCCGGCGGGCCGGCCGGCGTTCGGCGGCTACACCACGGACGGCTACCACCCGAACGACGCCGGACACGAGGCGATCTACCGGCGGGTGGCGGAGCGGCTCGAACTGCCGTGACCCCGCCGCACCACCGGCCTACGGCACACTCGCCGTCCCTCAGCCGCCCTGGCCCGCGCTGCCGATCGGGCCGACCTTGACCGGGGAGCCGCCGCCCTCGGTGACCGGCAGCGTGGCGGCGCCGGGCCAGGCGAGCGTGACCGACTTCGTCTCGTCCGGCGGGGTCACCACCAGCCCCGTGACACGGACGCCGGAGCCGCCCGAGGTGTTCTCCGGGTAGTTGATGCCGAAGGCCACCTGCTCACCGGGCTTGAGGGTGCCGGGGGTGGTCTCCTGGCCCGTGCGCTGCGCGGACAGCGCGCCCGACGCGGTCTTCAGGTCGACCCCCGGGTATCCGGAGATGGCGCACTCCCGGCCGGTGTGGTTCCGCAGTTCCACCGCCACGCTCCTGTCCGCGTCGCCCCCGATGGTGCTGTCCGTAGCGGTGATCTCCAGGTCGGCGGTCCGGCATTTGCCGATCTTGGTGGACTCGTCCGAGCCGGAGCCCGCGGACCCGCCGCCGGAGCTCTTGCCGGACGCCTCCTGCCCCGAGGAACCGGAGGGCTCCTTCGCGTCGCCCTGGTCCGAACCGGCCTGGTCCGAACCGGCGCCCGGCACGGACGCGGTGGCGGCGGACGACGGCTCGTTCCGGGCACTGTCCCCGTCGTTCTGGCAGGCCGTGAGCGAGAGGCCCGCGGCGAGGGCCACAGCGGCGAAGGAGAGCTTGTGAACGCGCATGGATATCTTTCCTCAGTGTGGTTCGGAGGTGCCGTGGTGCCGGCCGGGGCGCCGTGCTGCCTTCCGGAAAGGTGCCAGGCCGGTCGGTGCGGGTCGGCGTTTCTGATCATCAGGACCCGCCGGGACGGGTGAACCGTTCCGCCCGGTCGACCGCTAATACATCCCTGTTACACGCACCGCCGGACACGCGGCGGGCTCCGCCGGACACATCCCGCCCGCAGCTGCCTCTCCCGCCCGCTCCCGCCCGCCGTCGGCCGGTCATCCCGCCGGCCGATGCCGCCCTTTCGAAACGGCTGCCGGTTGTCGCTCGCCGGTACGAACCCGTGACCCGGCGGACCTTGACCTCGGCGAGTGTCGGGGACCACGCCACCCGGACCCCGTCCGGCCGCGCCTGACACCTGGTCACCAGCTGAGTGCGGCCATCACCGGCAGATGGTCGCTGCCGGTGGCGGGCAGCAGCCACGAGCTGTTCGGCGTCACGCCGCGGACCAGGACGTGATCGATCCGCGCGACCGGGAACCTCGACGGCCAGCTGAAGCCGAACCCGTCGCCCGCCGTGTCCTGGACCGGGTGCAGCCGAGAAGTCAGACCGGCGAGCGCGCGGTCGTCGGTGGTGCCGTTCAGGTCGCCGAGCAGCACCACCCGCCCGTTCCGCTCGGCGGCGACGGCTTCGGCGAGCGCCTGCGCGTTCCGGTCCCGGGTCTCGGTCCAGAAGCCGTTCCTGGGCAGGACGCGTACGGACCCCAGGTGGGCCACGTACACCGCCAGCGGACCGTGCTTCGTGGTCACGGTGGTCCGCAGCGCACGGTTGGCGACGAGCTTTTCCTCGGCCGGCTTGGCGGCGCCCAGCGGTCCGACGTCCTGCCTGGTGTCGACCGGCCGGGTCCCGGACAGCGGCAGCTTGCTCCACAGCCCGACCGTGCCCAGCACCACGTGGTACGGGTACGCCTTCGCCAGCCCCTTCTCGTACACCGGCCTGGCCCGCGCGGTGATCTCCTGGAGCGCCAGTACGTCCGCACCGGCGGCGGCCAGGGCGCGGGCGGTGCCTGCCGGGTCGGGGTTGTCGGCGTCGACGTTGTGACCGGCGAAGGTGAGGTCGCCGCCGGGGCCGGCGTGGTCGAGGAGCCGCCCGCCGAACAGGCTCAGCCACACCGTGACCGGCAGCAGCAGCGCGACCACCGCGACGGCGGAGCGGCGCCACAGCGCCCCGGCCAGCAGTACGGGAACGCTGAGGCCGAACCACGGCAGGAAGCTCTCGACCAGACTGCCGAGGCCCCCGAGATCCGTGATCTGCCCGTGCAGCAGGAGGAGCAGTCCGAGCAGCAGCGCGAGCACCACGAGGCCGGGGCCGCGCCTCCAGGGGCCCGAGCGGGCGGCGGGTCCGGTGCCGCGGCGGACGCCGTCCCTCCGTCCGGTCCCGGGCGGGCCGGTGGGCCCGCCTCCGGCGCTCGGAGCCCTCGCCGGCCCCGCGGCGGCGGTAGCGACCGCCGCCGCGGGGCCCGGGTCCGCCGGGTCCGTCCGTGTCATCGTCCGTCCTCGTTCGTTGCCGTTCTCATGTCCTCGCTCATCGCCGGACTCATGTCCTCGTTCGTTGCCGGTCACTGCTGTGTCCTCGGGTCCTGGGTGGGGTCGGCGTACATCTGCGGGCAGCGGCCGTCGACGGCCTCGGGGCGCAGTTCGTAGTGCCAGGGTTCGTTCCGGTAGATCTGGCACAGGCCGTGGGCGGCGCCGTGCCGGGACAACCAGGCCGTCGCGGCGGAGCGCCCGATGTCGACGGCGTCCCCCGCCACGTGGGGCGAGGTCTCCGCGGTGGCCACCCAGCGGGCGGCCTCGCGCTCGGAGCCGTACTCGGAAACCGCTCTGCGCAGAAGCTCCCGCTGGTACTCCGGGGAACGCCAGCCACTGTTGACGTGGAACTCGACACCCGCGTCGGCCGCGGTGGTCGCCGCCCGCCGCAGCGCCCGGAGCAGGTCGGGATCGAGGCGGGCCACCGCTGCCGGAGAGTCGTCGAAGACCGTCACGTCGCCGAGGACGACGCCGTCCGACTCGCCCGGCGGACCCCGGTGCTTGTCGCGGGAGGCCGGGGCGGACACGGCCGGGGCCGTCGGCGCCCGGTGCACGAGTGCCGCGGTGATCACTGCCGTGAGGGTCAGCAGGACTGCCACCAGGAGTTGACGGATCCGGCGGTCGCCCGTCCGCGCCGATTGCGGGTTTCGATTCATGCCGCAAGTCAAGGCCGCGCCGTGTTCCCGGCACGTATGCGGTTTTCGATACGCGGACGATATGCGCGGGCTCGTAGCCTGTTCGGCATGCGTGTACTGATCGTCGAGGACGAGCCATTTCTGGCGGAAGCCATCCGCGACGGCCTACGCCTGGCGGCGATCGCCGCCGACATCGCGGGTGACGGCGACAGCGCGCTGCGGATGCTGAGCGTCAACACCTACGACATCGCCGTCCTCGACCGGGACGTCCCCGGTCCGTCGGGGGACGAGATCGCCAGACGCATCGTCGCCTCCGGCAGCGGCATGCCGATCCTCATGCTCACCGCCGCCGACCGTCTCGACGACAAGGCGTCCGGGTTCGAACTGGGCGCCGACGACTACCTCACGAAGCCCTTCGAACTCCAGGAGCTCGCGCTCAGACTGCGGGCCCTGGACCGCAGGCGCGCCCACAGCAGGCCCCCCGTACGGGAGATCGCGGGTCTGCGGCTCGATCCGTTCCGCCGGGAGGTCTTCCGGGACGACCGCTATGTCGCGCTGACCCGCAAGCAGTTCGCCGTGCTCGAAGTCCTCGTCGCGGCCGAAGGTGGTGTCGTCAGCGCGGAGGAACTCCTGGAGCGCGCGTGGGACGAGAACGCCGACCCCTTCACCAACGCCGTACGCATCACCGTCTCCGCCCTGCGCAAACGGCTCGGCGAACCCTGGGTCATCACCACGGTGCCGGGCGTCGGCTACCGCATCGCCACGCCGTCGCAGGCCGGGTCCACGGGAGCAGACCGTGGATAGGGCCCCCGGGCTGAACGTGGACAGGGCCCCCGGGCTGAACGTGGACAGGGCCCCCGGGCTGAGCGTGCGCGTCAAACTCACCCTCAGCTACGCCGGGTTCCTCATGGTGGCGGGCGCCCTGCTGCTCGGCGCCGTGTGGCTGTTCCTGCTGGAGTACGTGCCCGACGACTGGGACCGTCGGATGCTGCACCAGAACCCCAACCGCCAGCTGCTCCTGCGCACCTTCGCGCCCGCGGCGGCGGCCGTGCTGGCGTTCCTGCTGGTCTTCGGCCTGCTGGGCGGGTGGTTCCTCGCCGGCCGGATCCTCGCCCCCCTGACCCGTATCAAGGAGGCCACCCGTACGGCCGCGGACGGGTCCTTCTCCCACCGGATCAGGCTGGCCGGTCGCAGGGACGAGTTCCGCGAACTCGCCGACTCCTTCGACACGATGCTCGCGCGCCTCGAAGCGCACGTCGCCGAACAGCGGCGGTTCGCGGCCAACGCCTCGCACGAGCTGCGCACCCCGCTGGCCGTCTCCAAGACACTCCTCGACGTGGCCCGCTCCGACCCGACGTGTGACACCGCCGAGGTCATCGACCGTCTCCACGCGGTCAACACCCGGGCGATCGGTCTCACCGAGGCGCTGCTCCTGCTCAGCCGCGCCGACCAGCGGTCCTTCACCCGTGAGCGCGTCGATCTGTCCCTCCTGGCGGAGGAGGCGGCGGAGACGCTGCTGCCCCTCGCCGAAAAGCAGGGCGTCTCCCTCGAAACCGGTGGTGACATCGCTCCCACGAGCGGATCGCCCGCGCTTCTGCTGCAACTGGCCACGAACCTCGTGCACAACGCGATCGTCCACAACCTGCCCGCCGGCGGCGCCGTGCGGGTGCACACCCGCCACCTTCCCACCGCCGTCGTGCTCACGGTCGAGAACACCGGGGAGCAGCTGGCCCCCCAGCTGCTCCCGACGCTCACCGAGCCGTTCCAGCGCGGTACCGCACGCGTGCACACCGACCACGTGGGCACCGGCCTCGGTCTGGCCATCGTCAGGACCATCGTCCGGGCCCACGACGGCACCCTCGCCCTCGCCGCGCGCCCGGCCGGCGGCATGACGATCACGGTGGAACTGCCCGCGACCGATCCGCCGCCCGGCAGCTGAGAGCGCGCCCTCGGCGAGGATCCGCCCCGGCCGTCGCTTCTCAGCCCCGACGCCGCGTGCGAGGGTGGCGGGCATGACAACAGAGCGCTTCGAAGTACGCCGCCAGATCGCCGCCGACCCGAGCAAGATCTTCGCCCTGCTGTGCGACCCGTCCGGCCACGTGGCCGTCGACAGCTCCGGCATGCTCCAGTCGGCGGACGGCGATCCGGTGCGCGCGGTGGGCGACGAGTTCGTGGTGCACATGGACCGCGAGTCGCTGAACGACTATCCCCTCGGGAAGTACGACGTCACCGTGATCATCACGCGGTTCGAGCAGGACGCCCGGATCGAGTGGACCATCTCGGGACAGATCCAGCCGCCGATACGGCACCTCTACGGTTACCTGCTGGAGCCCGCCGAGGGCGGCACCCTCGTGACGTCGTACTACGACTGGAGCGAGATCGAGGAGCAGTACCGGGAGGCGGGCATCTTCCCCGTCATCCCGGAGGCCGGACTGCGCGCGACCCTCGGCATCCTGGCGCGCAACGTGGAGTGAGCGCCGTCGGGGGCGGGGCGGCTCTGTTCGCCCCGGCCCTTCGCGCTCCCCCTCGGGTCTTCCTCCGCGCCACTGGCATTGCGTGTCACTTAGTGACACACTGTCGGTAGACGACACGCGAGGAAGGTGAAGTGCGCCATGACGACGATCAAGCGCAGCGCGGGGGGCATGAGCGACCAGCGGCGGGAACGGCTGCGGCTGGAGATCTCCCGGGAGGCGGCGCGCCTGTTCTGGGAGCACGGGGTGGCCGGTACGAGCGGTGACCAGATCGCCGAGGCCGTGGGCCTCTCGACCCGGACCATCTGGCGGCACTTCCGCAGCAAGGAGAGCTGCGCCGAACCGATCGTCATGCAGGGCGTCGTCACCCTGCTGAGCGTGCTGCGCAGCTGGCCCCGGCAGAGCTCCCTGGAGGAGCACCTGACCCAGGCACTCGTAGAGCTTCGGCACGGGACGCCGCCGGTCAGTCTCGGCGACGAGATGCTCGGGATGAAGATGATCCGGCTCGCCGACACCGAACCCGCCCTGCGTACCGCCTGGCTGATGGCCTGCGACCAGGTCGAGTCCGAGCTGCGCGAGATCGTCGGCGCACGGCTCGACCGCCCGGCGGACGACCTTGACGTACGCAAGCACGCCGCGGCGACCGCCTCGGTCATCCGCGTGCTGGACGAGCACATCGGCGCCGTGGTCCTGTCCGGGGCCGACCTCGCACAGTTCAAGGACGTGGCGGAGCTCGCCAGGCGCTACGCCGAGGCGATCCGTACGGCGACCGGCGGACTGGTCGGCGACCCGGTCGCCTGAGCCGGCCCCGACAGCCCGTCCGAGCCGGTCCCGCGCCCGAAACCCCTGACCGGCGCGAGCCGCCGGGAGCCCGGCGGCGACCCCACCCGAGAAGGAGCGTCCGCATGTCCGCGACACCGCCCACCCCCTCGCACGAAGCCTCGCGCAAGGTCCCGTACCTCGCTGTCGAGGACCTCTTCTCCTCCCCCGTCCGCGCCCGTGCCACGCTCTCGCCCGACGGCCGGAGGATCGCCTTCCTGGCGCCGTGGCACGGCCGGCTGAACGTATGGGTGGAGGACCTCGACGGGGAGAAGGAGGCGCGCTGTGTCACCGCCGACGAGAACCGCAGCGTGCACGTCTACCACTGGACGGACGATCCGCGGTGGCTGATCTACGCGCAGGACAACAACGGCGACGAGCACTGGCACATCTACCGGGTCGACCTCGACGACCCGCACGCCGACGCGGTCGACCTCACCCCGTTCCCCGGCGCCGTCGCGCTGGGTTTCGAGACCGTGGCCTCCCGGCCCGGCAAGGGACTGGTGCGGCTGAACCACCGTGACCCGGTGGAGTTCGACCTCTACGAACTCGACATCGCCACCGGTGAGTTGACGATGCTCGCGCAGAATCCCGGCCAGGTGGCCGGTCTGTTCTGCACACCCGACAAGAGCGTGTACCTGCACTCGCTCAACGAGGACGGCGACCTCGCGCTTGAGCAGTGGGATCCGGCGACGGGGGAACGCCGACTTGTCACCACGTTCGCGGGCCCCGACCACCCGCTGGACATCAACCCCTTCCAGCTCACCCCGGACGGCACCGGCGCGTGGATCGGCTCCTACCGGAACTCCGACCTGGCCCGGGTGGTGCGGCTCGACCTGGCCACCGGCGAGGAGACGGAGGTCGACAGCCACCCGGAGTACGACCTCGACACCCGTTCCTCCGTCTTTCCCACGCTGCCGTCGGCGCTCATCCTCAATCCGCACACCGGTGCGCTGCTCGGCGTGCGCTATCTCGGTGCGCGGCAGGACATCCACTGCCTGGACCCGCAGTTCGCCGCGGTGCTGGAGGACCTGGAGAAGCTGTCCGACGGCGACCTGGGCGGCGTGTCCTGCGATGCGGGCGGGCAGCGCTGGATCGTCACCTTCACCCACGACCGCGACCCCGGTGCCACGTATTTCTACGACCGGGCCACCGGCCGCAGCCGTCTGCTCTTCAGGCCGTGGCCGCACCTGGACCCCGAGACGCTGGCTCCGATGACGCCGGTCACCATCACCGCGCGCGACGGCGTCGCCCTCCCCTCGTACCTGACGCTGCCCGTCGGGGTGGAGCCCACCGGGCTTCCGCTGGTCCTGCTGGTGCACGGCGGGCCCTGGATGCGGGACAGCTGGCTGTTCGACCCGACCGCCCAGTTCCTCGCCAACCGTGGCTACGCGGTGCTCCAGGTCAACTTCCGCGGCTCGATCGGCTACGGGAAGAAGTTCCTCCAGGCCGGCATCGGCGAGCTGGCGGGAAAGATGCACGACGACCTCATCGACGGCGTCGACTGGGCCGTGCGCGAGGGGTACGCGGACCGGGACCGGGTCGCCGTCTTCGGCGGCTCCTACGGCGGTTACGCCGCGCTGGTCGGCGTCACCTTCACCCCTGACGTCTTCGCCGCCGCGGTCGACTTCTGCGGCATCTCCAACCTGGTCACCTTCCTGCGCACCGTGCCGGAGTTCGTCAAGCCGCACCTGACCAACAACTGGTTCCTGTTCGCGGGCGATCCCGCCGACCCCGCGCAGGAGGCGGACCTCTGGGCGCGTTCGCCGCTCAGCCGGGTGGACCGGATCCGTACGCCGCTGATGGTCGTGCAGGGCGCCAACGACGTCCGGGTCGTCCAGGCCGAGTCCGACCGGATCGTCGACGCCCTGCGCGCCCGCGGGGTCGAGGTCGAGTACATGGTCAAGGAGGACGAGGGCCACGGCTTCGTCAACCCGCAGAACAACATCGACATGTACCACCTGGCCGACCGCTTCCTCGCGCGGCACCTGGGCGGGGAGCAGCACCCGAGCTGACCACCGGAGCAAGACGATGCTCAGGCAACGGAGGTGACCAGCGTGTTCACCCCGAAGGAGCGCCGCGCGCACAAGCAGCCGGTGCCGCGCTCCGGCGGCTGGAGCGGTTGAGGCGGTGCCGCGCTCCGGGGCGCGGGGACTCCCAGCATCGCCGGGCGGGTCCTACTTGTCCGCGCCCCGGAAGCGGCCGAACGCCTTCGTCAGCGCGCCCAGCGCCGAGCCGTCCGTCCTGGCCGCACCCGGCGCGGCCGGCCGGAGCACTCCGTCGCCGCCGTTGACCTCGGCGAGCGCGGCGTGCGCCGCTTCGGCCGCCTCCTTGTACAGGTCGCGGGAGGTGGTCATGGCTTCGAGCGCCTGGGCGTACCTGCTGACCATGTCCCGGGCGTGGACCAGTTCCTCGTCCGGGCTGAGCAGGTGCCAGCCCTGGCGCAGCCGGGTCAGAGCCTGCTCTGCCTCGGCGGGCAGCAGGCTGGGCAGCGCGGCGAACTCCTTGATCCGGTCGAGGAGTTCGGTCGGCGCCGAGCCGTCCAGGAAGACGTCGCGCACGCTGAAGCGCTCCGCGTCGTGGTCCTGCGACCGCGTCGCCACCGGCAGGACGACCGCACCGCCGCGCGGCATCCGTACGCCCAGTTCCCGCTTCATCGCGAAGTCGGCGATCTGCGCCTGCTCCGGTGTGGCCCGGTGCTCCACCACCCGGTGCCGCAGGCTCGGCGGCAGGAACGCGGAGACGGGCCGCTGCCCCAGCACGTCCGGCGTCATCGCCTCGTGCACCACGACGTGGATGAACCAGCTGTGCCGGGTCAGCTCACGCAGCCTTCTGCGCAGCTCGTCGTCGTCCTTCGGCAGGTGGTTGGCCATCCGCAGCCGTACGTCCGGCACCGTCCAGCCGTGGTCCCACGGGGCCCGGTCGCTGTCCGGCCAGAACATGGTGACGGGCGAGGGCCAGTGCGCGTCCCACATGCGCTCCGCCTCGGCGGCGACGACCCAGACCACACCCTCGCCCTCGCGACGCCGGCCCTCCGGGTCGTAGGTGGTCAGCTGCGCGCGCACGGTGACGTCCCCGGCGACGCGCCAGCGCGCCTCGAAGACGCGGCGGGCCGACGCCCCGGGGTCGGCCGACTCGTCCCGTGGGTACAGCGCGCTGGAGCGGGCCGCCTCGACGGGATCGAGGTCCAGGAAGTCGTCGAGCACCCCGGCCGCCTTGAGGGCGATCAGGTTGCGCCGGACGTCCTGCTCTGCCTCGGGCCCGAGATGGCGCCCGCGGCCCAGCCACGCGGTGTCGGGGGCGGTGGTCGATGAGGTGCTTTTCTTGGCCATGGAGTCGTTCTGTGGGGGACGGGGCCCGACCAGTATGGTCCGTAATCCCCAGGAAGGAACCGCTGCCCCGTCCCCGGGTCCGTAAACCGGGCTGTCAGGGCCGGCCGGCGGCGCCGGACGGCTGGAGGGGGAGCCACTCGACGGAGGTGGTCACCTCGTCCAGGAAGCCGGGGTCCGGCTCGACGCCCAGGCCGGGGCCGGCCGGCACGTCGAGGTGTCCGTCGGCGAGCTCGAAGGGCGCGGTGACGTCGGTGGCGAAGTAGCGGCCGGAGGCGGAGGTGTCACCGGGCAGGGTGAAGCCGGGCAGGGCCGCGAGGGCCACGTTCGCGGCGCGGCCCAGGCCGGTTTCCAGCATTCCGCCGCACCACACCGGGACGCCGTGCGCGACGCACACGTCGTGGATGGCCCTGGCCTCCAGGTATCCGCCGACCCGGCCGGGCTTGATGTTGATGACCGAGGCCGCGCCCAGGGTGATGGCCGCCGCCGCGTCCTCGGCGGACTCGATCGACTCGTCGAGACAGACGGGCGTGCGGAGCCGGCGGGCGAGCGCGGCGTGCTGCACGAGGTCGTCGTCGGCGAGCGGCTGCTCGATGAGCAGCAGGTCGAAGGCGTCCAGCTTGGCCAGCAGCCGGGCGTCGGCCAGCGTGTAGGCGGCGTTGGCGTCGACCTGCAGGAGCAGCTCGTCACCGAAGCGCTCCCGCACCGCGCGCACCGGGGCCAGGTCCCAGCCCGGCTCGATCTTGAGCTTGATGCGGACGTAGCCCTCGTCGACGAACTGTCCCACGGAGTCGAGGAGTTCGGGGATCGAGTCCATGATGCCGACCGACACCCCGCAGGGGACACGGTCGCGCTCCGCCCCGAGGAACCCGCCGAAGGACTGCCCCGAGGCGCGGAGCTGTGCGTCCAGCACCGCGGTCTCCAGGGCGGCTTTCGCCATCTTGTGGCCCTTGAACGGCTTCAGCGCCCGCTTGACGGCGTGCGCGTCCACGGCGTCGGGCAGGGCGGGGACGAGGAAGCGGCGCAGTACGTCGGCGGCGCCTTCGACGTACTCGGAGCAGTAGCGGGGCTCCGACATCGCGACGCACTCGCCCCAGCCCTCGCCGTCCGGGGTGACGACCCGCACGAGCAGGACGTCCCGGGCGCTCTCGACGCCGAAAGAGGTGCGGAAGGGTGCCTTCAGCGGCATCGCGATCCGGCGCAGTTCGATTCCGGTGATCTTCATGGTGCTCCAGGGAGGTCGGGGGTCACCGGGTGGTGACGACGTAGCAGGTCCTGTCGTGGAAGCCGGTGACGCGGGCGCCGTCGGCGAGCAGGCCGCCGAGTACCTCGCGCATCGCGAGGCGCCATTCCTTCGCCGCCCTCGGATCGGTGCGGCGCAGCCCCTCGACGTCGGGCGGGACCTCGACGAGGAGGGTCGGGGCGTCGAGGCGGCCCACCACGGGCCGGCCGTCCCGTACGGACAGGGCCGTGACGGCGTCGGCGGGCAGCGGTGCCGGCGGACCGGGGCGGGGCGGTTCCCGGTTCAGGTCCCAGGACGCCAGGGCCCGGTCGGTGTCGTCCCCGCCGTTGATCGCGTCCTCCATCGCCCCGTAGAAGCACGGCAGGTACTCGACGGGGCGTGCGCCGAGCTTGGTCAGGTTGAAGTGCGCGTTGCGCCTGACCAGCGGGTCGTACGTCCAGGTGATCCGGGAGAGCCCCCGGGCCAGGGCCCACTGCCGCTGGTGCAGCTTGAGCGCGAGGCCCGCCCGGCGACCGGGCAGCGCACCGGTGACGTGCGAGTGCAGCACCTGGCCGACGGGGGCGCCGAAGAAGGCCACCGAGGCGCCGGTCATCCGGCCGTCGGTGTAGGCGGCGGCGACGTAGTTCCCCGCGTGCGTCAGCGCCCGCATCTGCTCGACGCCCATGGGCGAGCCGCCGGGCGCGCTGCCCCAGATCCGTACGAAGAGATCGTCGACGGCTGTCAGGTCGGCCAGGTTGTGGAGTTCGCGGACCTCCGGCAGAGCGGGGACGGGTCCCGGTCCGGGCGCTCCAGGTCCTGCGGAGGCACTCATCGGACGGCCTCGTCCGAGGTGCCGGTGCCGGGGACGTCCGACGCCCCGGGGATCTCCGCGATCTCCGCGACCAGTGCCGCGAGCAGCCGGGCCCGCACGGGCAGCTCGGCGACGATCACATGCTCGTGGTCGGCGTGCGCTCCCCCGCCGACGGCGCCCAGTCCGTCCAGCGTCGGGCAGCCGAGCCCGGCGGTGAAGTTCCCGTCGGACGCCCCGCCGACCGCGGCCGAGGACAGCGGCGGCATGCCCAGGCGGCGGCCGAGCGCGCTCGCCCGCCGGAACAGGTCCGCGGCCGACGACTCCTCCAGCGGCGGCCGGTTGGGCCCGCCGCGCACCTCAAGGCGCGCGCCCGGCACGGTGGTCCGCAGCGCGCGCAGCGCCACGTCCACCTTCTGCTGTGCCGCGAGCGTCGGCACGCGGACGTCCACGCTGACCGCGGCCCGCGCCGGAACCGTGTTGGTCGCCGATCCCGCGCTCATCACGGTCGGCGTCACCGTGGTGCACCAGTGCGCGGGCGCACCGGCGTTGACCTCCGCGGCGACCTCGTCCAGGGCGAGCGTCAGGTGTGCGGCCTCGATCGCCGCGTTGACGCCCTTCTCGGGTTCGAGGCCGGAGTGGGCCGCCCTGCCGTGCACCACCAACTCGTAGCCTGAGGTGCCCTTGCGGCCCGTCTTCAGCGCCCCGCCGTCGGCGGAGGCCTCCAGCACGAGGGTGGCGGCGCAGTTGCGGGCGCTCTCCTCGATGAGGGGCCGGGAGGTGTCCGAGCCCACCTCCTCGTCCCCGGTCACCAGCACGCACACCCCGTCGAGCGAAGGGAGCGAGGCAAGCGCGTGGAACATCTGCACCAGTCCCGCCTTCATGTCGAAGATGCCGGGTCCGCGCGCCACGCCGTCGGTCACCGACCAGGGGTGGGTGAGCAGGGACCCCGTCGGCCACACCGTGTCGTGGTGGCCGAGCAGCAGTACCCGCGGGGTGCCGAAGGTCCACCGCAGATGGGTGACGCCGTCGACGACGATGCGCTCCGGTTCGGCCCCGAGGTGCCTGGCTCCCTGGGCGGCCACCAGGTCCGCGCTGCGGGCGACCGCCGCGAGGTCCGCGGACCAGGACTCGCAGACGACCAGCTCCTCCAGGTCCGCGAGCATGGCGGGCAGTTGTCCCGCCGGTCCGCGCGGGGACGGGGCGTTCGACTGATGGTTCCTCACCGATGTCATGCCCTTGACGCTAAGGCAGATCCACGGGGGAATCTTCGTGCCCCGGCACCAAGAAGACCGGCCGGTTCCGTGCGCCGTGACAGCTTCGGAGCCCGGCCGGCCGGCCTCTCGGGGCCCGCCGCGCTCAGTCCTCGCCCTCCAGGTCGCCCTCGGTCTCCAGGTACGCCTTGCGCAGGGCGTCCAGGACGGCCGGGTCGGGCTTGGCCCACATGCCGCGGGACTCGGCCTCCAGGAGGCGCTCCGCGATGCCGTGCAGCGCCCAGGGGTTGGCTTCCTTGAGGAACTCGCGGTTGGTCGGGTCCAGGACGTACGTCTCGGTGAGCTTGTCGTACATCCAGTCGGCGACCACGCCGGTCGTCGCGTCGTAGCCGAAGAGGTAGTCGACGGTGGCCGCGAGCTCGAAGGCACCCTTGTAGCCGTGGCGGCGCATGGCCTCGATCCACTTCGGGTTGACCACGCGGGCGCGGAAGACCCGGGACGTCTCCTCGACGAGGGTGCGGGTGCGGACCGTCTCGGGGCGCGTGGAGTCACCGATGTATGCCTCGGGGGCCGTGCCCTTGAGGGCGCGGACGGTGGCGACCATGCCGCCGTGGTACTGGAAGTAGTCGTCCGAGTCGGCGATGTCGTGTTCGCGGGTGTCGGTGTTCTTGGCCGCGACCGCGATGCGCCTGTACGCCGTCTCCATCTCCTCGCGGGCCGGGCGGCCGTCGAGCTCCCGGCCGTAGGCGTAACCGCCCCACACCGTGTAGACCTCGGCGAGGTCGGCGTCGGTGCGCCAGTCGCGGGAGTCGATCAGCTGGAGGAGGCCCGCGCCGTAGGTGCCGGGGCGGGAGCCGAAGATGCGGGTGGTGGCGCGGCGTTCGTCGCCGTGCTCGGCGAGGTCGGCCTGGGTGTGGGCGCGTACGTAGTTGATGTCGTCCGGCTCCTCCAGCGAGGCCGCGAGGCGTACCGCGTCGTCGAGCAGGCCGACGGTGTGCGGGAAGGCGTCGCGGAAGAAGCCGGAGATGCGCAGGGTGACGTCGATGCGGGGGCGGCCGAGTTCGGCGGCCGGGACGGCTTCCAGACCGGTGACCCGGCGGGAGGCGTCGTCCCACACGGGGCGGACGCCCAGGAGCGCGAAGGCTTCGGCGATGTCGTCGCCCGCCGTGCGCATGGCGCTCGTACCCCACAGGGAGAGGCCGACGGAGGTGGGCCATTCGCCGTTGTCGTTGCGGTAACGCTCCAGGAGGGAGTCCGCGAGCGCCTGTCCGGTCTCCCAGGCGAGCTTGGAGGGCACCGCCTTGGGGTCGACCGAGTAGAAGTTCCGGCCGGTCGGCAGGACGTTGACCAGACCGCGCAGCGGGGACCCCGAGGGTCCTGCCGGGACGAAGCCGCCGTTCAACGCGTGGACGGTGTGGGTGAGTTCGTCGGTGGTGGCGGCGAGGCGCGGCACGACCTCGCGGGCGGCGAAGTCGAGGATGTCGGCGACCGGGCCCGGGTGGCCCGCGGCGGTGCCCGCGACGGCGGCCGGGTCCCAGTCCGCGTCCTCCATCGCCTGTACGAGGGTGCGGGCCTGCTCCTCGATCTCGTCGGCGGTGGTGCGCCGCGCCGCGGACTCGTCGAGGCCGAGGGCCTCGCGCAGGCCGGGCAGGGAGGCGGTGCCGCCCCAGATCTGGCGGGCCCGCAGGATCGCGAGGACCAGGTTGACGCGGGCGGCTCCGGCGGGGGCGCCACCGAGGACGTGCAGCCCGTCGCGGATCTGGACGTCCTTGATCTCACAGAGCCAGCCGTCGAGATGCATGATGAACTCGTCGAAGCCCTCGTCCTCGGGGCGGTCCTCCAGCCCCAGGTCGTGGTCGAGCTTCGCGGCCTGGATGAGCGTCCAGATCTGGGCGCGGATCGCGGGCAGCTTCGCCGGGTCCATGGCGGCGATCTGGGCGTGCTCGTCGAGGAGTTGCTCCAGCCGGGCGATGTCGCCGTAGCTGTCGGCGCGGGCCATCGGCGGCACCAGGTGGTCGACGAGGGTGGCGTGCACACGGCGCTTGGCCTGGGTGCCCTCGCCCGGGTCGTTGACCAGGAACGGGTAGATCAGCGGCAGGTCGCCGAGGGCGGCGTCGGGGCCGCAGGCGGCGGACAGGCCGGCGTTCTTGCCGGGCAGCCACTCAAGGTTGCCGTGCTTGCCGAGGTGGATCATCGCGTCGGCGCCGAAGCCGTTGTCGTCGGCGGACGCGGCGATCCAGCGGTAGGCGGCCAGGTAGTGGTGGGACGGCGGCAGATCGGGGTCGTGGTAGATCGCGATCGGGTTCTCGCCGAAGCCGCGCGGCGGCTGGATGAGGATGAGCAGGTTCCCGCGGCGCAGGGCGGCGAGGACGATGTCGCCCTCCGGGTTGCGGGAGCGGTCCAGGAACATCTCGCCGGGGGCGGGGCCCCAGTGCCGCTCCACGGATTCGCGGAGTTCGGCGGGCAGGGTGGCGTACCAGCGGCGGTAGTCGGCGGCCGGGATGCGGACCGGGTTGCGGGCCAGCTGCTCCTCGGTGAGCCACTCCTGGTCGTGGCCGCCGGCCTCGATCAGGGCGTAGATCAGCTCGTCGCCGTCGCCGGAGACCAGGCCCGGGACCTCTTGCGTACCGAAGTCGTAGCCCTCCTGCTTCAGGCGGCGGAGCAGGGCGACGGCGCTGGCGGGGGTGTCGAGACCGACCGCGTTGCCGATGCGGGAGTGCTTGGTGGGGTAGGCGGAGAGGACGAGGGCGACGCGCTTGTCGGCGTTGGGGATGTGCCGCAGGCGGGCGTGGCGTACGGCGATCCCGGCGACGCGGGCGGCGCGCTCGGTGTCCGCCACGTACGCGGGCAGCCCGTCCTCGTCGATCTCCTTGAAGGAGAACGGGACGGTGATCAGCCTGCCGTCGAACTCGGGGACGGCGATCTGGCTGGCCGCGTCGAGCGGCGAGACGCCCTCGTCGTTGTCCTCCCAGTCGGCGCGCGAACTGGTGAGGCAGAGCGCCTGGAGGATGGGAATGTCGAGGCCGGTGAGGGCGCCCGCGTCCCAGGACTCGTCGTCGCCGCCGGCCGAGGCCTCCGCCGGGCGGGTGCCGCCCGCGGCGAGGACGGTGGTGACGATGGCGTCGGCGGCGCGCAGTTCCTCGATGAGTCCGGGCTCCGGGGTGCGCAGCGAGGCGACGTACAGCGGCAGCGGCCGGGCGCCTGCGGTCTCGATCTCGCCGCACAGGGCGTCGACGAAGGCGGTGTTGCCGCTCATGTGGTGGGCGCGGTAGTAGAGCACCGCGACGGTCGGGCCCTCGATGTCCTCGCGGGCGGTGCGCTCCAGCGGGCCCCACGAGGGCGCGGGGGCGGGCGGCTCGAAGCCGTGGCCGGTGAGCAGCACGGTGTCGGAGAGGAACCTGGCGAGCTGCTCCAGGTTGGCGGGGCCGCCGTGCGCCAGGTAGGCGTGTGCCTCGGCGGCTATTCCGACGGGGACGGTGGAGGCGGCCATCAGCTGGGCGTCGGGGGCCTGTTCACCGGTGAGGACGACGACGGGGCGGCCGGTGGCAAGGAGCTGGTCGAGGCCGTCCTGCCAGGCGCGGACACCGCCGAGCAGCCGCACCACGACGAGGTCGGTGCCGTCGAGGAGCGCGGGGAGGTCGGACAGCGCGAGCCGGGAGGGGTTGGCGTAGCGGTAGCGAACCGGGCCGTCCGAGGAACGTGCGCTCAGCAGGTCGGTGTCGGACGTCGACAGGAGCAGGATCATGCGGCGTCGGGCCTTCCTCGGGGTGTCCACGCCCCGGGCGGTGATCGTCGATGGGTTCCCCGCCCGGCCGGAACCGGGAGCGCGGGGAAGGGAGTTCCTGACTCGTCCGGCCGTTGGGGGCCGGGCTCACAGTGGCGGGACCGCGCCGGAATCGCACCGGGCTTCCTCCCCTGTCGCCTTCGGTGGCGACGGCGGGCAGTACAGCCCGCCACCAGGCATATTAGGGCCCCGGGTCAAGGCCGCGGCACCCGGTTGCCGAACAGCGGTCCGCCCTGTGTCGGTATGCTCGCCGCCATGCCCCCACCAGCCGTTTCGCCGCAGCCCACGGGAGAGAGCTCCGTCAGGGCCCGTGGTGACGCCTGCCCGGGGTCCCTGCGGCTGCACCACGCGGACGACGGGGCGCTGGCGCGTGTCCGGGTGCCGGGTGGCGTCGTCACCGCGGGGCAGGCGGACGTGCTCGGTGAGTTGGCGCTCCGGCTGGGCGAGGGTGACATTCACCTCACTTCCCGTGGCAACGCGCAGTTGCGCGCCCTCGCGGCGGACTGCGGCGCCGAACTGGCCCTGCGGCTCGGCGAATCGGGGCTGCTGCCGTCGCCGCGGCACGAGCGGGTACGCAACCTGGTGGCGTCGCCGCTGTCCGGTCTCGACGGCCGTGGGTGCGGCGACGTGGGCCCGTGGCTGGCGCAGCTGGACGCGTTGCTGTGCGGCAGCGAGCGGGCGGCGGGGCTGTCCGGCCGGTTCCTGTTCGCGCTGGACGACGGGCGCGGTGACGTAGACGCCCTGGGCGCGGACCTGACGCTGCTGGCCCGCGACGACGGTGGCGCACTGCTGCGGATCGGTACGGCCGCGACCGCGCTCTCGGTGCCGGGAGCGCACGCGGCGCGCGCCGCCCTGCTGGCCGCCGAGGCCTTCCTGGACGCCGCGCCGGACGCGGGCACCTGGCGGGTGGCCGAGCTGCCGGGTGGCGCCGAAGCCCTTCTCGACGCGGTGGTACGTGCGCTGGGGCGGGCCGGGATCGACGCGGCTCACGTCGCGGCGCCCGCCCGCCCGAGCACGGCCGCCGCCCCGGAGCCCGGGATCGTGACCGGCGGCCGTTCCGGTACGGCGGCCCTGTCCGTGGGGGTGCCCCTGGGGCGTGTCACTGCCGCGCAGTGGCGCCTGCTGTCCGACACCGCGCGCCGGGCGGGTGACGGCACCCTGCGGCTGACGCCGTGGCGCGGCGTCGTCGTGCCGGGAGTCCTTCCCGGGCGGGCCGCGGCGCTGCTCGACGCGCTCGGTTCGGCCGCTCTCGTCACCGGCCCGCGCTCCCCCTGGGAGGGGGTCGGCGCCTGTATCGGCAGGCCGGGCTGCGCGAAGTCGCTCTCGGACGTGCGGGAGTTGGCGGCGGCCGCGGTCGGTCCGGTGGGCGCGCTTCCCGTGTACTGGTCGGGCTGCGCCCGCCGGTGCGGCCATCCGCACGGCCGCTGGGTCGACGTGGTGGCCACCCCCGAGGGTCACGAGGTGTCCGTCGTGCACGGAGACAGCCGTGGCGCCCCGGTCGCCGTCGCGGCCGGCCCCGACGCCCTGGCCACCGCGGTGGCCGCCGCCCGCGGCTGACCCGCCGCCCCACCGCCCTGCTCCATCGTCCATCCCTCACGCCCCGCAGAAGAGAGCGACAGCACAGTGCATCAGTACGAGAAGGACGGACCGGCGATCTACCGCCAGTCCTTCGCCACGATCCGCGCCGAGGCCGACCTGTCGGGTCTGCCCGCCGACGTCAGCCAGGTCGCGGTCCGTATGATCCACGCCTGCGGCATGGTCGACCTGGTGCGGGACCTGGTGTTCAGCCCGAACGTGGTGGCCGACGCCCGTGCGGCGCTGCGCGCCGGTGCGCCGATCCTGTGCGACGTGCAGATGGTCGCCAGCGGAGTCACCCGCAAGCGGCTGCCCGCGGACAACGACGTGATCTGCACGCTGTCCGACCCGTCGGTGCCCGCTCTGGCGAAGGAGCTCGGCACGACCCGCAGCGCCGCCGCGATGGAGCTCTGGCGCGACCGTCTCGAAGGCTCGGTCGTCGCCGTGGGCAACGCGCCGACCTCGTTGTTCCGGCTGCTCGAAATGGTCGGGGCGGGCGCGCCCCGTCCCGCGGCCGTGATCGGCGTCCCGGTCGGTTTCGTGGGCGCGGCCGAGTCCAAGGAGGCCCTCGTGGCGGACGGGTCCGGCCTTGAGCACCTGATCGTGCGCGGCAGGCGCGGTGGCAGCGCGATCGCCGCCGCCGCGCTCAACGCGATCGCCAGCGAGGAAGAGTAAGCGTGAGCGAGCAGAGCACGGGACGGCTGTACGGAGTCGGGCTCGGCCCCGGCGCCCCCTCCCTGATGACCGTACGCGCGGTGCAGGTCATCGCGGAGGCGGAGGTGATCGCCTATCACAGTGCGCGGCACGGGCGGTCCATAGCGCGGTCCATCGCGGCGGAGCACATCCGCGCCGACCACGTCGAGGAGGCGTTGGTCTACCCCGTCACGACGGGGACGACCGACCACCCGGGCGGGTACCGGGCGGCGCTTGAGGAGTTCTACGAGGAGGCGGCGGCCCGGCTGGCCGGGCACCTCCGAGCGGGGCGCACCGTCGCCGTGCTCGCGGAGGGCGATCCGCTCTTCTACGGCTCGTACATGCACATGCACAAGCGGCTCGCCGACCGGTTTCCCACCGAGGTCATCCCCGGAGTCACCTCGGTGAGCGCAGCCGCGGCCCGCCTGGGCACCCCGCTCGTGGAGGGCGAGGAGGTGCTGACGATCCTGCCGGGCACGCTGCCCGAGGAGGAGCTGACGGCCCGGCTCGCCGCGACGGACTCCGCCGTGGTGATGAAGCTCGGGCGGACGTTCCCGGCGGTGCGGGGCGCCTTCGAGGCTTCGGGGCGTCTCGCCGAGGCCCGCTACGTGGAGCGCGCGACCATGGCCGGGGAGCGCACCGGTGACCTGGGCGACGTGGACGCCGGTTCGGTGCCGTACTTCGCGGTGGCGGTGCTGCCCAGCCGGATCGGGTCGGCGCACACCGAGCCGCGGGCCGCGCGTCCCGCGGCGGACGGCGAGGTCGTCGTCGTCGGCACCGGTCCGGCCGGACCGCTGTGGCTGACGCCCGAGACGCGTGGCGCCCTGGCCGCCGCCGACGACCTGGTCGGGTACACGACGTATCTGGCCAGGGTGCCGGAAAGGCCCGGTCAGGTGCGGCACGGGTCCGACAACAAGGTGGAGTCCGAGCGCGCCGAGTTCGCCCTCGACCTGGCCAGGCGCGGGCGGCGGGTGGCCGTGGTGTCGGGCGGTGACCCGGGCGTCTTCGCGATGGCGACCGCCGTCCTGGAGGTCGCGTCGCAGGAGCCTTACACGGACGTGCCGGTACGGGTGCTGCCTGGTGTGACCGCCGCGAACGCCGCCGCGGCGAAGGCGGGCGCCCCGCTGGGGCACGACTACGCGACGATCTCGCTCTCCGACCGGCTGAAGCCGTGGGAGGTCGTCGCGGAGCGGCTGCGGGCCGCCGCCTCGGCGGACCTGGTGCTCGCGCTGTACAACCCCGGGTCGCGCAGCCGCACCTGGCAGGTCGGCAAGGCCAGGGACCTGCTCCTGGAACACCGTTCGCCGGACACCCCCGTGGTGCTGGGCCGGGACGTCGGCGGGCCGACCGAGAGCGTGCGTACGGTACGGCTCGGGGATCTCGTGCCGGAGGAGGTCGACATGCGGACCGTCCTGCTGGTGGGGTCGTCGCAGACGCGGTGGGTGACGCGCGGGGACGGCAGCCGGATCGTGTGGACCCCGCGCCGCTATCCGGAGGCCTGAACACTCGCCCGGCGGGGTGGCCGTCACCGGTGAACACTCACCTGCCGAGGAGGCCCTCACCGGTGGACACTCACCTGCCGAGGAGGCCCTCACCGGTGAGCAGCCGGCTGACGGCCGCCTCGGGAGTGTCCGCCACCGGTACGCCCTCGGGCGCCGGCGGCCGGCGCACCACGACCACCGGGATCCCGGCCTCCCGGGCGGCCCTCAGCTTGGGGGCGGTGGCGTCCCCGCCGCTGTCCTTCGTCACGAGGACGTCGACGCGGTGGCGGCGGATCAGCTCCCGTTCGCCTTCGAGGGTGAACGGGCCGCGCTCCAACAGGACCTCCATCCGCGCGGGGTGCGGGGCCTCGGGGGCGTCAACGGAGCGCATCAGGAACCACAGGTCGTCCAGCGCGGCGAAGGCCGCGAGGCCCGTGCGCCCGGTGGTCAGGAAGACCCGCGCGCCCAGCGCGGGCAGCACGCGGGCGGCCTCGTCCAGTGAGCCGACCGGGTGCCAGTGGTCCCCCGCGCCCGCCGTCCAGCCGGGCCGGCGGAGCGCCAGCAGGGGAACATGGGCTGCGGCGGCCGCGGCAGCCGCGTGAAAACTGATCGTTCCGGCGAAAGGATGGGTGGCGTCGATGAGCGCGTCCACCTGGTGGGTACGCAGCCATGCGGTCAGCCCTTCGGTTCCGCCGAAGCCGCCGACCCGCACCCCGCCCGGGGGCAGTTTCGGTTCGGCCACGCGGCCCGCGAGCGAACTGGTCACCGTGGCTGTGTCGGGCAGCGCCTCCACCAGCAGTGCGGCGAGCCGGCGGGCCTCCGTCGTACCGCCGAGGACGAGTATGTGCATCGGGTCCATCCGTGGGTGACATGAGCGAGAAGAACGAGAGCGCCTCCTCCGGCGGGGCGAAGGGCGGGCGCAACGCCCAACTCAAGCACACCGGTCTGCGGTCCGGCTGGACGACCGGTGCCTGTGCGACGGCGGCCACCACCGCCGCGTACACCGCCCTGCTGAGCGGGGACTTCCCCGACCCGGTGACGATCACCCTGCCGAGCGGCCAGACGCCTGCCTTCGCGCTCGCCGTCGAGGAGCTGGCCGACGGGCTGGCCATGGCGGGGGTGGTCAAGGACGCCGGTGACGACCCGGACGTGACGCACGGCGCTCTGGTGCGGGCGACGGTACGGCGGCTGCCGCCCGGCTCGGGCGTCGTGTTCCTGGCCGGCCCCGGCGTGGGCACGGTGACGCTGCCGGGACTGCCTCTCGACGTGGGCGAGCCGGCGGTGAACCCGGTGCCCCGGCAGATGATCCGGGACCACGTCGCGCGGGTCGCGGCGGAGCACGGGGGCTCGGGCGACGTCGAGGTGACGCTCTCCGTCGACCACGGCGAGGAGATCGCCCGCTCCACCTGGAACCCGCGGCTGGGCATCCTGGGCGGCCTCTCCGTCCTGGGCACGACCGGTGTCGTCGTGCCGTACTCGTGCTCGGCCTGGATCGACTCGATCAGGCGCGGGGTGGACGTGGCACGGGCGGCCGGGCACACACACGTGGCGGGCTGTACTGGCTCCACGTCGGAGAAGACGGTGGTGGCGGAGTACGGGCTGCCGGAGATCGCGCTGCTCGACATGGGTGACTTCGCGGGCGCCGTGCTCAAGTACGTCCGGCGCCATCCGGTGGACCGGCTGACGGTCTGCGGAGGCTTCGCCAAGCTGTCGAAGCTGGCGGCCGGCCACCTGGACCTTCACTCGGGCCGCTCCCAGGTCGACAAGGGATTCCTGGCGGAGCTGGCACGCACGGGCGGCGCGGACGACGCCCTCGCGACGGAGATCGCGGGCGCCAACACCGGTCTCGCGGCGCTTCAGCTGTGCCAGGCGCGCGGGGTGCCGCTCGGGGACCTGGTGGCGGTGAGAGCGCGGGACGAGGCGCTGTCGGTGCTGCGGGGGGCGCCGGTCGCGGTCGACGTCATCTGCATCGACCGGGCGGGCACGGTCGTCGGACGCAGCAGCGTGCGCTGACCGTGCCTGCCCGGGGTCAGCAGGGTCAGCAGCTGTGCCGGTCGCGCGCCGGCGAGTACAGGTGGCTGTCGTGGAACTGCTCCGCGCCCAGTGTCCGGCCCACCATGATCACGGCAGTGCGCAGCACTCCCGCCGCCTTGACCTGCTCGGCGATGTCGTCGAGCGTTCCGCGCAGCACGATCTCCTCCGGCCGGGACGCGTACGCGACGACCGCCGCCGGACAGTCCGCGCCGTAGTGCGGGAGCAGTTCCTCGACGACGTGCTCCGCGTACTGGGCGGCCAGGTGCAGCACGATCAGGGCCCCGCTGCGCCCCAGGGTCGCCAGGTCCTCGCCCTCGGGCATGGCGGTGGCGCGCCGGGCGACCCGGGTGAGGATGACGGTCTGACCGACGGTGGGCACGGTCAGCTCCCGCTTGAGGGCCGCCGCCGCCGCGGCGAATGCGGGGACCCCGGGGATCACCTCGTAGGGCACCCCCGCCTCGTCGAGGCGGCGCATCTGTTCGTTGACGGCGCTGAAGACCGAGGGGTCGCCGGAGTGCAGCCTCGCCACGTCCTGTCCGGCCGCGTGGGCGGCGGTCAGCTCGGCGGTGATCTCCTCGATGTCGAGCTGTGCGGTGTCGATCAGGCGGGCGTCCGGCGGACACTCGGCGAGGAGCTCGCGGGGAACCAGGCTGCCCGCGTACAGGCAGACCCCGCACGCGGCGAGGGTGCGGGCGCCGCGCACCGTGATCAGGTCGGCCGCGCCGGGTCCTGCGCCGATGAAGTACACGGTCATGCGTTGTCTCCCGGGTGGGTCACTGTGGCGGCTGTGCTGGGGCGTCCCGCCGTGGAGGCCGCGGCGGTGGGGTTCTTGGTGACGGACCACTGGGTGACAGGCATCGCCTGCCGCCATCCGGTGAAGCCGCCGACGGGCACCGCGTGGGCGACCGCGAGCCGTACGAGGCCGCCGCCGTGCCGCCGGTGCCAGGCGGCGAGGAGTGCCTCGGACTCCAGCGTGACCGTGTTGGCCACGAGCCGGCCGCCGTCGGGCAACGCGTCCCAGCAGGCTTCCAGCAGGCCGGGGGCGGTGAGGCCGCCGCCGATGAACACGGCGTCGGGGGCGGGCAGCCCGGCCGTCGAGGCGGGGGCGCGGCCGGTGACCACGCGCAGGGCGGGCACGCCGAGGCGGTCGGCGTTGCGAGTGATGCGCTCTGCCCGTACCGGGTCGCGTTCCACGGTGATCGCGCGACAGGAGGGATGGGTGCGCAGCCATTCGATCGCGATGGATCCGGAGCCGCCGCCGATGTCCCACAGCAGTTCGCCCGGGGCCGGGGCGAGGGTGGCGAGGGTCGCGGCGCGGATGTGGCGCTTGGTGAGCTGGCCGTCCGTCTCGTACGCCTCGTCGGGCAGTCCGGGAACCGCGCCCAGCCGGAGCGCCCCGGGCGCGCGGGCGCAGTCGACGGCGACCACGTTGAGGGCGTCACCCGGCGGGTGCGCCCAGGTGTTGGCGGTGCCCTCGGTGCAGGTTTCCTCTTCGCTGCCGAGCTGGGCGAGCACCCGGATCCGGCTCGGGCCGTAACCGCGGTCGCGGAGCAGGGCCGCGACCTCGGCGGGGGTCTCCGCGCCCGCGCTCAGCACGAGCACCCGGCGCCCGTGGTGCAGGGCGGCCGCGAGCCGGGCGGCGGGACGGCCGACCAGGGTGACCACCTCGGTGTCCTCCAGCGGCCAGCCGATGCGGGCGCAGGCGTACGAGACGGAGGACGGGTGCGGCAGGACGTGCAGGCCGTCCGGGCCCAGGGTCTCGACGAGGGCGCGGCCGATGCCGTAGAACATCGGGTCCCCACTGGCCAGTACGGCGATCCGGCGTCCCCGGTGGCCGGCGAGCAGACCGGGCACGGCGGGCCGCAGGGGCGAGGGCCAGGGCACGCGCTCCCCGGGGCAGGAGGGCGGCAGCAGTTCCAGCTGGCGTCCGCCGCCGATCAGGACCTGTGCGTCGAGAAGGGCTGCCCGCGCCGGCTCGGTCAGTCCCGGCCATCCGTCGGCTCCGATGCCTATGACGGTCACCGCAGGTGGGGCGGGGGATGCGGGTGGTGCGGGAGTCACGGACGGTACCTCGGTGCTCGGTGGACGACGCAGCCGAAACTCTACTGTCAGGGACGGGCGGCACTCCGGCCAGGTACCGGGCACGGGCGGCACTCCGGCCAGGTACCGGGCACGGGCGGCCCCGGCCCCGGCCGGTCGAGGCAGGTCGGTCACGGGGCCGTGGCCCCGCCCGCACACCGAAGTGGCGCCCGTCCCGGTCTTCCCGGGGCGGACGCCACTTCGGCACCACGTCAGCCGTGCGTCAGCACCAGGGCCTCAGCTCTGGGGGCGGCTGCCGTGGTTGGCACCGTTCTTGCGGCGTGCCTTCTTCTTGCGGCGGCGCTTGGACGACATGGCGCTTCTCCTCACGTTCGACTGTTCTGTGACTCATCGACGAGTTTCCACCCGTTTGCTGCGGTATTCCACTCGCCGACACCGGCCCTGCTACCCCACCGCATCACATTTCACACCTGCCCCACCAGCGGGAACATCCGTACGTGCAATCAGCCCCACCGGTCCGGGACAATGAGCGGAGAATGTGCCCACCGCATCGCGACACACCATGGAGGTAACGGGCGGATGCCGCACCAACGAGCGGGACAGCAGACCCGGCCGGAAGATCTCGTCGACGTCGCCCGGCTGGTGACCGCGTACTACGCGCTCCACCCCGACCCGGCCGAGCCCCGCCAGCGGGTGGCCTTCGGCACCTCGGGGCACCGGGGCTCCTCGCTCAACACGGCGTTCAACGAGGACCACATCGCCGCGACCAGCCAGGCGATCGTGGAGTACCGCGCCCTCCAGGGCATCGAGGGCCCGCTGTTCCTGGGCGCGGACACGCACGCCCTGTCGGAGCCGGCGAAGGTCACCGCGGTGGAGGTGTTCGCCGCCAACGACGTACGGGTACTCATCGACTCGGCGGACGGCTACACGCCGACCCCCGCGGTGTCGCACGCGATCCTCACCCACAACAAGGGCCGCACCGGCGGTCTCGCGGACGGTGTCGTCGTCACGCCCTCGCACAACCCGCCGGGCGACGGCGGCTTCAAGTACAACCCGCCGAACGGCGGGCCCGCGGGGTCGCAGGCCACGGGCTGGATCCAGGACCGGGCGAACGAGCTGATCGCCGGCGGGCTCAAGGGCGTCCGGCGCGTCCCGTACGCGCGCGCCCTGACCGTCGCCACGACGGGGCGCCACGATTTCCTGGGCGCCTACGTCGCCGACCTGCCCGCCGTCCTCGACCTGGACGCCGTGCGCGCCGCCGGGGTGCGCATCGGCGCGGACCCGCTGGGCGGGGCCTCCGTCGCGTACTGGGGGCGAATCGCGGAGGAGCACCGCATCGACCTGACGGTGGTCAACCCGCTGGCCGACCCGACCTGGCGCTTCATGACGCTGGACTGGGACGGGAAGATCCGGATGGACTGCTCGTCGCCGTACGCGATGGCCTCGCTGATCGAGCAGCGCGACCGCTTCCAGATCGCCACCGGCAACGACGCGGACGCCGACCGGCACGGCATCGTCACCCCCGACGGCGGGCTGATGAATCCCAACCACTACCTGGCCACCGCGATCTCCTACCTCTTCACGCACCGCGAGGAGTGGCCCGCGTCGGCGGGTGTCGGCAAGACGCTCGTGTCGTCGTCGATGATCGACCGGGTGGCGGGCGACCTCGGCCGCACGCTGGTCGAGGTGCCGGTGGGCTTCAAGTGGTTCGTGGACGGCCTCTCCGACGGCTCGCTCGGGTTCGGCGGTGAGGAGTCGGCGGGGGCGTCCTTCCTGCGCCGGGACGGCTCCGTGTGGACGACGGACAAGGACGGCATCCTCCTGGCGCTGCTCGCCTCGGAGATGCTGGCGGTCACCGGCCGTACCCCTTCGCAGAGTTACGCGGACCTCACGGCCCGGTTCGGCGAGCCCGCCTACGCCCGGATCGACGCCGCGGCCACCCCGGAGGAGAAGGCGGTCCTCGGCAAGCTGTCGCCGGAGCAGGTCGGGGCCGACACCCTGGCGGGAGAGGCCGTCACCGCGGTCCTCACCTCGGCCCCCGGCAACGGCGCGTCGCTCGGTGGCATCAAGGTGACCACCGAGAACGCCTGGTTCGCCGCCCGCCCGTCCGGCACCGAGGACGTGTACAAGATCTACGCCGAGTCCTTCCACGGCGCCGAGCACCTGGGCCGGGTCCAGGAGGAGGCCAAGGCGGTCGTTTCGGCGGCGCTGGCGTCCGACGCCGGCTGAGCCGGGCGCCGTCGGCGCGAACAGGCGCGACGCGGGGGTGTCGTGCGCGCGGCCCACCGGGGGAAGCTGGGCCGTACAGGCGCACCACCCACCGCTCGTGAGAGGGGCCGCACATCATGAGTTCCGTCCCCGACGTCTCCCCCGTGGAGCTGACTCCCGCAGCCGCAGGTCTCCTGAGGCGGCTGCGGGACGCCCACGGCCCACTGATGTTCCACCAGTCCGGCGGCTGCTGCGACGGCAGCGCGCCCATGTGCTACCTGGACGGCGAGTTCCGTACGGGGAACTCCGACGTCCTGCTCGCGTCCCTCGCCGTGGAGGGCGTCGAGGAGTCCGTACCGTTCTGGATGTCGACGAGTCAGTACGAGGTGTGGCGGCACACCCGGCTGATCGTGGACGTGGTGGAGGGGCGCGGCTCCGGATTCTCCCTGGAGGCCCCGGAGGGGGTGCGCTTCCTGATCAGGTCACGCGTGATCTGACCCGACCGGTGGCGGCAGCTGTCGTACGGCGCCCGGTACCGGGCGCGGCGCACGGGGGCTTCGGGCGCCGCGCACGGGCCTACCGGTCGTAGGTCCTGAGGAACTTCTCCAGTGCCGCGAGGTCGTCCGTGTTGAGGTGGTCGACACCGGCCGCCAGGAGCTCTCGCCACAGGGCGTCCCTGGCCGGGCCCGGCACGTCGTTCGTGCCCCAGAAGCGCACCCGCCGGCCGTTGCGGTGCGCGGTGCGGACGAGGGTGTGCAGCCGGTCGCGTTCCGCGCGCGGGAAGGGGCCCTCGCCCGCCCAGGTGAAGCTCTCCGCCCAGTTGCTGCTGATCAGCGGGACGAAGGAGGCGGGCGCGGCCGTGCCGAGATCCTCCAGCCGGCCGTCGTAGAAGGCGTACCTGGTGCGCTGCGCCTCCATCGGCGCGCGCGCCGCGCGGTCACCGGAGACGACCGGGGTGACGGCTCCCGGGCGGACCCGGCCGTCGCGGCAGGTGCTGAGCATCCGCCGGTAGGGGTGCAGCGCGCGGTGCAGGGCGAGGTAGGTCGCCGCGCCCTGCGTCTTGATGTCCACGAGCAGTTGGACGGGGTGGCGGTGACCGGGGAAGACCGTGCCGTGGTGTGCCTCCACCAGGGCGGCCAGCGGTCGGAGGTAGAGGGCTTCGAGGGTGCGGGAGGGGTCGAGGTCCTGCGGGTCGTGGGCGACGAGCAGTCGGCCGTCGGCCAGGTGGATGTCGGCCTCGACGCTGGTGAAGCCGTGCGACAGGGCGTCGTGCAGGGGGCGCGGGTGCTCGTAGTCGTTGTGCGCGTGGGCGCGCCGCAACGGCCGGGGCGGGCGCCTGGTCCGCGGGGGCTGGACCGGGAGGGTCGCGGATGCGGGGAGGGTGCTCGCCCACCCCGCTGCGCCGACCAGCGCTCCGGCGAGGGTGGCGGCTGCGGTACGGCGCGTGGTGAGGGACATGCGGAGGCTCCGGGGTCGGCGGGGCGGCGCGGGGACTCGGCGAGTATCCGTCACGGCGCTGCCCAAACGGCAGGCACCGCCTACGAGTTCGCGCCAAGTTCGACCGTACGACACGGCCCGGCGGGCCCCGGGGCCGGGTGGAGCTCCGGCCGGGCGGACGCCGCGCCCCGGCGGGCCGGGCGTGCAACACGTCTGGCAGAGTGCTCACATGGTCCTTCACGGTGACGTGTCCACCCATGTCCGCGGCCCGAGCCGGCGCAGTCTCGCGATCGCGGCAGTGGTCACCGTCGCCGTGCTCGCCGCCGCGACCCTGGCCCTGGTCTCGCACTTCAACGACCGGCCCGTGTGGTCGCAGAACGTGGCCTACGAGGCCGGTTACTACCGTGGACAGCAGATCCGCAAGACGGACCGCACCGGTGAGGCGGTGGCCGAGGCAGTCTCCGGCGGCTGTGCGCGCTCGGTGGCCACGGCGGGGAAGAAGGCCGACGTCGCGCCCGACTCGTGGGTGCGGGGCTGCCTGGACGCGGCGCACGGCAGGCCCAGCACCCCCAACTCCGCCTGACGCGGGCCTCCCTGCGGTTCCGCCCCGCGTGAGCATGCCGCCCGAGGGCCGCGCCGTCGGCGGCAGCCGCGGCCGTGCGTCACGGCCTCACGGTGCGGGCGTGGCCGCCACGTCCGCCCAGCGCACCGTCCGGTCGCACCAGCGTTCCAGCAGCACCCGGTCGTGCCCCACGGTGAGGAGCCCCGCACCTTGTGCGCGGCGGTAGTCCTCGACGACCGCGACCAGGGACGCCGTCGTCGAGGCGTCCAGCATCGCCGTCATCTCGTCGCACACCAGCCAGCGCGGCCGCAGCACCAACACACGGGCCAGACAGGCGCGTTGCAGCTGTCCGTCGCTGACCTCGTGCGGACGACGCCCCAGCAGGTCGGCGCCGAGGCCCACTGTCTCGCTCAACTCCGTTACCCGGTCGGTGACTTCGTCCCTGCGACCGGTGGCCCGCAGCGGCTCCGCGATCAGGTCCCGCAGCCGCAGCCGGGGGTCGGCGGAGAGCCTGGGCTGCTGGAAGACGACACCTATCGCGGTACGCAGGTCCCGCGGCGCCCGGTGGCGCCAGCCCTGCACGCGCACCCCGTCGAGGGTGACGGTGCCGGCGTCCGGCCGGTGCAGCAGGGCGGCGACCCTGGCGAGCGTGGACTTGCCGCAGCCGCTGGGGCCCAGGAGTCCGACGGCTTCGCCGGGGGCGAGGGCGAGGTGCGCGTCCCGTACGACGGGCCGGCCGCGCTCGTACCCGGCGGTGACGGAGGCGAGTTCAAGCACGGGCGGGCTCCTCGGCGGACGGGTGGTGGCACGCGACGCCGGCCGTGAACTGCGGCTGTGCGGTGCAGGCTTCGCCCACGCGTGGGCAGCGGGCCGCGAAGGCGCAGCCCACGGGCAGGTCGCCCAGTTCGGGGGGCATCCCGGGGATCGGGGCGAAGTCGCGTTCCGGGAGCGCGCCGAGCAGTCCGCGCGCGTAGGGGTGGCGCGGCCCCGGGCCGGTGAAGAAGGCGTCGGCGTCGGCGAGTTCGACGATGCGCCCCGCGTACATCACGGCCACGCGGTCGGCGATCCGCTCGGCCGCCGCCAGGTCGTGGGTGATCATCAGGAGCGCGTGGCCGTCGTCGACGTGTCTGCGGAGTTCGTCGACTGTGCGGTGCACCAGGTCACGGTCGAGTCCGGTGGTGGGCTCGTCGGCGAGCAGCAGCGGGGCGTCGCCGACGAGTGCGAGGGCGGTCGCTGCGCGCTGGGCGAGACCGCCGGACAGCTCGTGCGGATACCGGTCCAGGTGGTCGGCGGGGAACGCGGCCCGCTCCGCCGCGGCGCGCACCGCGCGCGGCAGGTCGGACCTGCGGGTGCCGGTGAGCTCGCGCAGGGTCTCGCCGAGGTGCGCGCCCACGGTGCGCACCGGCGTCAGATGGGCGGCGGGGCTCTGCGGTACGAGACCGATGCGCCGGCCCCGTACGGTGCGGGCGAGGGTCTTCTCGTCCGCCGCGAGCAGGTCGGTTCCGCCGAGGAGCGCCCGCCCGGCGGTCTGGGCGTTGCCCGGGAGCAGGCCGAGGAGCGCGGAGGCGAGGACCGACTTGCCGCAGCCGCTCTCGCCGACGAGGGCCAGGCACTGCCCCGCGGGCAGGTCGAAGGAGGCGTCGGTGACGGCGGCGACGTGCCGCCCGCCGCGCATCCGGAACCGTACCGAGAGCTGCCGTACGGCGAGTACCGGTGCGCTCAGGGTGGCGGGCGCGGCGGACTTCTCCAGCGGGCACGTGGTCACAGCATCAGCTCCGATCGGCGGCGGGGGTGGATCCGTTCGCGCCAGGCACCGGCGAGGCCCGCGACGGCGAGCGTCGGAACGATCAGGAAGAGGCCGGGGAAGAGCGTCGGCCACCAGTCCCCCGCGAGCAGCGAGCCGCGCGCGGACTGGATGAGGTTGCCGAGGCTCGCCTGGTGGCTGGGCAGGCCGAGGCCGAGGAAGGACAGCGCCGATTCGTGCCACATGGCGTGCGGCACCATCAGGACCGCCGCGAGCGCTGCCTGCGGCAGCACCCCGGGCAGCAGGTGCCGGACGATGACGCGCCCCCTGGAGGCGCCGCCGGAGACCGCCGCGTCGATGTACGGGCGGGAGCGCAGCGACAGCACCTCGGAGCGCACGATCCTGGCCGTGGACAGCCAGTGGGTGAGCGCGACGGACACGATCACCGGCCACACGCCGGGGCGGAACATGGCGACGATGAAGATGCCGAGCAGCAGGTGCGGGACCGAGGAGAAGGTGTCGACCACCCGCATCACCACGCGGTCGGTCCAGCCGCCGAAGGCAGCGGCGGCGGCGCCCACCGCCGTGCCGATGACGGTGGCGACGAGGGCGGCGACGAGGCCGACGAGCAGGGAGACGCGCAGTCCGTAGACGCAGCGCAGCAGCAGGTCGCGGCCGACGTCGTCGGTGCCGAAGGGATGGGCGAGGGAGGGTGGTTGGAGTTTGAGGGCGAGGTCGACGGCCTGTTCGTCGAGCTGGACCAGCGGCGGCACCAGCAGGACGGCGAGCGCGACCGCGGTCACGATCACCGCTGAGGTGCGCACGCGGACCGTCCGGGTGGATCGGCGGGTGCGGCCGTGGGCGCGCCAGACGGTGGGCGCCGCGGCATCGGTCTTGGTGAGGTCAGCCATCGAAGCCCACCCTCGGGTCGGCGAGTCCGTACAGGACGTCGGAGAGCAGGTTGCCCGCGAGGACGGCGGCCGTGGCGAGCACGGTCAGTGCGGCGAGCAGCGGGAAGTCGACCGCGGTGGCGGCCTGCACGGTGGCGGCGGCGATGCCCGGCCAGCTGAAGACCGTCTCGACGAGGAGCGCGCCGGTGATGAGTTCGGGGACGCGCGAGCCCACGAGGGTGAGCATAGGCAGCATGCCGGAGCGCATGGCGTGCCCGAGGAGGACGGTGCGTTCGCCGGTGCCGCGCGCGCGTGCGCCGCGTACGGGGTCCTCCTCAAGCGCGTCGGCGACACCCTGCCGTACGTACAGGAAGAACCAGGGCAGCTGGGTGACGCCGAGGACGAGGGCGGGCAGCACCAGGTGGGAGGCGACCTGCCCGAAGGTGATGACGTCGCTGTCGGTGTCGGTGAGCCCGCCGGCGGGCAGCACCCCGAGTTTCAGGGCGAAGAACCACATGGCGAGCAGCCCGAGCCAGAAGGCGGGCGCGGCCTCCAGGGTGTACGCGGCGGAGCTGGTGCAGCGGTCGAGCCAGCCGCCCGGACGGCGTGCGGCCAGCACGCCCAGCGTGGTGCCGAGCAGGATCGCGATCAGGAAGGCGGTGGTGGCCAGCAGGGTGGACCAGCCGAGCCGTTCGGTGATGACGTCGGTGACGCTCTGGCGCATCACCCCGGAGTCGCCGAGGTCGCCGGTGACGGCGGAGGTCAGCCAGTTCCACCAGCGGAGCACCAGGGGCTGGTCGACGCCGAGGTTGGCGCGCAGCTGGTCCAGGTTGGCCTGCGAGGAGGTGAGTCCCGCGGTGCCCGCGTAGGCCTTGACGGGGTCGAAGGGGGAGGCGGCCGCGACGGCGAAGACGCCGAAGGTCACGGCGAGGAGCACGGGGACGGCGAACAGTGCCCGCCGCCCCGCCATCCGTGCCACCGGCCCCCACGGGAGGGCGCGGCGTGACGACGCCCCGCGGCCCGCGCCGGGCCCCGTCTCCCGGGCCGTCCCGTGCGGGGCCTCGGGAGGGGCTCCCCCGGCCACGGCGCCGGTCACTTCTTCGGCTTCCAGTCCTCGACGTTCCACCAGGGGCCGGAGGCCAGGCCGTGGTCGTGCGGCTCGACCTGGGTGCTCAGCGCGGCCCAGGTGTCGTTGACGACGTAGAGGTGGTCGATGTGGGTGAGGAAGGTGTAGCCAGGGTCCTTCACGAGCTCCTGCTGGACGGTCGCGTAGGCGGCCTTGCGCTCGGCCTCGTCGTCGGTCCTGCGGCCGGCTTCCAGGGCGGTGTCGACGCGCTTGTTGTCGTACCACGCCATGTTGTTGAAGCCGTCGCCCGCGAGGGAGGACTTCAGCAGGGTGTACTGGTCGAAGTCGGGGTCGGCGGGCGAGCCGCCGCCGGCGAGGACCGCGTCGTACCTCATCCTCGGCTCGATGACCTCCCAGGTGCCCGCCTGGGTCTTGATGTCGACGCCTGCCTTCTTCGCGTCGGAGGCGTAGGCGAGGGCGTGGTCCTGGCGGAGCTTGTCGCCGGAGAGGTACCAGAGCGGGAACTGGGCGCGCACGCCGTCCTTGACGCGGACGCCGTCCTCGCCCGGCTTCCAGCCGGCGTCGTCGAGGATCTTCTTCGCCTTCGCCAGGTCGTGGGTGCGTTCGGTGCCCTTGGCGAACCACGGACTGTCGGTGGGGACGGGGCCGTAGGCGGGCTTCCCGGCACCTTCCAGGATCTTGTCGACCATGGCCCCGCGGTCCACCGCGACGTCGAGGGCGCGCCGGACGGCCGTGTCTCCGGCGACCTTGTTGCCGGTGGGCAGGGTGACGGTGCGGTAGTCGAAGGACTTCGCCGCGTATGTCTTCTTGCCGCTGTCGCCCTTGAAGGTCTTGGCGAGGTTGGGCGGCAGGATCGCTCCGTCGAGGTCGCCCGAACGCAGCCGGGTGGCGCGGACGTCGTCGTCCTTGACGATGGCCATCGTGAACTTCTTCACGGCGGGCGCCCCGCCCCAGTAGTCCGGGTTGGCCCGGAAACTGAGCTTCTCGCCCTTGGACCACTTGGTCAGGACGTACGGGCCCGTGCCGACGGGGCTGGTGGTGAAGGGGCCGGTGTTCACGTCCTGCTTGCCCGCGACGTGGGCGGGCGCGATCGGCAGCACGGTGCGCCTGGCGAACGGGGCGTAGGGGTACTTGAGGGTGAAGACGACCGTGCTGTCGCCCTCGGCCCTGACGCTCTTGACGGCGTCGAGTTCCGTCTTGGCCGCGTTGTTGGTCTTCTTGTCCAGGATCGTCTCGTACGTGAAGACGACGTCCTTGGCACCGAAGGGCTTGCCGTCGCTGAACTTGACGCCCTGGCGCAGCTTGTACGTGTAGGTCAGTCCGTCGCCGGTGACCTTCGGCAGTTCGGCGGCGAGCGCGGGCCGCAGTGACATGTCGCCGTCGAGGGCGAGCAGCCCGTCGAAGATCTTGGAGTTGCCGTCCTTGCCGTAGCCGAGGAGCGGGCTGAGGGAGTCCGGTTCGTAGGCGATGCCGACGACGGCCGAGTCCTTGGCACCGGGGCCGGAGCCGTCAGCGGTGCTGCCCGGTTTGGAGCAGGCAGCGGCGGTCATGGCCAGGGCGGTGGCCAGCGTCGCGGCGGTCACCGCGCGTATAGATCGGGCCGTCATGGACTCCCCACACCCCTTCTTGGAGATCTGCTGTTGTTGCAAACAGCTCGCAATTAAACAGCACGTAAAGGGGTGCGCGCTGCCCCACCCCTCCGGGAGGCGGGACAGCGCCGCAGGCCAGGGGTGGACTCAGCTCGGGGCCGGCAGGTCGACCAGCCGGCCCACGGCCTCCCGGTGGGCTCCCGCCGTTCCGAACGCGAGGGAGTCCGCCTTGGCGCGCTTCAGGTAGAGGTGGGCCGGGTGCTCCCAGGTCATGCCGATCCCGCCGTGCAGCTGTACGCACTCCTCGGCCGCGTGCACGGCGACCCTGGCGCAGTACGCCTGCGCGACCGCCACCGCGAGGGGCACCTGCGGGCCGCCGGCGGCGAGCGCGTCGGCGGCGTTGCGGGCGGCGGCGCGCGCGGAGACGACCTCCAGCCACAGCTGCGCCATCCGGTGCTTGAGCGCCTGGAACGAACCGACGGGGCGGTTGAACTGGTGGCGTTCCTTGGTGTACCTGACGGTTTCCTCCAAGCACCATTCGGCGAGGCCCAGTTGCTCGGAGGCCAGGAGGCCCGCGCCCGCGAGGAGCCCTTGCCGCAGGGCCGCCCGGCAGAGGTCCGGGCCCGCCAGCAGCGTGGCGTCCGCCCCGTCGAGGGTGACGGTGGCGAGCGGACGGGTCAGGTCGAGCGGTGTCTGCGGCGTGACGGCCACCCCGCTTCCGGAACGCTCGACCGCGTAAAGCCCCTGGGCCGTCGGTACCAGCAGGACGTCGGCGGTGGCCGCGTCCGCCACCCCGGCGACCGTGCCTTGCGGCCCCTGCGGCAGCCGGAAGGAGTCCGGGCCCGCCCCGAACGGGACGACCGGCGCGGCGGTACGCCGCCCGGACGCCAACTCCGCGATCAGGCCCGCCACTTCACCGCGCTCCCGGTCGCAGGCCAGCAGCACCTCGGTCGCCACCACCGAGCCGGTGAGATACGGGGCCGGGACCATCGCCCGCCCCAACTCCTCCAGCACGACGGCGGCTTCGCGGTGCGAGGCGCCCTGGCCGCCCAGCTCCTCGGGCACCAGGAGGCCGGCCACCCCCATGTCGGCCCCGAGGGCCTTCCACAGGCCTGCGTCGTACGGCGTGCCCTCCTCCGCACGGACGACGACCTGCGCGGGGTCGTTGCGGTCGGCGAGCAGGGCGCGCACCGCCGCCCGGAGGTCTTCCTCGGCCTCGGAGTACAGCAGGTCGGCCTTGTGCGGCACGGTCTCTCCGGTGCCGGGTGCGTGGTCCTTCTCGGTCATCGGGCGAGGTCCTTCCAGGCGACGTCCTTGTCGGTGCGGGGCTCGGAGGGCAGCCCCAGCACGCGTTCCGCGACGATGTTGAGCAGCACCTCTGAGGTGCCGCCCTCGATGGAGTTGCCCTTGGCCCGCAGATAGCGGTACCCGGCCTCACGTCCGGTGAAGTCGACGAGCTCGGGGCGGCGCATGGTCCAGTCGTCGTACAACAGGCCTTCCTCGCCGAGCAGTTCGACCTCCAGGCCACTGATCTCCTGGTTGAGGCGGGCAAAGGCGAGCTTCATCCCCGAGCCCTCGGGCCCGGGGTGGCCCGCGACGAGCTGCTGGCGCAGCCGCTCGCCGGTGAGCCTGGCCACCTCGGCCTCGACGTACAGCTCAAGGAGCCGCTGGTGCAGCGGGTGGGTCCGCAGCTCGGGCCGCTCGCGCCAGGTCCTGGCGACTGGGCCGATCATGCCTCCCTCGCGGGGGATGCGGGAGCCGCCGATGGAGACGCGTTCGTTCATCAGGGTCGTCTGGGCGACCTTCCACCCCTCCCCCACCGGGCCGAGCCGCATGCTGTCGGGGATGCGCACGTCGCTGAGGAAGACCTCGTTGAACTCGGCCTCGCCGGTGATCTGGCGCAGCGGGCGCACCTCGACACCGGGGTCGCTCATGTCGCAGACGAAGTACGTCATGCCCCGGTGCTTCGGCTGGTCGGGATCGGTGCGGGTGACCAGGATGGCCCAACGGGCGACATGCGCGCTGGACGTCCAGACCTTCTGCCCGTTCACCACCCAGCTGTCGCCCTCGCGCACCGCGCGGGTGGAGAGGGCGGCGAGGTCGGAGCCCGCGCCCGGTTCGCTGAACAGCTGGCACCACACCTCTTCGCCGACCCACAGCGGGCGCAGCAGGCGCTGCTTCTGCTCGTCGGTGCCGTAGCGCAGGATCGTCGGGGCGGCCATGCCCAGACCGATGCCGATGCGGCGGGGGTCGTTGTCCGGGGCCCCCGCCGCGTCGAGTTCGGCGTCCACGACGGCCTGGAGATCGCGCGGCGCGCCGAGCCCGCCAAGACCGACGGGGTAGTGCACCCAGGCGAGGCCCGCGTCGAAGCGCGCCTTGAGGAAGTCGGTGCGGCCGGTGCCGGCCGGCGGGTGCGCGGCGATCAATTCCTTCGTACGGGCGCGGAGTTCGGCAGCGTCGGTCATCGGGCGCTCCTCTCGGGGACGACGGCGACACGGCCGGTGCTGCGGCCGTCCGCGACCCGCTGGACCGCCGCCGCGGCATCCTTGAACGGGACGCGTTCGCTGATCAGCGGCTTGATGGCGCCCTCGGCCGCGAGCCGGGTCAGTTCCGTGTGGCAACCGGCGACGGCGGCGGGGTCCTTGGCGTTGTAGAGGCCCCAGTGCAGGCCGAGGATCGCGTAGTTCTTGACCAGGGCGTGATTGAGCGCGGGCGCCGGGATCGTACCGCCGGCGAAGCCGACCACGACGATCCGGCCCTCAAAGGCGACGCACTTGGTGGACTGGGTGTAGGCGTCGCCGCCGACCGGGTCGTAGACGACGTCCGCGCCGCGCCCGCCGGTGGCTTCCTTGACCACGCCGATGACGTTGTCCGTGCGGCGGTCGATGACCACGTCACAGCCCAGCTCCCTCGCGACCGCCACCTTCTCCGGCCCGCCGACCACGCCGATCACCGTGGCTCCCGCCGCCTTGCCGAGCTGGACGGCCGCGCTGCCGACACCGCCCGCGGCGGCGTGCACCAGCAGGGTCTCGCCCGCCTGGAGGCGGGCGCGCCGGTGCAGGCCGAACCAGCCGGTCTGGTAGCCGATGTGCAGGGCGGCTGCCTCCGCGTCGTCGAGGGACGCGGGCGCGGGCAGAACCGCCGCCTCGTCCGCGAGGACGTACTCGGCGAAACCGCCGTGCGGTAGCGCCGGGTTGGCGATGACCCGGCGCCCGTCCTCGGTCTCCCCGCAGATCTCGACGCCCGGGGTGAAGGGCAGCGGCGGGCGGACCTGGTACTCGCCGCGACACAGCAGCGCGTCGGGGAAGTTGATGTTCGCGGCACGCACCTTGAGCAGCAGCTGCCCGTCGCCGGGGGTCGGCCGCTCGACCTCTTCGAGACGCATCACCTCGCCCGGCTCGCCGTTCTCGTGCACTCGCCATGCCTGCATCAAGGGCCTCCACGCGCTGTCGTCGGCAGTACCGTGCACGCGCATACTAAGCGGTCGCTTGCCCCGCCGGGAAGGGCTGGACCCGACAGCGGCCCGCTCCCCCGCTCAGCGGTGGAACACCTCGAAGGGCACCGCCGGGACGCCGCCGAAGCGCTGGGCCGCCGCCTGCACGTTGTCGGTGAGGAAACCCCGGCAGTACTGCTCGGGGTCCTCGTCCGTCAACGCCTCGATGTACGACCGGTGTTCGAGCAGGGACAGCACCGAACGCTCCAGTCCCGGCCGCGCGTCGACCGCGTGGGTGGGCGAGGTGGTCCCGGCCACGGCCACCCGGCGGACCCCGTCCCAGGGCTGGAGCCCGTGCTCCGTCAGCTCGGGGAAGATCCAGCGGTTGCCCGCGTCACCCGCCGCGTCCAGGGTGGCGCGGCCCACGGCGAGGTGGTCCGGGGTGTTCCAGACACTGGTGCCCCAGGTGTCGCGGTGGTTGAGGGTGATGACCAGTTCGGGCCGGTGCCTGCGGATCGCGGCGGTGATGTCCCGGCGCAGCGCCGTCCCGTACTCGATCACCCCGTCGCGGTGGTCGAGGAACTCCACCTCGCGCACGCCCACGACGGCCGCACTCGCCCGCTGTTCCTGCTCGCGCAGCGGGCCGCACTTCGCCGGATCCAGGGTGTCGATGCCCGCCTCGCCGCGACTGGCGAGGACGTACGTCACCTCGCGTCCCGCGTCGGTCCAGGCGGCGACCGCGGCCGCGCACCCGTACTCCAGGTCGTCCGGGTGCGCGACGACGGCAAGGGCCCGCTGCCAGTCCTCGGGCATGGGCTGAAGCTGCTGGAACGCCATGTCTGTGGTCATACGGGCAGGATAGGCGTCGTCCCGGACGACGGCCCCGGGCCTGCACGCCTCGTTCGTACCGGGTTTCGGAGGGCGTGCCGGGCCGTCCTCAGAGCTCGCCGCGGGCCAGCCCCAGCAGCCGGTCAAGCACCCGGTGGCCGCTCGCGCGCACGCCGTCGTGCTCGTACTCGTCGGTGACGTAGGTCCGCAGCCCGCGGACGGAGCGTGCGGTCTCCAGGGAGTGTGCCGTGTCGACGTACATGTCGTCGTGGTAGACGGCGGCGGCGACCGGCACCTCGTTGGCGGCCAGGCGCGCCGGGTCGTACAGCGGGGCCCAGTCGGCGCGTTCGGCCAGGAGTTCGGCGCTCTCGCGCAGGGGGCGCAGCGAAGGGTCGCACTCGAAGTGCCAGGGATGGATGCTCTCGCCCGTGAACGGCAGGGGCCCGGTCCCGGCGAGGGCCTTCGCCGCGTCGAAGGCGGGGAACTCGGCGCGTACCCGCTCGGCGCTCCACGCGGTGGGCCCGGCGCCCTGGCCGTAGATCGACTCGTGCAGCAGCGCGTACAGCGGGTGGGCCGCGAAGGAGAGCGCCGACTGTGCGGCCTCCAGGAAGGCGTCGGACAGGGCGGGCCCCTGGCGGGTGTGGACGAAGGCGTTCTCCAGGAGGTCGTGGAGCTGGTGGGTGCCGTCGCTGCCGCCCAGCGCGATGCCCAGCGACTGGAACGCCTCGGGGGTGAGCAGGTATCCGTTCGGCGTGACGGTCTCGGTACCGGCGAGGTGTTCGGCGATGTCCCTGGCCCGCTGCACGTCCTGCGGGTAGCGCGCGTAGTGCGCGGCGGTCTTGCGCGCGATGCGGGGGAACGCAGCCCGGTAGACGTCGTCCGCGCCCGCGTGCAGCGAGGGCAGCCCGCCCGTGATGAGTACCGTCTGCAGGCCCTCGGGGGCGGTGGAGAGGTAGTGGGTGGCGCAGAAGCCGCCGAAGCTCTGGCCGAGCACCGTCCAGGGCGCCCCGCCGGTCAGCAGCGGCCGGATGCTCTCGCAGTCCGAGACGATGGAGTCAGCCCGGAAGTGGGCGAGGAAGTCGGCCTGTTCGCGCGGTCCGCCGCGCAGCGGCACGGTCTGGCGGTTGACCGGACTGGAGAGACCGGTGCCGCGCTGGTCGAGCAGCAGGACCCGGAACTCCTGGAGGGCCCGGCCGAGCCAGGCTTGCCGACCCACGAACCGGCGGGCGCCGAAGCCGGGGCCGCCCTCCAGGTAGACGAGCCAGGGAAGGTCGCTGCCCACCCGGTCCGAGGCCACCACCTCGCGCGCGTACAGCTCGATCTGCTCGCCGGTGGGGCGGGTGTGGTCGAGGGGCACGGTGAAGCGGTGGTCGGTGAGGACGGTACCGGGCTGGCGGTAACTGGTCACTCTTGCTCCTGGTCTCTCCTGGTTCGATCGTCGGTGATCAGTTCAGCACACACGGGACGGGCCCTGCTCCCGGCCCTTCCGGTCCCACCCGGACAGTCCCGGTCCGTGTGCGCCGCGCCCCCGGCGCGCCTAGCGTGCGTACATGATCCGGTTCGAGCAGGTCAGCAAGGTGTACCCGGACGGCACCACGGCCGTCGACGACCTGTCCTTCGAGGTGGCCGAGGGTGAGCTGGTGACACTGGTGGGCCCGTCCGGCTGCGGCAAGACGACCACCATGATGATGGTGAACCGGCTGATCGAACCCTCCGGCGGCCGGATCCTGATGGCCGGCGAGGACATCTCCCGCATCGACCCGGTGAAGCTGCGCCGCCGCATCGGTTACGTCATCCAGCAGGTCGGTCTCTTCCCGCACCGCACGATCCTGGACAACACCGCCACCGTCCCCTTCCTGACCGGCTGGAAGAAGCAGAAGGCACGTGCGCGGGCAGCCGAACTCCTGGACCTGGTGGGCCTCGATCCGTCCGTGTACGGCTCCCGCTACCCCGAGCAGCTGTCCGGCGGCCAGCGCCAGCGCGTCGGCGTGGCCCGCGCGCTGGCGGCCGACCCGCCCGTCCTGCTCATGGACGAGCCCTTCGGCGCGGTGGACCCGGTGGTACGCGAACGGCTCCAGGACGAGTTCCTCAGCCTCCAGGCGACCGTCCGCAAGACGGTCCTGCTGGTCACGCACGACATGGAGGAAGCGGTGCGGATGGGCGACCGGATCGCGGTGTACGGACAGGGCCGCATCGAGCAGCTCGACACCCCGGCCGCGGTGCTCGGAGCGCCGGCGACGCCCTACGTGGCGCAGTTCGTGGGCGCCGACCGGGGCCTCAAGCGGCTCTCGGTCACGGCCATCGAGCCGGACGACCTGGAGGAACCGCCGATCGCCCGTATCGGCGAGCCGGTCGCCGCGGCGGCCGCCCGGCTGCGGGCCGAGGACGCCCGCTGGGCGGTCGTGCTGGGCGAACGCGGCGAACTCCACGGCTGGGTGTCCGCCGAGGACCTGCACCTCGCGGGCGAGGAGGGCACGGTGGGCGACCTGGCACGGCGGATGGACGCGTGGGTGCCGGTGGGCGCGCCGCTGAAGCACGCGTTCAGCGAGATGCTCCAGTGGGACGCCGGATGGGTGGCGGTCCTCGACGGCGCCCGGCTGGTCGGCGTACTGACCCCGGTGAAGCTGCACGAGGCACTGCGGCGCTCGGTGGACGCCGACGTCAAGGGCGTCCCGCGCGACGAGGTGCAGTTCGACTCGGTCGCGGACGCGTAACCGCTCGCGTCGCGGGGGGACGCCCTCCGCAACGAGCGAGTGGTCGCGGGGGGGGCGCCCTCCGCAACGAGCGGGCGGTCGCGGGGGCGCCCTCCGCAACGAGCGGGCGGTCGCGGGGGCGCCCTCCGCAACGAGCGGGCGGTCGCGGGGGCGCCCTGCGCAACGAGCGGGTGGTCGCGGGGATTCCACCGCACGCGCGACATTCGCACAAGAGTCCACGATGTCCGCCTCAGCGGTGAGAACTGCTGAGACTGGTGTGAACCGTGTGATTCGCGGACAGACCTGCGGACGACCCTTGCCCTCCGCTACACGACACCATGCCGGGTGGACTCGACCTCATGACCAACACGCATCGCGGTATCCCCGCCTCCAGTGCCCTGCGTACGGGCCGACGGCAGGCTCTGGCGGAGAGGGCCGGGCTGCTGGTCGAAGCGCCGTGGTTCTCGGTCCTGGTGATGACGGCCATCCTCGCCAACGCCGTACTGCTGGGCATGGAGACCTACTCGGGGCTCGCGCAGCGCTGGCAGGAGCCGCTGACCCTGCTGGAGCACTGCTTCCTCGCGGTGTTCACGGTGGAGGTCCTGCTGCGGGCCGCAGCCCACGCCGACCGGCCCCGGGACTTCTTCCGCAATCCGTGGAACGTCTTCGACGCCGCGGTCGTCCTGTGCGCGTTCCTGCCCGTCACCGGGGACAACACCACCCTGCTGCGGCTGCTGCGGCTCTTCCGGGTGCTGCGCACCGCCCGCTTCCTGCCGCAACTGCGGGTGATCGTCACCGCGCTGGGCAAGTGCCTGCCGGGGACGGCCAGCTTCCTGATGGTGGGCACGCTGCTGCTGTACGTGTACGCGATGGTGGGCTGGCTGTGCTTCGCCGCCACCGATCCCGAGCACTACGGCTCGCTCGGCCGGGCGGTGGTCACCCTCTTCATCCTGATGTCGCTGGACGGGCTCGGCGACGCGGTCCACGCGGGGCTGCTCATCTCCCCCTGGTCGCTGGTCTACTACGGCTCGTACGTCCTGCTCAGCTCCTTCCTGCTGGTGAACCTGCTGATCGGCGTCGTCATCAACTCCCTGGAGCAGGCGCGCGACGCGGACCTCTCGGAGCGGAAGCGGGACGAGGGGCCCGAGGTGCGGGACCACGCGTACGGCGGGCGGAACGAGTCGTCGGGGGCGCCGAACGGGCCCGCCCAGGACGCCGATCTCCTGGACGCGTTCGGTGTCCACGACCGCATCCTGGCCGCCCGCGTCGCCCTGGAGGACGCGGAACGGCTCCTTCAGATGAGCCGCTTGGACTCCAGGTAGGCCCGCGCGACGTCCTGCGGAAGCCGCCGCCAGCTGTCCACCTGCTGGTTGAGGCCCGCCAGGTCCTCGGTCGTCAGTACGGTGTTGAGCTTGCCCAGCGCCTTGGCGACACCCGTCGAACCCGCCTGCGCCCTGTTCACCACGGGCACGATGTAGTCGGCGTTCTGCAGGTGCTTGTCGTCGTCCAGCAGGACCAGGCCGAACGCGTCCAGGGTGGCGTCGGTGGTCGTGGTGAGCACCATCTGGTCCTGTCCGCTCTGCACGGCCTGCTTGGCCGGGGTGGTACCGACACCCTTGGGGTCGACGGCGGTGATGTCGATGCCGTACGTCTTCTTCAGCCCCGGTTCGCAGTACGGGCGCTGCACACACTCGTCGCCGGCTGCGAGGCGCACCGGCAGCCGGGACCTCCCGAGGTCGCTGAGCGTCTTGAGGCGGTGCTTCTTCGCGTAGGCGGCGGTGACGGCGAAGGCGTTCTGGTCGACGGCGCGGCCCGCGTCCAGGACGGTGAGCCCGCGCGGCGCGGCCAGTTTCCGCAGGCCCCGCATGGTGGCGGCGAGGTCGGGTGAGCCGACGGGGGCGGCGTCCGCCCCGTTGGCCTTGGCGTTGAGCCAGTCGGCGAAGGTCGCCGCGTATTCGGGTACGACATCGATCTGGCCGCTCTCCAGAGCGGGCTCGTACAGCTCCCGGTTGGCGACGGACAGGATGGTGGTGCTGTACCCCGCTCGCTCCAGGAGCAGCGAGTACATCTGGGCCAGCAGGTCGCTCTCGGTGAAGCCGGCCGACCCGATGCTCAGGTCGTGGCTGTCGCCCGGCTCGGCGGTGATCTCGCCCTGGTTCTCCAGGGACGGCCCGGTCGTGCAGGCGGTGGCGGCGAACAGCAGGGCCGCGGCGGCGTACCGGCGTCGCCTCATCCGGCCTGCCCCCTCGCCCACTCGGGCGCCATCCGCTGCGCCACCTCGAAGAGGCCTTCGACCAGCAGCGCGAAGACGGCGACGAGGACCGCGCCCGCCACCACCTGCGGGGTGCTGGCGAGGTTGAAGCCCGCGGTGATGATCCGGCCGAGGCCGCCGCCGCCCGCCAGCGCGGCGAGCGTCGCCGTCGCCACCAGCTGGACGGCGGCGATCCGTACGCCGGTCATGATCAGCGGCAGGGCGAGCGGAAGCTCCACCTGGCACAGGAGCTGCCGGCCGGTCATGCCCATCCCCTTGGCGGCCCGCACCGTGTCCTGGTCGACACCGCGCATCCCCACGTACGCGTTGGTCAGCAGCGGCGGCACGGCGAACAGCACCAGCGCGATGATCGTCGGCCACTCCCCCATGGTCCCCAGCGGGGTGAGCAGCAGCAGCACCAGCACGGCAAAGGTGGGCACCGCCCGGCCCACGTTGGAGATGTTCACGGCCAGTGCGCCGCCCTTGCCGAGATGGCCCAGGACCAGGGCGACCGGCAGCGCGATCAGGCAGCTCAGCAGCAGGCAGACGACGGTGAGGAAGAGGTGTTCGCCGAGCCGGTCCCAGATGCCTCCGTCGCCGTTCCAGTGCGCGGCGTCAGAGAGCCAGTCCCAGGCAGCGGTGAGGGTGTTCATACGCGCGTCCAGGGGGTCAGCAGGCGTTGCACGCCGAGCAGGACGAGGTCGGCGGCGATGGCGATGATCACGCACAGCACGGATGCGGTGAGGACCTGGGCCTTGAAGTAGGTGTTCATCCCGGTGTAGATGAGGTTGCCGAGGCCGCCGTGGCCGACGATGGCTCCGACGGTGACGAGGGAGACGGCGGAGACGGTGGCGATGCGGAGCCCGGCCATCGCGGCGGGCAGCGCGAGCGGGAGTTCAACACCGAACAGCAGCCTGGCCGGCCCGTACCCCATGCCCCGGGCGGCCTGCCGGGTCTCCTCCGGCACCGCGCGCAGCCCGGCGAGGAGGTTGCGTACCAGCAGGGTCAGCGAGTACAGGACCAGCCCGGCGATCACCAGGGAGGCGGAGAGCCCGTACACCGGCAGCAGCAGCGAGAACATCGCCAGCGAGGGGATGGTGTAGAGCACCGTCGTCACTCCGAGCACCGGCCCCGACGCCCATCTCCAGCGCCGGGCCGCGATCGCCAGCGGGACAGCCACGACCAGCCCCAGCAGCACCGACACGACGGTGAGTTGAAGGTGCTGGAGCACCGCGTCCCAGAGGATCTCGCGCCGGCTGGACAGATAGGCGCCACAGACCCACTCATTGCGCGCGAGGCAGTCGTCCGGGGGCGCGGTCACCCGTCCATTGCAGCCCGCGGGACGCGAACCCGCGCGGCGTGATGGACCGTACGGGTTGCCACGGGACGGCGCGGGGCCGGCGGCGCGACGGACCGTACGGGTTGCCGCCGGGCGGCGCGAACCCGCGCGGCGTGGTGGGCCGTACGGGTTGCCACGGGGCGGCGCGTGTCCGGCCCGGAGGTGGGTGGGGAGCCCAGGTCGTGGCCCCGGCCCGTGCGGGCGCTACGTTGACGCCATGAGCAATCTCGATCGGCAGAGCACCCCCTCCCTGTGCGGCGGTCGCGGCTTCGTCGCGGCGGAGCCCGTGCGTGAACTTCTCTCCCCGCGCCGGGTGAAGCTCGGCGGGTCCACCGAGGTACGGCGGCTGCTGCCCAACCTGGGCCGCCGCATGGTCGGCGCCTGGGCCTTCGTCGACCACTACGGCCCCGACGACATCGCGGACGAGCCCGGTATGCAGGTGCCCCCGCACCCGCACATGGGCCTCCAGACGGTCAGCTGGCTGCACGAGGGGGAGGTCCTGCACCGCGACAGCACCGGCAGCCTCGCCACCATCCGCCCGCGCGAGCTCGGTCTGATGACCTCGGGCCGCGCCATCAGCCACTCGGAGGAGAGCCCGAAGCAGCACGCCAGGCTGCTGCACGGCGCCCAGTTGTGGGTCGCGCTGCCCGATGCCCACCGCGACGTCGCGCCGCACTTCCAGCACCACACCGACCTGCCGACGGTGACCGCGCCCGGTCTCACCGCCACCGTGATCCTCGGCGAGCTGGACGGGGCGCGCTCGCCCGGAACCGCGTACACCCCTATCGTCGGCGCCGACCTCGCCCTGGCGGGCGGTACCCGCACCTCGCTCCCGCTGGACCCGGACTTCGAGTACGCCGTGCTCTCGATGTCCGGCGAGGCCCAGGTGGACGGGGTGCCGGTACTCCCCGGCTCGATGCTCTACCTGGGCTGCGGTCGTACCGAACTGCCGCTGCACGCCGACTCCGACGCGGGCCTGATGCTCCTGGGCGGCGAGCCCTTCGAGCGGGAGATCGTCATGTGGTGGAACTTCATCGGCAGGTCCCACGACGAGATCGCCCAGGCCCGCGCGGACTGGACGCAGAGCTCACGCTTCGGCGAGGTGAAGGGGTACGAGGGGGCGCCGCTGCCGGCACCCGAGCTTCCCCCGGGGGCGCTCAAGCCGCGCGGGAGGCTTCGCTGAACCACCCACGCGCGGTGCGTTCGACCCGGGTGACGGGATGACCGGAGCGCCGTCTCCACGCCCACCGCCGCAACCGGGCCGACTGCACGACGCGTTGAGCAGTCCCGCCGTGCGGCAGGGCCCGGAACTCAGGCGTCGCGTCCCGGCGGGTCGGCCTGCGCCTCGTCGGCCTGCCTCCGGGCGCGCCCGGCCTCGTACCGCCGTACGCGCTCGGCCAGCGGCAGTGGCGTGTCCTTGGGGCCGGTGGTGGGCCCACCGGCCATCCGGGCGCACACGCCCGCGCAGGCCAGCACGGACCCCTCGGTTCCGTGCGAGACCGACACCGCGTCCGCGCTCGGCGTGGTTCGGTAGTCGGCACCGCAGATGACGCAGGTCAGGCCGTGGAGCGTCTCTTCCGTCGGCGCCGGACGGCCGCCGCGGTGGCTGGAGATGGAGGATTGCGAATACATCGGTCCTACGTCCTCGGGAGCCGATGGGCCCCGGACTTGCCGTTCTCCGAGAGCGACACCGAAAGGGACGACGGCGTGCGGGATACGCCCGGCACTGCCACCGTACTCCGGTATGCCCGAGGTCCTGGTCCCCGCAGCCGTCAGTCGTGCGGCACGACCGCCACCGGGGCGCGGGCGTGGTGCAGCACGGCGTGGGTGACCGGCCCGAGACGTCGCACCCGCTCGCCGTGCCTGCGGCGTCCCACCACGACGAGGTCGGCGCTCCCGCTGTGCGACAGCAGTACCCCGGAGGCCGAGCCGATCTCGACCTGCTCGGCGACTTCCACCTGCGGATACTTGACCCGCCACGGCTTGAGGGTGTCCGCCAGAAGTCCCTTGTTGAGCTCCGCCAGACCGTTCGCCTCCTCGGCCAGATACAACGCGCCAGGGCTCCAGGCGAGGGCTGTCGGGACGCTCCACGCGTGCACGACGCGCAGCGTTGCTCCCCGTTCCGCCGCGACGGTGAACGCGAATCCGAGGACCGCGTCACCGTCGTTTCCGAGATCCTGGACGCCGATCACCACTTCGGGGGGCTGCGCCGCCCCGTCACCACCGGGTTCCCTGACCATGACGACCGGTCCGGAGGCCTGCCGCAGCACCTGCAGCGAGACCGATCCCACCAGATGTCCGGCGAATGCGCCGTAACCGCGTGAACCCAGTACCAGCATCTCGGCGCGTGCGACCTCGGTGACGAGGGTGGGTACCGGGTCCTGCGCCAGCAGTTCGGTGGTGACGTCCAGGTGCGGGTGCTGCTTGGCGACACGGGCCTTGGCCTCGTCGAGTACGTTGCGTACCCAGCGCTCCTCTGCCGGGCGGTCCCCGACGTACCCCACGTCGGTGGCGCGCCACACCCAGGCGTGCACCAGCCGAAGGCTCGCGCCCCGGCGCGTCGCCTCCTGTGCCGCCCAGTCCGCGGCTGCCAGGGCATGATCGGTTCCATCCAGCCCTGCGGTGATGGTGCCTGACATGTCGCCTCCCGGTGCTGCCGCTGAACCTGATGTCTCAGCGGACTTACTGACGTGGTGTGGTGAAGCCTTGCAAGCCGGGGTCCGCCGGTACCGGGGCCGACCGGTCCACCGCCCCGGGCCGATGGTCCCCCGTCGGATCAGGCCCTGTCCGGGCGGGACGCGTCGGCCGCCGCGCGGGATGTGTCACGGACCCTCGCCAGGTGGCCTTCCGTACGTGCCGCGGCGAAGGCGACAAGGCCGGCCCCTGCGGCGATACCGAGGTCCGGCCAGGACGGGGACGAGGTGCCCAGCAGGCTCGCGAGTAGGGGTACGTAGGCGGCGGCGACGCCCAGGGCGGCCGCGGTCAGCACGGCGGCCGGAAGGGAGAGGTTGCGGCGGGTGAACACCCGCTCGCGCAGCCCCAGTGCCACTCCGAGCTGGGCGGCCAGCAGTGCCAGGAACAGCACCGTCTGCCAGGGGCCGCCGGTGTGCCGCAGCCACAGGCCGGCACCGAGGCACATGGCCGTGACGAGAATCGACAGCCGCAGGACGCGCTGCCACAGGCCGTCACCGAGTACGTGCCGGCGCGGCCGGCGGGGCGGGCGGCGCATCGCGTCGGGGGATGCCGGTTCGGCTCCCATGGCCACCCCCGTCAGGCCGTGTGTGAGGAGGTTGATCCAGAGGATCTGTCCGGCGCGCAGGGGCAGCGCGAGACCGATCAGCGGGCCGAGGAGCATGATCAGGATCTCTGCCGCGCCGCCTGCCAGGGCGTAGAGCAGGAAACGGCGGATGTTGGCGTAGACCCGGCGCCCTTCTTCCACGGCCGCGACGACTGACGTCAGTTCGTCGTCGGCGAGGACCAGGTCGGCGGCCTGCCGGGCGACTTCGGTGCCCCTGCGGCCCATGGCGACGCCGATGTCCGCCTGGCGCAGGGCGGGGCCGTCGTTGACGCCGTCGCCGGTCATGGCGGTGACCTCGCCCCTGGCCTGCCACGCTTCGACGATGTCCAGCTTCTGCTGGGGCGTGGCGCGGGCGAAGACCCGGACCCGGGTGAGGTCGGAGACCTTCCCCGCCGCCAGTTCCTGCCCGGTGACCACCAGGCCCTGCCGCTCTGCCTCGGCGGCGTCCAGGATGCCGACGCGTACCGCGATCGCGCGGGCGGTCGCCGGGTGGTCCCCGGTGATGAGAACGGAGGTGATGCCCGCGCCGCGGCAGGCTCGCACCGTCGCCCCGGCCGCTTCCTTGGGCGGGTCGCTGATGGCCGCGAGTCCCAGCAGCCGCAAGCCGCTCTCGCTCGTCGCCACGGGGTCCGGCACGGCGGCGCGGGTCCCCGCCGCGACCGCCAGGACGCGGTACCCCTCGGCGGACAGGGAGGCCGCCTCCTCACGCGCGGTGCGCACCACGCCGGGTTCCTCGTCGAGGACGGACGGCTCCAGCACCGCCTCCGGGGCGCCCTTGAGGTAGACGCCAATCGTCCCTTCCGGTGTGCCGTGCAGCGTGGTCATGCGCTTGCGGAGGCTGTCGAAGGGAATCTCGCCGACCCGGGGCCGGGTGGGGACGAGGTCCTCCCGGGCGCAGCCGGCCTTTGCGGCGCCGGCCAGCAGGGCGGCTTCGGTCGGGTCGCCGAGTGCGGCCCACGGGACGGCGGGCCCGGTGGGCGGGACGAGCGAGGCGTCGTTGCACAACGCGCCTGCGACCAGGACTTCCCGTACTGCGTCGGACAGAGCGGGGGCGGGCGGAAGGCCGGCCTCCAGGAAGTGACCCACCGGCTCGTACCCGGCTCCGGAGACGGTGACGGAGCCGTGCGGGGTCCAGACCCTTTCGAGGAGCATGCGGCCCTCGGTGAGGGTTCCGGTCTTGTCGGTGGCGAGGACGGTGACCGAACCGAGGGTCTCGACGGCCGAGAGGCGGCGCACCACCGCATTGCGGGAGGCCATCCGCCGTGCGCCCAGGGCCAGCCCGAGCGTCACCACGGCCGGCAGAGACTCGGGGACGGCCGCGACGACAAGGCTGATCGCGGTGACGGCCATGAGTTCCAGCGCCTGGCCGCGCAGCAGCCCCAGGGCCAGCACCAGGAGGCACAGCCCGACGGTGACAAGGGCGAGTACCCTGCCGAGTCCGGCCAGGCGCTTCTGCAGGGGGGTCAGTTGCTGCCTGGGGTGCAGCGAGGCGGCGATGACGCCCAGGGCGCTGTGCGCCCCGGTCGCGGTGACGGTGGCCACGGCCCGGCCGCGCACCACCACGGTCCCGGCCCGCAGCTGCGCGGATTCCGGGTCCTCGCTCCGGGCGTCCTTGTCCACCGGTACGGATTCGCCAGTCAGGGTCGATTCGTCGACCAGGAGTGCGGCGGCCTGCACAAGGATGGCGTCGGCCGGCACGATGTCGCCCTCGCCGAGCGTCAGGGCGTCGCCCGGCACGACCTCGGCGGATGCGACTTCCTGCTCCGCGCCGTCCCGAAGGACCCGCGCGGTCGGCGCCGTCATGGCGGAGAGTGCCGCGACCGCGTTGTCGGCCCGGACCTCCTGCACCACCCCGACGGTGGTGTTGAACAGGACGACCACACCGATGATGACCGCGTCGGCGTAGTCCGCGGTGACGATGGTCAGTGCGACCGCGACGAGCAGGACGATGATCAGCGGGTCCCGGAGCTGTGCGAGCACCCGGGACCGCAGGGAGACGGCGGGTGGCGGGGCGAGTGCGTTGCGCCCGTACGCGGACAGCAGGTGGGCGGCCTGTTCGCTGCTCAGGCCCTTCTCACGGGTGGGGTCGGGACGAGGGTCGGACGTCAGCGGCATGAGAGCTCCGGCTGTTCGGGTCCGGCGTCACGGGTTCGGCTTTCGTGACACGGGCAGGTGGCGGGCTCCGTGACGTGAGGCGGTGTGCGCCGAGTGACCCGGTCGCGGCGCGCAGCCCACGCCGCGACCGGTCGCCCGCACGACGCCGTCCTCCCGCTCCGGGGGTCAGTTGGTCCAGGTCCAGTCGCCGACCTCGGGGAGATCGGTGCCGTGTGCGCGGATCCAGGCGTGGTGGCGCAGTCGTACGTCCGCCATTTCCTGGCGCACCGCAGCGGCCCGGACGGCGAGGCCGGGGACACGGTCGATGACGTCCATGACCAGCCGGTAGCGGTCGAGGTCGTTGCGCACCACCATGTCGAAGGGCGTGGTCGTGGTGCCCTCCTCCTTGTACCCGCGCACGTGCAGATTCGCGTGTCCGGTGCGTCGGTAGGTGAGGCGGTGGATCAGCCACGGGTAGCCGTGGTAGGCGAAGACGACGGGCCTGTCCGGGGTGAACAGGGCGTCGTATTCCGCGCCGGACATGCCGTGCGGGTGCTCCTCGTCCGGCAGCAGACGTGCCAGGTCGACCACGTTGACGACCCGGACGGCGAGCTCGGGAAGACGGCGCCGCAGGAGCTGGGCGGCGGCCATGACTTCCAGGGTGGGCACGTCCCCGGCGCACCCGAGGACGACGTCGGGTTCCCCCCGGGGGTTCTCGCTGCCGGCCCAGTCCCAGATCCCCGCGCCGCGGGCGCAGTGGCCACGGGCCTCTTCGAGTGTCAGCCAGTCGAAGCACGGTTGCTTGCCCGCCACCACCACGTTGACGCGGTCACGGGAGCGCAGCACGTGGTCCGCCACGGCCAGCAGGGTGTTGGCGTCCGGCGGCAGGTAGACCCGTACGACCTCGGGCGACTTGTTGAGGACGTGGTCGATGAAACCGGGGTCCTGGTGGGAGAAGCCGTTGCTGTCCTGGCGCCAGACGTGCGACGTGAGCAGATAGTTGAGGGAGGCGATGGGTCGCCGCCAGGGCAGCCGGCGGGAGGTGCGCAGCCACTTGATGTGCTGGTTGACCATGGAGTCGATGATGTGGACGAACGCTTCGTAACAGGAGAAGAGTCCGTGCCTGCCGGTGAGGAGGTAGCCCTCCAGCCAGCCCTGGCAGGTGTGTTCGGAGAGGATCTCCATCACCCGGCCGTGCGGGTCCAGGTGTTCGTCGGTGTTCCGGGTCTGCGCCTGCCAGGCCTTGCCGGTCGCCCCGTACACTGCCTGCAGCCGGTTGGAGGCGGTCTCGTCAGGTCCCACGAGCCGGAAGTCGCGGCGCTGCGCGGTGTTCTCCATGACCCCTTCGACGAGGTCGCCCAGGACGCGGGTGGGCTCGTGCAGGGTGGCGCCGGGCTTGTCGACGGCGACGGCGTACCGCTCCAGCGGCGGAATCGGCAGGTCGCGGACGAGCAGGCCGCCGTTGGCGTGCGGGCTGGCGCCGAGCCGGCGCGTTCCGTCGGGTACGCATTCCAGTACGGCCCGGCACGGCCGTCCGGCTTCGTCGAAGAGTTCCTCGGGCCGGTAGGAACGTAGCCACCGCTCCAACTGGCGCAGGTGGTCCGGGTTCTCGCGTACGGCGGTCAGGGGAACCTGATGGGCGCGCCACGTTCCCTCGACGGGCACTCCGTCAACCTCGGCGGGCCCCGTCCAGCCCTTGGGCGTACGGAGCACGATCATCGGCCAGCGCACGCGCCCGGTCACGCCCTCGTCGCGGGCCCGCCGCTGCGCCGTCCCGATCCGGTCGAGTGCGGTGTCCATCGCGTGCGCCATGGCGCTGTGCACCCGCAGCGGGTTGTCGCCCTCGACGTGCAGGGGCTCATGGCCCACCCCTCGCAGGAAGGCGTCGAGTTCCTCCCTGGGCAGACGGGCGAGCACGGTCGGGTTGGCGATCTTGTAACCGTTGAGGTGCAGGATCGGCAGGACGGCCCCGTCGTGGACCGGGTCGAGGAACTTGTTGGAGTGCCACGACGCCGCCAGAGGGCCGGTCTCGGCCTCCCCGTCGCCGATCACGCACCCGACCAGCAGGTCCGGGTTGTCCAGGGCCGCGCCGTAGGCGTGGGACAGGGAGTAACCCAGCTCACCCCCCTCGTGGATCGAACCGGGCGTCTCCGGTGCCACGTGGCTGGGGACGCCACCCGGGAAGGAGAACTGCCGGAAGAGCCGGGCCATGCCGTCCTCGTCCCGGGGCACGTCCGGATAGGTCTCGGAGTACGTGCCTTCCAGCCAGGAGTTCGCCAGGACGGCAGGTCCGCCGTGGCCCGGCCCCCAGACACAGACGGTGTCCTGCCCGCGCTCACGGGCCACCCGGTTGAGGTGGGTGTGGACCAGGTTCAGGCCGGGCGAGGTTCCCCAGTGCCCCAGCAGCCGGGGTTTGATGTGCTCGGGCAGCAGCGGCTCCTTGAGGAGCGGGTTGGACATCAGGTAGATCTGGCCGACCGCCAGGTAGTTCGCGGCGCGCCAGTGCGCGTCCAGTGACGCGAGGGCGGCGCCGTCGAGGTAGTGGTCGTGCTCCCGGACAAGAGTGGACATGTCTCGCTCCTTGTCTGATGCCGGGCCGGCCGAATCGTCCTGCCCGCCGAGCCGGTGTCCGAAGTCGCCGGACGGCGACGGCCGCCGCTGCGCCAAAGCGGTCTTCCGGCCGCGGTGACCGCCGGGGCGGCGTCGGGGTGTTCCTCATCCTCGTCGCCACGGCGAGCACGCGGGGAGGGCCGTTCGGCCCCACGCAGGTGCCGGGCGGCCTCTCTTACGTCACTGCTGCCGGTGTGAGGCTCGGGTGAACGAGTCGTGGCCCCGATCCGTGAGAACCGCACCCAGCAGGAGGCGAGCACCATGCTCCGACCCGTCATCGCCGGCATCGACGGATCCCCCGAGAGCCTCGCCGCCGCCGGCTGGGCTGCGCGGGAGGCGCAGCGCCGTGGTGTGGCGCTGCGCCTCGTCCACGCCTGGGCGCGGCCCCCAGCACTCTCCGCCGCCCTCCCCTCGACGGCAGGCCAACGCCACTGGGCACAGCGCATCCTGCGCGAGGCCCATGACCATCTCGGCGCGCTGTATCCGCAGTTACCCGTCGAGGAGGCACAGAGCGAGGGGCCCGCGCCGGCCGTACTGCTCGGGGCGTCCCGCGACGCGGGGCTCCTCGTCCTCGGATCGCGCGGTCTCAGCGGTTCCACCGGCTATCTGGCGGGATCGGCGGCACTGCATCTCACCGTGCGGTCGACCACACCGGTCGTCCTGGTGCGTGCGGGTGAACACGCCGATGACGCACATCTGTTGAACGCCGAGGGGCGCAGCTCGACGGCTACGCCGTACCGCGACATAGTCCTCGGGGTCGACCTGGCACACCCCTGCGACGAGGCTGTCGAGTTCGCTTTCGCGTCGGCCTGGTCGCGAGGGGCCGCCCTGCGGGTCCTCCACGGATACCGTCGACCGCCGATCTCGGCGACGGGGCCAGGTGCCGCGGACGGCACCGAGGTGATGGCGCAGCACGAGTCGGCTCTCGACGCCCTGGTGCAACCATGGCGCAGGAAGTATCCGCAGACAACGGTGACGACGGCGGTTCGCCGGGGCCGTGCCCAGAGCCTGTTGCTGCACGCCGCGTCGGGGGCGGGGCTTCTGGTCCTCGGCCGGGGCGACGGGCTCGGTCCCGGCCCCCGCACCTGGCCGGTGATCCACGCGGCCGTGCACCACGCCCGCTGTCCGACGGCCGTGGTGCCGCACGCCTGAGCCCACGGTCCGCTCTCCGGCCGAACGGCCGGGGGTCGCGCGCCGGACAGGGACCTTCGGCGTGTTCCCGGGGACCGGCCGGGCCTCTCACGGCGCCAGGCACACCGGCCAGTCTGGACGGAGCACACGCATCTCGCGTGGCACGAGCAAGGGTGAGAAGACCATGACGCTGCACCAGAATCCGCGACGGCTCACGGGCCTGCGCCCCTCTGCCACCCCCCGGCCCACGGCGGGGCAGGCGGCCGCAGGCGGAACGGCCGCTCATGACGGCGCGAGCACGTCCGCCCGCGCCTTGGCACGTACCGCCGCGGTGCTCCGCCTCCTCACCGCGTTCACCTTCTTGTGGGCGTTCGTCGACAAGATCTTCGGTCTGGGGTACGCGACGGGGGCCGGCAGAGGCTGGACCGAGGGTGGCTCCCCGACGAGGGGCTTCCTCAGCGGCGTCTCGTCCGGACCGATGGAGAGCACCTTCCACACCTGGGCCGGCGCCGCGTGGGCGGACTGGGCCTTCATGCTGGGTCTGCTGGGCATCGGCGCGGCGCTGGCGAGCGGTGTCGCCCTCCGGCTCGCGGCACTCGCGGGCACAGCCATGATGACGCTGATGTGGGTGGCGGAGTGGCCGCCGGCCCGCCATCTGTCCGACGGCTCGCCCAGCATGTCGACGAACCCGTTCATCGACTATCACGTGCTGTACGCCGTCGTCCTCGTCTTGCTCGCCGTGGCACAGGCCGGGCGCACCTGGGGCCTGGGGGCCGCATGGGCACGCCTGCCCCTCGTGGACCGCAACCGCCTGCTGCGCTGAGCCCGGCGGCGCCTCGCCGACCGGGCCGGCTCAGGAAAGGGCCGCAGGACGGGTGTTGCGCCCCACGCGCCCGACCACGGGAACACGCCACACCAGAAGTGTCCCGCCGTCGTCCGGCGAGGACAGCTCCAGCGTACCGGCGCAGCGTTCGGCACGGTCCGACAGGTTTCGCAGGCCACTGCGGCGGCCGCCCCCGCCGATCCCGACCCCGTTGTCGGTGACGGTGAGGACAACCTCTCGGCCGTCGGTCTGCAGGATCACGTCCACCCGGGTCGCGTGCGCGTGGCGGGCGATGTTCGCCAGGCTCTCCCCCAGAACGGCCACGACGTGATCGGCGACGAACCGGGAAACCTGGGTGTCGAGCAGCCCCTCCTCGCGCAGGCTGGGAGAGAAACCCAATCCCGCGGCCGCCTCCGCGACGGCCCGCACCGTACGGGCACGCAGGCTCTCCCCCGTTCCGGCCGCGTGCGAACGGAGGCCGAAGATCGTGGAACGGATGATCTTGATGGTTTCGTCCAGGTCGTCGACCGCTCGCTCCACCCGTTCCGACGCCTCCGGGTGATCGATGAAGCGCCCGGCGCTCTGCAGCGTCATCCCCGTGGCGAACAGCCGCTGGATCGCCAGGTCATGGAGGTCGCGGGCGATACGGTCACGTTCCTCCAGAAGTGCGATCTGCTCGACATCGCTGCGGCGTTCCGCGAGTTCCATGGCCACGGCGGCCGTGCCGGCGAAGCCCAGCACGGGCCGGGTCTCCTCGGGGGCGAACGGCGTCCGCCCCGGGGCGCGGACGAGCAGCAGAACGCCGCGTACGCCGGCTCCGGTACCGATGGGCACTGCTACGGAGGGACCCAGTCCGGTCGGTCCGTCCGGCTCTCCCCCGAACGGGGGAACATCCATCTCCTCGCTGGTGACCGGGACCGCACGGGTGAACGCCGCGCCGATCAGTCCGCCGGTCATGGCCGGTCGCCGGCCCCGGCAGGTGTCGGCCTCCTGTCCACTGGCCAGTTCCACGACGAAGGAGTCCCGGTCGGCCGTGGGCAATGCCACCACGACCAGGTCGGCGCCGGCTATCTCCCGCGCACGGTCGGCGACCAGAGCCAGCACGGCGCCGCGCGGGCTGCCGGACAGAAGGCTGTGTGTGACCTCGGCCGTCGCCTGGAGCCACCATTCGCGCTGCTGGGACCTCTCGTACTGGCGGGCGTTGTCGATGGCCACCCCCGCCGCGACGGCGAGGGTGATCAGGGTCGACTCGTCCTCGGCGTCGAAGTCGGCACCGCCCAGCTTCTCGGTGAGGTAGAGATTGCCGTACACCTGGCCCCGTATCCGGATCGGTACGCCGAGGAAGCTGTTCATCGGGGGGTGGCCGGCGGGAAATCCGCGCGAGGACGCGTGCTCCGAGAGTTTCGCCAGCCGCAGAGGCTCGGGGTGCGCGATCAGCTCGCCGAGGATGCCGTGGCCGGACGGCAACGAGCCGATCACTGCGGCGTCCGCGTCGTCCGTGCCGACGGTAAGGAACTGGACCAGCTTCTCGCGGTCGGGTCCGATGACGCCGAGGGCCCCGTACCGGGCGTGCACCAGCGTCGTCGCCGCCTTCACCACGTGCCGCAGGACGTGTTCCAGGTCCAGGTCCCTGCCGACGGACATCACCACTTCCATCAAGTCCTGGATCCGTCCCCGGGTGCTCTGCGACGCGTCCAGCCGATGCTGGAGGAGCGCAAGCCGCTCTGCGTCCTGACTCTGCTCGCCCTGCGGGCCGCCGTCCTGGGTACGCGTCACCGGTAGTTCTCCTCGGGCCACGACGGAAGACGCACCGTCAGGAGTACGAATGCCCCGGCGCCGTGCGGCGATGCCCCGCCCTCAGGACGGGGAGGCTGACAGGTCCACCGGCTCGCGATCCCGCCGCGGCTACCGCTGTCCGGGCCGGCGCTCGCCGTGGCGCACCTCGCCGTCCGCCGCACGGGGCACCTGTGCGGCGATGACCGCTGCCTGCACCCGCCGTTCCACGCCGAGCTTGGCCAGCAGGCGGGAGATGTGGTTCTTGATCGTCTTCTCGGCGAGGTAGAGCCGGCTGCCGATCTCACGGTTGGTCAGTCCTTCACCTATCAGGGCGAGTACGTCACGCTCGCGGTCCGTCAGACCGTGCAGAGCGTCCGTTTCCGGCTCCTCGCGGTCTCCCCACCGTAGGCGTGACATCAGGCGCGCGGCAGCGGTGGGATCGAGCATGGAACGGCCGGAGCCCACCGTGCGCACCGCGGCGACGAGGTCGCCGCCCTGGATGAGCTTGAGCACGTATCCGGATGCGCCGGCCATGACCGCGTCGAGCAGGGCTTCCTCCTCGTCGAAGGACGTCAGCATCAGACAGGCGATCTCGGGCATGCGCGAGCGCAGTTCCCGGCACACGTCCACGCCGTTGCCGTCGGGAAGCCGTACGTCGAGCACGGCGACGTCCGGGCGCAGGGCCGCAACCCGCGTCAGTGCCTGCTCCGCCGTCCCCGCCTCGCCGACGACGGTGATGTCGGGTTCGTCCCCGAGAAGATCGCGTACACCGCGTCGGACCACTTCGTGATCGTCGAGGAGGAAGACCCGGATCGGATTCTCAGGGCCGCGTGGAACGCTGTCCGGCATGGACCGCTCCTCAGAGCTGCTGTCGGTCGCGCAGGCGGCGAGGACAGTGGCCCCCGCCCACCCAAGGATGCCGCATCGCCCGTGCTGCCGACGACCGGTCTGCGCCGCACAACCGGCCGGGGCAGGCCCGTCCGGCCCATGACCTCCGCGCTCACCGTCGGCCGACGGGCGGGCCCCGGCCCTCAGCGACCGGAGGCAGGCCTCCACGGCGCGGCGGAACACCGTGGTACCGGGGCCCTGTCTGCTTCTCCAGAGACGGGGCCCCGGCCGCGCCCTCTACTCCTGGCGGGTGGGGACCTCGGTCTGGGCACCCTGGAGCACCGAGTGCGCACCGGGCACGGCGGGCCAGTACGAGACGGGGCCGCCCTGCGGCGGAACCACAATCAGGGGGCAGGCGGCCTGATGCACGAGAACGTGACTCACCGAGCCGACGAACATGCCGCGAAAGCCTCCGAGGCCGCGTGAACCGACCACCAGGCACCGGGCGTGCGCGGCAGTGCGTGCGAGAGCCCGGGCCACGTGTCCGTACTCCACCTGGTAGTCGACCTCCACCTGGGGGTACTTCTCGGCGCAGCCCGCTGTCGCGTCCGAGAGCTCGGCCCGGGTCCGGTTCTCCACGTCGTCCCCCTCGACGCCCGCCAGCCGTCCGGAGGGTTGGTGGCGTACCGCAACTGCCTTCAGGCGTGCACCGGACAGCGCCGCCTCCTCGAAGGCGAACATCATCGCCTCCTGCGCGTTGGCCGAACCGTCGACGCCGACCACGACCACCGGCGAAGCGGCAGCCGAGAGCTGGGGCTGACGTGCCACCACCACCGGACACCCCGCGTGCGCGGTCAGGGTGACTCCCAGCGGGGAGACCACCAGCAACTGCTCGACCATGTTCAGCGGCTTCGCCCCGACGACCAGCAGAGCGGCCTCCGCCCCCTGCTGGACCAGCACGCGAGCCCGCGGACCGTCCGCGGTACGCGCCACGATCTCCAGGCCCGGATACTGCCGGTGCACGTGGTCCGCCACTTCGCGCAGCAACAACTCGCCGCTGGTACGGAAATGACCGCTCCAGGAGTGCTCGCAGTGCGCGTCCCGTGCTCGGGGCTCTGCTCCCGGAGGCCATTCCAGTGCGTGCACCAGGCGCAGGGGCAGACCTCTCAGTACCGCCTCCTGTGCGGCCCAGGCAACACCGATGACGCTCGCCTCGGAGCGGCTCACACCGACGACAACGGGCTTGGGGCCGAGGCCACCGGACACGGAAACGCTCGACATGGTGGGACTCGCCTTCAGTTGGCCGCGCCTTCCTACCGGTCACGCCCAGCCTGCGCACCCCGCACTTTGCGGCGTAGGGCCGACCGGGGCACCGCGAGGGGGCCACAGGTCCCTCGCCGCGGCCGGGTTCCCTCCCACGCGGGCGAGTTCCGCCCCGGGACGGGACGGTGGAAGGCCGGGATGAGCATGTCGAGGACCACTCGTGGCCGCAGTTCCCCCTCGCCGCCGAGGTCGAACCTGCGGTGCACAACGGTCGGTGCGGCGCGGCCGGTGCGGTCGCAGAAGTGCAGGCCGTGCGCGGCCGTCGAGGGGGCGTGCTGCGCGAGCCGGCGGCTGAGCAGCGTGCGGCGCGGCCCGGCCGCCCGGCAGTCATCGGGTCAAGGGCGGCCAGGAACGCGTCCCTGGACCATGCCGAGCAGTGTTCCGCCGCCCGGATCACGCGGCGACCTCCTTCGACCACGGGTGGCAGGCGGCATCGCACTGCGGGCCCCGCACCGCGTCGGCCCGCCGCTGGGCAGGCGGGTCCTGATCACGGGGGCCACGGGCTGCACCGGTCACTTCGCCGTACAGCCGGCCGGGCAGGGCGGCGCGCACGTGATCGCCTCCACCGGCAGCCCGGTGGCGTTCGGGGACATCTACATCTACATCTACATCGGCACCGACATCGCCAGGGGCGTCGGCATCTGCATCGGCGTGAACCGGCCATGAACGTCCGCGCGCTGGATACAGTGAGGGAGTGAGCGGCGAACGGGAGTACCGCGTCGACGAGTTGGCCCGGGAGGCCGGCGTCAAGGTGCGCAATCTGCGCTACTACCAGGAACGCGGCCTGCTCCCCCCGCCCCGGCGCGAGGGGCGGATCGGCTGGTACTCCGGGGAGCACCTCGCCCGGCTCCGTCTGATCGCCGACCTGCTGGCCCGCGGCTACGTCGTCAACACCATCGCCGAACTGCTGGAGGCCCAGGACAGCGGCGTCGGGGTGCCGGGCCTGCTGGGCCTGGAGGCCGTGATGACGCAAGGGTGGCCGCAGGAGGAGCCGGTCACCCTCACCGCCGCCGAACTGGTCTCCCTGTACGGCGACGAGGCGACCGGGGAGAACATCGCGCGGGCCGTGGAACTCGGCTACCTGACCGTCGAGGGCGACTCCTTCGTCCATGTCAGCCGCCGTCTGCTGGACGCGTCCGAGGCGCTGGTCCGGGTGGGTGTGCCGCTGGCCAAGGTGCTGGAGGAGGGGGCCGCGGTGCAGCGCCGCACCGCGGAACTCGCGGACCGGTTCGTCACCCTGGTGCAGGACCACGTCATCGGGCATCCCTCGCCCCGGCCGCTCTCCGCGGCCGAGGCCCAGCGCATCGCGGATGCCATCGAGGTACTGCGCCCGATGGCTGGCGACGTGGTGGCCGCGGAGTTCGCGCGGGTGATGGCGCGCCGGGTGCGCGAGGAGTTCGGCGAGCTGCTGCACCGTACGCAGAGCTGACGAACCTCAGGACCCGGTTCCGCCACCCGCCGCCCCGCGGAAAGCTGTCCAAAACACGTCGCCCCCCACGACCTTGCCAACGCCCATTGGCACGCTTAATCTCCTGTCAACTCGCCGGTAACAAAGGGGAGTTGATCGTGCTCCGACTCGACCGCGCACCCGCGGCACCGTTGTTGCGCCCGTGCCGACGACGTGCTCCCACCGCAGCGAGGTGACTCGCTCCCCCGAGAGGACATGGCAGATGAAGGACTTGGGCGAGAGACCCGAAGGAACCGGCGGACCCGTCAGGGGCCGGGTGAGCTGGCGGCGGTTCGCCGCGCTGGCGCTCCCCGGCTGTGCTGCCACCGCCGCGCTCGGACTGGCACTCGCGGACGGCGCCCTCGCCGCCTCGTTCGCGGTCTCCGGCCAGCAGTTCAAGGTGTCGGCGGACAGTCTCAAGGGCGAGGGCTTCGCCCAGTACGGCAGCGTGGACACCAACGCCCGCGGTGAACTGCTGCCGGTCGCCGTGACCGCGATCAAGACCGCCGAGCTGAAGAACCTCTGCCAGTCCGTGGTCACCACACTCCCGATCGTCGGCGACATCTCGCTGAACCTCACGGCGGGCGGGAAGGGCACCCCGGTCCAGGCCAAGGACCTCTTCGTGGACGCCACCCAGCTCTCCGGCAACGCCGAGTTCGACAACATCGAGATCGGCCGGGACGCCTCCACCCTCGACAAGGGCCCCGAGAGCGCCCAGGGGATGCAGGACCTGTTCGCCCAGCAGGCCGACACCGTGGCGATCACCAACCTCCAGCAGACCGCGTGGGCGACCAACGCGGCCACCTTCAAGCTCTCCGGACTGTCCATGAAGATCTCGAAGGGCAAGAAGGAATGCTTCTGAGGTGGCGGGAGTGGCGCCGGGCCCGCCCCTTCTGGGGCGGCCTGCTGACCGTTCTCGCCGGGGCCGAGATCTGCGTCATCCCGCTGGCACCGCTCAAGGTGATGCTCCAGCAGGGCATCGCCGGCATCCCGTCCGTCCTCATGGGCCTGCTGATGATCGTCCTCGGTCTCTCCGCCTGGTTCGCACCGCACTACCGGAGCCTGGCCGGCTTCGTGACCGTCATGATCGCGGTCGCGGCGCTGGTCATGTCCAACCTGGGCGGCTTCCTGATCGGCACGCTCCTCGGTGTCGTCGGCGGCTCGGCGATCTTCGCCTGGAAGCCGGTACGCGCACCGCGGACGGCCGGACCTGACGACGACCCCGCCCCGGGCCCCGGTCCCGACCCGTCGGCGGACCGCGGCCCGGAGGCCGGGGCCCCGCCGGGACCGATCCCCGACGGCCCCCGTACGACTCTCCTCACCGCACCAGCGAACGCACCGGAATCCGCACCCGCCCGTACCACCCCCACCGAAGGGAAACGGCAATGAGGTTCCAGTTCACCGCACGTGCCCGCAGCACCCGTACCGTGCTCGCGGCGGCCACCGCACTGGCCGCCACGACGGGGCTCGCCCTCACCGGCTCCGGCGCCCAGGCAGCCGTCGGCCCGACCGCCGGGCCGACGACCGTCTCCCCCGCCGGGGCCGCCTACCGGGCCGCCCTGACGGGGAAGGCCACCTTCAAGGCCGGCTCCGTGACCGTCACCTGTACGGTCTCCACCGCGACCGGAAGCGTCCCGGCCGCCCCCGGGAACCACAACGCCGCCGGCCCGGTGTCCTCACCCATGGGGGCGCCGTCGTTCTCCTCGTGCACCTCCAGCATGCCGGGGGTGACCCCGACCGTCACGACCAGCGGCGCCTGGGCCATCTCCATGCAGAACGGCGCCCCCGTCACGGCGTCCCTCACCGTGCCGACCGCGGGCTTCGTCCTCACCACGAGCGGCCTGGCGTCCTGCACGATCACATCGGCGCCGACCGGTCCCGCGAGCATCAACGGCACCTGGACCAACGGAGCGACCCCGAAACTGTCCGTGGTCAACGCCTCGGTCCCGATCAGCTCCACGGGGAGCTTCGGCTGCCCCACCAGTGCCACCAGCTCCACCGTCAACATGGCCTACAACGTCACGAACACGACCACCCCGAGCTCACCGATCACCGTCGGTCCGTGACCCACCGGGTGCGGGCGGACATCCGAGGATGCACCCCGCGCCCAAGTACGGCAGGACAGCAGCAATACGCGCCGGCCGGAGCCCGACGGCTGTCCTGCGGGAGCGCTCCCGCAGGACAGCCGTCGGGCCGCTGCCACGCCCCACGGCCGACGCCGCGGCCCGTCGGCCGCTACGGCGCGGACGGGGCCGTGCCCACCCACGCGGCGCGCAGCGCCTTCTTGTCCACCTTGCCGACCTTCGTCGTCGGCAGCCGGTCGAGGAGGACCGTACGCCGGGGCGTGTACAGCTCGCCGAGCTCGGCGGTCACCGAGGCGCCCACCTCCTCCGGGTCCACCTCGGTGCCCTCGGCGGTCGCCAGGAAGATCTGCACGGCCTCCCCGTACTCCTCGTCCGGGACGCCCAGCGCCGCCGCGTTGCGCACACCGGGCAACGTGAGCAGGAAGTCCTCCAGCACCCGGGAGTAAACGTTGTCACTGGTGCTGCCGGTGACGATGATGTCCTTGGCCCGGTCGACGAGATAGAGGTACCCCTCAGCGTCGAGGTAGCCCATGTCGCCGGTGCGCAGCCAGCCGTCGTGCAGCGCGTCGGCGGTGCGCTCCGGGTCCTGGTAGTAGCCGAGCATCACCGTGTTGCCCCGGACGCACACCTCGCCGACCTGCCTCGCGGGCAGTGCCTGCGTGCTGCCCTCGCTGCGGATCTCGATCTCGGTGTCCGCTATCACGCGGCCGCAGCTGCGCCAGACTTCGGGGCGCCTGGCCCCCGCCGTGGCAAGGTCCTCCGCACCGAAGACGGTGATGCCGAGCGCCTCCGACTGGCCGTAGCCCTGGCTGACCACGGGCCCGAACACCTCGACCGCCTGCTGCAGCCGGGTGGGCGAGGAGGCAGCGCCGCCGACCGCGATCCGCCGCAGCGCGGGAAGGGCGCCCGGCTCGCATTGCGGGTGGTCGAGCAGCGCGTACAGCATCGGCGGGACGAACATGGTGGCGGTGATCCGCTCCTCGCGCAGCACCTCCAGCGCCGCCCCCGCCTCGAACTCGGGCAGCACGACGAGGGTGGCCCCGGTCACCAGTGCCTGGATCGTCGTGAGGTGGCCGCTGCCGTGTGTGAGGAGTGTGGAGGCGAGCACCCGCTGGGCGCCCTGGTCGGGGGCCGAGAAGATCGCCGGCCGGGAGTCCTCCGGGGACCCCTTCATCAGGCCCACCAGCGCGTCGTAGAGCCGGTGGCTGTGCGCGGCGAGCTTGGGCCGGCCCAGGGTGCCTCCGGTGTAGAGGACGGTGACGGCCTCGTCCGCCCGCGGTGCGGGCACGTCGCCGGGGCGCTCGGACGGGCACTCGTCCGCCAGCGCCAGCAGGTCCGCGCACGGCTGCTCGCAGGGCCCGAGGCTGAGCAGGACGGGGGCGTGGACGCTGCGGCTTGCCGCGTCGGCGGCCCGCTGAGCGAAGAGCGGGTCGGTGACCACGGCGCGCGCGGCGGACTGCTCGACCAGTGCGGCGAGCTCGCCGGGTCCCGGTTCGGGGGGCAGGAACACGACACGGCAGCCGATGAGGTGGACGGCGAGCTGCGCCAGGACCGATTCCACCCGGTTGGCCAGGAACAGTCCCACGCCGTCGCCGGGGGCGAGGCCCTGCGCGCGCAGTGCGTGCCCCAGCTGGAACAGCCGGCGCCTGGCCTGCCCGCGGGTCAGCCGCAGCGTGCCCTGGACGAGCGCTTCGGCGTCCTCACCCTGGTGCCAGTGCTCCAGGACGTGGTCGAGGTAGGTGCGTGGCGAGTCCGCCGTCCGGGCTGCGTCCGGTTCCGGCACCCGTGCTCGCGCCGGTACTGCCGTCGGTTCTGAATTCTGAGCGTTAGTGATCATGAACTTATGCAAACATGCCGCCGTGGGGCGACGATCGCACAGGGGGCTGATCCGGCCATCGGCGGGCGGAGTACCATACGCCTTCCGGAAAAGAGCCGGGCCGGGGTGTCCGCCGGGCCGGCCGACGGGCGAGTCGGTGGCCGCCGATCAGGTTCCCGCCCGGGAACGACCGCATGTCTTCCGGCCCGAGGGCCTTCCCGGGTTCTCTGTCAGGCCCGGCCATCGGCACGGCGACGGCCCCGACCCCGACCACTGACTGCTCCGGTGCGCGGATGCGCACGGGCAGGGGTCGGGGTCAGGGCCGAACAGCTGGTGGTGCCGGGCGAACCCGTCCTCCGTACGTCCCTCCACGAGTTCCGCGAAGGACGTGGGGCCGTGAGGATGCGCGGCCTAGAAATAGTGCTTACGTCCACCGACCTGACGCCCGGCGGCGCCGAGGATCCACAGGATCGCACCGACCACGATGAGGATTCCACCCACGGTGGTCAGCAGCGAGACACCCACCAGCAGGCCGATGATGAGGAGGATGAGGCCGAGAATAATCATGGCGATTCCGATCTTCGAGTCTTCGGTACGGATGACGTGCTGCAGAGAGCCAGCAGCACGTGATGTCCGCCGCGGGGCCCTGACCAGGTGGCTTCCGGCCCGAGCTCTCTCTTGCGAAAAGACGTGTGCCCCGCATTCCGGCGCCAATGCACCGGTAGATCGTCAGACATAAAATCTGTGTCAGGACAGACCCCGCCGCCCCTTCCGCGCCCACGATGGCACCCTTGCTGTCAGCAGCGTGCGACGAGAGGACGTCCCTGGTGACCGACCCCGAGAAGCAGACAGTGATACGGGCAGATTCCGGCGCCCCTGGTGGGGAGGAACTGCTCGCCGGACTCCAGGTGGATGTGGAGCGGCCCGAGCAGCCGGTCCTGCTGAGCGGTGAGGGTGAGCCGCTGCGGACCTGGCAGGAGAACTACCCGTACGACGAGAAGTTGCGGCGGGTCCCCTACGAGCGCCAGAAGCGGATCCTGCAGATCGAGCTGCTCAAGCTGCAACGGTGGGTGCGCGAGACGGGGCAGCGCGTCGTGGTGGTGTGCGAGGGACGGGACGCGGCGGGCAAGGGCGGCACCATCAAGCGCTTCACCGAGCGGCTCAACCCGCGTGGCGCGCGGGTCGTGGCGCTGGACAAGCCGACCGACCGGGAGTCCGGCCAGTGGTACTTCCAGCGTTATGTCCCGCACCTTCCGGCGGCCGGGGAGATCGTCTTCTTCGACAGGTCCTGGTACAACCGCGCCGGTGTGGAGCGGGTGATGGGCTTCTGCACGCCCGCGGAGTACACCCACTTCTACGCCCAGGCCCCGGAGTTCGAAAGGCTGCTCGTCGACGACGGGGTGGTGCTGGTCAAGTTCTGGTTCTCCGTGTCGCGCGGTGAGCAGCGCACCCGCTTCGCCATCCGTCAGGTCGACCCCGTACGGCAGTGGAAGCTCTCCCCGACCGACCTTGCCTCTCTCGACCTGTGGGACGCCTACACCGCGGCCAAGGTCGACATGTTCCGTGCCACCGACACCCCGCACGCCCCGTGGACGGTGGTGAAGAACAACGACAAGCGGCGGGGACGGCTCGAAGCCATGCGCCACCTGCTGCTGCGCTGCGACTACACGTCCAAGGACAAGGAGGCGGTGGGCGCGGCGGACCCGCTGGTCATCGGCGCCGCCAACACCCTCCTGGAGACGGGCGAGGAGTCCACCGCCCTCTCCCCCACCCCGCTGCTGCCGCACGGCGACGGACCTGGCCGGCATCCGCGGGACACCGACTGAACAGGCGCTGACCGCAGCCGACCGGCGCCGGTGGGGGCGCGGGCCGGCACGGAACACGGACGCGCCCCCGCACCGAGTGGTGCGGGGGCGCGTCCATGCGGACCGCGGTGCTGCTCGGCGGGCGCGTCAGGCTTCGGACTTCAGGCCCCTGCCGACGCACGCCATTCGGCGATGTAGTCGTCGAAGATGGCGCGCAGGTGGTGGCCGATCTGGAGGTAGTCGAGGTCGTCCAGGTTGGCGAGTGAGGCCCGCACCGACCACTCGGGTCCGTCGAAGCCGCCGCCGTTGAGGAGGACGACGGAGGTCTGCTCGGCGAGGCGGAACAGCGGGTCGACCGGCTCGTAGTTCTGCAGGAGGAAGTCGGCGAACTCCTTGCCCTGGACGCGCTCGGCCTCGGCGAGCAGGTCGAGTTCGATGTAGTACGCCGCCCTCTTCGGGTCCTCGGCGATCTTCATCTGGGCGCCTTCGAGGAGGAGTTGCAGGCGTCGCTGCACGATGGCGCGGATGCGCTCCTTGTACGCCTGGCCCTCCTCCAGCATGTCGAAGAGGGAGAACATCACCATCATGACCTGCTGCGGCAGGGAGAGCCCGGCGGTGTGGTTGAGGGCGACCTGGCGGGAGTCGGCGACGAGCCGGTCGATGAACCGGATCTTCTCGGGCTCCAGGGTGAGGGTCCCGTACCGCTTGTTGAGGCGGTCCTTCTGCTCCTGCGGCTGCGCGGCGATCATCGCGTCGATGACGTTGTCGTCGTGCAGCGCGATGACTCCCAGGCGCCAGCCGGTGGCGCCGTAGTGCTTGGAGTACGAGTAGACGAGCAGGGTGTTGCGGGGCAGGTCGGCGGCGACGGAGCGGAAGCCCTCGACGAAGGTGCCGTACACGTCGTCGGTGACGATGATCAGGTTCGGGTTGGGGCCCGCGACGATGTCCTTGATCTGGTCGGTGACCCGCTGGGAGAGCGCGAGGGACGGCGGGTTGCTCGGGTTGACCAGGCAGACCATCTTGACCGAGGGGTCCTCCAGCTTGGCGACCTCCTCGGTGGGGTAGCGCCACTCGCGGACCCCGTTCTCGGCGAACATGCTCGCCTCGACACGGACGACGTCGAAGTCGTAGGTGTCGAGTTCGGGGATCTCCAGGTACGGGGTGAACTCCGGGACCATCAGGGCGATCCGGTCGCCCTTCTTGAGGACGCCGTTCTTCATCAGCGAGTCGAAGGTGTAGCACATCGCGGCCGTGCCGCCCTCGGTGGCGAAGATGCTGAGGTTGTCCGCCGGGGGTTTCTTGTCGAACATCTCGTCCTGGAGGTACCCGCGGACGATCTGCTCGGTGTGCGTGAGGATGCGGTCGGGGCTGGGGTAGTTGTCCCCGATCATGGAGTCGGTCATCTCGTGGACGAACGCGTCCCGGTCGAAGCCGAAACGCTTCACCGCCAGGTCGAAGCTCGCCTGCAGCATCTCGATGCCGGGCAGGTCCGGGTGCGTACGGACGAACCTGTCGAAGCGCTCGGCCGAGCCCTGCAACTCGGGCATGCCGCCCAGGTTGTCGGCCGTCCACACCCGGCGCGACTCGGCGAGGGCGAAGTAGCCGAGCGCGTAGTACGCCTCGCGGGGTCCGGTGGCGACCCAGTTGGGGTTGCCGCGGCCCGCGTTGAGCATGGTGCGGGCGGCCTTGCCCTTCTGGCCGGGCTTGTCCGCCTGCTCGGCTTCCGCGAGCTTGATGAACTCGGCCTTCAGCTCGAAGGGGCTGAGGGAGGAGAGCCGCTTCATCTTCTCGCGGCTGTAAGTGGACTTGGGCACGGCGCAACTCCTGGGGTTCGGGTGGTGGCGTCAGTGGGGGGTGTCAGTGATGGAGGAGGACGACGACCGCGCCCCAGATCGTCAGCAGCACGTTTCCGATGGCGTACGGGACGGTGTAGCCGAGGGTCGGGATCTGGGACTTGGCGTTCTCGTTGAGGGCGCCGATCGCCGCGGTGGTGGTCTGTCCGCCGGCCAGGACGCCCATCAGGATGGGGAAGCGGATCTTCTGCACGTAGTGGCCGAAGAAGAAACCGACGAGGAGCGGGATGACGGTGATGACCGCCCCGAAGACCAGGAGTCCCCAGCCGGCGGTGGACAGCCCACTGGTGAAGCTGGGGCCCGCGTTGATGCCGACGATCGCCACGAACATGCACAGTCCGAGCGTGTCCATCAGCCACTGCGCACCCGGCGGCACATTGCCGAAGGTGGGGTACTTGCCCCGCAGATAGCCGAAGACCAGGCCCATGATGAGCCCGCCGCCCGAGGTGGACAGGGAGATCGGCACCCCGCCCAGGGTGAGCGCGGGGATGCCGATGCACCCGCCGAGGAACACCCCCAGGCCCACCCAGACCATGTCGGTGGCGAAGCTGGTGGAGACCTTCTTGCCGATCGCCCTGGCCGCCGGGTCGACGAGCCGCTTGGGTCCGGTCAGGATCAGCGTGTCGCCGCGCTCCAGCTGGGTGGAGAGCCGGTAGGGGAACTCCGTGCCGGAGCGGTAGAGCTTGTCGACGTACACCCCGACCATGAACGGCTCGCGCCGCAGGTCGGCGATGCTCTTGCCGAGCTGTGCCTTGTCCGACGCGACGACGTGCAGGTGCTCGGTCTGGTAGCCGAGGAGCTCGACGTCGTCGGCCTCCGCACCGATGTGGGTGCGCGCGTCGTAGCTGACCAGGTCGCCGCGCAGCGCGCTCACCGCGACCACGTCGCCGAGGGCCAGGACCGTCGACTGGGACTGTTCGAGGATGGTGCCGTCGCGTCTGACCCGGGTGAGGTAGATCCGGCGGCCGAGCTCCTTCTGCTGGGTCTCGAAGTCCTCGATGGTGCGGCCCACCAGGTCGGGGCGCTGCACGGTGAACGCGCGCAGGACGACCTCGTAATAACCCTCGCCCAGGTCGGGGTTGTCGTTGGGCGCGTCCATCTCCTTGGCGAGGGTCGCGCTCTCTTTGGCCAGGTCGCGGCGGTAGACGCGCGGCAGGATGTTGGCGAGGAGCATCGCGCACAGGATGGTGCCGAGCGGGTACGTCACGGCGTAGCCGACCGCGACGAGGTTCTCCTCGCTCTTGGCGTCCTGGGCGCTGATGCCGGGCAGGGTTCCGATGGCGTCCTGGGCGACGCCGATCGCGGCGGACTGGGTGAGCGAGCCGCTCATCATGCCGGCGGTGAGCCCGGGGCCGTACCCGAGCATCGCCGCGAAGCCCCACGCGACCAGCAGGCCGGTGATGCAGACGATGACCGCGTTCAGGACCTGCGGGAGGCCGTCCTTCTTCAGGCCGCGGAAGAACTGCGGGCCGACCTTGTAGCCCAGGGCGAACAGGAACAGGATGAAGAACAGGTCCTTGACCGTGCCGTTGACCGGCACCTTCAGCTGTGCCCCGAGGAGCAGGCCCATCACCAGGCAGCCGGTGACCGCGCCCAGGGCGATGGTCTTGTAGTGGATCTTGCCCACCAGGAAGCCGAGCGCGACGACCAGGAAGACCAGCAGTTCCGGGTGGGGCTGGAAGATGTTCCGGACCAGGAAATCGATCATGTCAGGCTCCCAGGACGCCGACGAGGATGGGCCCCGTCAGCGGGAGTAGGAAGTTGGAGAGGGTGTACGTGATCGTGTAGCCGAGCATCGGGACGGAGCTGTTGGCCGTCTGGGTGATGGACGTGATCGCGGGGGTGGAGCACTGCTGTCCGGCGATCGCCCCGATGAGGAGGGGTTTCTCGATCTTCAGCAGGGCCCGTCCGACGACCAGCGAGAGGGTCGCGGGGACCAGGACCATGGCGATGCCCGCGAACGGCAGCAGCGCCCCGTACTCCTTGAGCAGCGGCCAGGCCTGGGGGCCCGAGACCAGTCCGGTGCAGGCGATGAACAGGGCCAGGCCCATGTCCTTGAGGGTGCTCGCGGCCTGCGGGGGGAACGCGCCGAAGGTCTGCGAGCGGGACCGGAACCAGCCGAAGAGCAGCCCGGAGATCAGGCAGCCGCCGCCGGTGCCCAGCGACATCGGGATGTCGCCTGCCTTGACGACGATCTGGCCGATCAGCGAACCGGCCACGATGCCCAGACCGAGGTAGATGAAGTCGGTCGCGTCGTTCTTGACCACCGAGCCGATCCGGCCGACCAGCTTGGCGAGGCCGGCGCGGGCGCCGACAAGGGTCAGCACGTCACCGCGGTGCACCACGGTGTCACCGGTGGCGGGCAGGTGCTGGTCGTTGCGCAGCACCTCCGTGACGTAGACGCCGTCCTTGATGAACTCGGGGTGGCGACCCTGGAGCTGGTCGATGCTCAGACCGTCGGACACCTTGTCGGTGACCGAGACCTGACGGGAGGCCAGCGGGGTGTCCAGGCCGGGGATGCCGGGGGTCTCCGGGCCGATCAGCCGGCCCGCCTCGATCGCGTTCGCCCGCCGGCCGACGACCAGCACCAGGTCGGAGAGGGTCAGGCGCAGCTCGGGAGTCACCTGCATGGCGGTGCTGCCGCGCTGGACGGCCTCGACGGTGATGCGGCCCTGCAGGCCGCCCGTGAGGTCGCCGACGGTGCGCCCGTCCGCCTCGGTGACCAGGAAGGTGCGTCCGACCAGGCCCGGCAGCGCGGCGCGCTCGTCGTCCTCCAGGCCGTGGCCGCCGCTGCCGCGCATCTTCTCCCACAGTTCCCGGGAGGCGTCGGCCAGGTTGATGCCCAGCAGTCGCGGCATGATCTGGCTGGTGTAGAGGACGATCGTGATCAGGCCGAACAGGTAGCAGACCGTGTAGGCGGTGGCGACGTGCCCCTGGTAGGTGCTGATCTGTGTGGAGGTCAGGCCGTCCAGCTTGCCGATCGCCTCGGTCGCCGTGCCCACCACCGCGGACTCCGTGGCGGCGCCCGCCAGGATGCCCGACGCGGTGCCGACGTCCAGGTCGAAGGCCTTGGCCAGGGCGAACGCGATGCCCAGCACGCTGACCAGTTCGATCAGGCAGAGCACGAAGAACCGCAGGCTCCTGCGGTTCAGGTTGGCGAAGAACTGCGGGCCCGCCATGTAGCCCAGCGCGAAGATGAACAGGGCGAAGAAGACGGTCTTCACGTCGTCCGAGACCTGCACCTTTGCCCAGGCGCCCATCAGCAGCGACACGATCAGCGTGCCGCAGATGCCGCCGAGCGTGATCGGCCCCACCCGCAGCTTGCCGACCAGATAACCGAGTGCCAGGCAGAGGAACAGCGCCAGTTCGGGATGGTCCTTGAGTACACCCATGCCGCTCAGCCGTCGACTGGGACGAATAGGACGAATCTATACATGTGTCGAAAAGTAACAGCTTGCCCACGTTGCGGCATTCCGACGATCCGTCACCGTGCGGCATTGCGACGGCACGTCACCGCTCGGCGTTCCGAATACGCGTCACCGTGCGTCAGACCGACGCCTCGTGACCGTGTGTCGGGCCGACCCCTTGTCACCGTGCAGCGGACCGACGCCTCGTCACCGTGCGTCAGGCCGACGGTGCGTCAACCGTCGTTGCGCCGCCCGGACTTCCCCTCGTCCCGTTGTCCGGCCCCCCGGCCCCGCTTGCCGCCGCCCAGCGGGTGCCACAGCCGCAGCCACACGTCGCGTGCCTGGCGGCCCGCTTCCGACCGGCTGCGCGCCACCACCTCGCGGGCCTCGTCGGACGTCTCGACCATCGGCCCCGAGCCGCGCAGCGGGCGCCCCGCCGTCTCGTGCAGGAAGAACGCCGACAGCAGACCGATCGCCCCGGCCACCATCAGGTAGTACGCCGGGACGAGCGTGTTGCGGGTGTGCTCCACCAGGAAGGAGACGAACAGCGGGGTGGTGCCGCCGAACAGGGAGACGGAGATGTTGAACGCGATCGAGAGCGCGCCGTACCGCAGCCGGGTGGGGAAGAGCGCCGGCAGCGTCGACGCCGCCGTGCCCGCGAAGACCACGAGCAGCAGGCCGAGGACCGCGCAGCCGAAGGCGGGGAGCAGGATCCCGCCCTCCCTGATGAGCAGGAACGCCGGGATCGACAGGACGATCAGGGCCACGCTGCCGCCCATGAAGAGCGGACGCCGGCCCCATCTGTCGGAACTGCGTCCCACGGTGGTGATCGCGAGGACCACCAGGAGCATGGTGCCGAGGACCAGCAGCTGGGCAATGGTGTCGCTCTCGCCCAGCGTCACCGTCATGAAGGTCGGCAGGTAGGACGTCACCATGTAGTTCGTGACGTTGTAGACCAGCACGAGCCCCATGCAGATGAGCACTGCCTGCCAGTGACGGGTGAAGATCTCCTTCAGACGGCCCTTGCCGGACTGGCGGGCCTCCTCCACCGGGTCGCCTCCCGCGCCTTCGGCGCCAGCTCGTTCCGCGGCCTGGGCGGTCTGCTGCTTGAACGCGGGGGTCTCCTCCAGCTTCAGCCGCATGTAGAGGCCGATCAGCCCGAGGGGCCCGGCCACGAAGAACGGGATGCGCCAGCCCCAGCTCTCCAGGCCGTCGCTCCCCATGGTCAGCGTCAGCACGGTGACCAGGCCCGAGCCCAGGGAGTAACCCACGAAGGTGCCGAAGTCCAGCCAGCTGCCGAGGAAGCCACGGCGCTGGTCGGGTGCGTACTCGGCGATGTAGGTGGTGGCGCCCGCGTACTCACCACCGGTGGAGAATCCCTGCACCAGACGGCAGAGGAGAAGGAGCAGCGGGGCGGCGAACCCGATCGAGGCGTACGTGGGCAGGAAGCCCACGGCGAAGGTGCTGATCGCCATCATGATCATGGTGGCGGCGAGGACCCGTTGCCTGCCGATGCGGTCGCCGAGCGGTCCGAAGACCAGTCCGCCCAGTGGCCGGACGAGGAATGCGGCGGCGAACGTGGCGAAGGTGGAGACCACCTGGGCGCCGGGCGAGCTGGAGGGGAAGAAGACCTTGCCGATCGTGCCGGCCAGATACGCGTAGACGCCGAAGTCGAACCACTCCATGGTGTTGCCGAGCGCGGCCGCCGTCACCGCACGCCGCACCATCGGCTGGTCCGAGACGGTCACGTCGTCGGCGCTGAGCGCCTTCTTGCGCCGGCGCAGGAGCGTGCGGGCCATCCGGTCGGTCCCGGAGGAACGCGCCCTGCGCGTCCCGGCCGCCCTGGGCTCGCGCCGCTCCTGCTGGTCGCGGCGCGAAGAGCCTTTCACCATGGAGCCTTCCTCCCGTGCCCGGACCGGAACGCGTCGGTGAGCCGTCCGGCCGTACCGGCCGGAAAAGGTCTCCGGCGATCTCCGGCAAAAACGTAGGCCGCCCCGGGGCGACCGGCAAACGGTGGCGGTCAGACGGGTGTCCTGCGGGTGTTCCGCGGGAGGGTGGCGCGACAGAGGGGGTGCACACCCGTTCACCCTGGGGTGCACGGACGTTTACTCTGGGGGTGCACACGCGTTCACCCCTGAGGTACGCAGGTGTCCGCCTCTCTTTCGCCCGTCCCGTATCGGAGTCCCATGTCCGTCGCGATGCCCGCACCCCCCGGCCGGCCGCACCCCCGTCCTCTCGTCGGCGTCCTCGCCTTCTGCGGAGTGGTGGTCGCCGTCATGCAGACGCTGGTCGTGCCACTGCTGCCGCACGTCCCCGAGCTCACCGGCAGCACGACGGCCGCCGCGAGCTGGCTGGTCACCGTCACCCTGCTGACCGGTGCCGTCTGTACGCCCGTCCTCGGCCGCGTCGGTGACATGTACGGCAAGCGCCGGGTACTTCTCGCCGCCCTGGGGGTCCTGGTCGCCGGATCGGTGATGTGCGCCGTCAGCTCGCACATCGGGGTGCTCATAGCCGGCCGCGCACTGCAGGGAGCCGCGCTGGCCGTGGTGCCGCTGGGCATCAGCATCATGCGCGACGAGCTCGCGCCGGCCCGGATACTGCCCTCGGTCGCGCTGATGAGTTCCACCCTGGGCATCGGCGCGGCAGTCGGCCTGCCCGTCGCCGCACTGGTCGTCGAGCACTTCGACTGGCACACCATGTTCTGGGCGTCCGCGGGTCTCGGCGTCCTCGACATCCTGCTCGTACTGCGCTGTGTGCCCGAGTCCCCGGTGCGCTCGCGCGGGCGCTTCGACGCCGTCGGCGCGCTGGGCCTGGCGGCGGCCCTCGTCTGCCTGCTGCTGGCCGTCACCCAGGGCGCCGACTGGGGCTGGGCCGCGCCGCGCACACTGGCCCTGCTGGCCGCGGCCGTGGTCGTCGGGCTGCTCTGGGGGGCGTACGAACTGCGCGTGCCGTCCCCGATGGTCGACCTACGGGTGTCCGCCCGCCCGTCGGTACTGCTGGCCAACGTGGCGGCCCTCCTGATCGGGTTCGCCTTCTACGCCAACTCGCTGGTGACCGCGCAACTCGTGCAGGAGCCGACCGCCACCGGGTACGGGCTCGGCGCCTCCATCGTGGTCGGCGGGCTGTGTCTGCTGCCCGGCGGACTCGCGATGGTCGCGCTCTCCCCGCTCTCCGCGAAGATCTCCACGGCGTACGGACCCAGGTTCAGCCTGGTACTGGCCGCCGGGGTGATGGCCGTGGGGTACGTGGTGCGCTTCTTCACCAGCCACAGCCTCTGGCTGATCGTCCTGGGGGCCACCGTGGTCGCCTCGGGCACCGCGATCGCCTACTCCGCGCTGCCCGCCCTGGTGATGCGTGCCGTACCGGTCGGGGAGACCGCGGCGGCCAACGGGCTGAACACCCTGATGCGGTCGGTCGGGCAGGCATTCTGCAGTGCGGTGGTGGCCGCCGTCCTGGCCGGACTCACCTTCCGTACCGCCGCGGGTGGCACGGCGCCCACCCTCCACGCCTACCTGCTGGTCTTCCTCGTCGCCGCCGGGGCGGCCGTCGCCGCCCTGGTGGTCGCCCTCTTCCTGCCCGGCGCTTCGCCGTCGGCCGCCACCGGTACGGTGAAGGAGACCACGCAGGCCGCCGACGGCCGATCGCTCGCGGAGAAGGGCGCAGGATGACCGGGCACGTCACCGCCGACACAGCGGACACGGCCACGGGCGGCGATGCCGCCGGCCGGGAGACGGACACCGGTCCCGGCACCTTCGGCGCGGGCTCCGGGGCAGCCGCCGCCGGTACCGGCCGTGACGCGATCCTGCGGGCCGCGCGCAGGGCCTTCACCCTGCGGCCCTATGCCGAGGTGACCATGCGGGGCATCGCCGCGGACGCGGGGGTGAGCGCCTCGCTCATCGTCAAGCGGTTCGGGACCAAGGCGGAACTGTTCCGGCTGGTCGCGGACTTCGCCCCTGCCGCCGACGCGCTGTTCGCGGCGCCCCTCGGTGAACTCGGCCGCCATCTGGTCCTGACCCTGGTGCGCAGCAAGCGCGCACAGCAGGCAGACCCGTTGCTGCGTGTGGTGTTCTCGCTGGGCAACCGGGACGAGCGGGCGCTGCTCCAGGAACGCTTCCGTGCGCAGGTCACCACGCGTCTCGCCGAACGTCTCCCGGGCCCCGAGGCCGACCTCAGGGCAGAACTGGTCGTGGGCCAACTGCTGGGGCTGGGCGCCACGCTCAGCCTGCACCGGCCAGGCGCAGGCGTGGAGGCCACCCCGGAACACCTGGCCGACCTGTGCGCGCCCGCACTGCAGCGGCTGATCGACGACTGAGGGCTGACGGGACGCACGGCCGACGGCCTGCCGGGTGCGGCGGGCGGGTGCGGCGGGCGGGTGCGGCGTCTGTGTATCGGGTGGGTATCGGTGAGCGCTCGGGCTGCCATCGGTCCGGTGCGGCCGGACGTCCGGACCGCGGCGCGCCTGATGTCTGCCCTATCGTTCCTGTCGGACCCCCTCCCGCCCGGCCTCACCGGGGTGAGCGAAGGTCCGCCCGTAGCCGCCCGGGTGTGCGCGGGCCCTCCCCCTCGCAACCCGCCCGGGTGTGCGCGGGCCCTCCCCCTCGCAACCGTACGGAATCAGGAGTCGTCCGCCCCGTGTCCTCGTACCCTCCGGCCGCCGCCTCCCCGCAGTCCGTAAGCGTGCTGCTGGTGGAGGACGACGACCTGATGCGCCGGTCCTTCGCGGTGGCCCTGGAGCGTTACGGCTATCGGGTCACGGCTGCCGCCGACGGGCTCACGGGGCTTGAGTCCTTCCGGGACGACGTCTTCGACCTGCTGATCCTCGACGTGATGCTGCCCGGCCTCGACGGCATCGGCCTGTGCCGCAGGGTCCGGGAGACCAGCCTGGTACCGGTGCTGATGATGTCCGCCCGCGGTGACGGGCTCGACGTCGTGGCGGGGCTGGAGGCCGGGGCCGACGACTACGTGGTCAAGCCGGTGGACACGTACGTGCTCGTGGCCCGCATCCGTTCGCTGCTTCGGCGGGCCACCTACGCCCCTTCCCCCTGGTCAGGACCGCCGCCCGGCGAGAGCCCTGCGCCCGACGGCGGCCTGCTGGTCTTCGGGGACCTGACGGTGGACACCGGTGGTCTGGAGGTGTGTGTCTCCGGCAGGCCGGTGGCGCTGACCCCCACCGAACTCAAGCTGCTGCTCCAATTCGCCGCCAGCCCGGGAATCGTGCTGGAGCGGCACACCCTGCTGCGGAACGTGTGGGACTACGGCTGGGACGGCGACAGCCGGGTGGTCGACCTGTGCGTGCAGCGGCTGCGGGGCAAGCTGGGCCGGGACAGGATCGAAACGGTCCGCGGCTTCGGCTACAAGCTCAGGCGCTGAGGCGGATGCGTCTCCTGCCACGCTCCCCGGCAGCCGGTACGTCCCGGCGCCGGGTGCCCCTGCGGTGGAAGATCGCCGCGCTGGCCTCGGCCACGGCGTTCCTGGTCGTGGCGGCGGTGGGCGTGCTGGTGCACGTGTGGACCGCGCAGGACATCCGGAGCAGGGCCGAGGCACAGGCGAGCAACAGCGTCCTGACCGCGATGGACGTCTACCGGCGCACCGGCGCCCTGACGGACGGCGCGGCGCTCGATCCGGCCGATCTGCCACGCGTCCTGCGGCAGCCGTCCGACGGCGACCGGCACACGGCACACGATCCGTCCGTCGAGGGGAACGTGGGGCCGAGCGTCTGGGCCGCCCAGCGGACCGGCGGGCCGGGCAGCCCGGTCCTCGCGTACCGGATCAACACCAGCTCCGAGCTCCACACCCTGTTCCGGCTCGACGTGACCATGGCGGTGGCCTCGCTGGTCGTCCTGGCGGCGGCCACCCCGCTGACGGTCTACGGAGCCGGCCTGCTCGCCCGCCGGCTGCGGCGGGTCTCCGAGACCGCGGGCCGGATCTCCGCGGGGGACCTGGACGCCCGTACCGGGCCCACCAGGGGCGGCGACGAGGTGGCCGACATCGCCGCCACCGTCGACCTGATGGCGGACAGCCTCGCCAGACGGCTGCGCACCGAGCGCAGGTTCACCGCTGACGTGGCGCACGAACTGCGCACTCCCGTCGGCGGCCTGCTGGCCACCGCCGACCTGCTGCCGCCCGGCGAGACGGAGGATCTGCTCAGGGCCCGGGTACGTGATCTGCGCGGGCTGGTGGAAGACCTCCTGGAGATCTCCCGGCTGGACGCGGGCGCGGAACTGCCTGTCCGCGCGCGGGTCCCGCTCGGCGCCGTCGTCGCCGAGGCCGTGGCACGCACCGGGCTCGACACCGCGCTCGCCGTCGGGCAGGGCGAGCCGCCGGTGGAGACGGACCCGCGCCGGCTGGAGCGGATCGTCGGCAACCTGGTCGCCAACGCGCACCGGCACGGTGGCGCACCGGTGCGGGTCACCGTCGACGGCCGCACCGTGGTCGTGCGTGACCACGGCCCCGGCTTCCCGCCCGACCTGCTGCGGCACGGCCCGCGGCGCTTCCACACGGGGGCGGCGGAGCGCGGCTCGGGCCACGGTCTGGGGCTGACCATCGCCCTGGGCCAGGCCCGGCTACTGGGCGCCGAACTGCGCCTGGACAACGCCGCGGACGGCGGCGCGATCGCCACCCTCCGTCTGCCGGCCTGACGGCGCGATCGTCTGCCGGCCTGACGGCCCGATCGTCTGCGGACCTGATCGTCTGCCGGCCTGACGACCTGATCGATACACAGTGGCGCGGGGATCGATACCCGGCAGCGCGGGGGACCGACACGTTCCCGGGCCAGCCTTCGGAGTGCACCGTTCCGCATCCGAAGAGGAGCCCTTGTGACCGCCGTACCCCTCGAAACGTCCGTACCGCACCCCGCTCCTGGTGTCGCCGCCGCCGTCCTCGGCCTGTCCAAGGTCTACGGCAGCGGTGAGAACCGGGTCGTCGCGCTGGACCGGGTCGACCTCGCCTTCCGGGAGGGCGAGTACACCGCGATCATGGGTCCCTCCGGCTGCGGGAAGTCCACCCTGATGCACTGCGCGGCCGGGCTGGACTCGTACAGTTCGGGCTCCGTCCACATCGGCACCACCGAGCTGAGCGCGCTCGACGACCGGCAGCTCACCGCGCTGCGCAGGGACCGGATCGGTTTCATCTTCCAGTCGTTCAACCTGCTGCCGACGCTGACCGCGCTGGAGAACATCACGCTGCCGCTGACCCTCGCGGGCCGCGGGGCCGACCGGGAGTGGCTGGACCGGGTGGTCTCCATGGTCGGCCTCGCCCAGCGGCTCGGGCACCGCCCCTCGCAGCTGTCGGGCGGCCAGCAGCAGCGCGTCGCGGTGGCGAGGGCGCTGGTCTCCCGTCCCACGATCGTGTTCGGCGACGAGCCCACCGGCAATCTCGACTCGCGCGCCGGGGCGGAGGTACTCGGCTTCCTGCGCGACTCTGTGCGCGAGCTGGGGCAGACCGTGGTGATGGTCACCCACGACCCGGTCGCCGCCGGATACGCCGACCGCGTGGTCTTCCTCTCCGACGGCCGACTGGTGGACGAGATGACGCGGCCCACGCCCGACCGGGTGCTGGAGCGGATGAAGGCGTTCGACGGGCGCGCGCACACCGGCTGACCCGTCGGGTCACGCGTCCCCCCAGCCGTCCGTACGCCCGTACGTCCTCGCGCCCGTACGTCCTCGCACCCGTACGCCCGTACGCCCGTACGCCCGTACGCCCGTACGCCTCGAAACGTCCGTACGCCGGCACCGTCCCAGCCGTTCGCTCGCCATTGCCGAGCCCGCCCCCTCCAGGATCCGAACCACCATGTTCCGTACCGCGTTGCGCAACGTCCTCGCGCACAAGGCCCGCCTGCTGATGACCGCCTTCGCGGTCGTGCTCGGCATCACCTTCATCACCGGCAGCCTGGTGCACGGCGACAGCCTGCGGCAGGCCGCGGTCGACCGTGCCTCCGCCGGCTACGACCGCATCTCCCTCAACGTCGCGGCCGACACCGCTCCCGGCGCCCCGCCCGCCACGCTCGACTCCCGCACCGCGGCCTCCCTGGCCGCACTCCCCGGGGTCCGCGCAGCCGCCGGCCGGGTCAACGGCTTCGCCGCCGTCGCCGACCGCGAGGGACGGCCGCTCGGCAGCGGCGAGTCCCGCACCGGCGGCAACTTCGCACCGAACGCCCAGGGCGAGGACCCCGCCTACACGTTCACCCGGGGCTCAGGCCCGGCGGGCAGCGGCACCGTCGCCCTCGACGAGGCGAGTGCGGCCGAGGGCCGCTACCGCGTCGGGGACACGCTGCGCATCGGGACGAACAAGGGCGCGGGCTCCTACCGGCTCACCGGCATCTTCCGCACGGACGCCTCCAAGCTCTCCCCCGGCGGCAGTCTCACGCTCTTCGACAACGGCACCGCGCAGCGGCTGTTCCTGCGGGCGGGTCAGTTCACGGACATCGAGATCACAGCCGCCCCCGGCACCGACGTGACCAGGCTCGGCGCGCTCGTCGACACCGTGCTGCCCGCCCGCACCAGCGTGGTCACCGGCGCCCAACTCGCCCGGATCCAGGCGAACCTCGCCTCCGGCGAGAGCGACACCATGAGCCAGATCATGGTGGGCTTCGCCGCGGTCGCCCTGTTCGTCGCCACCTTCCTGATCTCCAACACCTTCACCATGCTGGTCTCCCGGCGCACCAGGGAGCTCGCCCTGCTGCGGGCCGTCGGCGCCACGCGCCGACAGGTGCGCCGTCTGCTGCTGACCGAGTCGTTCCTGGTGGGCGCGCTCGCCTCGGTGGTCGGCCTGGGCGCGGGGACCGGGGTCGCGGCCCTGCTCCAGACCCTCTTCGCGCCGGCCGACGCACCTCGTGCGCCCCTGGTTCTCAGCCCGGCGACCGTGATCATCTCGATGGTGGTGGGCACCGCCCTGCCCGTGGTCGCCGCCTGGCTCCCGGTCCGCCGGGCCGTGGCGGTGCCGCCCGTGGCTGCTCTCGGCGCGGCCGCGTACACGGCGCCCGCACGCGCCGGCTCCCTGCGCGTGCGGCTCAGCGCCACCGCGGCACTGCTCGGCGTCGCCGCCGTGCTGTACGGGGCGCTCGGCGCGGCGGCGGACGCCAGGACCGTCATCGGCGTCGGCGCTGTCCTCGCCGCGGTCGGCGCGATCGGTCTGATTCCGCTGCTGTCGCGCCCGTTCGTCGCGCTGTCGCGGCCGTTGCTGCTCCGGCTGAGCCCGGTGCACGGAGATCTCGCCGCCCGTAACACGGTCCGCGATCCCGGCCGTACCGGTGCGACCGCCGCCGCGCTCGCCGTCGCGCTCGCGCTCGCCTCCGGCCTGTCGGTCCTCGGCGCCTCCGCCACCGCCTACCTGGAACGGGCCACCACGGACGCCCTCACCGCCGACTACGTGGTCAAGGCTCCCGCGGGCGGCCAGCGGATGACCCCCGCGACCGCCGAGCCCCTCAAGAGGCTGCCGGGCGCCACGTACAGCCCGCTCAGCCAGTCCACCGGGTACCGGCTCGGCGGCGTTCCCGCCGTCCTGACCGGCGTCGATCCGGCTGCCATCGGCGGACTGCTCCGGTACGACGTGGTCGCGGGCTCGCTCGACAGCCTCGCCGAGGGAGAGATCGCCGTCGCCGACTTCAAGGCCGACGCGGCCGGCTGGACGGTCGGCCGGCGTCTTCAGCTGGAGCGGGACGGCAGGCGGGACACCGTCACCGTGGGCGCCGTCTACCGGGCGGACGAGCAGAGCGACCTGACACCGAGCATCACCGCGCCGGACGCCCTCGTCTCCCGCTACGACCCGGCGCCGAACACCCACGCGGTGCTCGTCGTCACGAACGGCGGCCCCGGCCCCTCCGCGCGCGCGGGCCTGGTCCGCGCACTGGGCGACAACCCCGCCCTGGCGGTGCTCGACAAGGAGGGCGTCGCCGCCGAGGACACCAGCGGCATCGGCGAGCAGCTCAACGTCTTCTACGCCCTGCTCAGCCTGGCGCTCGTGATCGCCGCGCTCGGCGTCGCCAACACCCTCGCGATGTCCGTGCTCGAACGCGGCAAGGAGATCGGCATGCTGCGTGCCGTCGGGCTTGACCGGGCCGGGGTGGCCCGCATGATCCGGCTGGAGGCGCTGCTGGTCGGCGCGCTCGGCGCGGCCGTCGGCACGGTTCTGGGCGTTTTCCTGGGCTGGGCACTGGGTCGCACCCTCCAGGAGAGCGTGGTGGGTTACGCGCTGGTGGTGCCGTGGGGCCGTCTCGCGCTCGGTGTGCTGCTCGCTCTCGGCGGCGCCCTGCTCGCCTCGCTCGGCCCGGCGCGCAAGGCCGTCCGGGTCAGCATTCCGGCCGCGACGGGCGCCTGATCCCTCACCTCGCCATGGTGGAATGTTCAACAACATCGGTGTGTTGGAGAGACCGAAGCGGCCAGAAGGGCCGGCGGAACACCCACAGCAGTCGGAACGGAGCAGCGGTGAACGCGGTGAACGTGGGGACGAATCTCAACGACGCGTACTACCAGCAGGGCAGCGAGGCCGAGCGCTGGGACCGTGCGCAGCTCTTCTTCGGGGCGAAGGAGTACGACAAGGCGGCGCGTGTCCTGCGCGGCCTGGTCGACGGGTCCCCGCAGCTGACCGCCCCGCGGCTGCTGCTGGCCCGCTCGTACTACCACTCCGCCCAGCTCGCCAAGGCCGAGACGGAGCTGCGCACGGTGCTGGAGGGCTGCCCGGTCGAGCAGTACGCACAGCTGATGCTGGGTCGCACCCTGGAGCGTCAGGGGCGGCACGCCGAGGCGGCGCCGTACCTGCGCACGGCCTCGGCCCTGTCGGGCGACTTCGCGTCGCTGGAGGACCCGCGGGACGTGCAGGGCCCGGACCAAGGGGTCCGCGGCTGAGCTCGTCCTGCGGGCGGGCGGCGCGGGACCGCGGCCGGGCTGTCGTCCTGCGCGCCGTCAGCGTTTGACGGCGCGCAGGACGACGAACTTCGGGTCTCCGGCGACGACGTCGCAGTTCCCGAAGATCCTGCGCAGCCGTACGTGGTAGCCGAGGTGACGGTTGCCGACCACCCAGAGCTCCCCGCCGGGCCGCAGTACGTCGCGCGCCCCGGCGAACATGCGCCGTGCCGTCGCGTCGGTCGTCGCCTGGTGGGAGTGGAAGGGCGGGTTGTTCAGTACGAGGTCGAAGGACTCGGCCGGGAGCCCGGCCGCGGCGTCGCCGACCGCGAACTCGGCCGTCCCGCCCGGCCTGCTCCCGGTGCGGTCCCTCCCGGCCACGGAGGAGAGTTCCGAGCTGCCCTCGGTGAGATCGGGCCCCTCCCCGGGGAGGTTCGCGCGGTAGGTGGCCCGTGCGGAGGCGACGGCCTGGAAGGACTCGTCGACGAAGCAGACGTGCGCCCCGGGGTGCGTGAGTGCGGCAGCGGTGCCGACCACGCCGTTTCCGCAGCCCAGGTCCAGGATCCGGGTCACGTCCGCGCGCTGCGGCAGGTGCTGGAGGAAGAAGCGGGTGCCGATGTCGAGACGCTCGGCGCAGAAGATCCCGGCGTGGTTGGTGACGGTCAGTCCCGCCCCCGCGCCCGCGTCGGCGTCGAGGGTGTACGTCAGCGGCCACGGGTCGCCGCCCCGGTCGGGCGGGGAGCCGGGCGTGCAGAAGATCAGCCGGGCCTTCTTCACCGCGAGGGAGGTGCGCGTCGGCCCGACGATCCGCTCGAACAGACGGAGCGTGGAGGTGTGGATCTCCTTGACCATGCCGGTGCCGATCACGACGGTGCCCTCGTGGATACCGGGGGCGAGCCGGTGCAGCTGGTCCTCCAGCAGCGCGAGGCTCTTGGGCACCCGGATCAACAGGACGTCGACGCGCTCCGGCGGGGCGTCCTGGGTGGACAGCAGGTCGAGGCTGTCGGGGTCGACGCCGTTACGGGCGAGGTTCGCCCGGGTGGCCTGGCGGCCGAGGTACGAGTCGGTGATCTGAACGGGTCGGGGCGCGACGGGGGCGGGGGGCGCGGCAGCGACGGGGCCGGGCGCGGACGCCGAGCGTGCGCCAGCGTGGCCGGCGACCGTCGTGGCGGCGTCGCCCGCGATCGCCACGGCTGCCTCCGCGGCCCCCGTCGCGGCGGTCCCGGCACGGCTCCCCGCTGTGGCCAAGGCCGTGGTCAGCGCTCCCCATCGGTCCCCGAGCACGACGACGACGCCGGACAGGTCGACCGCCGGGGTCTCCTCGTCGCCTGCGAGGCGGCTCAGCAGGTACTCGTCGGCGGCGTCCCACGCGCGCAGCGTGTCGCGTGGGTCCGGGGGAAAGCGGGCTAGGTCGGACAGGCCCCAGGGCGTCGTCAAGCGGTTCATTGGGGTTCAGGCTAACCGCTGTGTCCGGCCCCTGACCTGCTGCCCCTGAGCCGGCTCGACCGCTCGTGCGGCCCGTCGGCCCCGGATCGAGGGCGTCGGGCCCGTCCGAGGGGGGCTCGGCGCCCGGTTCCGCCGCCCGGTTCCGCCGCCCGCGCGAAGGCTGCACCACCCCGGCCGCCTTCGGCGCGCCCGGTCTCCGTCGCGCCCTTCCCGACGGCGAGGGCCACTGTCGGGCCGGGCCGGGAGGCATGGGGGCCCGGGTGCGGAAAGGCGCCCGGGGCCCGCCCGGGTAGGGGCGACCGCACCGCCGTCCGCGAACGCGCGCGCTCTGCGCGAGCGTGCGCGGTCTGCGCGAGCGTGCGCGGTCTGCGCGAGCGTGCGGTCTGCCTGAGCCGTGCCCGTGGCCCCCGGCGTCCCCCGGCACCGAATCCGCCCGGCCTCCCGGGCCGGAATCGCAGATTCGGCAGCGTCCGTCCGCGGACCGCGCGGCCCGCAATCGCGTCCCCCGGACCACGGACCCTCGATCAGCACGCCCCGCAATCGCAGCCTCCGAAACGCGGGTCCCGGCCGGCGCGATCCGGAATTGCAGCCGCCGAAACGCGGGTCCCGGCCGGCACGCCCCCCAATCGCAGCCTCCGAAACGCGGGCCCCGGCCGGCGCGATCCGGAATTGCAGCCTCCGGAAAGCGGGCCCCGGTCCGTGCGAACCAAACGTGTACCGCACACTGGTTACCGGCCCGCCCCTGTGTGCGTGCCCGACTCCCCCGGTTCCTCGTACCCCTCGAAGGCTCATGTCCAGCACCCCCACCCCTGCGCCCGTCATCGCCGTGGAGGCGCACGGCGCCGAACCCGTCCCCCGCGCGCAGCGGCACGGCAACCCCCGTCAGCTGCTGTGGACCTGGGCCTCTCCCCAGGTCGGCTTCGCGACCCTCTACATCGGGGTGCTCTCGGTCGCGGCCTTCGGGCTGAGCTTCTGGCAGGCCGTGGCCGCGCTGCTGCTCGGCGCGGGCCTCGGTTCGCTGGCGCACGGCGTGCTGTCCACCGACGGGCCCCGTTTCGGCGTCCCGCAGATGGTGATCGGCCGGCTGTCCTTCGGCCACCGCGGAAACGCCCTGCCGTCCGGGGTCAACGCCGTGGTCGCGGGCATCGGCTGGTTCGCCGTCAACAGTGTCGGCGGCGCGTTCGCGTTGAACTCCCTCACCGGTCTGCCGCCGCTGGCGAGCCTGCTGATCCTGGTGGTCCTGGAGATCGTCGTCGGATATGTGGGCCACGACCTGGTGCACCGCTTCGAGCGGTACGCCTTCCCCGTCCTCGCGGTGATCTTCCTGCTGGCCGGTGCCTGGATCTTCAGCGGCGCGCAGCTGGGTTCCCCGTCCGGCCACGGCGGCGGCTTCGGCGGCTTCCTGCTGGCCTTCAGCGCCTGCTTCGGCTTCACCGCGGGCTGGAACCCGTGCGCATCCGACTACTCGCGTTACCTGCCCGCCCACACCCCGCCCCGGCGCACGGGGCTGTACTCCGGGCTCGGCCTGTTCGGCTCGGTCGCGGTGGTCTCCGTGATCGGCGCCGCGTCGGGCACTGTCCTCGCCCCCGAAGGGGCTTCACCCACCGACGCGTTCACCGCCCAGCTGCCCGGCTGGCTGGCGAACCTCACCCTGGTCGCGATCATCCTGGGCGCCATGGCCGCGAGCACCCTGAACGTGTACTCGGCCGCCGTCTCGATCTCGTCCCTCTCGCTGCGGCTGCCGCGTTGGATGGGCCGGGCCACCCTGGTCGCCCTGGTCGGCGCGGTGGGTACCGTCGCCGGCTGGCTCGCGCTGGCCGACGCGGGCGCGGCCTTCGAGCACTTCCTGCTGGTCATCGCGTACTGGATCGCTCCATGGCTGGGCGTCGTGCTGGCCGAGCACCGGCTGCGCGGCAGTACCCCCGACAGCGAGCTGGCGCGCCGCATGACGGACCGTACGTACCGGGAGAGGGCCGGGATCGTCGCGCTCCTGGTGGGCTTCGCGGTGTCGGTGCCGCTGTTTTCGAACCAGACGGTGTTCGTCGGCTGGGTGCCCTCGCATTGGCCCGCGGCCGGCGACCTGACCTGCCTGGTCGGCTTCGTGGTGGGAGCGGCGCTCTACGCGGCGCTGCGCCGCCGGGCCGACCTGTCCCCCAACCCCGGCGCTTAGGAGAAAACCCATGGATCAGTCTCAGGCCCGTCAGTGGCTGGCGACCGCCGTCGAGGAGGCCAGGGCCGGTCTCGCCGAGGGCGGCATTCCGATCGGCGCCGCGCTCTACGGCGCGGACGGCACCCTCCTGGGCCGCGGCCACAACCTTCGGGTGCAGCAGGGCGACCCGTCCGCGCACGGCGAGACCTCCGCCTTCCGCGACGCCGGCCGCCAGCGCTCGTACCGGGGCACCACGATGGTGACGACGCTGTCGCCGTGCTGGTACTGCAGCGGCCTGGTGCGGCAGTTCGGCATCTCGCGGGTGATCGTGGGTGAGTCGCAGACCTTCCACGGCGGGCACGACTGGCTGGCCGAGCACGGCGTGGAGATCATCGAGCTGAACGACCCGGAGTGCGTCGCGATGATGAAGGACTTCATCGCGGCGAGGCCGGAGCTGTGGAACGAGGACATCGGCGAGTAGCGGCGCCGTCTGGACATGGGCGCGGCCCCGAACGGATGCTCCGGGCCGCGCCCATGTCGTCCCCCGCCCGGCGTTCACCGTACGGGGTGGGCCCCCTCCGCCCCGGGCCGCTCGAACTGGGTGCGGTAGAGCTGTTCGTACCGGCCGCCGGAGGCCAGCAGTTCGCTGTGGGTGCCGCGTTCCACGATCCGGCCGTCCTCGACGACCAGGATCTGGTCGGCGGCCCGTACGGTCGAGAGCCGGTGGGCGATGACCACGGCGGTACGTCCCTCCAGGGCCTCGGCGAGCGCCTCCTGGACGGCCGCCTCCGAGGTGGAGTCGAGGTGCGCGGTCGCCTCGTCGAGGATGACGACGCGCTGCTGGGCGAGGAGCAGCCGGGCGATGGTGAGGCGCTGGCGCTCTCCGCCGGAGAGCCGGTAGCCGCGCTCGCCCACCACGGTGTCCAGTCCGTCGGGCAGTGAGGCGACGAGCCCTTCGAGGCGGGAGCGGCGCAGCGCGTCCCAGATGTCCTCCTCGGTCGCCTCCGGGCGGGCGAGCAGCAGGTTGGCCCGTACGGATTCGTGGAAGAGGTGGCCGTCCTGGGTGACCATGCCCAGGGTCCGGCGGATCGAGTCGGCGCTCAGGTCGCGCACGTCCACCCCGCCGATGCGTACCGTGCCCGCGTCGGCGTCGTACAGCCGCGGCAGGAGCTGGGCGATGGTGGACTTTCCGGCGCCCGACGACCCGACGAGGGCGATCATGTGGCCGGGTTCGGCGCGGAAGGACACGTCGTGCAGGACGTCGGTGCCGCCGCGGTTGTCGAGGACGGCGACGTCCTCCAGGGAGGCCAGCGAGACCTTGTCGGCCGACGGGTAGCCGAAGGTGACGCCGTCGAACTCGACGGAGACCGGCCCGTCCGGGACCGTGCGGGCGTCCGGCTTCTCGTCGATCAGCGGCTTCAGGTCGAGGATCTCGAAGACCCGCTCGAAGCTGACCAGTGCGCTCATCACCTCGACGCGGGCCCCGGCGAGGGCGGTGAGCGGTGCGTAGAGGCGGGTGAGGAGCAGGGCGAGGGAGACGACGGCGCCCGCTTCGAGCTGGCCGCGCAGGGCGTAGAACCCGCCCAGTCCGTAGACGAGTGCCAGGGCGAGGGCCGAGACGAGGGTGAGCGCGGTGATGAAGGTGGACTGCACCATCGCGGTGCGCACACCGATGTCACGGACCCGGCGGGCCCTGGCGGCGAACTCGGCGGACTCGTCCGCCGGCCTGCCGAAGAGTTTGATGAGGGTGGCGCCGGGGGCGGAGAAGCGCTCCGTCATCTGGGTGCCCATGGTGGCGTTGTGCCCGGCCGCCTCCCGCTGGAGCCGCGCCATCCGGGAGCCCATCCGGCGGGCGGGCACCACGAACACCGGCAGCAGGACGAGCGAGAGCAGGGTGATCTGCCAGGAGATGCTGAGCATCACGACGAGTGTCAGCAACAGGGTGACGAGGTTGGAGACCACCCCGGAGAGGGTGTTGCTGAAGGCGCGCTGGGCGCCGATGACGTCGTTGTTGAGGCGGCTGACGAGCGCGCCGGTGCGGGTACGGGTGAAGAAGGCGACCGGCATCCGCTGCACATGGTCGAAGACCGCCGTGCGGAGGTCCAGGATCAGCCCCTCACCCAGGCTCGACGAGAGCCAGCGGGTGAGCAGTGCCAGCGCGGCCTCGGCGACGGCGATCACCGCGATCAGCAGGGCGAGCCGGGTGACCGTGCCCGAGTCGTCCCCGTGGTCGATGGCGTCGACGACGCGGCCCGCGAGGACCGGGGTGGCGACGGCGAGCACCGCCGTGACCACGCTGAGCAGCAGGAACTGGTAGATCTGACCGCGGTGCGGCCTGGCGAAGCGGGCGATCCTGCGCAGGGTGGCCCTGGAGAAGGGGCGCTTGTCGTTCTGTGCGCTCATCACGCTGTGCATCGACGTCCACGCGGTGACTTCCATGTCCACGAGAGGTGCCTCCGGAATCTGATCGGCCGACGTTCGGGGCCTGGTCGGCCTGCCCGGGTCGGGGAACACGCTGAACGCTAGAACCTCAACCGGACTTGTGGTCAAACAATTCCGTGAGGTCGCCCCAACGGGGCCGTCCCCCGGCGGAGTTGACGTCCGCGCCGCAGCCGCCTCAGTCGGTGGGAAGTCCCTTCGCGGAAGCGACGAGGGCGTCGAGAACCGGCCGGATCAGCGGGTGGTTCTCCGCGCCGCGGCGTACGGCGGCGAACACCCTGCGGGTGGCGGCGGGCCCCTCCACGGGACGTACGGCCGCGTCCTTCAGCTCCATGCCCCGCAGCGCGGAGCGCGGCACGAGTGCGACCCCCGCGCCCGCGCCCGCGAGGGCGACCACGGCACGGAAGTCGTCGGAGGAGTGCCTGAGCCGGGGCTGGAAGCCCGCGAGCTCGCAGGCGAGCAGCACCATGTCGTGGCACGGGTTTCCGGGGTAGGGCCCGATCCAGTCGCTGTCGGCGAGCCCGGAGAGCGCCACGGACGGCTCGGCGCACAGGGGGTGCCCGGCGGGGAGTACGGCGTCGAAGGGTTCGGCGTAGAGCGGTACCCGGGCGAGACGCAGGTCGTCCTCGCGGGGCGCGCCCCGGTACTCGACCGCGACCGCCACGTCCGCCTTGCCGCCGAGTACCAGCGGCAGGCTCTCGTCGCCCTCCGCGTCCCACACCCGCATCACGATGCCGGGGTGCCCGGCGGCGAGGCGGCCGACGGCGGGGGCGACGACCTCGGCGATGCCGGTGGCGAAGGAGGCGACCGTCACCTCGCCCGCGGCGCCGCCCGCGTAGTCGGCGAGTTCTGCCTCCGCGCGTTCCAGCTGGGCGAGGACGGCGTGGGTGTGGCCGAGCAGGATCTCGCCCGCCGCCGTCAGTTCCACCCCCTTGCCGGTACGGATCAGCAGGGCGTGCCCCGTCTCCTGCTCCAGCGCGTTGAGCTGCTGGGACACGGCGGAGGGGGTCAGGTACAGCGCTGAGGCCGCGGCGGTCACCGTACGGTGGTCCGCCACGGCCCTCAGGATGCGCAGCCGTCTGGGATCGATCACCCGGCCAGTGTCGCCCGCGCGTCGACAAATGCCGCAATCGCCCTCTCGACGTCCTCGGTGGAGTGCGCGGCGGACAGCTGGACGCGGATGCGCGCCTTGCCCATCGGGACGACCGGGTAGGAGAAGCCGATCACGTACACCCCGCGCTCCAGGAGCAGCTCCGCCATCCGGCCGGCCTCCGCGGCGTCACCGATCATGACCGGTGCGATGGCGTGGTCGCCGGGCAGGATGTCGAAGCCCGCCTCGGTCATCCTCGTACGGAACAGCGCGGTGTTGGCGGCGAGCTTCTCGCGCAGTTCGCCCGCCGATTCCAGCAGGTCGATGACCTTGAGGGAGGCGGCGGCGATGACCGGCGCGAGGGAGTTCGAGAAGAGGTAGGGGCGCGAGCGCTGGCGCAGCAGGGCGACGATCTCGGCGCGGGCCGCGACGTAGCCGCCGGAGGCGCCGCCGAGGGCCTTGCCGAGGGTGCCGGTGATGATGTCGACGCGGTCCGTCACGCCGTGCAGCTCGGGGGTGCCGCGACCGCCCTCACCGACGAAGCCCACCGCGTGCGAGTCGTCGACCATGACCATGGCGTCGTACCGGTCCGCGAGGTCGCAGATCTCGGCGAGCGGGGCGACGTAGCCGTCCATGGAGAAGACGCCGTCGGTGACGATGAGCCGGCGGCGGGCGTCCTGGGTGTCCTGGAGCTGCTTCTCCAGGTCGGCGAGGTCGCGGTTGGCGTAGCGGTAGCGGCGCGCCTTGGAGAGCCGGATGCCGTCGATGATGCTGGCGTGGTTGAGGGCGTCGGAGATGACCGCGTCCTCGGCGCCCAGGAGAGTCTCGAAGACGCCGCCGTTGGCGTCGAAGCAGGAGGAGTAGAGGATCGTGTCCTCCTGGCCGAGGAAGGCCGAGAGACGGGCCTCCAGCTCCTTGTGGATCTCCTGGGTGCCGCAGATGAAGCGCACGGAGGCCATGCCGTAGCCCCAGCGGTCCAGGGCGTCCTTGGCGGCGGCGACGACCTCGGGGTGGTCGGCGAGACCGAGGTAGTTGTTGGCGCAGAAGTTGAGGACCTCGGCGGGCTGCCCGTCGGCGGTGACGCCGACCGTGGCGTTCTGCGGGCTGGAGATGACGCGCTCGGGCTTGAAGAGCCCGGCCTCACGGATCTCGTCGAGGGTGGCACGGAGGTCGTCGCGGACGGACGCGTACATGGCGGTGGGCTCCTAGGTCTGCCTGGAACGGGAAGAAGGACGGACGGGCGCGGACGGGGTGCGGCTCACACGTCCCAGTTCAGGATGATCTTGCCGCTGCGGGCGGTGGCGGCCTCGTCGAAGGCGGCCTCGAAGTCCTGGTAGCCGTAACTGCCGGTGATCACGGGGCTCAGGTCGAGGCCGGCCTCGACCAGGACGGTCATCGCGTACCAGGTCTCGAACATCTCGCGGCCGTAGATCCCCTTGACGGTGATCATCGACGTGACGATCTTCGACCAGTCGACGGCGAACTCCTCGGCCGGCAGGCCCAGCATGGCGATGCGCCCGCCGTGCGTCATGTTGGCCACCATGTCGCGCATGGCCTCGGGGCGGCCGGACATCTCCAGGCCGATGTCGAAGCCCTCCTTGAGGCCGAGCTCGGCCTGCGCGTCCGCGATGGAGGTCCGCGCGACGTTGACGGTGTGGGTGGCGCCCACCTTGCGGGCCAGCTCCAGGCGGGGCTCGCTGACGTCGGTGATGACCACGCTGCGGGCACCGGCGTGCTTGGCGACGGCGGCGGCCATGATGCCGATCGGTCCCGCGCCGGTGATCAGGACGTCCTCACCGACCAGCGGGAAGGACAGCGCGGTGTGCACCGCGTTGCCGAACGGGTCGAAGATCGCCGCGACGTCGAGGTCGACCTCGGTGCGGTGCACCCACACGTTGGAGGCGGGCAGCACGACGTACTCGGCGAAGGCACCGTCGCGTCCGACGCCGAGGCCCACCGTGCTGCGGCACAGGTGTCGGCGGCCGGCCAGACAGTTGCGGCACTTGCCGCACACCAGGTGGCCCTCGCCGCTGACGACGTCACCGACCTTGATGTCCCGGACGTCGGAGCCGGTGTGCGCGACCTGGCCGACGAATTCGTGGCCCAGCACGCGAGGGGTGGTGACGGCCTGCTGCGCCCAGCCGTCCCAGTTGCGGATGTGCAGGTCGGTGCCGCAGATGCCGGTGCGCAGCACCTTGATGAGCACGTCACCCGGACCGGCCTCCGGCTCGGGGACGTCCATGAGCCACAGCCCCGGCTCGGCCCTGTGCTTGACGAGTGCTCTCATGGCTGTGGCTCCAGGCGGTAGTGCGTGACGGCGGCGCGCGGACAGCGCCGGCCCGTGGCGATCACCACGGGGTTCCATGGTGATCGCCTGTGGGCTCCAATCTGCCGATCTCCGCGGGCCGCGTCCATCGAGGATTTCTTAAGTGGCCCCCAAGAGCAGCTTCATTCGCTCACCCGCGTGAGCTGCGGCGATCCGGGCGGACGCCGGGCGCGGACGGCGGCAGCCAGGGCTACGCGCCCCGGTAGGTCTCCAGCAGCCGCAGCCACACCTCGCTGATCGTCGGGTACGAGGGAACCGCGTGCCACAGCCGTGAGACAGGCACCTCGCCCACCACGGCCACCGTCGCGGAGTGCACCAGTTCACTGACCGCCGGGCCGACGAAGGTGACCCCGACGAGGGTCTCGGTGTCCAGGTCGACGACCATGCGGGCGTGGCCCTTGTAGCCGTCGGCGTAGAGGCCGGTGCCGGCGACCGACGCCATGTCGTAGTCGACGGCGCGCACCCTGCGCCCGGCCCGCTCGGCCTCCGCGAGGGTGAGGCCAACCGAACCGGCCTCGGGGTCGGTGAAGACCACCTGGGGGACGGCGGCGTGGTCGGCGGTCGCGGCGTGGGCGCCCCAGCGGGCGTCGTCCACGGCACGCCCCTGGGCGCGGGCGGCGATCGCCTCTCCCGCGATACGCGCCTGGTACTTGCCCTGGTGGGTGAGGAGCGCCCGGTGGTTGGCGTCGCCCACCGCGTACAGCCACTCGGAGCCCGTCACCCGGCAGCTGTCGTCGACGGCGAGCCAGGAGCCCGGTTCGAGGCCGACGCTCTCCAGCCCGATGTCGTCGGTCCTGGGCGCGCGGCCGACCGCGAAGAGGATCTCGTCCGCCTCCAGCTGTTCGCCACCTTCCAGGGTGACGGCGACCGTCGCCCCCTCGCGCTCCACCGCGGAGACCGAAGCCCCGGTGCGTACGGTGGCGCCCGCCTCTTCGAGCGCCGCACGCACGTGCTCGCCCGCGAAGGGCTCCATCCTCGGCAGCAGCCCCTCCTCGCCGCGTACGAGAACGGTGACCTGCGAGCCGAGCGCCTGCCAGGCGGTGGCCATCTCGACGCCGACCACTCCCCCGCCGACCACCACCAGCCGACCGGGTACCTGCTGGGCACTGGTGGCCTCGCGGCTCGTCCACGGCTTGGCGTCCGCGATGCCGGGCAGGTCGGGGACGACCGCCCTGGTGCCCGTGCAGACGGCCACGGCGTGCCGGGCGGTGAGCGTCGTGCGACCGCCGTCCGGGGCCTCCACGGTGACCTTCCGCGGTCCCTCGATGCGGCCGTGGCCGCGGTGGATCGCCACGTCGATCGACTCCAGCCAGCCGACCTGGCCGTCGTCCTTCCAGTTCGACGTGAAGTAGTCGCGGTGGGCGAGGACGGCGGACACGTCGAGATCGCCCTGCACGGCCTGCCGCAGTCCCGGCACCCTGCGGGCGTCGGCGCGCGCGGTGACCGGCCGCAGCAGTGCCTTGCTGGGCATGCACGCCCAGTACGAGCACTCACCGCCGATCAGCTCGGACTCGACGATCGCGACGCTCAGGCCTGCCGCGCGGGCCCGGTCGGCGACGTTCTCCCCGACCGGACCCGCGCCCAGCACCACGACGTCGTACTCGGTGGCCGCGCGGGCCTCTTCTGTTGTTTCGGCAGCTGTCATGAAGCTCAGTCTGATGGGTGGTGTGCGCGGCGACCACAGGGGAAGGCGGACCGACGGAATAGGGCGGCGCCGAACATCGTTGTGCGGTGACGGTGACGCCCGGAATGACGGAAGAGGAGCACAACATGGCCACTGTCGAGCTGACCAAAGAGAACTTCGACAGCGTAGTGACCGACAACGACTTCGTCCTGATCGACTTCTGGGCGTCGTGGTGCGGCCCCTGCCGTCAGTTCGCGCCGGTCTACGAAGGGGCTTCCGACCGTCACGAGGACCTGGTCTTCGCCAAGGTCGACACCGAGGCCCAGCAGGAGCTCGCGGCCGCCTTCGAGATCCAGTCGATCCCGACCCTGATGATCGTCCGAGAGAACGTCGCGGTGTTCGCCCAGCCGGGCGCGCTGCCCGCGGAGGCTCTTGAGGACATCATCGGCCAGGCCCGCAACCTGGACATGGACGAGGTGCGCAAGTCGATCGAGACCGCGCAGAACGGTGCCCAGGAGGGCGCCGGGGAGCAGAAGGAAGCGGGCTGACCCGCTCGGTACCGTGACTCGCCCGGCATCGTGACCTGCCCGTGGGCGTCGCCTCCGTGAGGCGGCGCCCACTCGCATGTCCGGGGCCGTCCGATGCGGCCCGGCGCGGCGCTCGCGAGCACCCCGGGCAGCAGACCTCGGCAGTGGGACTCAGCGTTCCAGGACCAGTGCGAGGCCCTGGCCCACCCCGATGCAGAGTGCCGCCAGCCCGGTGCCCGATCCGGCCGCCGCGAGCTGATGGGCGACCGAGCCCGCGAGGCGCGCCCCGGAGGCGCCGAGCGGGTGGCCGACCGCCAGGGCGCCGCCGCGCGGGTTGACCACCGCGGGATCGAGGTCGGGCCAGGCGGCGAGGCAGCCGAGGGACTGGGCCGCGAAGGCCTCGTTCAGTTCGAGGACGGTCAGGTCGGCGAGCGTCAGGCCCGCCTTGCCGAGCGCCCTGCGGACCGCTTCGACGGGGCCGAGCCCGAACAGCTCGGGTTCGATGCCGGTGACGGCGGAGGTACGGATACGGGCGAGCGGCTCGCGCCCGGTGGCCCGCAGCCCCTCCTCGTCGACCAGGAGCAGGGCCGCCGCCCCGTCGTTGAGCGGCGAGGAGTTGCCCGCGGTGACCGTGCCCGTGCCGTCCGTACGGAAGACCGGCTTCAGCCGGCCCAACGCCTCGGGGGTCGAGGACTCGCGGATGCACTCGTCGCGCGGCAGGTCCACGCCCTCGTACGGCACGACCTCGCTGTCGTAGAGTCCCGCGGCCCACGCCGCCGCGGCCTTCCGGTGGCTCTCAAGGGCGAAGGCGTCCTGTTCCGCCCGGCCGATCCCGTACTTGTCGGCGACGAGTTCGGCGCCCTCGCCGAGGGAGACGGTCCACTGCGCGGGCATCCGGGGGTTGGTCATCCGCCAGCCCAGCGTCGTGGAGTGCAGTTGCTGGTGACCGGCGGGGAAGGCGCGCTCGGGCTTCTGCAGGACCCACGGGGCACGGGACATCGACTCGACACCGCCCGCGATCGCCACGCAGGCGTCGCCCAGGGCGATCGCGCGGGCCGCCTGGATCACGGCCTCAAGGCCCGAGCCGCAGAGCCGGTTGACGGTCACGCCGGGAACGCTCACGGGCAGTCCGGCGAGCAGCACCGCCATGCGGGCCACGTCGCGGTTGTCCTCGCCCGCACCGTTCGCGTCACCGAAGTACACGTCGTCGATCCTGGCCGGGTCGAGGTCCGGACACCTGTCGACCAGGGACCGCACCACGTGGGCGGCGAGGTCGTCGGGACGTACGCCCGAGAGCGCGCCCCCGAACTTGCCGATCGGTGTGCGGACGGCGTCGACGACGTAGACGTCACGGATGCTGGTGGGCATCGGAACTCTCCTCCGGGTCAAGGGCGTTCGTCCGGGTGCCCCCGCGCGACCGCCTGTGATCGTCCTTGATCACCCGGGGCCGAGTCTGTTCCGCGGCTCCTCGACTGTCAACGGCCGCCGGTCCGCCCCCGCGCCTCGGAACCGGCTCCACCACGTGCGTATCGCCGAGCCCGCGCCCTCAGGTTCGTACCGCCGCGCGCGTACTGTCGGATCCGCGCGCTGTCAGCCCGACTCGCGCGGCACCGCGTGCGCGCCCATCAGACCGCTGTCCGGCACCTGCTGCGACGGATGCTGGACCAGGCGGTCGATCAGGTCCGCGAGGTACTGGCCGGGCGGCAGCTCCAGGCGCACCGTGCTGAGGCTGGGACGCAGGAGCTTGCCCAGCAGGAGGTTGTCCGCACCCATGACCGCGGTCTCGCCCGGGACGTCGACGCCTGCGTCCTGCAGCGCCCGCATGAGGAGCTGGGCGTACTCGTCGTTGTAGGCGAACACCGCGTCCAGAGCGAGATCGCGCCAGCGCGCCGCGAGAGCCGCCGCCGACTCCTCGTCGTACCGCATGGCCAGCGGTTCGACGCTCGCCCCGGTGCCCGCGACCGCCTTGCGCAGACCCGCCAGCCGGGGCTTGGAGAAGAGTTCCAGCCCCGGTTCCTCCGGGACGACGGCTCCGATGCGGCGGTGCCCGCGCTCCAGCAGGTGTCCGGCCGCGGCGATGCCCACCTCGCGCTGGTCCATCACCAACGAGTGCGCGCCCTCGACGCGTTGCGGGCCGAGCGTGACGACCGCCTTGGCACCGGACCTCTTGAGGAGCTGCACACCGCGCGCGGTCAGGGTGATCTCGCCGAGCGACACCACGGCCACGGGCCGCAGTTCCGCCCACGCGCGGGCCGCCTCGTCGCCGGTGAGACCGAGACTGCCGTACTGCACGACGGTGTAGTCGAGGTGGCGCAGTGCCCAGTGCAGCTCGTTGAAGAATTTGCCGTAGAGCGGACCGACGGGGATGTGCGCGGTCGGCAGGAGAACCATGCGGGTGTGCCCCGCGCGCAGACTGCGCGCCGCGGCGTGCGGGACGTAGCCGAGCTCCTCGGCGGCCTCACGGACCCGGCGGCGGGTCGGCTCGCTGATCCGCACGGCCGAGGTGTTGTTCAGCACGTACGACACGGTGGCGCGCGACACGCCTGCCAGGCGTGCGACATCGGTGCTGGTGGGGACGGGTTGGTCGGCTGACTTCTTCGGTGTCTGGCTCATCGCGTTCGGCATCTTTCCAGACGGGTGCGGTACGAGGTCTAGCGGTTGGCCGGATTTGGGTGCTACAAAGCGTTTACACGGGTCACTGACACGTGTCACCTTACTTTTCGGAGCACCCGGCAGAACCCTCGGCACGGCCTTCCCGGGCAGAGCTCTCCCCTCATCCCATCCGCCGCTCATTTCCCACTGGAGTGCAGCGTGGCTCTTTCCTCCCCCGGTACCGGCGTGGACGCCGGTACCGACTCCGCACCGACGGCCGGCCCGACCCGAGGGCTGCTCCCCCTGCTGCTCGTGGGCAACACCGTCATGTACGCGCTCTACATCGGCGTGCCCGGCTTCGTCCTGGCGATGCAGGTCGCCGGGATCGACGAGGCGAACAAGGTCAGCAACATGACCGTGGTCTCCGGTGTCTCCGCGGTCTTCGCCACGATCTTCAACCCCGTCGCGGGTGCGCTGTCCGACCGCTCCGGGCGCCGCAACCCGTGGATCCTGGGCGGCGGCGTCGGCGCCCTCGCGGTGATGGCACTGCTCGGCAGCGTCAACACCGTGCTGCTGGTGACGATCGTCTGGTGCCTGGGCCAGGCGGCGATGAACTTCTACCAGGCGGCGCTCACCTCGGTGGTCCCCGACCGGGTCCCGATCGCCTCACGCGGCAAGGCGTCGGCGGCCGTCGGTCTGGGCATTCCGCTCGGCTCGACCATCGGCGCGCTGATCGGCGCGGCCTTCTCGGACAGCTACCGCACCGGGTACCTGCTGTTCGGCGCGCTGGTGGCGGCGGCAGCGGTCCTGTTCACCACCTGCGCCCGGGAGGAGCGCCGCCCCGGCAAGCCCGCGGTGCCGCTCAAGGAGCAGCTGAGGTCCTTCGCGAGCGCGCTGGCCAACCACGACTTCCGCTGGGCGTTCATCGGCCGGGCGCTGCTGGTCCTCGGCTACTTCGGGGTACTCGGCTTCCAGCTGTACATCCTCACCGACCACACCGAGCTGCCCGGGGGCATGAAACCCGCGGACGCCGCGGCGATCCTCACCATGGTCAACGCGGCCGCGTCGGTCGTCTCCACCGTCCTGGGCGGTTGGCTGTCCGACAAGTACAACCGCCGCAAGGCGTTCGTCGGAGTCTCCGCGCTGCTGGCCGCCCTCGCCATGGTCTTCCCCGCACTCTCCAGCAGCTGGACCGCGATGCTGGTCTTCGGTGCGATCAACGGTCTCGGCTTCGGCTGTTACATGGCAGTGGACACCGCACTGGTCACCATGGTGCTGCCGAAGTCCGAGGACGCCGCCCGGGACATGGGCATCCTCAACGTCGCCAACGCGGGTCCGCAGATCGCCGCCCCGTTCATCGCCGGTCTGGTCGTCCAGCTCAGCGGGGGCTACACCGCTCTCTTCCTGGTCGCGGCGGTCCTCTCGATACTGGGTGCGCTCGCCGTGTACCCGATCCGCGGCGTGCGCTGACCGCCGTCAGGCATCCACCAGAACCCGCCCGCTCCACCACCCGCTCCCGCCGGAAAGGCATCACAGTGCAGCTGAACACCCACACCTGGGGCGAGGGCGACCGCGTCGCCCTGCTGATCCACGGCATCATGGCCGACCACCGAGCCTGGCGGACCGTCGGTCCCGCGCTGGCCGGCAAGGGCTACCGGGTCGTGGCGGTGGACCTGCGGGGCCACGGCCTCAGCGGGCGCGCCGACTCCTACACCCCGGAGGACTTCGCCGACGACCTCGCCGAAACCCTCGCGGCGGACGCCGAACTGGCCGTCGGTCACTCGCTGGGCGGCCTGGCCCTGTCCCTCGCCGTGGACCGGCTGCGTCCGCGGCGCGCGGTGTACTGCGACCCGGCGTGGCACCTGGAACTGCCCGGGGGCTTCGGGCCCGAGGTGTTCGCGCAGTTCAAGTCGGCGCCGCGGGAGCAGATCGCCGCGCTGAACCCGCGCTGGGCCGACGAGGACGTCGACGTCGAGGTGGCGACCCTGGCCCTCTGGGACGAGGCGTCCGCCCTCGGCCTGGCGGGGCTCCGGGGGCGCGACCTGCTGCCCGCGAAACCGGTCGTGCCGTCCCTGGTGCAGCTGGCCGACCCGAGCATGATCATCAACGAGGAGCGGGCGGAGCTGCTGCGCGGGCGCGGCTTCGAGGTCCGTACGGTCAAGGGCGCGGGACACACCATCCAGCGCGACGACTTCGAAGGGTTCATGTCGTCGCTGGATGGCTGGATCTAGTCCCTGGTCCAACCAATCCCCCGTCCTGTCCTGTCTTGTCCTGTCCTGTCCTGTCCCTGGTGCCGGGCCCGGGCCCGGGCACGATGGCAGAGTCACCCGGCGGCTCTGCTCATCGGGCCCCCGGTCCGGTGTGCTCAGCCGCGGGCCAGCACTCCCCAGAGCGCCGGGTCCTCGAAGCCCAGCGCCCACAGGCCGGTCCGGGTGATTCCGTGTTTGCGCAGCACCGGCAGGTGCGCCGCCACGCCTCGCGCGTCCTGGTACCACACGGTGTGCCGGCGGCCGCCCGCCGAGTAGGTGAAGTGGGGCGACCCCGTGGCGGGGTCCAGTCGGTAGGGCGCGCCGGTGCGCCTGCGCAGCGCCTCCGCCTCCTTCCAGGTGACGTGCTCGGTCTCGCCGCCCGCCACCCAGTCCCAGCCGTACGCGGGCAGCGCCATCTCGATCTTCGCGCGCGGAATGAGGGTGGTGGCGTGGGTGAGGATCTGGTCGTACCACCGCGGGGTGGCGAGCGGGCCAGGGGCCCCGCCCTCCCAGTGCAGGTTGTAGGCCATGATGCGCACCCGGTCGGCGGCCCGGCCGAGCGAGCGGTAGTCCCAGATGCGACCGCTGCCGGCGGTCTGCGGGGTGACGGCGACGGCGCACGTCTTGCGGACGGCGTGCAGGGCCTCGCAGAGGTCGGTGACCAGCGCCGCGTACCCGGCGCGTACCGCTTGGTACTGCGCGTCGCCCGTGGGGGCGATGGTCTCGTAGTCGAGTTCCAGTCCGTCGTAGTCGCCCCGTGCGGCGACGGCGAGCAGGGTGCGCAGGTGGGTGGCGCGTCGGGCCGGGTCGGTGACGATCGCGCCGAGCACTCCGGCCGGAAGGGTTTCCATCACGGTGGGAACGACCTTGATGCCGGCCCGGTGGAGCCCGTCGACGATCGCGGTGTCCTCCGCGTTCTCGTGCGGGTCGACCCGGTCCGCGGCGCTCGCCCGGTACCAAAAGGGACTGACCGTGTGGAGCTGCCCGGCATGGGCGACGGCGTCCCGGTAGGCCGTCGGCTGGTCCCAGTAGGGCAGCCAGGCGGACACCGTACGGGCGGGCCCGGGTCGGACCTGCGCGGCGCTCTCCGCCGTCGCGGCGGGGGCGGCCGGGACCGTCAGCACGAGCGCGGCAAGCAGGGGAAGCAGCGTGACGTTCATGGGCCGAGCCTGCGGGTGCGGCGGGCGGCGCGCGCCGCGCGGTGGGCCGGTCGGGCGCACGACCCCCGCGACGGGCGGCGCGCGGTGGGGTGAGCCGGACGGGCGCACGCCACCGCGGTAGGCGGCGCGCCGCGGGGTGAGCCGGACGGGTGCACGCCACCCCCTACCCTGACGGCGTGACGACTTCACTGCACAACTCCGCGGACCCCCACCCCCGGCCCGAACTGCCCGGCAGCAGCGGCCCGAGCGCGACGACGGAGGCCGAGCCGCACGAGATCGGCCCGGTGCGCATGGAGTATGCCCCCGAGCGCGACGGCGATCCCGACCCCGGCGAGATCGTCTGGACCTTCGTGCCCTACGAGGAGAACGACGGCCGCGGCAAGGACCGCCCGGTGCTCGTCGTGGCGCGCGAGGCGGCGGGCACGCTGCTGGCGGTGCGGCTGTCGAGCAAGCGGCACGACCACGACCGCGAGTGGCTGGCGATCGGCGCGGGCCCGTGGGACGGCGCGGGCCGTGAGTCCTGGGTGGACCTCGACCGGGTGCTGCGGGTGCACGAGGACGGGATGCGGCGCGAGGCCTGTGCGCTGGACCGGCCGATGTTCGACCAGGTGGCACGGCGGCTCACCGAACGGTACGGCTGGCGCGGCTGACCGGACCCGCCCGGACCCGCCCGGTGCCGACGGAAGCCGGTCGTCCGTGCGGCTTCAGGCGCCGAACGCCGAGCGGAACGCCTGGAGCGCGGGCCCCCTGCCGCTCCGGTCCAGGACCGCGAAGGTCACCCGGTCGAAGTGGCCTGCGAAACGGCCCGATCCGGTCAGCAGCTCCTTGAACACCCCCGCGACGACGGGGGGTTCGTTCATGAAGACTCCACAGCCCCATGCCCCGAGGACGATCCGCCGGTAGCCGCCTGCCACCGCCACCTCCAGGACGCGTTCCGCGCGCGAGGCGAGCACGGCGGCGATGCGCCCCGCCTGCTCGGGCTCGCGCTGTCTGATCACTCCGGCGTTGGGGGCGGGCGAGGTGAGGAAGCCCACCTGGTAGGGGTTGCTGAGCAGCTGTCCGCGATCGTCGCGGAAGACCGGGACGCCGGGCGAGTGGATCACCCGGTCGGTGTAGAACACGTCGCGTTCGGCGCGGTGGTGGGCGTAGAACTCCGGCGCGCGCAGCAGGCACGTGTACAGCGCCGAGGCACGGCAGAGCGCCTCCTCCTGGGCCTGCGCCCCGTTGAGGTAGCCGCCCCCGGGGTTGCGCGCCGAGGCGAAGCAGAGCACCGCCACCGGGTCCGGGGCGTCCCCGGTGAGGCGGCGGGCCGCCTCGGTGCTGCTCTCCGCGGTGACCTCGACGGAGGTCGCCCGGCCGGCGCCGGGCACTGCCGCCACCGGCTCCGGTCCGTGGCTCCGGGTGGCGGAAGAGGCGGCGGCCGTTGCCGCGGCGATGGATACGACCCGGCCGTCGGGGCAGATGTACTGCCCGGCGGCGACGATGCTTTCGGTTTCTCGCGCGATCGCGCGCAGTCGTGCACTCACCGTGTGATCATCCGGCCGCAACACCTTCGGAGCAAAGGATTTTGCAGGAGTGGCAGCGAGCGTCGGACAGCCGGGTTCTTCAGGAGTGGCAGCGAGCGCCGCACGGCCAGACTCTGCACGAGTGGCAGCGAGCGCCGCACGGCCAAAAGATGACTCTTGTGCGATGCCCGATCAGTCGGTTGGCTGGTCTGCTGTGTCCGGGCCCGCCCGGCCGGGACACCACGACGGTCGGCAGCCGCAACTCTTGGACAGGAGGAACTAACCGTGCCAGCAGCCCAGTTCAACGATGGCGGGCCGCCCATCGCCGAGACCGAGGCGGCGGACCTGCTGCGATGTATCTGCTTCAAGACGGGCCCGCCGCGAAAGCTCGGGGTGGAACTCGAATGGCTCGTCCACGACCTGCACTCCCCGCACCTGCCCGTCTCCCCCGGCCGCCTGCGCGCGGCCCATGCCGCCGCCCGCTCACTGCCCCTGCGCTCGGCCCTCACCGTCGAGCCCGGTGGCCAGTTGGAGCTCAGCTCACTGCCCGCCGCCTCGCTCACGGAAGTCGTCGACTCCGTCTCCGCCGATCTGACCGCCGTGCGCGGCGCCCTGCACGCGCAGGGCCTCGCCCTGGCCGGATTCGGCCAGGATCCCTGGCAGCCACCGCGCCGCTTCCTGCGCGAACCCCGGTACGAGGCCATGCAGCGCTGCCTCGACCGGGCGGGCCCCTCCGGTCTGGCGATGATGTGCACCTCGGCCTCGATCCAGGTGTGCGTGGACGCCGGACACGAGGAGCCGGGGCCGCTGGGGCTCGGCCGGCGCTGGCTGCTCGCCCATCTGCTGGGTGCGGTACTGGTGGCCGCCTTCGCCAACTCCCCGTACGCGCAGGGAACCCGTACGGGCTGGCGGTCGAACCGTCAGGCCCTCTGGGCGGGCATCGAGCCGGGCCGCACTCTCGCCCCGCCGTCCGGCGCCGAACCTCGTGCCGCGTGGGCGCAGCGGGTCCTGGACGCCCCGGTGATGTGTGTGCGCGCCCGGGACGGCGAGCCGTGGCAGGTTCCGGAGGGGCTGACCTTCCGGGAGTGGACGCGTGGCCGGCAGCCGCGCGCCCCCGACCGCGCCGATCTCGCCTATCACCTCACGACGCTGTTCCCGCCGGTCAGGCCGCAGGGCCATCTGGAGCTGCGGATGATCGACGCACAGCCCGGCGCGGACGGCTGGCTGGTGCCGCTCGCCGTGACGGCCGCGCTCTTCGACGACCCGCAGGCGGCCGAGATCGCCTACCGCGCCGTCAAGCCGCTGGGCGAGACGGCCGGTGCCGGGCCCGCGCCGCACAACCCGCTCTGGGAGACCGCGGCCCGAAAGGGCCTTTCAGATCCCGAACTGCACGCGGCCGCGGTGGTATGTTTCGCCGCCGCCCTCGACGCGCTGCCCCGGCTGGGCGCGGCGGAGCCGGTGCGCCAGGCGGTCGCCGCGTACGTCGAGCGCTACGTCTCCCGTGGCCGCTGCCCCGCCGACGACCTGCTCGACAGTGACCTGGACGACCTGCTGGACCAGGAGGAACCTCTTCGATGAACGACGCCGTCCAGCCCCCGGACACGGACTCCGAGGGGCTTCGCAACCGCGCCGTCCAGGCGCTGACCGCCGCCCGCGACCGGACCGAACTCCTCACCTCCTGCGTCGACGACGCCGAACTCACCGCCCAGCACTCTCCGTTGATGTCACCTCTGGTCTGGGACCTGGCGCACATCGGTAACCAGGAGGAGCTGTGGCTGCTGCGCAACGTCGCGGGGCGCGACGCGCTGCGCCCCGAGATCGACTCGGTGTACGACGCCTTCGAGCATCCGCGCTCGGCGCGTCCGACGCTGCCGCTGCTCGCCCCCGCCGAGGCCAGGTCGTACGCGGCCCAGGTACGCGGCCGGGCACTGGACGTCCTGGAGCGCAGTCCGCTGCGCGGCGGACCACTGGAGGCTGACGCCTTCGCCTTCGGGATGGTCGCCCAGCACGAGCAGCAGCACGACGAGACGATGCTGATCACCCACCAGCTGCGGCGCGGGCCCACCGCCCTGACCGCCCCCGCGCCACCGCCGGCCCCCGAGGGGGCGGCGCGGCTGCCCGCCGAGGTCCTGGTGGCCGGTGGCCCGTTCGAGATGGGTACCTCTCTCGAACCGTGGGCCCTGGACAACGAGCGGCCCGCGCACGTCACCTTCGTGCCGTCCTTCCACCTCGACACGACCCCGGTCTCCTGCGGTGCGTACCTGTCCTTCGTCGAGGACGGCGGCTACGCCGACCCGCGCTGGTGGCAGCCGGCGGGCTGGGGGACGGTGCAGGAACACGGCTTGCGGGCACCCCTGTTCTGGCGTCGTGAGGGCGGTGAGTGGCTGCGGCGGCACTTCGGCACGACCGAGCCCGTTCCGCTGGACGAACCGGTCCTGCACGTGAGTTGGTACGAGGCGGACGCGTACGCCCGCTGGGCGGGGCGGCGACTGCCCTCGGAGGCCGAGTGGGAGAAGGCCGCCCGGCACGATCCGGTGTCCGGCCGTTCGACCCGCTACCCCTGGGGTGACGCGGATCCCTCCCCCGACCGCGCCAACCTCGGCCAGCGCCATCTGCGGCCGGCCCCGGTCGGTGCGTACCCGGCCGGCGAATCACCGCTGGGAGTACGGCAGTTGATCGGCGACGTGTGGGAGTGGACGTCGAGCGACCTGCTGCCCTACCCGGGGTTCGCCCCGTTCCCGTACCGCGAGTACTCGGAAGTCTTCTTCGGCCCCGGGCACAAGGTGTTGCGCGGCGGCTCCTTCGGCGTCGACCAGGTGGCGTGCCGGGGCACGTTCCGCAACTGGGACCTGCCGGTGCGACGGCAGATCTTCGCCGGCTTCCGCACCGCACGGGACGCCGCGGCGGGTGAGCTCTGATGTGCCGTCACCTTGCTTACCTCGGGCCCGAATCGGCGGTGCACGACATCCTCGTCGAGCCCCCGCGCGGGCTCTACCGCCAGGCCTGGGCGCCCCGGCTGCAGAAGTACGGCACGGTCAACGCGGACGGCTTCGGTGTCGGCTGGTACGCCGGAGGAGATCCGGTGCCCGCCCGTTACCGGCGCAGCGGCCCGATGTGGGCGGACGCCAACTTCGCCGATCTGGCCCGCGTCGTTCGGTCGGGGGCGCTGCTCGCGGCCGTACGGGACGCCACCGAGGCGGGCGCCGACGGGGAGGCGGCGGCGGCGCCGTTCACCTCGGGTCCCTGGCTGTTCAGCCACAACGGGGCGCTGCCCGGCTGGCCCGCCTCGCTGGCCGGGCTCGCCGCCGCCCTGCCCGCGGCGGAACTGCTGGCCCTGGAGGCACGCTGCGACTCCGCCCTGGTGTGGGCGCTGGTCCTGCACCGGCTGCGGGCGGGCGACGAACCGGGGCAGGCCCTCGCCGACACCGTCCGGGACGTGGCGCGGGCCGCTCCGGGCGGCCGGCTCAACCTGCTGCTGACCGACGGCACGACCGTCATCGCGACCGCCTGGGGCGACACCCTGTGGTACCTGGCCGGGCCGGACCGCCGCACGGTCGTCGCATCCGAGCCGTACGACGACGATCCGCTCTGGGTCGAGGTCCCGGACCGCACCCTGCTCACCGCCACCCGTACCGATGTCCTGCTGACCCCGCTCAAGGAGCCCGCCGCGTGAGCCCGTACCTCGTGACCCGCACCCTTCCGGTGAACGCCACCGACGCCGACCTGCGCACCGATGTGCTCCAGGGGCTCGGCCGGGACACCAAGTCGCTGCCGCCCAAGTGGTTCTACGACGCGCGCGGCAGCGAGCTGTTCGAGGAGATCACCAGGCTCCCCGAGTACTACCCGACCCGTGCGGAGCGGGAGATCCTGCTCGCGCGCGCGGGCGAGATCGCCGCCGCGAGCCGGGCGGGCACCCTGGTGGAGCTGGGCTCGGGCTCCTCGGAGAAGACCAGGATCCTCCTGGACGCCCTGCCGGACCTGCACAGCTACGTGCCGGTGGACGTCAGTGAGAGCGCGCTCCAACTGGCCGCCGAGGGGCTGCTGGCGGAGCGTCCCGCGCTCTCCGTGCATGCGCTGATAGCCGACTTCACCCGTGGGCTGGCACTGCCCGGCACGCCGGGTCCCCGGCTCGTGGCCTTCCTGGGCGGCACGCTCGGCAATCTGCTTCCCGACGAGCGCGCGGTGTTCCTGAAGTCGGTGCGCTCGATGCTCTCGCCGGGCGACGCGCTGCTGCTCGGCACGGACCTGGTGAAGGACGAGGACACGCTCGTCGCGGCGTACGACGACGCGGCCGGGGTGACGGCGGCCTTCAACAAGAACGTGCTGGCGGTGGTGAACCGTGAACTGGACGCGGACTTCGACCCGGACGACTTCACGCACGTGGCGCACTGGAACGTTGAGCGCGAGTGGATCGAGATGCGGTTGCGGGCCCGCTCCGCGCTGACGGTGAAGGTGCGGGAGCTGGACCTCGCGGTCTCCTTCGCCGCGGGTGAGGAGCTGCGCACCGAGGTGTCCGCGAAGTTCCGAAAGGAGGGCATACGCAGCGAACTGGCCGCTGCTGACCTGGAGTTGGGTCACTGGTGGACGGACGAGGCGGGCCGGTTCGCGCTGTCGTTGTCCACCCCCGTCTAGGACGCCCGAGCTCCCGGTGAGCCGGGGCGGGCGCGTGCCGCCCGCCCCGGCCTACTCCTCTTCCTCCCGGCCGATCCGCTGCAGGACCGCGGTGATCGCGGCCGAGGCGCTCTTCGCGGCGTCGGAGGGCTCGGCGCCGTTCAGCACCTTGGTCATGTACTTCTTGATCGGGTTGTCGGCCTCGACGTCCCCCCACTTCGGCGAGGCGGGCGTGGCCCGGCCCTCCACGGCGCCCTTCGCCATGGCGGCCACACCTTCCTCGCCCGCCACCGCCGAGGCCAGACTGCCCTTGTTGGGTACGTAGTTCATGGTGCGGGCGAGGTCGGTCTGCCACTTCTCGCCCGCCAGCGCCTGCACCACGTCGAGCGCCGCGCGACGCGCGTCCGTACGCTCGGGAACCACCAGGTCGGAGCCTCCGATGAAGACGGCTCCCGGCTTGTCCGCGCTCTTGCCGGGGAGCGGGAAGAAGCCGAGCTTGCCGCGCAGTGCCGGGTTCTTCTGCTCGACGAGCTTCGCGGTGCCGGGGGTGGAGATGATCTGTGCGATGTCTCCCTTGGCGAACATGTCCGCCTGCGGGGGCTTCTGTTCGTCCGCGTCCCGGGGCCCGCGGCCGAGCCCTTGCAACTCCTTGTAGAAGTCCATGCCCTTGAGCGCGGCCCCGGTGTGCAGCGCGCCGCTCCACTTGCCGCCGGCGTCGACGGCGAGGTCGCCGCCCTCGTCCCAGATGAAGCCCGACAGCGTGTACCAGTCCTGGCCGGCGAGGTAGATGCCCTGGTTGCCTTCGGTGTTGAGCGTGCGGGTGACGTCCAGCCACTCGGCGCGGTCGCGCGGCGGGGCCTTCACCCCGGCCTGCTCGAAGAGGTCCTTGCGGTAGATGACCACGCGGTTGGCGGCGTACCACGGAATGCCGAACTGCGCGTTGTTGATCCGCCCCGGCTCGGCCAGGCCGGGCAGCCAGTCGTCTCCGCCGAGGTCGCGGACCGACTCCAGGGTGAGGTTCTGCAGCCCGCCACCGTCGGCGTACTGGGCGACCAGGGTGTTGCCGACCTCGATGACGTCCGGCGGACTGTCGCTGTCGAGGGCCTTGGTGACCTTGGGGCCGATGCCGCTCCACGGCTGGATCTGGATGTCCAGCCGGGTGCCGGCGTGCTCACGCTCGAACTCCTCCGTGAACCGCTTCAGGAACTCCGGCGAGGCACTGTCCTGCATCAGCCAGACCGTCACGGTCCTCGACTTCGGCTCGGAGGAGGAGCCGGGCAGCATCCCGCAGCCGGCGAGCAGCGCTCCGGTGGAAGCACACACGATGGACACGGCTATGAAGCGTTTCTGCACATAGTTCACGGATCAAGAAATTGGCATGGACCAATCGGCGGGTCAAGGGGTTGAGAAGCATCCGGTGCGGGAATTGTGCGGGCGCCACCGCGTTGAAACCTCTGTGAGCACAGCAATCGCACAGACCCGGTTTTCCGTCCTGGACCGTTCCCGCACCCGCGAGGGGCACGACGGCCCGCAGGCGCTGCGCGACTCGGTACGCCTGGCGCAGCAGATCGAAGCGCTGGGCTACCACCGCTTCTGGGTCTCCGAGCACCACAGCGTGCCCGGGGTGGCCGGATCCGCCCCGACGGTACTGGCGGCCGCCGTCGCCGCGGCGACCTCCACGATCCGGGTGGGCACCGGCGGAGTGATGCTGCCCAACCACCAACCCCTGGTGGTGGCTGAGCAGTTCGGGGTGCTCGAAGCGCTGTTCCCCGGCCGGATCGACATGGGGCTCGGCCGCTCGGTGGGCTTCACCGACGGGGTGCGCAAGGCGCTCGGGCGGGACAAGGACGACGCCGACCGCTTCGCGGAGCAGCTGGCGGAGCTGCTGCTCCGGTTCACCGGCGGCGGCCCCGTGCACGCCTACCCGGCGGAGGGACTGCGGGTGCCGCCGTTCGTGCTGGCGACCGGCGAGGGCGCCGGGATCGCGGCCGCGGCCGGTCTGCCGGTGGTGGTCGGCGACCTGCGCGGCCGGGAGAAGCTGTTCGACGTGGTGGAGCGCTACCGCGCGCGGTTCCGCCCGTCCGTGTGGGCACAGGAGCCGTACGTGGTGCTCGCCGGGACGGTGGCGGTCGCCGAGAGCGAGGAGGCCGCCCGGCGGCTGCTGGTCCCGGAGGCCTGGTCGATGGCCCGTTCCCGCACCCACGGCACCTTCCCGCCGCTCTCCCCGGCCGAGGACATCGAGCGGCTGGCCGCCCCGGGCGGCTCCATGAGCGACAAGGAGCGGGGCCTCTACGAGAGCGGACTGCTCGGCCATGTCCACGGCACGGCCGAGCAGGTCGAGACGGCCCTCACCGAGGTGATCGAGGCCACCGGCGCGGACGAGGTGCTGGTCACGACCAGTACGTACGACCGAGTGGGCCTCCTTGACTCCCACCGCCGACTGGCGGACCTGGTCGACCGCGCCCGGCGGGCCACACCCGCGCACGCCTAGAATCGGAGTGTTTGTCCGGTGGCGGCGACCTCCTGCCCCGCCGTCGTCCCCGTTCGTACGGAGTCCCCGATGCAGAGCCCCCACGATGGTTACGTCCGTGTCCGGGGCGCCCGCGAGCACAACCTCCGCAACGTCGACGTGGACGTCCCGCGTGACGCCCTCGTGGTGTTCACCGGCGTCTCAGGCTCCGGGAAGTCCTCGCTCGCCTTCGGCACGATCTACGCGGAGGCGCAACGCCGCTACTTCGAGTCGGTCGCGCCGTACGCCCGTCGGCTGATCCACCAGGTCGGCGCCCCGCGGGTCACGGAGATCACCGGTCTACCTCCCGCCGTCTCCCTCGAACAACGCAGGTCGGCGCCGTCCTCCCGGTCGTCCGTGGGGACGGTCACCACCCTCTCGAACTCGCTGCGGATGCTCTTCTCGCGCGCGGGCACCTATCCGGCGGGCGCCGAGCGCCTGGACTCGGACGCGTTCTCCTCGAACACCGCAGCCGGGGCCTGCCCCGAGTGCCACGGACTGGGCCGCGTGCACGGCACCAGCGAGGAACTGCTCGTACCGGATCCTTCGCTGTCGATCCGCGACGGCGCGATCGTCGCCTGGCCGGGCGCCTGGCAGGGCAAGAACCTCCGTGACGTGCTGGACGCGCTGGGGTACGACGTGGACCGGCCGTGGCGGGAGCTGGCACAGGAGGACCGCCACTGGATCCTGTTCACGGACGAGCAGCCGGTGGTCACCGTGCACCCCGTCCGCGACGCGGGCCGCATCCAACGCCCCTACCAGGGCACGTACATGAGCGCCCGCCGGTACGTCCTGCACACCTTCGCCGACACCAAGAGCCAGTCCCTGCGCACCAGGGCCGAGCGCTTCCTGACCAGCTCGCCGTGCCCGGCGTGCGGCGGCAGCAGGCTGCGTCCCGAATCCCTCGCGGTCACCTTCGCCGGCCGTACGATCGCGGAGCTGGCGGCGCTGCCCCTGGCCGAACTCGCGGAAGTCCTCGCGGCCCACGAGGGCGGCACGACCGCCCGTGTCCTCACCGACGACCTGCGCGCCCGCATCGCCGTCGTCACCGAACTCGGCCTCGGCTACCTCGGTCTGGACCGCACCACGCCCACGCTCTCCGCCGGGGAGCTGCAACGCCTGCGGCTGGCAACCCAGTTGAGGTCGGGGCTGTTCGGCGTCGTCTACGTCCTGGACGAGCCGTCGGCCGGCCTCCACCCGGCGGACGCCGAGGCCCTGCTGGTGGTGCTCGACCGGCTGAAGGCGGCCGGCAACTCGGTCTTCGTCGTGGAGCACCACCTCGACGTCGTACGCCGCGCCGACTGGCTCGTGGACGTCGGCCCGGCGGCTGGCGAGCACGGCGGGCAGGTGTTGCACAGCGGGCCTCCCGCAGCACTCGCCGAGGTCCCGGAGTCCGTCACGCGCCGCTTCCTCCTCGACCGGCAGCCGCCGCCCCCGCGCACCGTACGCGAGCCGTCCGGCTGGCTGAAGCTCGGACCGGTGACGCGGCACAACCTGCACGGCCTCCAGGCGGAGCTGCCGTTTGGCGCCCTCACCGCGGTGACCGGTGTGTCGGGCTCGGGGAAGTCCACCCTCGCCGGACAGATCACCGACGAACTCCCGGGCGTGCAGCGGCTTGTGACGGTCGACCAGAAACCGATCGGGCGCACTCCGCGCTCCAACCTGGCGACCTACACCGGACTTTTCGATGTCGTGCGCAAGCTGTTCACCGAGGAACGGGAGTCCAGGGCGCGCGGGTACAAGGCGGGCCGGTTCTCCTTCAATGTGAAGGGCGGGCGCTGCGAGACCTGCCAGGGCGAGGGGTTCGTCTCGGTGGAACTGCTCTTTCTGCCCAGTACCTACGCGCCCTGCCCGGACTGCCACGGCGCCCGCTACAACCCGCGCACGCTCCAGGTCACGCACCGGGGGCTGAACATCGCGGAGGTGCTGGACCTGACGGTGGAGGCCGCGGCTGACTTCTTCGCCGGCTCCCCCGCCGCCGCCCGCAGCCTGCACGCGCTGCTGGAGGTGGGGCTCGGGTACCTGCGCCTCGGTCAGCCCGCGACCGAGCTGTCGGGCGGCGAGGCCCAGCGCATCAAGCTGGCCTCGGAGCTGCAGCGGTCCACGACCCGGCGCGGGCACACCCTGTACGTGCTCGACGAGCCGACCACCGGCCTGCACCCGGCGGACGCGGAGGTCCTGATGCGCCAGCTGCACGGGCTCGTCGACGCCGGGAACACGGTGGTCGTCGTGGAGCACGACATGGCGGTCGTGGCGGGCGCGGACTGGGTGCTCGACCTCGGCCCCGGCGGCGGGGCCGAGGGTGGCCGGATCGTGGCGGCGGGCCCGCCGCGCGAGGTGGCCAGGTCCGGGCGCAGCAGAACCGCGCCTTACCTGGCCAAGGAGTTCGCCCCCGCTCCCGCTAGGCCTGCTGCTGCGGCTCGATGAACTGGGCGTCGATCTGGATCTTCACCACGTCACCGAGCATCGCGTCGGCCGCCCCGAAGTTCAGGCCGAAGTCACTGCGCCGGATCTGCCCCTGGGCCTCGAACCCGGCGTGCTTGCCGCCGAACGGGGTGTCCACCACCCCGCCGAACTCCACGTCGAACGAGACGTTCGCGGTGACGTCCCCGATCGTCAGCTCGCCCTCCAGGGTCCACTCCTCCCCCTCCCCGTGAGCACCCGTGGAGCGGAAGGTCATCGTCGGGCGCTTCTCCACGTCCAGCAGGTCGGACGCCCGGACGTGGGCGTCACGCGCCTCGTTGCCGGTGTCGATCGAGGTGAGGGCGACGGTCGCGTGCACCGAGCTCTGCGCGAGCGTCGTGCCGACGACCAGCGCGGACTCCACCTCGGCGAACCGGCCCCGCACCTTGGAGATACCGAGGTGACGGATGGTGAAGGCGACGGAGGAGTGATGGGTGTCGAGTTCCCAGCGGCCCGGGGTCAGGGGGAGAGGGAGGGTGGCGGTGGTGGTCTGTGCGTCAGTGGTCATGTACCCAACCTGAGGCCGGCGGCCCTCCGGAGGAAGACCGGCCCGATGGTGGTAGTGGGAGGGACACCATCCGGCAGCGGGCGGAGGGTTACGATCCGGGGGTGAGCGACAACGAGCTGGGGGCCTTCCTGCGTGCCCGCAGGGAAGCGGTGACACCCTCCGAGGTCGGGCTTCCCGAGGGCCCGCGCCGACGCACCCCGGGGCTGCGCCGCTCCGAGCTGGCCACGCTCGCCGGCATCAGTGTCGAGTACCTCACTCGGCTCGAACAGGGCCGTGACCGCAATCCGTCCCCGCAGGTCCTGGCCGCTCTCGCCGACACCCTGCGGCTCTCCGGGGAGACCCGTCTCCACCTGGGCCGGCTGCTGAAGCACGCCAACGACCACAAGCTCCTGTGCCCGGCCGCGGAGACGCCGGTCCGCCAGGTGCGCCCCACGGTGCAGGCGCTCCTGGACCGGCTCGACCCCGCACCGGCCGTCCTGCTGAACCGGCTGAGCGAGGTCGTCGCCTGCACCTCGGGCTACGAACGTCTGTCCGGCCCGGTGGGGCTGCTCGACGGCGTCCGGCCGAGTCTGCTGCGTTACGTCTTCACCGATCCGCGCGCCCACGAGACCTATCCCGACTGGGGCCGGGTCGCCGACACGCAGTTCGGCATGATCGGTTTCGATCTGGGCCGCGACGACCCCCATGTCTCCCGTCTCGCCGACGAGCTGGTGGTGACCGCGGGAGCCGAGTTCACGGACCGGCTCGCCGCCCCGCCCCGGCTGCCGGTGCGCAGCGGGCTCGAACGCTTCGTCCACCCGGAGTCGGGCGAGCTGCGCCTGGCGTACGAGACCTTGGACCTGCCGGACGCCGACGGCCAGCGGCTGCTGGTGCACCTGCCATCCGACGAGTCGACGGCGGCGGCCCTGGACCGGCTCACCGGGCGCAGGCCGGGTGCCCTGCGCGCGGTGAACGACTGACGGCGCCGCCGCCGAGGACGTCCGGGCCCTCGCCCGGAGCACTCACCGCCGCCGGGGGGCGCTACCGCCGCGACTTCCTGTTCGCCCGCAGCCACTCCTTGTTCATGGCCGCGATGGACGGCAGCGGAATCCCCTTCGGGCAGGCGGTGGCGCACTCCCCGGTGAGGGTGCAGCCGCCGAAGCCCTCGTCGTCCATCTGCGCGACCATGTCCAGGACCCGGCTCTCGCGCTCGGGTGCGCCCTGCGGCAGCACGTTGAGGTGGTTGACCTTCGCCGAGGTGAACAGCATCGCCGAGCCGTTCGGGCAGGCGGCGACGCACGCCCCGCAGCCGATGCACTCGGCGTGCTCGAAGGCGAAGTCGGCGTCGGCCTTGGGCACCGGTGCGGCGTGGGCCTCGGGCGCGGCACCGGTCGGCACGCTCACGTAACCGCCGGCCTGGATGATCCGGTCGAAGGAGGACCGGTCCACGACCAGGTCCTTGACGACGGGGAACGCCGCGGCGCGCCACGGCTCGACGTCGATGGTGTCGCCGTCGGAGAAGGACCGCATGTGGAGCTGGCAGGTGGTGGTGCGCTCGGGGCCGTGCGCGTCACCGTTGATGACGAGCGAGCAGGCACCGCAGATGCCTTCGCGGCAGTCGTGGTCGAAGGCGACGGGGTCCTCGCCCGAGAGGATGAGTTCCTCGTTGAGGGTGTCGAGCATCTCCAGGAACGACATGTCGGCCGAGATGCCGTCGATGTCGTAACTGGCCATCGCCCCGGGGGTGTTCGGATTCTTCTGGCGCCAGACGCGCAGGGTGAGCCTCATGCGTAGCTCCGCTGGGTGGGGTGGACGTACTCGAAGACGAGGTCTTCCTTGTGCAGGACGGGCGGCCCCGGGGTGTACTCCCAGGCGGCGGCGTACGAGAAGCGCTCGTCGTCGCGGGCCGCCTCCCCCTCCGGGGTCTGGGACTCCTCGCGGAAGTGCCCGCCGCAGGACTCCTCCCGGTGCAGCGCGTCGAGGCACATCAGCTCGGCGAGCTCCAGGTAGTCGACGACGCGGTTGGCCTTCTCCAGCGACTGGTTGAACTCCTCGCCGGTGCCGGGCACCTTGATCCGCCGCCAGAACTCCGCGCGGATCTCCGGAATCCTGCCGAGTGCCTTGCGCAGGCCCTCCTCGGTCCGCGCCATCCCGCAGAACTCCCACATCAGCTCGCCGAGTTCGCGGTGGAAGGAGTCGGGGGTGCGGTCGCCGTCGACGGCCAGGAGCCGCTCGACGCGTTCCTGGGTCTCCCGTACGACAGCGGTGGCGGCCGGGTGGGAGGCGTCCACGGGTTCCTGGTGGGCGTGCCGGGCGAGGTAGTCGTTGATGGTGGACGGCAGCACGAAGTACCCGTCGGCCAGCCCCTGCATCAGAGCGGAGGCACCGAGCCGGTTCGCGCCGTGGTCGGAGAAGTTGGCCTCGCCGATCGCGAAAAGTCCGGGGACGGTGGTCTGGAGGTCGTAGTCGACCCAGAGGCCGCCCATCGTGTAGTGCACGGCCGGGTAGATCCGCATCGGCGTCGCGTACGGGTCCTCCGCGGTGATCCGCGCGTACATGTCGAAGAGGTTGCCGTACTTCTCCTCGACGGCCTTGCGGCCCATCCGGGCGATGGCGTCGGCGAAGTCCAGGTAGACCCCCTGGCCGCCGGGGCCCACTCCCCTGCCCTCGTCACAGACGTTCTTGGCGGCGCGGGAGGCGATGTCGCGGGGCACGAGGTTGCCGAAGGAGGGGTAGATGCGCTCCAGGTAGTAGTCGCGCTCGTCCTCGGGGATCTCGCCGGCGGGGCGCCGGTCGCCCTGGGCCTTGGGCACCCAGATGCGGCCGTCGTTGCGCAGCGACTCACTCATCAGGGTCAGCTTGGACTGGTGCTCGCCGGTGCGCGGGATGCAGGTGGGGTGGATCTGGGTGAAGCACGGGTTGGCGAACCAGGCGCCGCGCCGGTGCGCCCGCCAGATCGCGGTGGCGTTGGAGTTCATGGCGTTCGTCGACAGGTAGAAGACGTTGCCGTAGCCGCCGGTGGCCAGGACCACGGCGTCCGCGAAGTAGCTGTCGATCCGGCCGGTGATCAGGTCGCGGGCGACGATCCCGCGGGCCTTGCCGTCCACCACGATCAGGTCGAGCATCTCGGTGCGCGGGTGCATCTCCACCGTGCCCGCGGCGATCTGCCGCGACAGCGCCTGGTACGCGCCGAGCAGCAACTGCTGCCCGGTCTGGCCGCGCGCGTAGAAGGTCCGGGAGACCTGGACGCCGCCGAACGAGCGGGTGTCGAGGAGGCCGCCGTACTCGCGGGCGAAGGGGACCCCCTGGGCGACGCACTGGTCGATGATCTCGACGGAGATCTGGGCGAGCCGGTGCACGTTGGACTCGCGGGCCCGGAAGTCGCCGCCCTTGACGGTGTCGTAGAAGAGGCGGTGCACGGAGTCGCCGTCGTTGCGGTAGTTCTTGGCGGCGTTGATGCCGCCCTGCGCGGCGATGGAGTGGGCCCGGCGCGGCGAGTCCTGGTAGCAGAACTGGACGACGTGGTAGCCCTGTTCGGCGAGGGTGGCGCCCGCCGCCCCGCCCGCGAGTCCGGTACCGACGACGATGACGGTGTGCTTGCGGCGGTTGGCCGGGTTGACCAGCTTCGCCTCGAAGCGCCGGGTGTCCCAGCGCTCGGCGACCGGCCCGGCCGGGGCCTTCGTGTCGGAGAGCGGGTCCCCGGCGGAGTAGTCGACGTACGAAGAGGTCATGTGTCAGCCCACCAATCCGGTCATGACGGCGACCGGCACGGAGAGGAAGCCCACGGTCAGCACGAGGGCGAGGAGGTTCGCGAGCACCTTCAGCGCGCGCTCTCGGGCGGCGTTGCCCACGCCGAGCGTCTGGGCGGCGCTCCAGAAGCCGTGCCTGACGTGCAGGCCGACGGCGAGCATGGCCACGACGTAGATGACGTTGCCGTACCAGGTGGAGAAGGTGGCCACGACGTTCTCGTACGGATGCCCGGACTGTGCGTGCGTGTTGACGGTCAGGGTCGTCAGGTCGAGCAGGTGCCACACGATGAAGAGCAGCAGGATGACGCCGCCCCAGCGCATGGTCCGGGTCGCGTAGCTCGCGCGCCTGCGCCGGTGGGCGTACCCGACGGGCCTGGCCCGGATGTCGCGGCGGCTGAGCTGGTAGGCGGCCACTCCGTGCCCGACGACCGCGGCGAGCAGCAGCACCCGGACGATCCACAGCGCCCACTCGTGGTGCAGGACGGGGGCGCCCATGGTGCGCAGCCAGTGCGCGTAGCCGTTGAACTCCTCCGTACCGAAGAAGATCTTCAGGTTGCCGATCATGTGGGCGACGAGATAGCCGAGCATGATCAGCCCGCTGACGGCCATCACGGTCTTCTTGCCGACGGTCGACCCCCAGAAGGTGGGGCGCCTCGTGGGCGGTTTTCGGGAGGGCGCGGTGTCCTGCCGCGATGCCAGAGCCATGGATCAAGACGCTAGGGCCGAAGGACCCCAGTGGTCCAAGACATGGTGCGGCTCATCTCCATAGGGAAAATCTATCGAAGCACCTAGACTGGGTTCATGCAGTTCCAGCAGCTCCGCTATTTCGTGGCCGTCGCCGGGTCGAGACACTTCACCCGGGCCGCCGAGGAGCTGCACGTGGCGCAGCCCTCGCTCTCCCAGCAGATCCGGTCGCTGGAGCGGGAGCTGGGGGCGGACCTCTTCACCAGGGCCCGGGGCAACATCGCGCTGACCGACGCGGGAGAGGCACTCCTGCCGCTCGCCCGGCGCATCCTCGCGGACATGGACACCGCCCGCCACGAGGTGCAGGAGCTGGCGCAGCTGCGCCGGGGCCGGGTCCGCCTCGGCGCGACACCGAGTGTGTGCACGGGCCTGCTGCCCGATCTGCTGCGCGCCTTCCACGACGCCCACCCGGGGATCCAGCTCCTCGTCGAGGAGGGCGGCTCGCACGACCTCGTACGGGAACTGGCGCGCGGCGCCCTGGACCTGGCCCTCGTCGTCCTGCCGCTGCCCTCTCCCTCCCCCGCGCTCACCACGGTGGAGCTGCTGCACGAGGACCTGGTGGTGGTGTCGTCCCCCGCCGCCCGCGCGCCCCGCGGGCCGGTGCGCATCGCGGATCTGCGGGACGAGCCGATGGTGATGTTCCGGCACGGCTACGACCTGCGGGAGCTGACCGTCGGCGCGTGCCGTGCGGAGGGCTTCGAGCCGGTCTTCACGGTGGAGGGCGGCGAGCTGGACGCGGTGCTCGGGTTCGTACGCGCGGGGCTCGGCCTGGCCGTCGTACCGCGGATGGTGGCCGAAAGGGCCGGGACCGGCCTGCGGGTGACCCCGCTGGCCAGGCCGGGCCTGCACCGCACGATCGCACTGGCGCACCGGAGCGACGTGGCGCCGACCCGTGCGGCCAGGGAGCTGCAACGGGTGCTGCTGAGCCGGCCCGGCTGACCCTCGCGGGCCGGCCGGGCGGACATCAGGCCGGGGTCACGGACCTGGTACGCGGGCGTCAGACCGCGTCGGTGAGCACCAGGGAGTGGATGCGGTCCGGGGCGCCCGGACGGGCGTAGTACCAGCCCTGCGCCGTGTCACAGCCCAGCTCCCGCAGCCGGTCGGCCTGGGCGCCGGTCTCCACGCCCTCCACGGTGACGGCCAGCTCCAGGCTGTGGGCGAGCGAGACGATCCCCTCGACGATCTTGAGGTCGACGGGGTCCGCCGGGTGCCGCTGCATGCTCTGGGTGAAGGAGCGGTCCAGTTTCAGCACGCTCACCGGGAGGCGGCGCAGGTTGGCGAGGTTGGAGTACCCCGTGCCGAAGTCGTCCAGGGCGATGTCGACGCCCATCTCGGCGAGCTGACGCAGCGGTTTCAGCAGGTCCTCGTCGGCCCCTATCAGCGCGGACTCGGTCACCTCCAGGCACAGCGCGCCCGGCGCGAGACCGGCGCGCTCCAGCACCTCGACGGTGTCGGCGACCAGGCCGGGGTGGTGCAGCTGGGTGGGCGAGAGGTTGACGTTGATCCGCAGCGGTCCGCCGTCGGCGTGCTTCTCCTGCCAGAACTTGGCCTGGGTCACGGACTCCTGGAGGACCCACCGGCCGAGCGGCACGATCAGCCCGGTGTGCTCGGCGAGCGGGATGAACCGGTCAGGGCCGAGTACGCCGTGCTGCGGGTGGCTCCACCGGACGAGGGCCTCGGCGCCGTGCACGCTGCCGTCACCGAGGTGCACCAGGGGCTGGTACTCGATGAAGAACTCGCCGCGCTCCAGGGCGGCGGGCAGCGCGTGGGTGAGGCCGTGCCGGGTGATGGCGCGGGCGTCGGCCTCGTCGTCGGCGAACTCGAAGCGGTTGCCGCCGGCGGACTTGGCGCGGTACATGGTGATGTCGGCGCTGCGCAGCACGTCCGCGGGGCCGCGCTCGCCCGCCGGGCCCTCCACGATGCCGATGGAGCCGCGCACGGTGATCTCGCGGCCCTCCAGGTGGATCGGGGTGGCCAGCGCGGACAGGATCCGGCCGGCCAGGTCGTCGACCTCGCGACGGGTGTCGGGTCCGGTGGTCAGGGCCACGAACTCGTCGCCGCCCAGCCGGGCCACCATCTCGCCGGGGGCGGTCGCACAGCTCTGCAGCCGGTCGGCGACCTCCACCAGCAGGCGGTCGCCCGCCGAGTGCCCGAGGCTGTCGTTGACGGCCTTGAAGCCGTCCAGGTCGAGGTAGCAGAGGCCGAAGCGGGGGGCGCCGCCCACCGCCAGGGCCTTCTCCAGCCGTTCGAAGAACAGGGTGCGGTTGGGCAGTCCGGTGAGCGCGTCGTGGGTGGCTTCGTAGCGCAGACGCAGATTGAGCAGCCGGCGTTCGGTGGTGTCCTCCATGAGGGCCAGCTGGTACTGGGGGCGCCCCTGCGCGTCACGCAGCAGGGACACCGTGAGGTTGGTCCACAGGACGGTGCCGTCGCCGCGGTAGAAGGCCTTCTCGCAGCGGTAGTGGTCGCGTTCGCCGCGCACCAGTTCCCCGTACATCCGCCATACCTGGTCGGTGTCCTCGGGGTGCCCCCAGTCGCTGACCTTGCGGCCGCGCACCTGGGCGTCGAGGCCGCCGAACATGCGGGTCAGCGTCTCGTTGATCTCAAGGATCGTGCCGTCGAGCGCGGCGATGCCGATGCCGACGGCGGCACCCTCGAAGACCGCGCGGAAGCGCTCCTCGGTGGCGTGCAGTGCCTGCTGGGCCTCGCTGCGGGCGGTCAGTGCGGAGCGGGCGATGGCTTCCTGCTCGCTCAAGGTGCGCTCGCGCAGCGCCTGCGCGAAGCCGGCGGCGATGCCGTGCTGGAGCCTGGCGCAGCGGGCCCGGTTCTCCTCGGCGCCGGCCGGGGAGCCGTCATCGGCGCCGCAGTAGAGGACGAGGTACGAGTCGACCACGCCGAGGGTACGGACGAGGGCGTCGGGGTCGGTGCAGTGCGCGCCGACGAGCGCCGCGCCGATCTCGTGCGCGGGCGCCGCGTCGAACGGCCGCCGGTGCAGGGCGGCGCCGAGCCGCCGGGCGAGCGGCAGGAGGAGCAGCTCGAACTCGGGCCGGGTCAGGGAGGTGGCGGTGGCCGGGAAGATGGCCCGGCTCCAGATCGTGGCGAACCGCCGCAGCCGGTCCTCCGGCCCGTCGGGCACGGGACCGTCCTGGGCGGGGGCGTCCTGGGCGGGGGTCTGCCGCGCGGGGGCACCGTGGCCGGGGACGTGAGTCGCGGGGACGTGCGGCGCGGGGGCGCCACGGCCGGGCGCTTGCGGCGCGGGGACATGCGGTCCGGGGGCGCCACGGCCGGGGACGTGCGACGCGGGGACGTGCGGTCCGGGGACATGCGGCAGGGGCTGGTCCCTGGCCTGGGCCGCCGCACCCCGCGGCGGGGGCTGGATTCGGGGCAGGGCTGTGCCCGGCCGGTCGTCGGAGCTCGGGTCGCGCTCCCCGTCCGGTGCCTGCTCCTGGGCGCTCACGCCTTGCGCCCCACCCCTGCGAAGCCCGCGAACGCATACGGGTCCTCCTGCGCCACCGGGGTCTCGGGCCGCCAGTCGGCCATCGGCACGAGGCCGGGCGCCACCATCTCGTACCCCTCGAAGAACCGCTCGACCTCGGGGTGCGAGCGCATGACCAGCGGGTTCTTGATCTTCTGGTAGACGTCGACGGCGCCGCCCGCCCGCTCCTCGGTGACCGGGACGCCCTCGTACGAGGCGTGGGTGACGATCAGCAGGCTGCCGGGTGCCATCGCGTCACGCAGGGTGGCGACGGCGGCCTGCGGATTGTCGGCGTCCTCGATGAAGTGCAGCACGGCGACCAGCAGGAGCGCCACCGGCCTTTCCAGGTCCAGGAGTTGGCCCAGCTGGGGGTGGGCCAGGATCTCGCCCGGCTTGCGGAGGTCCGCGGAGACGACGGTGGTCAGTTCGTTGCCGTCGAGCACCGCCTGGCTGTGCGCCACGGCCACCGGGTCGTGGTCGACGTACACCACGCGCGCCCCGGGATCGGCGCCCTGGGCGACCTCGTGGACGTTGCCGAAGGTGGGGATGCCGGAGCCTATGTCGAGGAACTGGGTGATCCCCTCGGACACGGCGTGCCGCACGGCCCTGCGCATGAACGCCCGGTTCGCCTGCATGACCTTGGGCAGGCCCGGCATGAATTCCATCGCCCGGCGGGCGGCCTCCCTGTCGACCTCGAAGTTGTGCGAACCGCCCAGGTAGAAGTCGTAGATGCGGGACACACTCGGCATCGAGATGTCGATGCCGGGCGGGGCCCAGGCGGGACGCTCCATCAATGTCTCCAACAAGTCGCCACGACGGGAGCGGGCACGGCTGATCACCGCGCCCGGTTGTTCGAGCCGAGGCTACTGACCTGCCGCCAGCAGGGCGAGCGAAAACGGAAATTTGCCGTCCGTTCTCGGTCACACCCCGATGGCATGTGCGCCCCTGACGCACCCGCGGGGTGTCACCGGGGTGCGCCCACGAGTTTGCCCTGCGGGGACACGGCATACCAAGTCCCGCCCATACCTTGCCCGTTGGTCTCTCCCGGCACACTGTCACCCGAGAAGGTGTAGAGGGGCCAGCAGTCGATCGTCTGCTGCCTGACGCCGTCGGGGCGGTCGAGGACGACGAAGCCCTTACGGAGGATCCCCTCGGTGTCGTTCTTCGCCACGGGGGCGACGGCCGGCCACTTCGCCAGACAGTCGCCGGTACAGGCGGACCTCATGGGCCAGGCGGAGTCCTTCTTGAACCGGTAGACCGTGCGGCCCTTGCCGTCGACGACGATCTCGCCCAGTTCCGGGTCCTTGCGCACGGACATTCCCGGCAGACCCGCGGGAGAGGCCGGAGCGACGGCTCCGGGGGCCGGGGAAGCCTGCCCCGGAGCGGCCTGCGCCGCCGCGCCGGCCTTCTGGCCGTCGGGGGCGGACGCATACCAAGTGCCGCCCACTCCCTGACCGTTGAGCTCTCCTGATTTGGTGTCCTTGGCGAACCGGTAGACGGGCCGGCCGCCGAGCGTGAGCTGCTTGCTGCCGTCGCTCCGGGTCACCGAACCGACCACGGAGGCAGCCGTCCCGGGGGCGGGAGCGGCACCCTCGGCGGGCACCGCGGGCCAGGCCTTCGCACAGTCGCCGTCGCAATTCGAACGAGGCGGCGCGGCCGTGTCCTTGTCGAACCGGTAGAGGGTCATGCCGGCGCTGTCGGTGACGACCTCGCCGAGCTGCGCGGTGTTCCTGACGACGAGTTGCCCGGCCTTCTTCGGCGTGTCCGCCACGTCGTCGCCGTAGCCGTCGCCGCTGCCGTACCCGTCACCCGCGGCCGGGGCGGCGGCCCCGGCGGCCCGGGACCCGGCGGAGCCGTCTCCGTCGTCCTGACCGCACGCCGTCGTCAGTGCCAGCACTGCCGCCGCCGTCACCGCGAGCGAACCATTACGCCAGGTGCTCATGTCGTCTCCTGTTTCCCGGGAGGGGTGTCCGAAGGGCTACGCGCGACGCCGGAACGCGTCGCTCACGGCACTGGGTACGTGCGCGCCGCGCCCCGGTGTTCAACGTCCCGGGAAAAAGTTCACTCGACCAATTGCGCCGGTCCCGAACGCAAATTCGTGAAAGACCCATCCATCAGGCGAATCCCATACTTCTTTCGCGTGCCGCTCGTTGAGCAGATTCATGATGCCCCTCGTGCACGGATCACGCCGGACGTCCCGTCCGCTCCTCGTTCGACTGCTGTCCTCGGCCGCCCTCTGCTGGCTCCTCGCCGGTTCCGGGCCTGCTGTCGCTGACAGCTGTGCGTACGCGTCCACGGGCCAGGGCGGCGAGTCGGCCGCGGTGGCGGTGGCAGGCGGCGACCTCGCCGACTGCTGGCCGAAGCCCACGCCGACCCCGCCACCGCCCCCGAAACCCCCGCCGCCACCACCACCGCCTCCGCCACCACCGCCCCCGCCGAATCCGCCACCACCGGGCCCGAAGCCTCCGGCGCCTCCGCCGAAGCCGAAACCGCCTGCGCCCAAGCCCCCGGCGCCTGCCCCGCCGAGGCCTGCGCCACCGGCGCCCGCGCCGCCCGCTGCCGCCCGGCCCGCCCCCGTACCGCCTGCCCCGGAGCCCGTGCGGCCGGAGGCGCCACCACCGCCACCCGTACCCGCGCCACCGGCGCCGGCCGCGCCCACCCCGACGGCGCGGCCGGCGCCCGGCCCGCCCCGGGCCGTGGCGCTGCCCACCTATCGCAAACCGGCCCGCAAACCCCCCAAGGGCCGGACCTCGATGCTCACTCTCACGCTCATGATCACAGCGCCCGCGGTCTTCGCCGTCGCGGTTCTGCGCCCCCGCTCCTCACGCTGAGCGGGTCCATCGACGGAGGTTCCCTTGTCGGAATGGCTTGTTCTGACCATCGCGATGGCTGCTGCCTGCGCTGTCGTACTCACCATCGTGATCATCAACAACCGCCGCATCGGCGATGACGACGATCCGAGCGAAACGCCTGACGTCCTCGAATACATGACGATGATGATCGGCGTGATCTACGCGATCGTCCTCGGTCTCGCCATCGCCGGTGTCTGGGAGGGCCGTGGCGCGGCCCAGGAGTCCGTGCGTCAGGAGGCCCAGGCCCTGCACGAGGTCAGCGCCCGCTCCGAGGTCTACCCCGCCGAGGTCCGCGCCCGTGTCCGCGCCGACATCGACGCGTACGTCAGCTTCGTCGTGGACACGGAGTGGCAGCACATGGCCGACAACGGCGAGGTGACCGAACGCGGTGACGAACTCCTCGCCAAGGTCCGCCAGGACGTCACCCTCTACGCCCCCGCGACGGACCTGGAGGGCCAGGCGTACCAGCCCCTCGTCGACCAGGTGGCCGCCGCCGACGACGCCCGCAACCAACGTGCCCAGAACACCGAGGCCACCATGCCGCCGGTCGTCTGGTTCGGCCTGGTCACCGGCGCGCTGATCACCGTGGGCCTGATCTTCACCCTGCAAATCCGGCGCACGCCGCGGGAGTTGCTGCTCGCCGGTCTCTTCAGCGTGATGATCGCGTTCCTGCTCTTCCTCATCTGGGACCTGGACGCGCCCTTCGGCCACGGCATCGCCGCGACCCCGGACCCGTTCGTCGACATGTTCCCGGGAACCGGCTGACAGGGGACGCTCGGGACGGCACACCGCTCGTCGGGCAGGGCGTCAGCCGGTGAACCGGCGCCCTGCGGTGTCCCGTCCCGGCGCTCCGCCGCGTCACTCCCGTCCGCGACCGAGCGTCCGCAGGTGGTCCAGCACCGCGTTCCGGCCGTCCGCCCCGGTGATCATCGACACGTGGTTGTCGGGGCGGACCAGGACCAGCGCGTCACCCTCGACGCCGTACGCCGTCCTGGCGTGGCCGCCCTCGTCCCGCAGGCCGCCGTGCGGGCCGGCGTCCACCGCGAACGCGCGTACCGTCCCGGCCGCCTGGTCGGCGACCTCCTTCAGCGACGCGGCTCCCTCCTCGCCGAAGCCGAGGAGGGTGAAGTGCGGTCCTGCGAACGCTTCGAAGAGACGCAGTGGGGCGCCGGTCGCCGTGTCGACGCACGGTGCGTCCGGTGCCCGGTCACCCGCGTGGAGCGTGCTTGAGGTGCCCGTGCCCCGCACGGCGAGCGAGCTCCAGCGGTAACCGGGGCCGAGGGCGTTGGTCTCCTCGGTCATACCCGCGTCCAGGCCGCCGCCGGGCAGCTTGATCGCCTCCATGACCGCGTCGAGCCGAGCCGACGACGCGTCCAGGGTCCAGACGGCGACGGGCAGACGTTCCTCCTCGTAGGTGCCGAGGAGCCCCTCGCCCGCCTGCCCCGAGAGGACGGCGCCGAGTTTCCAGCCCAGGTTGAAGGCGTCCTGGATCCCGGTGTTCATACCCAGGCCGCCCGCGATCGGGTGGACGTGCGCGGCGTCGCCCGCGAGGAGGACGCGGCCGTCGCGGAAGCGGTCGGCCATCCGCACGTTGACGCGATAGGTGGTCAGCAGCGCCGCGTCGGTGAGGCGGAGGCCGGGGACGCGGGCATGCCGGTCGAACAGCCGCTGGAAGCTTTCCCGGGACGGGGGCACGGGGTCGCCGTCGGCGTCGAACTCGGGTCCCGCCTGGAACCACCACCGGTCGTCGGTGCCCGGGATCGGACAGAGCAGCACGGCGCCGTCCTCGTCGAACCACTGGTGCCAGCGGTCGCGGGCGAGGGGCTCGGCGCTCTGCACGGCGCGCGCTCCGGTGCTCCGGGGAGGGACGTCGTCCGGGACCTCCTGCGAGGTCCGCTCCAGCTGGACGTCGCCGTTGACCATGAGCTGGGTTTCGTGCGTGACGCCCTCGAAGGTGACACCCATCAGCTTGCGGACCGTACTGCGGCCACCGTCGCAGCCGACCAGGTAGCGCGCCTCGACGAGGGCGCCCCCGGCGGTCCGGGCGAGGACCCGGTCGTCGTGCTGTTCGTACGAGACGATCTCCGTGCCCAGCTCCACGTGCACGCCGTACCCGGCCAGCCGGGTCCGCAGGATCTCCTCCAGCCGCCACTGCGGCAGGAGCCGGCCCCGGTCGTAAGGGGCGGCGGGGGTCGGCCGCAGCGTTTCGTACGGGTCGGTGTCGGCGACCGCCACCCCGTCGCGGTACTTGCGCATGGGCAGCGGGGCGCAGCCGGCGGCGAGCACCTCACCTACGACGCCGAGGTCCTCCAGCACTTCGAGACTGCGCGGGTTGGGGCCCTTGGCCCGTGAACTCCGCGGGAAATCGGGAGACTTGTCGACGATCCGGACGTCGGCGCCGTGGCGGGCGAGGGCACAGGCGAGTGTCAGCCCGGTGGGTCCGGATCCCACGATCAGCACATCGGTCATGTCTGCTCCTTGTTCGTGTCCCGGTATCCCGGTTGAGTCTCGACCCCATGACGAAAACACAACCATGACTCAAACACAACTGAGTAACAGTATTTCGATGCGTGACGCCCCGCGCCTGCCCGAAGCGGGGCCGGGGCCGACCGGGCGACATCCGTGCCCCATTCGCCCGACTGTGATCGCGGCCCCCGCCCGGCGCTCCTAGCGTTCAGGCCATCGAGGCGCATTTCTGACACACGAGTGGAAACCGTTCCGCCGCTGCTCCTCGGGGACCCGGAGGACTCACCATGCGCGCGACACGGCTCGCATCCACCTCGGCAGCGACCGCCCTCTCCTTCGCCGCGCTGACCTGCGCACTCGCCCCCACCGCGGCGGCGGACGGCGACAACACCACGAGGGTCGGCGGCGCGTACGGGTTCACCGTGACACCGCCCACCGTCGCAGCGGGCAGCCAGGTCACGCTCACCGCGGCCGGATGCCCCGGCGCGGCCACGATCGCCTCCGGGGCCTTCGACACGGTGCTCGTCCCCGCCGGGAGGCCCGGCCGGGCGACCGTCGGCTGGAACGCCAAGCCGGGCGCCCAGTACGACGTGGCCTTCACCTGCAACGGCGCCAAGGGGTCCGCCCCGCTGACCGTCGCGGCCGCCACCAACGAGCCGACCACCAGTTCGACCTCCCTGCCGCCCCGGCCCCCCGCCCCCGCCCCCACCCGGTCGCCCTCCCCCTCCGTCTCCCCCACGGCCACCGCCACCGCGCCCCCCTCGCCGGCCACCTCCGCCTCCCCCGCCCGCGGGGTGCGCGGTGGCACCGGCGGCAGCATCGGCAGCATGGACAGCGCCGAGGTCGCCGGCGGGGCCGGCCTCGTCCTGCTCGCCGCCGGCGGCTCCTACTTCGCACTGCGGCGCCGGGCGGCGGCCAGGCGCCCGCACTGAGACCGCCGTGGGGCCGGGAGCACGTCCCGGCCCACGCACACACGCCGGTGGGCCCGAGTCCTGTGCAGGGACTCGGGCCCACCGGCGTTCCGTCACCAGGCGCGGCGCGCGGTGCGCGTCCGCCCCGGGTGCGGGTCAGGCGTTGTCGGTGGCGCCCGTACGGCGGCGGCGGGCCACGAAGATCGCGCCACCGAGGGCCGCCGAGGCCACCAGGCCCGCGCCGACCGCCACGTCAGTGTCGCTGGGGCCCAGCGAACCGCCGAGCCCGCCGTGTGCGCCGCGGCCCGAGAGGACGGTGAACTGGTGGGTGGCCACCGTCGGGTTGTCGCTGCACTTCACCGCGAGGTTGTAGTGCCCCGGGGTGGCGTGGTCGTAGATCCGGGCCGACGCGTACCCCCTCGACCCCGCCGAGAGGCTGGCCTGCGCGAAGGCGTTGGACGTCACCGTGCCGCCGTGGCCGCAGCCCGTGGCGGCGATGGAGATCGTGCTGCCCTGGTGGACCGAGTAGGGGTTGACCGTGACGTTGCTGGGGCCGTTGGTGGCGTATGCCGCCGGGGCGGCGAATCCGACGGCGGCGCAGGCGACAGCGGTCGCCGCGTAGGCGCGTGAAGCACGCATCGTAGAACCTCCATGGGAAGACGCTCCGGAGCGGTGCCCCGGGAAATTCGACGAGTACGTCTCCCATGACGAACCCTCACTTCGCGGTGTGATTAACGCATTTCGCACTGCGCCGGACCGGTGACGTAACGCCCCGTTCCAGTGACGTCCCGCACCCTTCGACCTGACGGCCCGACAGCTGACATGGCGTCAGCGACGTTGCGTGCCGCCACCCGTTCGCCCTTCGCACCTCGCCGCGTCGGCGCCGGGCGCTTAGCGTCCTTAACCGAGGGGCGGATCCGTGCACGGCGGGCGGGCGGGGCGCGACGAAGGGAGCAGCAACATGGGGCAGGAATGGCGCGGCGCGCACCCGAGAAGGCGTGCACCGTGGGGTGCCCTGGCGCTGGCGATGCTCACCGGGCTCGCTCTGCTGCGCAACGGCAGTGACGTCGGTTTCGGGCCGCCGCAGCCGGCCGCGGCGGCCGCCCGGGAGAGCGGCTCCGGCGCGACGGCCGGACAACGGCCCGCCGTGGCGCCGCTGCCGTACGCCCCCGCGGCCCGTGTGCGCATCCCGGCCGTCGAGATCGACGCTCCCGTGGTGGACGTGGGGCTCGACCAGGAGGGCTGGATCGAGGCCCCGCCCCCGCAGGACGCCAATCTGGCCGGCTGGTACCAGAACGGCATCGCACCCGGCCAGAACGGCACGTCGGTGGTCGTGGGGCACGTCGACAACGACGCGGGGCCCGCCGTCTTCTTCGGCCTCGGCTCGGTGCGGAAGGGCCAGCGGGTGGAGGTGCAGCGCTACGACGGGCGCAGCGCGATCTTCGAGGTGTACGGCGTGGAGGTGTACGCCAAGGACGACTTCCCGGGCGCCCGGGTGTACGGCGGCACCGGACGCCCGGAGCTCCGGGTGATCACCTGCGGCGGCGGCTACTCGAAGGACCGCGGGTACGCGGGGAACGTGGTGGTCTTCGCCCGGCTCGTGGCCACGCGCTAGAGACCTCGGCCCGGCCGCGCACCGGAACCCGGCCGCCTGCCCGTGTCCCGCCGGGGCCGGCCCGGCCGCTCACCCGCACCCGCCGCCGGGGCCGGCCCGGCCGCTCACCGGAACCCGCCGCCGGGTCGCGTCAGGCGTGCGGGACGGTGAGCCGGTAGCCCTGGTCGAGGAGTTCGGGGAGGTAGGTGCGCAGCGCGCTGACCGTGCCCGACCGGTTGCCGCCGGCGTCGTGCGAGAGGACGACGACACCCTCGCCCGCCCCGGCGCGCACCCGGCGGACGATGGCGGAGGGGCCCGGTTCGGTCCAGTCGAGGGTGTCGACGGTCCAGCCGAGCGGCTCCATCCCCAGGTCCGCGCCGATCTCGAAGGACGCCCGGTTCCAGGCCCCGTAGGGCGCCCGGTACCACCGGGGCGCCTCGCGCACCGCCTTCTCCACCACGTCGCTGGTGCGCTCCAGCTGGGAGCGGATGCGGGAGCGGGAGAGCTTGGGCATCAGCGGGTGGTCCCAGGAGTGGTTGCCGATGACGTGCCCGTCGTCGATCATCTCGCGCAGCAGGTCCTGGTTGTCGACGGCCATCTCGCCGCAGACGAAGAACATCGCGCGCACTCCGTGCCGGCGCAGCGTCTTCAGGATGTCCGGGGTGTAGTGGGGGTCGGGCCCGTCGTCGAAGGTGAGGACCATGGTGCGGCCCTGTTCGTCCATCCGCAGGAAGGGCTTGCTCCGCACCGGCGGGCGCGCGGGTCTGAGTCTCGGCGGGGCGTACGCGGTCATGGGCCGCAGCCGGTACGCGGACGGCTTGAGCCGGGCGGCGGCCTTGGGCGGGCCTGCGGCGGGCCGGGGTTCGCCAGGAGCGGGCGGCCCCGGTGTCCCGGCCGGGTCGGCGGTCAGTACGTGCACGCCTGCGACGGCTCCGACACAGGCGGCGAGGCGCAGCACGGCGCGGCGGCCCCGGAAGGACTGCTGATCTTCTTTCATGACTAATGCCTCGCACGCCGTCGCGTGCGAGGCATCCATCCACTCCGGGCACCGGCTCCGATTGCACCCGTTGGAACCACCGGGCGGTCGTTCCGGCGCCCCCGCGCACCGTCCGGGGCGGGCCCTCAGCGGCGCACCAGCGGGAACGGCAGGGTCTCCCGGATGGTGCGGCCGGTGAGGAACATGACCAGCCGGTCCACCCCGATGCCCAGGCCCCCGGTGGGCGGCATCGCGTATTCCAGCGCGTCGAGGAAGTCCTCGTCGACCTCCATGGCCTCCGGGTCGCCCCCCGCGGCCAGCAGCGACTGCGCCACGAGGCGGCGGCGCTGCTCGACCGGGTCGGTCAACTCCGAGTAGGCGGTGCCCAGTTCGGTACCGAAGGCGACCAGGTCCCAGCGTTCGGCCAGGCGCGGGTCGCTGCGGTGCTGGCGGGTCAGCGGGGAGACGTCGGTGGGGAAGTCCTTGTAGAAGGCGGGCAGCGTGGTGCGTTCCTCCACCAGGCGTTCGTACATCTCCAGGACGAGGTCGCCGCGGGTCTTCTCCGGGGTGTGCGGGACGCCCGCACGGTCGCAGAGCCGGCGCAGCACCGGCTCCTCGGTGTCCGCGTCCACCTCATCGCCGAGGGCTTCGGAGACCGCCCCGTAGACCGTCCTGACCGGCCAGATCCCGGAGATGTCGTGCTCGACGACCTTGCCGTCGCTGTCCGTCTTGCGGGCGATCGGGGACCCGAACGCGGCGGTGGCCGCGCCCTGGATGAGCTCGCGGGTGAGGTCGAGCATCACGTCGTAGTCGGCGTACGCCTGGTAGGCCTCCAGCATGGTGAACTCGGGATTGTGCTTGTAGGAGACGCCTTCGTTGCGGAAGGTGCGGCCCATCTCGAAGACCTTCTCCATGCCGCCGACGCAGAGCCGCTTGAGGTAGAGCTCGGGCGCGATGCGCAGGTGGAGGTCGAGGTCGTAGGCGTTGATGTGGGTGGTGAAGGGGCGGGCGTTGGCGCCGCCGTGGATCTGCTGGAGCATCGGCGTCTCCACCTCCAGGTAGCCGCGTTCCAGGAGGCCCTGACGCAGCCCCTGGAGCACCGCGGAGCGCGAGCGGACGACCTCGCGGGCGTCGGGGCTGGCCACCAGGTCGACATAGCGGCGGCGCACCTTCGCCTCCGGGTCGGTGAGGCCGAGGCGCTTGTCGGGCAGCGGGCGCAGGCACTTGCCGGTGAGCTGCCAGCCGGTGGCGAACAGGGTCAGCTCGCCGAGGTCGGTGCTGCCGATCTCGCCGGTGACGGAGACCAGGTCGCCGAGGTCCACGTCGGTGGTGAACCGGTCGAGCGTGCCGCGGCCCGAGCCGTCGCGGGTGAAGGCGATCTGGAGGTCGCCCGACCAGTCGCGCAGGTCGGCGAAGACGACTCCGCCGAGGTCGCGGACGACCATGACACGGCCGGAGACGGTGGCCTGCTCGCCGGTACGGGTCCCGGGGTCGGCCGTCGGGTGGGCGGCGCGGATCGCGGCGAGGGTGTGCGTGGCCGCGGGCACACCCACGGGGTAGGGATCAACGCCCTCGGCGCGCAGCCGCTCCAGCTTGCGGTGCCGGATGCGGACCTGTTCGGGCAGGTGCGCGGTCGGGTCGGGGTGCGCGCCGCCGGCGGGGCCGACCAGGCCGAGCGCCTCGATGGGCGGCAGCCCCGCGGTGCTCGCCGGATTGGTGAAAGTACGGCGCGGTGAGTGCCCGCGGCCCCACATCTTGCGCAGGCTGGGCACGGCGACGAAGCCTTCGGCGATGCCGGACGCCAACGAGACCCTGGCCAGGGACCCGGCGTCGCCGTAGCACAGGAAGCGGGGGTACCAGGCGGGCCGGTACTTGACGTTGGAGCGGTAGAGGGCTTCGAGCTGCCACCACTTGGAGAAGAAGAGGAGCAGCCTGCGCCACAGCCGCAGCACCGGCCCCGCGCCGATGCGGGCCCCCTCTTCGAAGGCGGAGCGGAAGACCGCGAAGTTCAGAGAGATGCGGCGGATGCCCAGCTTGGGGACCTGCGCGCAGATCTCGGCGACCATGTACTCCATGACGCCGTTGGGCGCCTGGCGGTCGCGGCGCATCAGGTCGAGGGAGATGCCGTCCTTGCCCCAGGGGACGAAGGACAGCAGTGCGATCAGCGTGCCCTGGGCGTCGAAGGCCTCGACGAGGAGGCAGTCACCGTCCTCGGGGTCGCCGAGCCGGTCGAGCGCCATGGAGAAGCCGCGCTCGGTCTCGGTGCCGCGCCAGGCGTCGGCGCGGTCGATGATCTGCTCCATCTCGGCGTCGGAGAGCGTGGAGTGGCGGCGGATGCGGGTGGTGGCGCCGGTGCGGCGCACCCGGTTGACGGCCTGGCGGGTGACCCGCATGTCGCGGCCGTCGAGGTCGAAGGAGGCCACGTCGAGGATGGCCTCGTCGCCGAGCTGCATGGCGCTGAGCCCGGCGCGGACGAACGCGGTGGCGCCCTCCTCGGAGGCGCCCATGACGGCCGGCGCCCACGCGTACCGTCTGGCCATCGCCAGCCAGGCGTCGATGGCCTGCTGCCAGGCCTCGCGGTCCCCGACCGGGTCGCCCGACGCCAGACAGACACCGGCCTCCACCCGGTAGGTGACGGCGGCCCGGCCGCTGGGTGCGAAGACGACGGCCTTGTCGCGACGGGTGGCGAAGTAGCCGAGCGAGTCCTGCGCGCCGTACGCCCCGAGCAGGGCGCGGATACGAGGCTCCTCGTCGCCGTGCAGGGAGGATTCCATGCGCTGCGAGCGGAACAGTGTGGCGGCGGCTGCCAGCAGCGCGAGCGCGCCGAACAGGCCGAACAGGAAGTAGAGGGCGCGCGGCCCGTGCCCGTCGAACTCGCCGTAGAGCACACCGCCGAAGATCCGGACGATCACCCAGGGCACCCGGTCCGCCGCGACGAGGGTCCCCGGGAAGAGCGAGATCAGCCCCCAGCCGACCAGCACGGCTGCCGCCAGCCCCGCCACCAGCACACCCAGCGCCCGGGGCACCGCCCCGTGCCGGGACGCCGCGTAGAACTCCTTGCGGGCCAGCACCAGAACCACCAGGGCGGCGACGCACACCACCGTGGACGCCAGCGCCTCCCAGTCCTGCAGGACGATGTAGAGGACGTCACCGGCAAGCAAGAGGATCAGATAGCCGACCACCAGCCACCAGGCGACCTTCTTGCGCGCGCCGACCGCGGCGGCGAGCAGGAAGAAGAAGACGGCGTACGCCAGGTTCGCGCTCACCGGGACGGTGAGGAACTCCAGCAGCCGGGTGAACGGCCGGAGCAGTCTGCGCAGTGGCTGACTGATCGCGAGCAGGGCGCAGTACAGACCGAGCAGGCCGAAGAAGGCCGCGAATCCGTCGGGCACCCGGCTGAGGAAGCGGTTGCGGCTGGTGGGAGTCTCCTCCACGCTGACACTCATGGAGGGCACTCTAGGGAGCCGGAGGGCCGGATGCCTCTCGGGGCATACCGCCTTCACCTGCGTGTGGGCGTCTTTTCGGCCCGGCCGTGGCTCGTTTCGGCACACCCGCGGCACGGGATAACCTCCGCTTTGTGACCGAACAGCCCGAACAGCAGCGCCACACTTTCGAACGCGGTACCGACGGCCCCAAGGTGATCGTCGCCGGACTGGACGGTTCCCCTTCGTCCCTGCGCGCGGCGGCCTACGCGGGAGGCCTCGCCAGGCGGCAGAACGCGCTGCTCGCCCTCGTCTATGTGCAGCCGCTGATCCCGTCGGGCGCGGCGCTCGGCGCCCCGGTCGCCGGGACCACCGAGGAGATCGCCGAGGATCTGATCGCGGAGATACGGCAGGCGGTGGCGCGGGTGAAGGGGATCTTCGACGTCAGGTGGGAGTTCCACACCTTCCGGGGCGATCCGTACAACGGTCTCGTCACGGCGGCGGACGAGCTGACGGCCGACGCGGTCGTGGTGGGCGCCTCGGAGTCGGCGGGGCACCGGTTCGTGGGTTCGGTCGCGGTACGGCTGGTGAAGGCGGGACGGTGGCCGGTCACGGTGGTGCCGTGACCGGCCGGACGGCCGGGAGTGGGCGGGGGCCTTCACCGGTAGGGGGTGTCAACGCCCCATCGTGAGACCGGCCTTCGCGGCTCCCCTGCTGAGGACGACATCGCGGATGTGCTCGCGGACGCCTCCGTAACCCCTGCCCTGCGCGCCGAGGTTGACGACCCGGTTCGTCTCGGGGTCGAAGAACTGCGGCACGAACTCCGCCTTGCTCACCTCCCACCGCCCGCCGGGGGCGGCCGGCGGCGCGAAGGTGAAACGGCCGATGCTGCTCATGTTGCCGCGCTCGTCCACGGCCCCGTCATGGTTGAACATCGTGCCGGCGATCTGGTCGCCCATGCCGTAGACGACGTACGTCCCGTTGACCTTCTCGTAGGCCTGCGGGACATGGGCGTGCGTGCCCAGGATCAGGTCGATGTCCGGGCGTCCGGCGGTGGCCGAGGCGGTGAGTGCGCGGCCGAGGGAGAGCTGCTGCTCGTCCGGCTCGTCCTGCCACTCCGTACCCCAGTGCAGCGAGACGACGACCACGTCGGCGCCGGCCTTCCGGGCCGCGCGGGCGTCGGCGACGATCTTCCGGCGGTCGATCAGGTTGACCGCCCAGGGCTGGCCGTCGGGCAGCGGGTAGTCGTTGGTGCCGTACGTGTAGGCGAGTTGGGCGACCTTGGCGGTGCCCGCCTTGAGCAGGGCCGGACGGGCGGCCTCCTGCGCGGTACGGGCCGACCCCGCGTGCGCCAGGCCTGCCTTGTCGAAGGCGGCAAGGGTGCGGCGGATGCCGTCGGCGCCCGCGTCCAGGGTGTGGTTGGAGGCGGTGGAACAGGAGTCGTAGCCGGTGGCCTTCAGCCCGGCGGCGACCTGCGGCGGCGAGACGAACGCCGGGTAGCCGGTGTAGGGGCCGTCCGCGTCGCCGTAGACGGTCTCCATGTGGCAGATCGCCAGGTCCGCCTTGGACACGACGGACCTGACACCCGCGAGCATCGGCGCGAAGTCGTAGCCGTCGCCGCCCGCGTCGGCGGAGCTCTGCCTGATGATCGAATCGTGCGGGAGCACATCGCCCGAGGCGACCAGCGTGAAGCTCCGCCGCGGGGCCCCGGGCGCGCCCGGCCGGGGAGCGGTGGCCACCGGGGCACCGGTTTCCCCGGCGCCGGACTGTGGGGCTGTGTGCTGCTGGGCGCCCGCTTCGTGGGCGATCCGGCCGGCCGGCTCCCGCTGCCCGCCGTCCGTCCGGTCCTGACCCGCCGTGCAGGCGGTGGCGGCACCTAGCAGGAGCGCGGCCAACGCCACCGTTCCGTACCTCTGCGGGCTCACAGTTCGCTTCGTCATCCGACCGGCTTCCCTCGCGGTGAAGACTCTCCGCCGGAGAATCTCGGGTGGAAATGTCTCGAACACGCACTGGACATGCGCATGGAGAATCCATCCGGGCGGGACGGCGAAGTCAAGAACATTTGTCATAAATGCATACGAGCTCGCCCGAACGGCCGCTCGCTCCCTTCGGTCGGAGCGACCGTTCGTCGTGCCACTCGTCGCGCCGCCCGACCGTTCGTCGCACGCACGGGCCGCCCGTTCGCTCGCCGTGCACCACCTGTCGGCGGATCCGGGCACGGACGGTTATCTTCGCCCCTGAGCTCGGCCCGCCTGTGACCGCCGTCACTCCCGGGCCGACCCGCCTTCCGCCTTCCGCCCTCCCTGCTCTCCCGCCCCCTCGTCCTGCCCTCCCGCCCTCCCGCCCGAAGGAGCGTCAACGGTGACCACCTCCCTGCCCCTCGCCCCCCGCACCGACGAACGCGCCCTGGCCGCGCTCCAGCACGAGCACGGCTCCGCCCTCTTCGGCTTCCTGCTCGGTCTCACCTACGGCGACCGGCAGCGCGCCGAGGACCTGGTGCAGGAGACGCTGGTACGGGCCTGGCAGCACCCGGAGGCCCTCTCCAGCGCACACGACTCGATGCGGCCCTGGCTGTTCACCGTCGGCCGCAGGCTCGCGATCGACGCCCGCAGGGCGCGCAGGGCCCGGCCCAGCGAGGTCGCCGCGGAGGCGCTCACCCACTCGGCACTGCCCGACGACCACGCCGAGCGCTCGGTCACCGAGCTCGACGTCCGCCAGGCGGTGCAGACGCTGCGCACCGAGCACCGAGAGGTACTCGTGCAGGTGTACTTCAAGGGACGTTCGGTGGCCGAGGCGTCAACAGCGCTCGGCATTCCGGAGGGAACGGTGAAATCCCGTACCTACTACGCACTGCGGGCACTGCGCGGAGTGCTCCCGGGGTACGAGTCGGCCGCCTGAGCCGTACGCGTCCTGAGTCACACGCGCACCGCCGGTACACCCCTTCCCCCCGCGCCCCGTTGAGGTCGCGACGATTTCGAAAGCACGGCGTCAAGTTCAGTAAAGTGGCCCCGCCAAACCCCCCGCAGCGTGAAAGCTCTTCGCCGGGGACACCCGTCCGGAGTCCCGCATACCGGAAGCACGACCGGAGAAGGTGGAATGCTGTGCTGCCCGAGAGCGCCAATGGCACCGGTGGAAGCAGTCTTGCCGTACCCATGGCATGGCTGTACGCCGAGTACATCGCCGACGAGCTGCTGCGTACCGGGCAGTTGATCCCGCCCGGCACGCTGGAGTTCCGCGCCGGGCGGGAGGCCCTCGCGCTGACCGTCTACCTGTCGGACTCGACGGACGAGCTGTCCGGGGTCGGGGTGATCTCCCAGCTCGACGAGTGGCTCTCGCTGACCGCCTACGGACACCCCTGGGAGCAGTGGGTACGGGAGCGCTTCGCCGCCCGCCCCGACGCGCCGGGCCCCGACCTGGAGCTTGCCAGGGCCTCCTGGCGGTGGCTGGAGTCGACGGAACTCCTGGCGACGGACCTGGCGGGGACGGGGGTCGAGGGCGGCGCGGGTACGCCCGGTGCGATCGGCCCGGACGCGGTGGACCGGGTCGACGAGAGCGCACGGGTCTGGCTGCCGGCCTGGCAGCTCGGGCTTCCGCTGGGACACCTCTCCGTACACCTCTTCTGACCCGCCCCTGGCGGACCGGATCACGGGGTGGGGCCGGGCGGCCCGGCGCGGTCAGCTCGGGGCGCGGGACGAACTGCGCCCGGCCCCGCGGTACTCAACTCGTGGCGCGGGGTGAACTGTGCACTCCCGCGCGGTACTTGGGGATCCGCACGGTGATCTTCATGCCCGCGCCGATCCCCGTCTCGATGACCATTCCGTAGTCGTCGCCGTACACCTGGCGCAGCCGCTCGTCGACGTTGGAGAGGCCGATGCCGGAGGCGGTCGGCTCCTGTCCCGCGAGGATGCGGCGCAGCCGGTCCGGATCCATGCCGACGCCGTCGTCCTCGATGGTGACGATCGCCTCGGCGCCCGCGTCCTGCGCGGCGAGGGTGATCCGGCAGTCCTCGCGGGAGTCCTCCAGGCCGTGTTTGACGGCGTTCTCGACGAGGGGTTGCAGACAGAGGAAGGGCAGGGCGACGGGCAGTACCTCGGGGGCGATCTGGAGGGTCACCTTGAGCCGTTCGCCGAAGCGGGCGCCGGCGAGCGCCAAGTACTGCTCGATGCAGCGCAGTTCGTCGGCCAGCTCGGTGAAGTCACCGTGCCTGCGGAACGAGTAGCGCGTGAAGTCCGCGAACTCAAGCAGCAGTTCCCTGGCCCGCTCGGGGTCGGTGCGTACGAACGAGGCGATGGCCGCCAGGGAGTTGAAGATGAAGTGCGGGGAGATCTGGGCGCGCAGGGCGCGGATCTCCGCCTCGACGATCCGGGTCCTGGAGCGGTCCAGCTCGGCAAGTTCCAGCTGTACGGAGACCCAGCGGGCGACCTCGGTCGCCGCGCGCACGAGGACGGCGGACTCACGGGAGCCGTAGGCGACGAGGGCGCCGAGCACTCCTTCCTCTCCGGTGAGGGGGGCGATGACCGCCCAGCGCAGCGGGCAGTCGGGGTCCGCGCAGTCGATGTGGAGGCTCTGGCTACGGCCCGAGCCGAGCATCTCCGCGACCTTCAGCATCACCTTTTCCTTGTGGTGGCCCGCGCCGGGGCCGTCCCAGGCGAGGACGGTGTCGCGGTCGGTGAGGCAGAGGGTCTCGGTACCGAGGAGCGAGCGCAGCCGGCGGGCGGCCTTGCGGGCAGTGTCCTCGGTGAGTCCGGCCCGCAGCGGGGGCGCGGCGAGGGAGGCCGCGTGCAGGGTGAGGAAGGTGGCGCGCTCGACGGGGGTACCGAGGTCGAGGTTCTTCTCGCTGCGGCGGGCGGTGAACCGGCCCAGAGCAGTGCCCGCGGCGAGGAGCAGTGCTCCGGCGGCGGCGAGAGCGGCGATCTCCATGGTGGTCACTGTTCACCGCCGGGAGCGGCGCACTGGACGGGGATCACCGCACACCTCCGAGAGCACTGCTCCGATTCGTGATCACCGTTCGTCAACTCCACTCGGTTTTTCGGTCAGTTCCTCCGGGAGATGCAGCCGTGCCAGGGTCGCGGCCGTGCCCGGCGGGATCCGGTCGGAGGTCGCGAGGGACACCAGGACCATCGTCAGGAAACCGAGCGGTACGGACCAGACCGCGGGCCACGCCAGCAAGGTGTGTGCCCAGCCGCCCGCCGGGAACCCGGCCCGGGTCGCCAGCACGGCGGCCAGCGCCGCCCCTCCCCCGACGACCAGTCCGGCGACGGCCCCCGGCGGGGTGAGTCCCCGCCACCAGATGCCCAGGACGAGCAGCGGGCAGAACGAGGAGGCGGAGACCGCGAAGGCGAGTCCGACCGCGTCGGCGACCGGCACGTTCGCGGTGACGGTGCTGATGACCAGCGGCACCACCACCGCGAGGAGCGTGGCCAGTCTGAAGTGCCGTACGCCCCGTGCGGGCAGAACGTCCTGGCTGAGCACCCCGGCCACCGACATCGTCAGCCCGGACGCGGTGGACAGGAACGCCGCGAAGGCGCCGCCCGCGAGCAGCGCCCCCAGCAGGTCGCCGCCGACCCCGCCGATCAGCCGTTCGGGCAGGACGAGCACCGCGGCGTCGGCGTCCCCGGTGAGGGCGAGTTCGGGCGCGTAGATGCGGCCGAGCACCCCGTACACCGGTGGCAGCAGGTAGAAGGCGCCGATGAGGCCGAGGACCACGAGGGTGGTGCGCCGGGCGGTGGTCCCGTTCGGACTGGTGTAGAAGCGGACGGCGACGTGCGGCAGCCCCATGGTGCCGAGGAAGGTGGCGACGATCAGTCCGTAGGTGGCGTAGAGGGGGTGCTCGGCACGGCTGTCGGCGAGCGGCTGGGACCAGGTGGAGGCGCCGGCTGCCCGGTCGTCGCGCTTCTCCGGGACCTCGGCCCCGGCCGGGAAGCGGAGCGTGGTGCCGCCCGCGACGCGGTGGGCGCCGGGTGCCAGGCGCAGCACCTGGTTCTCGTGACGGCGGTCGTCGACCGTGCCCGAGACGGTCAGGGTGAGCGTGCGGTCGAGTTCGATGCGTACGGTCTCCTGGAACCGCACCGACGTGTGCTCCCGGAAGGTGGCGGGCGCGTCGAAGCGGGCCCGCGGTGCGTCGTCCCCGAACCAGGCACCGGCCAGGAACAGGGCCGGCACGAGCAGCGCGGTCAGCTTCAGCCAGTACTGGAATGCCTGTACGAAGGTGATGCTGCGCATCCCGCCGGCGGCGACGGCCCCGGTCACGACGACCGCGACGACCAGCCCGCCGACCCACTCCGGTGCTCCGGTGAGGATTTCCAGGGTCAGCCCCGCACCTTGGAGCTGGGGCAGCAGGTAGAGCCAGCCGATGCCCACGACGAAGAGGCTCGCCAACCGCCTCACCTGCGGGGATTCCAGACGTGCCTCGGCGAAGTCGGAGAGGGTGTACGCCCCGGAACGGCGCAGCGGTGCGGCGACCAGGAGCAGCAGGACGAGGTATCCGGCGGTGTAGCCGACGGGGTACCAGAGCATCTCGGGGCCCTGCAGCAGGACCAGTCCCGCGACACCGAGGAAGGAGGCGGCGGACAGGTACTCGCCACTGATCGCGGCGGCGTTGAGGCGGGGTCCGACGGTCCGCGAGGCGACGTAGAAGTCGGAGGTGGTTCGGGATATGCGCAGGCCGAGGGCGCCTATGAGGAGGGTGCTCAGGACGACGACGGTGACGGCCGCGACGGCGTAGGCGTGGTTCACGGGCGTGACCGGCGGGGCTGCGGGCTCCGGTGGGGGCGCCCTTGCCGGCTCCGTTGCCGTATCGGGATCTGGATCTGGCAGGGGAACTGGAGCGGGGGCTGGATCTCAGGCATGGAGGGTCCGTCAGCGGCCTTCCACGAGCCCGCGGAAGTCGCGCTCGTTCCGCTCGGCCCGGCGCACGTACCACCGGGCGATGAGCCACATGACGGGGTAGACGACGACGCCGAGCGCCACCCACACGTACGGGCCCGGTGTGCGCGTCTGCCCGGTCAGTACGCGCGGCAGCAGGAAGAGCAGCGGCAGCGCGCCCACCAGCAGCGCGAGCGCCCCGAGTCCGAGCAGGGCGGTACGCAACTGACTGCGCATGAGGGAGCGGACGTAGGTGGCGCCGAGGGTGGTCTGCTCGCTGATCTCGGACCTGGCGGGCGCGTGCCCGGGTACGCGCCCCTTGGGGTTGCCCCGGGGTACACCGGTCACGGTCTCGCGACGGGGGCGCGGGGCTGCGGGCATGGGGGCGGGCTCCGGAGGTGTCGTGGGGCGTGGCGACCGGTACGGAGGCTGGAGTCTACGCGTGGCGCCGCGCGTCGTTCAGGGCGATCTCCAGTTCCACGTACGACTCCTCCGCCCGCCGGAACGCCACCTCCAGGGCGGCGGCCGTGCGGGGGGTCGCGAAGGGCTGTGCGGACTCCTGGACCTCGTACAGGACGTCGGCCCAGCGGCCGGCCGCGCTCTTGATGCGGCGCAGGAGCGCGTCGAGCTCATCAGGTGCGGCCGGACGGATGCCGGGCAGCTCCCTGAGCTCCGCGAGCAGCGCTTCTACTTCGGACATCCGGCTCCCTCACCCTGTGGTCGAGGGTCAGAGTAGGCGCGGACCTGGGTCCGGAGGCGGCCGGGCCGGGCGCCGGTCGCCCTGCGGCTGCGCTTCGGCGCCGAACGGCGCGGCGGGAGCGCCGGGCGGTCGCTCCGCCGGGTCTTCAGCGGCGGCCGGCCTGGCGCATCAGCAGGTCCCGCAGCTCGCGTGCGTGGCGGCGGCTCACGACGAGTTCGGCGTCGGCGACCCGCACTGTCGTCGTCCCGCCGTCGAGTCGGAGCTCCTCGATGCGGCCGAGGGCGACGAGGTGACGGCGGTGTATGCGGACGAAGCCCCTGGAGGCCCAGCGCTCCTCCAGGGTGGAGAGCGGTATGCGCACCAGGTGGCCGGTACCGGAACCGGCGGTGCCGGGCGCGTTGGCGGTGACCGTGTGCAGACGCGCGTAGTCGCCGTGTGCCTCGACGTAGGCGATGTCCGCGATGGGGACGAAGCGGGTGATGCCACCGAGCTCCACGGGAATCTGGTCCTGGGGCGCGGCTGCCTGGCCGGTGGCCGGCCCCTTGCCCGGCTGGGCGTCCCGGGAGGTCGTGGCCCCCTCGGCGGCCCGGCGCACGGCTTCGGCGAGGCGCTCGCGGCGCACCGGCTTGAGGACGTAGTCGACGGCCTTGAGGTCGAACGCCTGGACGGCGAAGCCCTCGTGGGCGGTGACGAACACGATCATCGGCGGGCGGGCGAACCCGGCCAGCAGCCGGGCGAGGTCCAGGCCGGTGAGGCCCGCCATGTGGATGTCGAGGAAGACGACGTCGATGGCGTCGTCGCCGTCAGGGCCCGCGTCGAGGGCCCGGTTGATCCGCAGGAGGGCCTCGGTGGCATCCGTGGCCCCTTCGGCGCTGCGGATCCGGGGGTCGGCGCGCAGCAGGTAGAGGAGCTCCTCCAGGGCGGGCATTTCGTCGTCGACGGCGAGTACGCGCAGCATGGGGACACGGTACGGGCACGGGGCCGGAGGGCGCAGGGCCGGTCGGACCGGACCGGCGACGGACCCCGCCGCGAACCGGACCGAACCCCCGGCGCGAGCCGTGCCGTACCGAGCCACGAACCGGACCGGAGTTCGAACCGGACCCCGCCACGAACTCAGCGGCGTCCACCGTCCCGTGCCGGAACGATGAACTCGCACCACAGCGCCTTGCCCGCACCCCGCGACTCCACGCCCCAGACGTCCGCCAGCAGGTCCACCAGCAGCAGTCCGCGCCCGGACTGGGCCGAGTCGGCCGCCTCCCGACGGCGGGGCAGCGCACTGGAGGAGTCCGCCACCTCGACGCGCAGCCTGCGCTCGGGCGCGGTGAGGATCCGTACGGTGAGCACCGCTCCCCCGTCGGTGTGCATGAGCGCGTTCACCATGAGTTCGTCGGCGACGAGTTCGATCTCGTCGCCACGGGACTCCGCGCCCCAGGCCCGTACCGCCGCCCGGATCATCTGGCGGGCCGAGGACAGCGCCTCCGGGTCGTTCGGCGCGACGTGCTGCTGGAGCCTGCTGCCGCCCCTGGGCGCGTCCGCTGCGCGGCGGCGCAGGAGGAGCAGCGCCACGTCGTCCCCTGCGTCGCGTCCGTCGACCGTCGCGCAGAGCCGGTCGGCGAGCTGCTGGATGTCCTGAGGGCCCTCCTGCACCTGCTCGACGAGGGCCCGCACCCCGTCGTCGAGATCCGTGCCGGGGCGCTCCACCAGGCCGTCGGTGTAGAGCAGCAGCATCTGGCCGGGGTCCAGCTCCCGCGTGGTGACCGGGTACTGGAGCCGGCCGAACTCCGCCGAGAGGCCCAGCGGCAGCCCGCCCTCCACCGGGACCCGGCGGCACGAGCCGTCGGTGAGCCGCAGCAGCGGGTCCATGTGACCGGCCCGTACCAGCTGGACGACGCCGGTGGTGAGGTCGATCTCGGCGTAGGTGCAGGTGGCGAAGCGGTCGGTGTCGAGTTCGTGGAGGAAGCCCGAGGCACGGGCCATCACGGTGGCGGGGGTGTGCCCCTCCGTCGCGTACGCGCGCAGCACGATCCGCAGCTGACCCATCACAGCCGCCGCGTGCGTGTCGTGTCCCTGTACGTCGCCGATGACGGCGCCCACCCGGCCACCGGGCAGCGGGATCACGTCGTACCAGTCGCCGCCGACGTCCTGCCCGTCGCGCGCCGAGCGGTAGCGGACGGCGACGCTCACACCGGGGATGCTGGGCACGCGGCGCGGCAGCATCGCCTGCTGGAGGCTTTCGGCGAGGTCCTTCTCGCGTTCGTAGAGCATGGCCCGCTGGACGCTCTGGGCGACGCTGCTGCCCAGTGCGATGAGCAGGTTCCGCTCGTCGGAGTCGAATTCGGTGCGGCCGCTGTAGAGCAGCCCCAGCGCGCCGATCGGGCGGGCCTGTGCGATCAGCGGCAGATATGCCGCCGAGGTGACGCCGAACCCCCGGACGTGCGCCCACAGGCGGGGGTAGGAGGCCGCGAACTCGTCGGCCGAGGCGATGAAGCGGGGCGTCAGCGTGCGCACCACCTCACTCATCGGGAAGGCGGGATCGTCGATGCGGGTGTACCGGGTGCCGGGCATGAACTCGGGTCCCTCGGCCACCACGTGGATGCGGCCCGCCTCGACGAGTCCCAGTACCAGGGAGGAGGATTCGAAGCTGCCGAGGTCGTGGATGTCCCTGAGCACGTCGATGACGTCACGGACGCTGCGGGCGTGCGCGAGGGCCGCCGTGGTGTCGGCGACCACGCCGGTGCCGCCCCTGCCGTGCGTGTCGTACTCGCTGCGGGCGGTGAGGTCCTCGATCTCCTGCGTGGCGTCGCGGACGACACCGATGATCCGGTACGGGCGCCCGGCGGCGTCCCGGCGGATGCTGCCCTGGGTGTGGGTCCAGCACAGCGAGCCGTCACGGCGGCGGGCCCTGAAGTAGCCGCCGTAAGAGGTTCCGCCGCTCTTGAGCGCCTGTGAGACGACGCTGTCCAGCCGCTCGCCCTCGCCCGTCGCCACCCGGTCTGCCAGGGTGGTCGGGCTGCCGTCGTACTCCTCGGGCAACAGGTCGAACACCTCAAGGGCGGAGGCGTCCAGGTGCAGGTGCGACTGGTCGAGGTCCCAGTCGAAGATGCCCATCCGGTTGAGCGCCAGGCTCAGCGCGGGCGGGGCTGGCCAGTCGCTGCCCTGGCCGGCGCCGGTCGGCGGGTCGGGCGGGAGCTCAGCCACCGTCCGGCCCGGTCGGCGTGACGGACGGCCCAGGTGGCGGGACCGGCGCGGCGGCGCTCCACCCGGTGGTGTCCACGTCCAGGGGGGTGCCGGGCGTCGGGTCGCAGGCGCCGCGCAAGGTGCTGCCCGCAGGCGCCCGCCCCCGGTCCAGGATGGTGCGGCGGCGCAAGGATGACTGCACGCGGCTCTCCCGTCCTCGTCCCTAAGGCGATTTGTCGATGCAATCCATTCCTGACGTTTCTTCCTCTATGTCTGACGCACTTCTATGTCTGCCGCACTTCGGGGGCGCCCGCAAGTGGACAGGGCCCGGTGGCATCCGCGGCGGTCGCGGTGCACCGCACCGCAGCGGTCGCAGTTGCACCGCCCTCGACGCCCGCTCCCGCGCCGGGCACAGTGACCCGCATGACCGACGCCATCACCCCCTCGACCACCACCGCCGACGCCCTCGGCAACACCGCCACGGCGGCCGACGTCGCCGCTGCCGTACGCGCGGGACGTCTCACCCCGCGTGAGGCCGTTGCCGCCTCTCTCGCCCGTATCGACGCTCTCGACTCCCGGGTCGGGGCCTTCCGCACCGTGCGCGGGGCCAGAGCCCTCGCCGAGGCGGACGCGCTCGCGGACCGCCCCGGCCTCGACCGGCTGCCGCTCGCGGGGGTGCCGCTGGCGGTCAAGGACAACCTTCCGGTGCGCGGCGAGTCCACCCGCGTCGGCTCGGCCGCCACCTCCACGGCGGTCGCGGACACGGACCACGAGACGGTGGCCCGGCTGCGGGCGGCCGGCGCCGTGGTCGTCGGCCTCACGCACGTCCCGGAACTGTGCGTGTTCGGTACGACGGAGGGGGTGCACGGCACCTCCCGCAATCCGTGGGACCTGTCGCGCTCCGCGGGCGGCTCGTCCGGAGGCAGCGCGGCGGCCGTCGCGGCCGGGATGGTGCCGATCGCGCTCGGCAACGACGGCATGGGCTCGTTGCGGATACCCGCCGCGAACTGCGGGGTGATCGGTCTCAAGCCGGGTCACGGCCGGGTGCCCGCCGGGATCGGCGACGGCGACTGGTACGGCATGGCGGAGAACGGCCCGCTCACCACGACCGCCGAGGACGCCCGCCTGATGTTCGCCGTCCTCGCGGGCGAGGAGCCGCCCGAGGACCTGCCTGCCACCGCGGGTCTGCGTATCGCGGCCTCCGCGCGCTCCCCGCTCGCCGGGATTGCGGTCACCCGCCCCTACGCGGACGCCGTCCGCGCCACCGCCCGCCTGCTCGTGGACGCCGGGCACGAGGTCCGCCACGACGACCCGCCGTACCCGCTTTCCCTGTCGGGCGCCCTGCTGGCCCGCTGGACGGCGGGCACCGCGAAGGACGCGGCCGGCCTGGACCCGGGGCTGCTCGCCCCGCGCACCCGTCGGCACGCCGCCGCGGGGCGCCTCCTCGCCCGCACACCGCTGCTGCGTACCGACCACCGGGCACTGCTGCGGGAGCGGCTCGGCCCGTTCTTCGAGCGGTACGACGTCCTGGTGATGCCTGCGCTGGCCAGGCGCGGCCCGGCCGCCGCGCCGTGGCACGAGCGCGGCTGGCTGGCCAACGTCCTCACCAACACGGCGTACGCGCCGACCACGCCGCCGTGGAACCTGGCCGGCTGGCCCGCGCTGACCCTCCCGCTCGGCACGCTGCCGGATTCAGGTGCGCCCTGCGCCGTACAGCTGGTGACACGGCCCGGCGGCGAGTACCTGCTGCTGGCCCTCGCCGCCCGTGTCGAGGCGCTGAAACCGTGGGAGCGCACTGCCGCCGGGGCGCTCGCCCGCTGAAGGGACCCGCCGCGGGAGCGGGTGCCCCGCTCCCGCGGCGGTCCAAGGGGCCCCCGGAGGCCCCGGACGGCCCGCCCCTCACAGCATTTCCGGCCGCACCCACCCCTTGCCCAGTACGTGCGCGTCGAAGAAGTTCAGCACCGTCTCGTACCAGAGCGCGGAGTGGTTCGGCTTCAGCACCCAGTGGTTCTCGTCCGGGAAGTACAGGAACTTCGCCGGGACCTCGAACCGCTGGAGGTCCTGGAAGAGCGCCATTCCCTGCCCCACCGGCACCCGGTAGTCCTTCGCCCCGTGCACCACCAGCATCGGGGTGCGCACCCGGTCCACGCCCAGCATCGGCGAGTTCGCCTCGTAGCGTTCGGGTTGGGTCACCCGGTCGCCGAAGATCCGGCGGAAGAACGGCGCCGCGTCGGTGTCGCCCTGGAACGCGCTCAGGTCCCACAGTCCGGCGTGCGAGACGATGCCCTTGAACCGGTCCGTACTGGTGGCGACCCGGTTGGCCATGTACCCGCCGTACGAACCGCCGGCCAGCCCGGTGCGCGTCCCGTCGACGTCCGGACGTGCCTCGGTGACGTCGGTGAGGGCCATCAGGTCCCGGTAGGGCCGACCGCCCCACTGACCCCAGCCCCGCTCGTGCATCTGCTGCCCGTAGCCGGTGGAGAGGGCGGGGTCGGGCAGCAGCACGGCGTAGCCGCGGGCAACGAAGGGCCACGGGTTCCAGCGCCAGGTCCAGGCGTTCCAGGACGACTGCGGTCCGCCGTGCACGAACACGAGCAGCGGCGCCGGGGCGTCCGCCGACGCGCCTTCCGGCACGGCGAGCCAGCCCCGCAGCGGGAATCCGTCGTCACCCTCGGCCCGTACCTCGGTCAGGTTGCCGGGCAGGGCGCCGATACCGCCCGGCGCCTTGAGCGCGGCCGGGCGCTGCTCCGTGCCCGTCGCGGCCAGGCGCACCGGGACCGGCGCCGCGTCGATGTCGCCGCGCAGTGCGTAGAGCGTCGCCGCGTCCGGGGAGACCCGCACCGAGCTGTACGCACCGGATGCGGTGAGCCGGGTGACGGAACCGTCGGGGTCGCGGCGGAAGACCGGCGCGTGGCCGAGTTCGTCGGCGGTGAACCACAGCGTCTCGTCACCCTCGACCGGCGAAACGACGGCGCCCGTCGGCCAGTTGTCGAAGCCGGGCAGGAGGTCGGTCACCGCACCGTCCGCGACGTCGATCCGCACGAGGGTGAGGTCGTACGGGGTCTCGTACGTCTCCCGCAGCTCCCGCACACAGACCAGGGAGCGTCCGTCGGCGCTGAACACCGGCCCGAAGTGGCTGTACGCGACGTCGTCGACGACGTGCAGTACGTCGCCGGTGGCCGCGTCCGCGATCACCAGCGACTCGCGGTTGTCGTCGGGTACGTCGCCGATGACGAAGCGGACGTACGCGACGCGGGAGCCGTCGGGTGACAGCGCCGTGTCGGCGTCGTCGCGGGGGCCGAGGCCGCCCGCGTCGACGGTGGTCGCCGCGTCCCCGGTGCCTCGGACGAAGGTGTGCAGTTCGGCGGGGCCGAGGTCGTGGTCCCAGTACCGGGTCGGGCCCGCCTCGTAGAGGACCGCGGTGACCTTGCTGTCCGCCCGGTCCTTCGCCAGCTTGGCGTGTGCCTCGGCGTCCGCCGCGCCGGGCAGCAGACCGCCCGCGTAGGCGAGGGTGCCCGCGCGGGCCGCGAGGGCGTATCCGGCGATGCCGCCGGGGTGGCGGGCGACCTGGCGTGCCTCGCCGCGCTCGGGCAGGGCCCACAGGGTGGCGCCGTCCTCGCCGTCGCTCTTGCGCGCACCGGGGTCCGTGTTGTCGCGGCCTGACACGAAGAAGAGGGTTCCGTCGGCGGCGAACGCGGGCGCGGACTCGCCCTTGGCGGACCGGGTCAGCCGCTGCGGCTCGCGGTCACCGGCCGGGTCGATGTCCCAGAGCCCGGAGACGTACGCGGTGCCTTCGCCGTCGAGGGTCTGGACCGCGGCCACCAGACGGCTGCCGTCGGGTGAGAGGGCGAGGCCGTTCACGCGCGGCGTGGCAAGGAAGGCGGACAGGTCGTGGAATGCGGTGGGGCCGCTGGAGGGAGCTGACATGCGGATCATCCTGCACACGAGCACGCTCCCGGTACCAGGTAATTCGCTCTCGGCTCACCGGTGGCGGGGTGCGTCCGCCCCTCGCCCCTCCTCTTCCCCGGGTGGCGCCGGCGGTTGTAGCTTCGCCTGGTCGCAACCGCACGCCCGGGGAGGAGATCCGTGGAAATCGAGATCGTGGGACGGGCCTTGACGACACTGCCCGAGGACGACGACCACCCGTACCGCACCGGCCCGTGGCGCCCCCAGAGCACCGAGTGGCGGGCCGACGGTCTTGAGGTCGTCGGCGAGATCCCGGCCGACCTCGACGGCGTCCACCTGCGCAACACCGAGAACCCGGTCCATCCGGCGACCCAGCTCTACCATCCGTTCGACGGCGACGGCATGGTGCACGTGGTCGGCTTCCGGGACGGAAAGGCCTTCTACCGCAACAAGTTCGTGCGTACGGACGGCTTCGTCGCCGAGCAGGAGGCGGGCGAGTCCCTGTGGGCGGGCATCGCCGAACGCCCCTCCGTGGCCAAGCGCGAGCACGGCTGGGGCGCCAGGACCCGGATGAAGGACGCCTCAAGCACCGACGTCGTCGTCCACGCGGGCCAGGCGCTGACCAGCTTCTGGCAGTGCGGCGACCTCTACCGGCTCGACCCGCTCACCCTGGAGACCGTCGGCACCTCCCCGTGGGCGCCCGCCTGGGGAGTCTCCGCACACACCAAGGTCGACGAGCGGACCGGCGAGCTCCTCTTCTTCTCGTACGCCACCGAGGCCCCCTACCTGCGTTACGGCGTGGTGGGTCCCGACAACCGGCTCAAACACCTCACCGACATCCCGCTCCCGGGGCCGCGGCTGCCCCACGACATGGCGTTCACCGAGAACTACGCGGTACTGAACGACTTTCCGCTGTTCTGGGACCAGGAACTGATCCGCCGTGGCAAGTACGCCTCCCGCTTCCACCCGGAGCTGCCCAGCCGGTTCGCGGTCGTGCCACGCCTCGGCTCGGAGGTCCGCTGGTTCGAGGCCGACCCCACCTACGTACTGCACTTCACCAACGCTTACGAGGACGGCGACGAGATCGTCCTCGACGGTTTCCGGCAGGGCTGTCCGGAGCCCCCGGACCCGCGCGGCGACGGCGTGTATCAGCGGATGTTCCGCTTCCTGGCGCTGGAGCGGCTGCGGACGACGCTGTGGCGATGGCGGCTCAACCTGACCACTGGCCGGGTGAAGGAGGAGCAACTCAGCGAGCGGTACACGGAGTTCGGCGTGATCAGTCCGACGGCCGCCACCCGCCCCTACCGCTACGCGTACGCGGCGACACAGCGGCCCGGCTGGTTCCTGATGGACGGGATCGTCAAGCACGACCTGCTCACGGGCGCCCAGGAGCACTACCCGTACGGCGAGGGCGTGTTCGGGAGCGAGGCTACGCTCGTCCCGCGTGCCGGCGGGACGGCGGAGGACGACTGCTACCTGCTCACGCTGACGACCGACATGAACGAGGACCGCTCCGAGTGCCTGGTCCTCGACGCGGCGCGGCTGTCCGACGGGCCCCTCGCCCGGGTCCGGCTGCCGGAACGGATCTCCAGCGGTACGCACGCGACCTGGGCGCCGGGCTCGTCGCTGCCGGGGTGGCGCGGCTGACCGAGCGTGGCCGAAGGGATGGCCGGTTCTGGTCGTCCCGAGCGGCCGGGCGCTGCCCTCCGCGGGAAAAGCGGCCGGGTGGCGGAAGGGGAAAAGCAGCCAGGTGGCGAAAAGCCGACAGCCGTGCCCCCTGACGGATCAGGGGGCACGGCTCGCCAGAAACCTTCACGCGTGCGGCTCAGTCGACGCCGGGCAGGATGTGCGGCTCAGTCGACGCCGGGCAGGATGTGCGGCTCCGCCAGGTCTTCCTCGTACCCGGCGAGCCGGATCGGCGCCGACCTGGCCCACACTTCCAGGCTGCCGAGCTCCTCGGGCTTGGTCGCCTTGCCGTCGGCGCCGGCCCGGTAGGTCGTCGTCCGTGCTGTGGACCTTCGCTGGTCCTGGGTCGTCTTTGGTGTCACCGCGCACTCCCTTGTGTCGCGTAACCCGCCGGACGCGTCAGTGGCGTCCGCTGCCGGACCGCCGGGCGCCCGAAGGGCGAGAAGGAAAGGACTCTTCGGTCGCGGTGGCGCCGGTGTTTCTCGGTCGGAAGCGGCCCCGGTGATGGGCCTTCCCGTACGGACCGAGGGTGTCTCTCTGTCCGTGACGAACAGACTACCCATGTGAGCGCTCCCGCGCTCGATGGATTTCGTCGACTTTCGGCCCCGCCGCACGGTCCGGCCCGGTCACCGTGTGCTCCTGCGGCGGTGGACCGTTGCCCCACCCGCCCCGGGCCCTCCCCGTGGTCACGGGCGGCCCGGGGGCCCCGCTCCTACCAGTTGGCGGGGGCGTAGTCCTTGAGGAAGACCCCGTAGAGGTCTTCGCCTGTCTCGCCCCGCACCACCGGGTCGTACACCCGGGCCGCGCCGTCGACCAGGTCGAGCGGTGCGTGGAAGCCCTCCTCGGCGAGACGCAGCTTGTCGAAGTGCGGGCGCTCGTCGGTGATCCAGCCGGTGTCGACGGAGGTCATCAGGATGCCGTCGGTCTGGAACATCTCCTGGGCGCTGGTCCGCGTCACCATGTTCATGGCGGCCTTGGCCGCGTTGGTGTTGGGGTGGCCCGCGCCCTTGTAGCCACGTCCGAACACGCCTTCCATGGCGGAGACGTTGACGACGTGGGCACGCCCGCTCGCCGCCTTCCGCGCGGCGTCGGCCATCGCCGGCCGCAGTTGGCTGATCAGGATGAACGGCGAGGTGTAGTTGCACAGCTGGGTCTCGAGGAGCTCCACCGGGGAGATCTGCTCGATGGTCTGCACCCAGGTGTTGGTGTCGACCACGTCGGGCACGAGGCCGCCCGCGTCGATGGCGCTGCCGTCCCGGTGGCGCTCGACGCTGGCGTTGCCCGCGACCAGGGCCAGGTCGGCGACCTGCTGCGCGTCCAGTCCGCTGACGCCGAGCGGCAGGGCGGCGAGGCCGTCGACCGCTCCGGAGTTGAACGCGCCGATCACCTGGTGGGCGGGCAGCTCTCCGGCGGGCAGCGGCGCGCTCTCGCCCTCGACCAGGGCCGCGTACGCGGAGGGCAGCCGGCGCACGGTCTGCGTGGCGTTGTTGATCAGGATGTCCAGCGGGCCGGCCTCAGCGACCCGTGCGGCCAGCTCGACGGCCTGCGCGGGGTCGCGCAGGTCGATGCCCACGACCTCAAGACGGTGCAGCCAGTCCGCCGAGTCCTCCATCGCCTTGAAACGGCGGATGGCATCCTTGGGGAAGCGGGTGGTGACGGTGGTGTGTGCGCCGTCCCGCAGCAGCCGCAGCGCGATGTACATGCCGATCTTGGCGCGCCCGCCGGTGAGCAGGGCACGCTTGCCGCCGAGGTCGGCGCGCACCTCGCGCTTGGCGCGGTTCTGCGCGGCGCAGGGCTGGCAGAGCTGGTGGTAGAAGTAGTCGACCTCGACGTAGCGGGTCTTGCAGATGTAGCAGGAACGGGGCCGCTGGAGTATTCCGGCGATCTTGCCCGTCTCGGTGCCCGACGACGGCAGCAGCCCCTCGGTCTCGTCGTCGATGCGCACGGCGGAGCCGGTGGCGGTGGCCTCGGTGACCGCCTTGTCATTGGCGGTCTTGGCCGCCCGCCGGTCTTGGCGGCGGCGCTGCTTCACGGTGCGGTAGATCCCGGCGGTGGCCCGGCGGATCGTGATCGCGTCGGGGTGGTCGACGTCGAGCCCGTCGAGTTCCGCGAGCACGGCGAGGCACAGCGCCATGCGCTCCGGGTCGATGCCGGGGCCGTGTTCCACGGGCTCCACGGGGCTGTCCTCTGTCACCGTCATCGCCGCTGCCGTCTCTCGTTCACGTGTCGATTGCCGAGGCGCCCCGGCGCACGCCGAAGTCCCCAAAAGGGGAATCGTACGGAGCCGGGGGCGACTGCGACAAACCACGAGGTGGACGGACACACAGAGTGAGGGCGCGGATTGCGGGGGCGGGCCCCGATCGGCGAGGTCCTTGGGTCCCCTACGACACCACCTGCCCCTTGCCCAGGGCGATCACCCCGTTCTTCGAGACTGTGTAGAGCTCGGCGTCCCGTTCCGGGTTGACGCCGATGGTCGCCCCCGGCGGTACGTCGACGTTCTTGTCGAGTATCGCGCCGCGCACGACCGCGCCCCGGCCCACCCGCACGTTGTCGTGCAGTACGGAGCCCTGGACGACCGCTCCGGGTTCGACGACCACCCCGGGCGAGAGCACGGACCCGGTGACCTGCCCGCTGATCACGCAGCCCGGTCCGACGACGGACTCACTCGCGATGCCCGCGGAGCAGAAGCGGGCGGGCGGCAGCTGCCCGAAATGGGTGTAGATCGGCCAGCGCTTGTTGTAGAGGTTGAACTCCGGCTGCTCGGCGACGAGGTCCATGTGGGCGTCGTAGTAGGTGTCGAGGGTGCCGACGTCCCGCCAGTAACCGTGGTCCTGCGCGGTCTCGCCGGGGACGTGGTTGTCGTCGAAGTCGTAGACCATGGCGGCGCCCTGCTCGGTGAGCCGCGGAAGGATGCTGCCACCCATGTCGTGCACCGAGCTCTCGTCCTCGGCGTCCCTGAGCAGCGCGTCCACCAGCACCTTCGTGGTGAAGATGTAGTTACCCATGGAGGCGAAGACACGGCGGGGATCGCCGGGCAGGCCCGGTGGGTCGGTGGGCTTCTCCAGGAATCGCTCGACGCGGGTTCCGTCCGAGGCAGGTGTGATGATCCCGAAGGACGACGCCTCGCTGCGCGGCACGCGTATCCCGGCGACGGTGACCCCCGCGCCGCTCTCGATGTGCTGCTGGAGCATCTGCCGGGGGTCCATCCGGTAGACGTGGTCGGCGCCGAACACCGCGATGAAGTCGGGCTGTTCGTCGTGCACCAGGTTGAGCGACTGGAGGATGGCGTCGGCGCTTCCCAGGTACCAGCGCGGGCCGAGCCGCTGCTGGGCGGGTACCGGCGTGACGTAGTTGCCCAGCAGGCTGGACATCCGCCAGGTGGTGGTGACGTGCCGGTCCAGCGAATGCGACTTGTACTGCGTGAGGACGCAGTTGCGCATGATGTCGCCGTTGACGAGGTTCGACAGGACGAAGTCCACCAGGCGGTACGTACCGCCGAACACCACCGCCGGTTTCGCCCGGTCGGCGGTGAGCGGCATCAACCGCTTGCCCTCCCCGCCCGCCAGTACGATCCCGAGCACCGAAGGTCCACCGCGCACAGCCGCCCCCAAGGTTCAACCAGCAAGGTTCACTTGACCAACTCCGCGTACACGTCGGCGGTGCGCCGTGCCACGGTGTCCCACCCGAACTCCTGTACTGCACGTACCCGCCCTGCCGTACCCATGCGCCGCGCGGCCTCCGGTTCGTCGAGCACCCGGTTCAGGGCCTCGGTGAGGGCGTCCTCGAACTCCTCCGGATGCCTGTCCGCGCGCTTCTTCTCGTACGGTACGAGAAGCCCGGTGCTGCCGTCGTCGACGACTTCGGGGATGCCGCCGACCGAGGAGGCGACGACGGCGGTGCCGCACGCCATGGCCTCCAGGTTGACGATGCCCAGCGGCTCGTACACCGACGGGCACGCGAACACGGCGGCGTGGCTGAGGAGTTGCACCACGTCCGGCCTCGGCAGCATCTCCGGGATCCAGAAGACACCGTCCCTGACCCGCTCCAGTTCGTCGACCAGCTCCCGGAACTCCCGTCCGATCTCCGGGGTGTCGGGGGCGCCGGCGCAGAGCACGAGCTGTGCGGCCGGGTCGAGGGCGCGGGCGGCGCGCAGCAGGTGCGGGACGCCCTTCTGGCGGGTGATGCGGCCGACGAACAGGACGTAGGGGCGCTCAAGGTCGATCCCGATCCGCTCCAGCACGTCCGTGCCCTCGTCCGGCCGGTAGAGGGAGGTGTCGATGCCGTTGTGCACGACGTGCACCTTCGCCGGGTCGAGCGCCGGGTAGCAGTCGAGGATGTCGGTGCGCATGCCCCGGGAGACGGCGATGACGGCGTCCGCGGACTCCACCGCGGTCCGCTCGGCCCAGCTGGAGAGCGCATAGCCGCCCCCGAGCTGTTCGGCCTTCCAGGGGCGCAGCGGCTCCAGCGAGTGACAGGTCATCACATGCGGTATGCCGTACAGGAGTTTGGCGAAGTGCCCGGCCAGGTTGGCGTACCAGGTGTGCGAGTGGACGAGGTCACGGCCGTCGAGCGCGGCGGCCATGGAGAGGTCGACGGAGAAGGTGCGCAGCGCGTCGTTGGCCTCCGCGAGAGCGGCGGCGGGAAGGTGGCGCGTCACCTCACCCCCGCTGTGCGCCCCCTCTCCCCAGCAGTGCACCTGGAGATCGGTCAGCGCCCGCAACTCCCGCGCAAGGAACTCCACATGGACACCGGCGCCTCCGTAGACGTCCGGCGGATACTCTCGGGTGAGCAGGGCCACTTTCACTTGATGATGGTCACCCAGATCCGCTCTGCGCGGAAGACCGCAACGGGGCACTGTCGAAAACACAGTCGCCACACAGCCCGCCGGCCGGGCAACGGTAGTACAGACAGCAGCTGTTGCGACGGAACGCCCCGGCCTTGAGCGCACCCGTGGACTTCAGCTCGGGGAGGGCGAACAGCTCGTGCGCGATCGTGGCGGCCCGCCTCCCCACCTCGGGGCGGTCCATGTCCCGCGCCCAGAGCCGGAGTTGGCTCACGGCGGCGGCGAGCGCCGACCCGGCGTTCCCCCACAGCAGCTGAGACGAGATGTTCCCGTCCCGCCGGAAGGCCTCCGCCAGGGGTACGAGGTGGCCCTGGAGGACCGTCGTGCGGAGAGTGGCGGCGCTCACCCGCAGTTCCCGTACCGGCGCCACCAGCAGCAGGTCGTCGGGCGCGCTGCCGTCCGGGTCCCAGAGCAGCCCCTCGGCAGCGAGGTCGGGCACGGCGTCGTACAGGGCGGCGGACCCGAGCGCCACCGACCAGAGCCGGGCCACTATGCCGAGGTGCGCGATCGAGGCGGCGACCCGGCGCTCGGGGGCACGCAGTCTGGCGGCGACCTTGTCGATGCGGAACGCCAGCGGGGCCGTGTCCCCGTCGTAGACCCGGGAGAGCGGAACATGGGCGCCGGCCGACAGTTCCGCCTGCCGCGGCGTCCGTAGCGCGAAGAAGCCGTTCACCGAAGACAGCTCAGCAAGATCCACCCTGTCCGCCCCCTCGTCACCGGAACCCGAACCGTACGTCGGTCCGGGTGCTCACCATACCCCTGTGGGGTATGAGCTCCTCAACCGGGTCCCGATCTGTTCCACCCGCCGAACAGCACATCCGAATGTCCCTCCGGGCCACGCGGCATCCGGCGTACCGCACCGGCTGTACCCGCGTACTGCGTCGGCAGTACTCCGCGATGCGTGCTTGCGGACGACGACGTGAAGGCCGGAACGAGTCATCGTGGAGTCATGAGTGCTCTCGCCCTGTCCGTGCTCCTCGCCCTGGTCTCCGCCGTCGCGTACGCGGTCGGTGCGATCCTCCAGGAGCGCGTCGCAGCCGCCGACCCGGCCCACCGCTACGCTCCGGTGCGGCGCCCCGCCTGGTGGGCCGCCACGGCATTGAACGGCGCCGGGGCGCTGCTGCACGTCGGCGCTCTGGTGTACGGCCCGCTGAGCCTGGTCCAGCCGCTGGGTGCACTGACGATCGTGTTCGCGCTGCCGATCGCCGCCGTGTTCGTGCACCGCAGGGCCGGCGCGGTCGCCTGGCGCGGCGCCCTGATGGCCACGGCGGGCCTCGCGGGGCTGCTGTCGCTGACCGGGGCGGCGGACAGCGTGTCACTGACCGACGGCGAGGAGCTGCTGGTGGCGGGCGCCACCGCGGCCACCGTCGCCGTGCTGTTCGCGGCTGCCCGGCTGACTCACCTGGCCGTCGTACGGTCCGTGCTCCTGGCCGGGGCGGCCGGGGTGGCGTTCGGGGTGGCCTCGGTCTTCGTCAAGTCCCTCGCGGTGGGCTGGGGCGCGCACGGCCCGGCGGGCCAGTGGGAGGCGGTACCCGCGGTCGCGGTGTTCGCGACCGCGGGGGTACTGCTGTCGCAGGCCTCCTACCGTGGCGCCGGCCTGACCGCCCCGCTGGCCACGGTGACCGTGGTGAACCCGGCGGTCGCCTCCGCCGTAGGCCTCACCCTCTTCGGGGAGTCCTTCCGGTACGGCCCGGTGGGCGCACTCGTCGCCCTGGGCGCGGGCCTGCTCGCCGTGGCGGGTCTGCTCCTGCTGACGACCGACCACGCACAGACTGAACAGGTCCGGGGGCGGGAGCGACAAGGAGAACAGATTCCGGCGGGGCCCCGCCCCGGTCTTCCTGTGCAGCAGAAGCCCCCGTCGCGGTGGCGCCGGGGGCGTGCGGCGCCGGTCCGTGACGCCGGGTCGGGCAAGGCCGAGGACCCCTCGGGTCAGACGGTCGCCCCGCCCGCCCTCAGATAGGCGACCGGGTCGACGTCGGAGCCGAATCCCGGACCGGTCCGCACCTCGAAGTGCAGGTGGGGCCCGGTGCTGTTGCCCGTCGACCCGGACCGCCCGATGCGCTGCCCCACGTCGACCTTCTGGCCCTCCCGGACCGTGAGCGCCGACAGGTGCGCGTACTGGGTGTACTTGCCGTCCGCGTGCCGGAGCACCACCTGGTAGCCGTACGAGCCCGCGTACCCGGCGGAGACGACGCTGCCAGGACCGACGGCCTTCACGGACGTACCCGTGGGCACCGGGAAGTCGACGCCGGTGTGATAGCCCTTCGACCAGGACGAGCCCGCCGCGCGGTAGGGGGTGCTGAAGCCCGAGTCCACCGGCGCACTCAGCCCGGACTTGCGGGTGGTGCGCGAGGAGACCGTCTCGGTCCTGGTCTTCTTCTCTGCGGCCTTCGGCGCGGCCTGCTTCTTGCTCTCGCTCTTCTTGGCGCTCTCGGCGGCGTCCTTGTCTACGGCCTTGCGCGCTTCCTTGTTGTCGGTCTTGCGCGCGTCCTTGCTGTCGGCCTTGTCCGTGCCGGGTGCCGGACGGGCGCGGTCCGGCGCGGCCGGCCCAGCGATGCGTACCAGCAGACGCTGGCCGGGCCGGATGACGTCCGGGTCGCCGCCGATGACCTCGCGGTTGCTCTCGTACAGCCGCTGCCAGCCGCCGCCGACCCGCTCGGCCTCGGCGATGCCGGAGAGGGTGTCACCGCCGACAACGGTGTACGTGTCCTTCTTGCCGACCGGCGCAGGGGCGGGGGCGGACGCGGGGCCGGTCCTGGGCGGGGGCGTCTTCTTCGCAGGCGGCGCCGGGTCCTTCTTCTTGGGCGGCGCGGGGGTCTTGCTCGTCTGCGGCGCGGGAGTCTTGCGCTGCTGGGTGGTGATGGTGATGTCGGGTGCGTCCGCACCGCGCACCAAGCCGGCCTTCACGGAGCAGACCGGCCAGGCGGTCGGCCCCTGCCCCTTCAGCACTCTCTCCGCGACCGCGATCTGCTCGTCCTTGGTCGCCAGGTCGGCGCGCGGCGCGTGGGCCTGGCCGCCGTACGCCTGCCAGGTGGACTGGCGGAACTGGAGGCCGCCGTAGTACCCGTTCCCGGTGTTGATCTTCCAGTTGCCGGTCGACTCGCATGCGGCGACCTTCTCCCAGATGTCCACGGGAGCCGCGGCGGCGGAGCCGGAGGCGACGAGGGGGAGGGCGATACCGACGCCACCCGCCGCCGCCGTCAGTGAGGCGTTGTTGATGCGGCTGGGCTGATACCGCCGGTGACGACCAGTTGAGGCCATGTCTCGCTTCCTCCACTCGCACTTCTCGACACGTCGCAATCGGCAAAAGTACGGGCATGGTGCGGACCATGACAAGGGCATGAACTCACCTCACCCGGACGGGAGTTGAACCGGAACGGAAATTCTCCGGCCACGCCCGCCAGCCCACACCCGCACTGACGAGGGCGAGAGCCACCAGCCCCGCGCTCACCCACAGCGGTGAACGGAACCCGAGCCCCGCGCCGAGGGCGACACCCCCGGCCCACGGCCCGACGGCCGCGCCGACGTTGAACGCGGCGGTGGCGAACCCACCGCCCAGCGTGGGCGCGCCCACGGCCGCGTACAGCGCCTGCGAGATGAGGGTCGAGCCGACCGCGAACGACAGCGCCCCCTGTACGAGGACGAGCAGGACGGCCGCCACCGGGTGCGCCGCCGTGCAGGCGAACAGCACCCATCCGACGAGCAGGGCCACCCCTCCGCCTGCCAGCAGCGGAACGGGCCGCGTGTCGGCGATCCGTCCACCCACCGCGACGCCTGCGAAGGAACCCAGTCCGAACAGCGCCAACATGGCGGGCACCCACATGTCATCGACCCCGGTGACCCGGGTGACGACGGAGGCGAGATAGGTGAAGGAGCAGAAGGTGGCCCCGTTCACCAGCGCCCCCAGCAGAAGCGTCAGCAGCAACCGTGGGCTGCGCAGTGCCCGCAGTTCGCCCCGCACGCCACCCCCGGCCGCGACGGTCTCGTGCGGCCGGCCCTTCACCACAGGACCCCGCCCGCCGGGGACGGAGTGCAGAACGCCGACGACCGCGGGCACCGCCAGGAGTGCCACGGCCCAGAACGCGGCGCGCCAGCCCCAGAGCTGGCCGAGCCACGCCCCGGCGGGCACACCCGCCACACAGGCGAGGGTGACTCCGCCGAGAAGCACGGAGGTGGCTCGCCCCTTGGCCTCCGGCGCGACCATGTCGGTGGCGGCCACGAGGGCGACCGCGAGGAAGCCGGCGCTGGCCAGCGCCCCGACGACCCGGGTGCCGAGCAGCACGGCGAAGCTCCCGGTGAGCGCGCCCACGACGTGGACGCCGAGGAAGACGAGCAGGAACGCGAGCAGCGCGCCGCGTCGGGACCAACGCAGGCCCAGGATCGCCATGAGCGGCGCCCCCACGACCATTCCGACGGCGAACGCCGAGGTCAGCGACCCGGCGACCGGCAGGGACACACCCAGGCCCCTGGCGATCCCGGGCCCCAGCCCGGACAGCATGAATTCAGAGGTGCCCTGCGCAAAGACGGCGAGCGCGAGCAGATGGAGAGCGAACGGCACAGCAGACCCCACAACGACGTCGTGATGAGACACAGCCTTGACGACGCCGGTGGTCCGGTGGCGGGCAACGCTCGCAGGGGTCGCGGAACAAACCACGCGACCACGCGGAGAAGCCACCGGACGACCGGTGGCTAGAGTCTTGACGCCTCGGGACTGGACACGGGGCCACGGTAGTGAGGCGGCTCCTGCGGGTCCATCGGTTTTTCTCAACAGCGCGGCTGCCGTGCCGCCAACCGGAACGGGAGCCACGCAGTAGCCGGGAGCGCACGGCATGGCAGGCGCCCTTCCTGCACGGACGTATCCGCACGGGTCCGCACGGCACGGCACGGCACGGCACGGCACGGGGATCTTGCACGGATGTAAACGGCACAGCAGGGGGCCCTGTACGAACGTGTCCGTACAGGGCCCCCATGCAGTCGTCACCGCGCCCGCTGCTCGCTCAGGTCAACGGCCCCGGCGCCGGCTCGGGAGCCGGGTCCGGGCCGGGCCCCGGGGGCACCGGGTCCGGCAGCGGCCCCGGCGGGACAGGGTCCGGCGCCGGGCCGGGCGGTACCGGCGTAGGCCCCGGCAGGGGGCCGGGGAGCGGCCCCGGGTCCGGCCCGGTCGGCCCGGGGGACGGCGTCGGCGCGGGCGGTACGGGATCGGGATTCGGCTGGGTCATGCCTGATCGACCTCCAGAGTTTCGGAGTCTGGTCGAAGTGCGGATCAACCCCACTCTCTCCCGGAGCGGCTGCCCACGCCCGCCGAGTCCACACCCCGGCACCCGCCGCCGTCCGCGGGGTCAGCCGGCGGCCGCCAGAGGGTTCCTGAGCTGTCCGGCGGTGTCCGGGACGGGTTCGGCCAGGTCGTCCCCCGTCCCCACGATGCGGTTGCCCTCCCCCACGTGCACCACGCGTGGCGCGAACCCACGCGCCTCGGCATCGTCGATCTGGGCGTAACTGATGAGGATCACCAGGTCTCCGGGGTGGACGAGGTGGGCTGCCGCGCCGTTGATCCCGATCACTCCCGTCCCGCGTTCTCCCTCGATGACGTACGTCTCCAACCGGGCCCCGTTGGTGATGTCGACGATGTGCACAAGCTCGCCGGCCAGCAGATCGGCGGCTTCCATGAGCTCGGCATCGACGGTGACGGATCCGACGTAGTGCAGATCGGCCTGGGTCACGGTGGCCCGGTGGATTTTCGACTTGAACATCGTGCGCAGCACAGAGTCACACTCCAGCGTGAAATGGGTCGCGCCCCACGACAGTGGGTACGCGCCGACGCGGGCCAGGCTATCGGAACCGTAGAACGCGCAGAAGCCCCGAAGCGCGGAGATGGCCCCCGAAGGCAGCGGAGAGGGCCTCAGAATGCCCCGGACATGGTCCCCGAACGCAAAAATGCCCCGTACCGGTTATCCCGGTACGGGGCACTCTCACAATAATTGTTCGGCGGCGTCCTACTCTCCCACAGGGTCCCCCCTGC